>NZ_JANUXO010000016.1:0-11828 GCF_032335455.1 Amycolatopsis sp. PS_44_ISF1 | reverse complement strand
GGGCCAGCAGGCAGCCGCGCTCCATCCGCAGGTCGAGACCGTCGACGGCGGTGGTTGAGCCGTAGCTTTTCACCAAGCCGGTGAGCTCGACGGCGGGGTTGTTCACAACGCCTCACGATACGACGTCGGCCACGGCCTTCGGTTCCGGGGACGTCCTGGACAGCAGGAGCGGCGAGACCCGGTACACCACGGCGAGTCCGCCGAGGGTCACCAGCGCCGCCGCGCCGTAGGCCCACGGCAGGATGTAGGCGTGCCCGTCGAACGCGCTCCCGGTGGGGGGCAGCAGGAACGGCAGCCCGGCGCTGATCACCGTCGCGGCGGTGCGGAACCGTGAGGTGCCGGCCGCCGCGGCCAGCGGGATCACCGCCCACAGCACGTACCAGGGCTGGAGGCTGATCTGCAGCATCATCGCCGCGCCCAGGCCCACGCCGAGGCCGATGATCGGCCGGTAGCGCCACTTGAAGCTGGCCCAGAGGAACTTGACGGTGACCGCCGCGGTGACCAGGTAGCCGAGCACGCCGACGATCGGCACCAGCGCGTTGGTGTGGTTGCCCAGGCCGAGCGCGATGCCGAGCACCCCGGCCAGGTTCGCCAGCTCGGCGGTGGGGGAGATCCAGGAGCGCACCAGCCCCGGCGTGGCCAGGGTGGTGCCGACCCAGCCGAAGCCCAGTCCCGTGCCGTAGCAGACCGCGACCAGCACCACGCCGAACAGCAGCGCCATCGGCGCGCCCGCCCACACCAGGTCCTTCAGCCGCCCGTGCCAGCGGCGCGCCACCATTACCGCGAAGAACGGCAGGGCCAGCAGCGCCGGCACCTTGATCGAGGCGCCGAGGGTGATGATCGTGACGCCGAGCGCGATGAACAGCAGCTCCCCGCGGGCCAGCGGCGGCGGGCTGTCGCCCTTGACCCGCACCGGCAGCCGGCGGATGCCGACCTCCAGCCCGGCCACCATCAGCCCGATGGCCAGCGAATCGTTGTGGGCGCCGGCGACGAAGTGGAAGATCAGCAGCGGGTTCGCCGCGCCGAGCCACAGCGCGGTGACCGGCTGCACGCCGAACCGCCGGGCCAGCCGCGGCACCGCCCACACGATCAGCACCACGCCCACCAGCGCCAGCGCGCGCTGCAGCAGCACGCCGACCACGATGTCGTTGCCGCCGACCGGCGCGAGCCAGCCGCCCAGGCGCAGCAGCAGCGGGCCGTACGGCGCCGGGGTGTCGCGCCACATGTTCGACACCCCCGCGGTGAGCGGGTCGGCGATGCCGAGCGCCGGCGCCGGGCCCAGCTGGTACGGGTCCATGCCGCGGTGCACGATCTCGCTCTGCGCCAGGTAGCTGTAGACGTCGCGGGAGAACAGCGGCGGGATGGCCAGCAGCGGCGCCACCCACATGGCGATGGTGCGGGCGAGCTGGCCCTGGGTGGCCAGCCGCGCGCTGGCCGGGCGGGCGAAGCGGCCGAGCATCAGCCAGCTGAGCACCAGGATGCCCATGCCGGAGAAGGCGATGGCCAGCGAGACCGAGGGGATCCGGGTGAACAGCCGCAGCACCGGGAGGTTCTGCACCGGGTTGATCACCGGGGCGGCGCCGGCGCCGAGCGAGCCCAGCGCGAGGAACAGCGAGCCGACCGTGCCGAACCGGCGGACCACGTCCAGCCCGCGGTGTTCGGCCTGGTCCAGGGGCTGCGACTCGTGCGGGCGGACGGGTGAGGGAGGCGCCACGGCCGTCGCCGTGCCGCCCGCTACGCCCGCTTCCGGGTCCCGTTGCACGGGTTGTTCGCCGACTGCCACGCCAGGAAGGGTATCGAGTCGCCCGCACCGGTGATGCGGGTCACTGACGCAGACCCCGCCTTTGCCCCGGGCGGGGAAATAAGACACACTTGTGTTGTGAAAAAGAACGGGACCCCGGACCAGGCGGGCGGCGTTGCGCCGCGGGCCGGGTCCGTCGGCGTTCCCGTGCCGGTCAACGCCGTGAACGCGGCCGAGGGCCGGACCCGGCACGAAGTGGCGCGGCTGCTGCTGGAGCAGGGCCCGATGACCGCGGCCGTCGTCGCGGAGCAGCTCGGGATCAGCCTCACGGCGATCCGCCGGCACCTGGACGCGCTGGTGGCCGACGGCGAGGCGGAGACCCGCGAAGCCTCCCGCCGCGAACCGCGCGGGCGCGGCCGGCCGGCCAGGTTCTTCCTGCTCACCGAATCGGGCCGGGCCCGGTTCGGGCACGCCTACGACGACCTCGCCGTCTCGGCCATCCGCTTCCTCGCCGAGCACGCGGGGCCCGACGCCGTGCGCGCCTTCGCCGAGCGCCGGGTCGAGGCCCTGGTCGGTCCGCACCGGCCGGCCATCACCGGCCCGGGCGACCCGGTGATCCGGGCCGAGGCCCTGGCGACCGCCCTGACCAGGGAGGGCTACGCTGCGTCGACCCGCCGGGTCGGGACCCCGGGCGGTCTCGGCCACCACGTCGGAGTCCAGCTCTGCCAGCACCACTGCCCGGTCGCGCACGTGGCCGCGGAGTTCCCGCAGCTGTGCGAGGCCGAGACCGAGGCGTTCGCCCGGCTGCTCGGCACCCACGTGCAGCGGCTGGCGACGATCGCACGCGGCGACAACGCGTGCACCACACACGTACCCGTCACCGCGACGGGTATCCCGGCCCATCCCGAGCCGGACAGCACCAGGCCCCCGGACGCGGCGGCGGAAACGCCGGTGTCCGACGGGCGCACAGCACGGATCCCGAATGGAGGGAAACCCGCATGACTGCCGCTGCCGAGCAGCGCACTCCCACCACCGCGCCCCTGAGCCAGGAAGAGACCATCGAGTCCCTTGGCAAGTACGCGTTCGGCTGGGCCGACTCCGACGAAGCGGGCGCCAGCGCCCGCCGCGGGCTGAACGAGGACGTCGTCAGCGACATCTCCGCGAAGAAGTCCGAGCCGGAGTGGATGCGCGACGCCCGCTTGAAGGCGCTCAAGCTCTTCGAGCTGAAGCCGATGCCCAACTGGGGCGCCGACCTCTCCGGGATCGACTTCGAGAACATCAAGTACTTCGTGCGGTCCAGCGAGAAGCAGGCGACCAGCTGGGAAGACCTGCCCGAGGACATCAAGAACACCTACGACAAGCTCGGCATCCCCGAGGCGGAGAAGCAGCGCCTCGTGGCCGGCGTCGCCGCGCAGTACGAGTCCGAGGTGGTCTACCACTCCATCCGCGAGGACCTGGAGGCCCAGGGCGTCCTGTTCCTGGACACCGACACCGCGCTCAAGACGCACCCGGAGCTGTTCGAGGAGTACTTCGGCTCGGTGATCCCGGCCGGGGACAACAAGTTCTCCGCGCTGAACACGGCGGTGTGGTCCGGCGGCTCGTTCATCTACGTGCCCAAGGGCGTCAAGGTGGACATCCCGCTGCAGGCCTACTTCCGGATCAACACCGAGAACATGGGCCAGTTCGAGCGCACGCTGATCATCGTCGACGAAGACGCCTACGTGCACTACGTCGAGGGCTGCACCGCGCCGATCTACCAGTCCGACTCGCTGCACTCCGCGGTCGTCGAGATCATCGTGAAGAAGGGCGGCCGCTGCCGCTACACGACGATCCAGAACTGGTCGAACAACGTCTACAACCTGGTCACGAAGCGCGCCAAGTGCGAAGAGGGCGCGACCATGGAGTGGATCGACGGCAACATCGGCTCCAAGGTGACCATGAAGTACCCGTCGGTCTTCCTGATGGGCGAGCACGCCAAGGGCGAGGTGCTTTCGGTCGCGTTCGCGGGCGAGGGCCAGCACCAGGACGCGGGCGCCAAGATGGAGCACCTCGCGCCGCACACCTCCTCGACCATCGTGTCGAAGTCGGTGGCGCGCGGCGGCGGCCGGACCTCCTACCGGGGCCTGGTGCGGGTGGCCAAGCGGGCGCACCACTCGCGCTCCAGCGTGGTCTGCGACGCCCTGCTGGTGGACACCATCTCGCGCTCGGACACCTACCCGTACGTGGACATCCGCAACGACGAGGTGTCCATGGGCCACGAGGCCACGGTGTCCAAGGTCAGCGAAGAGCAGCTGTTCTACCTGATGTCGCGCGGACTCGACGAGGCCGAGGCGATGGCGATGATCGTGCGCGGGTTCGTCGAGCCGATCGCGCGCGAGCTGCCGATGGAGTACGCGCTCGAGCTGAACCGCCTGATCGAGCTCCAGATGGAAGGGTCCGTCGGCTAGTCATGTCGGTTACCGAGAACAACGTTTCCGAAGCTCTCCGTGAAGGAGCGGTGGTTCCGGCCACTTCCCGCGCGGAGCGCTTCACCTCCTACGACGTCGAGGCCTTCGAGGTTCCCGGAGGTCGTGAGGAGAACTGGCGCTTCACGCCGATGAAGCGGCTGCGCGGCCTGCACGACGGCAGCGCGGCCGCCTCCGGCGAGATCACGCTGGACGCCGACGCCGCCCCCGAGCTGACCGTCGAGACCGTCGGCCGGGAAGACCCGCGGCTGGGCCGGGCGGGGGTGCCGAGCGACCGGATCGCGGCGCAGGCCTACTCCTCCTTCCCCCAGGCCACCGTGGTCACGGTGCCGAAGGAGACCACCGCCTCGAAGCCTTCGGTGCTGCGCGTCCACGGGCCCGGCGAGGGCAAGCTCGCCTACGGGCACCTGCAGGTCCGGGTCGAGGCGTTCGCGCAGGCCGTGATCGTGCTCGACCACGTCGGCTCCGGCACCTACGCGGACAACGTGGAGTTCCTGGTCGGCGACTCGGCCAAGCTGACCGTGGTCAGCGTCCAGGACTGGGCCGACGACGCGGTGCACGTGTCCGAGCAGCACCTCGAACTCGGCCGCGACGCCACGCTCAAGCACACCGTGATCACCCTGGGCGGCGACCTGGTCCGGATCTCGCCGACCGCGTCCTTCGCCGAGCGCGGCGGCGACGTGGAGATGCTGGGCGTCTACTTCTCCGACGCCGGCCAGCACCAGGAGCACCGGCTGTTCGTGGACCACGCGGTGCCCCACTGCCGATCACGCGTGATGTACAAGGGCGCGCTGCAGGGCGACGGAGCCCACAGCGTGTGGATCGGGGACGTGCTGATCCGGGCGGCCGCCGAGGCCACCGACACTTACGAGCTCAACCGCAACCTGGTGCTGACGCCGGGCGCGCGCGCGGACTCGGTGCCGAACCTGGAGATCGAGACCGGCGAGATCGAAGGCGCCGGCCACGCGAGCGCGACGGGAAGGTTCGACGACGAGCAGTTGTTCTACCTGCAGTCGCGGGGGATCGCCGAGGACGCCGCGCGCCGCTTGGTCGTGCGCGGGTTCTTCCACGAGATCCTGGTCAAGATCGAGGTCCCCGAGGTGCGCGAGCGCCTCGAGGCGGCGATCGAGGCCGAGCTCGAAGCCGTTGGCGTCTGACGCCGTCCACACCAGAACTCGAGGAAAACGTAGAATGGCTACCCTGGAAATCAAGGACCTGCACGCCTCGGTGAACACCGAAGAAGGCGCCAAGGAGATCCTCAAGGGCGTCGACCTGACCATCCGGTCGGGCGAGACCCACGCGATCATGGGCCCGAACGGCTCCGGCAAGTCCACCCTGTCCTACGCCGTCGCCGGCCACCCGAAGTACCAGGTGACCTCGGGCCAGGTGCTGCTCGACGGTGAGAACGTGCTCGAGATGA
Organism: Amycolatopsis sp. PS_44_ISF1; assembly: GCF_032335455.1. Taxonomy (NCBI): domain Bacteria; kingdom Bacillati; phylum Actinomycetota; class Actinomycetes; order Pseudonocardiales; family Pseudonocardiaceae; genus Amycolatopsis; species Amycolatopsis sp. PS_44_ISF1. The sequence goes on along the minus strand of NZ_JANUXO010000016.1, from coordinate 6,202 downwards.
GCGTGGACGAGCGCGCCCGCGCCGGGCTGTTCCTGGCCATGCAGTACCCGGTCGAGGTGCCCGGGGTCTCGATGTCCAACTTCCTCCGCACCGCGGTCACCGCGGTCCGGGGCGAGGCCCCCAAGCTGCGCCACTGGGTCAAGGAGGTCAAGGAGGAGATGAACAAGCTCGAGATCTCCTCGGAGTTCGCCGAGCGCAGCGTGAACGAGGGCTTCTCCGGCGGCGAGAAGAAGCGCCACGAGATCCTCCAGCTCTCGCTGCTCAAGCCGAAGTTCGCCATCCTCGACGAGACCGACTCGGGTCTCGACGTGGACGCGCTGCGCGTGGTCTCCGAAGGGGTCAACGCGTACAAGGCTTCGGCCGAGGTCGGCGTCATGCTGATCACGCACTACACCCGGATCCTGCGGCACATCACGCCGGACTTCGTGCACGTGTTCGCCGGCGGCCGGATCGTCGAATCGGGGGGCAAGGAGCTGGCCGACGAGCTGGAGGCCAACGGTTACGTCAAGTACGCCGGCAAGAACGAGCCCGCCGCCGTCTGACCTTCCCCGCCCGCCGGAGTTCCCGACTACACCGAGAGAGGAGTTGGCGTGATGACCACCACGGCTTCGAACAGCCCGACCAACTCTGTCCCCCTTGACGTGGCGGCGCTGCGCGCCGACTTCCCCATCCTGTCCCGCACCGTGCGGGACGGGAAACCCCTGGTGTACCTGGACTCCGGCGCGACCTCGCAGCGGCCGGCGCCGGTCCTCGACGCCGAGCGGCGGTTCCTGGAGACCTCGAACGCCGCCGTGCACCGCGGGGCGCACCAGCTCGCCGAGGAGGCGACCGACGCCTACGAGTCCGCCCGGGCCCGGATCGCGGAGTTCACCGGCACCTCGCCGGAGGAGCTGGTGTTCACCAAGAACGCCACCGAGGGCATCAACCTGGTGGCGTACGCGATGAGCAACGCGGCCACCGCCGGTCCCGGCGCGGAGCGGTTCGCCGTCGGCCCCGGTGACGAGATCGTCATCACCGAGATGGAGCACCACGCGAACCTCGTGCCCTGGCAGCAGTTGTGCCAGCGCACCGGGGCGACGTTGAAGTGGTTCGAGGTGACCGCCGAGGGCCGGCTCGACCTGTCCGCCATCGACGAGCTGATCACCCCGCGCACGAAGCTGGTGGCGTTCGCGCACCAGTCCAACGTGCTGGGCACGATCAACCCGGTCGAGCGGCTGGTGGCCAAGGCCAGGCAGGTCGGCGCGCTGACCCTGCTCGACGCCTGCCAGTCGGTCCCGCACGGGCTCTACGGCCAGGGCGCGGTCGACCTCCGCGCGCTGGGCGTCGACTTCGCCGTGTGGTCCGGGCACAAGATGCTGGGCCCGTCCGGCATCGGCGTGCTCTACGGCCGCACCGAACTGCTCGAAGCGATGCCGCCGTTCCTCACCGGCGGGTCGATGATCGAGCTGGTGCGGATGGAGCGGACCACGTTCGCGCCGCCGCCGCAGAAGTTCGAGGCCGGGGTGCCGATGACCTCGCAGGCCATCGGGCTCGGCGCGGCGGTGGACTACCTGTCGGCGATCGGCATGGACCGCGTCGCGGCCCACGAGCACCGGCTCACCGAGCGGGCCCTGGCCGGGATCGGCGCGATCGACGGTGTCACCGTCGTCGGGCCGACCGACCTCGCGGACCGCGGCGGCACGGTTTCGTTCGTGATCGACGGGGTGCACCCGCACGACGCCGGCCAGGTGCTCGACAGCCTGGGCATCGCCGTGCGCGTCGGCCACCACTGCGCGTGGCCGCTGCACCGGGCCTGCGGGGTGCCGGCCACCGTGCGGGCGACGTTCTACCTCTACAACACACTGTCCGAAGTGGACGCCCTCGTCGACGGGATCCGCGAGGCGCAGAAGTTCTTCGGAGTGGCCCGGTGAACCTGGAGAGCATGTACCAGGAGATCATCCTGGACCACTACAAGAACCCGCACGGGCGGGGCCTGCGCGACCCGTTCGACGCGGAGTCGTTCCAGGTCAACCCGACCTGCGGGGACGAGGTCACGCTGCGGGTGAAGGTGGACGGCGGGAAGGTCGCCGACGTCTCCTACGACGGGCAGGGCTGTTCGATCAGCCAGGCTTCGACTTCGGTCATGACCGACCTCGTCGTGGGGCACACCGTGGCGGAGGCGTTCACCACCATGGACGCCTTCGTGGAACTGATGCAGGGCAAGGGCAAGGTCGAGCCGGACGAGGACGTGCTGGAGGACGGGATCGCCTTCGCGGGCGTCGCCAAGTACCCGGCCCGCGTCAAGTGCGCACTGCTCGGCTGGATGGCGTTCAAGGACGCCGTGGCCCGCACCACCACAGGAGCTGAGAAGGCATGAGCGAAGAGACCCAGACCGCGACCGGGACCACTGAGGCCCCGGAGCACCGCGAGGGCCGCACGGCCGCCGACCTGCCGGAGCAGACTGGCTCGGTCCCGGCCGACGTGGCGAGGATCGAAGACATCGAAGAGGCCATGCGCGACGTGGTCGACCCCGAGCTGGGCATCAACGTCGTCGACCTCGGCCTGGTCTACGACATCCACGTGGAGGCCGACAAGTCGGTCACCCTGGACATGACGCTGACGTCCGCGGCCTGCCCGCTGACCGACGTGATCGAGGACCAGACCGCGGCGGCGCTGACCTCCGGCGGCCTGGTCAGCGACTTCCGGATCAACTGGGTCTGGATGCCGCCGTGGGGCCCGGAGAAGATCACCGACGACGGCCGCGAGCAGTTGCGCGCCCTCGGGTTCACGGTCTGAGCCGAGCCGGACCCAGGGCCGTCCCGCACTTCGGTGCGGGACGGCCCTTTTCCTGGCCGACTGGTGTATAACGGCCTATACTCCTGCGCTTTCGGGAACGACGCCGGTTGTGGCGGTGATCGGCCCGGCGTCGACCTTCGCCAATAGTCCACTGTGGACACTGAAGCGCTCGTGCGAGAATTTCCGCTTTCCGGGCTCGTCCCGCCGATGACCGGTCCGGACGCCCGGTTCGACTGAGCTGCCACTGTCTATTGTGGATGGTCGTTGGGCCGCACCGGATCCGGCTTGCTGACCGGGGTCCGGTGCGGCGGCCACCGGAGGTGCGCGGTCCCCTACTTTCGGACGTGGCCGGCGGTTCGGTGAACTCCTAACGTGTTCTCCCGGACCGTGGTTGCCGGTTTCCGGTGGCCAAATGGGACTTCCCCGGCGAAGGAGACACGATGAAGGTACGCGGGTTCGGGCGGATCGCGGCGGTGGCCCTGGCGGTCTCGGCGCCGCTGGGCATCGGGCTGGTGACGGCGCCCGGTGCTTCGGCGGCCGAGGCGACCACGGTGTACTACGACTCCAGTGGGGCGCCCGACTACACGGCCCAGATCGACCAGGGCGCGGCCAACTGGAACGCCGCCGTGGACGACGTGAAGCTGGTCGAGGGGGACGGGAACGCGACCGTGGTGTTCCACGAGACCGACAGCGGCGGGTCTTACACCAACACCGACGGGCACGGGAACGGGGACATCTACCTGGACACCAGCCAGGTGGCGGAGGGGTTCGACCCCACCCGGATCGCGGCGCACGAACTGGGGCACAACCTCGGGCTGCCGGACGACTACAGCGGGCCCTGCTCGGAGCTGATGTCGGGGCACGGGCCGGGAACCTCCTGCACGAACGCCAAGCCCAGCGCGGCTGAGGCTTCCCGGGTGGAGTCGTTGTGGGCCAACGGTTTCGTGGCCGCTTCGGCGGTGCGGGTGAGTGCTGCCTACTGAGGTGGCCGCAGCGGTGACGCCCTCCTGGAGCGCGGTGTGACCTCCGACGGCGGCTCGGTGCCGAGGCGGGAAAGCCGCCTTCGCGCCGGGCCGTCGTCCGTGGTCCGGTTTCGGCTCGGGCCGGTGTTCACGCCGAGCGGCCGGCCGCCACGCCCGGGGTCACTCCTTTGAGGACTTCGACCCGGTCGGTGCCGGGGCGGCTCAGGACCCAGCTCGAGCCGGAGACCGCTTTCGCGCGCTTCTTCAACGGGACCAGCAGGCGGGAAGCCTCCCGGTAGGAGGCCAGGGAACCGCGGCCGCACACCAGGGCGGCCAGCGACACGGTGACGGGCAGGCCCTCGGCCGACCAGGTGGTGTCCAGCAGGGCCGCGGCCACCGTGGCTATTTCGTCCACGTCGCAGACGATCAGGAAGTCGTCGCCGCCCACGTGGCCGACGCGCATTCGGCGGAGGCGGCCGGACAGGGTCGAAAGGGTCGCGCCCAGCTCCCGGATCAGGTCGTCGCCCGCGGCGAAGCCGGCGTTGTCGTTCACCGCCTTGAAGGAGTCGACGTCCAGCCAGGCGGCGACGAAGGGTTCGCCGGCGGCGATGCGGCGTTCCACGTCCCGGGCGACGGTTTCGCTGCCGGGGAGGCGGGTCAGGGGGCTCAGGGTGACGGCTTCTTCGACCTTCAGCTCCGCGACGCCGCGCACCACCTCGGTCACCAGCACCACGCCTAGGCAGCGGCCTTCGGCGTCCACCACCACGACGTCGTCGCCGGTGCGGCCCCAGTCGGCGTCGGTGACCAGCTCCAGGAACTCCAGGGCGCCGGCGCCCGCTTCCATGGTGCGGGGCCGGTCGGCCAGGCGTTCGGCCGGGCGGCGGGCGTGCAGGGCGTGGCCGTAGGGGCCGGTCACCGCGACCAGGAAGCGGGTCCGGTCCACTGACCACTGTGGACGGTTCTCGGGGTCCACCCCGACCACGCCGCCGGGGGCGTCGGCGGCGGCCAGGACCGCGCGGACGTCGTCGCAGGTCGCCTCCCGGGCCACGGTGGTGGCGGGGCGGAGGAAGTCGCCGACGCGGGGGGCCCGCGGGGAGGCGGGGGCGCGGCGCTCGTCCGGCAGCCCAGCGCCGGCGGCCGGGGCGCACCGGTGCACGGCGGCGGGGGACAGGAGGTCGCCCTGCGCGATCCGGACGCCCAGACCCTGCGCGGCCTCCAGCTGCGGGCCGGTCTCGATGCCGGTGGCGATCAGGCGGATGCCGGTGCGGCCCCCGGGCGACCAGCTCGTCGAACTCGTCCTGGCCGACGAAGTGGTAGTGGCGGCCGTCGACCTCGCCGGGGCGCGGCTCGCGGGTGGTGACCGAGACGCTGAAGTAGAGATCCGGCTCGAGCTGGCGCAGCTCCCCCACCACGCTCGACTTCCCGACCCCGGAAGGCCCCGAGACGACGGTGAGCCGGTGACGGGAGGTCTCCCCCGCCACCGGCTCACCATCGCGGCCGGCGCCCCGGAGCACCGGGGAGTCCTGACCGACGCCGCTCACTCTCCGCTGAACTCGGCCAGCAGCGCCTTGCGCTGCCGGTCGCCGAGCCCGCGGAGCCTGCGGCTGGGTGCGATCTCCAGTCGTTCCATCGTCTGCTGGGCCCGGACCTTGCCGACGCCGGGGAGCGCCTCGAGCAGGGCCGAAACCTTCATCTTGCCGAGGACCTCGTTCTCCTCGGCCTGCTTCAGCACGTCGACCAGAGTGGTACCGCCCCGCTTCAGCCGCTCCTTCAGCTCAGCCCGGATGCGGCGGGCGGCGGCGGCCTTCTCCAGCGCCGCAGCACGCTGTTCCTCTGTCAGCTGGGGAAGTGCCACGTTTTCCTCCGGTAGTTCTCAAATCTGGGTGGGTGACGCGACGGTACCCACCCTGGAGCAGGCGCCACAATGCGGGGGTGGCTGGTGGAGGGCGATTCCGGGGCCTGCTATTGGCCGTTTTCCCTGCCCCCGGCCAGCCGGTCCGCCACTTGGCCTACCGCTCGGCGCAGCGCGGCGGCATCCGGGCCGTGGCGCAGCAGGTCACGGGAGGAGGCGGGCAGCAATCCGGGACGTCCGGGCCCGAACAGTGCCCGCAAGTCCCCCGCGGTCGCGCCCTGGGCCCCGAAACCGGGCGCCAGCACGGGTCCGTTCAACCGGGACAGGTCCAGTTCGCCCGCGGCGACGGTGGCGCCGACGACGACGCCGACATCGCCGTAGGGCTCCGCCCCCTCGTTGTGCTCCGCCGCGGCGTCGACGACGCTCTGGGCCACCGTGCGGCCGTCCGGGAGCTTCGCGTTCTGCAGCGCGTGCGCCTCCGGGTTCGAAGTGCGGGCGAGCACGAACAACCCGTTGCCCGCCTCGCGCGCGGCGGTCACCGCGGGCTCCAGCGCGCCGAAGCCGAGATACGGCGAGACCGTGATGGCGTCGGCGGTGAACGCGGCTTCCCCGG
>NZ_JANUXO010000015.1:0-12700 GCF_032335455.1 Amycolatopsis sp. PS_44_ISF1 | reverse complement strand
GAAACCTGGTACGAAATCGGCCCCCCGAAACCCCTGCGCATCCGCACCGGCAAGAAGGTCGAGAGGCGTCTGGTGTTCCCGGTGTTCGTGGTGGTGGGGGTGTTGCTGATCCCGGGGGTTTGGCCTTGGGCCACTTCCACCGCGCAGCGGTTGTTCACGCCACCGGCTTCGCAGTCCGCTACCCGGTGAGGGGCTTCACCCGGACCGTCGGCACCATCGGTGTGAGCCGGGCCTCGGCCGACGGGCGGCGAGATTTCGGACACGGTCGGCGGCGTCAGGACTTCTCCGGGCGAGAATGAAGTTGAGTCGGAACGGTGCACCCGCTTCCGTGAGTGCGGAGTGCGCGTTTCGCTCGTCCGGCCGATCGAGGAGAAAACCCGTGACCAAGCCAGTGCTGCGCGCCGACGCGCGCCGGAACCGGGCCCGGGTGCTGGCCGCCGCCGAGAAGGCCTTCGCGGCCGACGGGCTGTCCGTCCCGCTCGACGACATCGCCCGTCTCGCGGGGGTTGGCGCGGGCACCGTCTACCGGCACTTCCCCAGCAAGGAGGCGCTGTTCCAGGCCGTGGTGGTGGAGCGGCTGGAACAGTTCGCGGTCGAGGCGCGTGAACTCGTCGACGCCGAGAACCCGGGCGAGGTGTTCTTCGACTACTTCACCCGAGTGATCGAGCAGGCCTCGCTCAACCGCGCGATCTGCGAAGCGCTCGGCGAGACCAGCGGCTCGGCGTACAAGGCCGAGGCGGGCTCCGAGTTCCGCATGAACCTGGCCGCGCTGCTGGAGCGGGCCCAGGCCGTCGGCGCCGTCCGCCAGGACATCGACGGCGAGGACCTGCGGGCGCTGATCGTCGGCGCGCTGGCGGTCGAGCGGTGCTCACCGGGCCGCGGGCACCTGATCGGAGTGCTGGTGGACGGGCTGCGCTACGGCTGAACCGGCAGGCCGCGGTGCTTGCGCAGCGGTGACGCCAGCAGGATCGCCGACGCCGCCAGCGCGCCGGCCCCGGCCGCCAGCAGCGTGGCGCGCATGCCCGCGACTTCGGCGACCAGCCCACCGAGCAGGCTGCCGAGCGGCGCGGCACCGAAGAGCACCGTCTGCGAGACCGCGCCGACCCGGCCGAGCAGCCGTCGCGGGATGACGGCCTGCTGGAAGCTCACGCAGAACACGTTCATGGTGATCCCGAATCCGGCTCCGAATCCGCCGGCGAAGTACCAGAGCAGTCCCCAGCCCGGGCTGGTCAGCCCGGAGAGCGGGAGCGAACCGCCGTAGAGCAGCGCGGACGCGCACAGCACCCGGGCGCTGCCGAACCGGTCGCCGAACCGGCGCGCGGTGAAGCCGGCCAGGATCGCGCCGGTCAGCATGGCGCTGCTGAGCAGGCCGATCACCCCGGGAGAGAGACCGATCTCGCGGTTGAGGAACACCACGCTGATCGCCATCTGCATGGACTGGAACAGGCTGGTGACGGCGCCGTGCACGGTGATCGCGAGCAGGATCCGGTTGCCCGCGACGGCTTTCAGGTCTTCGGCGATCTCGCGGAGCAGGTGGCGTTCAGCCGGCTCCGGGCGGGCGTCGGGCGTCCGGACCCGGCTCAGCCACAGCGCGGACCACAGGTAGGACAGGGCATCGACGGCCATCGCGCCCGCGCTGCCGGCGAACTGCACCACCGCGCCGCCGATGCCGGGCCCGGCCACGGCGGCAACGGAGGTGTTCGTCTGCAGGAGCCCGTTCGCCTCCGGGAGCCGGCCGGGTTCGACCAGGTGGGGCCCGTAGGTCTGGTGGGCCACGCTGAAGAACACCGTCAGGACGCCGGCCAGCAGGACCACGGCGTACACCTGCCCGAGCGTCAGCACCCCGCACACCGCGGCGACCGGGATCGAGCCGAACAGCGCGGCGCGGCCGAGGTCGGCGGCGATGAGCACCGGCCGGTGGCGCATCCGGTCGCACCAGGCGCCGATCTGCAGGCCCAGCACCAGGTACGGCAGCGTCGAGAACGTGCGCAGCAGCGATACCTCCAGCACCGACGCGGACAGCGTCGTCGCTGCGAGCAGCGGGATCGCGAGGAAGTCGATCCGGCTGCCGACCTGGCTCAGCCCGTCGGCTAGCCAGAGCCGCCGGAAGTCGGAAACCCGCAACACACCGCCGTTGGCGGCCACCCCCGGTTCAGCCACCCCGGCACTCTGACAGAGCTGACATTGCTTGGGAAACAAACTTGCGTACACTAAACGCAACTTGCACTGTCGGTAACGGAGCATAAGATCAACGCGACTAGTCCTCGTACCTGAGCTTCGGCTTGGCGAGGGAGGTGTCCCGTGTCCAAGACGGTTCCGACCTGGGCCTCGGTGGTCGTGACCGGCCTGGGCGGGTTCGCTTTGGGTCTGCTGGTCGCTGCGCTGCTCGTCGCGGGTAACACTCCGCATTCGTCCGGGTCTTCGAACCCGGCGACGTTCACTTCGCCACCCGCTCAACCCGTGACGATGACCGTGACCGGCTCCCCGCCGCCACCGGTCACGGTCACCACGCAACTACCGCCGGACCCGCCGAGCACCACCACGGCGACGGTCCTGGTCACCCCGCCGCCCGCCCCGGTCTCCGGCCCGCCCACCTCGTCCGGCCCGTCCTCGGCCTTCCCGCCCGGTGCCGTGTCCGTGCGGTGGTGACGGTTCAACCGACGTCGCGGCGCCGCCAGCCGATCAGTCCCGCGGCCAACGTGGCGGCGACGACGACGAGCAGCCACACCAGCGGCGTCGCCGTGAACTCCTGACCCGGCAGCTTCGGCGGGTGCTGGAACGGCGAGACGTCCAGTACCGCCTGCGGCGCGTTCACCACCGGCCCGAACAGGCTGATCACCAGCGCCAGGCCGCCCACGGCCCAGGCCGCCCCGCTGAACTTCGGGAGCAGGCCGAACATCAGCGTCGACACCCCGATCACCACCCACGCGGCCGGCACCTGGACCAGCACGGACTCCAGCAGGCGACCGACCGAGCCGCCGACGTCACCGGAGCGCAGACCGTTCGTCAGGCCGAGCAGCACGCCGCCGACCAGGACCAGCAGCGCGGTGCCGAGGTAGGCGAAGACCAGGTGGCCGGCGGCCCAGCGCAGCCGGCCGACCCGCGTCGCGAGCAGCGGGTCCAGCCGGAGCGCCGTCTCCTCGGTGCGCATCCGCAGCGTCGCCTGGACGCCGTAGAGCGAAGTCAGCATCGCGAACAGCCCGACCATGGTGCTGAGGAAGGCATCGACGATCGCGTTGGTGCCGCCGAGGCGTTCGAAGATCTGCTGGGTCTGCTCGGTTTTTCCGACCAGCCCGCCGATGCCGCTGGCGATCGAACCGAACACAGCGCCGCCGACGGCGAGCCCGATCACCCAGCCCAGCAGCGGACCACGCTGAAGTCGCCAGGCCAGCGCGAAGGGTGAGCGCAGAGACGGCGCGGCTTCGGCCGGTCCGGGGCGCGGGGGGATCAAGCCGATGCCGAAGTCCCGGCGTGGCAGCAGGGCGTACCCCACGGCGCCGACCAGGAGCGTCGCCACGACGGGCAGCACGAGCACCCACCAGCGCTCTCCCGCGAACGGACGTAGCTGCTGCGCCCAGCCGAGCGGCGACAGCCAGGAGAGCCAGTGCGCGCCGGAGGAAGAGTCGCCCGCCCCGCGCAGCAGGAAGGCGACGCCGACCACGGCGGTTCCGATGCCGTTGGCGGTGCGCGAGTAGGCGGCCAGCTGTACGGCGACGGCGGCGACGGCCGTGAAGACCAGACCCGCCGAGGCAGTGCCGACGCCGAAGGCCAGCGCGCCCGAGGCTGGCTGTTTCGCGCCGATCAGCGTGACCACCTGGATCACCCCGATCAGCAGGCTCGCCCCGGCCGAGACGGTGACCGCCGAGGTCAGCGCCGCGTAGCGACCGACCACAGTGGACGCCAGTAGTTCGGCGCGGCCGGAGTCCTCCTCCGCCCGGGTGTGCCGGGTGACCGTGAACACGGCCATCAGGCCGATGGCCAGCGCGAGGAACCCGCCCATCCGCCAGGCGATGAACCCGCCCGCCGTGCCGAGGTCGAACGCCGGGCCGTAGAGCAGTGAGAACGACGGGTTCGCGATGGCGCCGGCGGCGAGCGCGGCCCGGCTCGCGGCGCTCGGGTAGAACTGCGCGTACGTGCTGACGGTGCTCGCGGGCACGATGCTGAGCAGGACGATCCAGATCGGCAGGATCACGCGGTCACGCCGCAGCGCCAGGCGGATGAGGGACCGGGTGCCCACCAGCGAATGGACGCGCGCTCCGGCTGGCGCCGGGCGGCTGAGCGTGGCGGTCACTTCCCGGCCTTTTCGGTGTAGTGGCGGAGGAAGAGCTCTTCGAGCGTCGGCGGCTGACTCACCAGGCTGCGCACGCCGACCAGCGTGAGCCGGCGCAGCGCGTCGTCCAGCGAGCGGGTTTCGACGCCGAAGTGGACGCGGTGGCCCTCCACCACGAGGTCGTGCACGTCGGGCAGCCCGGCCAGCCCGTTCGGCGGGCCGGCCAGTTCGGCGGTGATGGACGTGCGGGTGAGGTGGCGCAGTTCGGCGAGCGTGCCGGACTCGACCGTGCGGCCGTTGCGAATGATGCTCACCTGGTCGCACAGGGCTTCGACCTCGGCGAGGATGTGGCTGGAGAGCAGCACGGTGCGGCCCTGCGCGCGCTCCTCCTGGATGGCCTCCTGGAAGGTGGTCTCCATCAGCGGGTCGAGGCCCGAGGTCGGCTCGTCGAGCAGCAGCAGGTCCACACGGGACGCCAGCGCGGCGACGATGGCGACCTTCTGCCGGTTGCCCTTCGAGTAGGTGCGGCCCTTCTTGCGCGGGTCGAGGTCGAACCGTTCGACGAGTTCGGTGCGGCGGCGCCGGTCGAGCCCGCCGCGCAGCCGGCCGAGCAGGTCGATCACCTCACCACCGGAGAGGTTGGGCCAGAGGCTGACGTCGCCGGGCACGTAGGCCAGCCGCCGGTGCAGGCTCGCGGCGTCCCGCCACGGGTCGCCGTCGAGCAGTTCGACCTCGCCGGCGTCGGCGCGCAGCAGCCCGAGCAGGACGCGGACGGTGGTGGACTTCCCGGCGCCGTTCGGGCCGAGGAAACCGTGTACTTCCCCCACCCGAACCTGGAGATCGAGGCCGTCGAGGGCCTGCGTCCGGCCGAACGCCTTGCGCAGGCCGGTGATGGAGATGGCGTTTCCCATGCGTCGGAAGCTACGCTGGTTTCACGAAGTTGTGAAGATAAGAAAATGTGTGGATACACTGATCTGGCTGGGGGTGATGCGAGAGGATGGCCTGATGCCAACGCCTGAGCCGAAGCGGGACGAGGACGCCGTCCGTCGGTACGTCGAGAGCCTGGGCCTGGTCCTGTCCCAGATCGGCATGCAACGCATGGCCGCCCGCGTCTTCGCGGCCCTGATGACCACCGACGAGGGCCAGCTGACCGCTGCGGAACTGGCCGCCCGGCTATCGGTGAGCCCGGCCGCCGTCTCCGGCGCGGTCCGCTACCTGGAGCAGGTCGGCCTGGTCACGAAGGTCCGCGAACCCGGCGAACGCCGCGACCACTACCGCCTCTACGACGACCTCTGGTACGCGACTTTCCTGAAGCGAGACCGCTTCCTCCTGATGTGGCGCGACGCCGCGGAGGAGGGCATCGACGCCCTCGGCGCAGACACCCCGGCGGGACAGCGGCTGACGGAGATGCAGGACTTCCTTTCGTTCGCCCTGAAGGAAATCACCAGCCTTTACGACCGCTGGCACGCGGAACGCCAGAAGGCTAAGTAGGGGTTGAGCTTTGCGCCTGAGCCTGGTTTCCGGGCCGGGTGCCCGCTCTCGCCGCCCGATCCTGGTGCCCGGGCTCTGTGCTCGCTCCGATTGCTCGCACTCGCTCTCGCTTCAATCGCTCGCACTCGCTCTTCGCGCTTTCGCCCACTTTTGGCACCCGAGCTTGCTGTACGACCTTCGCGCTGCCCCTTGGACTCGGCTCGCCCCACCAGTGTCAGCCCGCCGCCTCCGGCCACGCCCCGTCTTCTCCTGGCGTCACCTCAGCTCACCCGGCGCCGGCCCCGAGTTGCCTTCCGTCCCCTTCGGGCCCGCCCCGCCCCCGCCTGCCAACCTTCCCCGTCGTACACCGAGAATTCTTCCTCGTCTGCCCCCGCCACCGGCTCGAAAAGGACCGCATCCGAGGTAGTTGTCCACATCTGACCCTTCCTGTGGACAACCCCGGCTGAGCGGCCGGGGCCCGACCCGTCCGCGGCTAGGGTCGAAGACATGGCTCTCCTTCCGTTTCTCCTGGTCGCGCCGCTGCTGGTGGTGCAAGCAGTGCGGGTCCGGCGCAGCACACCTCAGCTGCCCGCAGCCGCCGGTCCCGTCGAGGGTGTCGTCGGTCATGGCGCCGTTCTTCGGCTGGCCGTGCTGGGCGAGTCCACCGTGGACGGAGTCGGAGCGGCAACCCACGAAGAGGCCCTCACCGGTCAGCTCGCCCGGCAGCTGGCCGAGCGGCTCGGTCGCCGAGTCCAGTGGCAGGCAGTCGGGCGCACGGGCGCGAACGCACGAGTGGTCCGGCGCGACCTCGTCCCGAAGCTGAAACCCGCCGACCTGCTCGTGATCGTCCTCGGCGTCAACGACACCCTCGAGCTGCACTCCGCCGCCCGGTTCCGGCGGGATCTGCTGGGTGTCGTCGTCGCGGCGCGGCGGCGGGTCGGGCCGGCTGTGCCCGTGCTCGTGGCCGGGGTTCCGCCGATGGCCCGATTCCCCGCCTTGCCTCGGCCGCTGCGAGACCTGCTCGCTGCTCGATCGGGCGCCCTGGATCGCGCGGCGGCCGAGCTGATCGGGCTGCCCGCGGTCGACCACGCTCGCATGGACCCGGCGCTGCTGGACGAGGGGACCTTCGCCGTTGACCGGTTCCACCCCGGGCCGGCGGGTTACCGGAGCTGGGCCGGAGCGCTGGCCGAGGTTGCGGAGCGTTTACTTTCCGTCACAGATCGTCGGCATCCGTAGGACGGCGCCACCCATCTGACCAGCGATTTCGAAAATCTCAGAGAAAAAACTCCTCTCCGTGTATCCGAGCGCACTCCCAATGCGTCTTATGGAGTAGTCGAGAAAAAGGGGAGGGCACGATGCCTAAGGAGTCGAACAGGAAATCAAGCCGATCACCACGGTTCCGCCGGTGAGCACGGGCACGGCACCGCACCAGCCTGAGGGGACGGGCACCAGTCCGGACGGCAACCACGAGCCGTTCGACGAGCCGGTCAAGGTCGGCTAGGGGTGGGAGACGGGCGGTGACCGTGAGCCGATGGGGCTGCCGGACGCCGTCGGCCGATGGGACTCGGGGAGGAGCCCATCCGGCGGGGCCTTCGGGGGCGGCTCCGAGTAGTGGAGGGGAACAAATCGCCGGCGCGGGCTCGCCCGCCGCCGGCCGGTGAAACGCGCCGGCCGGTGAAAACGCGCCGATGCGCGATCGTCGCCCCGGCCGATCGGATCGGCGCGTTTTCACCGGCCGGCGCGTTTTCACCGGCCGGCGCGGGCGAGCCCGCGCCGGCCGATTTCCCCTCCCACTACTCGGAGCCCGCCCCCGCAGGCCCCGCCGGATGGGCTCCTCCCCGAGTCCCATCCGCCCGACGGCGTCCGGCAGCCCCCTCGGCTCCCGGTCACCGCCCGTCTCCACCCCTAGCCGACCTTGACCGGCTCGTCGAACGGCTCGTGGTTGCCGTCCGGACTGGTGCCCGTCCCCTCAGGCTGGTGCGGTGCCGTGCCCGTGCTCACCGGCGGAACCGTGGTGATCGGCTTGATTTCCTCGTTCGACTCCTTAGGCATCGTGCCCTCCCCTTTTTCTCGACTACTCCATAAGACGCATTGGGAGTGCGCTCGGATACACGGAGAGGAGTTTTTTCTCTGAGATTTTCGAAATCGCTGGTCAGATGGGTGGCGCCGTCCTACGGATGCCGACGATCTGTGACGGAAAGTAAACGCTCCGCAACCTCGGCCAGCGCTCCGGCCCAGCTCCGGTAACCCGCCGGCCCGGGGTGGAACCGGTCAACGGCGAAGGTCCCCTCGTCCAGCAGCGCCGGGTCCATGCGAGCGTGGTCGACCGCGGGCAGCCCGATCAGCTCGGCCGCCGCGCGATCCAGGGCGCCCGATCGAGCAGCGAGCAGGTCTCGCAGCGGCCGAGGCAAGGCGGGGAATCGGGCCATCGGCGGAACCCCGGCCACGAGCACGGGCACAGCCGGCCCGACCCGCCGCCGCGCCGCGACGACGACACCCAGCAGATCCCGCCGGAACCGGGCGGCGGAGTGCAGCTCGAGGGTGTCGTTGACGCCGAGGACGATCACGAGCAGGTCGGCGGGTTTCAGCTTCGGGACGAGGTCGCGCCGGACCACTCGTGCGTTCGCGCCCGTGCGCCCGACTGCCTGCCACTGGACTCGGCGACCGAGCCGCTCGGCCAGCTGCCGGGCGAGCTGACCGGTGAGGGCCTCTTCGTGGGTTGCCGCTCCGACTCCGTCCACGGTGGACTCGCCCAGCACGGCCAGCCGAAGAACGGCGCCATGACCGACGACACCCTCGACGGGACCGGCGGCTGCGGGCAGCTGAGGTGTGCTGCGCCGGACCCGCACTGCTTGCACCACCAGCAGCGGCGCGACCAGGAGAAACGGAAGGAGAGCCATGTCTTCGACCCTAGCCGCGGACGGGTCGGGCCCCGGCCGCTCAGCCGGGGTTGTCCACAGGAAGGGTCAGATGTGGACAACTACCTCGGATGCGGTCCTTTTCGAGCCGGTGGCGGGGGCAGACGAGGAAGAATTCTCGGTGTACGACGGGGAAGGTTGGCAGGCGGGGGCGGGGCGGGCCCGAAGGGGACGGAAGGCAACTCGGGGCCGGCGCCGGGTGAGCTGAGGTGACGCCAGGAGAAGACGGGGCGTGGCCGGAGGCGGCGGGCTGACACTGGTGGGGCGAGCCGAGTCCAAGGGGCAGCGCGAAGGTCGTACAGCAAGCTCGGGTGCCAAAAGTGGGCGAAAGCGCGAAGAGCGAGTGCGAGCGATTGAAGCGAGAGCGAGTGCGAGCAATCGGAGCGAGCACAGAGCCCGGGCACCAGGATCGGGCGGCGAGAGCGGGCACCCGGCCCGGAAACCAGGCTCAGGCGCAAAGCTCAACCCCTACTTAGCCTTCTGGCGTTCCGCGTGCCAGCGGTCGTAAAGGCTGGTGATTTCCTTCAGGGCGAACGAAAGGAAGTCCTGCATCTCCGTCAGCCGCTGTCCCGCCGGGGTGTCTGCGCCGAGGGCGTCGATGCCCTCCTCCGCGGCGTCGCGCCACATCAGGAGGAAGCGGTCTCGCTTCAGGAAAGTCGCGTACCAGAGGTCGTCGTAGAGGCGGTAGTGGTCGCGGCGTTCGCCGGGTTCGCGGACCTTCGTGACCAGGCCGACCTGCTCCAGGTAGCGGACCGCGCCGGAGACGGCGGCCGGGCTCACCGATAGCCGGGCGGCCAGTTCCGCAGCGGTCAGCTGGCCCTCGTCGGTGGTCATCAGGGCCGCGAAGACGCGGGCGGCCATGCGTTGCATGCCGATCTGGGACAGGACCAGGCCCAGGCTCTCGACGTACCGACGGACGGCGTCCTCGTCCCGCTTCGGCTCAGGCGTTGGCATCAGGCCATCCTCTCGCATCACCCCCAGCCAGATCAGTGTATCCACACATTTTCTTATCTTCACAACTTCGTGAAACCAGCGTAGCTTCCGACGCATGGGAAACGCCATCTCCATCACCGGCCTGCGCAAGGCGTTCGGCCGGACGCAGGCCCTCGACGGCCTCGATCTCCAGGTTCGGGTGGGGGAAGTACACGGTTTCCTCGGCCCGAACGGCGCCGGGAAGTCCACCACCGTCCGCGTCCTGCTCGGGCTGCTGCGCGCCGACGCCGGCGAGGTCGAACTGCTCGACGGCGACCCGTGGCGGGACGCCGCGAGCCTGCACCGGCGGCTGGCCTACGTGCCCGGCGACGTCAGCCTCTGGCCCAACCTCTCCGGTGGTGAGGTGATCGACCTGCTCGGCCGGCTGCGCGGCGGGCTCGACCGGCGCCGCCGCACCGAACTCGTCGAACGGTTCGACCTCGACCCGCGCAAGAAGGGCCGCACCTACTCGAAGGGCAACCGGCAGAAGGTCGCCATCGTCGCCGCGCTGGCGTCCCGTGTGGACCTGCTGCTGCTCGACGAGCCGACCTCGGGCCTCGACCCGCTGATGGAGACCACCTTCCAGGAGGCCATCCAGGAGGAGCGCGCGCAGGGCCGCACCGTGCTGCTCTCCAGCCACATCCTCGCCGAGGTCGAAGCCCTGTGCGACCAGGTGAGCATCATTCGCAACGGCCGCACGGTCGAGTCCGGCACGCTCGCCGAACTGCGCCACCTCACCCGCACGTCCATCACCGCCGAACTGGCCGGCCCGCCGAACGGGCTGGCCGGGCTGCCCGACGTGCACGACCTCGTGGTGGAGGGCCACCGCGTCCACTTCGGCGTCGAAACCCGCTCGCTGGACGACGCGCTGCGCCGGCTCACGCTGGTCGGCGTGCGCAGCCTGGTGAGTCAGCCGCCGACGCTCGAAGAGCTCTTCCTCCGCCACTACACCGAAAAGGCCGGGAAGTGACCGCCACGCTCAGCCGCCCGGCGCCAGCCGGAGCGCGCGTCCATTCGCTGGTGGGCACCCGGTCCCTCATCCGCCTGGCGCTGCGGCGTGACCGCGTGATCCTGCCGATCTGGATCGTCCTGCTCAGCATCGTGCCCGCGAGCACCGTCAGCACGTACGCGCAGTTCTACCCGAGCGCCGCGAGCCGGGCCGCGCTCGCCGCCGGCGCCATCGCGAACCCGTCGTTCTCACTGCTCTACGGCCCGGCGTTCGACCTCGGCACGGCGGGCGGGTTCATCGCCTGGCGGATGGGCGGGTTCCTCGCGCTGGCCATCGGCCTGATGGCCGTGTTCACGGTCACCCGGCACACCCGGGCGGAGGAGGACTCCGGCCGCGCCGAACTACTGGCGTCCACTGTGGTCGGTCGCTACGCGGCGCTGACCTCGGCGGTCACCGTCTCGGCCGGGGCGAGCCTGCTGATCGGGGTGATCCAGGTGGTCACGCTGATCGGCGCGAAACAGCCAGCCTCGGGCGCGCTGGCCTTCGGCGTCGGCACTGCCTCGGCGGGTCTGGTCTTCACGGCCGTCGCCGCCGTCGCCGTACAGCTGGCCGCCTACTCGCGCACCGCCAACGGCATCGGAACCGCCGTGGTCGGCGTCGCCTTCCTGCTGCGCGGGGCGGGCGACTCTTCCTCCGGCGCGCACTGGCTCTCCTGGCTGTCGCCGCTCGGCTGGGCGCAGCAGCTACGTCCGTTCGCGGGAGAGCGCTGGTGGGTGCTCGTGCTGCCCGTCGTGGCGACGCTCCTGGTCGGCGCCGTGGGGTACGCCCTGCTGCCACGCCGGGACTTCGGCATCGGCTTGATCCCCCCGCGCCCCGGACCGGCCGAAGCCGCGCCGTCTCTGCGCTCACCCTTCGCGCTGGCCTGGCGACTTCAGCGTGGTCCGCTGCTGGGCTGGGTGATCGGGCTCGCCGTCGGCGGCGCTGTGTTCGGTTCGATCGCCAGCGGCATCGGCGGGCTGGTCGGAAAAACCGAGCAGACCCAGCAGATCTTCGAACGCCTCGGCGGCACCAACGCGATCGTCGATGCCTTCCTCAGCACCATGGTCGGGCTGTTCGCGATGCTGACTTCGCTCTACGGCGTCCAGGCGACGCTGCGGATGCGCACCGAGGAGACGGCGCTCCGGCTGGACCCGCTGCTCGCGACGCGGGTCGGCCGGCTGCGCTGGGCCGCCGGCCACCTGGTCTTCGCCTACCTCGGCACCGCGCTGCTGGTCCTGGTCGGCGGCGTGCTGCTCGGCCTGACGAACGGTCTGCGCTCCGGTGACGTCGGCGGCTCGGTCGGTCGCCTGCTGGAGTCCGTGCTGGTCCAGGTGCCGGCCGCGTGGGTGGTGATCGGGGTGTCGACGCTGATGTTCGGCCTGCTCCCGAAGTTCAGCGGGGCGGCCTGGGCCGTGGGCGGCCTGGCGCTGGTGATCAGCCTGTTCGGGCCGGTGGTGAACGCGCCGCAGGCGGTACTGGACGTCTCGCCGTTCCAGCACCCGCCGAAGCTGCCGGGTCAGGAGTTCACGGCGACGCCGCTGGTGTGGCTGCTCGTCGTCGTCGCCGCCACGTTGGCCGCGGGACTGATCGGCTGGCGGCGCCGCGACGTCGGTTGAACCGTCACCACCGCACGGACACGGCACCGGGCGGGAAGGCCGAGGACGGGCCGGACGAGGTGGGCGGGCCGGAGACCGGGGCGGGCGGCGGGGTGACCAGGACCGTCGCCGTGGTGGTGCTCGGCGGGTCCGGCGGTAGTTGCGTGGTGACCGTGACCGGTGGCGGCGGGGAGCCGGTCACGGTCATCGTCACGGGTTGAGCGGGTGGCGAAGTGAACGTCGCCGGGTTCGAAGACCCGGACGAATGCGGAGTGTTACCCGCGACGAGCAGCGCAGCGACCAGCAGACCCAAAGCGAACCCGCCCAGGCCGGTCACGACCACCGAGGCCCAGGTCGGAACCGTCTTGGACACGGGACACCTCCCTCGCCAAGCCGAAGCTCAGGTACGAGGACTAGTCGCGTTGATCTTATGCTCCGTTACCGACAGTGCAAGTTGCGTTTAGTGTACGCAAGTTTGTTTCCCAAG
>NZ_JANUXO010000014.1:0-14372 GCF_032335455.1 Amycolatopsis sp. PS_44_ISF1 | reverse complement strand
GAGGCGCAGGAGGTCCTGGTCGACGCCGCCGGGGGTGAGCGCGAGCAGCCAGTCCGCCGCCATCTCGTACAACTCCGGTTCCAGGTAGCCGATCTTCACCAGCACCACGTCGGCCTCGCGCGGGTGCAGGCCCAGCGCCAGGAAGTCCGACTCCAGGTGGTACGGCTTGCGGCGCGCGGTCACGATCACCCGCAGACCGCCGACGGCGAGCGCCACCGCCGTGCCCGCGACCGGATCGGCCTCGTCGATCGCCTCGACCCGCGCGGTCAGCGGGACCGGGCCGTGCGGGCCCGAGTCGACCTTCCCGCCCAGCTCGACCGCCACGGTCGCGCCGACCCCGGCTTCGACGGCGACGGCCACGGCGGCCGGGTCCACGATCGCCGCGTACAGCGTCCTCAGCCCGGAGTCCACCACGGCCGGTGTCCGCAGCAGCCCGTCCAGGGTCCACGAGGTGTCCCCCGCCCCGCCCGCGGTCGGGTTGTCCCCGGAATCGCTGACGAAGAACGGCCGTTCGGCCGATTCCACCGCCCGCGCCAGGCACTCGGCCAGGGTGCCGGTGGGCGCGACGAAGGAGAAATCACGGCGAGCGTCCCAATAGGACCGGGCCAGCCGGGCCGCCTGCGCGGTGATCACCTCCTCGTCGTCCCCGGTGACCACCACGGCGGCCTGACACCGAGGCTCGTCCGCCCACGCGTAGCCGACCCAGATGGCCGCGTCGAGCACGCCGTCCAGCGCCTCGACCTCGTCCACGGCCGCGTACACGCTCTTCGCCGGCTCCAGCCGGGTGCTGGTCTTCTCGCCCGGCAGCAGCACGGGCACCTGCACCCACGCCTTCTTCGGCTTCCCGCTGGAACGGAGCCTCGCGACCAGGTTGCGGGCCGCGCGCTCGCGCGTGTCCCACGCGTCGGTGTGCGGGGCCTTGCGGTAGCAGGTGATCAGGTCCAGCGCCGTGGCCAGCTCACGCGAGACGTTGCCGTGCAGGTCCATCGACGCCGAGACCAGCACGTCCGGACCCACGATCGCCCGCACCCGCGAGGCCAGCCCGCCCTCGGCGTCGGTGCGGCCGACCACGCTCATCGCGCCGTGGATGTCGAAGAACAGCCCGTCGAGCCCTTCGGCCGCCCGCAGCCGTTCCAGGATCTCCCCGGACAACTCGGCGTACGCCTGCTCGGTCACCGCCCCGCCGGGCAGCGAGCGGGCGTGCACCAGCGGCACCCACTCGACGCCGTCCGTCCACTCCGGACGTTCGCGCAGGAAGCCGTACCGCGCCAGCAGCTCCGCCCCCCGGGTCACCTGGAAATCGTCCACCACCGACCGGTGCGGGGAAAACGTACTCGACTCGATGGCGATGCCCGTGATCCCGATCCGCAGTTTCCGCACCACGGCCTCCGTTCCGAAATCAAGACTCGCCTGATCGTGCCACCCAGCCCCGCTCGACGCCAAGGCCGATGAGCTCTTGGGCGAGCTGCCAGAGCGCTGGGGCACCATCGCCGATCACCTCCTTGCGCTGCCGGACTTCCCGGTCCGTCACTCCCGGGGTCCGCCAGGTACCGCCGGCGTTGGTGAAGTTCAGCAACAGGGATTGGAACCGGTCCATCGACCTGGCGAACCTGGCTTCGGGAGTCCGGTGAGCCTCGAACTCCTCCCAGAGGCCGCGGAACTCTGCCTCCTGGTCCACCGGCAAGAGGGCGAACAACCGGTCCGCTGCCGCGCTCTCCCGCTCCCGCTGGTCCGCCGATGCGACCGGGTCGAAGAGAAAGGTGTCGCCGGCATGAATCTCGACCAGGTCGTGGAGCACGACCAGTCTCATCGTGTGGCCCACGTCGATCGGCAGGGCAGCGTACTCCGCCAGCAAGGGCACGAGCACCGCGAGATGCCAGGAGTGCTCCGCGTCGTTCTCGCGCCGGTCGGCCGAGGCCAGCGAGGTCCGTCGCACGACGGTCTTCAATCGATCGATCTCGACGGCGAATCGGAGCTGTGCCAGTAGCCGCTCGGGCAGTCCAGCCGGCAGCCCGGCCCGGTCCACGAGAGTTGGCTCCTCGGTCATCGCGCACCTCTCTCGACTTCGTCGTACAGCTGCGAAACATCAATTCCGCTGCTGCTCCGGTACTTCCGCCCGACCTGCTGATAACTGACACTGTCACCGTGGGGTGCCACGAAGACGATCTTGCCGAAAGCCATGCGTGGGTAGACCCGTACCGCACGAGCGACCCTGATCTCTAGAGTCCAGCGAATCGCGTGACCGACGTGCCCCAGCGGGGCGGAAACGTGCACCCACACCCCGAGCGCGCCGACGCTGCGATCCCCATTGATCAGCTGCGCATACGCCTCGGAGCAGGTTCGTTCGTGGGTGATACCGAGGTAGAGTTCTCCGGGAACGAGCACCATCCCCTCCGGCCGGATCTCCTGCTCGGTGAATCGGGTAACCGCGGCCGCGTCGAGCACGGGATCCGAGCACACCCGGATGACGTCCCCGAGGTGCCAGTCGTAGGCATTCGTCGAAACGTGCCGTTGGTCGAACGGCTCGATCAGGATGTCCCCGCTTCGGACAGCGGCGATGATCTTCTGGCGGGTCAGGATCATCGACAGCTCAATCCCGACCGGAGCCCGCAGCCAATACCACCCGTTCGCCCGATTCCGACACCAGCTGCACATAGCGGTCCGGCGCCGCAGCACGACGCGACCGGGCCAGCTGGGCCATCACCGATCGGTGCAGCCGCATCGGATCGAAGCCGGCTGCCGGACTCGGGATGTACGCGATCAGTTCACCGTCTTCGCACACCGCGAACGCCCTGGGGCACGCGGAGACTGCTCGGACGATTTCCTCGACCACGCGGAGATCGACGAGGATCCCGTCCTTCCGCATCCAGCGCCCCTCGGGCCCCGGCGCCGGAGCATCGGCGGCTAGCTGAGCCGCCTCGACGCCGGTATCGGACCGCAACTGCTTCAACAGCAGAGATTCCAGAGTTCGCAGGAATTCGTGCGCGTGCTCTTCCGACACCAGTTCGGTGTCGACGATCACGCTGAACACCTCGCAATCCGCACCGCTGTAAGGCTCGAAGAAGAACTCCAAGTTCTGGCGTTGCCAACCGGCCACGGTCCTGATCCGGGTCAGGGCTTTCTGCCCCTCGGCGTCCTCGATGGACGGCTCGGCCTCACTTACCGCCTCCGGCCGCGACAACCGGGAATCATTGAAGAAGGTGCCGAACCTGGTCACTGCTCCTCGTCGTCGGTCCGCGCTGCGGATGGCCTCCGCCAGCCGCACGGGATCGCACTGTGCGTGGGCCTGCGCGTTGAGATATGAGCGGGAGGTCACGGCCGCGATCTCGCTCAGTGAACAACCGTTCGTCTTGACCGCGACCAGCGCGTTTCCCACGGTGATACCCGCCAGCTCGGCGAGGCCGGGCAGGAACCGGTTACCCACGATCAGTTTGAACAGGATGGTGTCCCGGCCAGTGATCGCGGCCAGCACCGTAGCCACCGAGCTGAGCAGTACCGTCGAATTGGTCACGTTCAGCCGGGACGAGAGCAGTTCCAGCGCCGTCGCCGCCGCCGGAGAGGCCATTTCGACCCGGACGAAACGGAGCTCCGCCGGCTTGCCCAGTGACCCGTCGAAAGTGGACGGGGGAGCCGAAGCCATGGTCTCCAGCCAAAGGCCGACTGCCCGCTCGGACAGCTCCGCTCCTTCCGCCGAGCGCTCGAAGACCGCCCGCGAAACCGGCTGAACACCCGGGCCGGGCAGCTCGGCGTTCGAGACCAGACGTTCGAGGTCCGCGGTCAGCAGGTCCACTCCGGTGCGGTCGAACAGTATGTGCGACAGCACCATCAGCAGTCGGCGCGGGGCGGCCCCGTCCTCGAGAACGGCGATTCGCAGGGGCAACTCCCCGGGGAACCGAAACGGGCTCGTCCGCATCTCCTTCAAGATCCGTTTCGCAGCGCTGTCCGGATCCTCGTCTCGTTCCACCCGGACCGGGACGGAACCCGTCTTCACCACGTCCTGCAGGAGTTCACCGCTATCGTCGAGGTACACCTGGGTTCGCAGGGTGTCGTGACGCGACAGCAGCAGCCCCATCGCGTCCAGCACCTGTCGCCGCGAGACCGCACCGGGCAGCGGGACTTCTACTTCGATGTTGAAGTATGCGTCGTCGGGCATCAACCACTGCGCATCGTTCCAGAGCAACCGCTGGGACCACGTCGCCGTTTCTCGCTTCGCCGCGTCCGAACCGAAGCTGAGCTGCTCGTCGCTCTGCCTCACACCCGTCCCCTCCGGTCGAGTTCGTAGCGACCGAGGTCACCGATCGCCGAATCGCACGGCCAACTGCAGAAGCCGATCTCCTCGAAGAACGGCGTGCCGTCGTCGGCCCGGTACTGCGCACGCGGATGATCGAGGTGGACTATCGGGTCGGCGTGCCGGTCCAACGCGCCGTACCGGTCGACGCGCCATTCGAAGTCCTGGTCCTCACCTCCCCAGCCGGCGAACCGTTCGTCCATTCCCCCGATCCGGCGGAACAGACTCGTCCGGAGCCAGAGGCAACCACCCGGCGGGCGGCGCAGGTACACCCCGCGCAGCAGCCGCTGATCGACTTCCGGGCGACCACTGACGCACCGGTTCCGGATCGCCCGCCTGCTGCTGTCCTCGTCGAGGAAGAGCAAGTCCTGGAACGGCCAGTGCGCCTGGGTCCCCGGCTCGCCGAACCGCGCCAGCGCCCGGGCCACGAAATCACGGTCGACGAGTATGTCCGCGTCGAGGACGCACACGGCCTCGGCCGGTGCGGCACCGTGGACGACTCCGACGTTGACGGCCCAGGCCTTGTTGAATCGGCCGTCGTTGTACGCGTGGAGGTAGGTGTCGCACAGCGGCTGGATCTCCTGCCGCCACCGGGGGACCTCATCGGTCTCCACCACGACGATCCGGTACCGGCTGCGACCGGCGGTCTGGTCGTTCAGCGAAGCGAGGACCCAGCGGAGGTTTCGCAGCCGCGCGGTTCCTCCGCTCCCGCGAAACGGGATGACCACCGCGGCGTCGACCGGCTCGCCGGCGCGAGGCGGTGGCGCGTTCGGCACCGCCGCTGCGATCGGCACCTCATCGGCCGGACCGGGCCGCCACGCCTCGCCCACATGTACGATAAGGCGGGACAGCTTCTCCGCCTCCATCGCCGCCACGCACAGCTCGGATGGCTTGTCGGGATTCTCGCTGGCGAAGTAGTGCGCCACCTTCCGCACCAGCTCATGGTGGACGGCGCCGTCGCCCGGTGTCTCCTGGAGCCGCACAGCCAACGCGCCGATCCCGTCTTCGTCGAGTGCTCTGGCCGCCCTCGTGACCGTCCGGTGCGCCGGCACGGACCAGTTCCAGTAATCCGGCGCCGCGGTCTGGGCGAACACATCGACTTCCAGCACCACGCTGCCGGCGACCGCCTTCGCCAAGGCAAGCGGCCCAGCCGTAAGGAAATTGCCGGCGGACAATGAATTCCTCATCAATGCATCCCACCCCTTACGGAAAATTCCGCGAACATGAGCCAGTTGTTCACGTCAGCGAACAACTGCAGAACTCATAGAGAGAAACCGAGCACGGAGACATCCAGGCCGAAGGTGAACGGATCCGCTTGCACCATGGCGACCGACCCGTCACGCTACCAACCCGGCCGATCACTGGCAAGAAGGATGATCCGACCTACCAACTGCTGATCACTGGGTGTAACTGCGATCCCGGGCGCCGATCGGCCCTTCGAGTTACCGTCCTGGTTGCGAAACACCCTTGGCCACAAGGCTTCTCGTCTTGTCCGGCAGCTTGCCCGGTGTCCGCTTGACAGCCACAGGTTGGACGTGGTGCTGTGAATAGGCGCTACAGTGATTCTGCGCCTCCGGATCGTTTTCGACGACGTTCGAACTCCGGGTATGCGCAGGAAAATCGCGCTGACACACGGAAGGCTTTCGGCCGCTCAGGACTTCCGATCGCCACGGAGAACTCCTCGACGGCCGTCCCGCCCGAAATGACCCAGCGTGCGCCCCGCAGCCAGCGCCACCAGTTCTGCGCCTGAACCGCACTAACTATTCGCCGTGCGCCGGCGACCGAAGAGTCAAGGCGGAATACCTATGCAGACAACAGCTCAACTAGCGGCGGTACGGCCGGACGCGGAGACCGCGGAGAAGGCGGCGGCCGTGCTGCTCGAGTCCCTCGGGCTCGACCTCAGCAACGGCGCGCTGGCGGACACCCCCCGGCGCATCGTCGCCGCATACCGGGAACTGCTCAGCCCGCACACGTTCGAGATGACCGTCTTCCCCAACGACGAGGCCTATTCCGATCTGGTCATCGCCCGCACCATCCCGTTCCGATCCCTGTGCGAGCACCACTTGCTTCCCTTCTACGGCAACGCACACGTGGGGTACATCCCGGGTGGGTCGATCCTCGGGCTCTCGAAGCTGGCCCGCGTCGTCGAAGCGTGCTCTCGCGGATTCCAGATCCAGGAACGCATGACCGTGCGGATCGGCGACTGGCTGGAGGACCGGCTGCAACCCCGCGGTGTCGGAGTGGTCGTAGAGGGGGTCCACACCTGTATGACCGCCCGCGGGGTCAGAGCCGTCGGTACCTCGACCACCACGATGGCCTTCCGCGGCCTGCTCCGCGAATCCGCGGAGGATCGCCGGGAATTCCTGGACCTCGCTTGCCGTGGTGGCGAACCGGTGTGAGCAACTCCGATCCCGCCTCGGTCTTCGCAATGTGTCTCGGGCCCGGGGGTCCGGGCGATCCCGCCGGCCCGGGCGAGAACTCTCTCGCGGACGGTGACGCCTCCTGCACCGGCGCCGAAGTCGCCGCCCTGATCTCGGCCAACAGCCGCGCGTTCGCCGGTCAGGGCGTCGGAGCGGGCACACTCGTGGCCATTCCCGCCGTTCGTTCCGCGGCGACGGTGGTGGCCGTTCTGTCACTGTGGGCCGTGGGGGCGGCCTACCTGCCGGTCGCCGTCGGCGGCCGGCCGGCCGGCGACGTCCCACCGGTCGACCGGGTCCTCCGGCTCGGCAACGGCACAGAACTCCACCTGGACGCTCCACCGGTGCACCTCGCGCGAAGGCCGGGCGATCCCGCCTGCGTGATCGGGGAAGAACTCCTCGGAGCCGCCGAGCACCCCGACGAGCTACCCGCCTATGTCATGCGGACCTCGGGCTCGACCGGCCCCGCGAAGTACCCGGTGATCACCCGCGGGGGCCGGTCGAGCCCGAGGTCCGCATGACATAGGCGGGTAGCTCGTCGGGGTGCTCGGCGGCTCCGAGGAGTTCTTCCCCGATCACGCAGGCGGGATCGCCCGGCCTTCGCGCGAGGTGCACCGGTGGAGCGTCCAGGTGGAGTTCTGTGCCGTTGCCGAGCCGGAGGACCCGGTCGACCGGTGGGACGTCGCCGCCGTCCGGCCGCCGACTGCGACCGTCAGTAGTCCGCCCCCAGCCCACAGTGACAGAACGGCCACCACGTCGCCCGCGGAACGTGAACGGCGGAATGCGCGCTCCGCCACGTTGTGCCCGCTCCCGACGCCCGTGACCGCGAACGCGCGGCTGTGGCCGAGATCAGGGCGGCGACTCGGCGCCGGGCCGGAGGCTGTCACCGTCCGCGAGAGAAGTTCTCGCCGGGCCGGCGGATCGCCCGGCCCCCGCGTGCCCGAGACCCTGCGACGACCGAGGCGGATCGGAGTTGCTCAACCGACTTTCGCCACCACGTGCTAAGCGAGGTCCAGGAATTCCCGCGATCCTCCGCGGATTCGTGCGGAGCAGTCCTCGGAGGCCTATCGGGGTGGTCGAGGTACCGACGGCTCGACCCCGCGGGCGTTCCATACAGGTGTGGACCCCCTCTACGACCACCCCGACACCGCGGGGTTGCAGCCGGTCCTCCAGCCAGTCGCCGATCCGCACGGTCATGCGTTCCTGGATCTGGAATCCGCGAGAGCACGCTTCGACGACGCGGGCCAGCTTCGAGAGCCCGAGGATCGACCCACCCGGGATGTACCCCACGTGTGCGTTGCCGTAGAAGGGAAGCAAGTGGTGCTCGCACAGGGATCGGAACGGGATGGTGCGGGCGATGACCAGATCGGAATAGGCCTCGTCGTTGGGGAAGACGGTCATCTCGAACGTGTGCGGGCTGAGCAGTTCCCGGTATGCGGCGACGATGCGCCGGGGGGTGCCCGCCAGCGCGCCGTTGCTGAGGTCGAGCCCGAGGGACTCGAGCAGCACGGCCGCCGCCTTCTCCGCGGTCTCCGCGTCCGGCCGTACCGCCGCTAGTTGAGCTGTTGTCTGCATAGGTATTCCGCCTTGACTCTTCGGTCGCCGGCGCACGGCGAATAGTTAGTGCGGTTCAGGCGCAGAACTGGTGGCGCTGGCTGCGGGGCGCACGCTGGGTCATTTCGGGCGGGACGGCCGTCGAGGAGTTCTCCGTGGCGATCGGAAGTCCTGAGCGGCCGAAAGCCTTCCGTGTGTCAGCGCGATTTTCCTGCGCATACCCGGAGTTCGAACGTCGTCGAAAACGATCCGGAGGCGCAGAATCACTGTAGCGCCTATTCACAGCACCACGTCCAACCTGTGGCTGTCAAGCGGACACCGGGCAAGCTGCCGGACAAGACGAGAAGCCTTGTGGCCAAGGGTGTTTCGCAACCAGGACGGTAACTCGAAGGGCCGATCGGCGCCCGGGATCGCAGTTACACCCAGTGATCAGCAGTTGGTAGGTCGGATCATCCTTCTTGCCAGTGATCGGCCGGGTTGGTAGCGTGACGGGTCGGTCGCCATGGTGCAAGCGGATCCGTTCACCTTCGGCCTGGATGTCTCCGTGCTCGGTTTCTCTCTATGAGTTCTGCAGTTGTTCGCTGACGTGAACAACTGGCTCATGTTCGCGGAATTTTCCGTAAGGGGTGGGATGCATTGATGAGGAATTCATTGTCCGCCGGCAATTTCCTTACGGCTGGGCCGCTTGCCTTGGCGAAGGCGGTCGCCGGCAGCGTGGTGCTGGAAGTCGATGTGTTCGCCCAGACCGCGGCGCCGGATTACTGGAACTGGTCCGTGCCGGCGCACCGGACGGTCACGAGGGCGGCCAGAGCACTCGACGAAGACGGGATCGGCGCGTTGGCTGTGCGGCCCCAGGAGACACCGGGCGACGGCGCCGTCCACCATGAGCTGGTGCGGAAGGTGGCGCACTACTTCGCCAGCGAGAATCCCGACAAGCCATCCGAGCTGTGCGTGGCGGCGATGGAGGCGGAGAAGCTGTCCCGCCTTATCGTACATGTGGGCGAGGCGTGGCGGCCCGGTCCGGCCGATGAGGTGCCGATCGCAGCGGCGGTGCCGAACGCGCCACCGCCTCGCGCCGGCGAGCCGGTCGACGCCGCGGTGGTCATCCCGTTTCGCGGGAGCGGAGGAACCGCGCGGCTGCGAAACCTCCGCTGGGTCCTCGCTTCGCTGAACGACCAGACCGCCGGTCGCAGCCGGTACCGGATCGTCGTGGTGGAGACCGATGAGGTCCCCCGGTGGCGGCAGGAGACCCAGCCGCTGTGCGACACCTACCTCCACGCGTACAACGACGGCCGATTCAACAAGGCCTGGGCCGTCAACGTCGGAGTCGTCCACGGTGCCGCACCGGCCGAGGCCGTGTGCGTCCTCGACGCGGACATACTCGTCGACCGTGATTTCGTGGCCCGGGCGCTGGCGCGGTTCGGCGAGCCGGGGACCCAGGCGCACTGGCCGTTCCAGGACTTGCTCTTCCTCGACGAGGACAGCAGCAGGCGGGCGATCCGGAACCGGTGCGTCAGTGGTCGCCCGGAAGTCGATCAGCGGCTGCTGCGCGGGGTGTACCTGCGCCGCCCGCCGGGTGGTTGCCTCTGGCTCCGGACGAGTCTGTTCCGCCGGATCGGGGGAATGGACGAACGGTTCGCCGGCTGGGGAGGTGAGGACCAGGACTTCGAATGGCGCGTCGACCGGTACGGCGCGTTGGACCGGCACGCCGACCCGATAGTCCACCTCGATCATCCGCGTGCGCAGTACCGGGCCGACGACGGCACGCCGTTCTTCGAGGAGATCGGCTTCTGCAGTTGGCCGTGCGATTCGGCGATCGGTGACCTCGGTCGCTACGAACTCGACCGGAGGGGACGGGTGTGAGGCAGAGCGACGAGCAGCTCAGCTTCGGTTCGGACGCGGCGAAGCGAGAAACGGCGACGTGGTCCCAGCGGTTGCTCTGGAACGATGCGCAGTGGTTGATGCCCGACGACGCATACTTCAACATCGAAGTAGAAGTCCCGCTGCCCGGTGCGGTCTCGCGGCGACAGGTGCTGGACGCGATGGGGCTGCTGCTGTCGCGTCACGACACCCTGCGAACCCAGGTGTACCTCGACGATAGCGGTGAACTCCTGCAGGACGTGGTGAAGACGGGTTCCGTCCCGGTCCGGGTGGAACGAGACGAGGATCCGGACAGCGCTGCGAAACGGATCTTGAAGGAGATGCGGACGAGCCCGTTTCGGTTCCCCGGGGAGTTGCCCCTGCGAATCGCCGTTCTCGAGGACGGGGCCGCCCCGCGCCGACTGCTGATGGTGCTGTCGCACATACTGTTCGACCGCACCGGAGTGGACCTGCTGACCGCGGACCTCGAACGTCTGGTCTCGAACGCCGAGCTGCCCGGCCCGGGTGTTCAGCCGGTTTCGCGGGCGGTCTTCGAGCGCTCGGCGGAAGGAGCGGAGCTGTCCGAGCGGGCAGTCGGCCTTTGGCTGGAGACCATGGCTTCGGCTCCCCCGTCCACTTTCGACGGGTCACTGGGCAAGCCGGCGGAGCTCCGTTTCGTCCGGGTCGAAATGGCCTCTCCGGCGGCGGCGACGGCGCTGGGACTGCTCTCGTCCCGGCTGAACGTGACCAATTCGACGGTACTGCTCAGCTCGGTGGCTACGGTGCTGGCCGCGATCACTGGCCGGGACACCATCCTGTTCAAACTGATCGTGGGTAACCGGTTCCTGCCCGGCCTCGCCGAGCTGGCGGGTATCACCGTGGGAAACGCGCTGGTCGCGGTCAAGACGAACGGTTGTTCACTGAGCGAGATCGCGGCCGTGACCTCCCGCTCATATCTCAACGCGCAGGCCCACGCACAGTGCGATCCCGTGCGGCTGGCGGAGGCCATCCGCAGCGCGGACCGACGACGAGGAGCAGTGACCAGGTTCGGCACCTTCTTCAATGATTCCCGGTTGTCGCGGCCGGAGGCGGTAAGTGAGGCCGAGCCGTCCATCGAGGACGCCGAGGGGCAGAAAGCCCTGACCCGGATCAGGACCGTGGCCGGTTGGCAACGCCAGAACTTGGAGTTCTTCTTCGAGCCTTACAGCGGTGCGGATTGCGAGGTGTTCAGCGTGATCGTCGACACCGAACTGGTGTCGGAAGAGCACGCGCACGAATTCCTGCGAACTCTGGAATCTCTGCTGTTGAAGCAGTTGCGGTCCGATACCGGCGTCGAGGCGGCTCAGCTAGCCGCCGATGCTCCGGCGCCGGGGCCCGAGGGGCGCTGGATGCGGAAGGACGGGATCCTCGTCGATCTCCGCGTGGTCGAGGAAATCGTCCGAGCAGTCTCCGCGTGCCCCAGGGCGTTCGCGGTGTGCGAAGACGGTGAACTGATCGCGTACATCCCGAGTCCGGCAGCCGGCTTCGATCCGATGCGGCTGCACCGATCGGTGATGGCCCAGCTGGCCCGGTCGCGTCGTGCTGCGGCGCCGGACCGCTATGTGCAGCTGGTGTCGGAATCGGGCGAACGGGTGGTATTGGCTGCGGGCTCCGGTCGGGATTGAGCTGTCGATGATCCTGACCCGCCAGAAGATCATCGCCGCTGTCCGAAGCGGGGACATCCTGATCGAGCCGTTCGACCAACGGCACGTTTCGACGAATGCCTACGACTGGCACCTCGGGGACGTCATCCGGGTGTGCTCGGATCCCGTGCTCGACGCGGCCGCGGTTACCCGATTCACCGAGCAGGAGATCCGGCCGGAGGGGATGGTGCTCGTTCCCGGAGAACTCTACCTCGGTATCACCCACGAACGAACCTGCTCCGAGGCGTATGCGCAGCTGATCAATGGGGATCGCAGCGTCGGCGCGCTCGGGGTGTGGGTGCACGTTTCCGCCCCGCTGGGGCACGTCGGTCACGCGATTCGCTGGACTCTAGAGATCAGGGTCGCTCGTGCGGTACGGGTCTACCCACGCATGGCTTTCGGCAAGATCGTCTTCGTGGCACCCCACGGTGACAGTGTCAGTTATCAGCAGGTCGGGCGGAAGTACCGGAGCAGCAGCGGAATTGATGTTTCGCAGCTGTACGACGAAGTCGAGAGAGGTGCGCGATGACCGAGGAGCCAACTCTCGTGGACCGGGCCGGGCTGCCGGCTGGACTGCCCGAGCGGCTACTGGCACAGCTCCGATTCGCCGTCGAGATCGATCGATTGAAGACCGTCGTGCGACGGACCTCGCTGGCCTCGGCCGACCGGCGCGAGAACGACGCGGAGCACTCCTGGCATCTCGCGGTGCTCGTGCCCTTGCTGGCGGAGTACGCTGCCCTGCCGATCGACGTGGGCCACACGATGAGACTGGTCGTGCTCCACGACCTGGTCGAGATTCATGCCGGCGACACCTTTCTCTTCGACCCGGTCGCATCGGCGGACCAGCGGGAGCGGGAGAGCGCGGCAGCGGACCGGTTGTTCGCCCTCTTGCCGGTGGACCAGGAGGCAGAGTTCCGCGGCCTCTGGGAGGAGTTCGAGGCTCACCGGACTCCCGAAGCCAGGTTCGCCAGGTCGATGGACCGGTTCCAATCCCTGTTGCTGAACTTCACCAACGCCGGCGGTACCTGGCGGACCCCGGGAGTGACGGACCGGGAAGTCCGGCAGCGCAAGGAGGTGATCGGCGATGGTGCCCCAGCGCTCTGGCAGCTCGCCCAAGAGCTCATCGGCCTTGGCGTCGAGCGGGGCTGGGTGGCACGATCAGGCGAGTCTTGATTTCGGAACGGAGGCCGTGGTGCGGAAACTGCGGATCGGGATCACGGGCATCGCCATCGAGTCGAGTACGTTTTCCCCGCACCGGTCGGTGGTGGACGATTTCCAGGTGACCCGGGGGGCGGAGCTGCTGGCGCGGTACGGCTTCCTGCGCGAACGTCCGGAGTGGACGGACGGCGTCGAGTGGGTGCCGCTGGTGCACGCCCGCTCGCTGCCCGGCGGGGCGGTGACCGAGCAGGCGTACGCCGAGTTGTCCGGGGAGATCCTGGAACGGCTGCGGGCGGCCGAAGGGCTCGACGGGCTGTTCTTCGACATCCACGGCGCGATGAGCGTGGTCGGCCGCACCGACGCCGAGGGCGGGCTGGCCTCGCGGGTGCGGGCGATCGTGGGTCCGGACGTGCTGGTCTCGGCGTCGATGGACCTGCACGGCAACGTCTCGCGTGAGCTGGCCACGGCGCTGGACCTGATCACCTGCTACCGCAAGGCCCCGCACACCGACGCGTGGGACACGCGCGAGCGCGCGGCCCGCAACCTGGTCGCGAGGCTCCGTTCCAGCGGGAAGCCGAAGAAGGCGTGGGTGCAGGTGCCCGTGCTGCTGCCGGGCGAGAAGACCAGCACCCGGCTGGAGCCGGCGAAGAGCGTGTACGCGGCCGTGGACGAGGTCGAGGCGCTGGACGGCGTGCTCGACGCGGCCATCTGGGTCGGCTACGCGTGGGCGGACGAGCCTCGGTGTCAGGCCGCCGTGGTGGTCACCGGGGACGACGAGGAGGTGATCACCGCGCAGGCGGCCCGGCTGGCCCGGTCCTATTGGGACGCTCGCCGTGATTTCTCCTTCGTCGCGCCCACCGGCACCCTGGCCGAGTGCCTGGCGCGGGCGGTGGAATCGGCCGAACGGCCGTTCTTCGTCAGCGATTCCGGGGACAACCCGACCGCGGGCGGGGCGGGGGACACCTCGTGGACCCTGGACGGGCTGCTGCGGACACCGGCCGTGGTGGACTCCGGGCTGAGGACGCTGTACGCGGCGATCGTGGACCCGGCCGCCGTGGCCGTCGCCGTCGAAGCCGGGGTCGGCGCGACCGTGGCGGTCGAGCTGGGCGGGAAGGTCGACTCGGGCCCGCACGGCCCGGTCCCGCTGACCGCGCGGGTCGAGGCGATCGACGAGGCCGATCCGGTCGCGGGCACGGCGGTGGCGCTCGCCGTCGGCGGTCTGCGGGTGATCGTGACCGCGCGCCGCAAGCCGTACCACCTGGAGTCGGACTTCCTGGCGCTGGGCCTGCACCCGCGCGAGGCCGACGTGGTGCTGGTGAAGATCGGCTACCTGGAACCGGAGTTGTACGAGATGGCGGCGGACTGGCTGCTCGCGCTCACCCCCGGCGGCGTCGACCAGGACCTCCTGCGCCT
>NZ_JANUXO010000013.1:0-14507 GCF_032335455.1 Amycolatopsis sp. PS_44_ISF1 | reverse complement strand
AACGTGGCCCCGCTGGTGGCGATGCGGGACGAGTTCGCGCCCGGCACCCCGCTGTCGATGTACACCGTGGGCAGCAAGAACCGCGCTTTGCTCGACGCCTACGCCGAGGCGGGCGTGGAGAGCATCACGTTCCTGGTCGGCGCGCATCCGGAGGCGCCGACCCTGAGCCGGCTGGACCACCTGGCCAAGATCGTCGAAGAGTATCGGTGAAGGAGCGGAAATCGCGTGAGTGACGTGCAAATCGGCCTGGCGGCGGCGCTGGAGCAGTTCTCGCCGCGGGAGTCGATCCGGTTGGCGAAGGCCGCGGAGGAGCGGGGCTTCTCCGGGCAGATGGCGGCGGACCACTTCCAGCCGTGGGTCCCGCAACAGGGTGAGGCCTCGTTCGTGTGGAGCGTGCTGGCCTCGCTGGCCGAGAACACCACGGGCGACCTGGGGCCGGGCGTGACCTGCCCGTCGTTCCGGCTGCACCCGGCGATGGTCGCGCAGGCCGCGGCCACCCTGGAGGCCACCTACCCCGGACGCACCTGGCTGGGCATCGGGTCCGGTGAGGCGCTCAACGAGCACATCATCAGCGGCTACTGGCCGGAGGCGCCCGAGCGCGTGCGGCGGATGTTCGAGGCGCTGGAGGTGATCCGGAAGCTGTTCACCGGCAAGGACGTCAAGCACAACGGCGAGTTCTTCAAGCTGCACACCACCCGCCTGTGGACGCTGCCCGACGGCCCGCCGCCGCCGGTGTACATCGCCTCGGCCGGCCCGTACACCTCGCGCAAGACCGGCGAGCTGGCCGACGGGCTGATCACGCCGGGCGCGTCGATCGACAAGCTGGGCGGGATCATCGAGAACTTCAACGCGGGCGCGAAGAAGGCCGGCAAGGACCCGGACGAGATGCCGAAGCTGCTGCAGGTGCACCTGTCCTGGGCCGAGGACGACGAGACGGCGTGGGCCAACGCGATGGACCAGTGGCCCAACGGCGGGATGAAGTTCCCGAAGGCCGACGTGCGCTCGCCGTTCGACTTCCAGCAGATGGCGAAGCTGGTGCGCCGCGAGGACTTCGAGGGCCGCATGGTCGTCTCCTCCGATCCGGACGTGCACCGCGCCGCGCTGCAGAAGTACGTGGACGCCGGCTTCAACCGGATCTACATCCACAACGTGGGCCGCAACCAGGACGCGTTCCTCGACACCTTCGGCCGGGAAGTGCTGCCGAAGCTGAGCGCCTGAGCTCAGAGGAGGGGCCTGCGGTGCGCCGCGGGCCCCTTCACTCGCCCAAGAGCAGGTGGACCGAGAGCTCCAGCCGGTTCGCGACGTCGGCCGCGGAAGCCCGGCGGGTCACCCAGGCCACCAGGCTGGCCATCCAGACGTCGCCGACCACGTGGAAGATGTCGCGGTCGGCGCCGGTCGGCTCCTCGATCCCCAGGGCCCGCGCGAACATCTCCTCCAGCTGCCGCCCGACCAACTCCACCTCGGCGGCGGCGGAGGTGTCGGCGAACATGAAGGCGCGCACCATCGCCTCGGTCAGGTGCGGGTCGCGCTGCATCAGCCGGGTGGTGCGGCCCAGCACGAACAGCAGCCGCTGCGCGGGGGTCTCGCCCGGGATCGCGGTGCGCTCCAGCGTTTCCTGCGCCCGCTCGAACTGCCGGGCCAGGCCGGACACGAGCAGGTGGACTTTCGACGGGAAGTAGCGGTACAGCGTGCCTAGCGCGACGTCGGCCTTCTCGGCCACGGACCGCATCTGCACGGCGTCGTACCCGCCCTTGGACGCGAGCGCCAGGGTCGCGTCGATGATGCGGCGGCGGCGGTCGCGCTGCGCCGCGGACCCGACTTCGTCGCCGATCGAGCCGAGCCCGTTCGACCGGGCCTTCGCCGCTTTTGCCTTGCCCGGCATCGGCACTCTCCTCCAGGTCCGGAACTCGTTCCAGTTCTGGGGTGAGCGTACTTCTCCTGGTGAAACGTTCATCTGGGGACACGCTGGCCGTGGAACTGAAACACGTTCTATAACCGGAATTGGTCCCGTACCCGCGCGAAGAACCGATGCCGGTCGCGCTCACCGAGGAACAGGCCGCGGCGATCCACGACTGGGCCGCCACCTCGCGACCCGGGGGCTCCGGCGGGTTCGGTCCGGGTGGTGCAGTGGCTGGGCGGGGTGCAGCACCGGCAGAAGGTGGCGGAGTTCGCGCCGGAGCTGGGGGGACCGCTCGCGCTGGAGTCCGGGGGGAGGAGTCGCACGAGTTCCTGCGCAGCCGGTGCCTCTCCATCGCAGGCGGTACAACGCAACTCCTGCGCACCACCGCGGCCGAACTGCTGCTCGGCCTGCCGCGCTGACGGGTCGCGAACGGGACTTCCGCCCCGCCGTCGCGCGTTTTGTCGGACCCCTGGCCTACGGTGCTGGGCGTGGAGTTCGGCACGCGCACCCAGGCCACCTACGTCCCGTCGGATCCGCCGCGGGACGGGGTGCTGGCGCTCTGGGGAGACGAGGTCGCGGGAGACACCGCGATCGAGCTGGTGCTGCCCTCGGGCGGGAAGTTCTCGCGCACCAAGGTTTCCGCGCGCCTGGTGCCGCTCACCCAGGCCATTCCGCGGCTGCTCGTGGTGCCGGAGGACGCCGGCCCGCGGGCAGGAGCCGCGCGCGCGAGAAGAATCAGCGGAGAGGAGAGGAGGAGAAAAAGGGAAGAAAAGAGGAGGGGGGGAAAGAAAAGGAGGGAGAAAGGGAAGCACACCGAGGAACAGAAACCAGATCAAATAAAAACGAAAAGCATTTTCGCACCTCGCCCTCGGTCACCTCGACCCAGGACGGGATCCGCATCGACTGCACGGCCGCGGCCACGCAGATGGCCGCGGTGAACCACAGCGCGCCCGCCGAGCCCCAGATGCTGTTGACCCCGCTGGCCAGCGCACCGAACACCCCGGCGGCGGCCAGGCCGAACACGGTGATCCGGGCGTTCGTCTTCGACAGCGTGATCTCCGGCGGCACCACCCGCGGGGTGATCGCGGCCTTGAGCACGGTGAACGACTTGGACAGCACCATCATGCCGAGCGCGGCCGGGTAGAGCAGCCAGTCGTCGAAGTGCAGGGCCATCACCACGGCCATCAGGCCCTGGCCGATCGAAGCCACGCCCATGGCGAACCGGCGGCCGTGCTGGATCTTGTCCAGCGCCGGTCCGATCACCGGCGCGACCAGTGCGAACGGGGCGATGGTGATCAGCAGGTAGAGCGCCACCTTGCCCTTGCTCTCCCCGCTGGTGGCGGCGAAGAACAGGGTGTTCGCCAGCGCGATGGCCATCGCCGCGTCGCTGGCGTAGTTGAGCATCACCGCGTACATCAGCGCCGTCAGGCCGGACTTGTCCGCGCCGTCGGCCTTGGTGGCGCGTTGGAACAGGCCGATGGCCCGGCCGCTCAGCTGTCGGCCGCGCAGCGCGGCCACCCTCGTGACGGTCAGCTTCTTCGGCAGCTTCGGGATCGAGCCCGCACCGGGAACGGCCGCGGTGCGAAGATCTCGATCGGCGTCCGGGTCGATGCGGGGCTCACCCGCGTAGCCGCCGGTGTCGTAGTGCTCGTACTCGTCAC
Organism: Amycolatopsis sp. PS_44_ISF1; assembly: GCF_032335455.1. Classification (NCBI taxonomy): domain Bacteria; kingdom Bacillati; phylum Actinomycetota; class Actinomycetes; order Pseudonocardiales; family Pseudonocardiaceae; genus Amycolatopsis; species Amycolatopsis sp. PS_44_ISF1. Next base: position 10,946 of record NZ_JANUXO010000013.1, on the reverse strand, counting down.
TGCGGGGCCGGTCCTGGTAACCGCGCGGGCGCACCGGCTCGGTGCGCTGCTCCGGCGACGGGTAGGGCCGGGCTACTCGCGGCGGCGGACGGCGCCCACCGGGTTCGTGGGGTGCCGCGTCGTCGTAGAAGCGGCTGCTTCGGGGCGCGTCTTCGGCGGACCGGGGGCGTTCCGGCGGCCGGTGCTCGGCGCGCGGGGCCGGTTCGGGCCGGAGCCTCGCCGGGGCGGGCTCGGGCCGCGCGCGTGGCGGCTCGGCCGGGTACGGCCGGGGTCGCGCCGGCGGTGACTCGGCCGGGTACGGCTGCGCCCGCGGTGGCTCGGCGGTGTGCGGCCCGGGCCGGGCCCGGGGCGGCTCGACCGGGTGTTCGACCCTGGTGGGCTGCGGGTTCGCGGCCGGGGGCGGGGCCTCCCGCCAGGAGCGGGCCGGGGTGGAGCCGGGCTCCGGCGTCCAGCGTCGCTTGGACTTCCGGCCGCGCCCCTGACCCGGACGGCCGGAACTCGGGCCGTCGGGATCGGAGCGGGAACCGAAGAGTGCCACCGGTCAATCCTGCCTCATCCGGACGGCGTTCCGCCCGCTCCTGAGCGGTTTCGCGGAGTTTCGGGGACGAACCTCACCCGGAACGTGGCCGGCCACAGCTTGCCCGTGACCAGGAACTCGTCGGTGCCGGGGATCGCGGCGATGCCGTTGAGCACGTCTTCGCCCGGGTGGAGCGGGGTGCGCAGGCCGCTCGCGTCGATGCTGCCGGTGACGTGGCCGGTGTTCGCGTCGATGCGGAGGATCTTGCCGGTCTGCCACACGTTCGCATACACCGTGTCACCGACGCACTCGAGTTCGTTGAGCTGGTCCACGCCCACGTCGACACTGCCGGTTACCGCAAACGTCTGCGGGTCACGGAAAGTGAGCTTGGCGGTGCCGTTGCTCATCACCAGCCGGCCGTCGGGCTGGTGGCACAGACCCCAGCCCTCACCCTCGAACGGCACCCGGCGCAGATCGGCGAGGGTCTTCGAATCACGCTCGATGGCGAAGCCGTCCTGCCAGGTCAACTGCCACAGCTTGGTCCCGAGCACGGTGACGCCCTCGCCGAACAGCGGCGCCGGCAGGGCCACGCGGGTGGCCGGCGACTGCCCGGCCGGTCCGGCGGTGAGAGCCGACTGCCCGGCGAGGCCGCGGCTCTCGTACAGCGTGGTGCCGGAGAACTCGAGCCCCTCGGTGAACGCGGAGGTGTCGTGGGGCAGCGTGCCCAGCACCTGGACGGTCAGCCGCTCCGGCGCGGCCGGCTCCGCCTGGGTGCCCGCGCAGCCGCTCGCGAGGGCGACGGCCAGCAGCGGCCAGATGATCGGGTTTCGCACTAGCACAGCCTGGCACGGGCGGCGCGGATGCGTGCGGCACAATTGGGGGCATGACGCTGCTGTTGACCCTGGACGACGGCTCGATCCACCGCAAGCTCGCCGACGCCGCCGACGTGGCGCGCGCCGCCGTGCTGGCCGACGCCCCGGCTGACCAGGTCGGCGAGCACGCCGGCGTGGAACGGGAGGACGCCGTCTCGGCGAGCCACCTGTTCGAAGCCTCGGTGCCCGGCTACCTCGGCTGGCACTGGTCGGTGACGGTCGCGCTGGCCGGGCCCGACCAGCCGGTCACGGTCAGCGAGCTCGCGCTCGTGCCCGGTCCGGCGGCGCTGGTCGCGCCGACCTGGGTGCCGTGGGAGCAGCGGGTCCGCGCCGGCGACCTCGGGGTCGGCGACATCTTCCCGGCCGACAAGGACGACGCGCGGCTGGTGCCGGCGTACCTGCAGTCCGACGACCCGGCGGTCGAGGAGGTCGCGCACGAGGCCGGGCTCGGCCGCGTGCACGTGCTCTCCCGCTTCGGCCGCCAGGACGCCGCGGCCCGCTGGCACGAAGGCGAGTTCGGCCCGCGCTCGGACATGGCCCGCAGCGCCCCCGGCACCTGCGGCGCGTGCGGCTTCTTCGTGCCGCTCGCGGGCTCGCTGCGTGGTTCGTTCGGCGGCTGCACCAACGACATCTCCCCGGCCGACGGCCACATCGTCGACGTCGAGTACGGCTGCGGCGCGCACTCGGAGGTGGAGGTCGAGATCACCTCCTCGATCCCGGTCGCGGAGCTGGTGTACGACGACTCGCTGCTGGACTTCGCCCCGGCGCCGGGCGTGGCCACGGCTGCCGCTGCCGTTCCGGTGGAGGCCGAGACGGTCGCCGAGACCGAGGAAGCCGTGACCGCCGAGACGGTGACCGCCGAGACGGTGGAGCCGGAAGCGGCCGCCGCGGTCGCGGTGGAGGAGGTCGCCGAGGACAAGGCCGCCCCGGCCGACGAGGAGACCCCTGCCCCGGCCGAGGCCCCCGAGGGGATCGAGAAGACCGAGTCCGCCGAGACGGAGTCGGCCGCCGCCGAGACCGAGCCCGTGGAGACCGGGTCCTCCGAGGCCAAGTCCGTGGAGACCGGCCCTGTGGAGATCGAGTCCGCGGAGGCCGAGCCCGCTGAGGCCGAGTCCGTGGAGACCGAGTCGCCCGCCGCGGAGATCGCGCAGTCGGCCGCGGTGCCGGACGCCGTCGTGGCCGAGCCGCTGGTCCAGCCGGTGGATCCGGTGGCGAACGCCGCTGAGGTCGAAGAGGCGGCCACCGGCACTGCCGTTCAAGACGCTCCCGCCGATGCCACCTCCGAAGGCACCGACGCCGCCGACACCGGCCGGTGACGAGCGCGGCTGACCGGGATCCGTTCGGGACCGAGCGGCTGCGCGCGGCGATGCTGCGCGCGTGGCGGGACTCCCCGACGCGGTTCACCGAGGACACCAACGCCGAGCGCGACCTGCGGGTCGGCGCGTACCGGGACCGGCTGTTCGTCGAGCTGGCGCAGAACGCGGCCGACGCGGCCTTCGCGGCCAAGGCGCCCGGGCGGGTGCGGGTGTCCGTTGTGGACGGTGAGTTGCGGGTGGCGAACACCGGGACGCCGCTGGACCCGCGAGGCGTCGAGTCGCTGGCTTCGCTGCGGGCCTCGGGCAAGGAGCAGCAGGACACGGTCGGGCGGTTCGGCGTCGGGTTCGCCGCCGTGCTGACCGTGACCGACGAACCGCGGGTGGTTTCGACCACCGGCGGGGTGGTCTTCTCCGCGAGCCGTACTCGCGAGGCGGCCGAGCGCGAAGGCGAAGTCCCCGTGCTGCGCCTGCTCTGGCCGACCGACGAGCAGCCTCCGGCCGGGTACGACACCGAGGTTCGGCTGCCGCTGCGGGACCCGGAAGCGGCCCGAAGCCTGCTCGGCGGCCTCGCGGCCGAACTCCCGGACCTGCTGCTGGCCCTGCCGTGGCTGGCCGAGGTGGAGGTCGACGGCCGGGTCTGGATGCGCAGCGGCGATCAGCTCGTCGAGATCCGCGGCCCGGGTGGCGACCGTCGCTGGCTGACCCACGAGGGCTGGGCCGTCCCGGTCGACGGGGACGGGGTGCCCTTGCCCCTCGAAGAGGACGTCCTCCACGCCCCGACCCCGACCGACGACGCGCTCTCGCTGCCCGCGCGGCTCATCGCGACGGTACCGGTCGAGCCGTCGCGACGGCGCGTGCTGCCCGGCGCGGCCCTCACCGCGGCGCTGGAAGCGGCGGCGAAGGACTACGTCGGACTCGTCCGGGCCATCCCGGCCGAGCACCGGTTCGCGCTCGTGCCGGTGGCCGGTTTCCCCCGCTCTACAGTGGACGCCCAGCTGCGCGACCTGGTCTTCGCCGTGCTGGCCGAGGAGCCGTGGCTGTCCACTCAGGACGGTACGGAGATCAGCGGACGGCAGGCCCGGGTCCTCGACGTCGACGTGCCGGGTCTGCCGCCGCTGCTGGCCGACCTGGTGCCCGGGCTGGTGCCCGCCCCGCCGGGCGCGGCCCGCGTGCTCAAGCCGGTGTTCGCCCAGCCGCTCTCCGTCGCGGAGGTGCTGGACCGGTTGACCGGTATCAGCCGTGAACCCGAGTGGTGGCACCGCATCTACGCGGCGCTCGCCATCGCCGTCGACACCCACGATGTCTCGCCCGCGCAGCTCGACGGGCTGCCCGTCCCGCTGTCGGACGGCCGCACGCTGCCCGGCGCCCGCGGGGCGCTGCTCGTGGACGGCTCGAACGAACTGCTGGCTCTGCTGTCCGATGTGGACGTTCCGGGGCTGCGCCTGGTCCACCCGGCCGCCGCGCACGCGCTGCTGGAGCGCTTGGGGGCCAAGCACGCGGACGCCCGGCAGTTGCTCGAGGCCGATCAGGTGCGTTACGCGGTGGAGCGCAGTGTCGAGGACGTCCGGTCCGGTTCGGACGGGATGAACCTCGCCGGCGCGGTGCTGCGGCTGATCGCCGAGTGCGGCGACCGGGCGCCGGAGTGGGCGGGCGCGCTCGCGCTGCCCGCCGAGGACGGCTGGCGGCGCGCGGACGAGCTGGTGCTGCCCGAATCCCCGCTGCTGGACGTGTTCGACCCCGAGGTGTTCGAGCCCGACGGCGCGATGTCCGTGCTCGACGACGAGTTCGCCGGGGACTGGCCGCAGGCCACCCTGGTGGCGACCGGGGTGCTGGATTCGTTCGCCGTGGTCCGCGACGAGGAGCCGCACGAGCCCGACCACGGCCTGCCCGACGAGGAGTCCTGGTGGGACTCGCTGGAGCCGCAGCCGCCGACCGTCGTGGCGGTGCGCGACCTCGACCTGGTCGCCGACGACGCCTGGCCCGCCGCGCTCCGGCTGCTGGCGGCCCGGCCCGAGACCTGGCAGGCGCTGCACACGCCGGAGGGGCACGCCCGCTGGTGGCTCGCCCGCTATGCGCTGCTGGCCGGCGAAGCGCCCGGGTCGTGGCGGCTGTCCGAGGCGGTCGAGCTGTCCGGGCTGTACGACGTGGTGCCCGATCTCGGCCTGACCGAAGACCTCCTGCTCGCCGCCGGTGTCCGGACCGGACTGACCTTGTCCACTGTGGAGGACGCCGCCGATCTGCTCGACCGCCTCGGCGACGCCGGCCGCACGGTTTCGCCGGGCCTGGCCGCCCGGGCGCACCGGGCCCTGACGGCGTCCGATGTGGACGTCGAGGAACTGGGTGCGCCCGTGCGCGTGCGGGTCGCCGACGGTTCGGTGGCCGAGGCCGAGCTCGCCGTGGTCCTCGACGTGCCCTGGCCCGCCGCGGCGCTGGACCCGGCCCGGGTCGTCGCCGCGCCCGACGAGCCCGAGCGGCTGGCCGAACTGCTCGACCTGCCGCCGGCCAGCAGCCTGAGCGCCGAGGTGACCAGCGTGGGCGAGTACGTGCCCTGGGCCGAGCTGCCCGCGCTGCGGCTGGTCGCCGACCAGCTCGGACTGGTGCTGCCGGACGGCGGCCCGCTGCTGCACGACCCGCTGACCGTCACGCTCGACGGGGCCGCCCACGACGTTCCCTGGTGGTCGGACGGGCGGCTGCACGCGGCCGACACCTCGGAGGGCCTGGCGCGGGCGTTCGCCTGGGCCACCGGGCGCTGGGCGGAGCGCTACCGCATCACCGCCCTGCTCGACGACCCGTCTCCGCGGACGCTGCTGAACTAGAAGGCCGAGGCCGTGTCCAGGGTCTCCAGCTCGCCGTCGGACAGGCGCAGGTCGTCCAGCGCGAACAGCGCCTTCAACTGCTCGACGGTGCGGGCGGACGCGATCGGCGAGGCGACCGTCGGCTGCCGGGCGAGCCAGGCCACGGCCACCGTGGCCAGCTCGACCTCGTGCGCGGTCGCGACGTCCTCCAGGGCCTGGAGCACCTTCACCCCCCGCTCGGTGTCGGCGTAGCCGCCGGCCATGCCCGGGATGGCCCGCGGGTTGTCGACCGTCTCACCGGGACGGTACTTGCCGGTGAGGAAGCCCGAGGCGAGCGCGAAGTACGGCACGCAGGACAGCCCCGCACGCTGCACGATGTCCCGCTTCGGGCCTTCGTAGGTGTCCCGCGAGACGAGGTTGTACTGCGGCTGAAGCACCTCGTAGCGTGCCAGGCCCTCACGCTCGGAGAAGGCCAGCGAGGCCGAAAGCCGTTCGGGGCTGATGTTGGACGTCGCGATCGTGCGGACCTTGCCGGCCTTCACCAGGTCGTCGAGCGCGGTGATGATGTCCTCGACCGGGATGGTCTCGTCCCGGTCGAAGTGGGTGTAGTAGAGGTCGATGTGGTCGGTGCGCAGCCGCCGCAGTGATTCGTCCGCGGCGGCCTTGATGGTGGCCGGCTTGAGGCCCAGGTACTGCGGGTGGTCGCCGACCTTGGTCGCGACGACCACGCTGTCGCGGTCCCGGCGGGCCAGCCAGCCGCCGATGATCGTCTCGGACTGGCCCGGCTGGTTGCCCTGCTCGGGGAAGTAGTTCATGTACGAGTCGGAGGTGTCGATGAAGTTGCCGCCGGCGGCCGTGTAGGCGTCGAGCACCGCGACCGACTGCTCCTGGTCGGCGGTCCAGCCGAAGACGTTGCCGCCCAGGCAGAACGAGGAGACGCGGAGCGCGGAGCGGCCGAGGGCGCGGAGTTCAGTCATGATCCGATGATACGAAGATCGACCTGGGCCGCGCCCGCGTGAACCGCCGCCGTGCCCTCGCACATCACTATGTATAGATCGCGTCTCAACAACAAACAACGATGAAGGCGAAGACGGGACGTTGCCATGTCGATGAGCCCACGGCCGTTTCAAAGCATGACGCGACGACGCCAGTCTGGGAGACCATAAGCGATCATCGCCGGTCCCCAGTTCGGCACGCACGCCGAGATGGCCTCCGACGGCTTCCGCGTCTACCGCCAGGACCCCGACGACGGCAGCACTGACGAGGTCATCCGCCTCGGCACGTCCACTAACGACTACTTCGCGGTCGTCGACACCACAGGCAACCTCGTCGCGTCGGTCGACGACACCGGTCAGGGCAACTTCACCGGCCTGAACGTGACCGGCGACGCCGTGATCCAGGGCCGCTCGCTGTCGGATCTCCTCGGCGACGTCGCCTCCGCCTCGCCGGGCTACTTCGAGGGCCGCCTGTCCGCCGACCTGGGCCCGATCCGGAGCCGCGTCGGCGTCGCCGAGGTCTCCGTCCGGCTCCGCAAGGGCCGCCGCTACCAGTTCAACTTCCGCGCCGGCTGGAAGTCCTCGCTCTCCATCACGGAGAGCCGCTGGAACCTCCTGCGCACCCACGCGCCGGAGAGCGACCCGGAGACCTGTCCGGCACCCACGATCACCACCCCGAGCGAAGAGGTCTGGTGGACGACCTCCCCGGCCGGGAACACGTTCCTCACCTTCGGCGGCAACGCCGAGTTCATCGCCGAGACGACCGGCCGGCACCGCCTGCTCCTCACCGTTGAGCGCGGCGGCTCCACCTCGGACTCCGACATCTACGTCCTCGCCTCGCAGACCATCAACCTCGTCGTCACCGACCTCGGCCCGGCCGGCTCCGGCGCAACGGGTGTCTTCACCCAGGCAGGCGGGACGCTCTACGGAGGACCGCCCGCCCCGCCCTCCGGCGCCCCGGTCCAGCAGTACTACGCAGACCTGGCGCCCGCGGGCCGCGCTACCTACCGCGGCAACGGCTCCCTCCGGACCGACGTCTCCGAGGTGATCCAGGGCATGGACCCCTCCGGCTACAACGGAGACGGCCGCGGGCAGTTCTGGTTCAACCTGCCGACCATCACCGGCACCGTCGACCGCGTTGACGTCTACCTGTACTCGACGCACTGGTACTACAGCAACGGCGGCACGGCCATTCTGAACATCTCCGACCAGCGGGGCGTCGGCCCGAGTCCGTATAAGTTCCGCGGGGACTGGTACGTCGGCGGCTACCCGAAGCCCGGCGGCAAGACCGTCACCGTCCCGTCGGACTGGTTCCCGTTCTTTCGCGGCACGAACAACGACAACTACAACGGCCGCGCCACCGTCGTCACGCTCGGCCCCGGGAACGGCTCGAACTACGCCTACTACGGCAAGTTCTCCGATTGCCGACTCCGGATCTGGTACACGCAATAACCGAGAAGGAGCCACCGTGCCACACGTCTTTCTGGCACTCGACCCCGAAACCCAGCGCGTCCTCATGCAGACGCGCGAGATCGGCGACGAGGACCTCCCGCGCGGCCTCCGCGGACTCGGCTGGGCGCGGCGAGAAGCCGACGTCGAGGACGACCGGTGGGACGCGCTCCTCGCCGGCGAGCTGACACCCGCCGAGCAGGACGACCTTCACCGCGCAGCCTGGACCGAGAACGGAGCGGCCCCGTGGCCAGCAGCATGACCGACCCCACCGCCCCTGTCCCCGTCGCTGGGCTCCTGGTCCCGGCCGTGCTGGTCCCCCGCATCATCGCCGCGATGCGGGGGACCTACCCGACGATCACCGCGGACCTCGACGACGACGCCGCCGTCCGCGCGGTGCTCAAGCACTGGGTCACCACCACCCTCATGACCTTCGAGGCCCAGCAGGTCACCGCACCCGTCGTCGACCAGCTCGCCGCGCTCCAAGAGGAAGCCCGCGTCCGCGAGGCCGAGGCCCGCCAGAAGGCCGAAGCGGCGGCCGGCCTGATTACCGACGCCGCCCCGCCCAGCGCGGACGTCCCCGCCATCTGACCATCGGAAGGAGCACGATGCTTCCCCTCTCGGACATCGTCGACACGATCCGCCGCTTCTACGACCCCGCCCACGAGCCCCTTCGGCGTCGCGTTTACACCACCCTCCTCGCCCTCGCCGCGCTCGCCGTCACCGTCGGCCTGGTCGCCGGATCAGCGGTCACCGCGATCACCGGGCCCCTCGCCCTGCTCCTTGCCGTCCCCGCCGTGGAGAGCGCGCGCTCGCAGGTCACGCCCAAGAACACCGATTGGACCGAGCGGTGAGCCGCTACGGCGCCTGGAGGGCGCGCACGCGTGAGATGGCCGCCCCCCTCACGCCGAAAGTCATCACCAACTTCCCCTTCGAGGTCATCGTCTGCCTCGTGGCCGTCCTTATGGGACTTCCGTTCCTTCTCGGGGCGGGCGCCCCGCCGTCGCTCCTCACCCTCGTCGGCAAGGCCGCCTTCATGGTGTGGTCGGCCGCGCTGACCGTGGGCGGGACCACCATCGCCGTCGGCCTGCGGTCGCCGTCGCGCCCGTACCCGCTCGTCGTGGCGTCCGGCCTCCAGCTCACCGCCGGGTGCTTCGCCGTCTACGCCATCGCCGTGTTCGTCGTCCTCCACGCCTCCGGGCTCGCCGGGCTCGCCGCGTTCGCCAGCCTGTCGCTGGTCTCGCTCATCCGGGCAACGCACTTCCGGCGCATCGTCGACATCCAGAAGGGCGCACGACGCATACGAAAGGAGCGTGGCGAGTGAACTGGACGGAAGTCCTCGTCGCGCTCATCGCCGCCGGCCTGCTCAAGTACGCCGTCGACCTCGCCAAGTGGTGGAGCGCCCGGCGCAAGCGGAAGTCCCCGGAGGGAGTCCAGTCGGCGAACCTGGCCACCCTCGACCAGTCGCTTGCCGTTGTCGCGCGCGCCCGCGACGAGCTGGAGGCCGACAACGCCCGTCTCCGATCCCAGCTCGCCGAGTCCGACGCCCGGCACGCCGCGGAGCGCGCGACCTGGGCCGAGGAAAAAGCCTCCATGAAGGCCGAGATCCACGACTTGGAGCGCCGCCTCCGCGAGATGCTCGCCGAGATTGAGAACCTCAAGATCCGGCACGCCTGAGCACCAGGCCGCAAACGCGCAGAGGTCCGGGGGACCAGTCCCCGACTTTCCTGGAGCGTTGCATGGCCACCCTCGTGATCGGCGTTACCGGCAAGAAGCGCGCCGGCAAGGACACCTTCGCCCGCCGCCTCATCGAGCACCACGGCTTCACCCGCGTCGCGTTCGCCGACGCACTCAAGGCCGTCATGAGCGAGCTGGACCCAGTGATCCCTGTTCACCTGGACGAAACCGGTGTGGTCTGGGGGCCGGGCTCGGAGGCGAGGTGGGGAACCACCCGCCTCAAGTCACTCGTGACCGAGGTGGGCTGGGAAAAGGCCAAGGAGGTCCGCGAGGTCCGGCGCCTGCTCCAAGCGCACGGCGACGCCATCCGCCGCCACACCGACCCGGACATCTGGGTCAACGCCGTTCGCCAGCAGGTAGGGAACACGCCCGGACCGGTCGTCCTGACCGACGTGCGCTACCCGAACGAAGCCGAGTTCATCACCGAGAACGCTGGCCGGCTCGTGCGCGTCGTCCGCGGCGGCCAGCTCCTCGACGACAACCACATCACCGAGACCGCGCTGGACAAGTGGCCGGTCAACGCCCAGGTCGGCAACGATGGCGCCGTATCGGCCCTGCACGCCAAGGCGGACGAGCTGGTCGACTACTGGTACAACCACTTGTGATCTTCACCCCAAAGGCCCCCTTCATCCCCTGGATGGAGGGGGCCTTTCGTGTTTTCGGGCTAAACGCAACTTGCAACTTCTCCCACCGAGAACTTCATGGGGTAGATTCTGCCCACCCATGATCGCCGAACCAGGGAGCCTCAAGGCAATGGCACCCCGCAGTCCAGAGGAAGAGCTGGCCGTCCAGGCCACCGCCATCCTCGCGGAATACGTCAGGACACCGACCACCGACCTCCTCAAGAAGCTCGCGCCCGTCATCGTCGAGCTTCGCTCGCACCACCGACTCAACGACGGCTCCGTCGATTGTGGACGCCGGCACGATAGCCGGCGAGCCAGACGAGTCCGAGGTTCGGCCAGCCCGGCCAGAGTCGTGCCCTAGCCAGGTAGAGAGACAGGGCGACAACGCGCCCCGCGGGGGAAGAGCCTCCCGCGATTTTTTCTGGTCAGCCGCCAGGTATCCGTGTCCTTCCACCCCACGTTGAACCTATACACAATCAGCGGAACCCGTCTCTTGTGTCAGAGTTGATAGTTGTTGGCGTTGCAAACACTGTTAAACGATCACCCCCAATCGGTAACCCGGGCTTATGTGCCCAGTATCAACATGTCTACAGGCGTCCAAACTAATCTTTCTGGTTGCCCCCGCCCTGCCGCCTCACCCCG
>NZ_JANUXO010000012.1:0-15499 GCF_032335455.1 Amycolatopsis sp. PS_44_ISF1 | reverse complement strand
CCGGCCTTCCCGGACCCAGGCCACGAGCCGGTCGGCCGCCTGGTCCTCCCGCTGCGCGAACTCCCGCAACCGCCTGACCTGGCCTTCGTCCCCGTTGGCCCCGGTGCCCCGCCTCCGAGCCGCCAGCCGAAACCCACCCTGTCGAAACAACACCGGATCGTCCACGCCCGTCACCTCTCGCAGGAGTCGACAACAAGTGTTGTCACTTCCCCCAGGCGCCGTCAACCCACTGGACAGCCCCGCCGAGGCCCTGTGTATGCTGGTCGGGCACTGCGGATGTAGTTCAATGGTAGAACATCAGCTTCCCAAGCTGAATACGCGGGTTCGATTCCCGTCATCCGCTCTTTTCTTTTTCAGCAGTAATTCTTCAGCATTTCAGTGGGTGCCCACCGAATTTCGGTAGGCACCCACTGTGCTTTTCCCGCGCAGCTTCGCTCAGCCCTCGACCAGTTCCCAGTGCGCTCCTGGGGCCTCGCGGTCGAAGACCTGGCCCGGCGCGGCCTGGAGGACCGTCACCACGTCCGGGTAGAGGCGCACGACGTGCTCCAGTTCCATTCCCTCGACCTCGAAGTCCTCCGCCTCCGGGACCTCGAAGCCCACGAACAGCCAGGTTCCGTCGGTCTCGCGGACCACCTGGCGGACCGCGCGGGCCGGTGCGTCCGGGCCCGTGCCGATCTCCGCCAGGCCGGTGCTGAGCTGCACCTCTTCGAGTGGCGAACCGGGGTGCGACCAGGCGGCGACGCGCGTCTCGCGGACCGCGATGTCCTCGGACACGTCGTCGGAGTCCGCGACGGAGCTGAGCAGCCAGGTCGAGCGGTCCGGGTCCCAGTCCGCGGCCATGCCCGGGGGCAGTTCGGCCAGGGCCGTGAGCTGCGGCAGGCGTTCGACCGCCTCACGCAGGCGGACCGCGCCGAACTGCTCGCGGTTGACGGCCATGTCCTCGTCGAACTCGGCGCCGTCGCTGATGAACCAGTCGTCGTCATCGTCGAGGACGACGAAGGCCAGCTGGTCCGGGGACTCGATCAGCGCGTGCGCGAAGATCACCGGGGATTCCGGATCCTGCCGCAGCGGCCATTCGGTCGACATGCTCACTCCCCGCGTAGTTCCGGTGTGTGCGCACATCCCACCAGACCACCACCCCGGCCACGCGCACCGCCTCACCGAACGACGCACCACCGGCGCCGAAAACACCGCGTCCCCGAGCCGGAGCTCGGGCAGGATGAGACCCGACGTTCAGGACATCCTGCTGGTCGAGCGGGAGTGAGGGGAATCCGATGCTCATCGGAGAGCTGGTGCGGCTGCGCGCGCTCGAACCGTCGGACGCCGAACCGCTGTACCGCTGGGTCAACGACTGGGAGCTGGGCCGGTGGATGAACAACAGCCACCCGCATTCGCTCGACCAGATCCGCAAACTCTGTGAGGACCGCAAGGTCAACACCTACGCACAAGTGGTGCTCGGCATCGAGAGGATCGCCGACGGCCGGCTGCTCGGCGTCGTCGACCTGCGCGACGCCGAGCCCGAGCAGGGGCGCGCCGAGGTCGACATCTACATCGGCGACCGGGAGCACCAGGGCGGGGGCTACGGCACCGAGGCGTTGCGGCTGATGTGCCGGTACGGCTTCACGGTGATGCGGCTGCACCTGATCGCGCTGTGGGTGGTCGCGGAGAACGAGGCCGCCCGCCACGTCTACCGCAAGCTGGGCTTCGTCGAGGACGGCCGGCACCGCGAGTGCTTCCGCGGCCAGGACGGCCGGTACCACGACATGTACCTGATGAGCCTGCTCGAAGGCGAGCTCACCTGACCAGCCGCCGCGGGGCCTTCAGCCGCCAGGACTCGGTCAGCAGCTCACGCAGGTGCTGTCCGTCCACCCGGTCGAGATCGACCAGGATGATGCCGTACCCGTCGTAGTGCGGGGTGGTGAAGAACGCCGGATCACCCCCGTCGAGCAGGGCGGCCTTCTCGTCCAGGCCGCAGAACAGCACGAGCCCGCCCTCCGCGTCGGTTCGCAGGCGGGTGAAACCCTTGCCCGCCACCTTCAACGCCGGGGTGCGGTACCAGGTGGATTCCTCGGTCTCCGGCAGTTCCGTCCCGAGCGCCACCACGTCTTCCCAGGTCACCATGACCCCATCGTCGCGCACGGGCCCGCGGCCGTCTTGGCAAAACGGGAGCCCCGCCGGAACGCGGCGGGGCTCCCGGGCCGGGAAAGCTACGGCGTGACCGTGATCCGGTCCGCCGGCGGCGGCGCCACGCCCGGGTGCGCGCCGAGGTAGGCGATCAGCGCGTCCAGGTCGACCGGGCCGCCCGCCAGGTCGGTGCCCTTGGTGAACTCGGTGAACCCGTCGCCGCCCGCGGCGAGGAAGTTGTTCACCGACACGCGGAACGTCGCGGCCGGGTCCACCGGCGTGCCGTTCACGCTGAGCTTCGAGATGCGCGAGCCGACCGGCGCCGACGCCGAGTAGGTGTAGTGCAGCGTGCTCGAGATCTGCAGGATCTTGGTCCCACCGGACTGGCCCCACTGCTGCTCCAGCACGTTCTTCAGGTTCGCGCCGGTGAGCGTGATGGTCTGCATGATGTTCGCGAACGGCTGCACGGTGAACGCCTCGCCGTAGGTGACCACGCCGTCGCCCTCGCCGTTCGGCGAGGAGGCGTAGTTCAGGTCGGCGCGGATGCCGCCGGGGTTGGTGATGGCGATCTGCGCGTTGGTGGACTTGGTGCCCTCCAGCTGCGCGTCGGCGATGACGTCACCGAGCGTCGACTCGCCCGAGGGCGCGCCGGCCGCCTTGAGATCCGCGGTGATGGTGCCGACCGGCTGGTTGGCGATCGGGGCGGCCTTGGTCCTGGCCTCGTCGACCAGCTTGGCCACGGCCGGGTCCGGGGTGACGTCCCGGGTGACGATCTCGTTGTGCGCCTTGCTCTGCGACCGCACGACGTCGCGGGTGCGCAGGTCGATCTTCAGGTCCAGCACGGACAGCAACCGGCCGAACGAGGCACCCTGGGTGACCGTGCGCGGCCGGCCCGCCGGATCGTTGATCACGCAGTTGTACTGCTGGTGGCTGTGCCCGGTGAAGATGGCGTCGACCTCGGGGCTGACGTTCTTCGCGATGGTCGCGGCGGGGCCGCCCGGTTGCAGCTTGCAGTCGTCGGGCCCGGAGTTGACCTCGGTGCTGTCGCCCTGGTGCAGGAGCACGACCTGGGCCTTGACGCCGAGCGCGTCCAGCAGGTTCGCGGTGCGGTTGATGGACTGCACCTCGTCACCGAACTTCAGGCCCTTGATCGCCTCCGGCGTGACGACGGTGGGCAGGTCCTTCAGCGTGGCGCCGATGATGCCGATCGGCACGCCGCCGGAGAACTGGACGGTGAACGGCAGCAGCGCGGGCAGGCCGTTGGTGAAGTACACGTTGGAGCCCAGCAGCGGGAACCGCGCGCCGTCGTAGGACTTGCGGAACTGGCAGCCGTCGGTCTTGTTGCAGCCGCCGAACTGCATGCGCAGCAGCTCCTGGTAGCCCTCGTCGAACTCGTGGTTGCCCACCACGGACGCCTTGACCCCGAGCAGGTTGAGGAAGTCGATGGTCGGTTCGTCGTGGAACAGGGCGGAGATCACCGGCGACGCGCCGACGTTGTCGCCCGCGGAGAGCACCATCGAGTTGCGGACCTGCGACTGCAACTGCTTCACGTGCGTCGCCAGGTAGGCGGCTCCGCCCGCGTCCACAGTGGACCCGTTCGACAACGTGACGCGCCCGCTCGAGCCGGCCGGCGGATCGAGGTTGCCGTGCAGGTCGTTGAACGTGATGATGCGGACGTCCGTGGTCTGGGCCGCCGACGCGGGTGCGCTCGTGACGGCCACCGTGGCCAGTGCGGCCGCGGCGGTGGCCGCGATCCGGGTGAAGAGCCTCATGTTTCCTCCGGTTTCGCGCCCGATGTCCCCTGAAACGGGCGCCCGGCGTCGCAGTCTGCCCAAAGGGGAGGTCGGTCACCAGAGGAAGAAGCCGGGCGATAGGGAAATGTCACCCGGCGTTGGTGCTCCCGTCGACGGCGAGCCGGGCCCCGGCCGATCGGCTCGGGCCCGCCTCGGCCAGATGGCCGACCCCCGGGCGGCCCGACCGGCTCTTCGACCGAAGTACGCGCCCGCCCAGCTCCATAGCGTTCTTCTCATGACGAACGCACAGGTCACCGCCCTGCAGTACGGACTGATCGGGTTCCTCGCGGTGTGGTCGACGATCCTCGTCCCCCAGCTCGTGCTGCAGTTCGCGCGGTACGGGCGGCCGCGGGTTCGCGGGCTGGTGACCACGGCCGCGGTCGTCCTCTACGCGAGCATGACGCTCGCCGTGGTGTTCCTGCCGTTGCCCGGGGCGCACAGCCGGCGACTGGAGCAGACCGTGCAGCTGCGGCCGTTCCAGTGGATCGGCGACATCCACACCGAGCTGCTCAAGCACGGCCTCCCGGCGGCGCACTGGTTCACCACGCAGACCTTCCAGCAGGTCGCGCTCAACGTGCTGCTGTTCGTGCCGCTCGGGGTGTTCGCGCGGATGCTGTGGCGCCGCGGGCTGGCCGGGACGCTGGCCATCGGGGCCGCCGCGTCCCTCGCCATCGAGATCACGCAGCTCACCGCCAACTTCGGCACCGCGCCGTTCGCCTACCGGATCTTCGACGTCGACGACCTCATGACCAACACCTTCGGGGCCGGGGTCGGCTGGCTCTTCGCCGCGGTGCTGCTCTCCCTGCGCGGCGTTCCTTCAACGGTCCACGCGCAGACGGCCCGGCGCGAGCGGGTCGACTTCGCCCAGGCGCGCTAGCCGGGCCTGGCGCTGCAGCGCCGCCCGCTTGGCGGCGCGCCGGTCCTCCAGGACCACGATCAGCGCCGCGATGGCGATGACCAGGGCCACCAGGCCGAGGACGAGCAAAACCGGCATGCGGCCGCCTCTCCGACGTCGTTGTGCGAGAGATCACACAGGCTACCCAGCCGGGTGGCGGCTCCGCTACCCCGTGTGCGGAGAAGCCGTCCCGGCCGACGGTCACCGCGGACATCGGCCGAGGTCAGGGCTTCGACCACCGGTTCAGCCGGGCCGAAATCCCGTGGCGGCCGCCAGCCGGGAGGGGAGGACCGGGAGACTGGGCGGATGGGCACCCGACCAACCCCGGAGCAACTGGCCGCCGCAGCCGGCACGACCGTCCCGGACGTGCTGGCCCCCGGTCTCGACGTGCTGTTCTGCGGGATCAACCCCGGCCTGTACTCCGCCGTGCTCGGCCTGCACTTCGCCCGGCCCGGCAACCGGTTCTGGCCCGCCCTGCACCGCGGCGGCTTCACCCCGCGGCAGTTCGACCCCAGCGAGCAGCACGAGCTGCTCGCGCTGAAGCTCGGCGTCACCAACGTCGCCGAACGGGCCACCGCGCGGGCCGACGAGCTGAGCGACGACGAGCTGCGCGCCGGCGGGCAGGCGCTGATCGCCAAGGTCGAGCGCGCCGAGCCGCGCTGGCTGGCCGTGCTGGGCATCGGCGCGTACCGCCTGGCCTTCAATGACCCGAAGGCCCGCGTCGGCCGCCAGGAGCGCCGGATCGGCCCGACGAGAGTCTGGGCCCTGCCCAATCCGAGCGGCCTCAACGCCCACTGGACACCGGCCGGGCTGGCCGAGGAATTCGCCGCGCTCCGCACACAGCTTGTCACCGAGCGCCCATCGAACGGGCTACACCCTCAGTAGCAACCGGAGCAACCTCCTCGGCCGGGCGGCGGCGGATCACCGCAGATCACTGCCGCTTTTCTACCGAGGGTTTGCTGCGACCGGCCGATACGGCCATGAGGGGGAAACCGCGTCACGAGGTGCTTCCCGGGTACTCGCATCAGAGACAAGATGTCTTTCCCGTCCGGTCCCGCAGGGGGGATCGGGTGGTGCCGGACGGCACGTCCAGGGGGCGCCGCCCCCGCGTCCGGCCACCCGGGAACGACCTGGATTACCGGAGGCCCGAGATGCGCGGCATCGAGCCCCAACGAACGCCCGTGACACCGGGACTGCCCGGTGCGACCCGCAGCCTCGGGGTCGCCGTGGTCGACCCCATCCCGATCTTCCGCGAGGGGCTGGCCGCGATGGTGCACCGCAGCCCCGGACTGCACTGGGCCGGGCAGGCGGCGAGCCACCACGCGGCGCTCCAGCTGTGCGAGCAGGCGCGGCCCGACGTCACGATCATCGACTCGGCGCTGGACCCCAACTGCCACCTGACCAAGCTGCTCGCCACGGGCGATCCGGCCCTGCTGCTGGTGATGCTCGTGCGCGACGTCAACCGGACGCAGCAGTACCTGTCCACCGCCATCGCCGCGGGAGCGCACGCGATCGTGCCCCGGGCGGTGGACCCGCGGCGGCTCGCGGAGGCCATCCGGCGCGCGCACTCCGACCGCCGGTACATCGACCCGGCGCTGGCCGCGCTCACCGCCAGACCGAAACGCCAGCCCTCGCCCAGGGCCGCGCCGGCCGAGGACCAGCTCGCACCGCAGCCGCCGAGGGGCGCCATGCCCCTGTCGCGCCGCGAGTACCAGGTGCTGCAACTCGTGGCCGAGGGACTGGAGAACTCGGCGATCGCCAAGCTGCTGTTCCTGTCCGTGGAAACGGTCCGCACGCACGTGAAGAGCATCCTGCGCAAACTGTCCGCACGGGATCGGACACACGCGGTGACCATCGCGTTCCGCAGCGGCATCCTCATCCCGCGCGCGGACGACGGGCACCATCCCGTGGTCCCCCAACCGGCCGTGGCGCGCAGCACCCTCTGACCACTCCGTCCAGGTCGGTGTCGGTTTTTCGGCGGAATTCCACCCGGGAAAGGGCCGATTCACTTGCTCCGGTTACTCGTAGGTAATATCCTGAAGTTACCGGCGAGTAAGGGAACCTGCGCCCGGCCGGAAAGCCGAACCCAAAACGGAGTGACGACATGGGCCACTACAAGAGCAACGTCCGAGACCTGGAGTTCAACCTCTTCGAGGTGCTCGGTGTACAGGAGCGCCTCGGCCAGGGCGTGCTCGCCGAGTCGGACGAGGAGACCGCGCGCGGAGTGCTGGCCGAGCTGAACAAGCTCGCCACCGGCCCGCTGTCCGAGTCCTACGCCGACGCGGACCGGAACCCGCCGGTGTACGACCCCGAGACGTTCAGCGTGAAGATCCCCGAGTCGTTCAAGAAGAGCTACCAGCAGCTGATGGACGGCGAGTGGTGGCGTCTCGGGCTGACCGACGACCTCGGCGGCTTCGGCCTGCCCCCGACGGTGCAGTGGGCCGCGGCCGAGCTGATCCTCGGCGCCAACGCCCCGCTGTTCATGTACATGGCGGGCCCGAACTTCGCGATGATCGTGAACAAGAACGGCACCGAAGAGCAGCGGCACTGGGCGCAGATCATGATCGACCGCCAGTGGGGCGCGACGATGGTGCTGACCGAGCCGGACGCCGGCTCCGACGTCGGCGCGGGCCGCACCAAGGCGGTCAAGCAGGAGGACGGCTCCTGGCACATCGACGGGGTGAAGCGGTTCATCACCTCCGCCGAGCACGACATGAGCGAAAACATCATGCACCTGGTGCTGGCGCGCCCCGAGGGCCCCGGCATCGAGACCAAGCCCGGCACGAAGGGCCTCTCGCTGTTCCTGGTGCCGAAGTTCCACTTCGACTCGAAGACCGGCGAGCTGGGCGAGCGCAACGGCCGCCACAATCACTATGTATAGTCTCTCTCTTTTCACCCTCCGCGCCTTCCTCCATCCTCGGACTTTTTTTAGCCGCCTGGCTCTGAGTGTACTGGCCTACCACTCTCCGCCCTCCGTGGTGTTGTGAGAGAGCTCATACATAGTGATGTGGAGCCGTGCGAGATGCGCGCCCAGCTCGCCGGTCTTCGAGTCGAAGTGGAACTTCGGCACCAGGAACAGCGAGAGGCCCTTCGTGCCGGGCTTGGTCTCGATGCCGGGGCCCTCGGGGCGCGCCAGCACCAGGTGCATGATGTTTTCGCTCATGTCGTGCTCGGCGGAGGTGATGAACCGCTTCACCCCGTCGATGTGCCAGGAGCCGTCCTCCTGCTTGACCGCCTTGGTGCGGCCCGCGCCGACGTCGGAGCCGGCGTCCGGCTCGGTCAGCACCATCGTCGCGCCCCACTGGCGGTCGATCATGATCTGCGCCCAGTGCCGCTGCTCTTCGGTGCCGTTCTTGTTCACGATCATCGCGAAGTTCGGGCCCGCCATGTACATGAACAGCGGGGCGTTGGCGCCGAGGATCAGCTCGGCCGCGGCCCACTGCACCGTCGGGGGCAGGCCGAAGCCGCCGAGGTCGTCGGTCAGCCCGAGACGCCACCACTCGCCGTCCATCAGCTGCTGGTAGCTCTTCTTGAACGACTCGGGGATCTTCACGCTGAACGTCTCGGGGTCGTACACCGGCGGGTTCCGGTCCGCGTCGGCGTAGGACTCGGACAGCGGGCCGGTGGCGAGCTTGTTCAGCTCGGCCAGCACTCCGCGCGCGGTCTCCTCGTCCGACTCGGCGAGCACGCCCTGGCCGAGGCGCTCCTGTACACCGAGCACCTCGAAGAGGTTGAACTCCAGGTCTCGGACGTTGCTCTTGTAGTGGCCCATGTCGTCACTCCGTTTTGGGTTCGGCTTTCCGGCCGGGCGCAGGTTCCCTTACTCGCCGGTAACTTCAGGATATTACCTACGAGTAACCGGAGCAAGTGAATCGGCCCTTTCCCGGGTGGAATTCCGCCGAAAAACCGACACCGACCTGGACGGAGTGGTCAGAGGGTGCTGCGCGCCACGGCCGGTTGGGGGACCACGGGATGGTGCCCGTCGTCCGCGCGCGGGATGAGGATGCCGCTGCGGAACGCGATGGTCACCGCGTGTGTCCGATCCCGTGCGGACAGTTTGCGCAGGATGCTCTTCACGTGCGTGCGGACCGTTTCCACGGACAGGAACAGCAGCTTGGCGATCGCCGAGTTCTCCAGTCCCTCGGCCACGAGTTGCAGCACCTGGTACTCGCGGCGCGACAGGGGCATGGCGCCCCTCGGCGGCTGCGGTGCGAGCTGGTCCTCGGCCGGCGCGGCCCTGGGCGAGGGCTGGCGTTTCGGTCTGGCGGTGAGCGCGGCCAGCGCCGGGTCGATGTACCGGCGGTCGGAGTGCGCGCGCCGGATGGCCTCCGCGAGCCGCCGCGGGTCCACCGCCCGGGGCACGATCGCGTGCGCTCCCGCGGCGATGGCGGTGGACAGGTACTGCTGCGTCCGGTTGACGTCGCGCACGAGCATCACCAGCAGCAGGGCCGGATCGCCCGTGGCGAGCAGCTTGGTCAGGTGGCAGTTGGGGTCCAGCGCCGAGTCGATGATCGTGACGTCGGGCCGCGCCTGCTCGCACAGCTGGAGCGCCGCGTGGTGGCTCGCCGCCTGCCCGGCCCAGTGCAGTCCGGGGCTGCGGTGCACCATCGCGGCCAGCCCCTCGCGGAAGATCGGGATGGGGTCGACCACGGCGACCCCGAGGCTGCGGGTCGCACCGGGCAGTCCCGGTGTCACGGGCGTTCGTTGGGGCTCGATGCCGCGCATCTCGGGCCTCCGGTAATCCAGGTCGTTCCCGGGTGGCCGGACGCGGGGGCGGCGCCCCCTGGACGTGCCGTCCGGCACCACCCGATCCCCCCTGCGGGACCGGACGGGAAAGACATCTTGTCTCTGATGCGAGTACCCGGGAAGCACCTCGTGACGCGGTTTCCCCCTCATGGCCGTATCGGCCGGTCGCAGCAAACCCTCGGTAGAAAAGCGGCAGTGATCTGCGGTGATCCGCCGCCGCCCGGCCGAGGAGGTTGCTCCGGTTGCTACTGAGGGTGTAGCCCGTTCGATGGGCGCTCGGTGACAAGCTGTGTGCGGAGCGCGGCGAATTCCTCGGCCAGCCCGGCCGGTGTCCAGTGGGCGTTGAGGCCGCTCGGATTGGGCAGGGCCCAGACTCTCGTCGGGCCGATCCGGCGCTCCTGGCGGCCGACGCGGGCCTTCGGGTCATTGAAGGCCAGGCGGTACGCGCCGATGCCCAGCACGGCCAGCCAGCGCGGCTCGGCGCGCTCGACCTTGGCGATCAGCGCCTGCCCGCCGGCGCGCAGCTCGTCGTCGCTCAGCTCGTCGGCCCGCGCGGTGGCCCGTTCGGCGACGTTGGTGACGCCGAGCTTCAGCGCGAGCAGCTCGTGCTGCTCGCTGGGGTCGAACTGCCGCGGGGTGAAGCCGCCGCGGTGCAGGGCGGGCCAGAACCGGTTGCCGGGCCGGGCGAAGTGCAGGCCGAGCACGGCGGAGTACAGGCCGGGGTTGATCCCGCAGAACAGCACGTCGAGACCGGGGGCCAGCACGTCCGGGACGGTCGTGCCGGCTGCGGCGGCCAGTTGCTCCGGGGTTGGTCGGGTGCCCATCCGCCCAGTCTCCCGGTCCTCCCCTCCCGGCTGGCGGCCGCCACGGGATTTCGGCCCGGCTGAACCGGTGGTCGAAGCCCTGACCTCGGCCGATGTCCGCGGTGACCGTCGGCCGGGACGGCTTCTCCGCACACGGGGTAGCGGAGCCGCCACCCGGCTGGGTAGCCTGTGTGATCTCTCGCACAACGACGTCGGAGAGGCGGCCGCATGCCGGTTTTGCTCGTCCTCGGCCTGGTGGCCCTGGTCATCGCCATCGCGGCGCTGATCGTGGTCCTGGAGGACCGGCGCGCCGCCAAGCGGGCGGCGCTGCAGCGCCAGGCCCGGCTAGCGCGCCTGGGCGAAGTCGACCCGCTCGCGCCGGGCCGTCTGCGCGTGGACCGTTGAAGGAACGCCGCGCAGGGAGAGCAGCACCGCGGCGAAGAGCCAGCCGACCCCGGCCCCGAAGGTGTTGGTCATGAGGTCGTCGACGTCGAAGATCCGGTAGGCGAACGGCGCGGTGCCGAAGTTGGCGGTGAGCTGCGTGATCTCGATGGCGAGGGACGCGGCGGCCCCGATGGCCAGCGTCCCGGCCAGCCCGCGGCGCCACAGCATCCGCGCGAACACCCCGAGCGGCACGAACAGCAGCACGTTGAGCGCGACCTGCTGGAAGGTCTGCGTGGTGAACCAGTGCGCCGCCGGGAGGCCGTGCTTGAGCAGCTCGGTGTGGATGTCGCCGATCCACTGGAACGGCCGCAGCTGCACGGTCTGCTCCAGTCGCCGGCTGTGCGCCCCGGGCAACGGCAGGAACACCACGGCGAGCGTCATGCTCGCGTAGAGGACGACCGCGGCCGTGGTCACCAGCCCGCGAACCCGCGGCCGCCCGTACCGCGCGAACTGCAGCACGAGCTGGGGGACGAGGATCGTCGACCACACCGCGAGGAACCCGATCAGTCCGTACTGCAGGGCGGTGACCTGTGCGTTCGTCATGAGAAGAACGCTATGGAGCTGGGCGGGCGCGTACTTCGGTCGAAGAGCCGGTCGGGCCGCCCGGGGGTCGGCCATCTGGCCGAGGCGGGCCCGAGCCGATCGGCCGGGGCCCGGCTCGCCGTCGACGGGAGCACCAACGCCGGGTGACATTTCCCTATCGCCCGGCTTCTTCCTCTGGTGACCGACCTCCCCTTTGGGCAGACTGCGACGCCGGGCGCCCGTTTCAGGGGACATCGGGCGCGAAACCGGAGGAAACATGAGGCTCTTCACCCGGATCGCGGCCACCGCCGCGGCCGCACTGGCCACGGTGGCCGTCACGAGCGCACCCGCGTCGGCGGCCCAGACCACGGACGTCCGCATCATCACGTTCAACGACCTGCACGGCAACCTCGATCCGCCGGCCGGCTCGAGCGGGCGCGTCACGTTGTCGAACGGGTCCACTGTGGACGCGGGCGGAGCCGCCTACCTGGCGACGCACGTGAAGCAGTTGCAGTCGCAGGTCCGCAACTCGATGGTGCTCTCCGCGGGCGACAACGTCGGCGCGTCGCCGGTGATCTCCGCCCTGTTCCACGACGAACCGACCATCGACTTCCTCAACCTGCTCGGGGTCAAGGCGTCCGTGGTGGGCAACCACGAGTTCGACGAGGGCTACCAGGAGCTGCTGCGCATGCAGTTCGGCGGCTGCAACAAGACCGACGGCTGCCAGTTCCGCAAGTCCTACGACGGCGCGCGGTTCCCGCTGCTGGGCTCCAACGTGTACTTCACCAACGGCCTGCCCGCGCTGCTGCCGTTCACCGTCCAGTTCTCCGGCGGCGTGCCGATCGGCATCATCGGCGCCACGCTGAAGGACCTGCCCACCGTCGTCACGCCGGAGGCGATCAAGGGCCTGAAGTTCGGTGACGAGGTGCAGTCCATCAACCGCACCGCGAACCTGCTGGACGCGCTCGGCGTCAAGGCCCAGGTCGTGCTCCTGCACCAGGGCGACAGCACCGAGGTCAACTCCGGGCCCGACGACTGCAAGCTGCAACCGGGCGGCCCCGCCGCGACCATCGCGAAGAACGTCAGCCCCGAGGTCGACGCCATCTTCACCGGGCACAGCCACCAGCAGTACAACTGCGTGATCAACGATCCGGCGGGCCGGCCGCGCACGGTCACCCAGGGTGCCTCGTTCGGCCGGTTGCTGTCCGTGCTGGACCTGAAGATCGACCTGCGCACCCGCGACGTCGTGCGGTCGCAGAGCAAGGCGCACAACGAGATCGTCACCCGGGACGTCACCCCGGACCCGGCCGTGGCCAAGCTGGTCGACGAGGCCAGGACCAAGGCCGCCCCGATCGCCAACCAGCCGGTCGGCACCATCACCGCGGATCTCAAGGCGGCCGGCGCGCCCTCGGGCGAGTCGACGCTCGGTGACGTCATCGCCGACGCGCAGCTGGAGGGCACCAAGTCCACCAACGCGCAGATCGCCATCACCAACCCCGGCGGCATCCGCGCCGACCTGAACTACGCCTCCTCGCCGAACGGCGAGGGCGACGGCGTGGTCACCTACGGCGAGGCGTTCACCGTGCAGCCGTTCGCGAACATCATGCAGACCATCACGCTCACCGGCGCGAACCTGAAGAACGTGCTGGAGCAGCAGTGGGGCCAGTCCGGTGGGACCAAGATCCTGCAGATCTCGAGCACGCTGCACTACACCTACTCGGCGTCGGCGCCGGTCGGCTCGCGCATCTCGAAGCTCAGCGTGAACGGCACGCCGGTGGACCCGGCCGCGACGTTCCGCGTGTCGGTGAACAACTTCCTCGCCGCGGGCGGCGACGGGTTCACCGAGTTCACCAAGGGCACCGACCTGGCGGGCGGCCCGGTCGACCTGGACGCGCTGATCGCCTACCTCGGCGCGCACCCGGGCGTGGCGCCGCCGCCGGCGGACCGGATCACGGTCACGCCGTAGCTTTCCCGGCCCGGGAGCCCCGCCGCGTTCCGGCGGGGCTCCCGTTTTGCCAAGACGGCCGCGGGCCCGTGCGCGACGATGGGGTCATGGTGACCTGGGAAGACGTGGTGGCGCTCGGGACGGAACTGCCGGAGACCGAGGAATCCACCTGGTACCGCACCCCGGCGTTGAAGGTGGCGGGCAAGGGTTTCACCCGCCTGCGAACCGACGCGGAGGGCGGGCTCGTGCTGTTCTGCGGCCTGGACGAGAAGGCCGCCCTGCTCGACGGGGGTGATCCGGCGTTCTTCACCACCCCGCACTACGACGGGTACGGCATCATCCTGGTCGATCTCGACCGGGTGGACGGACAGCACCTGCGTGAGCTGCTGACCGAGTCCTGGCGGCTGAAGGCCCCGCGGCGGCTGGTCAGGTGAGCTCGCCTTCGAGCAGGCTCATCAGGTACATGTCGTGGTACCGGCCGTCCTGGCCGCGGAAGCACTCGCGGTGCCGGCCGTCCTCGACGAAGCCCAGCTTGCGGTAGACGTGGCGGGCGGCCTCGTTCTCCGCGACCACCCACAGCGCGATCAGGTGCAGCCGCATCACCGTGAAGCCGTACCGGCACATCAGCCGCAACGCCTCGGTGCCGTAGCCCCCGCCCTGGTGCTCCCGGTCGCCGATGTAGATGTCGACCTCGGCGCGCCCCTGCTCGGGCTCGGCGTCGCGCAGGTCGACGACGCCGAGCAGCCGGCCGTCGGCGATCCTCTCGATGCCGAGCACCACTTGTGCGTAGGTGTTGACCTTGCGGTCCTCACAGAGTTTGCGGATCTGGTCGAGCGAATGCGGGTGGCTGTTGTTCATCCACCGGCCCAGCTCCCAGTCGTTGACCCAGCGGTACAGCGGTTCGGCGTCCGACGGTTCGAGCGCGCGCAGCCGCACCAGCTCTCCGATGAGCATCGGATTCCCCTCACTCCCGCTCGACCAGCAGGATGTCCTGAACGTCGGGTCTCATCCTGCCCGAGCTCCGGCTCGGGGACGCGGTGTTTTCGGCGCCGGTGGTGCGTCGTTCGGTGAGGCGGTGCGCGTGGCCGGGGTGGTGGTCTGGTGGGATGTGCGCACACACCGGAACTACGCGGGGAGTGAGCATGTCGACCGAATGGCCGCTGCGGCAGGATCCGGAATCCCCGGTGATCTTCGCGCACGCGCTGATCGAGTCCCCGGACCAGCTGGCCTTCGTCGTCCTCGACGATGACGACGACTGGTTCATCAGCGACGGCGCCGAGTTCGACGAGGACATGGCCGTCAACCGCGAGCAGTTCGGCGCGGTCCGCCTGCGTGAGGCGGTCGAACGCCTGCCGCAGCTCACGGCCCTGGCCGAACTGCCCCCGGGCATGGCCGCGGACTGGGACCCGGACCGCTCGACCTGGCTGCTCAGCTCCGTCGCGGACTCCGACGACGTGTCCGAGGACATCGCGGTCCGCGAGACGCGCGTCGCCGCCTGGTCGCACCCCGGTTCGCCACTCGAAGAGGTGCAGCTCAGCACCGGCCTGGCGGAGATCGGCACGGGCCCGGACGCACCGGCCCGCGCGGTCCGCCAGGTGGTCCGCGAGACCGACGGAACCTGGCTGTTCGTGGGCTTCGAGGTCCCGGAGGCGGAGGACTTCGAGGTCGAGGGAATGGAACTGGAGCACGTCGTGCGCCTCTACCCGGACGTGGTGACGGTCCTCCAGGCCGCGCCGGGCCAGGTCTTCGACCGCGAGGCCCCAGGAGCGCACTGGGAACTGGTCGAGGGCTGAGCGAAGCTGCGCGGGAAAAGCACAGTGGGTGCCTACCGAAATTCGGTGGGCACCCACTGAAATGCTGAAGAATTACTGCTGAAAAAGAAAAGAGCGGATGACGGGAATCGAACCCGCGTATTCAGCTTGGGAAGCTGATGTTCTACCATTGAACTACATCCGCAGTGCCCGACCAGCATACACAGGGCCTCGGCGGGGCTGTCCAGTGGGTTGACGGCGCCTGGGGGAAGTGACAACACTTGTTGTCGACTCCTGCGAGAGGTGACGGGCGTGGACGATCCGGTGTTGTTTCGACAGGGTGGGTTTCGGCTGGCGGCTCGGAGGCGGGGCACCGGGGCCAACGGGGACGAAGGCCAGGTCAGGCGGTTGCGGGAGTTCGCGCAGCGGGAGGACCAGGCGGCCGACCGGCTCGTGGCCTGGGTCCGGGAAGGCCG
>NZ_JANUXO010000011.1:0-15721 GCF_032335455.1 Amycolatopsis sp. PS_44_ISF1 | reverse complement strand
GGTCTTCGCAGTACTCGACCAGTTCGAGTTTGAGCTTGGCCCAGACCGGGGTGCCGGTGAAGTCGAACCGCTGGTAGTCGACGGTGACGCCCTCCAGGTTGACCAGGCAGTTGTGCAGCGGGGCACCGAGGCCCCACATGAACCGCAGGATCGGCAGCCGGTAGTAGACCAGCTTGCCCGGCCGGGCGGTCACGCCGGACCGGTGGGTGGAGGAGGGGGCCGGCACGCTGTTGCTCCCGCCGCCGCCGAAGCCGTCCTTCAGGGCGTTCGCGCCGCTGGTCTTGATCAGCTCGCTGAGCGCGTTCGCGTTGCCGTACCGGGACGCGGCCGCCGCCGAGATCGGCTGCTTGAACGGGGTGGCCCAGTCGACGAGGGTGGAGATCACCACGCTGGTGATGCCGGCGCCGGTCATGGACACCTCGCCCAGGCTGAGCCGGCGGTTGCTGGTCGCCTTCAGCGCGTCCTGGAACGACGTCGCGATCACCCCGCGGTCGCTCTCGGTCTTGTTCCGCTTGGTGAAGGAGACCGATTTCGGGTTGAGCGAGAACGAGATCGGCAGGCCGCCGTGGTAACTGTCCGCGGAGGTGACCACCGGCGAGAGCGAGGCCGGCACGTCCCCCATGCCCAGCCCGATCAGCTGCCGGCCCACCTGCAGCGCCGTGCTCAGGCCGGAGGCGTTGACGGTCTTCTGGTTCCCGATCGAAACGTTCATGGCAGCGGTAGCCCTTCCAGGTCGAGGAAGCCCTCGTGGTCGATTTCGAGCCGCTCGATCGCGACCTTGCTGTCGCCGGCCGACAGCGACGGCCCGTACCAGCCGGCCGGGTAGGCGTTGCGCAGCGTCCAGGACGAGACCTCCTGCCACTGCGAATCGAGCAGCCGGATGGTCATCGAAGGCCCGAAGCCGAGCACGCCGCCGAGCGGGTTGGTGCCCGGCTGGGCCCACGGCCGCCACCAGGTCTCCAGCCATCGGCGCACCGACGCGCTCCCGGACCGCTCCATCGCGCGTTCCAGCTTCACCGTCGAGTAGCTGATGTCGGCGAACAGGATCCGCTCGTAGGAGTAGTTGCCGGGGTTGTAGGCCTTGTGCACCTTGGCCTTGGCCTCGAGCCCCTTGCACGAGGACCAGAGGCCGAGGTCCAGGTCGCCCGCGTCGACCTGGAACCGCATGGCCATGCCGAGGGCGGGCGGCGCGTCCGGAGTGGGCATCGGATTCTCCTGGGGGTGGTGGTCAGGCCGGGTGGGCCTGGTTGGCCGCGCTGAGCAGGCCGGAGTGCACGACGGTGAGCGTTTCGGCGTAGACCTTGGCCCCGCCGGCGTCGAAGCCGGAGATCTTCCAGTTGATCGGGAACATCTCGCGGATCGTCCACTCGAGCACCACGGCGCCGGTGGCGTCGACGACCTGCAGCGCGCCGTCCTCGGGCACCCCGCCGGTCGAGTGGACCTCGTTGAGCCAGTCCTGCACGGCTTTCGTGCCGACCGGGTCGGCGGCGCGGGTGAACCTGACCGGCTCGTACTTGGCCACCCCGGCGTACTTGAAGTACCGGTCGGAGTCGCCGACCCAGTGCTCGGCCCGGTCCCACTTGACCTCCAGGTCCGAGGCGCCCGACCAGGCGCCCAGCTCCCGCGAGCCGGTGCGCACCACGAACTGGTGCGCCGTGCCCTGGGACAGCACCACGGAATTCGCTGCCGTGTACCGCATTGCGCCTCCTCAGCGGAAGTCCATCAGCGTGCCGGACCGCTCGCGCTCCACGAGCACGTCGAACCGCAGCCGGGGCAGCAGGGTGTTGTAGAGCCGGTTGGAAAGCTCCTCGAAGTGGTCCGGGTCGTCGAGGTCCATCCAGCGGCGGGGCGGGCTGTCGGCCAGCGCGCCGAGGATCTCGGCCAGGCACGGGGCCGGCTGTCCCCCGTCGGCTTCGCGCGGGTCCGGGCCGCCGGGGTCTGGGCCGCGCGGGTCCGAGCCGCGCGGGTCCGAGCCGCGCGGGTCTAGGCCGCCGGGACCAGGGCCATTGGGATGAGGGCCATGGGGACCGTTGCCGCCGGAATGGTTGCCGCCCGGATCGTCACCACCGGGACCGCTGCCACCCGGACCGCTGCCGCCGGGACCACTGCCGGCGGGACCGCTGCCGGCTCGATCGTTTTCGCCCGGATCATCGCCTCCGGAGTAACGGCCACCCGGATCGGTGCCGCCGGGGCGGGTTCCGTTGCGGCCCCGGGGTTCACCGCCAAGCCGTCGGCCGAATTCCGTCGGCGTCCGGGCGGCCAGCGCGCGGATGCCCTGGGGTGAGACGTCCGGGACCTCGTGCCAGCCCTCGGGTTCACGGCCGCTGCGGCGGCGGCGCTCGATCATGGCGGCGAGGTCGGGGATCTCGTCCCAACCGGTCTCGAAGCCGCCCTCGCCGCTGCTCTCGTCCCGCTCGACCTGGCGCCGCAGGCGTTTGCGGCGGCGGGCCTTGTCGAGGTCGCTCTCGTCGACGTCCTCGTCGAAGTCGTCCTCGGGCTCGTCGTCAAGTTCTCCGTAGCCGAGGTCTTCGTGGCCCAGGTCTTCGTGGTCTCGGCACGCGAGTTGCACCGGCGCGTGGCCGCGAACCACCGGCGGCTCACCGATCGTCCCCCCGGCCACCCACTCCTGCACGATGACCGCCTCGGCCTCCAGCCGCCGTCCGGCCGCCGTTTCGGGACCGGGGAGCGCCGCGCCGAACCTCCGCTGCTGCGCGGCGTGCGTCAGCTCGTGGGCGAGCAGGGGGGCGGCGTCCCCGGACTCCAGGGGCCCGGCGCTGTCGGGCAGGTGCACGACTTCCGCGGCGGTGTAGGCGCGGGCCCCGAGGTAGCGGGCGGCGAGCGAGACCTCCCCGCCCCGGCGGACGCGGACGTCGGACAGGTCGATGCCCAGTGCGCGTTTCATCGGCGCGATGAGCGGAGCGGGGACGACGGTGTCCACGATCGCCTCGGTGGCCCGGCGCAGCATCGCGGTGGCCCCGGCGGCGAGCTGGGGCCGAGCGGAGGGGACGAGCCGCGACGGTCCGGTCGGGCGGGCCACCACGGGCGGGCCGGAGCGGCGCGACGAGGTCGGCCGCCTGGTCAGAGGCGTCACGGCCGGGGTGAACTGCTGCGGCGGGACGGTGCCCGGGAAGCCGGACACGCTCGGGCGGGCGGCCGGCGGAGTCGGTGTGGCCGGACGAGCGGTGTGGACGCGGCTTTCGTTCTTAGCGGGCGGTGTCGGCCCAGGCACGGGAGCGACACCGGTCGCGGACGAGCCGGTCGGCTGGGCCGGTCCTGCACTGAGGGCAGCGTCCAGTGGGAGTGAAGGCTGGGCGACGGGCGGATTCGGTGGCGCGGTGGGGGAATTCGCGGGCTCGGACGGGTGGGGGGCATCCGGCCGCTCTTGTGCTGCGGCGGAACCGATCGGCCCAGCCGGACGGCCGCCGGATGCCGGTTCACCTGCGGTAACCGGGGTGAGCAGCGGAACAACTGGTCCGGTGCGGGTCGGCTCGGTTTCCCGAACCGCCGGATCGGGACGACGGACCGGGTGGTCCGGCGGCCCGGCGGAGGCAGTCGTCAGGACGCTGGGCCCGGGCGGTCCGGCAGAGGGCGAAGCCGATTCTGCCGCCATCGGAGCCGGGCCGTCCGGATCCGGCCGCCTCGGGGATCGCGGCCCACCCGGCCCCCCAGCCGAGGACGGCGATGCGGCGACTGGCGAGTTCGGCGCAGTGCGGCGAAGGGCCTGGGCTGCACGGAGAACGTCGTCCGATGCGGCCCTGCGGGCGGGTTGGCTCGCGGCGGAAGCAGCCTCCGGTGCGGCGTGGTGGATGGGCTGGGCCACACCAGGAACGTCGCTCAGCGCGACCGGATGGGCTGGCTGGATCACATCGGGGACGTCACCCGGGAAAGCGTTCTGGATAGACCGCGCCACACCAGAATCATCACTCGATATCGCCCAGCGGGTCGGCTGGAGTGCATCGGGAACGTCACCCGGGGCAGCGTTGTGGATGGACCGCGCCGCACCAGGGTCGTCACTCGGTGCGGCCAGATGGGTCGGCCGGATTGCATCGGGAACGTCACCAAGGACAGCGTTCCGCACGGACCGCGCCACACCAGGGTCACCACTCGATACCGCCTGGTGGGTCGGCCGGACTACATCGGGAACGACGCTCCGTGCAGCGTTGTGGATGGACCGCGCCGCACCAGGGACGTCGTTCGGTGCGGCCGGATGGGCTGGCTGGGCTGGATCGGGAACGTCGCTCGGAGCAGCACTGTGGACGGTGGTGGGCGCAGCGGGGATGGGCTGGAAGCGGGGCGGTTCGGGCCGGGGGTCGACCGGTTTCGGCTGGGGCGGGCCGGGACGATGGGCTGCACCGGTGAGCCGGGTCGGCGGGTGACCTGTCCCCGCCGGGGAGTCGCCGGCGGGGGCAGGTTCGGCGGAGCCACGGGCGGGATCACCGGACATCCGGCCGTTCGACGGCTCACGAGTGGTCCCCCGGTTCTCCCCCGCCGCTTCCGGTTTGCCGGAGGGTGAGGACGGCGTCGTCTGGCTCGCCGGGAAAGGGCGCGGCGGCGCCGGAACGACGACCGCCGGGGACGCGTCGACGGGTGCGGAAGCCCGGAGGGTTTGCGAGTCCGTCACCAGGCGAAACGGACCAGCCGGGCCGTCCGGGCGGTGCTCCGGCGGCTCGCCTGGACCGGTGGCGGCGGGCAGCCCGGCCGGGCTGCCCGGATCAGCCGCGCCGAACGACCCACCCGCGTTTCCGGCGTCCGGGACGGCAGCCAGCTCAGGAAGGTCACCAGTATCGGTCACCGGGGCCTCGCCCTTCGGCGCACCGGCGGCCGCGACCTCGGGCTCGCCGCTCGGCTCGGCCGGGCCGGTCACCGTGGGCTCGTCGACTGGCTCACCGAAGTCGGCAACCCCGGGCCGATCCCCCGAGTCACCGAGACCGGCATTTCCAGACGTGCCGGAATCGGCAACCTCGGACTCGCCCCCACCAGCAACCTCCAGCACGCCGATCAGCTCGCCGAGACCGGCAGCTCCGGACCTACCGAAATCGGCAACCTCGGACTCGCCCCCACCAGCAACCTCCAGCCGGCCGATCAGCTCGCCGAGACCGGCAGCTCCGGACCTACCGAAATCGGCAACCTCGGACTCGCCCCCACCGGCAACCTCCGGCAGGCCGATCGGCTCGCCACGGCCGGCGGCTTCGGGTCCACCGCTCGGATCTCCGACATCCGCAACCTTGACACTCCCCGGCGGCCCGCCACCCGCAACCTCAGCCACCCCACTGACACCCGCAGCCTTGACGTGCCCCGCTGACTCGCTGACAACCGTCATCTCGGACGGCCGGTCCGACTCGCCGGTCTCAGCGGCTTCGCGTCGGTCAGCCGCATCGCCGGGGGCGGCAGTTTGGGGCCGCCCGTTCGGTTCGTCGCGACCGGCGGCGCCAGGCTGTCCGGCGGCGCCGCTGTGGTCGGCGGCGGCGAACTCCGCAGCCGGACGCGCGCCATCCCCACCACTGTCATCGGCAGCAGGCGGCGTCTGCGGCTGCGGCTTCGTGATCCCGAGGCCCAGACGACGGCTCTCCGCCAGGGAAGCGCGCCGTGGGCGGGATTCCGGTGGGGCGGGGTGCGGGAGGCGGTGGACCGGTGGGTCCAGAAGCGGTTCCGGACGAGCCGGGCGCCGCGCGGGGCGATGAGACGGCTCCGGGCGGGGCTCGCGGTTCACCTCGGCGTACTGCCTCGCGAGCTGCCGGTCCTTCTCCTGGTAGCCCAAGTGGACCAGGTCCGACGGCCGCCAGGGCACCTCGGGCGCCCGGGGTTCGGTCACCTCGGCCACGGTCAGCGGCGGCCACCCGGGACGCGCCGGCCTGGACGGGATCGCCCGGGTCGGCACCGGCTCGGGCTCCGGTGGCGCGGTGTCCGCCACCAGGTCGACCAGATCGTGCCGAACCGCTACCGCGCTGACGATTCCCCCCACCCGCCCCGAAGGCCCGGCCACCTCCGCCGGCTCCGGGAGCAGGACAAGCCGGTGGAGCACGCCGATCGGGTCGCCGGTGACGGTCAACGGCGCCCGGGTGGCCAGAGTGGGCCGCAGCCGCGCCACCGAACGCCAGGCCGGACGGTACCGCACCCCCGGCCCCTCGGAATCCACTGTGGACGATGCATGCAAATAATCCACAATAGACATTTTACCGTCCACGGCAGACTCCGGGCGGCGAGCACGCCACGGCCAGCGGGCCATCACGGCCTCCCTCCTCCGACGGGAGACCTCAGTCCCCGTAGACGCGGGCGTCGAGCGCCCCGATCTCCGCGATCACCCGGGCCCGCGTGGCGTGGTCGAGGTCCAGGATCGACTCGAACGACCAGTGCAGGTGGTAGGCGATGTACACGATCTCCTCCCACAAGCGGTCCACCGGCCGGCTCAGCGCCGGCCCCGCCGATCCCGTCACGACGGCGCCGCACCCGCGACGTCGACCAGGAACCGGTGCTCGCACTCCGGGCAGGCCACCTCGGCCTCGGTGTGGCCCTGCTGGTTGACCCGGCGGTACAGGTCCTGCAGGAAGGCCAGGTCCGAGGCGAACAGGTGCTCGACGACGAACCGGTCCACCCCCGCCAGCGTGCCCAGCCGGGTCACCGTCTGCGTGATCAGGTACACCGACAGGTACGCGGGGTTCTGCCGCACCAGCGGCTCGGCCTGCGCGACCAGCTCGTCCTTCGCGGTGGCCAGGCGCAGCAGGCCGTCGCGGTGGAGGTGGCCCTGCTCGTCGACGTACCCGCGGGGCAGCGCGAACGGGTATTCGGTGCGCAGGGCGGGATGCTCGGCCACGGCGGTCACCGGTTGCCGCCCGCGCCGTTCTCCAGGTCGATCTGCTCGCACACGAGCGTGACCGTCGCGACCGCCGCGTCGCTGCCGCCGGCCTTGAAGTTGCCGACGTCCAGTTTGGACGGCCACGCGTTGAGCAGGTGGTAGGTCTGCTTCACCGCGCCGGTCGAGTCGAGCAGCAGCAGCGAGCAGCTCTTGCGGCCGGTCGGGTCGCCGCGCAGCACCTGCTGGTGCCAGACCCACAGCGTCTGGTCCTGGTCCACGCCGCGCTTGAGCGTGACCGTGGCGGGCTTGGTCCGTCCGTACACCTTGGACAGGGAGACGCCCATCGAGTTGCTGGACAAGTACTCGGTCACCTCGACCTCCGAGGTGATGCCCGAGAGCTCGGAGAAGGCGATCCCGTTGCTGGTGGTGTTCCCGTCGAACTGGATGACGAACCGCGCGGCGCTGACCAGGGTGTTGGTGGTGTCGAGATCGGCGGTCTGGGAGCGCTGTCCGGTGGGTGCCATGGTTTGTCCCTCGTGAGTCGGCGAACGGGTGGTCACTCTTCGAGCGCGGCGCCCTGGGGCAGCTGCGAGATCTGGAACACGACGAACTCGGCCGGCTTGACCGGGGCGATGCCGATCTCGATGAACAGGTGCCCGGCGTCCCGCGACTCCGGCGGGTTGTTCTCCTCGTCGCACTTGACGTAGTACGCCTCGGCCGCCGAACGGCCGGCCAGCGCGCCGCTGCGCCAGATCCGCTGCAGGAACGAGCCGACGACCCGGCGCACCGCGGTCCACAGGTACTCGTCGTTGGGCTCGAAGACCACCCAGCTGGTGCCCTGCAGGATCGACTCCTCCACGAAGTTGAACAGCCGGCGCACGTTGATGTAGCGCCACTCCGGGTCGCTGGAGAGGGTCCGCGCGCCCCAGACCCGGATGCCCTGCCCGGGGAACGCCCGGATGCAGTTGACCCCCAGCGGGTTGAGCAGCTCCTGCTCGGCCCGGCTGATCGCGGTCTGGAGCCCGACCACCCCGCGCACGACCTCGTTCGCCGGGGCCTTGTGCACGCCGCGGTTCTCGTCGCTGCGGCCCCAGATCCCGGCCATCTGGCCGCTGGGCGGGATCGTGATGACGCTGCCCGAAGCGGGGTCGAGGGTCTGCACCCAGGGCCAGTACAGCGCCGCGTACTTCGAGTCGTAGCCCGCGACCTCGGAGCGCCAGTCCCGCATCTGCTGGGAGTTGAGCCCGGGCGGCGGGTCGAGGATGGCGACCCGGTCCGACATCAGCTCGCAGTGCGCGATCATCGCCAGCTGCACGGCCTTGACCCCGTCGGCGTCGATCTGCCCGCGCTGGTAGGCCGACATCAGGTCCGGCGCCAGCACCATGGTGATCTCGTCGATGGCCTCGAAACCGCCGATGCCGGTGCGCTCGATCGGGTCGCCGACGTAGGCCGAGGCCAGCACCGGCCCGGGCGCGGGCTCGCGGGTGGCGAGCGCGGTGGTGGTGTCCTTCCGCGGCGCGCTCAGGGTTTCGCCCCGCGCGTGCTCGAGGGTGATCAGCTTCGACTGCTTGGCCACCACGGCGGCCACGTTGTTCGGGCCGCGCTTCACGGTGACGTTGTCGAAGGACTCCTCGACTTTCCCGTTGCGCAGCACGTCGAGGCGGAAGTTGCCGTCCGCGGGCTCGCCGGCCTCGGCCACCGCCACGGTCAGGTCCTCGCCGGCACCCGGTGCGATGGCCCGGACCGCGAAGGCCGGCCGCCCGTCGCCGCCGGCCGCGGCCGGGATGACCGCCTCGCCGATCGGGGGCGGCGAGCTCTCGCCGGCCTCGCCGGGCAGCCGCAGGACGTAGGCGGAGCCGCCGCCGTTGAGGAAGAACGCGTAAACCGAGTGCGCGAGGTAGACGCCCTCGACGAAACCGCCGAAGGTGCGGGTGAACTGCGTCCAGTTGGTGATCAGCGTCGGCTGGGAGAGCGGTCCCTTCTCCGCGAACCCCACGAAGCCCGCGACCGCGGTGCCGACGCCCTCGATGGGCCTCGAACCCGACGGCACCTCCTCGACATACACCCCTGGTGCCAGATAATTCGCCATCGAGTCTCCCAGTCCGAGCGGTTCCGAGATGAGCAGCTGCGTTCAGGCTGGCAGCCGCGGGCACCGTTGCCAGGGGGCCGGCGCGCACTGTCGCGGACCACCTCCGGCTGCCCTCCGGGGCAGTCCGGCATGGCCGTGGGACCGGCCGCGGCGGCGCTGACCGGGCCCCGGGGCACGGTCGAGACTCGGGACGTGCTGGCTGACCTGGCTTCCTCCCTCCGCGAATGGCTGACCGCCGAGCTGTCGCCCGGCACGGTGATCGGGTTCGACCCGCCCCACGTGCTCGCGGGCATGCAGCGGCGGCCGCAGCGGGCCGGGATCGTGAACGTCTTCCTCTACGGCATCACCGAGGACCTCGACGGCATCCCCGCGGCCCCGGTGCGCGTGCGCGACGACGAGGGCCGGCTCACCGGCACCGCCGCCCCGGCCCGCAACTACCACCTGACCTACCTGGTCACGGCGTGGGCGGCGGGCACCGAGGAGGAGATCGAGCTGCTCGGCGCGGTGATCGGCGCCCACGCGGAGACCGACGACGAAAGCAGCTCGATCTCCTCCTCGGTGCCCGCCGCCCACGCCGTGACCAGGTAGGTCAGGTGGTAGTTGCGGGCCGGGGCGGCGGTGCCGGTGAGCCGGCCCTCGTCGTCGCGCACGCGCACCGGGGCCGCGGGGATGCCGTCGAGGTCCTCGGTGATGCCGTAGAGGAAGACGTTCACGATCCCGGCCCGCTGCGGCCGCCGCTGCATGCCCGCGAGCACGTGGGGCGGGTCGAACCCGATCACCGTGCCGGGCGACAGCTCGGCGGTCAGCCATTCGCGGAGGGAGGAAGCCAGGTCAGCCAGCACGTCCCGAGTCTCGACCGTGCCCCGGGGCCCGGTCAGCGCCGCCGCGGCCGGTCCCACGGCCATGCCGGACTGCCCCGGAGGGCAGCCGGAGGTGGTCCGCGACAGTGCGCGCCGGCCCCCTGGCAACGGTGCCCGCGGCTGCCAGCCTGAACGCAGCTGCTCATCTCGGAACCGCTCGGACTGGGAGACTCGATGGCGAATTATCTGGCACCAGGGGTGTATGTCGAGGAGGTGCCGTCGGGTTCGAGGCCCATCGAGGGCGTCGGCACCGCGGTCGCGGGCTTCGTGGGGTTCGCGGAGAAGGGACCGCTCTCCCAGCCGACGCTGATCACCAACTGGACGCAGTTCACCCGCACCTTCGGCGGTTTCGTCGAGGGCGTCTACCTCGCGCACTCGGTTTACGCGTTCTTCCTCAACGGCGGCGGCTCCGCCTACGTCCTGCGGCTGCCCGGCGAGGCCGGCGAGAGCTCGCCGCCCCCGATCGGCGAGGCGGTCATCCCGGCCGCGGCCGGCGGCGACGGGCGGCCGGCCTTCGCGGTCCGGGCCATCGCACCGGGTGCCGGCGAGGACCTGACCGTGGCGGTGGCCGAGGCCGGCGAGCCCGCGGACGGCAACTTCCGCCTCGACGTGCTGCGCAACGGGAAAGTCGAGGAGTCCTTCGACAACGTCACCGTGAAGCGCGGCCCGAACAACGTGGCCGCCGTGGTGGCCAAGCAGTCGAAGCTGATCACCCTCGAGCACGCGCGGGGCGAAACCCTGAGCGCGCCGCGGAAGGACACCACCACCGCGCTCGCCACCCGCGAGCCCGCGCCCGGGCCGGTGCTGGCCTCGGCCTACGTCGGCGACCCGATCGAGCGCACCGGCATCGGCGGTTTCGAGGCCATCGACGAGATCACCATGGTGCTGGCGCCGGACCTGATGTCGGCCTACCAGCGCGGGCAGATCGACGCCGACGGGGTCAAGGCCGTGCAGCTGGCGATGATCGCGCACTGCGAGCTGATGTCGGACCGGGTCGCCATCCTCGACCCGCCGCCCGGGCTCAACTCCCAGCAGATGCGGGACTGGCGCTCCGAGGTCGCGGGCTACGACTCGAAGTACGCGGCGCTGTACTGGCCCTGGGTGCAGACCCTCGACCCCGCTTCGGGCAGCGTCATCACGATCCCGCCCAGCGGCCAGATGGCCGGGATCTGGGGCCGCAGCGACGAGAACCGCGGCGTGCACAAGGCCCCGGCGAACGAGGTCGTGCGCGGGGTGGTCGGGCTCCAGACCGCGATCAGCCGGGCCGAGCAGGAGCTGCTCAACCCGCTGGGGGTCAACTGCATCCGGGCGTTCCCCGGGCAGGGCATCCGGGTCTGGGGCGCGCGGACCCTCTCCAGCGACCCGGAGTGGCGCTACATCAACGTGCGCCGGCTGTTCAACTTCGTGGAGGAGTCGATCCTGCAGGGCACCAGCTGGGTGGTCTTCGAGCCCAACGACGAGTACCTGTGGACCGCGGTGCGCCGGGTCGTCGGCTCGTTCCTGCAGCGGATCTGGCGCAGCGGCGCGCTGGCCGGCCGTTCGGCGGCCGAGGCGTACTACGTCAAGTGCGACGAGGAGAACAACCCGCCGGAGTCGCGGGACGCCGGGCACCTGTTCATCGAGATCGGCATCGCCCCGGTCAAGCCGGCCGAGTTCGTCGTGTTCCAGATCTCGCAGCTGCCCCAGGGCGCCGCGCTCGAAGAGTGACCACCCGTTCGCCGACTCACGAGGGACAAACCATGGCACCCACCGGACAGCGCTCCCAGACCGCCGATCTCGACACCACCAACACCCTGGTCAGCGCCGCGCGGTTCGTCATCCAGTTCGACGGGAACACCACCAGCAACGGGATCGCCTTCTCCGAGCTCTCGGGCATCACCTCGGAGGTCGAGGTGACCGAGTACTTGTCCAGCAACTCGATGGGCGTCTCCCTGTCCAAGGTGTACGGACGGACCAAGCCCGCCACGGTCACGCTCAAGCGCGGCGTGGACCAGGACCAGACGCTGTGGGTCTGGCACCAGCAGGTGCTGCGCGGCGACCCGACCGGCCGCAAGAGCTGCTCGCTGCTGCTGCTCGACTCGACCGGCGCGGTGAAGCAGACCTACCACCTGCTCAACGCGTGGCCGTCCAAACTGGACGTCGGCAACTTCAAGGCCGGCGGCAGCGACGCGGCGGTCGCGACGGTCACGCTCGTGTGCGAGCAGATCGACCTGGAGAACGGCGCGGGCGGCAACCGGTGACCGCCGTGGCCGAGCATCCCGCCCTGCGCACCGAATACCCGTTCGCGCTGCCCCGCGGGTACGTCGACGAGCAGGGCCACCTCCACCGCGACGGCCTGCTGCGCCTGGCCACCGCGAAGGACGAGCTGGTCGCGCAGGCCGAGCCGCTGGTGCGGCAGAACCCCGCGTACCTGTCGGTGTACCTGATCACGCAGACGGTGACCCGGCTGGGCACGCTGGCGGGGGTGGACCGGTTCGTCGTCGAGCACCTGTTCGCCTCGGACCTGGCCTTCCTGCAGGACCTGTACCGCCGGGTCAACCAGCAGGGCCACACCGAGGCCGAGGTGGCCTGCCCGGAGTGCGAGCACCGGTTCCTGGTCGACGTCGCGGGTGCGGCGCCGTCGTGACGGGATCGGCGGGGCCGGCGCTGAGCCGGCCGGTGGACCGCTTGTGGGAGGAGATCGTGTACATCGCCTACCACCTGCACTGGTCGTTCGAGTCGATCCTGGACCTCGACCACGCCACGCGGGCCCGGGTGATCGCGGAGATCGGGGCGCTCGACGCCCGCGTCTACGGGGACTGAGGTCTCCCGTCGGAGGAGGGAGGCCGTGATGGCCCGCTGGCCGTGGCGTGCTCGCCGCCCGGAGTCTGCCGTGGACGGTAAAATGTCTATTGTGGATTATTTGCATGCATCGTCCACAGTGGATTCCGAGGGGCCGGGGGTGCGGTACCGTCCGGCCTGGCGTTCGGTGGCGCGGCTGCGGCCCACTCTGGCCACCCGGGCGCCGTTGACCGTCACCGGCGACCCGATCGGCGTGCTCCACCGGCTTGTCCTGCTCCCGGAGCCGGCGGAGGTGGCCGGGCCTTCGGGGCGGGTGGGGGGAATCGTCAGCGCGGTAGCGGTTCGGCACGATCTGGTCGACCTGGTGGCGGACACCGCGCCACCGGAGCCCGAGCCGGTGCCGACCCGGGCGATCCCGTCCAGGCCGGCGCGTCCCGGGTGGCCGCCGCTGACCGTGGCCGAGGTGACCGAACCCCGGGCGCCCGAGGTGCCCTGGCGGCCGTCGGACCTGGTCCACTTGGGCTACCAGGAGAAGGACCGGCAGCTCGCGAGGCAGTACGCCGAGGTGAACCGCGAGCCCCGCCCGGAGCCGTCTCATCGCCCCGCGCGGCGCCCGGCTCGTCCGGAACCGCTTCTGGACCCACCGGTCCACCGCCTCCCGCACCCCGCCCCACCGGAATCCCGCCCACGGCGCGCTTCCCTGGCGGAGAGCCGTCGTCTGGGCCTCGGGATCACGAAGCCGCAGCCGCAGACGCCGCCTGCTGCCGATGACAGTGGTGGGGATGGCGCGCGTCCGGCTGCGGAGTTCGCCGCCGCCGACCACAGCGGCGCCGCCGGACAGCCTGGCGCCGCCGGTCGCGACGAACCGAACGGGCGGCCCCAAACTGCCGCCCCCGGCGATGCGGCTGACCGACGCGAAGCCGCTGAGACCGGCGAGTCGGACCGGCCGTCCGAGATGACGGTTGTCAGCGAGTCAGCGGGGCACGTCAAGGCTGCGGGTGTCAGTGGGGTGGCTGAGGTTGCGGGTGGCGGGCCGCCGGGGAGTGTCAAGGTTGCGGATGTCGGAGATCCGAGCGGTGGACCCGAAGCCGCCGGCCGTGGCGAGCCGATCGGCCTGCCGGAGGTTGCCGGTGGGGGCGAGTCCGAGGTTGCCGATTTCGGTAGGTCCGGAGCTGCCGGTCTCGGCGAGCTGATCGGCCGGCTGGAGGTTGCTGGTGGGGGCGAGTCCGAGGTTGCCGATTTCGGTAGGTCCGGAGCTGCCGGTCTCGGCGAGCTGATCGGCGTGCTGGAGGTTGCTGGTGGGGGCGAGTCCGAGGTTGCCGATTCCGGCACGTCTGGAAATGCCGGTCTCGGTGACTCGGGGGATCGGCCCGGGGTTGCCGACTTCGGTGAGCCAGTCGACGAGCCCACGGTGACCGGCCCGGCCGAGCCGAGCGGCGAGCCCGAGGTCGCGGCCGCCGGTGCGCCGAAGGGCGAGGCCCCGGTGACCGATACTGGTGACCTTCCTGAGCTGGCTGCCGTCCCGGACGCCGGAAACGCGGGTGGGTCGTTCGGCGCGGCTGATCCGGGCAGCCCGGCCGGGCTGCCCGCCGCCACCGGTCCAGGCGAGCCGCCGGAGCACCGCCCGGACGGCCCGGCTGGTCCGTTTCGCCTGGTGACGGACTCGCAAACCCTCCGGGCTTCCGCACCCGTCGACGCGTCCCCGGCGGTCGTCGTTCCGGCGCCGCCGCGCCCTTTCCCGGCGAGCCAGACGACGCCGTCCTCACCCTCCGGCAAACCGGAAGCGGCGGGGGAGAACCGGGGGACCACTCGTGAGCCGTCGAACGGCCGGATGTCCGGTGATCCCGCCCGTGGCTCCGCCGAACCTGCCCCCGCCGGCGACTCCCCGGCGGGGACAGGTCACCCGCCGACCCGGCTCACCGGTGCAGCCCATCGTCCCGGCCCGCCCCAGCCGAAACCGGTCGACCCCCGGCCCGAACCGCCCCGCTTCCAGCCCATCCCCGCTGCGCCCACCACCGTCCACAGTGCTGCTCCGAGCGACGTTCCCGATCCAGCCCAGCCAGCCCATCCGGCCGCACCGAACGACGTCCCTGGTGCGGCGCGGTCCATCCACAACGCTGCACGGAGCGTCGTTCCCGATGTAGTCCGGCCGACCCACCAGGCGGTATCGAGTGGTGACCCTGGTGTGGCGCGGTCCGTGCGGAACGCTGTCCTTGGTGACGTTCCCGATGCAATCCGGCCGACCCATCTGGCCGCACCGAGTGACGACCCTGGTGCGGCGCGGTCCATCCACAACGCTGCCCCGGGTGACGTTCCCGATGCACTCCAGCCGACCCGCTGGGCGATATCGAGTGATGATTCTGGTGTGGCGCGGTCTATCCAGAACGCTTTCCCGGGTGACGTCCCCGATGTGATCCAGCCAGCCCATCCGGTCGCGCTGAGCGACGTTCCTGGTGTGGCCCAGCCCATCCACCACGCCGCACCGGAGGCTGCTTCCGCCGCGAGCCAACCCGCCCGCAGGGCCGCATCGGACGACGTTCTCCGTGCAGCCCAGGCCCTTCGCCGCACTGCGCCGAACTCGCCAGTCGCCGCATCGCCGTCCTCGGCTGGGGGGCCGGGTGGGCCGCGATCCCCGAGGCGGCCGGATCCGGACGGCCCGGCTCCGATGGCGGCAGAATCGGCTTCGCCCTCTGCCGGACCGCCCGGGCCCAGCGTCCTGACGACTGCCTCCGCCGGGCCGCCGGACCACCCGGTCCGTCGTCCCGATCCGGCGGTTCGGGAAACCGAGCCGACCCGCACCGGACCAGTTGTTCCGCTGCTCACCCCGGTTACCGCAGGTGAACCGGCATCCGGCGGCCGTCCGGCTGGGCCGATCGGTTCCGCCGCAGCACAAGAGCGGCCGGATGCCCCCCACCCGTCCGAGCCCGCGAATTCC
Organism: Amycolatopsis sp. PS_44_ISF1; assembly: GCF_032335455.1. Taxonomy (NCBI): domain Bacteria; kingdom Bacillati; phylum Actinomycetota; class Actinomycetes; order Pseudonocardiales; family Pseudonocardiaceae; genus Amycolatopsis; species Amycolatopsis sp. PS_44_ISF1. The sequence continues at coordinate 263 of NZ_JANUXO010000011.1, read as the reverse complement.
CCCACCGCGCCACCGAATCCGCCCGTCGCCCAGCCTTCACTCCCACTGGACGCTGCCCTCAGTGCAGGACCGGCCCAGCCGACCGGCTCGTCCGCGACCGGTGTCGCTCCCGTGCCTGGGCCGACACCGCCCGCTAAGAACGAAAGCCGCGTCCACACCGCTCGTCCGGCCACACCGACTCCGCCGGCCGCCCGCCCGAGCGTGTCCGGCTTCCCGGGCACCGTCCCGCCGCAGCAGTTCACCCCGGCCGTGACGCCTCTGAC
>NZ_JANUXO010000010.1:0-16751 GCF_032335455.1 Amycolatopsis sp. PS_44_ISF1 | reverse complement strand
CCGGAGCCGTGCCCGCCCATGTGCTCCATCCGGCCCTTGCGCGCGGCCAGGAGCTGGGTGATCGCGCCGAGGTGCTCCTCCGGCGAGTCGATGGACAGGCGCTCGAACGGCTCGTGCACCTTGCCGTCGATGACCCGGGTGACCACCTGCGGCTTGCCGACGGTCAGCTCGAAGCCCTCCCGGCGCATCTGCTCGACCAGGATGGCCAGCGCCAGCTCGCCGCGGCCCTGGACCTCCCAGGTGTCGGGGCGCTCGGTCGGGATCACCCGGATCGAGACGTTACCGATCAGCTCCTGGTCCAGGCGGGCCTTGACCAGCCGCGCGGTGACCTTGTCCCCGCCGTTGCGCCCGGCCAGCGGCGAGGTGTTCACGCCGATGGTCATCGAGATCGCGGGCTGGTCGACGGTGATCCGGGGCAGCGCCACCGGGTTCTCCGGGTCGGCCAGGGTGTCGCCGATGGTGATGTCCGGGATGCCGGCGATGGCGACCAGCTCGCCCGCGCTGGCCTCGGTCGCCGGCACGCGGGTGAGCGCCTCGGTGACCAGCAGCTCGGAGATGCGCACGTTCTGCGTCGTGCCGTCCTCGCGCATCCAGGCCACGGTCTGGCCCTTGCGCAGCTTGCCGGCGTGGATGCGGATCAGCCCGATGCGGCCGAGGAAGTTGGACGCGTCGAGGTTGGTGACCAGCGCCTGCAGCGGCGCGTCGAGGTCCGCGGCGGGCGGCGGGACGTGGCGCAGCAGGGTGTCGAACAGCGGGTCCAGGTTCTCGCTCTCGGGCACCTCGCCGTCGGCGGGCTGCTCCAGGGCGGCCTTGCCGGCCCGCGCGGAGGCGTAGACCACCGGCAGGTCGAGGATCGCGTCGTGGTCGGCGTCCTCGATGTCGCTGGCCAGCTCCAGCAGCAGGTCGTGGGTCTCCTCGACGACCTCGGAGATCCGGGCGTCGGGCCGGTCGGTCTTGTTGACCACCAGGATCACCGGCAGTCCGGCTTCGAGGGTCTTGCGCAGCACGAAGCGGGTCTGCGGGAGCGGGCCCTCGCTGGCGTCGACCAGCAGCACGACGCCGTCGACCATGGCCAGGCCGCGCTCGACCTCGCCGCCGAAGTCGGCGTGGCCGGGGGTGTCGATGACGTTGATGGTCACCTGGCCCTCGGGCGTCTGGCGGTGGATCGAGGTGTTCTTGGCCAGGATGGTGATGCCCTTTTCGCGTTCGAGCTCACCGGAGTCCATCACCCGGTCGACCAGCTCGGCCCGTTCGGCGAACGCGCCGGACTGGCGGAGCATGGCGTCGACCAGGGTGGTCTTGCCGTGGTCGACGTGTGCGACGATGGCGACGTTGCGCAGGTCGGGCCGGGTCTTGCCGGACGCGCGGCCGGTTTCGACGGCGGTGGCGCTGGCTGCGGGCACGCGAAGACTCCTGAACTTCAAAGGCGGGTGGGCGGCCGCGTCGCGGGCGGAGTTCCGTGCGCTTTCGCACGACTCCGGGTTCCGTGGCCGGCTTTGGCCACACGCGGACTGCACAATGGTACCTCCCGCCGAACTGTGAGTACCGCCATGCCCCTGGATCGGTTAGGCTCACCTAAGGTGGAAAGCCGGACGTCACCAGCGACGAGGGAGCCTTCGTGGGCAAGAAGCAGCCGGACGACCCTCGGGCGGTCGTGCGCAAGCTGATGAAGGCCGGCAAGATCAAGAAGAAGTGCTGCCAGTCCAAGCCACGCTGCAAGAAGTGCCCGGTGCTGGCCCTGAAGAAGGCCAAGAACGACCTGGCCCGGGTCGCCTGAGCCGGCCCCCGTCCGAGGTCGTGTCCGAGGTCGCGATCGGTGGGCCCGCCGGTCCGGCCGCCCGTGTCGGGGATGACAGTGCGAGTCTGCTCACACCACCCCGGACGATCAGGGCCGGACGGCCTCGTCGGCCAACTCCGGCGCGGTCATCGTCGGGGAGAACCCGATCACCTCGTACCGGGCCAGGCCCCGCACCGAGAACGGATCGGCGGCCAGGGGAAACCCTCGTCGAGCACCCCGAGGAACGGCTGGTGCTCGGCGGCACGGCCAACCTGACCCGCAACGTCGCGGACTTCCCCGGATCCCTGCGGCAGGTGCTGGAGGCGCTCGAGGAGCAGGTGGTCGTGCTGAAGCTGCTGGCGGCGGCGCGTTACCCCGGTGCGGTCACGGTCCGCATCGGTGGGGAAAATGAGGACGAACAGATGCGCAGCACCTCGGTGGTGTCGATCGGCTACGGCGCCGACGACATGATCCTGGGAGGCATGGGCATCGTCGGACCGACCCGGATGGACTACCCGGGCACCATCGCGGCGGTCCGCGCGGTGGCCAACTACGTGGGGCAGATCCTGTCCGCCCGCTGACCAGCGGGCCGGGCGGAGCAGAAGGAGAAGGCGAAGACGGTGGCGAGGGACTACTACGGGATCCTCGGGGTGGCCAAGAACGCGTCCGATCAGGAGATCAAGCGCGCGTACCGCAAGCTGGCCCGTGAGCTTCACCCCGACGTGAACCCGTCGGAGGACGCGCAGCACAGGTTCGGCGAGGTGACCACCGCCTACGAGGTGCTCTCCGACCCGCAGAAGCGCAAGGTGGTCGACCTGGGCGGCGACCCGATGGACTCCGGGGCGCGCGGGGGCGGCGGCGATCCGTTCGCCGGCTTCGGCGGCCTCGGCGACATCATGGACGCGTTCTTCGGCGCGGCCGGGGGCGGTGGTGGCCGCGGGCGGGGCCCGCGCAGCCGCGTGCAGCCCGGCTCCGACGCGCTGATCCGGCTCGCGCTCACGCTGGAGGAGTGCGCCACCGGCTCCGACCGTGAGATCACGGTCGACACCGCGGTGGTCTGCGACCTGTGCCGCGGCGCGGGCGCCGCGGAGGGCACGACCACCAAGACCTGCGACACCTGCGGCGGCGCCGGCGAGGTGCAGTCGGTGCAGCGCTCATTCCTCGGCCAGGTCGTCACGGCCCGGCCGTGCCCGGTCTGCCGCGGGCTCGGCGAGGTCATCCCCGACCCGTGCCGCTGCGAGGGTCGGTTGGATAGAGTGGGGCGTCTGTGGGTGTGTGGTGCGCCGCGTAGGCCCGGTGGCGCCGACGGCCACCGACCCGGGGGGGGGCCCACTGGGGGGCAACGCCAGGGGGGGGGGCGGGGGCGACCGTGAGCTTCTCGGGGAGGGGAAATGCCATCGGCTAAGGCGGGTCGGCCGGGTCGGCTCGAGCGTCGTCGGAATTTGCGACAGACGGGTGGGTTCGAGGGGCGGTCGTGGCGGGCGGTCGGGGGGGTGGAAGGGTGTTTAACTCGTCGAATTCGGGGGGACGCGCGCGAGCGGGAGGGGAGTCGTGGCGCGGTGGTGGTGGCGGGGTCCTAGAGCGCGAGCTGTCGGACGCGGTCTGACCCGGGCACGAAAACGGCCCCGCCCTCCGCTGCCGGCGGAGGGCGGGGCCGTTTCGTCGTGGACCGGCCGGGTCAGCTGCGGAACACCGACACCACCGGGCCGCCCGGTTCGACCGGCTCGCCGTACCAGCCCCCCCAGCGGCTGTCGAGGGCAAGCTCGGCCAGCTCGGCCATCAGGTCCAGCTCGGCCGGCCAGACGTAGCGCGCCGGCTCCTCCGCCCCGGTGAGCAGCACGGTCTGGCGGAGGCGGTCGACACCGGCCACCCAGACGTCGGCGGCCCAGCGCTCCGGGTCCGGCTGCGGTCCCTGCACCACCAGCGCGCCCCCGGGCCGCAGCAGCCGGCTCAGGCGCCGGATCAGGCGGAGTTGCCCGCGCTGCCCGGAAAACCGGGTGAGCGCGTCAGCCGGGACGTACACGACGTCGTAGCGCGGACCGCTCTCGGCAGCGGCCCCGGGCGCGAGGCGGTCGGGGCCGGCCGCGGTGACCGCGTAGCCCTCCCCGGCCATCGCGTCGGCGACCGAGCCGCCGCCCAGGACCAGCACCCGGCCGCGGCGGCCGCCGACGCGGTCGACGACCTCGCCCAGGAACGCCACGGCGCCCGCGGGGTCGTCGGCCAGCGGGGCCAGCCAGGCGTCGAGCCCGTCGGCCGGCTTCTCGTCGATGCGGGTCGGCATCACGCCACCTCACTTCACGGACCTGGGTCTTCTCTTCACGAAGTCCTTCGGTCACCCAGCGTGCGCCAAGGACCTAAAGTCGACCTTGACCGGCTGGTACGGAGGGAGGGCGGCCCGCGCGTGGCGGGCCGCCCTCCCGGCGGTGCGGACGGCGATCAGCCGTGGGAGCGCTGGTGGAACTTCCGCACGGCGAAGAAGGCGGCGAGCGCGGTGATGGCCGCCCACCAGGCCAGCGCGAGCCAGCCCGTGGAACCGGCCGCGGTGCCGTTCATCAGCGCGCGGACCGCGTCGATCAGCACCGTCACCGGCTGGTTGTCGACGACGACGCGCAGCACGCCCGGCATCGACGCCGTCGGGACCAGCGCGCTGGTGGCGTAGGGGACGAAGACCAGGATCATGCCGAGACCGCTCGCTCCTTCGACCGTCTTGGCGATCGAGCCCAGCAGCGTCGCGAGCCAGAAGATGCCCGAGGCGAACAGGACCAGCAGGCCGACCGCGCCGAGCCAGCCCAGCACGCCGCCGCCCGGGCGGAAGCCGATGGCCAGGCCGAGCGCGACCATCACGACCAGCGAGAGCAGGCTGCGCAGCACCCCGGCGGTCACGTGGCCGACCAGCACGGCCGGACCGGCCATCGGCATCGAGCGGAACCGCTCCACCAGGCCGTTGGTCAGGTCGGAGGCGACGCCGACCACGGTGGTGGTGGAGTTGAAGCCGATGCTGACCGCGACCAGGCCCGGCACCAGGTAGTCCACGTAGGCCATGCCGGGCAGGTTGATCGCGCCGCCGAACATGAAGCGGAACAGCAGGAGCAGCACGATCGGCAGCGAGACCGCCTGGATCAGCATCTCCGGGTTGCGGGTGATGTGCTTGAGGTTGCGCCCGATCAGCACCCGGCAGTCGGACAGCGCCAGCGCGATCGGGGATCGGGTGGGAGCGTCGGGGATCTGCTTCCCCTCGGTCTCCCTGGACAGGGTCTGGGTCATCGCTTCTCTCCCGCGGTTCCGGTAAGGGTGGTGAAGACGTCGTCCAGGGTCGGCTCGGACAGCTCCAGGCCGGTGGTCTCGAGGCCGGCGTCGGCGATCTGGTTGAGCACCCGGCGGACCTCGGCCGGTGCGTCGATGGCGACGCTGACGGTGCGGTCCAGCAGCACGCCCTCGACCACGGTGTGGGCCCGAGCGGCCTCGGCCTCCGTGGCGAACGCGAGCTTGAGCCGTTCGGTGCCGACCTTGCGCTTGAGCTCGGCCGCGGTGCCTTCGGCGACCACCCGGCCCCGGTCGATCACCGCGATCCGGTCGGCCAGCTGGTCGGCCTCGTCGAGGTACTGCGTGGTGAGCAGGATCGTGGTGCCCCCGGCCAGCAGCTCGCGGATCGCGTCCCACATGGCCGAGCGGCTGCGCGGGTCGAGGCCGGTGGTGGGCTCGTCCAGGAACAGCACCGGCGGCGAGGTGATCAGGCTGATCGCCAGGTCCAGCCGGCGGCGCATCCCGCCGGAGTAGGTCTTGACCGGCCGGTCGGCCGCGTCGACCAGGTCGAACTGCGCGAGCAGCTCGACCGCCCGGCGCTTCGCCGCCGCCCCGGGCAGGTGGAACAGCCGCGCCATCATCTCCAGGTTCTCGCGGGCGGTGAGCAGTTCGTCGACGGCGGTGTCCTGGCCGGTGAGGCCGATCTGCTCGCGCACCTTGCGCTTGCGCCCGGCCACGTCGTGGCCGTTGACGGTCACGGTGCCGCCGTCGGCGTCCAGCAGGGTGCTGAGGATCCGCACCGTGGTGGTCTTGCCGGCGCCGTTGGGGCCGAGCAGCGCGAACATCGTGCCGCGCTCCACGCTCAGGTCGACCCCCTCCAGGACGTCCACGTCCCCGAAGGACTTGCGCAGTCCCCGCGCTTCGATCGCATAGCCGGTGACCATCGGTTACCTCTCCTCGTTCGGGTCGATCTCGAAAACGAACTTCTCGCGTGGGGAAACCGGCAAGGAGCCCGGAAACTGTCCGGGCCAGTGGACCCCACCGCGGGCGGGCGCGGCAATAATGGCCGGGTCGAGCGGTTCTAGGGGTCGACTAGTCATCGTCGCCCCCGCCGGTGGCCAGGCTGATCAGCGCGTCGGTGTCCAGGCCGTCGATGGTGTCCGCCTCGACCGGGGTGGTCCCGGCTTCCTCCGCCCGGTCCGCTCCGGCCAGCTCCAGCAGCCCGTCCAGCAGACCGGCGGAACGCAGCCGCTCCAGGGAAAGGCCCGCGAGGAGGTCGCGAACCCCTTGCTCGGTCCGGGTTTCCGCCGGTGCGGCCGGTTCGGCGACCGGTTCCGGGGCCAGCTCGCCGACCAGGTGCCCGGCCAGGATCCGCGGGGTCGGGTAGTCGAAGATCAGGCTGACCGGCAGCTTCAGCCCGGTGACCAGGCTGAGCTTGTTGCGGAACCCGGTCGCCGACAGGGAGTCGAACCCGACCTCGTTGAACGAGCGGTCCGGCTCCACCGCCTCCGGACCGGAGTGCCCGAGCAGCGCGGCCGCGTGCGTCCGCACCAGGGTGAGCACGGCCGGTACGCGCTTGTTCCGGGGCAGCGCCGCCAGCTTCTGCGCGAGCGTCTCGGTGTCCTCGGCCGCGTCCTGGGCCGCGCGGCGGCCCGGGGTCCCGGCCAGTCCGCGCAGGACGGCCGGGAGGTCGTCCCCGCCCGTGGCCGCCAGTACCCGGGGGTCGAGCGAGATCGGGACCAGCAGGGCCTCGGCCGAGCCCGCCGCCGAGTCCAGCAGCCGCAGTCCATCCTCAGTGGACAGTGCCGTGATGCCGGTTTCGCCGATGCGGTGCGCGTCGGCCTCCTGCACCGCCTCGCCCATGCCCTCGGCCCACAGGCCCCAAGCGAGGGAAGTACCGGCCAGTCCTTCGGCCCGGCGGCGGGCCGCCAGCGCGTCGAGGAACGCGTTCGCCGCGGCGTAACCGCCCTGGCCCGGCGCGCCGAGCACCCCGGCGGCCGAGGAGAACAGCACGAACGCCGTGAGGTTCGCCTCCCGGGTCAGCTCGTGCAGGACGAGGGCCGCGTCGGCCTTGGGCCGGAGCACGGTGTCCAGCCGGTCCGGGGTCAGCGAGGTCAGCACGCCGTCGTCGAGCACCCCGGCGGCGTGGACGACCGCGCGCAGATCCACGCCCGACAGCAGGGCGGAGACCGCTTCCCGGTCGGCCACGTCGCAGGCGGCGAAGGTGACCTCGGCCCCCAGCCCGATCAGTTCGTCGCGCAGCCGCGCCGCGCCCGGGGCCGCGGCCCCGCGCCGGCCGGCGAGCAGCAGGTGCCGCACCCCGTGCTCGGTGACCAGGTGCCGGGCGACCGCCCCGCCCAGGGCCCCGGTGGCGCCGGTGATCAGCACCGTGCCCTCGGGGTCCCAGACCGGGGCGCCCGCCGCGTCGGCTGCCCGGGCCAGGCGCGGCACGAGCACCGCGCCGGAGCGCAGCGCCACCTGTGGCTCGTCCGAGGCCGCGACCGCGGCCAGCGTGCGGCCGGTCGGGGTGCCCGCGCCGAGGTCGACCAAAGCGATCCGGCCCGGGTGCTCGGCCTGCGCCGAACGCACCAGCCCGGCCACCGCGGCGCCGACCGGATCGGGGTCGTCCCCCGGCTGCGTGGCCACCGCCCCGCGGGTCACCACGAGCAGCGAGCCTTCGGGCCGGGCCACGAACTCCTGCAGCAGCCCCAGCACCCGGTGCAGCTCGGCGTGCACCTCGTCGCCGCCCGAGGGCAGCACCAGAAGCCCGCTCGCCTCGGCGAAGGTGGGTGAAGCGTTCGCGTCCAGCGCGCCGGTGAGGCCGAACGGGTCGGGGCCCACCACCGTCCAGCGGGTGACCTCCGCGACCGCGTCGAGCTCGGCCGGCTCCCAGGCCACGCGGAACAGCGAGTCGCCGCCCGCCGCGACCGGCTGCGGGACCGCGGACATCGGCCGCAGCAGCAGCGACTCCACCGAAGCGACCGGCACGCCGGCGCCGTCCGCGATGTCCAGCGACACCGCCCCGGTACCGACCGGCCGGACGTGCACCCGCAGGGCACTGGCCCCCACCGCGTGCAACCGCACCCCCTCCCAGGCGAACGGCAGCGCCGGTTCGTCCCCGGCCGCGCCGGAGACGCCGATGGTGTGCAGCGCCGCGTCGAGCACCGCCGGGTGGATGCCATAACGGTCCACATCGGACACTTCGGCCGGGAGCCGGATCTCGGCGAACGCTTCGCCGCCACGCTTCCAGGCGGCGGTGAGACCGCGGAACGCGGGCCCGTACGCCAGACCGCCGGCGGCCAGCTCCTCGTAGGTGCCTTCGAGCGGCACCGGCTCCGCCCCCTCGGGCGGCCAGGCCGTGAGAGCGAACTCCTCCACCTTCCCGGCCTTGGCCAGCCGCCCGGTGGCGTGCCGCGTCCACGGGAGGCCCTCGGCCGCACCGTCGGCCCGCGAGTGCACGCTGAACGTGCGCTCGCCGCCCGCCGTGGCCGCGCCGACCGCGAACTGCACCCGCACGCCCCCGCGCTCGGGCAGGACCAGCGGGTACTCCAGGGTCAGCTCCGCCAGGCGCGGGCAGCCGGCCTCGTCGCCGGCGCGGATCGCCATCTCCACGAACCCGGTGCCGGGGAACAGGATCGAGCCACCGACCACGTGGTCGGCCAGCCACGGGTGCGTGCCGGCCGACAGCCGCCCGGTGAACAGCAGCCCGTCGGCTTCGGCCAGCTCCAGCCCCGAGCCCAGCAGCGGGTGGTCCTCCTGACCGGGCGCGGACGCGGTGCTCTCCAGCCAGTAGCGGCTGCGCTGGAACGGGTAGGTCGGCAGCCCGACCGCCCGGGCGCCGGTCGGCTCGTACACCGCGGCCCAGTCGACGTCGACGCCGCTGACGTGCAGCTGCGCGACACCGGTCAGCGCGGCCTCCGCCTCGTCCTGCTCCTTGTGCAGCAGCGAAGCGAACACCAGTCCTTCGGGACGCTCGTCGAGGCAGCCGCCGGCCATGCCCGTGAGGGTGGTGTCCGGGCCCAGCTCCAGGAAGCGGGTGACGCCGTCGGCCGCGGCGCGGGTGACCGCGTCGAGGAACCGGACGCCCTCGCGCACCTGCCGCACCCAGTACTCCGGCGACGACAGGTCGGCGGGCTCCCCGGTGACGGTGGAGAGCACCGGGATCCGCGCTTCGGCGTAGGTGAGCCCTTCGGCGACGAACCGGAACTCCGCCAGCATCGGCTCCATCAGCCGCGAGTGGAACGCGTGCGAGACGCGCAGTTGCCTGGTGCGTTCGAACTTCGCGGCCACCGCCGCCACGGCCTCGGCCGCACCCGAGACCACCACGGCGCTCGGACCGTTGACCGCGGCGACGTCCACGGAGCCGCCCGCGGCTTCGAGCACCGCCTCCGGGGTCGCCTCGATCGCCACCATCGCGCCCCCGGCGGGAAGCGCCTGCATCAGCGCACCCCGGGCGACGACCAGCTTCGCCGCGTCGGCCAGCGAGAACACCCCGGCGCAGTGGGCCGCGGCGATCTCGCCGATCGAGTGCCCGGCCAGCAGGTCGGGCTTGACGCCCCAGGACCGGGCCAGGCGGAACAGCGCGACCTCCAGCGCGAACAGCGCGGGCTGGGTGTAGCGCGTCTCGTCCAGCTCCTCGCCGCTTTCGACGATCTCGCGGATCGGACGGCCGAGGTGGCGGTCGACCGCGGCGCAGGCCTCGTCGTAAGCGCCGACGAACACCGGGAACCGCTGCGCGAGCCGGGCGCCCATGCCGGCGCGCTGAGAACCCTGGCCGGCGAACAGGAACGCGGTGCGGCCGCTCGCGGTGGCGACACCGCTGACGACGCCGCGCGCCTCCTCCTCGTCCACCAGCGCCGCGAGACCGCGGACGAACTGCGGCGAGCGGCTGCCGATCAGCACCGCGCGGCGGTCGAAGGCACTGCGGGTGGTGGCCAGCGAGAAGCCGATGTCGGCGAGGCTGCCGTCCGGCTCTTCATCCACGTAGGACATCAGCTGCTCGGCCCGGGCCCGCAGGGCCGCGGCCCCGCGGCCGGAGACCGGCCAGGCCACCGGGCCGTCGGGCTCGGGCCCCCCGCCGCCCACGACCTCGCGGCGGTCGCCCTCCTCCAGGATCACGTGGGCGTTGGTGCCGCTCACGCCGAAGGACGAGACGCCGGCCCGGCGGGTGTGCCCGTTGGGCAGCCACTTGACCGGCTCGGCCAGCACCCGGACCGCGCCCGAGGACCAGTCGATCTCCGACGACGGACGGCCGACGTTCAGCGTCGCGGGCAATTCGCCCCGGCGCATGGCCATCACCATCTTGATCACCCCGGCCGCGCCGGCCGCGGCCTGGGTGTGGCCGATGTTCGACTTCACCGAGCCGATCCACAACGGACGGTCCGCCGCGGTCTCCTTGCCGTAGGTGGCCAGCAGCGCCTGGACCTCGATCGGGTCGCCCAGCCGGGTGCCGGTGCCGTGGGCCTCGACGGCGTCCACCTCGGAGGCGGCCAGCCCGGCGTCGGCCAGCGCCGCGCGGATCACGCGCTGCTGGGCCGGGCCGTTGGGCGCGGTGAGACCGTTGGACGTGCCGTCCTGGTTGACCGCGCTGCCCTTGAGCACCGCGAGCACCGGGTGACCGAGGCGGCGGGCGTCGCTCAGCCGCTCCAGCACGACCACGCCGGCCCCTTCGGACCAGGTGGTGCCGTCGGCGTCTTCGGAGAACACCTTGCACCGCCCGTCGGCCGCGAGGCCCTGCTGGCGGCTGAACTCGACGAACGTCCCCGGGGTGGCCATCACGGTGACGCCGCCGGCCAGCGCCAGTGAGCAGTCCCCGCCGCGCAGCGCCTGCGCGGCCAGGTGCATGGCGACCAGCGAAGACGAGCAGGCGGTGTCCACGCTGACCGCGGGACCCTCCAGCCCGAGGGTGTAGGACACCCGGCCGGTGACGATCGAGCCGGCGCTGTTCGCGCCCACGTAGTCGTGGTACTGGACCCCCGCGTACACCCCGGTCGGGCTGCCCTTGAGCGAGACCGGGTCGATCCCGGCGCGTTCGAGGGCCTCCCAGCACGATTCGAGCAGCAGCCGCTGCTGCGGGTCGATCATCGGGGCTTCCTTGGGCGAGATGCCGAAGAAGCCCGCGTCGAAGTCGCCGGCGTCGTGGACGAACCCGCCGCGGGCCACGTAGGTGGTGCCGGGGCGGCGGCCGGTCGGGTCGAGCAGGCCGTCGACGTCCCAGCCGCGGTCGGCCGGGAAGTCGCCGATGGCCTCGCGGCCCTCCGCGACCAGCTCCCACAGCTGCTCCGGCGAGGTGATCCCGCCCGGCAGCCGGCAGGCCATGCCGACGATGGCGATGGGCTCGTCGCCGGCCGCCCGCACGGGCGCGGTGGCCCCCTCGGCGGTGGTGCCGGCCAGCTCGGCCAGCAGGTGCCGGGCCAGCGCGGACGGGGTCGGGTGGTCGAAGATCAGCGTCGCGGGCAGCCGCTGGCCGGTGGCCGCGGTGAGCCCGTTGCGCAGCTCGATCGCGGTGAGCGAGTCGAAGCCGAGCGACTGGAACTGGGCCGACGGCTCGATCTCGTGCGCACCGCTGTACCCGAGCACGGTGGCGGCGTGGCCGCGCACCAGCTCCAGCACGGCGTCACCGCGGTCGGCCTCGGGCCGGGCCAGCAGGCGGGCCGCGAAGGAGTCTTCGGCCGCCGCGGCGTTCGAGGCGATCCGCCGCCCGGCCCGGCCGGCCAGCCCGTCCAGGGTCTTCGGGATCCGGTCGAGGCGGCGCAGCGCGGGCAGGTCCAGCTTGACCGGGACCACGGTGGCCTGGCGGACGACCAGCGCCCGGTCGAACAGCGCCAGTCCCTCCACAGTGGACAACGGGACGATCCCGCCGGCCGCCAGGCGCGTGACCTCTTCGGCCGAGAGGGTGCCGCCCATCCCGCCGACCTCGCCCCACAGCCCCCAGCCCAGGGACAGCCCGGGCAGGCCGTGGGCGACGCGGTGCGCGGCGAGGGCGTCGAGGAAGGCGTTCGCGGCGGCGTAGCTGCCCTGGCCGGGCGCACCGAGCACCCCGGAGACCGAGGAGAACAGCACGAACGCCGAGAGCGCGGTGTCGCGGGTCAGCTCGTGCAGGTTCAGCGCGCCATCGACCTTGGGCCGCAGCACCGCGTCGACGCGCTCGGGGGTGAGCGCGGTGATCACCCCGTCGTCGAGCACCCCGGCGGCGTGGACCACCGCGGTGAGCGGGTGCTCCGCCGGGATCGCGGCCAGCACCGCGGCGAGCGCGGCGCGGTCCGCGACGTCGCACTGCGTGACCTCGACCGCCACGCCCAGCTCACCGATCTCGGTGGCCAGCCGGGTCAGCTCCGGCGTGCCCCGGCGGCTCAGCAGCAGCAGGCGGCGCACGTCGTGCTCGGTGACCAGGTGCCAGGCGAGCTCGGCGCCCAGCGCGCCGGACGCGCCGGTGACCAGCACGGTGCCGTGCGGGCAGAAGTACGCGGGCTCGGTCTCCGGCGCCGCGCGGACCAGCCGGGGCGCGAGCAGTACCCCGAGGCGGACCGCGGCCTGCGTCTCCCCGGAGGCGAGCACCGGCGGCAGGACGGCTTCGGCGACGGTCTCCTGGGGCGTGTCGATGTCGATGTCCAGCAGCAGGAACGCGTCCGGGTTCTCCTCCTGGGCCGAGCGCACCAGGCCCCAGACGGCGGACGCGGCCAGATCGGTCACGTCGGCGCCGCCCACCGAGACCGCGCCGCGGGTGAGGACCACCAGGCGGGCGTCGTCGGCGTGGTCGGTGGCCAGCCAGTCCTGCAGCCGGGCGAGCACGCGGTGGGCCGGTGCGTGCGCGTCCTGCGGGTTTCCGTCGGTGCAGTCGAAGATCTCGACGTTCGCAGTGTCCACAGTGGTCTCGGGTGCGACCACGCGCTGCCACTGGAGGTGATACAGCGGCGGACCGGCGTCGACCGGCTTGGTGAACGGGCGGAACACCGCCTCCGCGACCGTGGCGACGGGCGCGCCGGTGGCGTCGGCCAGCGTGATCTCGAAGCTCTCGCTGGTGCTCGCCGCGAACCGCACCCGCAGCGCGGACGCGCCGGTGGCGTGCAGTTCGAACCCGGTCCAGCAGAACGGGACCAGCCCGACGCCGCCGTCGCCACCACCGGCGACCCGCAGGGCGTGGGTGCAGGCGTCGAGCGCGGCCGGGTGCAGGCCGAAGCGCTCGGCCTCGCTGTCCTCGGGCAGCGCGATCTCGGCGAACACCTCGCGGCCCCGGCGCCACACCGCCCGCAGTGAGCGGAACAGCGGGCCGTAGCCGAGGCCGGTGTCGGCGAAGTCCTCGTACAGGCCGTCGATGGCGACCGGCTCGGCCCCGGCCGGGGGCCACTCGGTCAGCGCGGGGCCGCCGCGATGGGTCTGCGGGGCCACGGTGCCGGCGGCGTGTGAGGTCCACGCACCGGCCTCGTCCTCCAGTCGCGAGTGGACGGTCACGGCCCGGAGGCCGTCGTCGCCGGCGGCGCCGACGCGCACCTGCACCTGCACCCCGCCCCGGTCCGGGACGACCAGCGGGCTGCCCAGCGTCAGCTCCTCGATCCGGCCGGCGCCGACCTGGTCGCCGGCGCGGACCACCAGCTCCAGGAACGCGGTGCCGGGCACGGTGACCACGCCGCCGAGCCGGTGCTCGGCCAGCCAGGCGTGCGTCTCGACCGACAGCCGGCCGGTGAGCACCACGCCGCCGGTGTCGGCGAGCGCGACCGCGGCGCCGAGCAGCGGGTGCCCGGCCGAGGTCAGGCCCGCGGCGGCCACCTCGTCCCGGCCGACCCGGGCTTCGAGCCAGTAGCGCTTGCGCTGGAAGGCGTAGGGCGGCAGGTCGATCCGCCGCGCGCCCCGGCCGGCGAAGACCGCGGCCCAGTCGGGGACCAGTCCACTGACGAACAGCTCGGCCAGCGCGCTCAGCGCGGTGCGGGCCTCCGGGCGGCCCTTGCGCTGCACCGGGACCACCGCGGCGCCCTCGGCGATCCGGCGCACCAGGGCCGAGAGCACCCCGTCCGGGCCGATCTCGACGAACCGGCCGACCCCGTGGGCGCTCAGCGCGGTGATGCCGTCGTGGAACCGGACGGCGGCGCGGACCTGGTCCACCCAGTAGCCCGGGGTGGCCAGGTCGAGACCGGCGCCGACGGTGGAGACCACCGGGATCACCGGCGGGGTGTAGGTCAGGGTCTCGGCCACCGCGCGGAACTCCGCCAGCATCGGCTCCATCAGCGGCGAGTGGAACGCGTGCGAGACCTTCAGCTTCGAGGACTTGCGCCCGTCGAACTGCGCGACCACCGCGGCGACGGCGGCTTCGGCGCCGGAGAGCACCACGGATTCGGGACCGTTGACCGCCGCGACACTGACCTCGGCGGTCAGCAGCGGCAGCACCTCGTCCTCGGTCGCCTGCACCGCCACCATCGCGCCCCACCGGCGGGCAGGGCCTGCATCAGCCGCCCCCGCGCCGCGACCAGGGTGCAGCGTCCGCCAGCGACAGCACCCCGGCCACGTGCGCGGCGGCCAGCTCACCGATCGAGTGGCCCAGCAGGAAGTCCGGCATCATCCCCCACGACTCGAGCAGCCGGAACAGCGCCACCTCGAACGCGAACAGCGCGGGCTGCGTGTACCCGGTCCGGGCGAGCAGCCCGGACCGGTCGAGCACGTCTCGAGCGGACGGTCTAGGTGGGGGTCCAGCTCGGCGCAGACCCCGTCTAGCGCCGCGGCGAACACCGGGTACGCCGCCGCCAGCTCGGCCCATCCCGGCGCGCTGGGCGCCCTGGCCGGAGAACAGGAACGCGGTCCGACCTCGACCCGCGCGCCGGTGACCAGCCCGGGCGCTCCGGCCGGCGGCGAGCGCGGCGAGCAGTTCCTCGCGGTCACGGCCGACGACCACCGCCCGGTGCTAGAGCGGCGAGCGCCCGGCCGCCAGCGAGAAGGCCACGTCCAACGGCCGCAGGCCCGGATCGGCGTTCGTGCTCCACCCAGCCGTGACGCCTGCGCCCGCAACGCAGCGGCGGTGCCGGCCGGCACGGCACCAGCAGGCCACGGCCACCGGCGTGTCGGCCGCACCGGGGCCCGCTTCCGGCTCCGGCGCCTCCTCCAGGATGATGTGCGCGTTGGTCCCGCTCAGGCCGAAGCACGACACGGCGCCCCGGCGCGGCTGCTCGCCGCGCGGCCACTCCCGCGGTTCGGTCAGCAGTTCGACCTGCCCGGCCGTCCAGTCGACGTGCCGGGTCGGCCGGTCCACGTGCAGCGTCCGCGGCAGCACCCCGTGCTGCAGGGCCAGCACGATCTTCAGCACCCCGGCCACCCCGGACGCGGCCTGCGTGTGGCCGATGTTGGACTTGATCGAGCCCAGCCGCAGCGGGTGGCCGTCCGGGCGGTCCTGGCCGTAGGTCGCGAGCAGCGCGTGCGCCTCGATCGGGTCGCCGAGCTTGGTCGCGGTGCCGTGCGCCTCGACGACCTCGACCTCCGCCGGCTCGACCTTGGCGTTGGCCAGCGCCTGGCGGATCACCCGCTGCTGGGCCGGTCCGTTGGGCGCGGTCATGCCGTTGGAGGCGCCGTCCTGGTTGATCGCGGTGCCCCGCACGAGCGCGAGCACCGGGTGGCCGTGGCGGCGCGCGTCGGACAGCCGCTCGACCAGCAGCATGCCGCAGCCCTCGGACCAGCCGGTGCCGTCGGCGCTGTCGGAGAAGGCCTTGCACCGGCCGTCCGCGGCCAGCCCGCGCTGGCGGCTGAAGGCCAGGAACGGGCCGGGACGCGACATCACCATTGGCACGAGGCACACGAAGGGGGGGGGGGGGGGTCTTGGGGGGAGAGGCTCAGGGCTCTTGTTGTGCGACACCAACTGGAGGTATAGAAGCTTGGCCGCGAGCGAGAGCGCGCGGAAATCGTCGTTATCCCAGATTTTCAGATCGAGGCGTGCGTGATCACGCGCCATGGAGCATCCCCTTACGGGCCAGAAAAGTAGGCGTGACTAGGTCCCACCACGCACGCGCGGCGGGACAAGATGCGGGCTCGGGTGGCCCGTGGACGTCAGGACGCGGCGGCCTGCTCGGTGGCGTGGTGGCCGTCCAGCGCAGCGGCGTCGAAGGCGTAAACCGGCTGAAGCTTGCCGATGTTGCGGCCTGCGGAGTCCGTCGAGCGGACGTACCGTCCCGTGGACACCAGCAGCCCAGCCGCGCGCAGCCGGTTCACCGTCGAGCCGACCAATTGCGGCTGCACCCAGGCGGGCAGCAGCGTCCGCCACCGGTTCGCGGTCGTCTCGCGGAACGGGTCCGCCAGCGCGTCACGCACGATTACCGTCACGATGGCGAGGACCTGCGCCTCATTCCGAGGCTCCGCCACCAGCAGCGCAGCGACCGTGGCGGCCGTCTCGCCATCGGCCGGCCGACTAGCCCCGCGAGCCTGGACGACCATTGCCCCGGCCAGCGAGACCAGCTCAGCGAACGGGACCGTCACGCCGCGTCGAGCAGCCGGAAGGTCCAGACCTCCGAAATGTCGCTGCACTCCTTGGCCACCTCGGGGTAACGCTGCTTGACCGCGCCCTGGTCCAGCGCGATTCGCATCGTGCTGTCGAACGACACAACCGGCACACCGCCGACCGTCCCGACACTGGCACCCACAGCCTTCAGTGCGGCCTTGATCACAGCCTCATGCTCCTTGCGTTCCTTCGACAGCCGGGCCTGCCTGTGCTTGATCCGGCGAAGGGAAGCCACCAGGTGAGCGAGGGAATCTAGCG
>NZ_JANUXO010000009.1:0-23425 GCF_032335455.1 Amycolatopsis sp. PS_44_ISF1 | reverse complement strand
CGTGCGCGCCCTCCAGGCGCCGTAGCGGCTCACCGCTCGGTCCAATCGGTGTTCTTGGGCGTGACCTGCGAGCGCGCGCTCTCCACGGCGGGGACGGCAAGGAGCAGGGCGAGGGGCCCGGTGATCGCGGTGACCGCTGATCCGGCGACCAGGCCGACGGTGACGGCGAGCGCGGCGAGGGCGAGGAGGGTGGTGTAAACGCGACGCCGAAGGGGCTCGTGGGCGGGGTCGTAGAAGCGGCGGATCGTGTCGACGATGTCCGAGAGGGGAAGCATCGTGCTCCTTCCGATGGTCAGATGGCGGGGACGTCCGCGCTGGGCGGGGCGGCGTCGGTAATCAGGCCGGCCGCCGCTTCGGCCTTCTGGCGGGCCTCGGCCTCGCGGACGCGGGCTTCCTCTTGGAGCGCGGCGAGCTGGTCGACGACGGGTGCGGTGACCTGCTGGGCCTCGAAGGTCATGAGGGTGGTGGTGACCCAGTGCTTGAGCACCGCGCGGACGGCGGCGTCGTCGTCGAGGTCCGCGGTGATCGTCGGGTAGGTCCCCCGCATCGCGGCGATGATGCGGGGGACCAGCACGGCCGGGACCAGGAGCCCAGCGACGGGGACAGGGGCGGTGGGGTCGGTCATGCTGCTGGCCACGGGGCCGCTCCGTTCTCGGTCCAGGCTGCGCGGTGAAGGTCGTCCTGCTCGGCGGGTGTCAGCTCGCCGGCGAGGAGCGCGTCCCACCGGTCGTCCTCGACGTCGGCTTCTCGCCGCGCCCAGCCGAGTCCGCGGAGGCCGCGCGGGAGGTCCTCGTCGCCGATCTCGCGCGTCTGCATGAGGACGCGCTGGGTTTCGGGGTCGAGTGCCAGAAAGACGTGTGGCACGGTGGCTCCTTCTCGGTTATTGCGTGTACCAGATCCGGAGTCGGCAATCGGAGAACTTGCCGTAGTAGGCGTAGTTCGAGCCGTTCCCGGGGCCGAGCGTGACGACGGTGGCGCGGCCGTTGTAGTTGTCGTTGTTCGTGCCGCGAAAGAACGGGAACCAGTCCGACGGGACGGTGACGGTCTTGCCGCCGGGCTTCGGGTAGCCGCCGACGTACCAGTCCCCGCGGAACTTATACGGACTCGGGCCGACGCCCCGCTGGTCGGAGATGTTCAGAATGGCCGTGCCGCCGTTGCTGTAGTACCAGTGCGTCGAGTACAGGTAGACGTCAACGCGGTCGACGGTGCCGGTGATGGTCGGCAGGTTGAACCAGAACTGCCCGCGGCCGTCTCCGTTGTAGCCGGAGGGGTCCATGCCCTGGATCACCTCGGAGACGTCGGTCCGGAGGGAGCCGTTGCCGCGGTAGGTAGCGCGGCCCGCGGGCGCCAGGTCTGCGTAGTACTGCTGGACCGGGGCGCCGGAGGGCGGGGCGGGCGGTCCTCCGTAGAGCGTCCCGCCTGCCTGGGTGAAGACACCCGTTGCGCCGGAGCCGGCCGGGCCGAGGTCGGTGACGACGAGGTTGATGGTCTGCGAGGCGAGGACGTAGATGTCGGAGTCCGAGGTGGAGCCGCCGCGCTCAACGGTGAGGAGCAGGCGGTGCCGGCCGGTCGTCTCGGCGATGAACTCGGCGTTGCCGCCGAAGGTGAGGAACGTGTTCCCGGCCGGGGAGGTCGTCCACCAGACCTCTTCGCTCGGGGTGGTGATCGTGGGTGCCGGACAGGTCTCCGGGTCGCTCTCCGGCGCGTGGGTGCGCAGGAGGTTCCAGCGGCTCTCCGTGATGGAGAGCGAGGACTTCCAGCCGGCGCGGAAGTTGAACTGGTAGCGGCGGCCCTTGCGGAGCCGGACGGAGACCTCGGCGACGCCGACGCGGCTCCGGATCGGGCCCAGGTCGGCGGACAGGCGGCCCTCGAAGTAGCCCGGCGAGGCGGAGGCGACGTCGCCGAGGAGATCCGACAGCGAGCGGCCCTGGATCACGGCGTCGCCGGTCACGTTCAGGCCGGTGAAGTTGCCCTGACCGGTGTCGTCGACCGACGCGACGAGGTTGCCTGTGGTGTCGACGACCGCGAAGTAGTCGTTAGTGGACGTGCCGAGGCGGATGACCTCGTCAGTGCTGCCGTCGTCGGGGTCCTGGCGGTAGACGCGGAAGCCGTCGGAGGCCATCTCGGCGTGCGTGCCGAACTGGGGACCGGCGATGATCTTCTGGCCGGCCGAGATTTCGCCCGCGACGAGCTTGCCGACGTTGAGGCCGGCGATGGCGTCATCGCCGAGGGCGCCGTCCACCCACGTCGCGGAGTCGTCGTCCCAGTGGACCGGTTTGTTGCCGTGGTCAGTCTGAAACCACAGGTCTCCGGTGATGAGCTTGTCGGCGGCCTTGGTCGGCGCGGCGGAGTCCGTGCGCCAGAACACTTTGTTCTTGCCGTTGGCCGCGATGACCTCGGTGTAGGTCGGGGCCTGCTCGGGCGTCTCGGTGGCGGTGATGGACGGCGCAGAGCGGCTGTCGGCCGTCGAGACGGCGACGAACACGACGGTCCACGGCGTGGCCGGGAGGATGAGGTGGGCGGTCCCGGCGCCGATGAGGTCGAGCCGGTGGGTCGCTTCGCTCGGCGTGTAAACGGAGTAGGCCGAGGCGTGGACTTCGAGGCGGTGGAAGTCGTTGGGCTTGTCGACCCCGCCGAAGAAAGTTCCGTCCCAGGTGATGGCGAGGCCCCCGATGGTCGGCTCGAGGATGGGCGCCGAGGGCGTCGGGGGCGGCGGGCCGTTGACGGTGAGGAAGCCGGTCGTGCCGTCGGGGAGCTGGCCGACCGTGCCGCGGAGGTTGCCGTCGGTGTCATAGACAGCGATGGCCCCGCCCTCGATGGAGCGGTTGGACGCCTGGGAGCCGCGGGAGAGCGAGGAGACCTGGCGCTGGAGGTCGGCGAGCTGCCGGGCGAGTTGCTTCGCAGGGTCGGTGGCGGGCAAGGGGTCAGCCTCCGTAGCGGAAGTGGTCGGAGCGGGTGACGTCGAGGGACGCGGTGCTGCCGTCGCCGGTGAGCGACCATGCGGTGATCCGCACCCACATCTCCACCTCGCCCAGCCAGGGAAGCTCTGCCCGGACGAGGATGTCGTCCCCGGCCTGCCACGAACCGATCGGCGCGTGGGGGTGGTCGATGACGTCGAGCTTGGTGATGCGGAGCGCGGCTTTGCGGTAGGCCAGCTCGTCGGCGATGAGCGCGTCCATGCGCGCGGCGTCGGTGACGGCCTTGTCGGCGTAGACCGAGATGCGGCGGAGCCGTCCGTCACGGAGACCGGTCTCGCGTCGGATCATCGCGCGGCCTTCTCCGGCGCCGAGGCCGAGGATGGTGTTGGCGAACTCGTCTCCGTTGGACTCGACGGACAGGACGTTGGTGACGTTCTCGCCCTCGGCGAAGACGAGGTCGTCGCGGCGCCGGCCGATGCGGGGGTATCCCAGCTCGACTTCGTGGACCACGGCCTCCCGGTCCGGCGACCAGTAGTGCTTTTCGATGTAGTCGAACGGGGTTTGCTTGGCCAGGTTGTCGAGTTCCTCGCCGCAATTCGGGTGCTCCCACCAGAGCAGGGCGTAGGGCTCGGCGTCGTGGTGCTCGGTGCGCTTGGAGCCGTCGGGCTCGGTGGCGGTCTCGTCATGGGCGGCGGTGCCCAGCCGGGCGGATGTCGAGGCGGCGCCGGTCACGATTACGCGGAGGTCGGAGTCCGGGAAGGACTGGACGTGGCGCCACAGCTCGCGGACGACGTCGGCGGGGTCGACTCCGATCTTCGAGTACTCGCCCTGGTAGGTGATCGCGTGCGGGTAGGTGGTGAATCCGGCGCACTCGATGCGCCACGCCTCGCCCTCGAACGAGCTGGAGACGACGATGCCGCCCCACCGGATCTCGCCGCCGGACTCCGCGTAGATCAGCGTTCCCCACTCCTCCAGGAGGAGCCGGCCGTCGTCGGTGCGGAGGCCCCCGACGTCCGGAGAGACCGTGCCGGACAGCGAGCCCGGCCCGGAGAGCGTCCACTCCAAGGAGGACAGAGTGATCGGGACGTCCCAGTCCAGCCATTCGCCCGTCGTAGCGCGCTGGGCGAGGAAGGTCCAGGCGCTCATCGCTCAGACCACCTGCTCGCGGAAGCGGATGTCGAAAGCGATCTGTTCGCCGTCGCCGAACCACAACTGGCCGGTGTTTTGAGGCCAGGTACGACGGGAGTTGACCTTGAGGGTCTGGGTGCTCCCCTGGTAGCCGCGGACGTCGAACTCGCCGTAGGCGAAGTGGTTGATCTTCTCGGTGAAGCCGACGGGCGTACCCGGGTTGCCGTTGTAGTCCAGGTAGGAGATGGCGCCGAAAAGGCTGCCGAACTGGACGCGGGTGTTCACGTCGCCGGGACCCGTCGCGCCGATCCCGCTGAGGTGAACGGAGACTTGGGCGTGCGTCGCCCAGCTCGGGACGGCGACCGCCAGCGTGTTCAGAGGCCAGGTGCGCCAGTCCGCGTCAGTGACACGGATGTATTCGGCTCCGCCGCCGGTGGCGTTGATGCCGGCCTGGACGTCGTAGTCGGCCCATGAGCGCGGCCGGGCCAGCTTGCGGAGATCTTTGATCATGCCAGTGGTGACGGTGCCGGTGTTGGCCGGGATATCGATGCGGGCGAGCGGGATTCCGCTCTGGCCGGATGGCATCGTGGTTGTCGTCGGCGCGACGTTCGGGATGATGCGAGTGAAGACGTAAGGCCCGACGGTCGGGTCCCCCGGGTTGGCCCAGGGCTCGCCCGGCATGTTCGGGTCCTCGATGCGTGCGACGACGAGGTCCGAGCGGCCGGAGCCGGAGCCGGTCGCCGAGATGGAGACGACGTCCTGCGAGGGGTTGCGGCTGATGTAGGTCTGCTGGGAACCGCCGGCGGCGCGGTTGAGCGCGAAGCACGCGCCGGAGAGCACGCGCACGGAGGAGCCGGGAACGTCGAGCGGGACGACCTTGAGGTCTCCGGGCGTGACGACACCCTCCGCCGCGGAGGTGGCGGCGTACGCCAGGAGGCGGGCGATTTCCGGCGAGTGGTGAGCGCCTCCGCCGACGAACCAGGGGACGGAATCCCACATGAGGAAGTTCTCCTTGGAAGACAGGTCGCCCCCCTGGACCCGGCGCAAGACGAGGGGGCGCCAGGCCCAGGGGGCCGAGTTCGGGGCCTACCGGATAGATCTGCGAGGCGGTTGCCTCGGCGGCGTTCTGGCGTCAATGGCCTCTTGACACCTGAACGGCTACGGCGAGATCTCGGTGGGCGAATTAGAGAGAGGCGTACGTGGAGCGCCAGGAGAGCCTCACGCGCGCGGTCCCCGTCTGGTCGAGGCCCTTGAGCCCGACCTCGTAGGAGCCGGGTGCAAGGGCCGCCTTCGACAGGCGGGTCCCGCGGAGAGAGCCGGCGACGTTGGCCGTTCCGTTGCGCATGGCCGAGCGGGCCCAGGGCCGGGTGTCGATGGTGACCGTCTCGTCGTACTGCAAGGCCACGCGGGCCTCGAACTGGATGCTCACCCCGGCCGCGCCGACGACGGTGACGACGGGGTTGGTCACCGGGCCGAGGACCTCGACGACCGGCCAGACCGGCATCTCCGACCTGACCGTGACGGCCTGGGAGCGGTCGGAGTTCATCGTCGTCGACAGGGGCGCCGCGAGCGGAGCCATGAGGCCGCCGCCGAGCGGCGGAACGATGCCGAACTGGATGGACTCCTCTTCGGGCGCGTAGAAGAGGTCGTCGACCGCGGCGAAGTCCGCCGTGGCCGTGACGAAGCCGTTTACACGCACGTCCGCATAGTTCGGCGCGAAGCGGCGCGGCCGTCCGAACGTGACACGCTCCCGGCCCGCGTAGCGGGCGTGCAACTCGGCTACCGCGCCGGGAGTCAGGCGGATCGCGTCCGCGCGCCACGCGGTGGTGAGGGTCGCGGCGGCCTCGCGGGCTTCTTTCTCGGTCCGGCCGCGGATGCCGAGGTCGAAAGCGATCGTTCGGCCTGTGCGGAAGTCGATGCCGAACGCCCGGCCGTCGGTTCGCGGCCGATCGACGTCGGCGACGCGGATGTCCACGTCGCCGACGTCGGGGGTGGTCCGGTTGAAGGTCGGGAGGTCCGGCGTGCCGAAGGTGAAGTCCAGGCCGGGGTACATCAACTTCCATTGTCCATCGATCACCGGAGCGCACCTCCCCGCTTGATCCGCCGGAGCTGAAACATCGCTTCCTCCATCTGGTCGCGGACGCTCGCGCCCTCGCCCACCTGGAGGACGAGGTCCCCACCGATGAGCGGGGCGTCTCCGCCGCCGCCCTTGGCGATCTTGCGCAGCGTGGCGAACTCGTCGTTCGTCAGGACTGCTTCCGGCTTGCCGGAGAGGTTGATGCCGAGATCCCCGTGGCCGAGGATGCCGCCGGAGTCGTAGAGCTTCGGCAGGACACCGCCGAGGGCGTACCCGAGGTAACCGCCTCCGCCGGAGCGCCGACCGCCGGAGATCAGCATTCCCACGCCGTAGCGCCGGAGTGCGTAGTTGACACCGGCGTAGATGTTGGCAAGCGGGTCGAGGATGCCGCGGCCGGTGAACGGCCCTGCGTGCGCGGCGAACGTGCTGGGAATGGTCTGCATGAGGCCCTGCGACGGGTGGCCGGCCTTCGCGTTGCTGTCCCACAAGTTCACGGCTGACGGGTTGCCGCCGGACTCCATCTGGATCATGTGGAGGATGCCGTTGATCGCGTCTGGGGTGACGCCGAGCATCGCGACGACCTGGGCGACCACTCCGCGCCAGCGTTCGGCGCCAGCTCCGGCGCCGGGTGCGGCCGAGGTGCCGAGGAGGCTCTTGACCTTGTCCCAGACCTTCGAGCCGACCTGCTTGACCATCCCCGTCAGCATTGTGGCCCAGTGGCCCTTGCCGAAGCCCTTGCCGCCGTTGATGGCGTCGATGACGTCGGTGACCACGCCGTGGCCGGGGATGACGCTGATGACCGAGTCGAGCCAGCCGGGGAGGTTGATGATGCCGCCGTCGGCGTGGGACTGCGATATTCCCAGCGCTGTCGCGACACCGTTTACACCGCCGGTGCGCGCGGCCTTGTTCAGCTCCTCGATGCCGCCCGCGCCGAGGGCTCGGGTGAACTCGGGCCGCATGATGGCTTCCCCGCCGCTGAGGTTGAGGATGCCGCCCGTCGGGGAGAAGAACCGGTGAACGTCTCGGCCGGGCGTGTAGCCGGGCAGGACCCCGCCGGTTGCGTACGCGTGCGCGCGGCCGAGGTTCTGGGGGACCACGGCCCCGGTTGCTGCGTCGAGCCGGAACGCTTCCAGGTCGTCGCCGCCCCAGAGGTTGTTGATCCAGTTCCACAGCTTGCGGAGGCCGTTGTTCCACACGAAGTCGACGACCCACTGGACGGGTGTCATGAGCTTCGACTTCATTCCGTCCCAGACGCGGCCGATCCAGTCGACGGCGGTCGTGAAGCTGTTCTTGATCGTCTCGACCGCGCGGCCGAACCAATCGAAGACCGGCGAAAGGATGTTGGTCCAGGCCCACTTCATGCCGTCGAACAGCGCAGACCAGGCCGTACCGATCGCGGAAAAAATGGGCTGGAGAATGGTCCGCCAGAGCCAGCCGGCCGCTGCGGCGACGCCGTCCCAGACCGGCTTGAGGATGTTCTCCCAAGCCCAATCGAGCCCGGCCATGAGCGCGCGCCACTCCAGGCCGATTGCGGTGAAGATCGGTAGCAGGATGTTCGACCAAAGCCACTGTGCCGCAACGGTTATCGCGTCCCAGACTGGCTTGAGGATGTTGTCCCACGCCCACTGGAGCGCGGTCATCAGGAGTTGCCACTGGAGGCCGATGATCGCAAAGACCGGCTGGAGAACGTTGTTCCAAAGCAACTGAGCGGCCGTCGAGATGGCATCCCAGACCGGCTTGAGGATGTTCTCCCACGCCCACTCCATAGCGACGGTGAGCGCCTTCCAGGCCAGCATGAGCGGGCCGAAGACGACGACCATGAGGAAGATCGCGAGACCCTGGGCGACCTTGCCCAGCACCGTGAAAACGGGCTGGAGGATGTTCTCCCAGGCCCACTGGATGCCGGTGGCGACGGCGTCCCAGGCCACCTTGAGCGCCGACCAGACCGGCGAGAGGACGTTGTTCCACAGCCAGCCTGCGGCGTCGCCGACGGCCTTGAAAGCGCCCTGCACGATGCCGCGGAAGGTGTCGGAGGTCTGGTAGGCGGTGATGAGCGCGCCGACGATCAGCGCGATGATGCCGATGATCTTGACGATCGGATTGGCGTTCATTGCGGCGTTGAAGAGCCACTGGACGGCGGTCCACGCCTTCTGGATGCCGGCGGCGATCTTCATCGAGCTGATCCACTTGCCGATGAACTGGAGCAGGCCCCCGGCCTCCTGGGCCTTCATGGCCACGGTGTGGGCGAGCATCGCGGCACGGAGCACGCCATAGCCCGCGGCGAGCGCAATGACGGCGCCCTTGTGCTGGTTGAGAAAGCCGGTGATCTGGACCAGTACCGGGAGGAGAAGCTTGAAAGTCTCCCAGACGAGGCGGGCCGAGCCGCCGAGACCCGCCCCGAGGATAGGGCCAAGCTGGGTGGCGATACTCCAGAGATTTTGGAAGACCTCCCTCGCCTGGGCGATGACCGGGAGAAGTTGCTCTGCGGCGGCGCGGAAGATCGCAACCTTGTCTCCGGTGTTGCCGAAGATGTTGTCGAGGACCTCGCCGATTCCCTGGGCGTCTTGGTCGGCGATCGCGCCTACGAGGTTCGGGACCTGCTCGACGAGGACCTTCGACTTTGCGGCGAACGCAGCGAGACCGGCGTCCATGATGGGGGCGGCGCCGTCCATCGCGGCCTTGATGGCAGGGACGAGCGGCTGGACGGCCTCGGCGAGGTTGAGCTGGACGGTGTCCTTGAGCGTGGAGAACAGGCCGGAGAGCGACTGGCTCTGCTTCTCCATGAGGCCGTTGAAACGCTCCAGGCCCTTCCCGGACTCCAGAGCGGCCATGAGCTGCTCAAGCTCCTTGCGGCCCAGCTTGCCGTTCTGGGCCATCCCGGCAAGCTCCTCCTTTGTCTTGCCGGTGGCGCCGGCCAGGAGGTCGAAGACGGGGATGCCCGCGTCGCGGAGCTGATTGAGGTCTTCCGCCGTGATGCGTCCGGCGGCGTTCATCTGCTGGAGGGCGACCGTGGCGCGCTTGACACCTTCGGAGCCAGTGCCCATGCCGGAGGTGACGTTGCCCAGCGTGGTCATGATCGGGATGACCTTGCTCGCGTCGATCCCGATGGAGATGAGGGAGGAGGCTGCCGTCTGGAGTTCGGGGAACTCGAACGGCGTCTTCGCGGCAAATGCCTGGAGTTCGCGGAGGAACTTGTCGGCCTTCTGCGCGGAGCCCAGCATGGTCTCGAAGCCAATGCGGGCGGTCTCCATGTTGGCGGCCGTTTTGAGGCCAAGGCCGCCGGCCGCGGCGAAGAGCGGCGCCGATGGGCACTGCGGCCATCTTTGCGAGGCTGCCGATTCGGGACAGTGCACCGGAAATGCCGGACTTGGCCGCGCCTTCGAAGCCGGTGGTGTCCGGCCGGATGCGGACGTAGGCGTCGCCGAGGATGGAGCCCGTGGACAAGGGGAACGCCTCCTCTCGCGGAGGTGGAAGGGGAGGCGGGGTCAGCCGCCGAAGATGCGGGTGAGGCGTTCGATCTCGCGGTGGCGCGCACTGCGGTCGAGCGGCGTCTTGTCGACGGGACGCGACTTCTCGTAGACCTCGTCGATGGTCTTTCGGCGGCCCTCGTCCTCGCGGACGATGCCCTCCAGAAAGGCGAGGAAGTGGCGGGCGTCGAGATCCAGAACGGAGTCTGGGCCGCCGACCCGGGCGGTGAGGCCGAGCATCACTGCTCGTGCCTCGACCTCGTGCCACGAGTCGACGGCCCAGCCGACGAGGGTCTGGATCACCTGGTAGGGCGGCCCAGCGTCTTTTCGAGGATGTCCTGGAGGACGGCGAAAAGGACGGTCTCGTCGTCGGCCGCGGTCTCGGAGCGGTAGACGGCCCGCTTGAAGCGTGCGTACTCCTCGCCCAGGGTCAGCTCGAAGAACTCCGCCAGCACGGCCATCGCGGCCGGGTCACCGGAGCCGGTACGTGCCAGCTCGGAGATGAGCAGGGTGTTCGGCTTGCGGGCGATGGTGAACTCCTCGCCCTCAAAGCTCGTGGTCCCGAAGCCCGCGTCCTTCTTTTCGGCGATCGCGACGTCTGCGGCGGTCTTGCGCTGGGTGGCCATCAGTGATCATTCCTCGTCTTTTTTTGTTGGAGCCTCAGGGAAAGCGGTCAGGGCTTGGTCGGTGCAGTCACACCGGAGCCGCCGTCGCGGGAGTCGTCGTAGAAGGCGTAGAACGGCGAGCCGCCGAGCGCGGGCTTCTCCAGCCGGAACTCGACCGGGACGGTCGCCTTGTCGGCGCCCTTCTTGCGGGCCATCGAGACGGAGCCGCCCTGGAAGACCTGCGGGTAGACCCAGCGCTCTTCGCCATCCTCCGAGTCGAAGACCAGGACCCGGCGGACTTCGGAGCCCGGCTCAGGCGGCTCGTACTTCACGGCGCCGGACTGAGTCCGGGTGACCGTGCCGCCGTTGAAGGCGAGGGTCAGGT
This sequence comes from Amycolatopsis sp. PS_44_ISF1, assembly GCF_032335455.1. Classification (NCBI taxonomy): domain Bacteria; kingdom Bacillati; phylum Actinomycetota; class Actinomycetes; order Pseudonocardiales; family Pseudonocardiaceae; genus Amycolatopsis; species Amycolatopsis sp. PS_44_ISF1. Next base: position 12,845 of record NZ_JANUXO010000009.1, on the reverse strand, counting down.
TCCGGACGGTGTTCTCCGCCATCGCGAACGTGACGGTCCCGTTGCGGCCGGTCGTGCGGTAGAAGACCGGGTCGAGCGACTCGGCGACCTCCACCGGGTCGGACGAGAGTTCGTAGGAGAACTCCGAGCCCTCCTCGGTGTAGCCGATCGGCTTGAACGCGGGATCGAGCGCAGTGCCAAGGTCGGCCGGTAGCGCCGTGCCGAGCGGGGCGGCGTACAGGCGGCCAGGCCCCAGGGACAGGGCACCAGCGTTGCCGGTGGGCGTGGTCAAGGTGGGTACCTCCGATGGAGAGATCCCGGTGGCGTGGCCGCCGGAGTGGAAAGGGGTCAGCCGTCGGGCTGGAGCGCGGGGCGCAGATGAGGCCGCGCGGCGTGGTTCTGGGTGCCGACCTCCCACCACCAGAGGTAGAAGCCTGGGTGGTGCTTGGCGTAGCCGACATCGACGTAGACGCCCTCGTCGTCTTCGCCGGGGACGGAGACGATGGCGGTGATGGCGTCGCCGTCGGTGGAGGACGGGACCGCGGAGCGTGCGTTCGCGCGGGCGCGGTCGCGGATCTCCATGCCTACGGCGTCGAGGAACTGGCGTGTCTGCGTGTGGCGGAGAAGCTCGTCGAGAGCCTGGGCGTGGAGGCGGAAGCCTTCGCTCACGCCTCCTTGGCGGCCCCCTTGACCGCGGCCGGGCCGGTCTGCCGCGCGGCGGCGACCTTGTCCTGGGCCGAGAGGTTCTCGGGAACCGCGGGAGATCCGTCTCGGGATCAGGGGAGGGGGTGGGGTCGGCGGCGATCCAGCGCCCGTAGACGAGCGTGTCGCCGACGAGCTGGCGCTTGGCGCTGGGCCACTCGTTCCGCAGAGCCCAGGCGAGGGAACCGGCGATGAACTCGTCCTCGGCCCAGACCTCGACTTGGAAAAGCGGCGTGGCCTCCTGCGGAGTCGGCCCCTCGCGGTCGCTGACCTTGGTGATGCGGAGGGCCGGAAGGGTCGAGTCGAGCTGGGTGGAGACCCGGCCGCCGACCGGGGCCAGGCAGGGAAGCTCGCCGAGGCGGACCGGTGAGCCCGTGACCGTCCCTTACCCCGATCCTGCCGTCATCACGCTCCTCGGCGAGCTTCCCTGCCTGGCCCCGGTCGGCGGCCGGGTCTCCACCCAGCTCGACTCGACCCTTCCGGCCCTCCGCATCACCAAGGTCAGCGACCGCGAGGGGCCGACTCCGCAGGAGGCCACGCCGCTTTTCCAAGTCGAGGTCTGGGCCGAGGACGAGTTCATCGCCGGTTCCCTCGCCTGGGCTCTGCGGAACGAGTGGCCCAGCGCCAAGCGCCAGCTCGTCGGCGACACGCTCGTCTACGGGCGCTGGATCGCCGCCGACCCCACCCCCTCCCCTGATCCCGAGACGGATCTCCCGCGGTTCCTCGTGACCGTCGGCATTCGACTTTCTGGAGCTACCCCGTCATGAGCGACACGCGCTACACCGCCAAGACCGACATCTACGCCGCCCCGGGCGTGCTGGCCTATCTGGCCGGCCAGGAGGTCCCGGCATCCGCGGTCGAGAACCTCTCGGCCCAGGACAAGGTCGCCGCCGCGCGGCAGACCGGCCCGGCCGCGGTCAAGGGGGCCGCCAAGGAGGCGTGAGCGAAGGCTTCCGCCTCCACGCCCAGGCTCTCGACGAGCTTCTCCGCCACACGCAGACACGCCAGTTCCTCGACGCCGTAGGCATGGAGATCCGCGACCGCGCCCGCGCGAACGCACGCTCCGCGGTCCCGTCCTCCACCGACGGCGACGCCATCACCGCCATCGTCTCCGTCCCCGGCGAAGACGACGAGGGCGTCTACGTCGATGTCGGCTACGCCAAGCACCACCCAGGCTTCTACCTCTGGTGGTGGGAGGTCGGCACCCAGAACCACGCCGCGCGGCCTCATCTGCGCCCCGCGCTCCAGCCCGACGGCTGACCCCTTTCCACTCCGGCGGCCACGCCACCGGGATCTCTCCATCGGAGGTACCCACCTTGACCACGCCCACCGGCAACGCTGGTGCCCTGTCCCTGGGGCCTGGCCGCCTGTACGCCGCCCCGCTCGGCACGGCGCTACCGGCCGACCTTGGCACTGCGCTCGATCCCGCGTTCAAGCCGATCGGCTACACCGAGGAGGGCTCGGAGTTCTCCTACGAACTCTCGTCCGACCCGGTGGAGGTCGCCGAGCTCGACCCGGTCTTCTACCGCACGACCGGCCGCAACGGGACCGTCACGTTCGCGATGGCGGAGAACACCGTCCGGAACCTGACCCTCGCCTTCAACGGCGGCACGGTCACCCGGACTCAGTCCGGCGCCGTGAAGTACGAGCCGCCTGAGCCGGGCTCCGAAGTCCGCCGGGTCCTGGTCTTCGACTCGGAGGATGGCGAAGAGCGCTGGGTCTACCCGCAGGTCTTCCAGGGCGGCTCCGTCTCGATGGCCCGCAAGAAGGGCGCCGACAAGGCGACCGTCCCGGTCGAGTTCCGGCTGGAGAAGCCCGCGCTCGGCGGCTCGCCGTTCTACGCCTTCTACGACGACTCCCGCGACGGCGGCTCCGGTGTGACTGCACCGACCAAGCCCTGACCGCTTTCCCTGAGGCTCCAACAAAAAAAGACGAGGAATGATCACTGATGGCCACCCAGCGCAAGACCGCCGCAGACGTCGCGATCGCCGAAAAGAAGGACGCGGGCTTCGGGACCACGAGCTTTGAGGGCGAGGAGTTCACCATCGCCCGCAAGCCGAACACCCTGCTCATCTCCGAGCTGGCACGTACCGGCTCCGGTGACCCGGCCGCGATGGCCGTGCTGGCGGAGTTCTTCGAGCTGACCCTGGGCGAGGAGTACGCACGCTTCAAGCGGGCCGTCTACCGCTCCGAGACCGCGGCCGACGACGAGACCGTCCTTTTCGCCGTCCTCCAGGACATCCTCGAAAAGACGCTGGGCCGCCCTACCAGGTGATCCAGACCCTCGTCGGCTGGGCCGTCGACTCGTGGCACGAGGTCGAGGCACGAGCAGTGATGCTCGGCCTCACCGCCCGGGTCGGCGGCCCAGACTCCGTTCTGGATCTCGACGCCCGCCACTTCCTCGCCTTTCTGGAGGGCATCGTCCGCGAGGACGAGGGCCGCCGAAAGACCATCGACGAGGTCTACGAGAAGTCGCGTCCCGTCGACAAGACGCCGCTCGACCGCAGTGCGCGCCACCGCGAGATCGAACGCCTCACCCGCATCTTCGGCGGCTGACCCCGCCTCCCCTTCCACCTCCGCGAGAGGAGGCGTTCCCCTTGTCCACGGGCTCCATCCTCGGCGACGCCTACGTCCGCATCCGGCCGGACACCACCGGCTTCGAAGGCGCGGCCAAGTCCGGCATTTCCGGTGCACTGTCCCGAATCGGCAGCCTCGCAAAGATGGCCGCAGTGCCCATCGGCGCCGCTCTTCGCCGCGGCCGGCGGCCTTGGCCTCAAAACGGCCGCCAACATGGAGACCGCCCGCATTGGCTTCGAGACCATGCTGGGCTCCGCGCAGAAGGCCGACAAGTTCCTCCGCGAACTCCAGGCATTTGCCGCGAAGACGCCGTTCGAGTTCCCCGAACTCCAGACGGCAGCCTCCTCCCTCATCTCCATCGGGATCGACGCGAGCAAGGTCATCCCGATCATGACCACGCTGGGCAACGTCACCTCCGGCATGGGCACTGGCTCCGAAGGTGTCAAGCGCGCCACGGTCGCCCTCCAGCAGATGAACGCCGCCGGACGCATCACGGCGGAAGACCTCAATCAGCTCCGCGACGCGGGCATCCCCGTCTTCGACCTCCTGGCCGGCGCCACCGGCAAGACAAAGGAGGAGCTTGCCGGGATGGCCCAGAACGGCAAGCTGGGCCGCAAGGAGCTTGAGCAGCTCATGGCCGCTCTGGAGTCCGGGAAGGGCCTGGAGCGTTTCAACGGCCTCATGGAGAAGCAGAGCCAGTCGCTCTCCGGCCTGTTCTCCACGCTCAAGGACACCGTCCAGCTCAACCTCGCCGAGGCCGTCCAGCCGCTCGTCCCTGCCATCAAGGCCGCGATGGACGGCGCCGCCCCCATCATGGACGCCGGTCTCGCTGCGTTCGCCGCAAAGTCGAAGGTCCTCGTCGAGCAGGTCCCGAACCTCGTAGGCGCGATCGCCGACCAAGACGCCCAGGGAATCGGCGAGGTCCTCGACAACATCTTCGGCAACACCGGAGACAAGGTTGCGATCTTCCGCGCCGCCGCAGAGCAACTTCTCCCGGTCATCGCCCAGGCGAGGGAGGTCTTCCAAAATCTCTGGAGTATCGCCACCCAGCTTGGCCCTATCCTCGGGGCGGGTCTCGGCGGCTCGGCCCGCCTCGTCTGGGAGACTTTCAAGCTTCTCCTCCCGGTACTGGTCCAGATCACCGGCTTTCTCAACCAGCACAAGGGCGCCGTCATTGCGCTCGCCGCGGGCTATGGCGTGCTCCGTGCCGCGATGCTCGCCCACACCGTGGCCATGAAGGCCCAGGAGGCCGGGGGCCTGCTCCAGTTCATCGGCAAGTGGATCAGCTCGATGAAGATCGCCGCCGGCATCCAGAAGGCGTGGACCGCCGTCCAGTGGCTCTTCAACGCCGCAATGAACGCCAATCCGATCGTCAAGATCATCGGCATCATCGCGCTGATCGTCGGCGCGCTCATCACCGCCTACCAGACCTCCGACACCTTCCGCGGCATCGTGCAGGGCGCTTTCAAGGCCGTCGGCGACGCCGCAGGCTGGCTGTGGAACAACGTCCTCTCGCCGGTCTGGTCGGCGCTCAAGGTGGCCTGGGACGCCGTCGCCACCGGCATCCAGTGGGCCTGGGAGAACATCCTCCAGCCCGTTTTCACGGTGCTGGGCAAGGTCGCCCAGGGTCTCGCGATCTTCCTCATGGTCGTCGTCTTCGGCCCGCTCATGCTGGCCTGGAAGGCGCTCACCGTCGCTATGGAGTGGGCGTGGGAGAACATCCTCAAGCCGGTCTGGGATGCCATCTCGACGGCCGCTCAGTTGCTTTGGAACAACGTTCTCCAGCCGGTCTTTGCGATCATCGGCCTCCAGTGGCAACTCCTGATGACCGCGCTCCAGTGGGCGTGGGACAACATCCTCAAGCCAGTCTGGGACGCGATAACCGTTGCGGCACAGTGGCTTTGGTCGAACATCCTGCTACCGATCTTCACCGCAATCGGCCTGGAGTGGCGCGCGCTCATGGCCGGGCTCGATTGGGCTTGGGAGAACATCCTCAAGCCGGTCTGGGACGGCGTCGCCGCAGCGGCCGGCTGGCTCTGGCGGACCATTCTCCAGCCCATTTTTTCCGCGATCGGTACGGCCTGGTCTGCGCTGTTCGACGGCATGAAGTGGGCCTGGACCAACATCCTTTCGCCGGTCTTCGATTGGTTCGGCCGCGCGGTCGAGACGATCAAGAACAGCTTCACGACCGCCGTCGACTGGATCGGCCGCGTCTGGGACGGAATGAAGTCGAAGCTCATGACACCCGTCCAGTGGGTCGTCGACTTCGTGTGGAACAACGGCCTCCGCAAGCTGTGGAACTGGATCAACAACCTCTGGGGCGGCGACGACCTGGAAGCGTTCCGGCTCGACGCAGCAACCGGGGCCGTGGTCCCCCAGAACCTCGGCCGCGCGCACGCGTACGCAACCGGCGGGGTCCTGCCCGGCTACACGCCCGGCCGAGACGTTCACCGGTTCTTCTCCCCGACGGGCGGCATCCTCAACCTCAGCGGCGGGGAAGCCATCATGCGGCCCGAGTTCACCCGAGCCCTCGGCGCGGGCGGCATCGAGGAGCTGAACAAGGCCGCGCGCACCGGCGGTGTAAACGGTGTCGCGACAGCGCTGGGAATATCGCAGTCCCACGCCGACGGCGGCATCATCAACCTCCCCGGCTGGCTCGACTCGGTCATCAGCGTCATCCCCGGCCACGGCGTGGTCACCGACGTCATCGACGCCATCAACGGCGGCAAGGGCTTCGGCAAGGGCCACTGGGCCACAATGCTGACGGGGATGGTCAAGCAGGTCGGCTCGAAGGTCTGGGACAAGGTCAAGAGCCTCCTCGGCACCTCGGCCGCACCCGGCGCCGGAGCTGGCGCCGAACGCTGGCGCGGAGTGGTCGCCCAGGTCGTCGCGATGCTCGGCGTCACCCCAGACGCGATCAACGGCATCCTCCACATGATCCAGATGGAGTCCGGCGGCAACCCGTCAGCCGTGAACTTGTGGGACAGCAACGCGAAGGCCGGCCACCCGTCGCAGGGCCTCATGCAGACCATTCCCAGCACGTTCGCCGCGCACGCAGGGCCGTTCACCGGCCGCGGCATCCTCGACCCGCTTGCCAACATCTACGCCGGTGTCAACTACGCACTCCGGCGCTACGGCGTGGGAATGCTGATCTCCGGCGGTCGGCGCTCCGGCGGAGGCGGTTACCTCGGGTACGCCCTCGGCGGTGTCCTGCCGAAGCTCTACGACTCCGGCGGCATCCTCGGCCACGGGGATCTCGGCATCAACCTCTCCGGCAAGCCGGAAGCAGTCCTGACGAACGACGAGTTCGCCACGCTGCGCAAGATCGCCAAGGGCGGCGGCGGAGACGCCCCGCTCATCGGTGGGGACCTCGTCCTCCAGGTGGGCGAGGGCGCGAGCGTCCGCGACCAGATGGAGGAAGCGATGTTTCAGCTCCGGCGGATCAAGCGGGGAGGTGCGCTCCGGTGATCGATGGACAATGGAAGTTGATGTACCCCGGCCTGGACTTCACCTTCGGCACGCCGGACCTCCCGACCTTCAACCGGACCACCCCCGACGTCGGCGACGTGGACATCCGCGTCGCCGACGTCGATCGGCCGCGAACCGACGGCCGGGCGTTCGGCATCGACTTCCGCACAGGCCGAACGATCGCTTTCGACCTCGGCATCCGCGGCCGGACCGAGAAAGAAGCCCGCGAGGCCGCCGCGACCCTCACCACCGCGTGGCGCGCGGACGCGATCCGCCTGACTCCCGGCGCGGTAGCCGAGTTGCACGCCCGCTACGCGGGCCGGGAGCGTGTCACGTTCGGACGGCCGCGCCGCTTCGCGCCGAACTATGCGGACGTGCGTGTAAACGGCTTCGTCACGGCCACGGCGGACTTCGCCGCGGTCGACGACCTCTTCTACGCGCCCGAAGAGGAGTCCATCCAGTTCGGCATCGTTCCGCCGCTCGGCGGCGGCCTCATGGCTCCGCTCGCGGCGCCCCTGTCGACGACGATGAACTCCGACCGCTCCCAGGCCGTCACGGTCAGGTCGGAGATGCCGGTCTGGCCGGTCGTCGAGGTCCTCGGCCCGGTGACCAACCCCGTCGTCACCGTCGTCGGCGCGGCCGGGGTGAGCATCCAGTTCGAGGCCCGCGTGGCCTTGCAGTACGACGAGACGGTCACCATCGACACCCGGCCCTGGGCCCGCTCGGCCATGCGCAACGGAACGGCCAACGTCGCCGGCTCTCTCCGCGGGACCCGCCTGTCGAAGGCGGCCCTTGCACCCGGCTCCTACGAGGTCGGGCTCAAGGGCCTCGACCAGACGGGGACCGCGCGCGTGAGGCTCTCCTGGCGCTCCACGTACGCCTCTCTCTAATTCGCCCACCGAGATCTCGCCGTAGCCGTTCAGGTGTCAAGAGGCCATTGACGCCAGAACGCCGCCGAGGCAACCGCCTCGCAGATCTATCCGGTAGGCCCCGAACTCGGCCCCCTGGGCCTGGCGCCCCCTCGTCTTGCGCCGGGTCCAGGGGGGCGACCTGTCTTCCAAGGAGAACTTCCTCATGTGGGATTCCGTCCCCTGGTTCGTCGGCGGAGGCGCTCACCACTCGCCGGAAATCGCCCGCCTCCTGGCGTACGCCGCCACCTCCGCGGCGGAGGGTGTCGTCACGCCCGGAGACCTCAAGGTCGTCCCGCTCGACGTTCCCGGCTCCTCCGTGCGCGTGCTCTCCGGCGCGTGCTTCGCGCTCAACCGCGCCGCCGGCGGTTCCCAGCAGACCTACATCAGCCGCAACCCCTCGCAGGACGTCGTCTCCATCTCGGCGACCGGCTCCGGCTCCGGCCGCTCGGACCTCGTCGTCGCACGCATCGAGGACCCGAACATGCCGGGCGAGCCCTGGGCCAACCCGGGGGACCCGACCGTCGGGCCTTACGTCTTCACTCGCATCATCCCGAACGTCGCGCCGACGACAACCACGATGCCATCCGGCCAGAGCGGAATCCCGCTCGCCCGCATCGATATCCCGGCCAACACCGGCACCGTCACCACTGGCATGATCAAAGATCTCCGCAAGCTGGCCCGGCCGCGCTCATGGGCCGACTACGACGTCCAGGCCGGCATCAACGCCACCGGCGGCGGAGCCGAATACATCCGTGTCACTGACGCGGACTGGCGCACCTGGCCTCTGAACACGCTGGCGGTCGCCGTCCCGAGCTGGGCGACGCACGCCCAAGTCTCCGTTCACCTCAGCGGGATCGGCGCGACGGGTCCCGGCGACGTGAACACCCGCGTCCAGTTCGGCAGCCTTTTCGGCGCCATCTCCTACCTGGACTACAACGGCAACCCGGGTACGCCCGTCGGCTTCACCGAGAAGATCAACCACTTCGCCTACGGCGAGTTCGACGTCCGCGGCTACCAGGGGAGCACCCAGACCCTCAAGGTCAACTCCCGTCGTACCTGGCCTCAAAACACCGGCCAGTTGTGGTTCGGCGACGGCGAACAGATCGCTTTCGACATCCGCTTCCGCGAGCAGGTGGTCTGAGCGATGAGCGCCTGGACCTTCCTCGCCCAGCGCGCTACGACGGGCGAATGGCTGGACTGGGACGTCCCGATCACTCTGTCCTCCTTGGAGTGGACGCTCTCCGGGCCGGGCTCGCTGTCCGGCACGGTCTCTCCGGACGTCGGGGGCCTCCGCACCGACGACGGCCGGCTCCTCCTGGAGGAGTGGGGAACGCTGATCTACGCGGAGTCCGGCGGCGAGATCCGGTGGGGCGGCATCGTCGTCTCCAGCTCGTTCGAGGGCGAGGCGTGGCGCATCGAGTGCGCCGGATTCACCACCTACCCGCACGCGATCACCTACCAGGGCGAGTACTCGAAGATCGGAGTCGACCCCGCCGACGTCGTCCGCGAGCTGTGGCGCCACGTCCAGTCCTTCCCGGACTCCGACCTCCGCGTAATCGTGACCGGCGCCGCCTCGACATCCGCCCGGCTGGGCACCGCCGCCCATGACGAGACCGCCACCGAGCCCGACGGCTCCAAGCGCACCGAGCACCACGACGCCGAGCCCTACGCCCTGCTCTGGTGGGAGCACCCGAATTGCGGCGAGGAACTCGACAACCTGGCCAAGCAAACCCCGTTCGACTACATCGAAAAGCACTACTGGTCGCCGGACCGGGAGGCCGTGGTCCACGAAGTCGAGCTGGGATACCCCCGCATCGGCCGGCGCCGCGACGACCTCGTCTTCGCCGAGGGCGAGAACGTCACCAACGTCCTGTCCGTCGAGTCCAACGGAGACGAGTTCGCCAACACCATCCTCGGCCTCGGCGCCGGAGAAGGCCGCGCGATGATCCGACGCGAGACCGGTCTCCGTGACGGACGGCTCCGCCGCATCTCGGTCTACGCCGACAAGGCCGTCACCGACGCCGCGCGCATGGACGCGCTCATCGCCGACGAGCTGGCCTACCGCAAAGCCGCGCTCCGCATCACCAAGCTCGACGTCATCGACCACCCCCACGCGCCGATCGGTTCGTGGCAGGCCGGGGACGACATCCTCGTCCGGGCAGAGCTTCCCTGGCTGGGCGAGGTGGAGATGTGGGTGCGGATCACCGCATGGTCGCTCACCGGCGACGGCAGCACCGCGTCCCTCGACGTCACCCGCTCCGACCACTTCCGCTACGGAGGCTGACCCCTTGCCCGCCACCGACCCTGCGAAGCAACTCGCCCGGCAGCTCGCCGACCTCCAGCGCCAGGTCTCCTCGCTCTCCCGCGGCTCCCAGGCGTCCAACCGCTCCATCGAGGGCGGGGCCATCGCTGTCTATGACACCGACGGCAACCTCCGCGGCACGGTCGGCCAGCTCCCCGACGGCACGACCGGCTTCCTCACCGTCAACGGCCCGCCGCCCCCGACGCCCTCGGCGCCCATCCTCGAGCCGACCATCGGGGGCCTCGCCATCACCTGGGACGGAACTTTCTTCGGCGGGGTCGACAAGCCCAACGACTTCCACCGCCTCGAAGTCCACGCCTCGGCCTACTCCGTTTACACGCCGAGCGAAGCGACCCACCGGCTCGACCTCATCGGCGCCGGGACCGCCCACCTCATCCTCCCGGCCACGCCGTGGACCGTCGTGTTCGTCGCCGTCTCGACGGCCGACAGCCGCTCTGCGCCGTCCATCACCGCCACCGAGACGCCCGAGCAGGCCCCGACCTACACCGAGGTCATCGCGGCCAACGGCAAGAACAAAGTGTTCTGGCGCACGGACTCCGCCGCGCCGACCAAGGCCGCCGACAAGCTCATCACCGGAGACCTGTGGTTTCAGACTGACCACGGCAACAAACCGGTCCACTGGGACGACGACTCCGCGACGTGGGTGGACGGCGCCCTCGGCGATGACGCCATCGCCGGCCTCAACGTCGGCAAGCTCGTCGCGGGCGAAATCTCGGCCGGCCAGAAGATCATCGCCGGTCCCCAGTTCGGCACGCACGCCGAGATGGCCTCCGACGGCTTCCGCGTCTACCGCCAGGACCCCGACGACGGCAGCACTGACGAGGTCATCCGCCTCGGCACGTCCACTAACGACTACTTCGCGGTCGTCGACACCACAGGCAACCTCGTCGCGTCGGTCGACGACACCGGTCAGGGCAACTTCACCGGCCTGAACGTGACCGGCGACGCCGTGATCCAGGGCCGCTCGCTGTCGGATCTCCTCGGCGACGTCGCCTCCGCCTCGCCGGGCTACTTCGAGGGCCGCCTGTCCGCCGACCTGGGCCCGATCCGGAGCCGCGTCGGCGTCGCCGAGGTCTCCGTCCGGCTCCGCAAGGGCCGCCGCTACCAGTTCAACTTCCGCGCCGGCTGGAAGTCCTCGCTCTCCATCACGGAGAGCCGCTGGAACCTCCTGCGCACCCACGCGCCGGAGAGCGACCCGGAGACCTGTCCGGCACCCACGATCACCACCCCGAGCGAAGAGGTCTGGTGGACGACCTCCCCGGCCGGGAACACGTTCCTCACCTTCGGCGGCAACGCCGAGTTCATCGCCGAGACGACCGGCCGGCACCGCCTGCTCCTCACCGTTGAGCGCGGCGGCTCCACCTCGGACTCCGACATCTACGTCCTCGCCTCGCAGACCATCAACCTCGTCGTCACCGACCTCGGCCCGGCCGGCTCCGGCGCAACGGGTGTCTTCACCCAGGCAGGCGGGACGCTCTACGGAGGACCGCCCGCCCCGCCCTCCGGCGCCCCGGTCCAGCAGTACTACGCAGACCTGGCGCCCGCGGGCCGCGCTACCTACCGCGGCAACGGCTCCCTCCGGACCGACGTCTCCGAGGTGATCCAGGGCATGGACCCCTCCGGCTACAACGGAGACGGCCGCGGGCAGTTCTGGTTCAACCTGCCGACCATCACCGGCACCGTCGACCGCGTTGACGTCTACCTGTACTCGACGCACTGGTACTACAGCAACGGCGGCACGGCCATTCTGAACATCTCCGACCAGCGGGGCGTCGGCCCGAGTCCGTATAAGTTCCGCGGGGACTGGTACGTCGGCGGCTACCCGAAGCCCGGCGGCAAGACCGTCACCGTCCCGTCGGACTGGTTCCCGTTCTTTCGCGGCACGAACAACGACAACTACAACGGCCGCGCCACCGTCGTCACGCTCGGCCCCGGGAACGGCTCGAACTACGCCTACTACGGCAAGTTCTCCGATTGCCGACTCCGGATCTGGTACACGCAATAACCGAGAAGGAGCCACCGTGCCACACGTCTTTCTGGCACTCGACCCCGAAACCCAGCGCGTCCTCATGCAGACGCGCGAGATCGGCGACGAGGACCTCCCGCGCGGCCTCCGCGGACTCGGCTGGGCGCGGCGAGAAGCCGACGTCGAGGACGACCGGTGGGACGCGCTCCTCGCCGGCGAGCTGACACCCGCCGAGCAGGACGACCTTCACCGCGCAGCCTGGACCGAGAACGGAGCGGCCCCGTGGCCAGCAGCATGACCGACCCCACCGCCCCTGTCCCCGTCGCTGGGCTCCTGGTCCCGGCCGTGCTGGTCCCCCGCATCATCGCCGCGATGCGGGGGACCTACCCGACGATCACCGCGGACCTCGACGACGACGCCGCCGTCCGCGCGGTGCTCAAGCACTGGGTCACCACCACCCTCATGACCTTCGAGGCCCAGCAGGTCACCGCACCCGTCGTCGACCAGCTCGCCGCGCTCCAAGAGGAAGCCCGCGTCCGCGAGGCCGAGGCCCGCCAGAAGGCCGAAGCGGCGGCCGGCCTGATTACCGACGCCGCCCCGCCCAGCGCGGACGTCCCCGCCATCTGACCATCGGAAGGAGCACGATGCTTCCCCTCTCGGACATCGTCGACACGATCCGCCGCTTCTACGACCCCGCCCACGAGCCCCTTCGGCGTCGCGTTTACACCACCCTCCTCGCCCTCGCCGCGCTCGCCGTCACCGTCGGCCTGGTCGCCGGATCAGCGGTCACCGCGATCACCGGGCCCCTCGCCCTGCTCCTTGCCGTCCCCGCCGTGGAGAGCGCGCGCTCGCAGGTCACGCCCAAGAACACCGATTGGACCGAGCGGTGAGCCGCTACGGCGCCTGGAGGGCGCGCACG
>NZ_JANUXO010000008.1:0-27106 GCF_032335455.1 Amycolatopsis sp. PS_44_ISF1 | reverse complement strand
GCGGGCCGCGGCGTTCGGCACCAAGGCCGTGATCATGGACGAGCCGACGGCCGCGCTGGGGGTCGCGGAGTCGGCCAAGGTGCTGGAGCTGATCGGGCGGATCCGCGACCGCGGACTCCCGGTGGTGCTGATCAGCCACAACATGCCGCACGTGTTCGACATCGCCGACCGCATCCACGTGCACCGGCTGGGCCGGCGGGTCGCGCTGGTCTCGCCGAAGACGCACTCGATGAACCAGGTCGTCGGCCTGCTCACCGGGGCGCTGCGGCTGGACGAGCGGGGCGAGGTGGTCGAGGTCGAGGCCGCGACGCACGCCGGGCTGACCTGAGGTGCGGGTGCTGCTGGCGGGCCTGTGCACCGTCGACCTCGTGCAGCGGGTCGCCGATTTCCCGGCGCCGGGCGAGAAGCTGCAGTCCCTCGCGGTGGACGTCGCGGCCGGTGGGCCCGCGACGAACGCCGCGGTGACCGTGGCCGCGCTCGGCGCCGAGGCGACGTTGACGACGGTCCTCGGTGCGCACCCGCTGGCCGCCCTCGCCCGCGCGGACCTCGCCACGTGCGGGGTCCGCGTCCTCGATCTCGCGCCCGGACGAGCGGAACCGCCGCCCGTGAGCGCGGTCGCCGTCCGCGACCGCGACGGGGAGCGGACGGTCGTCTCGCGCAACGCGGCCGAGCAGGCCGGGTTCCCCGTCCCTGAGCCCGACCTGGACGGCGTCGGGGCGGTGCTCCTCGACGGCCACCACCCGGCGTTGGCGCTGAAGGTCGCGCGCGCCGCGAAGGAGGGCGGCGTGCCGGTGGTCCTCGACGCGGGAAGCTGGAAACCGGTGCTGGACGAGCTGCTGCCGCTGGTCGACGTCGCCGCGTGCTCCGCGCCCTTCCGCGTGCCCGGACCGAGCCTGGCCGAGCGCGGGGTGCCCGTGGTGATCACCACGGCGGGCCCGGATCCGGTGCGCTGGCGCGCTGGGGAAGACTCGGGTGCGGTGGCCGTACCCGAGGTCGCCGCGCGGGACACACTGGGCGCCGGCGACGTCTGGCACGGCGCGCTCGCGCTCGCGGTGGCGGGCGGGGAGGACGACGTGGCCGGCTGGGTCCGGTACGCGAACGAGGTGGCCGCCGAGCGCGTCCGCCACGGGGGACCGCGGTCGTGGACGGCCGCGCTCGGTGAGTTGGGAAAGGGAGTGCGATGACGGCGTTCGAAGACCTCCTGGCACGGGCCGAAGGGCTGGCCAAGCCGCGGCAGCGCAGTGTGCTGGGCATCGTCGGCGCGCCCGCGTCCGGCAAGACCACGCTGGCCTGGGCGCTCGCGAACGCGCTGGGCTCGCGCGCGGCGGTGGTGGGCATGGACGGTTTCCACCTCGCGCAGGTGGAGCTGCGGCGGCTCGGCCGCACCGACCGCAAGGGTGCGCCGGACACCTTCGACGCCGCCGGGTACGTGCACTTGATCCGCCGGCTCGCGGACGGCAACGAGACCGTGTACGCGCCGGAGTTCCGCCGGGAGATCGAGGAGCCGATCGCGGGCGCGGTCCCGGTCGCGCCGGAGGTCCAGCTCGTCATCACCGAGGGCAACTACCTGCTGCTGCCGGACGACCCCTGGAGCGGTGTGCGCCCGCACCTCACCGAGGCGTGGTACCTGGCGCCGGACGAGCCGGAGCGGATCGAGCGGCTGGTTTCGCGCCACCGCCGTTACGGCCGGTCACTGGTCGAGGCGCAGCAGCGCGCGCACGGCTCCGACCAGCGCAACGCGGACCTGATCTCGAACACCCGGGACCGCGCCGACCTCGTGCTGGAGAACCTGCCCCTGGTGAACTTCGCGCTGTGAGCGTCCTGATCGTCACCGGCGGCAGCCGGGGGATCGGCGCGTCGGTGTGTGAGCTGGCCGCCGGGCGTGGTCACGACGTGGTGGTCAACTACTCCAGTGACGCCGAGGCGGCCGGGGAAGTGGCTGCCCGCGTGCGTTCGCTGGGGCGGCGGTCGATGGCCGTGCGCGCCGACGTGGCCGACGAGCCGGACGTGCGCCGGCTGTTCGACGCCGCCGCCGAGTTGGGACCGCTGGCCGGGGTGGTCAACAACGCCGCGATCACGGGCAACACCCCGGGACGGCTGGACGAGCAGTCCGCGGCCACCGTGCGGCGGGTGCTGGAGGTCAACGTCGGCGGGGTGTTCCTGTGCTGCCGCGAGGCGGTGCGGCGGCTGTCGACGAAGCACGGCGGCCCTGGCGGCGCCATCGTGAACATCTCCTCGACCGCGGCCCGCACCGGCTCGGCCGGGGAGTGGGTGCACTACGCGGCGTCGAAAGCGGCGGTGGACACGCTCACCTTCGGCCTGGCGCAGGAGGTCGCCGCGGAGGGCGTGCGGGTGAACGCCGTCGCGCCGGGGCTGGTCGCCACCGGGCTGCACGCGGCGGCGGGCGTGCCGGACCGGTTGCGTCGGCTGGCTCCCACCGTCCCCATGGGCCGCCCCGGCGAGCCGGGTGAGATCGCGGAAGCGGTGCTGTGGCTGCTCTCGCCGGCGGCTTCGTTCACCACGGGCGCGGTGCTGGAGGTCGGCGGCGGACGCTGACCCCCGTCCCGGATCGTGGGAGGCCCGGAGACGAGGAGATCACGATTCGTGGGGGAAGTCGGCGAATCCTCCCATCGTCGTGCGGCGGCTGTGTCACGCTGGCGGAGCCGGCGGTTCACGGGGTGGGTGACGCCCGGCGGCGGGTGGAACCGTCGGTGGAATCGCACCGAGGTGCGTTGTGGGGGGTCGGAAAGGACGGCCGGTCAAGTCATGCCCAAGCTCACGTCGGTGCACCATCTGGCGCTCACCGTGACCGATGTGGACCGCAGCGTCCCCTGGTACGCGCGCGTGCTCGACCTCGAGGAGACCCACCGCCGCGAGGATCCGGACACGGGTATCCACAAGGTGGTGCTGAGATCGGCGGGTGACGGGTTCTCCATCGTCCTGGTCCAGCACCCGGACACCGGCCGCCGCGGGTTCGACGAGCGCCGCACCGGCCTCGACCACGTCGCGTTCTCGGTCTCGTCCAAGGCCGAGCTGGGTGACTGGGAGGAGCGGCTGGACGAGTTCGGCGTGTCCTACACCCCGCCCACCGAGTCGCGCACGTTCGAGGGCTCGTCGGTGATCGTGTTCCGCGATCCGGACGGCATCCAGCTGGAGATCTGGTCGGAGCCGGAGCTCTAGGCGGGCGCGTTGGTGTCGTCGGTCTCGTCGACCGGACGGCGCATCTCCTGCCGGTAGCGGTACACGCCGTACCCGGTGCCGAGCACGAAGAACGCGACACTCGCCCACAGCGCGACGGTCTTGACCCACGGCAACGCGTCGAGCAGTCCGGCGCCGTAGTAGCCGAGCAGCACGAGCGTCGGTACCCAGAGCAGCCCGCCGGTGGCCGTGGCGAGCATGAACCGCCGCGGGTCCATCCGCGCCGCCCCGGCGATCAGCGGGGCCAGCGTCCGGATCCACGGGATCCACCGTGCGGCCACGATCGCGAAGAACCCCCTGCGGTCCAGGAACGCCTGGGCCCGGTCGAGGTTGTGCCGGTTCAGCACCTTCCCGCCCCGCCGCGCGATCAGCCGGGTGCCGGTGCCGCGCCCGATGTAGTAGCCCACCTGGTTCCCCAGCACCGCCACCACGAGCGCCGCTGCGGACAGCAGCCAGGCATTGGCGTCCGAACCGTGCTGCGCGAGCACCACCCCCGCCGCGAACAGCAACGAGTCGCCGGGCAGGAACAGCCCGACGATCAACGCGCACTCCGCGAACACGAAGCCCAGCACGATGACCCACACGAGCACCGGGCCGGCGGTGTCCAGCCAGCTCACGCCCACTCCCGCGGCCTCGACACTCACGACCTTCACGCTTCGAGCCTACGTGGCCGGCCCGCGGGGTGACGCCGAACCATCGGGTGCAGCCTCTCGGTCACTTCGGATGTTCCTGCTGTGAACGGGTCGTTCACGGCGATGGTGCATTCAGGGATCGCATCGGCTCCGTTCGCCCGCGACGCCAGCCGGTCCGACGAAGAAGCCGCCGGTGACAGTTCCTGTCACCGGCGGCCGTTTCGTCGGAAGGGGGCAGATCAGAACTGGGGCAGCGACTCCCCCTGCACCGCCTCGATGTCCAGCTCCACCTTCACCGTGGTCCCGATCGCGGCCACCCCGGCGCGCACCATCGCGCTGTAGTTGATGGCGAAATCGTTGCGGTGCAACTGCGTCTCCGCGTGGAAGGCCGCACGCACCCCACCCCACGGGTCGGGACCGTGACCGTTGTACCGCAGCGCCAGTTCGACCGGACGGCGTTCGCCGTGCAGGGTCAGGTGGCCCGCCAGCGTCCAGGTGTCGGTGCCCCGCTGGGAGAGCCCGGTGCTCTCGAACCCGATCACCGGGTGCACGTCGACGTCCAGGAACTCCGCCGAGCGCAGGTGGTCGTCGCGCATCTTGATGCCCGATTCGATGCTGCCGGCCTTGATCTCGGCGTGCACCTTCGACCGCTCGGCCGGGCGGGCGATGTCGATCCGCCCGCCCACGTCCGGGAACCGCACCTTGATGCTGGCGATGCCCATGTGCCGCGCGGTCGCGACCACCGACGAGTGAACCGGGTCGATGGTCCACGGGCCCGCCGGCGGGAGTTCCACGGCGTCGGCCACCGGTGCGAGGGAGATGTCGCCCAGCAGTCCGGCTCCGTCCGAGCCGACCTGCACCGTGCGCGCCATCGGGTTGTAGCCCGGTGCGGTGATCACGGCGGTGTAGACGCCCGGGGGCAGCGGCTCGGTGGCCACCGCCCCCTTCGCGTCCGTGACCTGCCGCGCCACCTGGCGGCCGTTGAGGTCGGTCACCGTCAGCACGGCGTTCTCGACCGGCCAGCCGCCGTTCGCGCGGAGCTGCGCGCGCAGGCCGCCGCTCACGGCCGCTCGACCAGCTCGTCGAAGGCCTGGTCGTAGCTCAGGCGGACGTCGTGCTCGGCCTCGCCGTCGCTGAGCGAAACCTGGCTGGTGGCGGGCGGGTACCCGCTGGCCACCACCGTGTAGGACCCGGTGGGCAGGTCGCTCACCACGTACCGGCCCTCACCGTCCGTGCGCGCCACGGCCGCGACGTTGCCGTTCGCGTCCAGCACCGTGATCCTCGCGTCCGGCACGATCCGCTCGCCCTCGGTGCGCGCGGTGCCCTGGAGCAGCACGGCCCCGGCCAGCTCGACGTCGTGGCGCAGCACGCCGCTGTCCGGCACGGTCAGCGTGACCGCGACGGGGCGGTAGTGCGGGCCGCTGGCGACCAGCGTGTACTGCCCGGCGCCGACCCCGTTGAAGGTGTAGACGCCGTCGTCGGCGGTGATGAACGCGCCGTTGACCTCGCCCCGCGAGTCGGTGAGCGTCACCGTCGCGTTGACCAGCGGGTTGCCCAGCCCGACCGACCGGACCACGCCGGTCAGCTCACCCGAGCCGGTCAGCGTCACGTCCAGCTTGGCCGGTCCGCCGCCGACCACCACGCTGGAGGCCTGCGGCTGGTGGCCGGGGGCCGCCACGATCAACACGTACGTGCCGGGGCCCTGCGTCGGCACGGAGTAGCTGCCGTCGCCGTTGCCCGTGGCCCGCGCCACCTGACGGCCCTGCTGGTCGATCAGGGTGAGCGCGGCGCCGCTGACGTGGCTGCCGTCCTGCCGCCGCACGTGGCCGGTCACCGGCAGTCCGCCGTGGCCGGTCGGGAGGCCGACGCCCGCGCCCGCCACCGAGTCGGTGATCGGCATGGGCAGGGAGCCGGAGATCGCTTCGGGGTCGCCGTGGCCGTTCCCGTTCAACGAGTGCCTTCCGCCCACCCCGGCCAGCGCCGGCTCGCGCGGGGCCTCTTCGAACAGGGAACCCGGCTTGGCCACCGGCTCGACGATCTCGGTGGGCGCGTCGTCCTCCGCTTCGAGCAGGGCTTCGCCGCCCTCGATGGTCGAGGCCGCGGACATGCCGGCCAGCGGGATCTCCTTGAGGAACAGCAGGACGATCGTGGCCAGCAGGGCCACCGCGCCGGCGACGTAGAACACCGTGGTGATCGAGTCGGTGAAGCCGACCAGGATCGGCGTTTTGAGGGCCGGCGGCAGCTTCTCGATGATGCTGGTGTTGCTCTGCAGGTCGGCCAGCTGCCCCCCGGAGCCGGCCGGCAGGCTGCCGCCGAACGCCTTGGTGATGTTGCCCGGCAGCACGTTGAACAGGATGGTCAGGAACACCGCGACACCCGCGGTGCCACCGATCTGGCGGAAGAACGTGGCCGAGGCGGTGGACGCGCCCATGTCGCTGCGCGGACCGGCGTTCTGCACCGCGATGACCAGCGTCTGCATGCACTGGCCGAGGCCGAGGCCGATGATCGCCGCGGCGACCAGCGGGTGCCACACCGCCGAGTCGTACTTGACCTGCGCGAAGAAGAACGCGCCGACCGCGATCAGCAGGGTGCCGATGACCGGGAACATCTTGTAGCGCCCGGTCTTGGAGGTGATCCGGCCGGACACGATCGAGCTGAGCATCAGCCCGGCCATCAGCGGCAGCATCAGCAGCCCCGACTCGGTCGGGGTGTAGCCCTGCACAACCTGCATGTACTGCGGGATCATGGTGATCGCGCCGAACATCGCGACACCGACGATGACGCCGCCGATGATCGCCACGGTGAACGTCGAGTTCTTGAACAGCCGCAGCGGGATCAGCGCGGCGTCCTTCATCATCCGCTCGATCAGGATGAACGCGACCACGCCCACCGCGCCGATGGCGTAGCAGAGGATCGCCTTCGTGTCGCCCCAGCCCCACTTCTGGCCCTGCTCGGCCACGATCAGGAACGGGACCACGGCGATGATCAGGCTCAGCGCGCCCCACCAGTCGATCTTGTGCTTCTGCGGGGTGTGCGGGACGTTCAGCACCTTGGCGACCACGAACAGCGCGAGGATGCCGATCGGCACGTTGATCAGGAAGACCCAGCGCCAGCCGTCCAAGCCCGCGAGCTTGTCGAAGCCGGCGAAGAAGCCGCCGAGCACCGGTCCGAGCACAGTGGACAGACCGAAGACCGCCAGGATGTAACCCTGGTACCGCGCGCGTTCCCGCGGCGGCACCACGTCACCGATGATCGTCATGGCCAGCGACATCAGACCGCCGGCGCCGAGGCCCTGCACCGCGCGGAACGCGGCCAGCTCGTACATCGAGGTCGAGAACGAAGAAGCCAGCGAGCCGGCCACGAAGATGGTGATCGCGGTCAGGTAGAACGGCTTGCGCCCGTAGATGTCGGACAGCTTGCCGTAGATCGGCGTGACGATGGTGGAGGTGATCAGGTACGCGGTGGTGGCCCAGGCCTGCAGCTCGAAGCCGTGCAGGTCGTTGGCGATCTTGACGATCGAGGTGCCCACGATCGTCTGGTCGAGCGAGGCGAGGAACATGCCGCACATCAGGCCGCTCAGGATCGTGATGATCTGGCGGTGGGTCAGCCCCAGGGCTCCCGGTGCCCCGGGCGCTCCCCCCTGGGTCCGGGGTTGTTTCTCGACAGTGGACGTCATAGCGGTGCGGCCCCCTTGGCCTGCGACACCTCGGGGGTGTCGGACAGAGTTGGAAAGTTGTTCTCGATACCGGTGTTCAGCCGCTCGAACAGGGTGTTCAGCGTTTCGCGGTCCTCCTGGCTCCAGTCGCCGAGCACGTCGGCCAGCCACTGGTTGCGCTGCTTGCGGTTCTCGTCGAACACCCGCAGGCCCTCGGCGGTGGGCGCGAGCAGGCAGGCCCGGCCGTCCTCGGGGTCGGCCTGGCGCTCCACCAGGCCGTGCTGCACGAGCGAGCTCGACTGCCGGCTGATCGTGGAGATCTCCGAGTGCAGGAATTCGGCGAGCTTGCTGGTGCGCTGCGGACCCTCGTGGATGAGGCAGAAGAGGATCGCGTACGCGGCCCGCTCGATCCCGTCCGGACCCTGCTTGGACACCTGGGACTTGGCCTTGGTGATCAGGCGCATGAACCGGACCAGCTCGTTGCTGAGCTGGTCGGCCAGTTCCAGTTCGGCCTTGGGCCTGGTGGTGGAGCCGTTCGGGGTCATGGCTGGGTCTTTCTCGCGGTGAAACGAACCGTTGTTTGGCGGCTGCAACTAGTTGCCTAGAGCAAGGGTGTTCTCAATTCATCGTTTGTGCAAGCGGGAACCGGCTGGTTGTGTCGGACAACACCTTAGTTGTTGCATGCAAGCAGATTTACTTGTGGTGGTTGGTCCGGTTCGTCCGGTGGCCGGTCACCGGCGGGAACAAGCCGGTGACCCACGGGTTGATACGGGTATGACCGACGACACAGCGCTGTACGACCTCATCGGCTCCCGGCGGAACGGGGTGCTGGCCACCTTGAAGCGTGACGGCCGCCCGCAGCTGTCCACCGTCACGCACCACTTTGACGCCGACGCGCGCACCCTGCTCGTCTCCATCACCGAGACGCGCGCGAAGACCAAGAACATGCGGCGCGATCCCCGGGTCAGCTACCACGTGGCCAGTGAAGACGGCTGGTCGTACGCAGTGGCGGAGGGCACTGCGGAACTCACGCCGGTCGCCGCCGCTGCGGACGACGCGACGGTGGAGGCCCTGATCGAGCTCTACCGCAAGATCGGCGGCGAGCACCCGGACTGGTCCGAGTACCGCGCCGCGATGGTCGCCGACCAGCGTCTGGTGCTGACGCTGCGCATCGAACGGGTCTACGGGGTCGCGCGGTGAGCGGCCGGGCCGGGTTGGCGGGTGTCTTCCGATCGCTCTCCGCCCGGCCTGCTCCCGGTCGATTCGGTGTCGCCCGCCTGCTTCCGCCCGGCCCGTCTGCCCTTGGCCTGCTTCGCGGGGCCGGCCTTTGCCCGGTACCTGGCCCCGCGGGCCCGTCTCACGGCTGTTCCAGCCGCCCGGCGATGTCGTCGATCTGGTCGAGCAGGCCGCCGCTGTTCTCCTCGCCGAGCGCAGCGCGCATGTAGAGGCCCTCGCCGACCAGCATCACCAGTTCGGCGGCCAGCCGGTCCTCGGCGTTCTCCAGCAGCAGTTCGCGGACGTCGTTCATGCAGCGCTGGGAGACCTCGGCCACGGTGGGGTCGTTGAGCACCAGCCGGAGGGTCGCCATCGTCGTGCGGTGCAGCGGCCGGTTGCGGGTCACGTCGGTGATCGCCGTGCGCAGGTAGTAGCGGACCACGCCCTCCGGGGCGGCGCGGGCCAGCTCGATGTCCTCGGCGTTGAGCCGGACCAGCCGTTCGAGCAAGCCGTCACGCAGGGCGTCCTTGGAACCGAAGTGGTACAGCAGGCCCCCTTTGGACACCCCGGCCCGCGCGGCCACCGCCTCGAGGGTGATCTCGAGCGGCCCCCGCTCGATCAGGATGACCTCGTACGAGTCGAGGACGCGCTCACGGGCGGACGGTTTCGGCACAGCTTGACTGTACCGTCCGGACGGTTTACCTTCTACACCAGGAGCAAAACTGTACCGTCCAGACGGTGCAAGAAAGGAAGAGTGCGCCATGGAGAGGCGCGGGCAGTGGTGGGCACTGGCGGTACTGGTGCTGCCGGTTTTGCTGATCAGCGTGGACGCAACGGTGCTGGGGTTCGCCCTGCCGTACCTGAGCGAGGACCTCGGCCCGAGTGGGGCCGAGCAGCTCTGGATCGTCGATGTCTATTCGTTCGTGCTGGCCGGGCTGCTGGTCTTCATGGGCACCCTGGGCGACCGCATCGGCCGGCGAAAGCTGCTGCTGGCGGGCGCGGTGGCGTTCGGCCTGGCTTCGGTGCTGGCGGCGTTCTCGACGACGCCGATGATGCTGATCCTGGCCCGCGCGCTGCTGGGCGTCGGCGGGGCGACCCTGATGCCGTCCACCCTGTCGCTGATCCGCAGCATCTTCACCGAGGACCGCCGTCGCCGCACCGCGGTGGGGGTGTGGAGCGCGGCGTTCTCCGGCGGCATGGCCGTGGGCCCGGTGGTCGGCGGCTGGCTGCTGGAGCACTTCTGGTGGGGCTCGGTCTTCCTGATCAACGTGCCGGTGATGCTGGTGCTGCTGGTCGCCGGTCCGCTGCTGCTGCCCGAGCACCGCGACCCGAAGCCGGGCCGGTTCGACCTGCTGTCCGCACTGCTCTCACTGGGCGCGATGCTGCCGGTGGTGTACGGGATCAAGGTCGCGGCCACCGAGGGCTTCACCTGGCTCGCGGCGCTGGCGATCGTGGTCGGCCTGGGGCTCGGGGCGGTGTTCGTCCGCCGTCAGCGTCGGCTCGAGCAGCCCATGCTGGACCTGGCGCTGTTCTCGAACCGGATGTTCACCGCCTCGGTGGTGACCAACCTGCTCGGGGTGTTCGCGCTGGTGGGGCTGTTGTTCCTGGTTCCGCAGTACCTGCAGCTGGTGCTGGGCCTGTCCCCGGTGACGGCGGCGCTGTGGATGCTGCCCGCCACCTTCGCGGGCATCGCCGGAGCGCTCCTCGCGGTCCGGCTGGCCCGCCACGTCCGCGTGCCGGTGCTGGTCGGCGTCGGCCTGCTGCTCGGCGCGGCCGGTTTCCTGATGCTCACGGCCATCGGCACCACAGCGGGCCTGGCCGCGGTGGTCATCGCCTTCGTGCTGGTCGGGGGCGGAGTGGCGTTGTCCGAGACCCTCACCAACGACCTGGTGATCTCCGCCGCCCCGGTCGACCGCGCCGGCGCGGCCTCCGCCATCTCGGAAACCGGCTACGAGCTGGGCGGCGCCCTGGGCACCGCCCTCCTCGGCAGCCTGGCCACGGCCGTCTACCAGTCCGGCCTGTCCGGCTCCCTGAGCGCAACCCCGCACGACCCCGCCCTGGATACCGCGATCACCACCGCCCACGACACCCTGGGCGGCGCCGTAGCCGCAGCGGGCTCCCTGCCCGCCCCGGCCGCCGAGGCCCTGGTGACGTCCGCCCGCGAGGCTTTCGTTTCCGGCCTGCACACCACCGCCTGGGCCGGCGCCGCAATCCTGATCTACACCGCGGCCCAGGCCTACTTCCTGCTCACCCGCGGCCGCCGCCGCACCGACCGCAAGGAGACACCACTACCCGCATAACCACCCACCTACCCCGGCGCCGCCCCACCACCCGCCGCCTCCGCCGCCCGACTCGCCTCCGCCCGGTTCGCTCCCTCCGCTCCGCTCGCCGCGACTCAGCTCCGCCCGGTTCGCCCCCGCCTGCCTCGACTCAGCTTCGCCCGGTTCGCCCCCGCCTTCGCCTGCCCGCCTCGGTTCCGCCCGGTTCGACCCCCGCCTCCGCCCGCCCCAACTCAGTTCCACCCGGTCCGACCCTCCGGCGCCGCCCGCCGCGACTCAACCCGCCCGGTCCGACCCTCCAGCTCCGCTCGCCCCGACTCAGCTCCGCCCACCCCGACTCAGCTTCGCCCGGTTCGACCCCCCGGCCTCCGCCCGCCCCGACTCAGCCCCGCCCGGTCCGACCTACCTGCACGCCGCTCGTTGCGACCCGGTTTCGCCCGGTTTCACCTCCCGGCGCCGCCCGCCGCGACTTGGTTCGGCTTGGGTCCGCCCATCGGCGTTCTTCGCCGCAACCCGGTTTCGCTCGGCTCCGCCCGTCGGTGCCGCTTGCCGTGACCCGGTTTCGCTCAGTCGACCTACTAGCGCCGCTCGCTGCGACCCGGTGTCGTTCGGTTGTGCCTAACCGGCGTCGCTCGCTGCGACTCAGCTTCGCCCGGTCCGACCTACCAGCGCGCCGATCGCGGCGATCCAGTTTCGACCCCCCGGCGTTGCTTGCCGCGACTCGGCTTCGTTCGGTTCGATCTGCCAGCGCTGCTCGCTGCGACCCAGTTGCGCCTACCGGCGCTTTCGCCGCAACCCGGTTTGCTCGGTTTCCCCTTCGGTGCTGCTTACCGCGGCGTGGTGTCGTTTGATTCCACCCTCCGGCGCCGCTTGCTGTGGCCCGGTTTCGCTCGGTTCCATCCGGCCGGGCACCGGGTCACCCGGCGCCCGGCCGGTCGTTCGACTACCGGCGCAGCTACCCGGCCCGCATCAGGCTGCCGAACTGTTCGGCGCCACCCGGGGCCTGGTCCGGCCGCCCGGCGTTGACCTGGCGGCCGGTGCAGTGGCCCGGTGCCGGTTCAGCGGCCTGGCCTCGGCCTAACTGCGGCCGAAGTCGCCAGGTGTACGTCTGGCCGCTCGGCCCCGCTCTGCTCTCTGAAGCAGCCCAGTGCTGGTCCGGTCGCCGGGGCAGTCAAGTCGTCGAGGCGGGCCAGTGCCAGGTGGCGGCCAGCCTTGTCGCAGCGTTCCGCATCGACGGTCGGTGTTTCTGCGCTCGTAGTGATGCCAGTCCGCAGCCGACGCGGGCCGAGTCGTGTTGGTGGTCGGTGCGGCGACAGAGCGTGGCCGCGCACGGCCATCCTGCTTAATTGGAAGAAAAATTCCGCACTGTGGAGATCTCATCACTTACCATGGTCCGCATGAGCAATGAGGCCCTGGTCCAGCGACTCCGTGACGAGCTCGGTAACGGCGCCGTGCTCACCGATGCCGACGTCACCGCCGGGTACGCGCGGGACATGATGCCGCTGGCGCCCGTCGGGAATCCGTTGGCCGTTGTGCTGCCCGTGGACACCGCGGGGGTGCAGGCTGCGGTCAAGGCGTGCGCCGACGCGGAGGTTCCCATCGTGCCGCGGGGGGCCGGGAGCGGGCTGTCCGGCGCGGCCAACGCGATCGACGGTTGCGTGGTGCTCGTGCTGACCAAGCTCAACGAGATCGTCGAGATCGACGCGGGCAATCGGCTCGCCGTGGTGCAGCCGGGGGTGATCAACCTGGACTTCCGCAACGCCGTGGAGAAGCACGGCCTGTTCTACCCGCCGGACCCGTCGAGCTACGACTGGTGCACCATCGGCGGCAACCTCTCCACCAACGCCGGTGGGCTGTGCTGCGTCAAGTACGGCGTCACCACCGACTCCGTGCTCGGGCTGGAAGTGGTGCTGGCCGACGGTTCGCTGCTCAAGACCGGCCGCCGCACGGTGAAGGGCGTCGCGGGGTACGACCTGGCGAAGCTGTTCGTCGGCAGCGAAGGCACGCTCGGCGTGATCACCCAGGCGACCGTCGCGCTCAAGCCGTTGCCGCAGGCGCCGTCGACGTTCGTGGCCGGGTTCAGCAGCACCGAGGCGGCGGGTGAGGCCGTCGCGCGGGTGGTCCGCGAGGGGCTGGTGCCCTCGCTGCTGGAGATCATGGACGCGGTGTCGATCAAGGCGTCGGAGACCTACCTGAAGACCGACCTCGGCGCCGGTTCCGACTGCCGGGCCCTGCTGCTCGCCCAGTCCGACGCCGGTGGTGAGGCCGGCCGCCGCGAACTCGCCACGCTGGAGCAGATCTGCACCGACTGCGGCGCCGACCTCGCGTACGCCACCGAAGACCTCGAAGAAGGCAAGATGCTACTTCAGGCGCGAAGGGTGGTGCTCACCGCGCTGGAGACGTACGGGATCTGGCTGACCGACGACGTTTGCGTGCCGCGCACCCGCATCGCGGACCTGATCCACGGTTGTGAGCAGGTCAGCGCGAAGGTGGGTCTGAAGATCGCCGTCGTCGGACACGCGGGGGACGGCAACATGCACCCCACGATCGTCTACGCGCCCGAGTCCCCGGAAGAGTTCGCGCGCGCCCAGCAGGCGTTCGACGAGATCCTGGAGATCGGCCTCGCGCTGGGCGGCACCGTCACCGGCGAGCACGGCGTCGGCAAGATCAAGCGCGACTGGCTCGTGCGCGAGATCGGCCCGGTCGGCCTGCGGGTGCACCGGCAGATCAAGCAGGCGCTGGACCCGGGGAACCTGTTCAACCCGGGCTCGATGTTCTCGATGCAGGACTGAAACGGCGAACGACGCCGGTCTCCGCGGAGGGAGGCCGGCGCCGTTTCGACGAATTCGGCGGTCAGTCGCGCACGCGCGGGATGCGCTGCGTGACCTCGGCCGGCGACTCGGCCATCGCCGCCCCGTGCGCCTTCTTCTCCCGGCGGCTCTTCAGGTACTCCAGACCGATCGGGACCACCGACACGAGCACGATCACCACGAAGATGGCATCGACGTTGTCGCGGATGAAGCCGATGTTGCCCAGTAGCGAGCCCAGCACGGTGATGCCCGCTGCCCACAGGATGCCGCCCAGCACCGTGTAGGTGAAGTAGCGCTTCGGGTCCATCCGGCCGATGCCGGCGATCCAGGTGATGAACGTCCGCACGAACGGCACGAACCGGGCCAGCACCACGGCCTTGGGCCCGTGCTTGTCGAGGAACGCGTGCGTCTTGTCGACGTACTCGCGCTTGAAGAACTTCGAATCGGGCCGGTTGAACAGCTTCGGCCCGGCGAAGTAGCCGAGGTAGTACCCGCCGACGTTGCCGAGCAGCGCCGCGACCGTCACCAGGACGCAGACCAGCCACAACGGCGCCTTCAGCGTGTCGTTGGCGATGAACAGGCCCGCGGTGAACAGCAGCGAATCACCCGGCAGGACCGGGAAGATGCTGCTCTCGATGAAGATGATCAGGCAGAGCACGGCGATGACCGGTGTGGTGAGCCCGGTCAGCAGGTGCTGCGGGTCCAGCCACGACGGCAGGAGGGACATGGTCGTCACTGTGCTCTGGGCGAGAATCACACCGAAAACGGTACAGGGTGACGCTGTGTGCCTTCACCGGGCAAGGAACCGCAGGTCACGCGAGGCGGGAACGAACCAGCCGCAAGATGCCCCGGACCGGTGGAAACGGGCGTTCCGGACGCTTGTGCGACGGCCGGCCTCACAACGGTGGGGCCGGAGTGGCTAGTGCGACGAAGGTCGGCCGCGCGCCCTTGCACCCGGGCCGGGGATCTGGGATGGGGGTGCGACTGCTGGGGATCAGATCAGCGTGAGGAGCCCGATCACCGAGCCCGCGGCCAGGCCGAGGAGCAGGGCGAGCAGCAAGACCCAGTGGACGGGCAGCGGGGCGCTGCCCGGGGTTTGGTGGATCGTCGCGGCGGCGGGTGAAGGCTGCGGGGTGCTTGCGGGGTGTCCGGGGCCTGGGTGACTGCCGGGGTGGGGGGCGAAGCCGCTGCCGCCGCCGTAGCCGCTGGGGGCGCCGGAACCGGCGAAGCCGCCTGAGCTGCTGGAACCGCCGGGGCCGCTGAGGCTGCCGGAGTCGCCGAAACCTCCAGAGCCGCCAGAGCCACTGAAGCCGCCGGGGCCGCTGAAGTTGCCCGAGCCGCCGAAGCTGCCCGGGCTGCTGGAGCCGCCTGGGCCGCTGAAACTGCCAGAACCGCTGGGGCTGCCAGAACCGCCGAAGCTGCCGGTGCCGGTGTTGCCGGGGGAATAGTTGCCCGCACCTTCGACGGCGGGGTAGCTGCTGGAGGACGGGCCGGTTCCGGTGGCCTGGTCCAAGGCGGCCCGTTCGCGTTCCAGGGAGTCCGCGCCGGCCCCGGAGAGCAAGCCGTAGCGGGGTGGAAGTTCCGCGGTCGGGCCGGTGGTGCCGACCGTGCCCACCGAGCCGCTCGGTCCGGGTGCGTCGGTGGAGCCGGAGCCGCCCGCGTCCGATGAACTGCCGGTGTCAGCCGAACTGCCGGTGCCGGGCGAACTGCTGGTGCCAGTTGAACCGCCGGTGCCGGGCGAACCGCCAGGCCCCAGTGGGGGGTGTGTGGGGGGGGGGGCTGTGGGGGGCTGGGGGGGGGCGGGCGGGGGGTTAGGGGCCATAGAAGGGGGGGGGGGGGGGGACTAGTTTGAACTTCTGCCTGCAACGGGTCCTCCCTAACGCCACGGGGTCGCCCGAAACGCAACCAGCGGCGTCTCGCCTTTGAGTCTTAAGCCCGCCGCCCAGCCCAGTGTGTCATTTTGGCTGAGCCCGCCCGCTGCGGCACCATCTGGTTCTCTCCAGAGGGCGCTCCTTGCGTCCGTGGACCCTGGGGTGCCGCATTGGGAACACCCTCGGCCCTGTTGTACGCTCGACCTGTGTAGTATGTACGTCCGACCTCGTTCTCGTCCCCTCGATCTTGGTGACCTGCTCGATGACGGTGACGACGTCGCCGGCGACCAGCTCGGTTGCGTAGGGCTTGTCGGCCAGGACGCGGACCTTGTCGCCGGGGCGGTACTCGGGGTTGGCGGTGGCGCTCATGGTGCTCCTTCGGAGGTGTGTAAACGCAGAAGAGGCCCGGCCGCCGGGACACAGGGTCTCCGGCGGCCGGGCCTCGGTTCAGGGATGGATCAGCGGGCGGTGTGGACGAGCTTCGCCGCGCGGAGGTACGCGATGAGCTTGTCGACCTGCTCTTCGGTGAGGTACTCGCGAGAACCGCGAACCTCCATCATGATCACGTCCGAGTCCGGATGGAGGTCCGGGCCTACGTCCAGGCTGTTGATGTGCAGCGTCTCGGAGGTCACGCGCCGGGCCTCATCGAGGGTCATGTCCGGTGCCGTCTGGACGCGGTGCGTGCTCGGTGCGGCCAGCGCGCCGAGGTCGACGCGTCCTCCCTTCGCGTGCTCGCCGAGGATGAACTCACCGAGTCCGATGAGGGTGTCGAGCGTCGCGTCCTCGCCGAGAAGCGCATGGGCCGCGTGGGCGGCCTGGAGGCGTTTGGGGTCGATCAGGGCGTCCACGGGCTTCGGCCTGCTCTCCGCGGTCGGCTCGTCAGCGTGGGTCATCGGTAGGGACCCGGCGACCCGCTCCACCGTGGTCGCCCGGACGAGCGCGGCGCCGACGCGCACCCGGTGGAATCCCGGCCGGATGCCGTTCGCCGGCACGGCCTCTTCGACCGTGCCGGTCTGTCCGATCTTCAGGCGGCTGCCCGAGGAGTCCGAGGGCAGGACTTCGACAACGCGGACTCGATCACCGACGCTGACCCGGCCGGGCTGGGTGAGCGTAGGGAGCTCCGCCTGGAAGCGCCCAGTCTTCAGGGTGTCCCGCTCGATGCGGGTGGCGCGGATGGTGCAGGTGGTGCGGGAGCCATCCCAGGCGTTGACCTCGACGAGGTAGGCAGGCTTCCCGCTCGCGTCGTTGGTGGAGCCGACAGTGCCACGGAACCGGCCCTTCTTTCCGACGTAGATGTGGCTGTGGATCGCTTCGACCTCGCGGACGATGACCGGGTCGTTGCGGCGGAACGTGGTCATGTGGACGCTCCTCGGTAGGGAGTTTCTCTGTCGGAGATGGACTTCTGCGCACGCGATATGACTTGCTCACCAGAGAACGGAAAGGCCCCGCTGCCCAGGGCGCGGGCGGCGGGGCCGGGGAGGAGCAGGTGCTACCGCTGCTCGCGGACGGCGTCGAGGAAGCCGTCAAGTGCGGCGGTTCCGGCGAACACGGCCAGCGCGGCCAGCGCCCAGGGCCACGACCACGCGATGACGGCGACGCCCATGAGTAGGACGAGGCCGCCGCAACCGATCAGGCGAAGGACGCGGGTGCGCCCAGGTTCCTTCTGGTTCACGGGGTTCCTCCCGAGGTGAGGTAGTCGAGGGCTTCGCCGAGTTCGGCGATGAGCGTGCGGACGGTGGCGGGGTCGGCGGTGCGGACGGCGTTGGTCGTGCGCACCGAGAGCGAACGGATCGCGACGACGCGTCCGCCGGCGCCGTCGTGGCCGAGGAGGACGTCCAGTGAGCCGCCCATGCTTCCGGCGAGGGAGCGCCGGGCGTGGCGGACGCTCATGTCGCGCCGGCCGCGTGAGCCCGGGGGCGGTCTCGGTGGGGCTCGGTGAGGGCGTCAGAGAGGTTGGAAGGCAGCATTCGAGGGCGTTGCTCCAGGTTGCCGGTGTTCGGGGGGCGGCCGTCAAGGGCCTCTTGACGCCGAAGGGCCTCCGCCCAAGGCGCTGGGCGCCGAGGGCGGAGGCCGGGGTCGGGCGGCTCTCAGCCGCGCTTGTCGTTCTTCCCAATCAGGTGACCGAGGAGGAAGCCGCCGAGGAGGGCAAGACCCAGCCAGGCCAGGAAGAACCAGGCCAGGAAGCTCACTCGGCGACCTCACATCCGCGCGGGTAGCCGGTCCGTTGCCAGCGGGCGAGCCGGGCGACGACGGCGTCCAGGTCGGCGAGGATCTCCTGGTCCTCGGCGTCGATGAGGCCGTAGCGTCGGGCCGTCTTGGCCGTGAGGAGCGCCCGCGCATGGACGGCGCGGGCGTCCGTGAGTAGCCCGCTGGAGCGCATCCCGACCGGGAGGGTGTGCTCCAATTCGAGCTGCCGGACCGCGGACTCGGCGTCCTCGCGCCGGGCGTTGCGCCCGTAACAGCGCTCGATCTCGTCCACGATCATGAACGGCCGGACCCGGTGCTCGTCGGGACCGAAGTGGTAGCGGTTACCCGGGTTCGCCGGTGTGTCGACGACGCGGAAGGTCTTGGTCACGTGCGTCCGATTTCCTCGATCAGCGCGAGGGCCGCGGTGGCGGCCTCCTCGGCTGCCTCGCGGGTCTTGTAGCCGCCGTCGAAGTAGCAGGACAGGTTCTCGGCGCGGAGGGCCTTGTCGAACGCCTCGCGAAGTCGGGCGGCGAGATCTTCGCGTCCGGCCGTGGACCTGATCGCGAGGCCCTCGGCCGCGAGCTGCTTGACGACGTCCTCGGCTCGGCGGAGAAACGGTGTCGTTGCGCCGTGGCCCTCCAGCGCGTAGGCCACGGTCGAGAGGACGCGGAGGTCCGTGGCGGTCATCGCCGGGTCCCGGGGCGGGCCGGGAGGCCGGTGACGACCTCCCTGGCGAGTTCGGCGAGGCGGGTCTCCATCTCGTCCAGCTCGTCGAAGTCGAGGGGCCACGTGTCGGTCAGGTCGTCGGCGGAAAGCGTTGAAACGGGGGACATGTCGGGCTCCTGCTCGGTCTTTTTCTTGGGCTGATCGGGAGTTCTGCGGGTCGGGCGGGAGTTGCTCAGTCGCTTTCCGCGGCGAGGGATTCCAGAGCGGAGCGCATGGTGGCGAGGGCCTCGCGCTTGTAGCGGTTGCAGCTCGACAGGGCGAGGCCCATGCACTGGGCCACTTCGCGGTCGCTCATGACGAGGTCGTCGACGTCGGTGCGGAAGCCAGCGCGGGACCGGAGATTCTCGGTGGTGAGGTCGTCGAAGCCGTAGCGGAGGCGGAGGATCTGGGCCTCCCGCTCGGCGACCTTGGTAAAGGCCCAGCGGACGAGGTCGCGGTTCGCCAGGTCCTCCTCGAACGCGGCCATGTGATCGATGAGGATGCGCTCGTGTTCGTTCCAGTCCCCGGCGGCGCCCGCATCGCTGTCGCCCGGCGCGATGTCGAGGGAGATGAGCATTCCGTAGGCCCGGTGGACGGCGAGGAACGTGGACGGGTCGAAGCCGTTCGGGGTGGTGCGGCATTCCTCGTAGGCGGCGCGGACGTCGCCCGCGTGCTTCTGGACGAGGCGGAGGTAGCGGGCGGCCACGTTCTCCTTGATCGCAACGACTCCGCGAGTGCGGGTCTTGTCGGACAGCTCGAAGCGCAGCATGGTCCGGATGTCGCGGGAGAAGGGGAGTTCGGAGTTGAGGTCGTACTCGCGGATGGCCTTCATGAAGCGCTCAAGGCAGATGGCTTCGGCCTCGTCGTAGCCGAGGGTCGGGGCCGTGCGGGCCATCGAGCGGATGAGCGGGGTGAAGCTGACGACGAGCTGGGTGAGAGCGGTTTCGGAGGCGGCGGTCTTGCCGAAGGTGACGGTCTCTTCGCCGGTCTCCGGGTTGGTGGTCACCGTGCAGGGGACGTCCTGTGCGGCGGCGATGAGGGCACACTGCTCCTCGTGCGACAGAAAACTCTCGGTGGCGAGGATATTGGTGTAGTCGCGCACGAAAAAAACTCCTTGAATTGGTAAAGTTGCAGAAAGTGACAATTGAGGGCACGGGTATGCCCGGGTTTGCGCGGACGCGCGCTCCGAAGACGGACGTGGCGTGACGTCTGCACGTCCGAGAGCTAGGACGGAAGTCCTTGTGTGGAGCCGTTTCGGGCGCGGGGAAGGCGCCGGACGGTACGGCTGTCAGGAAGGGGAGGGCTTAGCCGAGGAGAGGAGCCTGCTTTCGGGGTGTTCGGTGCCGGAGTTCAGTCGCAAGGGCTCGTCCGACGCTCTCACCGAGAGTTCTCGGTGGAAAGAACGTAACAGGCTCCCCGGGCCTGATCAACACCAGGGGGAAACTACTCAGATTCGTGATATCTACTTGTAAGTAGCAAAAGACCCCCGCGCTCCATAGTGGAGTGCGGGGGTCGTGGGTGGGCGCGGGTGCTCTCGGTGGAGCCTCCGTCAGCCGGCGGTGGAGAGTGTCAGGTCGTCCGTCTCGTGTGGGTCGAGCTCGTGGCGCTCGTCCTGGGGAATGTCCC
Source organism: Amycolatopsis sp. PS_44_ISF1 (assembly GCF_032335455.1). Taxonomy (NCBI): domain Bacteria; kingdom Bacillati; phylum Actinomycetota; class Actinomycetes; order Pseudonocardiales; family Pseudonocardiaceae; genus Amycolatopsis; species Amycolatopsis sp. PS_44_ISF1. The sequence continues at coordinate 6,928 of NZ_JANUXO010000008.1, read as the reverse complement.
AGTTCATCGCAGCAACCGCGGTGCGGGCCTCGGCGAGCAAGCGCGCGTGCAGGACCCGGCCGCCGAGTTCGACAGCCGAGGGGACGGAGCTGGTCACTGTGTTCCTTCCTGGCCCTCCCACCGGTTCACGGCGGAGTGGAGCGCGGGGATGTGCGGTTCGAGGATGGCCCGTGCCTTGAGAAGCGCCAGGCGCGTCGAACGGATCTCGTCCGACAACGCAAGCCGACGGGGGTCGAGCACGGTGTCCAAAGTGGGATTGGAGACGCCATTCGACGCGGGCACCTTGGATGCACGAGTTCCAGGCGGCGCCTCGTACTGAGCGTCGATTGCAGGAGACAACACACCCCCCAGGCGCGTCATGGTGTCGATGAGCTGCTTGAAGCTTTCCTTTACCATACTCAACTGATCTTTTACCTTTCAACTTTGTTCATCGCCCGTTGGGCGCATTCCGTAACCTGCGAACGTATGTTCGAAAAGTGGGATGGGTCACATGGCCGAACCCTTGTCAGGAAGCGTCAAGCAGGGCCTTTTCCTCCTCGGGCATGTAGCCCGCACCCCAGCTCCGGCCGTATACCTCGGGCTCCGACGCAATCGGGATCTCACGGAGCGTGGTCTCCATGAGGCGGCCGATCTCGCGGATGACCTCCTCCGCGTCCTCCGCCGGGGCCTGGCAGACCAGCTCGTCGTGAACCGGGAGGAGCACGTGATGGCTCAGGCCGGCGTCGTCGATCCGGCAGAGCGCACGGGCGAGAACGTCCCGCGCGGTGCTCTGGACCACGTAGTTCGTCGCCGCGTAGGCGCGGTCGCGGTCGAGCGGCAGGCGGCGACCGATCGGCGTGTAAACGGCCCCGCCCTTGTACGCGGCCTGGCGCTGGAGCGTGCGGCCGAAGCGCGGGATCTCCGGGTAGACCTCGTCGTAGCCGTCGGCCGCGGCCTTGACCGGCTCGTAGGGCAAGCCCGCCTGCTTGGCCAGCCCGGTAGGGCCGCCGCCGAAGACCTTGCCGAAGCCGATGATCTTCATCAGGCCGCGCATCTTCGTTTTTTCCCCGTCTTTGGCCCGCGCCGTTTGTGCCACGCCGATCTCGACGGGGTGGTCGAAGCCCTGGCCGGCGCCGGTTACGGTTCGGCCGGCGAGCGGTGCATGGCCATCTCGGTCGCCGTCCCGGTCGGCCGGGCCACGGCCGACGCGCTGGTCGAACGGCTGGCCGCGCGGGTGCGGACGCTCAAGGTCGGCGCCGCGCTGGACGAGACCGCGGACTTCGGCCCGCTGATCACCGCCGCGGCCGTGCAGCGGGTCCGCGAGTACGTGGAGATCGGCCTGGCCGAGGGCGCGGAGCTGGTGGTGGACGGCCGGGAGGTGACCGTGCCCGGGCACGAGAACGGCTTCTACCTCGGCGGCTGCCTGTTCGACCGGGTCACCCCGGACCTGCGGATCTACCGCGAGGAGATCTTCGGCCCGGTGCTCTCGGTGGTCCGCGCGGACGACTACGAGCAGGCGCTGCGGCTGCCGAGCGAGCACGAGTACGGCAACGGCGTCTCGATCTTCACCCGCGACGGCGACACGGCCCGCGACTTCACCTCGCGGGTCGACACCGGCATGGTCGGGGTCAACGTGCCCATCCCGGTGCCGATCGCCCACCACACCTTCGGCGGCTGGAAGCGGTCCGGTTTCGGCGACCTCAACCAGCACGGCCCGGACTCGATCCGGTTCTACACCAAGACCAAGACCGTCACCTCGCGCTGGCCCTCCGGCGCCCGGGAAGGTGCCTCCTTCGTCATCCCGACGATGAGCTGAAGCCATGAGGATCACCGGCGAACAACGCGCCCTGCGCGAGACGGCGGCGGACTTCGCCGCCGAGCACCTGGCCCCGCACGCACTGGAGTGGGACCGGGCCAAGCACTTCCCGGTCGACGTGCTGCGCAAGGCCGCCGAACTCGGACTGGGCGGGCTGTACCTGCCCGAGGCGGTCGGCGGCTCGGAGCTCGGCCGGCTCGACGGCGTGCTGGTGTTCGAGGCGCTGGCCACCGGCTGCCCCTCGATCGCGGCCTACGTGTCGATCCACAACATGGTCGCCACGATGATCGACCGGTTCGGCGACCAGGAGCAACGCCGGCGCTACCTGCCGCGGATGTCCACCATGGAGCACCTGGGCAGCTACTGCCTGACCGAGCCGGGCGCCGGGTCCGACGCCGCCGCCCTGTCCACCCAGGCCCGCCGCGACGGCGAGTCCTACGTGCTCGACGGGGTCAAGCAGTTCATCTCGGGCGCCGGCACCTCGGAGGTCTACGTGGTGCTCGCCCGGACCGGCGGGCCGGGCGCCCGCGGCATCTCCGCCTTCGTCGTCGAGCGGGGCACGCCCGGGGTTTCCTTCGGCCCCGACGAGGTCAAGATGGGCTGGAACGCCCAGCCCACCCGGGCGGTCGTGTTCGACGGCGCCCGCGTGCCCGCTTCGGCCCGGCTCGGCGCCGAGGGCTCCGGGTTCGCCGTGGCCATGTCCGCTTTGGACGGTGGGCGGCTCAACATCGCGGCCTGCTCCCTCGGCGGCGGTGAAGCGGCGCTGGGCAAGGCCGTGCGGTACCTGTCCGAGCGGTCCGCGTTCGGAGCCAGGCTGTCGCAGTCCCAGGCCCTGCAGTTCCGGCTGGCCGACATGCGCACCGAGCTCGAAGCCGCGCGCACCCTGCTGTGGCGGGCCGCCGACGCCCTGGACCAGGGCGAGGACCGCGCGACCCAGCTTTCGGCCATGGCCAAGCGGTTCTGCACCGACACCGGGTTCGAAGTGGCCAACCAATCCCTGCAGCTGCACGGCGGTTACGGCTACCTCGCCGATTACGGGGTGGAGAAGATCGTCCGCGACCTGCGGGTGCACCAGATCCTCGAAGGAACCAACGAAATCATGCGGGTGATCATCTCGCGCCGGATGCTGGCGGAGGCGGTGTGAGCACACGATCGCGAAGCTCCGCTCGCACCGCCGACCGGGTATCCCGCAGAACACAGGAGGTGGCATGAGCGACGTCGAGTTCGTCGTCCACAGTGGAATAGGCCGGATCACGCTGAACCGGCCGCGGGCACTGAACGCGCTGACCCACGTCATGGTGACCGCGATCGCGGGCCACCTCGAGCGGTGGCGGGCCGACCCGGCCGTGCGCGTCGTGGTCGTCGAGGGCGCGGGCGAACGCGGGCTGTGCGCGGGCGGCGACATCCGCTCCATCTACGAGGACGCCAGATCCGGCGGCACCGCTTCGCTGGCCTTCTGGGCCGACGAGTACCGGCTGAACGCCGCCATCGCCCGGTACCCCAAGCCGTACCTGGCGATCATGGACGGCCTGGTGATGGGCGGCGGGGTCGGGGTGTCCGCGCACGGCAGCCACCGCGTGGTCACCGACCGCTCGCGGGTGGCGATGCCCGAGACCGGGATCGGGTTCGTGCCCGACGTCGGCGGCACCTACCTGCTCTCCCGCGCGCCCGGCGGCCTCGGCCTCCACGCCGGGCTCACCGGCGCGCAGCTGAGCGGCGCCGACGCCATCCACTGTGGACTCGCGGACCATTACGTGCTCGCGGACCGGCTGCCCGACCTGTTCGACGCGCTGGCCACCCACACCCCGGACGCGGCGCTGGCCCTGGTCGCCGATCCGCCACCGCCGAGCGCGCTGGCCGAAGCCCGCTCGTGGATCGACCACTGCTACGCCGCCGACACGGTCGAAGGGATCCTCGACCGGCTCCGTGACGCCGGCGGTCCGGCGATCGCCGCGGCGAAAGAGCTCGAGGGCAAGTCGCCCACCACGCTCAAGGTGACCCTGCGGGCGCTGCGGACCGCGGCGGCGCTGCCGGACCTGGAAGCCGCGCTCACCCGGGAGTACCGGGTCTCGCACCACGCGTTGACCACGGCCGAGCTGGTGGAGGGCATCCGCGCGCAGGTGATCGACAAGGACCGCGCGCCCCGGTGGTCGCCGCAGGCCCTGACCGAAGTCGGCGAGGACCTCGTCGACGCCTACTTCGCCCACCTCGGCGAGGACGAACTGACGGGAGTGGCCCGATGAGCACCGCCTTCCTCGGACTCGGGAACATGGGCGGCCCGATGGCCGCGAACCTGGTCAAGGCCGGCGAGGAGGTGACCGGCTACGATCCGTCGCCCGAGGCCCGCGCCGCCGCGTCCGCCGCCGGTGTGTCCGTTGTGGACAATGCTGTGGCGGCGGTCGCCGGGGCCGGCGTGGTGATCACCATGCTGCCCAGCGGAGGGCACGTGCTGGAGCTCTACCGGGAGCTGGTGCCCGCGGCCGGACCGGGCACGCTGTTCCTCGACTGCTCCACCATCGAGGTCGCCGACGCCCGGGCCGCCGCCGGCCTCGCCACCGGCCACGGACACCTGGCGCTGGACGCCCCGGTGTCGGGCGGGGTCGTCGGGGCGGGCGCAGCCACCTTGACCTTCATGGCCGGCGGCCCGGCGGAGGCGTTCGCCGCGGCCGAGCCGCACCTGAAGCACATGGGGGCCAAGCTGGTCCACTGTGGAGAGACCGGCGCCGGGCAGGCGGCGAAGATCTGCAACAACCTGATCCTCGGCGTGTCGATGATCGCGGTCAGCGAGGCGTTCGCGCTCGGCCGCGGCCTCGGGCTGACCGACCAGGCCCTGTTCGACGTCGCCTCCACCGCCTCCGGCCAGTGCTGGGCCCTGACCACCAACTGCCCGGTGCCCGGCCCCGTGCCCGCCAGCCCGGCCAACCGGGACTACCGCGGCGGTTTCGCCAGCGGCCTGATGCTCAAGGACCTGCGCCTGGCCCAGGCCGCCGCCCAGGCCGAAGGCGTGCGCACCGCACTGGGCGACCACGCCGAACGGCTGTACACCGAGTTCGTCGAACAGGACGGCCCAGGACGTGACTTCTCGGCGATCATCACCGGCATCACCGGCTGAGGCCATCGCTTGGCCTGCTCACCATGACCTCTCCACGCACACCCCGGCTGCTCGCCCGGGCCGGTGAGTTCAGCGCGGTCGCCCTCCGCGTCGTCCGGCAGGAGTTCCCGAACGACATCCGCAGCACCATGCGGTTCCCCGGCGACTTCCCGAACCGGCCCGCCGACCTGTACCCGGCGTTCTACGGTTGCCTCGACTGGCATTCCTGCGTGGAGATGCACTGGCTGCTGGTCCGGCTGCTGCGCACGGTGCCGGACGCGGTCCCCGCCGGTGAGATCCGGGCCGTGCTGGATCAGCACCTCAGTGGCGAAGCGCTGGAGGCGGAAGCGAAGACCTTCCGGACCACACCGTCGAGGGCGCGCCCCTACGCCTGGGGCTGGGCGCTGACCCTGCACCACGAGCTCGCGACCTGGGACGACCCCGACGCCCGCCGCTGGTCGGCGAACCTCGTGCCGCTGTCGGCAGCGGTCACCGACGCGTTCCTGAGCTGGCTGCCGAAACAGACCTACCCGGTGCGTTACGGCGCGCACAGCAACAGCGCGTTCGGGCTGTCCCGGGCACTGCCGTACGCCCGGGACAGCGCCGGCTCGGGCGCGCTGCTCGCAGCGATCGAGGACGCGGCCCGACGCTGGTTCAGCACGGACACGGACTATCCCGGCCGGTGGGAGCCCTCCGGCGCCGACTTCCTCTCCCCCGCCCTCGCCGAAGCCGAGCTCCAGGCCGCCCTGCTGCCGCCCGGGCGGTTCCGGAGCTGGCTGGACCGCTTCCTGCCCGGCCTGGCCGGGGGCGAGCCCGCCACGCTGTTCGCCCCCGCCACCGTTTCCGACGACAGCGACGGCCAGCTCGCCCACCTGCGCGGGCTCAACCTCAGCCGGGCCTGGTGCTGGCTGCGCCTGGCCGACCACCTGCCGCAGGACGACCCGCGGGTCCCGCTGATGCGCGCGGCCGCCGAGCAGCACGCCGAGCCGGAGCTCGATCAGGTCAGTGGCGGTCATTACTCGGTCGAGCACTGGCTGGCCTGCTATGCGGTGCTGTACCTGACCGCCTGAGTCCGCGATCGCCCGGGCCGGAACCGGTACACCCGATGATCGTCGCGACGCCGTGGCCGGGCCGGCCGGGCCGATCTCCGGATCCAGCGGGGCCGGCCGGTGTCACCCCTCCACGGGTTCGCGCCCCCGGGAACCTGTGACTTCAAGCCGGGGCCCGGGCTCGGGCGGACGGCGGAAGTCCTGGACCGCGGCCCACACCGCCAGGAGCAGGCCGGCCAGCATCGCCGTGGACAGGATCCAGAAGTCGACCAGCACGGTGCCCGTGGTCATCCCGCCGGGGCCACCGCCGGGCGGGCGGAACCGCGGACCGGACGGCGCGCCACCCGGGTGGCCGGGCGGCTCGCCGCCGGGGGGACCGGGCCGGGACCCGCCGGGGAAACCGCCGCTTCGGCCGCCGGTGCCGCCCGGGCCGCCCCGCCGGCCGCCGCCGGGGAAACCGCCCTGGCGCGAGTTCAGCAGGTAGGGCGCGTAGGCGAAACCGGAGGCGAACTGCTCCAGGACCGGGAACGCCCACAACCGCTTCGGCAGGTAGAACGCGGCGATCACGCTCAGCGCGTCGGCCGGGTAGAAGTAGCGCTCGTGCATCGCGGGCAGGAAGTACGGGACCAGGGTCACCGAGATCGCGCTGACCAGCACGATCCGGGCCGGGGTCAGCTCCGCCCGGCGCACCACCACCGGGATCGCCAGTGCGAGCAGGATCAGCCCGGTGACCACGATCCCGCCGGTCCGCAGCACCGCGGAGCTGCCGGCCGAGCTGAGGTACTGGTAGACGTTCGGCGCGTTCAGGGTGAGCTGGTCGTAGGTGTCGGACTGGTCGAGGTAGACCTTCAGCAGCTCGCCGAAGTTCGCCCCGGCGATCAGCGCGGGCACGTCCAGCAGCAGGTAGACCGCCGGGATCAGCAGCAGCGCGGGCCACGGCACCCGCTTGCGCAGCACGAACAGCAGCAGCGCCGGGAAGAAGAACACCGCTTG
>NZ_JANUXO010000007.1:0-27696 GCF_032335455.1 Amycolatopsis sp. PS_44_ISF1 | reverse complement strand
ACGGAATTCGGTTCACAAGTTCGCCCACTTTGTACTGTCCTAAAAAGACAGACGATATAAATACCTTGCTACGCAAGGAATTTATATCTGTCCAAAAAGGAGCCCTTGCTACGCAATGGTTTTGCCGATCGCTCCGCGATTCGGCGCCCTCCCGGCATCACCATGATCAACCCCCCGAACCCGGGGCGCTCCGCACCCCTCAACCCCCAGCGCAAGGGTTCAGAACCTCCGAACCCAGCCCCACCCGACACCCCCGTAAGCCCAGGTAACAGCCCCACGAACCCCCAGAACCGCCCCCGCTCCGCGGCGGCACACCGCCGGCACCCCACCACCACCAGCACCCACCACAACCCCACCCAACGACACCACCACACCCCCACACCCACCACCCACCACCCCAAGACGTCCCCAGGGACGTCCCAGGACACCAGAACGCCCCAGAACGTCCCCACCACGCCCTCAAACGCCCCCAGGGTCCGGAGAAGCACACCGGATCCCCGCCCGGGATCCGCTCCGCCAGCACGCCCAGCTGCTGCACCAGCCCGGTAGGGGTGGCCATGCGTCCTCGTTTCCTCAGTGCGGCCCGCGTCGCGCTCGGTCTGCGTGCGCACGTTCGTAGCGCACGATCATGTGGGCCAGCATCTCCTCGGTCAGGGTCCACCGGGGTGGCCCGCCCAAAGGAATGTAGGAGACGAACTCCCGGCCTTCGTGCCCGTCCCGACGGGGGTCCAGCCGGGTCAGTCCCGCCGGGTCGGGAGTGAACTGGCCCACCCGGCCGTCGGCGAGCAGCAGCACCGGATCGGTGATCCGGTCGATCTCGTCCCCGACGATCCAGCAGGGCTGCTCGTCCACGACGCACCAGCGTCTCCCGTCCGGGCTCTGGAACCGGTCGCCGCCGGCGAACACGCCGACGGGCAGGCAGATCTCGTCGGAGTCCACCTGGACCAGACGCTCACCGCCCAACGGAGCGAGGTAGCCGACCGCTTCGAGGCGCAGCTGCAGCTCGCGCTCGGCCTGATCCAGCTTCTCCTGCCGGGCCCGGGCGGTGGCGTCGGCGAGCTCGCGCTGCGCGCGGCGGGCCGCGTGCAGCGCATCCTGCAGGCTCATCGGGTCCACCGGCCGATCAGCGCGGCCAGCCAGCCGGGCAGCGGCGCGATCGGCACGTCCACCGCCACGTCGTAGCCGCGGCCGGCCACGACCGAGCCGGGGCCGACGAGGTAGCTGCCGAGGGTCCGGCCGGGGCCGCGGATGTCGATCCCCGGCCCGAGCCGGGAGCGGCCGCCCGAGACCGAGGGCACGGTCAGGCCGCGCGGGACCCGCAGCAGCAGATGCCGGCCATCGTGCCCGGTGCGGGTCTCCAGCGTCACCGGCCGCGGCATACCCCACCGCGCGCACAGCTCGGCGAACCGCGCGACACCGTCGACGCCGACGTTGGCGCCGCCGGCGGTGTGCCGGTCCAGGTCGATCCCGACGATGCCCGAGGCGCGGCAGGCGATGCCGACGTTCGCCCCGGCCGGCCACGTGGCCCGCGCCGCGGCGGGGTCGCGGGTGACGGTGTGCTGCCAGCCCGCCGCCGCCACCTTGCTGCCGGGCGGCAGCGGGAACACCACCAGGCCGCGCTCGAGCAGCGGAGTCGGATCCGGCGCGAGGCGGCTCGGCCCGGTCATTCGCCGCACTCGCAGCCGTAGTCACTGGTGGAGTCGCCGCCGCACTCGGAGCAGGCGTCCAGCTCGGCCCGCTCCTCGGCGTCCATGTACTCGTCGTGGCGCCAGCCGGAGCAGTAGCTGTTGGCGCAGCCGCAGCCCTCGGTGCACTCGGGGCAGATCATGCCCACGGTCCACCCGCACGTCCGGCACAGCAATCGGTTCCCGGGGTCGTCGAAGAACGCCTCGGCCTCGACGAAGGTCAGCTCGCGGTCGTCGGCGAGCTCGCGGATCTGCCGGACGTCGTCGCGGGCCTGCTGGTAGGTCAGGCCCTGCTCCCGGGCCCGGGAACGGGCGGCGCGGGTCAGGGCACGGTTCTCGCGTGGCACGGTGCTCGCTTCCCGGTGAGGCACCCCCACGCCCGCGGCCCCACCGCAGCAGACGGACACGCCACAGCACGAACCTTCGGAAACCGCTGAGTCTGCGACGTCTTCACCCGTAAGCGCTCGCTCCCGCGTGGGCGGAGGAGCACAGGCAGGCCGGCGGACGGCCCGAAGAAAACAGGGTACCGGGCGGCACCGACAACTTCTGGGAACCGCCGGTGCCGCGGCCGGGAGCAGGTCGTCCCGGATCTCACTGATGCGAGGGGTAGTACTGGTGATATCTGCTGGTCAGGGTGGTGGCCGGTCGGGAGCGGTGCCGCTCCCGACCGGCCAGTGGCTACTTTCGCCGGGTCTTCGCGCCGGCGGCGATGGTGTCCGCCCATGCCCCGGACCGGTCGCCGGCGTCCTTGCGCATGGCGGTGTCCACGTCGGTGACCGGGGTCCCGGGTGCGACGGGGCTGGTGGCGGGGTTCTGCTGCTCGGACATGGTGTTTCCCTTCTGTTGGCGGGTTTCCGGGTTGGCGGCCAGGTTCGCTGGCGGTCAGGTGTTGGTCATGGTGATGACGCGCCGGCCCTCGGCTATGTGGTCGGAGACGATGCGCAGTGGCTGGTGCGGGCCCAGCAGCAGCTCGTGCTCGCCGGCCTTCACGGGCACGCCGGCAGTGGTGACGTCCAGGGCGCTGGTGCCGGGCGCGAGGTGGAAGACGATCTTCACGTCGCCGAAGGAGGCCGACGGTTCAGCGGTGGTGGTCGTGCTGGTGAACCGGGCTTCGGAGACGGTCTGGCCGATCTGCGAGCCGACCGGTCCGTACACGTCGTCCGCGGTGGTCGACCAGATCGCCCGGGTCACCCGGGTCTGCGTGGTGAGCTTTGCCCGGTCCACGGCCCGTTCCAGCGCCGTCACGGTCTCGGCCATGTAGCCGACGAACTTCTGGTCGTCGCTGGCCCAGGAGGGCACCTGGTAGCCGGCCTGGACGTAGGCGTTGATCGAGGTGAATTCGCCGCCGGTGTAGACCGACACGGCCCGTCGCTCTCCTGCCTGTTCCGCGGCCGTGGCGACTGGCTCCGCGGTCCTGGAGGCCGGGGTCGAGACCTCGGTCAGGACGGACCGGGCCACAGCCTCCTGCTTCGCCACGGCGGCGGCGATCTTCGCCGGGTCACCGGTCGCCACGGCGCGGGCCAGCCCCCGACTGGCCCGGGATAGCCGTTGCCGATGCCGCATGGCCTCGGCGGTGGTGCTGCGTCCTTCACATCGTCGCCCACCTGCTCGGCACATACGCGCAGTCCTTTCGGGATGACGAACTTTAGCTTGTCACGTCCCTGCTCTGAACTGGGGCTTCACCGCTCAAACTGTCGTGAAATCGACCGGGAAACGTCTGCTTTCTACGATCATGGCAGAGACCTGAAATTGTCGCGGAAATGTCGGGAAATTGTCTTTTCTACCGCGGGGGATCTAGCGACCGAAGAACGACGGCCAGCCGGCGGTCGGATCGAGCGCGGCCGTGACGGTAGCGGAGAGGGTGGTGTGGACCTCGGTGCCGCTCCGGCACAGCGCGGTGAGCAGCTGCACGTCGGTGTGGCGCGGGTAGCCGGGGTCAGCGCCGATGACCACCGGGCGCCGCTCCCCGAGGGCCTGGCCGAGCTCGAACAGCGCGATCGGCGCGGTGGTGACCGCCGGGTCGCAGGCCGGGAACCAGAACAGGGTCACGGTGCCGGGCAGGTGCAGGTGGTGCTGCTCCCACGCGACCTGCACCGGGCCCTGGGCCGGGTCGTCGATCGGGAAGTCCGCGCGGCGGGGGTTGAGCACGACCAGCCGCGGGTCGGCGTCGTGCAGCTGCTCGGCCGCGTCGGACTGCCAGTCCGGGCAGCCGGTGATGCCGCCGGCCAGGAAGACCGCGGGGCGGGGCAGCAGCGGCCGGTAGTAGTGCGGCGCCTCGAAGTAGGTCTGGCCGTTCATCGGGCGACGACCGGGCGGTCCAGGTGGCTGTGCTGGACGTGCACGCCGAACCCGGCGGCGAACAGCCGCGCGGCCACCTCCGTGGCCAGTACGACCGAGCGGTGCCGGCCGCCCTGGCACCCGATGGCGACGTGGACGAGCATCGAGCGTGCGTCGGCGCTGGGACGCAGCGCGAGCGCGGTCGCCACCACGCCGGCGACCAGGTCGCCGGCGCCGGGCTGGCGCAAGACGTTCGCGCGGACCGCGGCGTCGCGGCCGGTCAGCTGGCGCAACTCGGGCGCGACGTGCGGGTCCTTCAGGGCGTGCCGGACGTCGAGCACCAGGTCCGCAGCCTCGGGCGCCGCGCCGCCGGTGTGCAGGTAGCCGAAGCTTTCGATCCGGAACCGGATCAGCTCGCCCGGAAGTTCGAGGTGGTACGAGGTGGTGGTGTCGGTGGTCATCAGGGGCCCTTTCGTCAGGAGCGGAGTTAAATTCGGAACTGACTTCCGAATTGATACTCTCAGACTCAGGCGCCTCGCGCAACACTTTTCGGAAGTCAGTTCCGATATAGTGCGGGCATGGACCCGCTGACAGCCCTGGACCAGGCCACCGCCGACTACGGCAGGACGCTGGAAGCGCACGAGACGGCGGCTTCGGCCATGGCCGAAGCCGTGGTGGCCGCGCTCCGCGCCGGCCACACCCCGGGCGAACTCGCCGATCGCACACCCTGGACCGATCGCTACATCCGGGACCTGGGCCGCGCCGCCGGCGTCAAGCCGGCCACCCGCGGGCGCAAGCCCCGGCCGCGGGCCGTTCCCGCGGCGCCATCGCCGGACGCCGGCTCGGCTCCCGGACCCGCGGCGTCGACCGGGCCGGGCTGACCGGGCCGGCCAGGTTCCCGTACTCCAGAGAACGGGCGTACGGGAGTTTTCCTTTCAGGGCAAGCGGAATCCGGTGCTGTCGTGGTTCTGTCGCGGTTGTGTCGTGGCACCGGAGAGGTAGGCGAGCAGAGCGACGAGGGTTCCGGAACCGAGCAGCTGACCGCGGCGCATGAGGTCCGGGGCTCGAGCGAGCGGTACCCAGTCGAGGCGGCCGGCCTCTTCGGTGTCGGTGGGGTCGCCGACGTGGTCGGCGCGGCGCCAGAGGTAGGCCGATACCGGCGAGGCCACCTGTCCGGGCAGGGGTTCGAACGTCGCTAGGTGGTCCGGTTCGCCGAGGGGCTGCCAGCCGCTCTCTTCGCGCGCTTCGCGAGCAGCTGCCTGAGCCGGGTCCTCGCCGGGTTCGACCAGGCCGCCGAGCAGTTCGTAGCCCCACTGGCCGGTGACGAAGCGGTGGCGCCAGAGCATCAAGGCTTCCTCGTCGTCGTTGACGAGCAGGGCGATGGCCACCGGCGGGAGCCGGATGACGTGGTGCTCGAACCTGGCTCCGTTCGGGGCCTGGACGTCGGCGAGGGTCACGGTCACCCACGGGCTCTCGTAGGCGGGGCGCTCGCCGAACGTGGTCCAGGCGCCGGTATCGGTCATCGGGTCTCCCCTGCTCGGTCCTCGTTCTCCCGCGGCCGGCCCCGCGCCCTGCGCGGCGGCTGCCGCCGGAAGCGATTCGGGTCCAGAATGGGCCGATGGACTTCTTCGGCACGGCCGGCCGCACCGCGGCCGGCGCTGACGGGCACGCCGCCGAGGCACTGGGGCACCTGGACGACGGCGAGACGGCACGGGCCCAGGTACAGGCGACGCTGGCGAACGCCGCCGCGCTGGACCGGATCGCCGCGGCGATCGAGCGGCTGGCCGGCGCGGTCGGCTCGCTCCCGGGCTGAGGAGTGACTACGCCGTATCCACCTCCGCTGGCAACGGGCCTTGCTCAGTCCGGGTGCGGCCCGAGGGACACGATGGTGATCGCGTCGTCTGCGGGGCCGTAGATCCACCAGATTCGCCAGGCACCCGGCGTGTTGTTCTCCACGTAGGACTGGTACAGCGTCGCGCCGCCCGGCCCGGGAATCGACTGCATGGGATGCGTCCGCAACCCGATATACGACGGTCCTTGCTGCTCCAGGAAGGCCAGGGCCTTCCTGACCTTCTTCAGCTTCGGCGCGTACTGCTTTTTCGCCCGGAGGTCCCCGAGGATCGAGGTGGCCTCCGGGGTGTAGAGGAGCTGGAACGGCGGTGCGCTCACTCGGTGTCGTCGCCCTCGGGGTCGTCGGTGAGGTTGACGCCGGCGGTGACCCAGTCCAGCGGGGCGGCCTTGCCTTCCGCGGCTTCGGCGAGGCCGCGGAAGAGGCTGGCGCGCAGCTCGGCGTTCTCCCAGACGAGCAGTTCGTGCCGGGGGATGGTGGCCAGCGGCGTGAGCAGGATGAACCCCTCAGCGTTCTTTGACACCGCGTAGCGGTCTTCCGAGTGCGCGCCGGCCTTGCTGATGGTGACGCGGCCGCGGTTGTCCGCGACGACGTCGGTGACGGGCTGGAACCCTTCGAGCGTGGTCATGGTGCCCTCCAGTGCGGGCTGGTTGCTGTTCGTCAGGCCTCCACGATACGCCGTTTTTGGGGTAAGTGGGTATTGCCCACAACACCCGGGTCGGTCGGTGGTCGCCACGGTCCGGACTTCGTTCTCGCCTACAACCCCTCTGGGCAGCTGATTGTCACGTCCCCTGGGTCCGGCAGCCGTGCTTCGACGCGGAATCCGCCCGCGACTTGCGACAGGCTGGCGCCGGCCAGGCCGTGGTGCTTCGCTACCCAGTCCAGCCAGGCGTCGGCCTCGCTTTCGGTCCGCACGGTTTTCGTCATCGGTTCGCGTGCCATCGATCGTTCCCTCTCCGAAAGACCCGCTGAGGTCCGTTCTCCGGGCTTGAGTCGCTGTTGTTGCGGTTGGGACACCCGCTGGGGCCCCTGGGTCGCTCTCCGGGGCTCCTGGGGCCTGTTGCCGGTTGATCTAGCGTCGGTGGCGTCGGCGATCTTGCCGGGCCACCGGACCGACCAGGGTCAGCTCCTGCAGGTCCGGGCCGGCCGTTCCCGCGGTGCCACCTGTGTCGGTCCCCAGCGTCTTTTTGATCTCCAGGAGCCGACGCTGGGCCAGGAACAGCTCGCGGCCGAAGACCTCACGGCACGTCTGCTCCAGGTGAGCCCGCTCCTGCTCCAGTGCGCCGACTCCCCAGAGATCGAACTCCGGCTGTGCCGAGCCGGGCTCGATTTCCACGCGCGCGTCCTGTGGTTGCGTCGTCAAACCGAGTTGATCACCGGCCGACTTCGGAGGTGAGCTCACTTTTCGTGAAGCCGGGGTCCGGGGGCCGGCCTTGCCCCCGGAGGTATCAGGGGAGGTATCTCCCGTAGGGAGGTTATGTATTGGGGTGCTAGTAGCACCCCCGTCCTGAACTACTAGCACCCCCGCGGGGGTGCTAGTAGCACCCCCGCTCCCCCTGCCGGCTCCCTGTTCAGCCGGGTCACCGACCGGGGGTGCTACTAGCACCCCCGTATCGCCGGAAACCCCCTCTGAACTGGAAGAACCCGGCTTTTTACGCGGTTTCGGCTGGCCCTTGTCCGACCGTGCTTTCCGCGACCGTTCCGGTGTCGTCAGGTCCGGCCGCGCCTCCGCGCTCAGCGGACCCGTACCCCGCTGCGCGCGTTCCCGGTTGACCTCTTCGAGCTGCGCCGCGGAGTACCAGCTCAGCGGGATCAGCAGGTCGTAGACCTTTGGCCGGCGGTCCCTGGGCAGATGCTGCGTCACCCGTTGGTTGCCGTAGTCGATCAGGCCGCGGCGGCGCATGGCGCCCAGCCGGCGCTTCACCGTCGCGACGTCGCACACCGCGTACTCCGCCATCTTCGAGACAGGCGGGTAGGCCCCGGTGCCGTCACCGGCAGCCCGATGGGCCAGCAAAGTCAAGATCGCCCGTTCGTACACGTCGGCGACCGGGGCTGTCTCAGCCCACGTGAGCGGGTACCAGCTCATGGTGCGTGTCGTTCCTCTCTGACACGCCCGGCTCCTGGGGGAAAGGGTGCACACCGGTTAACCGGTGGCGTACCCTTCCCCCCAGGACGTGCGCGTCTGGACCTAGAGGACCCCCGCGTAAAGGTTTGCCGCCCTGCGGGGGTCTTCTCATGTTCTGGTGCTGATCAGGAAGCTTGCCCCGTCCCCCCTCTCGATGGCCGCACCGGGTGTCCGGGCGTGTCGACGCATCGGATAGCAGCGGCTGCCTGAGTGGCAGACAGAACGGCTGTGTTCAGGCGAAGCGCGGCATCCGGCAGATCGGGGGTGTCGTCCCATGCCTGCAATCGGTCGGCGGTGTCCCCTGTAGCCCGCGCGGCGATGCGTTCGACGGCGATCTCTCGTGGACACCACAGATGGGCGACCAGCCACGTCACGTCAGACCTGGCCTTCTGTAGGGCGACCACTGCGTCAGGCTGCCCCAAGTGCAGTACTGGAACAAAATCAGAAATTGCGTTGTCTAAATTGTCTTTGTCAATTACGTACGTGGCTCCGTACCTACTGTTTTCCCACACTATTTTTCCCGAGCTACGCAAACTTCGCAGAAGTTCCGGGCTACCCATTTTATATCCAGCCGTACGGCCAGGTCCGACCTTCAAGCGTCGGTATAAGGAATAGCGAGAGTCTAGGGAAGTGAGAGCTTTCGTCACGGTGTCTTTTCCGGCAGCCGGAGGGCCATATAGGATAATCGCTTTTTTATTCATTGCGAAACCTTGGACCTGGCAACTAATTCGTCGATCAGGTCAACGGCCTGAGTCTGTAGTGGTGTAGTTACCGAGGTTGAGTTGTTGATAATGAAGTGCGGCACGGAAGGTCGAAATGCGACGTCTATTTCTGAGAGGTATTCGGGCCAGCCTTCGAGCTTCTTTGCGTCGCGGGCGGCGCCACGTGCTCGCAGGTAGAAGTGCATAGTGTCTACGTCGCAGTAAACCCAAGCGATGCTCATCGTAGCGCCGAATCCTTCGATCCTAGCCTTCATTCGAGAAAGCCAAGCGTCGTCCTTGAATTCGCGTAAAAATGGGGCCGTTGCAATAACGCTGTTTGCGCATTCCAGGTTTTCTACGATACTTGCTTCGAGGGCTTCGTATTCGCGTGGTCGCACCTTTGAAAGGTACTCCTCGGATTCGCGGTCGTTAACGGAAAGACCCATTGTGGAAAGTGCCGCTTCCACCACTGGTCGAGTAATTGTGTCTTTGTCGAACATTCCCCACTTTGTCAAGCGGGCCAAGATTCGACCTAGTTCAGTCTTTCCTGACCCCGCATACCCGCCTACAAACAAGACCTGGGGTTTTTCGATTTCAGTGCGCGCGGCGCGAGTCGCCTGATCGGGCGCGTTGACTATGCGAGAGGTGCGCGATTTGCTCACCACGAGTTCCTTCTTTATCAGCAAAGCCATGGCCTCGTTGATTGTGAATGGGCTTGTGTCCCACTCGCGGGCGAGATCCCGCGTGGATGGAAGCCTCTCGCCGTGGCGGTAGGTGCCAGCGGCGATGGCTGTCTCGATGTGCCGCGCAACCTGGAGGTACTGCGGCTCCACCGGGGGTGTGGTCGACCGCGGCCGTGACATGCGCGTGCTCCTTGCTGGGCTGGGGTCGGCCCTTCGGGTTCCGGGTTGCCCGAAACCTATCAGATACCTAACAGAACCGCTCCGCGCGTTCCCTGTCTTCACGACGTTTCTCCTGTTTAGAGGGCTCTTTCTGATCAAAGTTGACCAAACAGTTGACTCGTATCCATACCAACTGTTAGCTTCTTGGTGGTCCAGATCACGGGGACGCACCGGCGGCAACCGGGGGTTCCCACACCGCACGAAGGGACACCGCGATGAGGAACATCTCCGCAGTTCAGAGGGGTTTCGCCCCTATCTCGTACGAAGACGCGGCGTTGCTGGCGTCGGCCCAGTTGGAGCTGGCCGGCGCCCGGCGTGCCGGGGTCCGGCTGGTTGGTTCGGCCGAGGGCTCTCGGGAGCTGTCTGCCGTGGTCGCTGCGGTGCTGAGCGGCGAGCTGGCTCCGGTTCCCGCCGTGGTCGAGGGCGACTTCGTCGCGGTGTCCCTGTCCGGCGACGAGGACGAGGCGGTGGCGGCGTGAGGAACGTGAAGCGGACGCCGGACGTGCTGCTCCAGCTGTTGTCGAGCGGCCCGGACACGGACACGGCGTGGATGCGGGACGGCGAGTGCGGCACCCAGGACCCCGAGCTGTTCTTCCCGCTCGGCGACGGCCCGGCCTACGCCGAGCAGATCGCACAGGCGAAGCGAGTGTGCGCCGGGTGCCCGGTGCTTCGGCAGTGCCGCGAGTACGGCGACACCCAGCGCGACGGCATCTGGGGTAGGACCACCGAGACGGAACGCCGCGGTGCCAGGGCGCAGGCCATGCGCGAGGCTGCCGAGCTGCGCCGCCAGCGTGAAGAGATCGCGCCGCGTCGCGACGGGCGCCGCATCGCAAGCAGTGTGGAGATCGGCCGCTTCCTGGTGCGTTTGCCGGGTACCCGGCCGACGCTTGAGGTTGCCCGGCGTGCGCTGCGTGACCTGCTCGATGCCCTGCGCATGACGGACGCGGCCATGGTCTCGGCGGACGAAGTCCCTGATGAGTTCCTGGGGCGGGTCCGGGGCCGTGCGTGGGTGCAGGCCGAGCTGCAGCGCCTCGCCGACCTGGGCGAGCTTGCCAGCACGGCCACCTCGGGCGTGTTCACCTGGCCGGCCGCCGCCGAGCTGCCCGCGGAACGGCGGTCCGCGTGATGGCCACCATCCATCAGGGGTGTGCGCTGTCCTGCCGGGACTTCGCGATCCTGGGCGCCGTCCGCGCCGGCCGCGCCGCCCTGGTCGTCGGCAGTGAGCCGGACATGCTGGTCGACGGGCTGAACCTGTGCGACCAGGCCGCGGCGCATCGCCTGGCCCATGCGGGTCTCGTCGTCCCGGCTCGGCCGGCCGCGGCCGGCACCCGGGTTCCGGCGGTGCTGACCGAGCAGGGCGAGACGGCCTGGGCCTGGACCCGGGACCATCACGCCGCGCTGGTGGCGGTGGCCTGATGAGCGGGAAGCGGCAGTGGCCCTACGTGTGGCAGCACGTCGACGGCCTCGGCGAAGTCCTCACCCGCGGCACCTACGACGGGTTGCCGGTCCTGGCCTGGGGCTGGGCGCCGCGCGAGATCTTCGCGACGTACCGGCAGCTGCAGGCCATGGGCCGCCGGCCCGGCGGGCACGCCCCGGTCGCTGCCCTGCGGTTCCAGCATCGCCGCGCCGGACTGAGGGCCCAGGACTTCGCCCTGCTCTACCTGGTCGCCCGGTCCGCGCCGAAGCGCCGCGCCACCAGTTCCCAGCTCAACGCGCTCGCGCTCGCGCTGCTCGCCCGCCGTACCTGCCAGCTCTCCCGCGGCGGATGCGGCCAGGAGCAGACCTACTACCCGTCCACGATTTCCCGTCTCTGCGCCGAGTGCGAGACGGCCACCCACTTCTGGCAGCGCCACGCCGTTGACCACGGCTACGCGCTCGCCGCCTGACTTGGAGGTCAGCGTCATGACAGCTCGCATCCAGTACCCGCCGTCGGTGACCCGGCAGAGCCGCGTGTCCGCGGTGCTCGTCTGGCTCCCGCACGCCCTGTGGTCCGCCGCGTCGGGCGCCGTGGCCTGCGCGTTCGCGGTCGCCGGCGCTCCCGGCTCGATCACCGCCCTGTTCGTGCTGATCGCGCTCGCCGTCCCGGCCTATATCGCGGTGCACGAACTTCGCCGGACCCGCGCCAACACGGCGTTCCTGCTCGCCCGCGAAGCCCGCCTCGCCCAGGCCGAGGGCCTGGTCCGCGACGCCGAGCTGGCCGAGACCAACGAGGTGACGAAGTGACCACGTTGTTCGATCTCCGCGCCGAACGCCGCGCCGACCGCGCCGCCGCCGAGGAGCAGCGCCGCGCGAACCGCGCCCACCAGGCCGCCCTCGCCCAGGACATGGCCGACCGCCGCGCCACGCGCCGCGGCGACGAAGCCGACCGCCGCGCCGTGTGCCGCCGCGACGACCAGCTGGCCGCCCAACAGCGCCGTCAGGAGCGCCGTCAGGAGCGCAAAGACATCCGCGACGAGCGGATCGCCGCGCTCCCGGGGGTCGCGCACTCGCTGTTCTGGGCAACGGTCATCGTCCTGCCGATCGCCTTGGCCTGGGCTGCCCAGGCCGCGTTTGCCCGGGACTACCTGCACATTCCGGTCCCGCTCAACCAGGCATTTCCCGCTTCGATCGAGACCGGCGCCTGGGTGATGGTCTTCGAAGCCCACCGCCGCACCCGCGCCGGTCTCCCGACCGGCAGTCTGACCCGCTGGACCTGGGTCCTCGCCGGCATCGCCGCCGTCATCAACGGCGCGCACGGCCTGCAGGACGCCGGCCCCGCCGCCGGCCTCGCGCTCGCCGCGATCTCCCTGCTGGGGGTGCTGCTGCACTCCGTGCGCCAGGGCCTCGACACCGCGGCCGTGGCCGGCACCCGCCCCGGCCTGGCCCTGTGGCGCCGCGCCCGCTACCCGCGGCTGTCGCTCGCCGCGGCCAGCATCCGCGCGGCCCGCGAGCTGGACCAGGACACCGCGTGGCACCTCGCGTGGGTCGACCGGTACGGCGTCGGCCCGGAGTCCAGCCGCCGCGAGCGCGCCCTGGGCCGGCGGATCGCCGCCCGGGAGGCCGCCGAGGACCGCAAGGCCGCCGAGACCGGCGACCTCATGATCGTCGGCGCCCGGGTTCAGCGGAGCTTCGCCCGCGAGGTTCGCGAGATCCACGACGCCCGCGCCCACCTCCCCCGCTACACCCTCCCGCCCTACCTCCTGCCCTTCCCCGCCGCCGAGGTTCCGAACCCCGGAACTGCCGAGGTTCGCGGTGCGGAAACCTCGGATGACGTGCAGCTTTCCGACCGCGCCGCCGAACTGCTCCCGCTTCTGCAGAACGCGATCGAGGCCGAAGCCCTGCTCCCGAACCCCGGGGTGAAGCGGATCACCGCCTACGTCCGGAAACACCTCGGAGAGGGCCTGGGCGTCCCCATCGCCCAGGAGCTGCGCGACCACCTGGCCGGCCTCCGGGTGGTCGACGCAGACCGCGACGCCAGCTGACCCCCGCCCGCCACCCAACGTCCGGAAAGGACAGAAACATGAGCCTCATCCGCCTGGACTCCTACGAGTGCACCGGCGCCCGCATCGTCGGCGTCGCCGGCCAGTTCGAGATCAACGGCGACACCGTGTTCATGCACCGCCCGTTCGTCTCGATCGGCAACGGCCTGGCCATCGCCCCCGCGATCGAGGTCACCGACCGCGGTTTGCTCGTCCGGACCGACCTCTGGACCGGCATGGCCGTCAGGGACTACGAGGTCGGCGTTCTTCCCGTGACCACCGAAGACCAGGGCCTCATCGCCAGGATCACCCGCGAGTTTGACCAGGACCCGGAGATCGCCTGGGACTCGTCGCGCGAACAGATCGTCGCCTGGTGCGAGCAGTGGGCGGCGCGGCAACGCGTCACGACCACTGCGCCCGCGAACCCCAGCTGACCACAGCAAACACCCATGGAAAGTCCAGAAAGGACAGACAAAGTGAACTACCCCAAGTACTGCGACCACACCCCGGTCCAGCCCGTCATCGGCGAAGTCTCCGCGGCTCCCGGAACCCTGCTGGACTTCGCCGCGCTGGACCTCGCCGACGTGCGCGGTGCGATGGACACCGCCTTCCGGCACGCGGACCAGCTGCCCGAGGGCGACACGGCCGCCGCCGTCACCAGCGACCTGCAGATCGCCTCGATGAGCCTGCTCTGTGCGGAGAAGGCGTACGGCGCCCTGGGGCAGGACCACTTCGCCCGAGCCGTCTCCGCCCTGCGCGGCCAGCTGATCTTCCTCATGCACACCGCCGCCGAGGACGCCTGACCACCCCCGCAGCACCACATCGAAAGGAACCCCTGTGAACAGCAACAACACCCCGGATCGCGCCAACGTCATCACGCTGGCCACCTCGGACGGCGTGGTCCAGCACGTCGCCCCGGCCACCGGCAGCTGGGCCACGTCGAGCCCGTACCACCTCGCCACCCAGCTGCGCGACGTCCGCGAGTACTGGGGCGCCGAGATTGATGCCCAGGTGCGGCGGATCGCCCGTGACGGGGCTCTCCTGCTCTCGGCGTTTTTGTTCGCGGTCTTCTCCCCGGTCGCGCCGGCGTGGTCGCTGGTCCTGGTCGGTGCGCTGCTCTTGCACACCCTGCAGGGCATCCGCGGCCTGTTCTACCTCCGCCGGGAGCGCGCCGGCGCCATCCGCGCACTGCGTGCTGCCAAGGCCGTTTACGCCGCCGCCTGACCCGGTCACCACCGGGAGGTGCGAACTACGGAAGTTTGTACCTCCCGACGGGTGACAGCCCTTGAGTGAACCCGTTCTGAACAGCTAACTTACGAACTAACGAAGTTACGGAGTAAACAATGTCGAATCGCTACACGCTCGGCTCGCCGGAGTTCCTGTCCACCAGCGCCCTCCGGGGCTACTGCTCCAACGGGCGGGACCTGATCCGCCCGCTGGGCAACGAACTGCGCATCGCCGCGGAGGAGCTGAACGCGGTGCTGCGCGAGGTGCCCACCGGCCAGGGCGGGCTCCTCGAAAGCGCCGACTCCCGCCGCAAGGCCCGGATGGTCTCCCGGCACCTCCTGCGCGCCGCCGAGGGCGTCGAAGGCACCTGCACCGGCCTCATCCGCTGCTACCTGAGCTTCGAGCGCAACTTCATCAACAACACCCCCGAGCGCTCGCGCCGCGCCTTCGACCTCAACGGCTGACCTCCCCTCCCAACCCCTACCCACCAGGCACGACAAGGCGGACGCGGGCACCCGCGGACCCACGGAAGGAGCAGACATGGCATTCGGAAACCGCGGGTCCGCAGTGATCGGCCAGAGCATGGTGCAGCCGGACCACCGGGGCATCGTGGAACGGATCGTTCCGTTCCTGCCCAGCTGGGCCGCCGCCGGCGCGCTCTGGCCGGTCAGCGCCCTCACTCACGCTATGTGGGGCACCGACCCGGCCGCGCTGCCCTGGGCCACCGCCGGCCTGACCCTGGTCAGCGCCGCCCTGACCGGCCTGACCTACAAAACCAGCCACGACGCGGGCGGCTACCGGGCCCACTCCGTGACGACCGTGGCCGGTTCGACCGCCTGGCTCACCGCGGCCACCATCGCCGGCCCCGGCGCCCACCCGCTGCTCGACATGTGGCTCATGGGCGCCCCGGCCCTCGCGCTGAGCTGGAACATCCGCCGCGTGCTCAAGGTCTCGTCCAAGGACAGCGCCGCCGGCGGCGGCGAAAACCAGCTGTTCAAGGCCGTGAAGCTCGCCGGGACCAAGATCCGCGGCGAGCTGGCTGTGGGACCGAACAAGGTCCAGATCCCCCTGCAGCTGCCCGCCGGCGAGATGACCGCCGACGACGTCACCCAGGCCAAGGGCCGGATCGCCAGCGCGTTGTCGGTGAGCAAGAACAGCGTGCGCGTGATCCCCGACCCCGACCACCACGACCGCGCCGAGCTGGTCATCGTGCCGACCAACATGCTGAAAGAAAGCGTCCCGTGGCCCGGCCCGTCCGCGCCGGGCGGCTCGATCATGGAACCGCTGGTCGTCGCGATCTACGAAGACGGGGCCCCGGTCGAGTTCTGGCTGCCCGGCGACAAGAGCGTCGAGGGCAACCCGCGCAACGCCAGTCACGGCATGGTCATGGGGATGAACGGCGCCGGCAAGAGCCACGGCGGCAAGATCGGCTGGACCGAGATCCTTACCCGCAAGGACGTCAACCTGTGGGTCGCCGACCCGGTCAAGGGCAAGCAGACGCTGGGACGGTTCGCCAACAAGGTCCACTGGCCGGCCATCACCCGGCAGCAGTCCGAAGCGATGGTCGCCGTCCTGCCCACAGTGATCACCGACCGGACCAACCACCTCGCCGAGCGGCGCCTGGACCAGTGGGTGCCCGGGTGCGGCCTGCAGTACCTGGTGGTGTGGATCGAGGAAGCGGCGACGCTCATGCGCGACTCGGACGACCTGGTCGAACTGGTCCAGACCGCCCGCTCGGCCGGTATCTCGATCTTCCTGAGCCTGCAGCGTGCCCACTCCGACCAGATGCCCACCAGTGTCCGGGCCCAGCTGGGTATCCGCTGGTGCTTCGGGGTGGACAAGACCCGCGACGCTGAGTTCTGCCTGAGCGAAGAAGTGGTCGACGCCGGCGCCGACCCTGCCGTGTGGAAGAACAAGCGGCCCGGCTGCTCCTACCTCGAAGCGCCGGGCGTCGATGACGAGCGCTTCACCACGCCGAACCGGACGTACAACGCCAAAGACGACGACATGATCGCCGCCATCGACGCGGCCGGCGGCCCCGCCGCCGAGTGCGCAGTCACCGCCCGCTCGGCCGGCCACGCCTACCGCACCCAGCGCTACATCCCCGACGCCACCACAGAAGCCGCCCCAGAGGCCCGTGGAGACGTCGACACCACCGCCGCGGGTGACGACACCCGAGACGGCGATTCCGACGACGAGACGGGCTACCAGATGTCTGAAAACCACGAACCCGAGCTGGACGGCATCGACGCCGACACCGAGCTGCCCAACGAGGACCCCGCCACGGTGTTCCAGTTCCCGCGCCAGAAGATCACGACCGGCCAGGCCGAGCAGCTGCTGCTGGACGTGCTCACCGAGCTGCGCAACCGCGGGGCCGACACGGTCGGCCCGAAGGACATTCCGCAGGCCTTCAAGCAGGTCCGGAGCCGACCGTGGGTCTCCGCGGCCATGGGCCGCCTGGCCGACCACGGGAAGCTGATCGAAACCGCCGTCGAAGGCCGCTACGCCTTCCCGCCGGCCGACCCCCAGGACACGGCCGGCGCCGCCTGATCGCACACCGTGCGTAACAAGCGGCGGGGCGTCTGACAGCTGACACCGCAGCACCTGTCAGACGCCTCCAAAACCGCCCCCTACACGCGCGCGCGAGGGCGGTGTCTGACACCCCCGCTGACACCCCCGCCGGCACCCCGCTGACACCGGGCCTCACCACCCGCTGACAGTCACCGAACGTAATCGAAATTGCGGACCTGTTCCGGCGGCGGCGCCGCCCACGAGACCGCCGCCGCCGGAACAACCAGCCACCCGAGGAAGGGACCTCCGATGACCGAGTACGACCCCGCGACCGACTCAAGCCGGCTCGCCGCCGCCGCCCACGAACTCGCCCACGCCATCGGGTTCCGCCGCGCCGGTGTATCGATCACCGAAATCCGGGTCAAAGGCCGCGGCGCCGCCGTCCACGGCTGGGTGTACGTGCCCGGCAACCAGAAGATCCGCGACCCGCGCGGCTACCTCGTCGCCGTCATGGCCGGCCGCGCCGGAGACCTGCGATGGGCCGACGAGCACGGCCAGCACCCGCTGCCGGCACGCACCTGCGACGACGACATGACCGAGGCACGAAAGCTGCTGCGGGAGTGGGAACTCAAAAAGGACCACTCGAAGCGCGAGCTGCAGGTCGCCGCCCGCTCCCTGGTCCGGGCGCACTGGCGCCACATCGTCCGCCTGGTCCCCGAGCTGGCCGCCCACGGCCGCCTCTCCCCCTCCCGAATCCCCTCTGCCTAAAGGACACCCGCCGTGCGTGAGCTGCTGCTGTTCCCGATCCGCGCCACCGTCCACCTGATCAAGTTCCTCGCCGTTCCCGCGGTGCCCGTCGCGCTCGCGTGGTGGCTGGCCGGCCCCGGCTCGCTGCTCTTCCTGATCGTCGCCGTCCTCGCCGCGCTCTACACCGCGGCCGTGCTCAAGCTCTGGTCCATGAAGGTCACCGCGACCAGTCGCCGGATGACCCGCGGCCTCGGCACGCCGAGCCGGCGCGGCGGCCTCCGGTGACCCCACCGGCCGCCCCTGGCCGGCCACACCAATCGAAAGGGAACCGTCCATGACGAGCACGCCCCTCGCCGAGCTGCACAGCTTCGGCCTGACCCGCTACCAGACCGCACCTCTGAAGCAGGGCGACGTCACCACCGTCGAACAGCTCGCCGAGCTGGCCGACGAACACCACGCCGCCCCGTCGGGAAGCTCCCGGCTGGCGTCCCTGCCCGGCCTCGGCGCCGCGCGCCTGCAGAAAGTGCTGGACGCAGTGCGCGACTGGCGAGCACTGCAGTAACCCGGAACCCATCACCCCGGACCACCTCGTAACGAAAGGATCATCCCCACATGACGCTCCGACTGCTCCCGCCGCTCGAAACCGCCCGCGATTCTCTCCGGCAGGCCGAGGTCTCGGTCCGGCGCGAAAAGAACGAGTTGGCCCTGCCCGACTACGTCGCCGCGCTGCGCGAGTGCACCAGCTCCGTCACGACCATTCTGGCCAAGCTCGCCGCGTCCCTGCACACCAAAAACCCGGAGATGGCCGCGGAACTGGCCGCGATCGGCCGGCGGATGAAGCCCGTGACCACGGCCCTCAACGAGGCCGTACCGCACGCTGCCGACGTCTCCCGCAGCGAACGCGCCGCGCGCGCGGCGGCGAAGTCAGCCGAGGCATAGCAGCTGCGCGCCGGCCGCCGGGACCCCTGCGGCCGGCGTCGTCCATCCGTCCCGTTCCCACCGCCCATCCCTGGATCTGACCCGGAGAGGACAAGCCGAATGCCTGACCACGACACCGTGGAGAAGGTCCGTCTCACCGCCGATACCGTTGCGCTCGCCCGTCGTGGCGGGACGTGGCACGTACTCCTGATCGAACGCGGCTGGCCGCCCTTCGCCGGCCAGTGGGCCTTTCCCGGCGGGCACGTCGACCCGGGCGAGACGTTCCTCCAGGCCGCCGGCCGCGAGCTGGCCGAGGAAACCGGCGTGCAGGTGGCCGACCTTCGCCAGCTCGGCATCTACGACGACCCCGGCCGCGATCCCCGAGGCCGCTACGTCACCGTTGCGTTCTTCGCGGTGCTCCCCGAGCCGACCAAGACGACCGCCGGCGACGACGCCCGCACCGCCGCCTGGGTCCCGCTCACCGACGCCGCCCGGATGCACCTCGCGTTCGACCACGACCAGATCCTCGCCGACGTCACCGCCCTCGTCCCCGACTTCAGCTGACCGCCCACCTCGGGAAAGGACCCATCGTGGCCACCATCGAAGAACAGCGCAGGAAGTTCGAAAAAGCCGGCCTGGGGCCGTTCCGGATCGACAACCCCCGGCCGCCCCTTCCCGAGGACGTCGTCTACCTCGAACTCGATCCGGTCAACCACTGGAAAGGCCACACCCTCGGTCGGTGGCTGACCTGCATGGACGTGAACGACCTGATCATGGGTCAGCGCCGCCGCAACGACCCGGAGGTGCGGCTCGTCCTCCGCGGCCGGATCCCGCTGCCCTCGGTCGACGGGTCGGTCCCGGTTGTCCTCGTCGCCCCGTTCCTGCGCGCGACCGAGGCCGACCACATCGACCTACTCGACCTGCTGATCGAGGACCAGAACCCCGCCGTCCTGATCGGCCACCTCGCCGACCTCGATCACGGCGGAGACGGGTCCGGATGCGTCCGGCCGGCGTGTTCGTGGGAGCCGGGCACCATCGGTTCGCCGGCTGTGCGGTAATCCTCACGACAGGCGAAGGGCCCCGGACCCAGTGGTCCGGGGCCTTTGTCATGTCACCCGTATGGTGCCGTGGTCTGGCAAGTGACAGAATCCGTAAATCACGAACTACGGAAAACGGAGGCTGCTGCCGATGACCGCTACCAGCAAGAAGCCCAGCTCTGTGCCGGCGCACAAGGACGCGGCGCCCGCAGTGCGCCAAGGCCGCGTGGGCACGGATGGCCTGCCGTTGCACCAGCGCCTCATCCGGCGCGAAGCGCGGATCTGGCCCGACCAGCGCCAGAAGCTCGCCGACATGGTCGACCTGGCCAAGCTGCGCCGGACGTCGACCGATGGCGAGCGCATCACCGACGCGACGCTGACCCGCGTGGGTATCGACGTGCTGTGCCTGCTCTCCGACGACCTCACCGGCAACGACGAGGCCGAGCTGGGTGCCGCTGTGACCGGCGTTGTGGACGATCTCCTGCGGGCGCGGGATCTCCTGCGCGCGCAGTGGCCCGAGGCGATGGACCAGACCTCGGTCGCCGAAATGGTGACGTTCCTGCTGGGCGTGGCGAAGCGGGCGAAGGCCTCACCGAAAATGGCGAAGTAGCAGACTCACGTAGTTCGTAAGTAAGCTGGTAGAGTCATCGGAAGTGAAAGGAGGCGCCGTGACACATCCTCACAACGACCCCGTATCGGCGAGCGGCCTGCTCGCCGGCGTCCTGGGGCCGGACGGGACACTTGCCATCGCCTACCGGCTCGCCACTGAGCGCGCCGGCGCGCACCGCGGCGCGGCCGGCCGAGACGCCATCTGGCAGCCCGTCCTGGCCGACCTGCAGACCGCGATTGGCCTGGTCTCCGGCCTGCTCGCCGGCCACGACCAGCCCCCCGTCACCAGTGACCGGCTCGGCGAACTGCTGCCCTGCCGGACCTGTAGCGGCGCCACCGCCATGCGCATCCTCGGCCAGCCCTGGCACTACACGTGCTGGCTCCGCATCGGCGCCCCGGTCACCCCGGCCCCCGACGAACCGCCGGCCGCCGCGGCTGCCGCTCCAGAGCCCGCCCCTGCGTCCCCCGCCGCCGACGTCCCACCGGAACCGGGCATGGCCGCCGAGACCTTCGAACGTCGCCGGCGAGACCGCGAAGACGACTACGTGCACGACCCGGCCGCCGAGCAGGACGAGTTCGCCCGTGCCTGCCGTGCGCGCGCACCGGAGGCCACCGACGACGAGTGCGCCGCCGCCCTGGACGCCTGGCACACGCACTTCCGCGTGCTCGACGACCGGCCGTTCCGGTTCGCCCGCTCCCCCGGCTACACCGGCGTCTTGCTCTACGAGCTGCTTGCCGCCCGGCACGGGCAGATGGTCCAGCCGCTTCCCCTCGAAAACGATCTGGCGCTGCAGATCACCGGGTCGAACCGGACGGTCCGGCTGCTCTCCTACCTCAACCCGGACGTCGTTCCCGCGGCCGGCCAGACCGTCACCGAGCTGGACGTCACCGCCCAGTACCTCGCCGCGGCGCCGTCGACCGAATGCGGCGACGGCGAACCGGCCCTGCTCGAGGAAATCGCCGACGCCTGGCTGGACAGGTTGTGGGTCGCCCCCGGCTATATCGAGCTGGGCGCCGCACCCGACCTCTCCCCGCTGCCGACCCATGCCCAGCTCGGCTACGCCAGCCTGGACACCGGCACCTGGCTGCCCACCCCGCACGCGAAGTACCTCGCACGCGACCACGACGTCTCCCTGACCATCGCCCGCGCGCTGGTCTGGCCCTGGGGCGACAAGCCGAAGAACCGGCCCAACCGCTACGGCCGCCGTCTCGCCGTCTGGGCCAAGGACGTCCGCACCGCCCGCCAGTCCCTCATCGACGCCGAGCGGGCCGGTACCCCCGGCGCCGGCCTCGCGCTCAAGGTCCTTAAGAGCGTGTACGCCGCCTTCCTCGGCGGGATGCTGCGCAGCGACGAGCACAACGACAAGGGCACCGTCCGGCCGGACTGGCACGACATGGTCGTGTCCTCCGCCGCGGTCAACCAGCTGCGCGCGCTCGACAAACTGGGAAGGGACGTGACACCGCTGGGGGCGATGAAGGACTCCGTGTGGTTCCTGTCCGACACGGACGCCCCGCTCCGCCCGGCCGAACTGCAGTACGCCGATCAGCCCGGCGACCACCAGGACAAGCCCGGCAAGTGGCACCTCAACCGCTGGGGCGCGGTCACCGACGCCCTGGTCACCCAACACGCCGCCGGCCGCGTTGGGCTGGTCCGCAACGCCGTGATCTCCTCCGACAAAGCCCGGAAGGCCGCCCAGTGACCTACATCGCCAGCGTTGTCCAGCACATCGCCCAGGGCGCCCGCGTCGACCACGCCCAGGCCGCCATCCGCACCGTGCACGGCAAGCACGCCTCGCGCTGGCTCGCCGCGCAGGCCGGCATCAGCCCGCGCACCGCGCGCCGCTGGCTCTCCAGTGCCGCGCCGACTGGCCGCACCCGCGCGATCCTCGACGCCGCGGCCACGGCCGGCGGCGCTACCGGCCTGGCCGCCCAGCGCCTGCGCACCGCCGAGACCATCGACGTCGGCACCGTCGCCGTCTCCTACGACGGAGACGACGAGGGGAACCGCCGGGTTGGCGAAATCACCGTCGAAGGCGACGTCGCCAACTACCTCATCACCACCGCCCGCGACCTCGAAGCCCACAACCTCGAAGGCGCCGCCGACGCGTTCTCGAACGCGATCATGAGCGGCTACGACCCCGGCCTGGAAGACACCCTGCAGGTCGAAGCGGTCGAGTTCGTTGACGTCTCCCCCTGACCCCGGCCCCGGACAACACCGCTGTCCCGCGGTCCCGGAACCACGCGTTCCGGGACCGCGGGACAGCGGTGTGTTTACGGCCGTATACAAACCGTCCGGACCCCGCCTGGAGGAGGGACGTGACACAACGCCACTCGTGCACGGTTCCGGCCCAATCGCCGATTTACGGCCGTATACACGCGCGCGCCCGGTCCGCCGATCAGGCAACGAACCGCGTGGCGCCCTGACCAGCTGGCTCGTCACCTGGCATCCTGTCCGGCATCCGGAGTAGCCGCGCAGCTCGCGCGGTGAAGCGCACGGAAGGAACCACTGATGTCGCCACGCGTCCACCTGATCTTGTCCCAGAAGGGCGGCGTCGGGAAAACCACGCTCGCCGTCAACCTCGCCGCCGTCGTGGCCCGGACCCTCGGGTCCGATCCCGCCGAACCGACCGTGCTGGTTGCCAGCATCGACCCCCAGGCATCCGCTGTCTGGTGGGCGGAGCGGACCAACCTCGACACCCTGCCGTTCGACTTCGAGCAGATGGACGACGACGCCCACGAAGTCGCCAAGCTCGGAGACCGCGACGAGTACGAGCACATCTTCGTAGACGCGCCCGGTTCGCTGGCCCGCCCGGCGGTCTTGGCCCGTGCGATGGACGCCGCCACCGACGTCGTTGTCCCGATGAACCTCGAACCGCTCGCCTACGCCCCCACGGAAAAGACCGTGCTGGACCTGATCAAACCGCGGAACCTGCCCTATCGCGTCGTCCGCAACATCTGGGACCGCCGCGACGGCCGGTCTGAGCTGGACGCCACGACGAAGTGGCTCGACGGTCAGAACCTGCTCTACACCAACACCGTCGTCCGCCGGTTCAAAATGCACACCACCGCCAGCGCCGAAGGCCGCGTGTGCACCCAGTACCCACCAGGCCGCACCGCCGCCGAAGCCACGAACGACTTCCTGCACCTCGCGCTGGAACTCGGCTACGGCGGGCGGGCCGCGTAATGGCCCGTCAACGCCGCACCGTCGAAGGCTCGACCCTGCCCAAGGACGGCCTGAAGGACGTCCCGCTCACTGCGCTGGTCCACAACCCGCGCAACCCCCGAGACGACTACGACGACGTCGAAGAACTCGCTGCGGGCATCAAAGCGGTTGGTCTGCTCACGCCCCTGTCGGTCACCCGCTACGAACTGTTCCTGACGCACTTCCCCGAGTACGAGGCCGAAATCGCCGGTCACGACTGGGTCGTACTCAACGGAAACCGGCGACTGGCCGCGCTTCACCAGCTCAAATGGGCGAAAGTCCCGGTCATCGTCGCCGACCACCTGGGCCGCGACGGCATGTTCGACGAAGCGGTACTGGCCGACAACATCCACAACAAACGGCTGCCCGTGATGCGCGAGGCCCTGGCCCTCAAGCAGCTGGTCGACCGGCACGGTTCCCAGGCCGTCGTCGCCGAACGGCTCGGAAAGTCCCGCGCCTACGTGAGCCAGCGAATCGGCCTGCTCCGCCTGACCGACGACCTGCAGACCGAAGTGCGCACGGGCAGCCTGCAGTTCGAGGACGCGCGCACCCTCAGCGCGCTGCCCAAGGAGCAACAGCCGAGCCAGCGGCAGCGGCTACGCGAACTCGGCGGCATCGCCGACGACGTCGACACGGCCCGGCGGATGTTCGCCGACGAGAAACGAGAACAGCGCGCACCCAAGGCCGCCGACGCGGACCAGCCCGCGCCCCGCGGACGGCCCCGGGGCAAGACACTCCGGATCGGAACACCCGAAGAACTCGCCGCCGCACTCCGCGACGTCCTCAGCCCATCCGACCTCGCCACCCTGGCCCAGCTGCTCACCCAACCGACCAGCTGACATGTATACGGCCGTAAACACGCCCGGAGGCCGGCGGCAACCAGCCGCCGGCCTCCTGGCTCGTCACCCGCACGGCGCGACGGCGATGATCAGCTGTCCTTCGCCGTGTTGCTGTTGCAGGGTGAGCACGCCGAGCGGGGGGCCGGGTGCGTCGAGGTGGCAGGCATCGACCTGGAGCAGGCCGCCCGGCAGGGTTGAGGTGGCGTTGCCGGGGAGCCATACGTTGTTGGCGTAGCCGAGGGGGTCGTGGATCGTCCGGGCCAGTGCGCCGGCTGCGGCTGGGCAGTCCGGTCCGCTGTAGGTGGCGGCGAGCTGCTGCTGGGCGGCTGGGGAGAACACGAAGCAGAAGTCGGCGGTCCACTGCTGCTCGGTCGGTGTTGGTGTGGTGGTCGCGGGGTGGGTGTGCTGTGCCTGCGCGGTGTAGGTCAGCCGGTCGGCGAGGAAGTTGACCATGGCGCCTGGTGTGCGGGGCAGGATGCGCGGCACGGCGGCGTCGTGCGCGGCCTGCAGGTCGCGGTCGGCGGCGGCTTGCTCGAGTGCGGCGTCGACGGCCAGGCCCACGATTCCGCCGGCGAGCAGCATCACCCCGAGGGCGAGGGCGCCGAGGGTTTCGCGCCGGCGGGTCTGGAGCCGGCCGCGGACGGCGATGGTGGTTGCGGTGGCGGTGAGGACGAGTCCGGCGAGCACGGCCCACCACCAGGGCGGCACGTACCAGCCGGCGAACACGGCGTCGACGACGAGCAGGACGCCGGCCGCGGTCCAGACCGGTCCCAGGTGGCGCGGGATGCGGAGCAGGGCCAGCACGATGAGTGCGCCGGCCCCGGCGACCCAGGGCCACATGGCCCATCCGGACAGCGCCCACGCGAGCAGCGCCACCAGCGCGAGCCCGGCCAGCACCGGTACCCGTGCGACCCGGGCGAGGGCCCGCCACCGCTGTGTCCGTGCCTGCCGTCGCGCCACGGTCTGTTCCGCCTGCTCGAAGATCCCTCCCATGGGTTCCATGATGCGCCACGGGGGGACGTGACCGGGTGGTGTTTCGCCTGGTCCGTCGATCCGGGCGCGGCTAGTCTCGAACGTGTGTACGACATGGGGACGGTGGAGCCTGCGCCTGACCAGGGGGAGCCGTTCCGGTCGGTGGGTCCGCACCGGCGGTGCCTGCACGGGCACCGGCTCGACGTGGCCGGGATGACCCGGACCTACAGCCACGTCCTGGGCCTGCACGCGACGTGCTGTCTCCTGTGCCTGGAGCTGCACACTGACCGGCCTGCCTGGTACGACCTGGACCACACCGTCCTCCGCCGTGCCGACGTCCCGCCCGGTCCGCACCCGCGGGTGGTGGAGCTGGTGGCGCACCCGCCGGATCGGCCCGCCGGTGTCGGGCATATCGCACTGCAGGTCCACGGCCGCGCCGTCGCCGACGTCGACCTGCAGCTGTGCGGGATCGACCGGCGGGCCTGCGTTGAGCAGATCAGCGTGGACGAGGACTACCGGCGCCGCCGGGTGGGCACGGTCCTGGTCGCCGCGGCGCTGGCCCTCGGCCCGGGGTGGCAGTGGTCCACGACGAAGATCGATTCGGCGGTCGGCGCCCGCGCGTTCTGGGCGTCGCTCGACACGGCCGACGTCCTGCACCTCGGCGGCCGGGCCTACTGCTCGCACATGGAAGGCGCGCACGACGTCGCGTGAGTTCACGGTCGGCGCAGGCCTGTGGCCGGCGCCGTGGTCGCGGTTACCATCGGCGGATGCGTTTGGACGAGGTCGAGGCCACCCGCGCCCAGGTCTATCGGGAGTGGCAGTGGCTTCGGGACGACCTGGACGCCGGTCGTGAGGTCCGGGCCGATGAGGAGCGGGCCATCGATGCCGCGGTGGCCGCGTTCGAGCGGGAGGCCGCGGCGCACCGGGGCGAGCAGCTGGCGATCGAGGCGGGCGATGAGCCCGTGGTCTACGGGCCGCTCACGCTTGAGAGCCTGCAGTTGCAGCACGACGGCGAGCAGGTGTGCCCGGAGTGCGGGCCGCGGGCCGACGGGCTCCGCCTGTTCGCCCGTGGGGATGCCGGGCATCGGGCGTGGATGAGCTGCGCGGACGGCCACGAGTGGGAGTCGGCCGATCTCACCTATGACTTCGTGCGGCGGACGTTGGCGACGATGAGCGCGGCCCGGGAGATCGACGTGCGCACCGGGACGTCCCGGACCGAGCCGGTCGAAGTGCCGCGTGGTTCCCCGGCCCGCGACTACGAGCCCGGCAGCATGTAGCGGTCGGCCGCCGGTGCGGGTGTGCCCGGGTCCGTAGGGTGGGCAGGGTGATTTACGAGCGTTTGGTCCTGCCGGTGTGCCCGCCGCCCGCGCTCGCGGTGCGCGCGGTGTTCGATCGCGCGGGCAGCGCGCCTCGGCGGTGGCTGACCTTCGTCTGCTTCGCCGGCGAGCAGCTGCAGGCCGGCGAGGGTGCCGATCCGGACCGGGCCGACGGGTACCGGGTGCTGCTGGCCGAGCGGGTCGACCTGCAGACCGTGATGGACGTGCTCGATGATCGCGCCGGCCGTGGCTACCTGTACGAGCTGGGCGCGGGCTTCGTCCTGCCGTTGCCCGGTGGTGGTGAGCGGGAGTGCCCGCTCGGCCGGGAGGAGATCGACGCCGTGCTGGACCGTGAGGCCCGGCGCTGGCCGCGCGAAGAGCACCTGTGGCTGACCTACGACCAGACGATTGTGGCGCTACGGCTGCAGGCCGAGCACCCCGCCGACCCGTTTCACCCGCACGAGGACTACCAGGCGCTGCTCGATCAGCTGGCGACGATCCGCGCCCGGATGATCGAGGCCGGCGCCGAGGTGCCGGCCCCGGACGAGGACGAAGCGGTGATCGCGGTCGGGCGGTCGACCTACCCGGCCATGACCGGGTGCTCCGAGGCCCGCGCGCAGTACCGCGCGGCCCACGGCCGCTGATCGGGGGCTTCGGCGCCGTCTCGGGCCTGAGTTGTGGGGGACGTGACTGTTCGTTCCTGGCTCCCCACTGGCCCCCTGCCTTGTTGGTGGGGGGCCTTTGTGGTTCTCGTGTGCTCTCCCGGACCTGGGGGCGTTTGGGGGCGTTCTGGGGGCGTTTGAGGGCGTGGTGGGGACGTTCTGGGGCGTTCTGGTGTCCTGGGACGTCCCTGGGGACGTCTTGGGGTGGTGGGTGGTGGGTGTGGGGGTGTGGTGGTGTCGTTGGGTGGGGTTGTGGTGGGTGCTGGTGGTGGTGGGGTGCCGGCGGTGTGCCGCCGCGGAGCGGGGGCGGTTCTGGGGGTTCGTGGGGCTGTTACCTGGGCTTACGGGGGTGTCGGGTGGGGCTGGGTTCGGAGGTTCTGAACCCTTGCGCTGGGGGTTGAGGGGTGCGGAGCGCCCCGGGTTCGGGGGGTTGATCATGGTGATGCCGGGAGGGCGCCGAATCGCGGAGCGATCGGCAAAACCATTGCGTAGCAAGGGCTCCTTTTTGGACAGATATAAATTCCTTGCGTAGCAAGGTATTTATATCGTCTGTCTTTTTAGGACAGTACAAAGTGGGCGAACTTGTGAACCGAATTCCGTTGCGTAGCAACGGTTTTCGGTGGACTAGACCAACGCAGCGCCACGCGGAGCGTGGGCGC
>NZ_JANUXO010000006.1:0-28492 GCF_032335455.1 Amycolatopsis sp. PS_44_ISF1 | reverse complement strand
GCGTGCGCTTCGCGCTGACCGCGCGGGACGCGTCCTACTGGAGCAGCGAAGCGCAGGCGTGGGAACTCGGCGCGGGCCGGTACACCGTCCGGGTCGGCGACTCCTCGCGGAACCTGCCGCTGTCCGGTGAGTTCCGGGTGGACCGGACCTCGGGTCCGCGGTCCACCAAGGTGACCGCCCCCGCCATCACCCCCGGTGGCACGACGTTCGCGGTCACCACCGGGTTCACCAACGGCGCCACCGAGCCGGTGCGCGACGCCGTCACCGCGCTGTCGCTGCCGAAGGGCTGGACCGCGGCCCCGCGGACGCCGGCCGCGTTCCGCACCGTCCGATCGGGACAGACGGTGTCCACGACCTGGTCGGTCACCGCGGCGCCCACCGCGGCCCCCGGCCCGGCCGGCCTCACCGCGACCACGCGGTACGCGGGCGGTTCGACCGGACCCGGCTCGACGGCCGTGCAAGTGTCCTATCCGGACCTGGCCGCGGCGTACACCGACGTCGGCGTGACCGACGACGCGAACCCGGCCCCGGGCGACTTCGACGGCGCGGGTTTCAGCTTCTCCGCCCAGGCCCTCGCTTCGGCCGGGATCAGTCCGGGTAGGACAGTGGTGTCCGGTTCGGCGGAGTTCACCTGGCCGGACGTCCCGGCGGGCCGGGCCGACACCGTCACCGCCGCCGGGCAGAGCATCGCCCTCTCCGGCTCGGGCCCGGCGCTGTCGTTCCTCGCGGCCGGCACCCACGGCACCCAGCGCGGCCCGGTCACCGTCACCTACACCGACGGCACCACGTCCACCTCGAACCTCACCGTCGCGGACTGGTATTCCGACCGGGCGGTCGAGGGCTGCGTCCTGGTGGCCACCGCGCCCTACTGGAACCGGCCGCCGGGGAGCACCTACCCCCACGACCAGGAGGTGAGCCTGTACTCGGCTTCGATCCCGTTGACCGCGGGGAAGCCGGTCGCCTTCGTGACCCTGCCCGTGAACCGGCAGCTGCACGTGTTCGCGACGGCGTTCAGCGGAGCCTGAGCGCGGGCCTTCGGCCGCCGGTTGTCTGCTTTGTCGGGTAACTGGGCGCTTGGGGGCATCCGCGACCAATGGCCGTGGCAGCGGCGGGGTGGGACAGTTTTAATCCACGGGAGTGCCGTCCGAGGGCTCCGTTTGTGGGCCTCACACCAGGGGGGGCCAGACACCCCCCGCACGAGGGGGGGGGGGCAAAAATGGGTCACCCGCGACATGAACTTGTGTCGACCAACTCCAGCTGGCCCCATTAGTCCGGGGGGAGGTGAGGGGGGGACGGGGCGGGGGCTTTTATTTATGGGTCGTCGATTTTTCCGCGGAGGCGCGGGGGCGGAGGGGGGGGAGCGGCGGTGGAGGGTCACGTGTAGGTATTAAAGTGAATGGACACTAATTGGGTGGGGGGGATTCAAAACTGTTAACTGATGGACGATATCAATGAAGAGGGATAACTAGCCTCGATGCGAGTCTTGCCCGCGTAAATCCTGCTCGGGCACACCGCTATCCGCGGCGCCCCGGCCCATGCTGAGGCGCTGGCAAGGCCACACATTGATGGTTCCCGGCTGCTGGTCACTCTGTGTCCCGCACTCCGCGAGGTCGCCGTGCCCTGTATTGCCCGGCTCGCCGAGCTGTGGGAGAACGAGCGCTGCCGGCAGGTCGGTACCGGCCGCCGTCTCGACGGCGCCAGCAAGGGCCTGCCCGAGCGGGCGGTGGAGCCGATGGTGACCGGGATGGTGTGGACGCCAGTGGTTGTAGCGCGTGCAGGCAACGGGAACGGAGGCACCGGCGGGCACGGACCCGGCCGTGACCAGGCGGATTTCGGGGTCGCGGACGAGGTGGTGCCCGCGGAGGTGTCGTTCACGCCTCCGCCGGGTCGTCGAGGACCGGACGCGGAACGAGCGTCATGCCCCGGTCGTGCCGCCGGTCCGGTCAGCCGCGACGACAAGGCACGGACAGTCGAGCGCTTCTGCTCATCAGAGGCGTGATCAAGCGTCGGGAGACCGGAGCCGGGCCCTGATCGCGGTGGTGATGCAGACGATGATGCGTGTGCCCGCGGGAACCCGCGCCGGCAACAGCCCCGGGCTGGTTTGGTCCCTCTCGTGCGTGCCCTCATGACGTCGGATGCCGTCATTCCTAGCACCATCCCGCCAGACCCCCGTCCGGCATGTCGACACGGAAACGACCGGACTGGGAGCGGTCTCAGGGAGTCGGAATGTCCATCGATCCCCGCTGGCCGCGTCGATGATCTTCGGTGTCACTGCGGATGACCTGCATGTGTGGTCTGCGGATCCGATGCTCAACCGGGTCGGTGAGCACCTCGGGCAGGTCTCGTTGGACCGCGTCACCGACATCACCGCAGTACCGGGGCGTAGCTGGCAGCAGGTCACCATCGCCCTGGCCGGTGGGGAGACCATCGAGTTCGAGGGGCGCGGAGCGGTCCACGCGCTGGTGTCGGCCTACTAAGAACGCCGAACGGGAGGCACCCAGAACGGTGCCCAGGCCGAGGAGATCTAAACCGCTGGCACCGGCGGGGCGGACGCTGACGATGCCGAGGGTTGACGAGGAGGTCAGCGCCGGCCGGTGTGCTGGTGGGCCACCGCGGGTGGGCCGGTATTTCGATAACACCCGGGACTCCCGACGCTGAGTCAAACGCAAGGCAGGAGCTCACCGCTGGACCGCGGCATCATGCGGGCGATGAGGTCGGCGGCTGCCCCGGGGGTGCCTTCCTTCGGGTGTTCGAAACGGTGTCGAGGGTGAGGCGGTCGTCGTGGCTGAAGAAGTTCCTCAGGTCGGATCCGGTGGCGCCGACTCCAGTGACGGGAAAAGACGGGAGCGGCTAAAGTCGTGGAGGTTGCCGCCGCCGGTCACGGCGGCGAAGTGGCGTCCGGCACGCAGTAGCTCATCCGGCATGGTCGATTGCCGTTGTCGAACTTCCCGTCCCGGGCTGTGCCGTCCTCGGGCACCCGATAGGCAGTTGGCCACTCATCGACGTACGGCAGCTACCGTCGGCCGACGACCGCGCCAGGGCCGTCCAGTAACCACCGTTCCTTGCCGGACTGACCTTTACCCCATCGCCCCGGCGCCCCGCGCCCGTAGTCGAATATTCCCGATCCGGTGGCTACGGGTGCGGAGCGAGTTGCGCACCGTGAACAATTATCGAGTGCCCGACCTGGACCCCGGCCCGGACAACGACGTACCGGCCGCGCTGACCCGACTCGCCGCGTCACTGCCCGCCCTCGACCCCGCAGCGACCACACCGGTCGTCCTGGCCCTGTGGGAGGGCACCGGGCTGGCCCACGCGTGCGGGGCCATCGCCGCAGCCGCCGACGAGACCCAGGACCGGTGGAGCCGCCGGAGCCGCAACGCCGAAGCGGTCGAGCACTTGCTCGCCCGGCATCTGACCCACACCACCGCCGCGGCCGGCCAGAACCTGCGACTGGACATTCTTCCGGCGCCGGCAGCCCGTCCCGGGCCAGGCGACGCCGACGCGGCGGTGACAGCCGTCCTCGCCTTCGCCGGCACTGCCGGACCGGCCGCGCAGGCCGCGGCCGCCGCCGCCACCGTCTGGGACGACCGGCGCAGCCTCTCCGCCTGGATCACCCTCACCACCGAACTCGCCGCCTGCTGGCGCGGAGAACGCCCCTTCTACCGGCTACGCCCCGACACTCCTGCCCCACCGTGGTGGGCCGCCACCCCGCCCGGCCCAGCGCCACCCTGACCGAGGCCGCCACGCCCGGGTCAGCCTGGTGCGACGCCGCCCGCAACCAGGCCCGGCCACGGTCGCTAGGACGCGGCCGCGTCTCGCTCCCACTGGTCGCGGCTCCACTCGACGTACTCCACCTGCACACCGTCGGCGAGCCGGGCGGTGAGGTTGCGGCCGGTGGGCACCTCTCGCGGGCCGCGTACGAGTTCGGCGCCGGCCGCGGCCAGCCACGCCTGGCACTGGTCAAGGTCGTCGACGATCAGCGTGGCTTGGGTCGCGCGGTACGGACCCAGTGCCGCCTGCGTACCGGCCAGCACCAGCAGCCGGCCGACCGTGGCCAGTTCTAGTCCCCCGGGAAGCGCGAAGCGAGTACTGACCGGGGCACCGGTGCCCTGGGAGAGCACCGGCAACACCTCGTCGAGGTCGGCCACGTAGATCCGGGCGTAGGTTCGCAGAACGCGCATACCGGTGGCAACCAACGCGCCGCACCGTTCGTTCCCGAAACGAAGCGCGAACAGGACGCCCGAGTGGACCTGGACCTCGGCGATGCCGCCGTTCTCGTCGTGTCCGCGGCTAGGACGCAGGGGGGGCACGGCCACGCGATCTCCGACCAGGTAGGCGGCGTCGAAGGTCTTCAGTCGGATGACGGACGCGATGCCGCGCTGGGACGAGCGGAGACGGGCCACCCTGGCTACCCGCAACAAGCTCGTCTCCTGGTGGAATTGCGCGTCTGAGAGACCGTTCTCGTACACTCGATCAGGGCTGGGAACCCTATTCCGGGATCGACGTCGGGGTCAGAGCGTCGAGTGGCTGGAACCGCGCCGGGTTGTCGACGATACCCGGACGGCCCGACGGCCGGCGGATGATGCCCTCGACGAGCACGGCCCGGCCTGCGTTATGCCATTCCCAGGCCTCGCGATAGGTCTCGACCGGCAGCCGTACCCTGATCTCGGCCTGCCGTCCCCTGCGGATCGTTGACACTGCCACCTCGCCGAACGGATCGTCCTGGTTTTCATGCCGGAACTCGACGATGGTCCCGGAGAACACCTCGACCGACGATGCACGCTGCTGACGCAGCCGTTCGGCAACCCGCCGCACCAGGTCCCCGGCTTCCGCACCGATCGACACCTGACGAGGCATCGTGTTCGGGGCCGGGGCCAGCGGCGCCCAGTCCACCGTCGTCTCGAACTCTCCAATGGACTTCTCGTCCAAGACGTTGGCCAATCCGCTGCAGAACTCGCGGCTGACTCCCCGGTACACCAACTCGTGCAGGCCCTCGGTGGACGGGGAGCGCTCGGGCGCCACCACGAGGTCGTGCACTGCCTGCATCGACTGGGCGAAGGTCCGCACCACACGACGAGCGAAGGGCTCAGCCGCGGCCTCGTACCGGGCAGGGCCGTCCTGGCTGTCGAACAGCATCGGCCGGTCAGGATCCGGTGGTTCCGGCTCGGGAATCGGTATCAGCACCGGGATGACGAACGATCCCCGCTCGGTGTGCCCCATGAACGCCTGCTGGATCACCTCGTCACCGATTTTCGAATAGCTGCCGCCGATCTGGGCTCGCTCCCAGCGCGCTGTCGTCGCAGTCGCGCGCAGCATCATCCGCGCCGAGCCGATCAGCTTTGTCGCCGCAACGAGCGGAATTTTGTCGACAATGTGGCTATCGTTCACCGCGCGCAGATGCGTGACATCGAAGCGGACGTAACGCACAGCGTCTGCGATCTGCTTGAAACCACGGTTTTCGGCCTCGGCCAGTCGACGCAAGACTGACCGGATCAGCAAGTCGTCCGGCTCGTTCGGCACCCCGATGCGTGAACGCCCCTTCACCCATAGCGTTCCCCCGGGGCCGGGCTGATTCGCCAGCCAGCCGCTGCTCTTCAGGTACCAGACGATGTCTGCGGGCGCGGGGAGAACGGCGCTGTCAGACATCTGCCCCGCCTCCTCTCGAACCATCAAAGCTGGCCTCCACGTCCGCTGCCCACACCCTAAGCGTGTCAGCCGTGAACCGCTGGGTCTTCGGGACGACGATGTTCTGCTCCTCCTCAATTGCGTCGACCCGTACCCAGAAAGCAGCAGCTCTGTGCAAGGTGGCGGTGTCCTGATGATGCAGCCAAGACGCCGGCTCGTCCGGGTCGACGATGACCAGGACGAAGTAGACCGGCACGCCGGAGCGTTTCCACCGCCGACGCCACGTACCGTCGACAGGCCAGGTCGCGGTCGTGCCACCCTTGATCCGGAACTGCCCGGTGCACTTGACCTGCACCCGTGCTGGCGCGAACTCGAACTCGACACTCCCGTCGACTGCCAGGACATCTTCGTCCGGGCTGGTCTCGTCGAACCCGACGCCGGCTTGGCTGCACACAGCCCGCACGTACGCGACGCCGAACCGCGATTTGGCGCGATTAGCGCCAAGAGTCGCGCCCTCGGTGCTCAAGTCATTCCCTCCGCCCACAGCTGCCATCCTCACGCGCTGCTGATCGATTGGGTAGCCGCCTTTGGCATGAACCAGATACCGGACTCGACCATTCGGCAGCCCGCTGACCAGGCTCGCCGACCAGGCCGCCATCGACAACAACCGCGCGATCAGCTGCGGCAGCGCCACACCGCCCACCGGCCAGTCCTGCGACGAGTACCCGCTGGCGTCGTCCTACCAGGGAGGCAACGGCGCCGCCGCCAACGACCGCTACACCCGTGTGGTCCCGCTCAGCGCCAACAACAGCCAAGGCGGCCTGACCTCGGCCTACGACGACTACTATCGGGTGCTCGACACCGACCTGTTCTTCGTCCAGGCCGTGCTCGCCGACGGTTCCACGGCCTGGTGACAACGCAGCGCCTAGGAGCTTCGTGAGCGATCACGATCTCGATCACGACGAGGTGGTATTGACCGTCCACGCCCAGGACGGCCAGTACCACCTCCGCGCCACAACCGGCACCGACAATCCCTGGCCACCCAGCCCGGACGGGCTGCTCACCGGAGAAACTGGATGGCCGTACTCTGCGGCACCCAATTCGGCCCCGTCGAGGTCACCCTCCGGCTCCACCACCAGCCCCCCGCCGTGGACACGGTCCGCTGGGACATGAGCGTGGAACGCACCCTCCAGAGCCCCGCCGGCGAACTGATCGTCACCTCGATCTACAGCGGCGACCCCCAGACACTGACCGTCCCGGCAGGACACCTCCGCCTCCGCGTCTCCGTCAGGAACCGAGCCGGCGCCTCCACCCTGACGACACCACCGGACGCCACAGTCGAACACCACCACATCGACCTCTGGCCCGTCGAGACCGACCAACCCCCGCAGGTCGTCCACGGCCCGGACGAACTCGCGCAACACCTGAGGTGAAGCACACGCAATCACCGGCACGAACAGGCCCCGACGGGGGCCAGAACGCTGACGGGACAACGCGGCCTGGGGGGTGATCAGCGGGCGCGGTGGCCGCCGCAGGTTTAGGTTGGGCGTCGGATATTCGCGTGCAGCACAAAGAAAGGAGCACCCGCAGTGGCCGGCAAGTTCGAGGTGTACCAGGACAAAGGCGGCAAGTTCCGGTTCCGGCTGAAGGCCGGCAACGGCGAAGTCGTCGCGGTCGGTGAAGCGTACGAGACCAAGTCCGCGGCCAAGGCCGGATGCGAAGCAGTGCAGCGTGCCGCCAGCGACGCGTCGGTCGTCGAGGTCGACAGCTAACCGGACGGGCCCGGCGACCTGGCGCTTACCCGCCATCGCCGGGCCTGCCCACGTTGGCAGTACGACTTCGCCGGACGAATCCCGTTCGCTCGGCACACAGCCTGTGCGCGCCGGTGTGCTGTCGCGGTCGAGGGATGCTGATGACCGAATACTGGAGCGCAGAACACAAGCCGATGCTATGCACCAGCCACGATCGTCGACAGCAGCCGACAGGGGGTGGTGTCCAGATGACGATCAAAAGGACCGGACAGCGCTCAATCTCAAGCCCCACCATGCTGACGTATCTGCCCCACCCGACCGGCTGGACACCCTGCTCGGCAAACTGAAGCAAGTGCGTCGCGATCGACCCGCGGCGGTAGCTCGAGTTCGTCCTGCCCCTGTCTCCTGGTCTGATAGATCCGGCGACAGGGAACCCGGTGCCGGATCTGGTGCAGTTGTTTCGACCTGCCGTTCTCCGGAGCCGTGCGCCGTCATATGACCTGCCCGCGGGCCGGCGACTTCACCTCCTTAGGCATACGTGGCTGATTCTGCGCGAGCAGTCGCCGGGCTTGCCCGGCGGGCAGATCGTCGCCACCGCCGCGTCGGTGGACGCCTCGGTAGCCCGGATCGTCGGCGCTGCCGGTGCCCGCGTCGTGGTGCGGCGGCCACAGCACCACCGTGCACCGTCACGCTGGGATGCGAGACACCGGCGGTGTGCGGTCCGGCGGCGATCTACGGCGCGGCACCGGGGGGTCACGGCCGGGCCGTGTGGGTGCCGAGTTCGGTGTGGACGTCGGCGGCGCTGAGCGAGGCCCCGGGCTGATACAGCGCGAACCCGGGCAGGGGTGCGGGCTGGTTTTCGGCCAGTGGGCGGGCGTGGAGGGCGTGGATGGTGGCCAGTGTGCTGGTGAGCAGTGTGGTGTCGCCGCGCCGGGTGAGGTGTCCGACGGTGGCGGGGTCGAGGCCGATGGTGTCCCAGGGCAGGTCGGTGAGGGCGGCGGCGGGCCAGGCGTCGCCGTAGGCGCCGGACAGCGCGAGCGAGCACCCGGAGTGGGACAGCTCGGCCAGCCGGGTGAGCACGGGTGGGGCTGCGGTCAGCGCCGTGGCTGGGATGACCAGCTGCAGCTGCCCGGGTTGCAGTGCGGCGGTGGCGGCTTTTGCGGTCAGGGCGTCGAGCAGGGTGTCGTCATGCACGGCCCGGCCGGGTAGGTCGAGCAGGATCTGCGGGGTGTGCCCGACACCGGTCCAGGTGTAGATGTCCCGGCATGCCAGATCCAGCATCAGCGGCAACGCCGCCGCCAGCAGACCGGTCTGCTCGGCCAGCTCCGCGACGTCGGCCAGCCGGCCGAGCCGCCCGTCCGGCCCGGTCCAGGACGCCACCGGCCGGATCCCGCTCAGCATGCCCTCCGGTGTGCACACCGGCTGGTAGCGCACGCTCAGGCGGGTGTTGTGGATCGCGTCGTCCAGCTCGGCCAGCGCGGTGAGGGTGTGGTGGTGGTCAGCGTCCTCGGCCGGCTCGGCGTGAATCACAGGGTCGGCGCAGCGGCCGGGGTCGCGCCGTGCGCGGCGGGTGCGGTGCAGCACGGTCTTGAGGGTGTCACCGGGCTGGACCTCGGCGATGCCGATGCGAGGATGCAGGCGCAGCCGGTGCCCGCCGACGCGGACGGGATTGCTCATCCAGTCCGCGAGCTGTGTGACCAGCCGTGTCACGACCTCCCAGCCCGGCAGCCCCGAGAGCAGCACGAGCACGTCGCCGTCGCCGTGGCTGTGACCGGCCAGCAGCTGGGGGCAGTCGGGGTCGGTGATGGCGAGGATCTGGGTGTGGATCCGGGTGAGCAGCCGGTCGTGCATGTCCTGGGTGAGTACGTGGTCCAGATCGCGCCGGGCACCTATCCGCACGGTCAGCAGCGCCATGCCGCCGGCCGGTGGGTGCTGTAGCCGCGCTTCGGCCTCGTCGGTGAACACTGATGCGCTGAGCAGGCCGGTGTCGCAGTTGCGGTCGGCGCTGTGGGCCAGGCCGCGCAGCAGGGTGACGTCGGAGAGCAGGACGCTGACGCCGCGCTGGGTGTCGTGGGCGTGGCCGAAGGTTGCCGCGATCCACCGCGCGGGGGTGTAGTGGTCGGCGGGCAGCTGGAGCTCGATGCGGGTGACCGTGTGCTGCGGCGCGCCCGCGACCTGTTCCACGGCGCCGCGTAGGACGTCGGCGTCGCTCTCGCAGCCGGCCAGTGCCGCAACATTCTGGTCGCGGAGCTCGGCGAAGGTCCGTCCGAGCAGGGCTTGGGCGGCGTCGTTGGCTTCCACGATCCGGCCGTGCCGGTCGAGGGTCAGGACCGCGGCGGCCGGCTCGGGGGTGCGCGGGCGTGGCTGGTGGGCTGCTCCGGCCGGGTTGTCGTTGTGAGCGCGCACCAGTGACAAGCCCAGCAGGGTCTGGTCGTCGCGGACCCGGTCGCGCAGCCCGGTGGCGAATCCGCCGGCGAAGTCACCGACCACGCGGGCCCGGACCCGACGCGGGGCGTGCGGGGTGAACTCGGTGGACAGGTCCGACAGCAGGCACACGCACGCGCCGAGTGCGTCGGCGGACAGCTTGTGGGCATAGGACAGCTCGCGGCCCACCTCACGCGGGCTCGGCATCGGCCGGTCTGGGTCCAGGAGTTCCTCGGCGCGGTCGAGGCTCGCGCCGAGGTGGTGCAGCAGGATCGCGGTCCAGCGCCCGAAGTCCTGGTCGGCGAAACGCGGGTGCGTGGTCAGGTAGGCCTTGTCCGCCATCGCTTTGAGCCAGCGGCGGCCGAACTCGACGGCGTCATCCGCGGTGAGCCGCAGCCCGGGGGTGACCGGGTTCAGCAGCGTGGCCAGGCCAGCCGCGGTATCGGCGAGCAGCAGCCGGTCCACCCTGCTGGCCGGAGCCTCGTCGGCAACGGGTGCAGCAGCAGGGCCGGTGCGCGGCGCGGCGGCACGGATGCGGTCGAACACCTG
Source organism: Amycolatopsis sp. PS_44_ISF1 (assembly GCF_032335455.1). Classification (NCBI taxonomy): domain Bacteria; kingdom Bacillati; phylum Actinomycetota; class Actinomycetes; order Pseudonocardiales; family Pseudonocardiaceae; genus Amycolatopsis; species Amycolatopsis sp. PS_44_ISF1. The sequence continues at coordinate 18,143 of NZ_JANUXO010000006.1, read as the reverse complement.
GTCCAGGTATTCCACCACCGCGTCGCGCGGGCGGGCCGCGGGAGACGGCATCGGGCGGGGGGCGGGGTCGGTCATGGCAAGGTCCCTTCGCTGTCAAGACTGGAGGCATCGAGCACGAGCGCGCGGACATAGGTGCGGGCGCGCAGGATGTAGTCCTCGACGGTGCGCGGTGAGCGGTTCATCAGGCGGGCGATCTCGTCGACTTCGTCGCCGAACATTTTCTTCGCCAGGGCGAAACGCAGGTGCTGAGGCAGCGTGGCGATCGCCCGGTAGACCAGGAGCACCGCATACTCATCGGGGCCGACCCAGGCCAGCTGCAGCGTGGCCATCCGCGGCTCGTCGAGGCTCGCGCCCTGGCGCTGCGAAGCACGCCAGGCGTCGATGCAGCGTCGGCTGGCCACACGGTTGAGCCACGCGCGTTTGTCGCCAGTGATCTGCCGCCAGGACTCGGTCATTTCCAGTAGCGCCTGCCCGATAGCGTTCTCGTGGTCGATGCCGGGAAACCTGCGTCGCAGCCGGTCGTTCAAGCGGGGTTCGTACTCGTTCATCAGGTCGGACAGTTCGACGATCTCGTGCTCGGTCAACGAGGACGGCGGCGACTCGCTCACGCCCGTCCTCGCCGGCCGCAATGGCCCGCACCGGCCGCAACCGCGGCCTGAGTGGTCACGAGCACCGCACCGGACGGCGCGATCTCCAAGCGCACCGCCTGCGCGTCACGTAGCAGCGGCGCACATTCCCGCAGCACCATCGCCGCCGAACGGCACCGCAGCCAGCCTCGGGTAGCGAGGACCAGCCCGCCGGCGAGCTGGGCCGGCGGTCCCGCCCAGCGCCGCGGCAGCCAGGGCACCGCGACGAGGCCGAGCAGGAACAACGAAACAATCGGGGACATTGGGAGAACTACCCTCCATGGGTCCGGGGACACGGGTCATCACCCACCGGCGCCGAGGACGCCGTTGTTACTTACTTGTCGACCGACGACCCCGGAATCCCGTGACGGATCACACGAACCAGAAATTGTCACCCGAATGCGCCACGACGCAGGGACGCGTGGTGCATCCTCACTCCACGACGACGCTCTTACGAGTGAAGTGGTGCCGTCTCGCTGCGAAGCACACGGTTCCGCCCGGCTGGCAGATGCACTGTGCAAGCTGCCGTTGCTAGCGTCGATACGGAACCGGCGCGAAGGGGATCACACCGTGGGCACGTCATCCGAAGACCCGCACCGACCAGCCACCCCGATCGTCGACATCGAGAAACCCAGTGTCGCCCGCGCCTACGACTGGTACCTGGGCGGCTCCACCAACACCGCCATCGACCGGGACTTCGCCGAACGCGCCGCCCGGCTCATCCCCGCCCAGACCATGGCACTGGACAACCGCAACTTCCTACGCCGGGTCGTGACCTACCTCATCGACCACGGCATCCGCCAGTTCATCGACATCGGCTCCGGCATCCCCACCGTCGGCAACGTCCACGAAGTCGCCGCCTCCCTCGCCGACGACGTCCGCGTCGTCTACATCGACAACGACCCCGTCGCCGTCGCCCAAAGCCACCTCCTCATCGATGACGATCCCCGCACCACCGTCATCAACGCCGACATCCGCGACCCGGCCACGATCCTCGGCCACACCGACGTCCGCGACCTGCTGGACTTCGACCAGCCGATCGGGGTGCTCATGATCGCCGTCTGGCACTTCATCACCGACGAGCACCACCCCGCCGACACGATCGCCACCTACCGCGACGCCCTGCCCAACGGCAGCTACCTCGCCCTGTCGCACCTGTCCGAGCGGCACGCCACCGCGGAACTGCGCGCGCGGATCCGCGACTGCATCACCACCTACACCACCAGCGCGAGCCCGCTGGTCCCCCGCGACCCGGACACCCTCACCCAGTGGCTGACCGGCTTCGAGCTGCTCGACCCCTCCATTGTCCCGGTCAACCGCTGGCATCCCGACCTGCCCGGACCCGACGGGCCTGACAACCGCCTCATCATCGGCGGCCTCGCCAAATACTCCGCATCGACGAGGTCAAGCTGACGTCGACGTGACACCCCGGACCCTGGCACCTGTCAGCACCGGGACAGGCCATGTCGTCAGCCGGCCATGCCGGACCGGATTCTCCGGCTGAACCCGGTCCGCCGGCGCGTAGCGGCGCGGCGAGCTCGCGGACGTCGCGTCCGGCGATGTGCTGCTGGACCTGCAACTGCCCACCGCTCTTGCGGGTGTCCGGACAGACTCGCGCACACCGTGCTGCGCACCAACGCCCGGCCGAGCCCGGGCATCGAAACCGTGCTGCGGCGCGGAATGCTCCGGACATGGCCGATCACCCATTCGTGTCCACGGGGTGGCTGGCTACGGTCATCGGGTGACCGGACTCGAAGCTGGTGCGCGACCCCAGCGCAGCGCGCTGGAACTGATCGCGGTATGCGTCGCACGGCTGCGGATAACCGACCCGGCGGACACGCGGGCCTCGCTTCTGGCAGCGTGGCACGGGTTCGGCACCGCCGAGGCCGCCGGCCGCATGCTACGCGACGACAACGACGAATACGCCGAGCTCGCGCGCAACGCGACGCCGGTGTTCGAGGCCGTCGCCGTGCTGATGCGGCGGGCACCGTCGATGCCCTACACCGACTTCGTGGTCGAGAACGTCAGCGGCCTGATCCCCGAGAGCCACCGGCCGACGGACGACAGCGACCAGATCGACGACCCAGACATGGTGGCGGACCTGTCCGCGGCAAGCCAGGTCCGCAGAGCGATCCTCACGCTCGCACTCGAACTGAACACGCTGCTGCCCGAAGCCGCCGAGAACGCCGCCGCACCGGAGGACCGCGTCGCGTGCGAGCACGGCACCAGGCTGGCCTACGAGCTGTCGAACTGCTGGGAGGGCAAGCCCAGCTCGTACCTGAATGGCAGACGGGATCTCATCGGCGACCACAAGACGCCACCGTTGGCCGCAACGAAACAGGTCTAGAGACAGAAAGGGGCCTCGTCCGACGCTCTCACCGAGAGTTCTCGGTGGAAAGAACGTAACAGGCTCCCCGGGCCTGATCAACACCAGGGGGAAACTACTCAGATTCGTGATATCTACTTGTAAGTAGCAAAAGACCCCCGCGCTCCATAGTGGAGTGGGGGGGTCGTGGGTGGGCGCGGGTGCTCTCGGTGGAGCCTCCGTCAGCCGGCGGTGGAGAGTGTCAGGTCGTCCGTCTCGTGTGGGTCGAGCTCGTGGCGCTCGTCCTGGGGAATGTCCCAGTTCATCGCAGCAACCGCGGTGCGGGCCTCGGCGAGCAAGCGCGCGTGCAGGACCCGGCCGCCGAGTTCGACAGCCGAGGGGACGGAGCTGGTCACTGTGTTCCTTCCTGGCCCTCCCACCGGTTCACGGCGGAGTGGAGCGCGGGGATGTGCGGTTCGAGGATGGCCCGTGCCTTGAGAAGCGCCAGGCGCGTCGAACGGATCTCGTCCGACAACGCAAGCCGACGGGGGTCGAGCACGGTGTCCAAAGTGGGATTGGAGACGCCATTCGACGCGGGCACCTTGGATGCACGAGTTCCAGGCGGCGCCTCGTACTGAGCGTCGATTGCAGGAGACAACACACCCCCCAGGCGCGTCATGGTGTCGATGAGCTGCTTGAAGCTTTCCTTTACCATACTCAACTGATCTTTTACCTTTCAACTTTGTTCATCGCCCGTTGGGCGCATTCCGTAACCTGCGAACGTATGTTCGAAAAGTGGGATGGGTCACATGGCCGAACCCTTGTCAGGAAGCGTCAAGCAGGGCCTTTTCCTCCTCGGGCATGTAGCCCGCACCCCAGCTCCGGCCGTATACCTCGGGCTCCGACGCAATCGGGATCTCACGGAGCGTGGTCTCCATGAGGCGGCCGATCTCGCGGATGACCTCCTCCGCGTCCTCCGCCGGGGCCTGGCAGACCAGCTCGTCGTGAACCGGGAGGAGCACGTGATGGCTCAGGCCGGCGTCGTCGATCCGGCAGAGCGCACGGGCGAGAACGTCCCGCGCGGTGCTCTGGACCACGTAGTTCGTCGCCGCGTAGGCGCGGTCGCGGTCGAGCGGCAGGCGGCGACCGATCGGCGTGTAAACGGCCCCGCCCTTGTACGCGGCCTGGCGCTGGAGCGTGCGGCCGAAGCGCGGGATCTCCGGGTAGACCTCGTCGTAGCCGTCGGCCGCGGCCTTGACCGGCTCGTAGGGCAAGCCCGCCTGCTTGGCCAGCCCGGTAGGGCCGCCGCCGAAGACCTTGCCGAAGCCGATGATCTTCATCAGGCCGCGCATCTTCTTCTGCTCGGCCGGCGAGGCGGCGTCCCACCGTGCTCCGTAGACCATCCGGGCCGTCTCGGTGTGGAGGTCGGCTCCGGCGGCGATCAGCGTCTTCATGCGCGAGACGTCGGCCAGCGCCGCGAGGACGCGCATCTCCACTGCGGAGTAGTCCGCGGCGACGATGAGCTGGCCCGGGTCGGCGAGGATCGCGCGCCGGATGGTCCAGTCGCCGGAGGGGAGCTGCTGGAGCGGCGGGCCGGACACACTCATCCGGGCCGTCCGCGCGGCCAGGCTCTTGATGGAGGGGTGGATGCGGTCGTGCTCGTCCCGGTCCAGGAGGAAGGGGAGGGCGTAGCTTTCCTTCCACTTCTCCGCGCGCTTCGCCCGGACGATGGAGTGAGGGGGTTCGGCTCGCGGATGCCGAGCCGCTGCCAATCCTTGTTGAGGTCGGCCATCGGCAGGAGCACTTCCTTGCCCACGGCCGGATTTCCGGTGTCGGTCTTGTCGTTCCAGGCTTCGCCCATGCCCAGAAGGGCCGCGATGACCTGGGCTGTCGAGTTGACGTTCTCGACCCCGTAGCCCTTGGCCGCGTGACGGTAGGTCTCCGCCTCCTCCATCAGGCGGCGGATGAGCTTCTCCGTGTACTCGACGTCGACCAACAGGCCGCGGCGCTGCTGGCGGGCGAGAATGAGCTGGACGCGGTGCTCGAACTGGGCCAGCTTCGAAAGCCCGGCCTGCTTGATGATGACACCCAGCTCGGCGAGGAGCCGGGCGGTGTAAACGACGTCGAGCCCGGCGTAGGTGACGTAGAGCGGGTGGTCGATGGCGACGTGGGTGAAGCCGTACGCGACGTGCGGCTTCTTCGGGTACTGCTGCTGCCACGCCAGGATCTCGTCGCGCGAGACGGTCTTCTTCCAGGCCCGGTACAGCTCCAGGAAGATCCCGTTGAGGCCGCTCTGGGTGTCGGCGGCGTCGGAGTCGACGTACACAGTGGACATCGGCTTGAGGCCGAGGCCCGTGCCGCCGTCGGATTCGGTTCGCGGGTCGCACAGGTGACCGAGGATGTAGGTGTCGAACACCCGCGGGCCGAGTGACTCCAGCGACGCGAGGCCGCACCGGTCGAGGACCAGAAGGTCGAAGACCGCGTTGTGCGCGACGAAGCGGAGGTCCAGGCGGGCGAGTGCGCGCTGGATCGCGGCCCGGAACCGGTCGGTCCGAAGCACCCACGCTTCCCGGGCATCGCCGAACTGGACGAGTCGACACTTGAAGGTTTTGGAGTAGATCTTGAGGCCGGTGGTCTCGGTGTCGAGCGCGATGATGGGGGGGAGAGCGGTGAGGAACCGTTCGAAGCCGGCCAGATCCTCGCCGTGCTCAGGGAAGTGAATGGGGATTTCGTCCCCGTTTACACGGTGCTTGAAAATCTTCACGGGCCGCCGTCCTTCTTGGTGGCGGGCGTGGGAACGCGAGAAGGCCCCGCCTCCCGGGCGGGGAGGCGGGGCCTGGTGGTGGACCGGCGGAGGGCTACTCGCCCAGGAGCGTCCGGAGGTTCTCGATGACGACGGCGTTGTCCTGCCGCTGGGCGGCGGCCTCGGCGCGGACGTCCTCCAGCCGGGCGGCCTCTACGGCGGCCTGGGTCTCGACGTCGGCGAAGCGGGCGTTCGCCAGCTCCAGGTCGTCGATGGCGTGCCGGAAGGTGCCCTTGGCGTGAGCCGAAACGCCCGACGCGGTGGAGAAGATCTCGTCGAGCGAGGGCGGGGTGGCAAGGACGTTCGTGCGCTTGGACATCGGGTGCTTGTGCTCCTTCGATCAGAGGAAGGCGTCGAGGCTGGGGGCCTCGACCGCGCCTTCCACCGGTACTTCTGCGAGGCGCTCGGCTTCTGCTCGCGATTCCTCAGACGAGTTGCCGGGGGCGGTCTTCTCGGGGGCACCGTGCTCAGAGGGGCGGCGCTTGCGGATGCCCTTGAAGGTCACGGTCCCGCTCGGTAGGGTCTTGACGGCGCCGCGCTCTTCGAGGGCCTTCCAGAACGTCGAGCGCTTCCAGCGCTCTTTGCGGTCGAGCTGCTCCTCCTCGCACCACTCCTGGTAGAGGCCCCAGACGTCCTGTCCCTTGATCCGGCCCTTCGGGTCCTTGACGAGATGCTCGGCGTAGAACTCGGCGAGGTTGTCGGAGGTCTCCTTGAACTCCGCGGTGGCCCTGGTGACGACTTCGGGGTCCTGGAGCGTTTCGCGGAACCATTCCCGTGCGCCCTCGACAGCCCAGGCCAGAATCCCGGCCGGACCGTCGCCGTAGTCCTCGCCGTCGCGGTAGGCGGCGTCGGGTACGCGCTTACCGAGGAACTTGGCGGTGAGGTACTTGTCCTTGTCCTCGTCGGTGAAGGTGCGGTCGAAGGGCACGAGCTTGACCCGCCTCCAGAGGCCGTAGTCCTGACCGCGGAAGTTGGGCTTGTAGTTCGTCGCCAGCATGATCAGGAAAGCCGGTACGAATTCGAAGAACTCCTTGCGCATGAAGCGCGCGGAGATCGTGTCGCCGCCCGTGAGCCGCTTGATCACGGCTTCCGCCATCTGGCGGCCCTGCTCGCCCTCGGACGCCATGACGAGCCGGGAGCCCTTGAGCGCGGCGATGTCGTTGGGGATGCCGCCGGAGGGCTTCACCTCGAATGTCGAGAAGGGCGTGGTGGTGGAGATGCCCTTGAAGATCCCGGTGAGGGTCTCGATGAAGACGCCCTTGCCGTTCGAGCCGCCGCCGTAGAACACAGCCAACGCCTGTTCGGTGGTGTGCCCCGTGATGCCGTAGCCGACGAGCCGCTTCATGTAGGCCGGGAGGTCCGGATACTTCTCGAAGATCTCGCCGAGGAACTTCTCCCAGCGCGGGTTGCGGGCGCCCTTGAGGTAGGACGTCTCGACCCGGCGCAGGAGGAGGAGGTCTTTGGTCGCCGCGGAGTACGGCGCGAGGTCGCCGGACTCCAGGTTGACGACCCCGTTCCCGCAGGCGAGGAGGTGAGGGTGCTGGTCGAAGTCCTCGTAGGACGCAAACACCCCCGGGAGCGCGCGAAGCTCACGGATCATGGAGTCGATGCCCTTGGTGGACATGACGTAGGAGACCAGCGATCCGGAGCGGGCCTTCTTGCGCTGGGCGTCGAGGAGGTCCCCGGTGGTCTCGCGGAGGGCCTTGTCGTCGATGCCGGCGACGCGGGTGTCCATCGCCTGCATCCGGTCGAGGATGGCGCGCTGGACTCGAGCCGCGACGGTCTGGGCCTGCGAGCGGACCCACTCCGCGTGGTCGACCTGCCAGGTTCCGGCGTCCGGCCGGTAGGCGATGAAACCCGCCTCGGTGGTGAAGCGGACGTCGCCGCCCTGCTCCTGGATCACGGCGAGGAGCGTCTTGGCGTTGTAGACGTCGGAGAAGAGGCGGGTGATGTCCTGGGCGATCTGCTCCACCGTGATCTCGTCGGAGCCGTAGCGCGGTGCCTCCTGGACGGCCTGGACGAAGGCGCGGTCGAAGGCCGCCCCGGCCAGCTCCCGCCACTTGGTGATGTCGTTCCCGCCCTCGACGGGGATGGTGAGCTTGTGAACCTCGACCTTGCGCGTCGAGAGCGCGGCGGCGACGTCGCGGGTGAACTTGGCCCCGGCGGTGTCGGCGTCCCCGGCGACGACCACGCGGCGCCCGGCGAGCCCGGCGGCCAGCTCGTCGGCGAGCGCAGCGTTCGCGCCGAGCCCGGCGCCGCGGATGAGGATGACGTCGTAGCCGAGCGCGGCGGCGGTGAGCGCATCGCCAGGGCCCTCGGTGACCACTACCTCGGCCCAGCCGGAGCCGCCGGAGAAGTAGCCGTACTTCGACCACGCGGCGCCCTCGGGGTTCTTCGGACCCGACCACTTCGCGCGGACGCCCTCCTCGCGCAGGGCGCGGGCCTGGAGGTAGTGCGGATGGCCGTCGAAGTCGTTGAACGGCACCACGAGCCGCGGTGCGTCGTGGTAGAGCGCGCGGGAGAGGATCAGCTTTCCGCCGTCCACGGTGCCGTCGTCATAACCGAGACCCAGCTCCCAGAACTTCTCGGTGTCAACGCCGAACCGGCGGTAGGCGTAGTCGAGCGCCTCGGCGGTCTCGGCGTCGCGAGCGTGCTGGATCGCACGGTCGAGGTAGAACTTGAGCGCGGCCCGGTCGCCCACCGAGGGCTTCTCAGGCACGCGGCCCGCGGAGCGGAGATCGTCGATCGGGCCGGGCTCGACGTCGAAGAGGTCGGCCATCGAGAGGTCGAGCGCCGTGAGCACGTCCCTGGTCTCGCATCCGGCGCGGCACTTGAGGCCGACCTTGCGCGACTCGGCGTTGTAGCCGACGCGCAGCGACGGCCGCGCGTCCTCGTGGGCCGGGCACGTGACGACGTACCCGTTGGACTCGGTCTCGACCTCGTCGAAGCGGTCGAGGAGAGCGGCGAGGGTGAGGCGATCCGACGGCCCGGCGGGGGCGGGGTCGTTAAAGAGGTCCACGGTGCTCCTGCTTGTTTAAACGACGGAAGGCCCCGCCCTCCGGGTGGAGGACGGGGCCTTCCGGTGCGCGTCCTTGGCGTCGAACCGGGACCTCTGCGAGGAGGCCCGGTTCTGCTCACGTCAAGGCAGGCTTGACGCGGTTCGGCCGCTCAGGACGGGACCGAGCTGATGGGCTCACGCACGCGCCAGGCGGCCGTAGTCGTCACGCCAGACCTGGGTCGGGTAGGGCTGGCCGGGGTAGAACCGGTCGTGCCAGACCCGGCTGGCCGTGTCGGTAGGGCCTTCCCACTTGCCGTCCGCCCAGCTGCTCGTCGCCCAGGCCGAAGCCGGGACACCGGCGACGCAGCCGTGGTAGATGAGCCACTGCTGAATGTTGCGGACCTCGTCGCGCTCCGAGCCGTAGAAGCCGCCGTGGCTGGCGGCAGGACCACGGAGATTGCCGTAGTAGTGGCCTGTCGGCAGATTCCAGGCGAAGACGCCCGGACGCCCAGCCGGAGCCGGGTTCGAGGTGACTCCGCCGAGGAAGCCCCACGGCGCGTTCGAGTCGAAACCCGCGCGATTGCGGGAGAATGACACGTGGACGTGCTGGGTGTGCGGGTTGGAGCCGTTGTACGGCGTCCAGCGTGAGAAGTCATCCGACGTGATGCGCCGGTTCCAGATCACGTACCCGCCGCCTGCCAGTCGCGGGTCGCCGGCCGCGCCGAGCTTGCGCAGCTCCTCGGCCAGCCATCCGGCATCGATGCCGTCCTTATCGATGTCGCGGGCGCGGACGACACCGACGCCGTCCACCACTACCCACGGGTTGTGGTCGGACGTCCGCGACGCGTGCGCGGCGTCGCCGATCGTGCCGTCGCTGGCCTTGTCACGGCCCGGCCATCGCGCGTTGACCGCGGCGACGAGGGTGAGGCTTGCGTTGCAGTTACGCCAAGTCATGAAGGGAAGTTCCTTTCGGAGACGACGAAGGCCCCGACGTCCGAAGTGGACGACGGGCCCTCCGCTGTGGGCGCGGCTACCGGCGGAAGAGCCGGGCCACGGAGGAGGCCGCCCGCAGGACCAGGCGGCCTCCGACGGCCAGGAGCGAGGCGGGGACGATGACCGGTGCGGCAAGGGCCGTGAGGCCCAGCACGGCCGGGGCGTCCTTGCACCACTCGGGCCGACGGATCGGGTTGAACACGGCGCCCCAGCGGACGCCGACCCAGACGAGCCAGCGCGTGACGATGTCCACGTCCAGTTCGCGCATGATGCGGCGGAAGACGGCGTCGGTGTCCCGCGCCGAGATCTCGCCGGCCGCGATGCCGACCGAGCAGAAGTAGTCGTGGACGATGGCGGCCTGGGTGTAGGCGCCGAGCTTCGGGATGGCCCAGGAGACGACGGCCGGGATCGTGGCGAAGTCGGTGACGAATCCGCGCGGGATGCGCCACGAGTCGACCTGCCCCCAGTAGAAGGCGTCGCGGAGGACCTCGAAGCTCACGCCGTCCGGTCGGCAGGCGACCTCGGGGTCATTCGGGAACGGCACTCGTGCACTCCCTCTCGTGAACGACCTCGTTGCCGAGGGCAATGGGCTTCCACTCGGGGTGGGCCTCCTCGACGCGACCGACGACCCGCGACGGGTCTCGGTGACGGGTCGCCCCGGTGAGGCGGGCCTTCGCCTTGCCGGCCGTGTCGTACGGGCCGAGGTAGTAGTGGTGGACGACGTGGCCGCTCTCGTCGAGGAGGCGGATGGACGCGCGGTAGAGGACGTCGCCCTCGTACTGCCGGGCGTAACTGCTCACGCGCTGACCTGCTCCCAGGCCGCCACGGTGGACTCGACGTGGCCGTCCACAGTCTTGCCATGCGTCCGGCCGCAGCGCTCGGCGTACGCGCGGTTGTGGTCGTTGCGCCGTTTCGCGCGGGTGACCGCGGCGCTCGCCTGGCGCCGGTCGATGAACGGGCCGTAGTAGTAGGTGGAGACGCTGGGCTCCTGGCCCTCGCGCTCGATCGTGGTGGTGACGGCTCCCCGGAACAGCTCCGGCGCCTCCGCGTGAGTACGTGCCATGATCAGCTCCTCTTGTCCGAAGTGGACGAGCCGCGGTGCCAGGACTCGCCGCCGCCGTGCTCGTCGTAGGCGTGGCCGTCGAGGGCGACGAGGAAGTAGCGCAGCGATCCGGGCCGGGTGGCCCAGACCCGTCCGGTCCGGTCGGACTTCTCCCAGACCTCGAACCGGTGGCCGTTGGCTTCGATGACGGCGCCGGGCTCGCCGGACTTTGCCGCGAAGACACCCTTGCCGGGCTTCGGCGGCCGGTAAGTCGGGACGGCGGCCTTGCGCGGGAAGCCCGCCCAGCCCATGCCGACCCAGCGGACCGTGTTGCCGTGCCAGGGCAGGCCGGGCGCGTTGACCGTGTGGGTCTCGGCGCCGTCGCCAGGGTGGGCGTCCTTGATGCGCTGGGCGGGCACACCCGCGCGGACGAGTGCGTTGTGGAGCGCCGGGGCGCCCTCGACGAACGTCCGCGCGGGCTCGCCGCCGTCAGGCGTGACGGTGACCTTGTAGCGCACTCAGGCCGCCCGGTGCACCCGGCGGGCCGCGCGCTGGCGCTTGCCGGCCGCGCGGCGACGGCGCTTCTCTGCGGGCTCGATGCCCGCGAAGATCGGGACGCCCGTGTTGCGGGACCTGACGTTGAGGGCCACGAGGGTCCGCGCGGCCACGGGGAGCGCGGCGCGCAGCGAGTGCGGCCGGGGCGCGGCGGGGAGGCCCTCGGTCGGCGCGGCAGCGAACTCGGCGCCGTGGGTCCAGCCGATCTCGGTGGGTTCGGTCACTTGGTCTCGTTCTCCTTCTGGGTGTCGGCCATGTGCTGGTCGAAGAGGGCCGGGCTCGCGCGGAGGAGCTGCTGCTCGGCGCGGCGGAGCCGGGCGACGACGAGGCGGAAGGTGGCCAGCGTCATCACGGCGTAGCCGCGGTCCACGCCGTAGCGGCGGCGCTTCACGACGGCCGCGCCGTAGGGCTCGCCGGCCGCGGTGGCCTGCTTGTCGGCGTCGTTGAGGTAGCCGGAGAAGTTGTGGCTCGCCTCGTCCTTGAGCTGGAGGGCGAACGGCGAGAGATGGATGTCTCCTACGTCGATGTGGCCCTCCTGACGGGGCCGGATCGCGGCCCGCCCGAAGACCTCCCGGAGGGAGTCGAGGACGGACCGCTCCCAGCGCGCGCCCTTGGCCGCGTTGGGATTGCTCACGCGGCGGAGGCCAGGGTCAGCCGTCGTGCGGGGTGGCGGGCCGCCTTCTGCCGCTGGGCCACGATGATCTCGGTGGCCCTGGCCGAGCGACGGGAGCCGAGGAACGGCAGGATGGCGTGGAGCACGGCCACCGCGGGCTCGCCGGTGATCTGGGCGACGAGCAACGGCTTGCGATCCGGGACGATTTCCGGATGGGTCTTCGCCTGCATGAGGTCGGCGGCGCGGAGGATGACGTCGAAGTCGGTCATCTTCACGCGAACGCGGGGGTTGCCGCGCGGGGCGTCGAAGCACCCTTCGCCGTCCAGTAGACCGGCCAGCCAGGCAGCATCAACGCGGTCGAGGTCGAGGGTCACTCGTGGATCTCCTTGGAGCGGGTGCAGAAAGGCCCCCGTTCCCTGGGGAGGGAACGGGCGCCTTTCTTGGGGAGTGGAGAGGTCAGTCCTCGACCGGCAGGCCGTGCGCCTCGCGGTACGCCTTCACGGCCGCTGCCGACAGGAAGCCGCGGACGCCGACCTCCAGGTCCGGACGGTTGGCGCGCAGGTACGCGCGCATCTGCGCGGTGGTCGGTTCGGTGGCGGCGTCGGTCTCGTTCACGTGCGTCTCCTCGAAAGTTCTTGGGTGCTACCAGCGGGCGGGGTGGTCGGGCCGCCCGGTCCAGCCGTGTCTCCGGGAGGGGCCTGGCTCAGCTACTCGGCCCGACCGTGACGATCTCGGTGGCGAGATCAGAAGGGAGTGTCGACCGACTTGGCCAGGAACTCCCGGCCGAGGGTCTTGTCCTCGGCCGTCGCCGCGGCCAGCGTCCACGGGGCACTCTGGCCCGGCTTCTTGTGGCCCTGGCCCAGCCGGCCCAGCACCATCGCACCGATGGACGGCTTGAGCTGGGACTGGAGGACCTTCGGGAAGACCAGAGTGTCCACATAGGATTCACCGCTGTGGTCGCCGTCCAAGACGAAGACGTCGGCGCGGATGGCCGAGGAGTCCCCGTGGACAGTCTTGATGCTGTGCTCCTGCCCGTGAACCTTGACCAGCAAGAGGGAACCGTTGAAGTTCTTCCACTCGATGCCGGTCGCGGTGCTCGGGTCCTTGAATTCGTCGCTCATGCGGGGGCGCTGCTCCTTCTCGTGCCTCGCGAGTGAGCCGGCTTTTCCCGGCTCACTGGGAGAGTTCTGCGAGATGGAGCGCGTCTGCTCAGCTTTGCGGGCAGGTCTTCGCGGCGGCTTCCTGCGCGGCCTCGGCGGTCCGGATCGCGGTGTTGAGGTCGGCAATGGACGGTTCGCGGGGGACTGGCTCCGCGGCCTTGCGCAGGAACGGGGGGAGATCGACGAGGATTGCGAGCGGGCCGACCGTGATGAAGCCGAAGCCATGGTCGAGGGCTCGGCCGAACTCGACGGCCTCTGCGGCGCTTCGCCGGCCGATGGCCGGGATGAAGTAGTGGAGGATGGATCGGATCACGTTGTCCCCAGGAGGAAAGGCCGGGCGGGGACCGTGATGGCCCCGCCCGGCGGTGGTCACGAGGAGGTGGACTCCAGCTCGGCTTTACGCACGGAGGCGAGCGCGGTGAGGCCGGGCGTCCAGATGTCCTGGTGCATCGCGTGGATGCCCTTGAGCTCCGCGTAGGACGCGGCGCGGCGGATCATCTCCGGGATGGGCGTGGCGGTCGGGCGCGCGGTCACCGCGGCGAAGGGCGTCCCGATGTCCTTGCGCTTGCGCCAGGAGTGGACGCCCGGGGCGAGCGCCGAGGCGGCCTCCCATCCGGCCGCAATGTCGACCCAGATGAGCTGGGCCTGACCGGAGCGGGCCGGGAGGTGGCAGACGATGGCCCAGCGCGGGTGGACGTCGGGAAGCGGCGTCCGGGTGCCCAGAGTGTGGTCGTAGTCGAGGGAGTTGCCGTAGACGCCGAGCTGCATGGCGATCTTGTTGAGGCCGAAGAGGCCGGCGTCAATGGAGCCGCCGGTCTTGAGGTCCCAGATGACGTTGCCCTCGACCAGCTCGCCGTCGGGCGCGACGAGGCCGCCGACCGGGACGCGCATGATGCGGTCGTAGGAGCCGCCGACGCGGAGCGCGTCGTTTACACAGAAGCCTTCGATGGCAACGACGGTGAAGCCTTCGGTGATCTGGCGGTACGCTTCGATGTCGGGCTCAAACTCCTCGGGGATGTAGCCGAGGGGGAGGCCCTTGTCGATGTTCTCGGTGAAGGTGTGGAGCGCGGTGCCCATCGTGGCGGCGGCCGAGCCGGAGGCGGCTTCGAGGGCGGCCTTCGCGAGGTCGTTGAGGGTCCGTTTCTGGAACCGGTCCTTCGGGTTCGTGATCGCGGTGGCGGCGAGCTGGAGGTCCCGGCGCTGGGCCATGCCGAGCGCGACCATGCGCATCTGCCACTGTCCGAGGTGGTAGGTGTCCTCCAGGACGCCGACGAAGGTGGTGGTCCGGGTGTAGGGGACGGCCTCGGTCTCGCCCGGCGGCGTGATCAGCGGGCGGCCCCAGCGGTCGCGCGGGAGTTCGGTGGCAACCGTGGTGAACGGATCGGTCATGTGCGGGCTCCGGAGTGGTGTGAGGGTGTGCCACTTCGGGAGGTCTGCGGGATGCTCGTCCACTACTCAAAATCCCCGTCTCGGCGAGGCGTGCCGAGACGGGGATTTTGAGGTGCTGTATGCCGCTTGTCAGCGGTTACTTTCGAGTGCTGTCTAATCGGCGCTTCCGGTGAGAGGCCATGAGTGGTCTCCCTCCGCATCGTCGAGCCAGACGTACTGACAGCCGGTCACGTTCGCGGCCGTGACGCCCATGCGGTTTGCGCCTGGCCGGCCAAGGTTGTCGAACGCGCTGGCCGCGTGCTCGACGATGTCCCACAGCCGATAGTGCCCATATTGCCGCACACGATGCTTGCCGTCCCCGTTCGGGCTCAGACTTGCCTCCGCCCGAACCCTGCCACGGTGGGCGACCACGAGGTCCTGTTTGTCCATCCTGCCCATCTGGATTCCGGGCGCGTGCAACCACAGGAACAACGCGAAATCCGGATCGAGCGCGGTGGCAGGGTCCAGCGCGGTCATGCCGTAGTGCGGCACCCCGAAAACCCCGGTCGAAAGGACTCGGCCCGGGGCGAGAGGGTTGCTCACGTCGTCGCGCAGCGGCATGAACAGAGCAGGGAACGGATCGATCACGCCGACCACCTCATCGTCGGCGGTCTTGTCCAGCACCAGTAACGGACCAGCGGTGGCGGCGTCGAGCGGTGCCACAATCCGGCCCTCGGGCGCAAGCTGGTCGATCCACGCTGGCGGAATCGACGAGACCGCGCACGTCGCGATGATCCGATCGAATGGCCCTCCTTCAGGCCAACCCGCCGCCCCGTTACCGACGACGATCCGCGGATGGCGGCCGGTCGAGGCGAGACGCTCGCGGGCGGAGTCGGCCAAGTCCGGGTCGAGTTCGATCGAACCCACCATGTCCGAGCCGAGCCGGTGTGAGAGCAGTGCTGCGTTGTATCCGGTACCGGTGCCGATCTCCAGCACTCGGTGCCCTTCCCGAGCTTGGAGCAACTCCAGCATCGAGGCCATGACGCTCGGCTTGCTCGATGACGAGCTTGGAACGCTCACCTCGGTCGTCCCTGCCGGAACCTGGCGGACCTGCGTGGTGAGGGCTTCGTCCGCATAGACCATGTCCAGCCAGCGCGGATCATCGGTCGTGATCAACTGGCCGTTGTCGACGATCGCGGGCACGTACCGGTGACGCGGCGTGGCGGCGAACGCCGCGCGCCACGCCAGGTCCGTCAGCACCCCTGCTGCCACCATGTGATCCGCGAGGGCGGATGCCCGGGGCGCCCAGTCGGCAATGTCGATGCCATCCACGGAGCTACTCCTTCATCAGTTCGTCGGCGATCGCCGAAGCGATCGGCAGGTCACATGCTTCCGCCAACCAGCCCCACGCGCCAGTCGCGTTCGCCTCCAGGGCCACCCACGACTCATCCGGGCGTATAACGAAATCGAATGCGCCGAACGCTAAACCGGATATTTTCAAGTATCGGAGTATTCCTGTGCGCACTTGTTCGGGAACCTGGATCACATTGTACGTGTGCGAATCGTAGTCGGACCGCCAGTCCACCAGGCCATTCTCGCTGTCGACGTGAATTGTAACTGCGAAAATTCGATCCCCGACGACGGTGACCCGGGCCTCGTACGACTTGGCCTGCCACTGCTGGAACAGGTGCGCGGTCAGCTCCACGCCGTGGAGGGAATCCAGTTCAGCTGGCCCCACACGGCGCGTGTAAACGAGTGCCTCACCTCCGGATTCGTACACTATGGGTTCGGCCAGGGGCTTTACTATCAGGTCGCCGACAGATTCAGCGAAGGCGCGAACCGCTTGCGCATCGTTGGTAATTAGCGTGGGCGGGATAACCAATCCTGCTCGCTTGAATAACGTGAGCTGGCGTGGCTTGTAGGCCGCGTCGGCTATCGCGGACGGGTGCGAGAACCATCGAACAGGCAGGCTCGCCAAGATTCCACCCAGTCCGACTCGCGCCTGGGCTCGGCTGAAACGAAGTTCGGGACCGGACATGCCTGCTGGCATTTCGAATTCTGTCGGTTTCCCATAATAGATGGAAGTGATTTGATCTAGCGCCAGCGTATTCACATTGTCGCGAAGTGATCCTCGCCAATTTTGCGCGTCGGAGGTGAGTGTTGCGGCAAGGCGCGATGCGACGGGAAAATCTGCGGTGTTTAGCTGTTCCCAGCGGACGCCGCGTTTGTCGAGTTCGGCGCCAACCTGCTTGACCGCCCAGTCTCGGACGCCAGCCATTACGACGAACGGATCGGTGGCCTCAGTCATCGGGCACCGTGTATCCGTCTTCGATCATCTTACCGTCGCTGTTGCATTTGTTGGAAATGTACGTGTTGCCGGCCGCTGTACGGTGCCTCGATGCTGGTAGCGGGTGAACCTGGCGTGCCGTTATGTCGCGTAGAATGAACGGGCGTGTGGAACTGGGGGGCTCGTCGCTCAGGGGAGGGTTCTTGGCGTTTACGGGAAATCGATGCACCGGGGGCAGAAGTGGGTCATTTTGTGGCTGACGCGAGTCAAGGGCTCCGGTCATGCGTATTTATCTCCTTTCGATTTCCGTTTAGAAGGTTCGTGCATTGGGAGCACGTCCATTCGGGGGCAGGCGCGGCTACGCGCGATGCGCTGATTCCGTAGCGTTCGTGGCGAAGTCCGAACGGGCGGTGCTCCTCGCACCACGGCAGAAGTCGGAGAGGGTAATCGGCGGCGAGCTGGTCGCGGCGGTAGAGGTGGGCGACCTGGCGCAGGAAGTAGCGCCACTCGTAGGCGGCGGCTGGTGACATGGCCTGCCTCGTGAGCGCGGTATACAAAGCTCCTCAAGGTTTTTTGGGGTTCCATTTTTCGATTGCACTCAATTTGCTGTGTTTATCTCGGGAACAAGGACGGAGTCTCGATAAGGGGTCAGAATGACGTAGCTATTCACGGGAGAAACCCCGCACTCGGCGCACGAATGCTCCTCGCACGCAAACCATAGTGTATGCGCCGCCTCCTTTCTAAGAGGGTCCTCCAGGTCGGTAATTATTTGGTAGGGAAAAAATTTCCCGTCAAGAAAAGATCGTGCAATTATGATTGTTACCCAGTCGGGAAACCAGTATGCATGGGGCCACGAATAATCAACTGGCGCGTCGTGTCTCAAAGGCTCGAAACGGCCGGTGTCTCGTTTCTGGCGGCCTGCCCAGGGCTGGTAGTTATGTGCGAGCATTCCGAAGTCATAGGCGTCTACTGTGACCGGCCATCGCGCTACAGGGTGTGCCGTGTCATTTGCGTCGGAGGTCATGAAGGTTCCCGGGCTCGTGAGGTGGAGGTCGGCCCCGGCCGGGCTGGGGGGCTCGTTCCCGACCGGGGCCGACGTTCGGGGAGCCTCCGCGGCCTAGGAGGCGGTTCAGCTTGCGCTGGTGAATAGGCGCGGTCAGCGAACATTGCCACTCGCGATTCGCACGCGACGTCTCAGCACGGGCCTACTTGCTCTTCACCAAACCATGTCGGGTGTGGCGCGGGTCGCTGGACGAGTCCGGTTGGTCGGATCGTGGCCGGTGTCCTTGCCTCGGCGGGGATGAAGCATTTCGGATGCGGGGTGAGGACCTGGAACGGTGCGTCGGCCTGGCCGGGCGCACCGATGGTCAGCACGGCGCGGAGAGTCCACTCG
>NZ_JANUXO010000005.1:0-441226 GCF_032335455.1 Amycolatopsis sp. PS_44_ISF1 | reverse complement strand
CACGGCTGTGGCAGCCGCCCGCGCCGCCCGCGCCCGCGCCCCGCCCCGGGTCGAGGGCCCGCTGGGCGGACCCGGGGTCGCCGAATTCCTCGCCGCCGCCCCGTTCCTCGTCCTGTCCACCTGGGACCGGTCCGGCGGGAGCGACACCAGCCCGCGCGGGGACCAGCAGGCCGTGGCGCGGATCCTCGACGACCGGACCCTGGTCATCCCCGACCGCCGGGGCAACAAGCGCGCGGACAGCCTGCACAACCTGCTCCAGGACGACCGGCTCTCGTTCGCCGCCCTGGTCCCGGGCCGCACCGGGGTGCTGCACGTCCGCGGCCGCGGCTCGATCACCGACGACGCGGCGCTGCTGGAGACCATGGCGTTGCGCGGGACTCCCCCGCACGCCGCGCTGCTCATCGACGTCGAGCACGCCGAAGTGACTTCCAGCGCCGCCGTGGCGCGCTCCCGCGTGTGGACCGCGCACCTCGAACGCGGCGCGGTGCCGGACCTGATGGCGCTGGCCGGGGACCACCTCGCGGCGAACACGGCGTCGAGCGGTCCGCTCGCCCGCGTTCTCAAGCTCGTCGTGGGGATTCCCGGGATCGGCCGGGTGGTGCGGCTGGTGATGAACCGCGCGTACCGGTCCGGGCTGCGGAAGGAGGGCTACGAGGACATCGAGGTCGGGTCCCCGCGTCCCGGGGCGGCCGCGCCGGACCCGGGGCGGGAGGTGCGGATCGCCGAGGTGCGCCGGGAGACACCCAGCGCGGTCACCCTCGTGCTGGAGGACACCGAGCGCGCGCGCCCGTTCGACTTCCGGCCCGGGCAGTTCTTCACCCTGGTCACCGACATCGACGGAAACCCGGTGCGGCGGGCGTACTCCGCTTCGTCGGCGCCGGGGCCCCGCGGCTGGAAATCACGGTCAAGCAGGTCGAGGGCGGCCGGTTCTCCACCCACGTCCACCGGGTCCTGCGGGCCGGGGACCGGCTGTCGGTGCGCGGGCCTTCGGGGGCGTTCCACCCCGACCCGGCGACGGCGCACGAGCTGGTCCTGATCGCCGCCGGCAGCGGGATCACCCCGGTGATGAGCATGATCCGCTCGCTCGCGGGGACTCGCCGGATCTCGTTGCTGTACACCAATCGCAGCGCCGACGAGGTGATCTTCGCCGACGAGCTCCGCCGGCTGGGCCAGGAAGACCGGCTCTCGGTCAGCCACGTCCTGACTCGGGACCGAGGCCGGCTCGACGCCGCGGGCGTGCGCGGCTGGCTCGACGAGGTGCGGCCGGCGAAGGACGCGCGGTACTACGTCTGCGGGCCCGAAGCGCTGAGGGACACCGTGCTGGAGGTCCTGGGCGGGCGGGGTGTGCCGGGCGACCACGTGCACCACGAGCGTTACACCAGCGGGGCGGAAACGACCCTCGGAACCACCGAGCCGCAGGAAATGCTGGTGCGCAACGGCTCGGACGAACTCGGCTCCACCGTGGTCGAACCCGGCCAGACGCTGCTCGACGCCGGGCTCGCGGCCGGATTGCCGATGCCGTACTCGTGCACGGTCGGCAACTGCGGGGACTGCCTGGTGAAACTATGCGACGGCGAGGTCGCCCTGAGCGGGCCGAACTGCCTGACCCCGCAGCAGCAGGCCGACGGCTACGTACTGGCCTGCGTGGGCTGCCCCCGGTCCAGGGTCACCCTGGACCTCGCCGAGCCGTGACCCCGGTGGGCGCGGGCGGCCCCGCGCCCACCGGGCCCGGTCGGGCTGGGGTTCCGCCGAGATCGCGGTCGCCGAGGCCCGGGCGAGCTGCCGCCGAACCGCGAGCCGACCGGGACAACGGGCACGCACCCGGTCCGGGCCCCATCGGGCCGCGGGCGTGATGGGTGCCCGCGGCGCGCGCCGCGGGCACCGCCGAGCCGTCAGCCGAGGTGGCCTCGATCACGCTCGCCGGAGCCGGTCAGAACAGCGCGCTCGCCAAGTTGCGGCGGGCCTTCATCACCCGGTCGTCAGCCGGGTCGAACAGCTCGAACAGGGCGATCAGGTGCTCACGGACGCGGTTGCGGTCCTCGCCCGCGGTGCGGCGGACCGTGTCGATCAGGCGGGTGAAGGCGGCGTCCACGTGCTGCTCGGCGACGTCCAGGTCGGCCGCGGCGAGCTGGGCGTCGAGGTCCGACGGGTCGGCGTCGGCCTTCGCGCGGGCGTCCGGGTCGGCGGCTTCGGTGCGGGCGGTGAACTTCACCTGGGCCAGCGCGTTCCTCGCCAGTTCGTTGGCGGGTTCGGCGTCGAGGATGCGCTCGTACGCGGCCTGCGCGGCGGCGAAATCACCCTGTTCGAAGGCGTCCTCCGCCTCGGTGAACCGCGGGTCCTCGGGCTCCTCGACCGGTCCGCCACCGGCCTGCTCCGCGGCCCGGATGCCGGGAAGCTGGTCGCGCAACGCGTCGAGCAGGCCGTCCAGCCACTTGCGGATCTCGGGCTCCGGCAGGGCGCCGGAGAACGCGTCCACGGGCTGGCCCCCGCCGATCGCGACGATGGTCGGGATCGACTGGGCGCCGAACAGCTGCGCGATGCGCGGGTTGGCGTCCACGTCCACCTTGGCCAGCACCCACGCGCCGCCGGACTCGGCGGCCAGGCGCTCCAGGACCGGGCTCAGCTGCTTGCACGGGCCGCACCACTCCGCCCACAGGTCCACCACGACCAGCTGGTTCAGCGAGCGCTCGACCACCTCGGCCTGGAAGGTGGCCTCGGTGACGTCGACGACCGCGCCGGAGGGCGGGGCGCCACCGTTCGCCGGCGGGGCGCCCGCGGGGGGCGCCGGGGGCTGGTTCCGGGACGATTCGGCCCGGGCCTTGAGCGCGGACAGGTCGACCGCGCCGGACAGTGCGGCGGACATCGCCGCCGAGTTCGCTGCAGATCCGCGTGGGTGAGTCACCCTGCCATCCTGGCACGCCCGCCCCCGGCATTTCACCGCCGGTGCCCGCCCCGACCGGTACGGTTCACCCGGCTCGGGCAAGCGCACCCGGGAACGGGCGGGAGGCGGCAGCGAACGTGATGAGCCGGCGGAGGATGACGGTGGCCCTGGCGGTCACCGCGGTGGTCGTGTGGCTCGGCGTGGTCACCGCGCTCATCGCCCGCCGGCCCGACCCGGGCGAGCCCTCCCCGGCCGCCCTGCGCGACGCCCTGGCCTCGGCGCTGTCCGCGCACGACGCCGACGCGCTGGGCGACCTGCTGAACTACCCCGGCTCGGGCGCCTCGGATTTCGCCGACGACTACATCGCGGTGCTGGACGACCGATCCGTGCACGACGTCACCGTGCGCCTGTCCCCCGACGACCGCGCCCCGACCACGGCCGAGGTCAGCGGGCGCTCCGGCCAGGGCCAGCCCTTCAGCTACCGGCTGGCCGTGACCACGGAGGACGGCCGGTGGACGGTGGCGTTCACCCCGCCCCTGCCCTGACCGCACCGTCCTGACCGCGCTGCCCTGCCTGCGCTGCCCTGCCTGCGCTGCCCTGGCCCGATCCTCCTGCCGCTGCGTTGGGCGCGCTGCCCACCCCGTGATGACGGGCACGCCACTCTGCGCCCACCGCCCCGGCCGCACGACGGCGGACACGGCTGTCCCCGGCCGCGCGGCCGGGCTGCGGCGCCTCGACCACATCGTCTCGGTCACGGCTGGCCCGCCAGGGGTACTGCGGCCCGACCGGCCGGTCCCGCCTCAGCGGCGGAGCGTCAGTCCTCCCGCAGGTGCGCCTCGACGCGCTCGACCTTCGCGGTGAGCTGGCCGGAGTCGTAGCCGGGGCGGATGTCGGCCTTGAGCACCAGCCCGACGCGGGCCGAACCCGCCCCCGCGGCCTCGACGGCCTGCTTCACCACCGCCATGCACTCGTCCCAGCTTCCTTCGATGTCGGTGAACATCGCACCCGTGGAATTGGGCAGGCCACTGTCGCGGACCACCTTCACCGCGCGCGAGACGGCCTCGCTGACTCCGCCGTCCGGGTCGCCGCCCGAGGGGCTGACGCTGAACGCGACGATCATGTCCGGGTTCCCTTCAGTTGTCGGTCAGGTCGAAAGCGCGGGCGAACCACGGAGCAGGTCGAGCGGCGCGTTCGGAGTACTCGCTGGTAATTTCGCCTGTCATGAACCGTCCGTTGCCGTTCGACCCGATCGCCCGCGCGGCCGAGCTCTGGGAGGACCGGATCGGCCCGGCCGGAACCATGGCCGCGGTCACCGGTGTGATGCGGGTGCAGCAGATCATCCAGTCCGCGGTGGACGGCGCGCTCAAACCGCACGGCCTCACCTTCGCCCGCTACGAGGCGCTCGTGCTGCTCACCTTCGCCCGCACCGCCAGCCTGCCGATGCGGGTGATGGGTGAGCGGCTGCAGCTGCACCCCACCAGCGTCACCAACATAGTCGACCGGCTGGAAAAGGACGGGCTGGTCAAGCGCGTGCCGCACCCGACCGACCGCCGCACCACGCTGGTGGAGATCACCGACGGCGGCCGCCGCCGCCGCGAGGCCGCGACCGAGGCCGTGACCTCGATCGACTTCGGGCTCAGCGGGCTCACCGAGCGCCAGGTCGAGCAGCTCACCGAACTGCTCACCAAGGTCCGCAAGTCCTCCGGCGACTTCACCGGGTGACCGCGGCCGGGTCATCGCCGCCGGGCCACCGCCGCCGGTAACGCGAACGGGCCCGCACGACACGAGGTCGTACGGGCCCGTCGGGGTCGAACGGGGACGGTCAGGCCGTCGCGGTCTCCCGCACGCGCGGCTCGAACAGGCCGACGCCGCCGTGGGTCAGGCGCTGCGGGCCGTCGAGGCGGCCGTTGCGCAGGGCCCACTTCTCGAACAGCCAGGTGAACAGCGGCGGGATGCTGGACAGCAGCGCGAGCACCAGAGTCTTCGGGCGCCAGCCGAGCGGCTTCGCCACGGACAGGGAGACCAGCAGGTACAGGACGAAGACGACGCCGTGCACCATGCCGATGACGGGAACGCCGCCCTGGCCCGAGGAGCCGACGACGTACTTGAAGAACATCCCGATCAGCAAACCGGCCCAGGACAGGGCTTCGGCGACTGCGGCCACGCGGAACACGAGAGCGGCCTTGCTGGACACGACTTCCTCCTGTGCGTCACACGGGTGCGTGCTGCCTGCACACACGAAAACGTCCGGTCAGCACTGTCCAAGACGGACGGAACCGCTTGGCGTCAACAGCACTGTCGGACGTTGTCTGAGACCAGTGTGAGGCGTGACGGCCCTCACCGGAACACCGGGGGCGGTGATCGTGCTCACGAAATGGGTCCATTGTGGCCTGTGCCACTCCGGTGAAGACCGGTGACGGGCCGGGAAAATCGTGAAGGCCCCCTCCCCCTCCCGCATGGCGGGAAGGAGCCTTCACGGACAGTCTTCGACCGGGCACTAACCGGCGCAGGGGGACGGCGGGGCGGATGAAGGTGACGTTGCCCACGTCGCCCGGGCCGGGTCGCTCGTCAGTGAGAAGTCCAGGTTCGTGCCACGGCGAAGTTGCTCGACACTGACGTAGGACTTGTCACTCGGCCGCGCGCCCACCTCGAGGCCCTGCACGTACTGAAGCTTCGCACCGTCCGCGCCGCCGGCCTTGATCGTGACCGAGCGGCCGTTCTCAAGATGCAGGACGGACCGGGCGAAGCGCGGGGCGTTCAGCACGAAGTTCCCGGTACCCGGGACCGCCGGGTAGAGACCCAGCGCGCTGAACACGTACCAGGCCGACATGGTGCCGAGGTCGTCGTTGCCGGTGACGCCGTTGGGCGCGTCGGTGAACAGCGTGTGCGCCGCGCGCACCACAGCGGAGGTCTTCCACGGCTGCCCGGTGAGCGTGTACATCCACGGCGAGTGCAGGTCGGGCTCGTTGTTCGGGTTGTAGCGGAACTGGTTGTAGTAGCTGTACGGGCCGACCACCCAGTCCTTGCGCACGGTCGCCGCCGGGTCCTTCACCAGGTTGCCGTAGGAGAAGAAGTCGTCGAGCCGCCGGCCGACGTTCGCCGCCCCGCCCATCTTCTGCTCCAGGCCGGGCACGTCCTGCTGGACCAGCCACTGGTACTGCCAGGCCGTGCCCTCGTGGAAGCCGTCCTGGCTCTGCGGGCTGTACGGGCCGTCGGCCGGGGTGAACCAGGCGCCGCCGGCCAGCTTCGGGCGGAAGAAGCCGGTGAAACCGCGGTCGCCGACGCTCGGGTCCCAGAGCGTGGAATACGTGCGGCCCTTCGCGGCCAGCGCGGCCGCGTCCTGCTTCCGGCCCAGGGCCGCCGCCATCACCGACAACGAGCAGTCGCCGAGGGCGTATTCGAGGGTGGCCGAAGCGCCGTGGTCCGGGTCGGTGTCCTGGCCCTTCTTCGGGAAGTCGGTCTGGTACTGGACGAACCCGTCGGCCTGGTAGCTGGCGTTGCCCGAGCGGCCCTGGAAGGGCGAGGCGGCCGGCGGGATCTCCCGCGAGTTCTGCAGCAACGCCCGGTACGCCCGCGCCTCGTCGCCGCTCAGCGCGCCGAACCGCCACAGGTCCACCAGGAACGGCGTGACCGGGTCGCCGGTCATCGTGTTGGTCTCCTGGCTCGCATACGCCCACCGCGGCAGCCAGCCGCCCTGGTCGTGGATGGCGAGGATGCTCTTGGCGATGTCACGGGCCCGGCCGGGCTTCAGCAGCGCGAGCAGCTGGTTCTGCGAGCGGTAGGTGTCCCACAGGGAGAAGAAGTCGTAGTACGTCCAGCCGATCGCCCGGTGCACCTTCCGGTCGAAGCCGTAGTACCGCCCGTCCGCGTCGTTCGCGGTGAGCGGCTGCAGGAAGGAGTGGTAGAGCGAGGTGTAGAACACCGTGCGGTCCTCGGGGGTGCCGCCGCCGATGTCCACACTGGACAGTTCCTGGCGCCAGGACCGCTGCCCGTCGGCCTTCACCGCGTCGAACGGGCGCAGCCGGGAGGCGGCCAGGTTGAGGTCGGCGCCGCGGGCGTCCACCTGGGAGATCGAGGTGGTGGCCGTGAGCTGCCCGCCGCGGGGGAAGGTCAGCCAGGCGCCCCGCAGTCCGGCCGCGCCGGCGGAGGCGCGGCTGCCGGGGGTGCCGCCGGTGGGCGACCAGGTGCCGTAGCGGCTGAACGGCTGGTCGAACTTCGTGGTGAAGTACGTGGTGTACGCCTTGCCGCCGCAGAACGCCTGGGACTCGACCGTGCCCGCGATGGTGTGGTCGTCGACCACCCGCACGCTGCTGCCGGTCACCGGTTCCTTGGCGTTGGCCTGCCCGACGTTGACGAACACGTTGGCCGGGCCGGACCGGTCGAAGGTGTAGCGCTCGACCCCGCTGCGGGTGCTCGCGGTGGTCTCCACGTCGATGCCGCCGTAGCCGGTCAGGTGCACCTTGTAGTAGCCAGGCTTGCCGACTTCGCCCTCGTGCGTGTATGGCGCTGCGTACGCGGCGTTGTCGAAGGTCGCGGGTTTCGTCGTGTCGAAAGCGGCGCCCGGGCCGATCTCGCCGGTGGTGGGCAGCGTGGACACCAGGCCGCCCTGCTCCCAGCAGCCCGCGCCGGAGAGGAAGAAGTGGCCGAAGCCGCGGATCGCGGGGTCGGTGTAGAGGTAGCCGGCGTAGTGGCTCGTCTGGGGGCTGACCTGCGTCATGCCGAACGGGGCCGAAGCTCCGGGGAAGGTGTTGCCCTCGTCCTGCGTGCCGATGAAGGTGTTCACGGCGTCGAGCGGGTCACCGCCCGGGCGGGCCCCGGCGGGCGCGGGGGTCAGCCCGGCCGCGGCCACGGCGAGCGCGAGCGCGCCCGCCAGAACTCTGCTCCTCATCGAGGATTCCTTTCTGGGACAGCGTGAAGGCCACCGCGGGGTTCCGCGGTGGCCTTCACGGCTGAAGGTGGCGGAGATCAGCCGATGCCGATGCCGAACACGTGCAGCACCCCGCCGGTGACGTTCGACGGCAGCGTCACGCTGGCCACCGTCTTGCCCGCGTCGAGGGTGATCGGCGCGGTGCCGAACACCATCGTGCGGATCTGCTGCGGGTCGCCGCCCGAAGCGTTGCGGTACGGCGTGCTCAGCACCGTCCGGTTGCCGAACGCGGGCTGCGCCCCGCCGCCGCCGAGCGTCCAGTCCGACAGCCCGACGGTGGCGGTGGACTTGCTGCCGTCGGTGTAGTTGACCGTCAGCGTGCCCTGGGCGTTGCCGTCGGCACCCGAGCCGAGCAGGGCCAGCTTGCCGGAGCCGGTCACGTTCACCGTCTGGCCGTTCGCGACCGCGTTGTCCGGCTCGCCGGTGGCGAAGGACGGCCAGGTGAACTTGATGCCGTCACTGGTCACCGTGCCACCCGGCTTGGCGCCGGCCGCGGCCAGCGCGTCGGCCGAGTAGCTCCAGCCGCCGCCGTCGAAGTTGGCCGCCGAGGGGTCGGAGTCCGGGGAGATGCCGGTGTTGTCGACCGTGGCCAGCCAGCTGTTCGGCTGCGCCACCAGCACGGTGAGCGTGGCCTGCGTACCGGCCAGCCCCGGCGCCGAGAAGGTCACCGGGATCCGCCGCGGCCCGTCGGAGGTGCCGGCCGGCACCGAGACGGTGAACGTGGCGCGCGCCTTGCCGCCCGCGGGCACCGCGACGCTGCCGGTGGCCGGCGAGACGGTGATGCCGTCGACCGAACCGGCCGAGTAGGTCCACGTCCTCGCCGTGCCGGACAGGTCCTGCACCCCGGCCGAGGCGGCGATCGAGGAGCCGGCCGGGGTCACCACGCGAGCCGGGTCCACGAAGGACAGGCTCGGCTTCTCCTGCTCGCGGAACGACGGCGGGGCGTCGGCGGGGGCGCTGCCCCACGCGGTGGCCGTGGCCGAACGCGTGTAGTCCAGCGTGCCCCCGGCGGAGATCAGCGCCTCCGGCAGCCACGCCTTGGCCTCGGGCGCGCCGTTGACCTTCAGCGAGCCCACGTAGGCACCCGAGCCCGGAGCGTTGACCGTGATCTTCTTGCCCGCGCCCGTGGTGATCACGGAGTGGGCGAACCGCGGCGTGGTCAGCAGGGTCTCGGCCCGGCCCGGGATCTCCGGGTACACCCCGAGCGCGGACCAGACGTACCAGGCCGACATCTGCCCGAGGTCGTCGTTGCCGATCAGGCCTTCGGGACGGGGGTTGTACAGCTCGTCCATGGACCGGTGCACGATCGACTGGGTCTTGGCCGGGGCGCCGGCGAAGGAGTAGACGAACGGCGCGTCGGAGTTCGGCTCGTTGCCCATGAACGCGTACGGCCTCTGCGTGCCCGCGTTCAGCTCGGTGAAGAAGGTGTCCAATCGCGACTGCACGGCCTTGTCGCCGCCGAACGCCGTGACCAGCCCGCCGAGGTCGTAGGGGACCATCCAGTCGTACTGCGCGCCGTTGCCCTCGACCCAGCCCTGCGAGCTGGCGGGGTCGAAGCTGCCGGAGAACGAGCCGTCCGCGTTGCGCGGCTGCAGGTGCCCGGTGCCGGGGTTGTAGAGGTTCTGCCAGTTCTGCGCGCGCTTCATGAACGTGGTGTACGTGGCGCTGTCGCCGAGCCGCTTCGCGAACTGGGCGATGGAGAAGTCGGCGCTGGAGTACTCCAGCGTGTCCGCGCCCGCGCCCGGCACGTAGCCGAGCTTCTGGTACGCGTCCAGGCCCGGCCGCTCGGTGTAGCCCTGCGTCGGCTGGGTCGCGCCCTTGATCATCAGCAGCAACGCCTTCTGGGCGTCGAAGTCACGGGCGCCGAAGGCGTACGCGCTGGAGACGATGATGTGGTACGGGTCGCCGTTCATCACGCCGGTGTAGTCGTTGGCCACGGTCCAGCGGTCCCAGGACCCGCCCTGCTCGGCGTAGGCCATCATCGAGCGGACGATGTCCGAGGTCTGCTTCGGGTCGATCGTGGCCAGCAGCGGGATCTCCGAGCGGTAGATGTCCCACCCGGAGAAGTTGGTGTACATCGCGTGGCCGGCTCGGGCACCGTCGGCCTGGTGGATCTGCCCGTCGAAGCCGGGGTAGCTGCCGTCCACGTCGGAGAACACGTTCGGCTGGATCAGCGAGTGGTAGAGCGAGGTGTAGAACGTCGTCAGATCGGCGTCGGGACCGCCGCTCACGGCGATCTTGCCGAGCTGGTCGTTCCACGCCTGGCGGGTGGCCGCGGCCACCTGGTCGAACGACTTCTTGCCGTTGTTCTCGGCCTTGAGGTTGGCCTTGGCTCCCTCGACCGACACGAACGACACCCCGACCTGGGCGTTGACCTGCGCGCCGTTGAGGTTCGCGAAGGTGACGTAACCGCCGCTGCCGGGGCCGCTGACCGTGGTGTCCTGGGTCTTCTGCTTCGCCGGGCGCGCGATCGCGGCTTCGACGCCGTTCGGCTGGGCCACCTTGGCCTTCGCGCCGCCGGTCTCGGCGGTCTTGCCCGGGGTCACGGCGCCGTTCTTCCAGGTGCCCACGGAGGCGAACGGGGTGTCGAACTTGGCCGAGAAGTAGACCCGGTAGCTGTTGCGCGCCCCGCAGAACCGGCCGCTGGTCGCCCAGCCGCTGATCGTGTCCTTGCCGATGGTGATGGACGCGTCGTCGGTGCCGTTGACCGAACCGGAGGTGTTCACCAGCAGCGTGGACGACGCGCCGGCCGGGTAGGTCAGCCGCGCGGAGCCGGTGCGCTGGGTCGCGCTCAGCTCGACCTTGGCGCCGCTGTCCAGTTTCACGTCGTACTCGCCGGCCGTGGCGTGCTCGTTGGCGTGCGAGAACGTCGAGGTGTAGTGGCCGGGGTCGGTCGCCGGGGAGGTGCCCACCTCACCGACGTAGGGGATGAACGGGATGTCCTCGTAGGTCGAGCAGCCCGCGCCGGACAGGTGCGTGAGGCTGAACCCGGTGAGGGCGTTGTCGTCGTAGAAGTACCCGCCCGGCTGGGACTTCACCGTGTCCGGGCTCCACTGCACCATGCCGAACGGCGCCACCGCGCCGGGGAAGGTGTTGCCGGCGCCCCCGCCGGTCCCCTGGTCCGCCCCGCCGGGCCGGGTGCCGACGAAGGGGTTCACCCACTTCGCCAGGTCCTGCGCGGCCGGGGCCTTCGCCGCCAGTGCGGGCGCGGCCGGGGCCACCGCCGCCACCACCGCCGTGGTCAGGAAGATCAGTCCGGCTCTCCAGCGCGCTCGCGCCATATCGCCATCGCCTCTCCAGTCGTCGGCGCGACACCGGTGGATGACAACCTTGTCGCGCACACCTTCGATGCGGGCAACCTTGGGCAATGCCTCACGAGAACGTCAAGGCCGAGGTGGGAGTCTGTCCGGTTCCGGACAGGCTGATCAACCGTCTGCCCTACGACTTTCGCCGGGCGGATTCCGGTCACCGCGGCACGGGGATTGACATACCACCGCGCCGTGGTGTGAAATCTCCGCCACTATGACAACGTTGTCTCCTCATGGCCGGGAAGCGGACGGGTTCCCCCGCCCGGCGAGCCGGCGGGCCACCATGAGCGACGTGGCCCGGCTGGCGGGCGTCAGCATCAAAACGGTGTCGCGGGTCGTCAACGACGAGCCCGCGGTGCACCCGGACACCGCCGAGCGGGTGGTCGCGGCCATCGAGCAGCTCGGCTTCCGGCGCAACCTCGGCGCGCGCAACCTGCGCCGCGGGTCCACGACCGGCACCATCGGCCTGATCGTCGAGGACGTCGGCAACCCCTTCTACTCCGAGCTCAACCGCGCGGTCGAGCGGATCGCCACCTCGTTCGGCCGCCAGGTGCTCACCGGCTCCTCGGAGGAGAACTCCGACCGCGAGCGCGAACTGGCCCTGGAGTTCTGTGCGCGCCGGGTGGACGGCATCCTCGTCGTCCCCGCCGGCCTGCAGCACGGCTACCTGGTGCCGGAGATGCGCGCGGGCACGCCGGTGGTCTTCCTCGACCGCCCGGCCGGCGACATCGTGGCCGACACGGTGCTGCTGGACAACCTCGGCGGGGCGATCGAGGCGGTCACCCACCTGGCCGGGCACGGGCACCGCCGGATCGCCTTCCTGGGCGACAGCCCGGACATCTTCACCGCGGCCGAGCGCCTGCGCGGCTTCCGGGAAGGCTGCGTGCGCAACGGGATCTCCTACGACGAGAGCCTGGTCGTGATGACCACGCCCTCCCCGGAGACCGTGGGCCACGCCGTGCGGAGCCTGCTCACCGGGCCCGGCGCCGCCACCGCGGTGATCGCCGGCAACAACCGGGTGGCCGTGCACCTGCTGCGCGCGCTGGCGCACGCGCCGCACCGGCTCGCCGTGGTCAGCTTCGACGACTTCGAGCTGGCGGATCTGCTGGAGCCGCCGGTCACGGTCGTCGCGCACGACGTCAGCGCCCTCGGGCACGCGGGGGCAGAGCTGCTGTTCGCCCGCGTCCAGGGGGATCAGTCCGCACCGAGAAAGGTAATCCTGCCCGTGCATCTTGTCGCCCGCGGTTCCGGTGAGGTCGCCCCGTGAGTGAGCGCCTCCAGCCCATCCGGCTCCCGGCCAACCAGCCCCCGCAGTTCTACCGCGGCGGCGACGCCATCGCGGCCCTGCGCGGTGTCGGCTCCGAAACCAAGTTCGGCCCGGAGGACTGGGTCGGGTCCGTCACCCCGATGTTCGGCCAGGACACCACCGGCCTGACCCGGCTGCCCAGCGGCGTGTGGCTGCGCGACGCCGTGCGGGCGGACCCGGCCGGCTGGCTCGGGGCCAAGCACGTGGAGAAGCTCGGCGACTCCACCGGTCTGCTGGTGAAGCTGCTCGACGCCGGCCAGCGGCTGCCCGTGCACTTCCACCCCTCGGACGCGTTCGCCCAGCAGCACTTCGACTCGCACTTCGGCAAGACCGAGGCGTGGATCGTGGTCGGCACCTACGGCGAAGACCCGCGGGTGTACCCGGGCTTCAAGGAGACGGTGGGCAAGGAGACCGTCTCGGAGTGGACCCGTGAGCAGGACGCGCCGAGCATGCTGGGCGCGCTCAACAGCGTGCCGGTCCAGGCCGGCGACACGGTGTACATCCCGTCCGGACTGCCGCACGCGATCGGCGAGGGCGTGTTCGTGGTCGAGCTCCAGCAGCCCACGGACTTCTCGCTCACGCTGGAGTGGCGGGACTTCCTGGCTTCGCCGGAGAAGGGCCACCTCGGCATCGGCTTCGACACCGCGATCGAAACCCTGGACACCTCCGGCTGGGACGAACAGCGGCTGAAGTCCATCGTCAAGCACACCGCGGCCGACCCGTCGTCCACTGTGGACCTGCTGGCGCCCGGCTCGGACGCGTTCTTCCGCGCGGACCGGCTGCAGGTGACCGGCCCGGCGGTGGCGCTCGACCCGTCGTTCGCGGTGCTGGTGGTGCTCGACGGCCAGGGCACGCTGCGCACGGAGCGCGGCGGCGAGCACCCGCTGGCCAAGGGCGACACCTACGTGGTCCCGTTCGACGCCGGCCAGGCCGAGGTCACCGGGACCCTGACCGTGATCCGCTGCCGTCCCCCGCTCCCCGAAAAGAGGTAGCCGATGAGCGAGATCCTGCTCGACGCCGTCGACCTCACCAAGCACTACGGCTCGGTGGAGGCCCTGCGCGGCGCCTGCTTCCAGGCCCGTGCTGGTGAGGTCACCGCCCTGATCGGCGACAACGGCGCCGGGAAGTCGACCCTGGTGAAGTGCCTGTCCGGCGCGGAACAGCCGTCGTCGGGCCGGATCTCGCTCGCCGGGGCCGAGGTGCAGCTCGACAGCCCCACCACCGCCCGGCGCCTGGGCATCGAAACGGTGTACCAGGACCTCGCGGTGGCCCCGGAGCTCGACCCGGCCGCGAACCTGTTCCTGGGCCGGGAGCTGCACCGCAAGGGCATCCTGGGCAAGATCGGCATGCTGGACAAGCCCGAGATGCGGCGGCGGGCGGTGGCGGAGTTCAAGCGCCTCGGCGTGACCCTGCAGAGCACCGACGTGCCGATCGGCACGCTGTCGGGCGGGCAGCGCCAGAGCGTCGCGGTGGCGCGCTCGGTGGTGTGGGCCTCGAAGGTCGTGTTCATGGACGAGCCGACCGCCGCGCTCGGCGTGGTGCAGCGCGAGCGCGTGCTCGAGGTGATCAAGAAGGTGCGGGACCAGGGCATCGCCGTGGTGCTGATCAGCCACAACATGCCCGAGGTCCTGGCGGTCTCCGACCGGGTCGAGGTGCTGCGCCTGGGCCGCCGCGTGGCCCGGTTCGCCGGACCGGACACGAAGCTCGAAGACCTGGTGGCCGCCATGACCGGCGCCTTGGTCCAGGAAGAGGCGGCGTGAGCCACACCATCGCGCCAGCCCGCTCGCGCCGCCGACCGGGTGCGGGTACCCCGCAAAACCCAGGAGGCGGCGTGAGCACACGATCGCGCCAGCCCGCCCCCGCCGCCGACCGGGTGCGGGTACCCCGCAAGACACAGGAGGCGGCGTGAGCACACCGGTGGAGGACCCGGCGATCCAGACCACTGTGGACGGTGATTTCGGCAAGGTGCCGCTGGGCCAGCGGCTGGTCGGGGCGAACACGTTCTGGATCGCGCTGGTGCTGGTGGCGCTGATCCTGGTGTTCAGCGTGATCGCGCCGGACAACTTCCCCACCCTGTACAACTTCCAGCAGCTGATGAACGAAGCCTCGGTGCTGCTGGTGGTGTCGGTGGGCATGACGTTCGTGATCATCACCTCCGGCATCGACCTGTCCGTGGGCTC
The DNA here is from genome assembly GCF_032335455.1 of Amycolatopsis sp. PS_44_ISF1. Classification (NCBI taxonomy): domain Bacteria; kingdom Bacillati; phylum Actinomycetota; class Actinomycetes; order Pseudonocardiales; family Pseudonocardiaceae; genus Amycolatopsis; species Amycolatopsis sp. PS_44_ISF1. The sequence goes on along the minus strand of NZ_JANUXO010000005.1, from coordinate 426,624 downwards.
GGTGCTGATCTTCGCCGGCATGGTGGCGGGCAAGACCATGGAGGCGCTCAGCGGCGGCGACGCGTCGAGCGCCGGCTGGGGGGTGATCACCGCCGGGCTGGTCGCGGCCGTGCTGGGCGGCACGGTCTGGGGCCTGGTCAACGGGTTCCTGATCGCGGTGGCGGGCATCCCGCCGCTGATCGTCACGCTCGGCACCACGGGCGCGGCGCTCGGCGTGGCCTACCTGCTCAACGGCGGGTCCGACGTGCGCAGCGTGCCCACCGCGCTGAACAGGCAGCTGGGCTACGGCACCTCGTTCGGCGGCGTGCCGAACCTGGTGCTGGTGGCCGCGGTGATCACGCTGATCGGTGCGTGGCTGCTGCACACCACCAAGTTCGGCCGCTACACCTTCGCCGTCGGCTCCAACGCCGAAACCGCGCGGCGCTCCGGGATCGGGGTCACCGGGCACCTGCTGAAGGTGTACCTGCTGACCGGGTTGCTGGCCGGGGTGGCCGGGTTCCTCTCCCTGGCCTACTACTCCTCGACCACGGTCTCCGGGCACACCACCGACAACCTGAACGCCATCGCCGCCACGGTGCTGGGCGGCACCAGCCTGTTCGGCGGCGTCGGCTCGATGCTGGGCACGGTGATCGGCGTGTTCATCCCGGCCGTGCTGACCAAGGGTTTCAACATCATCCACGTCCAGGACTTCTGGCAGCGGATCGTGGTCGGCGCGGTGCTCATCGCCGCGGTCTGGTTCGACCAGCAACGTCGCCGCCGCCGCAACTCCCGCTGAATCCTCCCCCGAGTACGAAGAGGTGCTTGAAGATGCAGCTGAGCAAGACCCTGATCACCGCCGGAGTGCTGGCTTCGGCCGCTTCACTGGTGGCGGCGTGCGGCAGCGGGCAGATCGGCGACAGCGGCTCCGGCGGTTCGTCGAACCCGGCGAACAGCAAGAAGCTCGCGCTGGTGCCGGGGGTGCAGGCCGAACCGTTCTACATCTCGATGCAGTGCGCGGCGCAGGAGGAGGCCAAGAAGCTCGGCTACGACCTGACCACGCAGGCGCCGCAGAGCTTCGACGCGGCGATGCAGACCACGATCGTCAACGCGCTGGGCGCGAACCCGCCGGCCGCGCTGCTGGTCACCCCGACCGACGACCAGGCGCTGCGCGCGCCGATCGAGCAGGTGAAGAACCGCGGCGCGAAGATCATCGAGGTGGACACCGCGCTCAAGGACACCAGCGTCGCGGTCTCGTCGATCTCCTCGGACAACGCCGAGGGCGGCAAGCTGGCCGCGCAGACGATGGCGAAGCTGGTCGGCGACAAGCCGGGCTCGGTGCTGGTGCTGGACACCATCGCGGGCACGTCGACCTCGAACGCGCGGGCCAAGGGCTTCACCGACGAGCTGAAGAACCACCCGAACCTCAAGTCGGCCGGCATCCAGTTCACCCAGAACGAGCCCGACCAGGCGGCGGGCAAGGTGACCGCGGCGCTGGCTTCCACCCCGGACCTGGTCGGCGTGTTCGCCACCAACCTCAACACCGGTGAGGGCGCGGCCACCGGTCTGCGCAACTCGGGCAGGATCGGCCAGGTCGACCTGGTCGGCTTCGACGCCAGTCCGTCCGAAGTGGACGGCCTGCGCAAGGGCGAGTACCAGGCCCTGATCGCCCAGGACCCGGCCTCGATCGGCACCCAGGGCGTCGACCAGGCCGTGGCCGCGATCGAGGGCAAGACGGTGACCCGCCACCTCACCGCGCAACTGCACTCGATCACCAAGGACGACCTGGACCAGAATTCGCAGTACTTCTACAAGCAGAAGTGCTGAGCCCGCACTGAGGTGCGCCGAAGGGGACTCTCCCGGCGAGGAGGGTCCCCTTCGGCGTGTCCGGGTCTAGGATCGGCACCCCGGAACCAGCACCGAGGGGAGGCCGTCGATGACCGAGGGTGCGCGCCGGTCCTCGGGCACCGGCCCCGCCGCCGTGCTGGCCGCGGCCCGGAAGGTCTCCGACGAGCTGGCCGACGGGCTCACTGGCCTCCGCGCGCGCCGCGCCGCCCACGGCCTGCGGCGGCTGTTCGGCTTCGCCGGGCTCGGCCTCACCGACCTTTCGGGCTCGCTGCTGTGGTCCGGGCGGCCGGGCGCGGACCCGGCCGTGGATCGTCTGCTGCACGAGGTGCTGCACGGCGAGGAGCCGGTGTCGTCGGGCGGGGTGGACGCCGTGCCGCTGCACGTCCACGACGAGCTGGCCGGTGCGCTGCTGGTGGTCGGCGGTCCGCCGTCCCGGGTGCTGCGGCAGGCGGGTGAGCTGGTGGTGCGGGCGCTGGAGCGCGGGCGGCTGGAGTCCTCCGCGGACCAGGCGGCGCAGGCCGAGCTTCGGGCGTTGCGGGCGGAGATGTCGCCGCACTTCGTGTACAACGCGCTGACCGTGATCGCGTCCCTGGTCCGCGAGGAGCCGGACCGGGCGCGGGACCTGATGCTGGACTTCGCGGACTACACGCGCTACAGCTTGGCGCGCCACGGCGAGTACACCGTGGTGGCCGAGGAGTTCCGCGCGGTGGAGACCTACCTGGCGCTGCAGCGCGCGGTGCTGGGCGAGCGGCTGCGGGTGCAGGTGCGGGTGGCTCCGGAGGTGCTGGCCGTCGCGGTGCCGTACCTGGTGCTGGAGCCGCTGGTGGAGAACGCGATCCGGCACGGCATCGAGCCGCGCGCGGGCGCCGGGCTGGTCCAGGTGCACGGACAGGCGGAAGGGAACGACTGCGTGATCAGCGTGGAGGACGACGGGGTGGGCCTGGACCCGGCCCACGCGGCGGACATCCTCGCCGGCCGGGCCGGCGACGGCCTGGGCTTGACCAATGTGGACAGACGACTCCGCACCGTCTACGGGGCCTGGTACGGGCTGACGGTCGAGACCGCCCCGGGCGCGGGCACCCGCGTCGTCGTGCGCGTGCCGCGGTTCCAGCCGGGGGTGCTGCCGTGAGCGGGCTGCGGGTGCTCGCCGTCGACGATCTCCCGGGGGCGCTGGCCGAGTTGTGCCGGATGCTGCGCGAGGCGCCGGAGGTGGACGAGGTGGTCGGGGCCGGCGACGCGCTGCGGGCGGTGAAGCTGGTGCAGGCGGACCGGTTCGACGCGGTGTTCCTGGACATCTCGATGCCGGGACTCGACGGGCTGGAGCTGGCGTCGCTGCTGGCGAAGCTCTCGGAACCCCCGGTGATCGTGTTCGTCACGGCGCACGACGGGCACGCCGTGGCGGCCTACGGCATCGGTGCGGTGGACTACCTGCTGAAGCCGGTCCGCACGGAACGGCTGGCGGCGGCGCTGGCGAAGGTCCGGCGCCTGGCCCCGGCCGGCGGTCCCCGGCCCGCGCCCGACACGATGGCCGCCCTCCCGGTCGACGCGGGCGGGCGCACCCGTTACGTCCGCCGCGACGACGTCCTGTTCGTGGCGGCCCACGGCGACTACGTCCGCCTCCACACCCGCGGCGGCGTGCACCCGGTGCGCATGCCCCTCTCCCGGCTGGAGGAGTACTGGGAGGGCGCCGGTTTCACCCGCGTGCACCGTGGTTTCCTGCTCGCCGTGGGCGCGGTGCTGGAGCTGCGCAGCGACTCCGCGGGCGGGCTGCTGGCCCACACCGAGGCCGGCGACGTCCCGGTGAGCCGGCGCCACGCGCGAGACCTGCGCGACCGCCTGCTGGAAGCGGCGCAGCGCGGGCAGCCGGGCTCGTGAGCGTGCCGCCCGGTCCCCACCGGCGCAACCACGCGCGGCCCCGGCGGGTCACCGTCACCAGCCCGCAGACGCGGCTGGCCCGTTCACGACGGCAGGCCCGCGGCCGCTGGCGCACGCCCCGGCTCCGGGCGGCCGACGCCGAACGCGCGGCCGAGCTCCACCGCGCCCAGCGACGGCGCGGAATCCCGGCGCTGGTGGCGCTGTTCGGGCTGGTGCTGGGCCTGCCCGTGGTCTTCGCCGCGGCCCCGGTCCTCGACGACGTGCGGTGGTGGGGGATTCCGTTGTCCTGGTTGATGATCGCGGTGCTGCCGTACCCGGTGATGGCCGGGCTGGCCCGCTGGCAGCTCCGCCGGGCCGAGCGCACCGAACGCACCGAGGACCAGCGATGAGCCCGTCCCGATCCGCGCCCACCCGAGCCCTGCCGCCGCCGCACGTCCCGAGCCGCCTCCGAGCCCAGCCGACGCCGCCGCACAACCCCGACCGCCGCCCCCAGCCGACGCCGCACAACCCAGGCCACTCCCAGCCAACGCCGCACAACCCAAGCCACCCCCACCCCCGACCGACGCCGCACAACCCAAGCCACCCCCTCCCCCCGCCGACGCTGCCGCACAACCCCAGCCACCCCCACCACCAACCGGCGCCGCACAACCCCAGCCACCTCCACCCCCAACCGGCGCCGCCGCACGCCACCCCGCACGGAACCCGGTCCGCCGCCACGAACCGGCTCCCCCCGGCGGCTCCCCGCCCCACCCCGGCCGGAGCCCGTTAGTGGACATCGCCCTCGCCGTGGCCCCCGTGGTCCTCATCACCCTCCTGATCGGTGTCCGCGGGGTCGCCGCCATGCGCACCACCTCGGACTTCCTGGTCGCCTCGCGCCGGATCTCGCCCTTCGTCAACTCCGCCGCGGTCTCCGGCGAGTACCTCTCCGCCGCTTCCTTCCTCGGCGTGGCCGGGCTCGTGGTGAAGGACGGGGTCGGCGCGCTCTGGTACCCGGTCGGGTTCACCGCGGGGTACATCGCGATGCTGGTGCTCGTCGCGGCGCCCCTGCGGCGGTCCGGGGCGCTGACGGTGCCCGACTTCGCCGAGGCCCGGCTCGCCTCGCCCGCGTTGCGGCGGCTGGCCGCGGTGGTGGTGCTGGTGATCGGCACGATCTACGTGGTGCCGCAGTTCCGCACGGCCGGGCTGGTGCTCACCGCGGTCGGCGGCACGCCGTACTGGGTCGGGGTGGTCATCGCGGGCACGGCCGTCAGTGTCACCCTCGCGCTCGGCGGAATGCGCGCGGCCACGTACGTGCAGGCGTTCCAGTTCTTCCTGAAGCTGGTGCTGTTCCTGGTACCCGCCTTCTGGCTCGTGCTGCAAGTCGGCGCGAGCGACCGCGAAGCCGCCCTCAACCCGGTGGAATTCACCCACTTCGGCCGCGAGACCACGGTCGAGTTCCAGGCCGGCGTCACGCTCGAACTGCGCGAGCCGACCACCCTGGTCACCGGCGAAGGGCCCGTCACCCGGGAACCCGGCGAGCTCACCGCCCGCAGCGGGGAGGAGCTGACCTTCGCCGCGGGCGCGCCGGTGCCCGCGGTGCGCGGCGGCGCGGCGCTCGGCGGGCCGGACTGGCAACGGCCGCTGCTCGATCTCGAGGACCAGGGCCACCCGCTGCTCGGCACCTGGGCCGTGCTGATCGCCACCGTGCTCGGCACGATGGGCCTGCCCCACGTGCTGATGCGCTTCAACACCAGCCCGGACGGCCGCGCCGCGCGCCGCACCGCGGCCATCACCGTCGCGCTGCTCGGCGTGTTCTACCTCTTCCCCGGCGTCTACGGCGTGCTCGGCCGGGTGCTGGTGCCCGAGCTGTACCTCTCCGGCGCCACCGACACCGTGGTCGTCGCGCTGCCGGCCCAGGTCGACCACGGCTGGGCCGGTCGGCTGTTCACCGCGCTGCTGACCGCGGGCGCGTTCGCCGCCTTCCTCGCCACCTCGCTCGGGCTGCTGCTGGTGATGTCCGGCGCGCTGGCCTACGACCTGACCTCCGGCGGGCTGCGGCGCCTGCGGGTGACGGTGGTGCTCGTCGCCGCCGCGATGGTCCTGCTCGCGCTGCCTTCGGCCGGGCTCGACGCCGGGGTGCTGGTCACCTGGGGCTTCACCGTGGCCGCCTCCACCTTCTGCCCGCTGCTGGTGCTCGGCCTCTGGTGGCCGCGGCTGACCGCGGCCGGCGCGATCAGCGGGGTGCTGGCCGGGCTGCTCGGCTCGTCCGGCTCGATCCTGTTCGCGCTCGCCGGACCGGGCCTGCACGGCTGGGTGGCGATCCTGGTCGCGCAACCGGCCCCCTGGTCGGTACCGCTCGCCTTCGGCGTGATGGCCGTGGTCTCGGTGCGCGGCCGGCCGCCGTCCTGGGGCGGGGCGGCGATGCTCCGCCTGCACCTCGACGAACGCGAGCGCGGTCCCGGGCCGCCCCATTCGACGGCGCCCGCGCACCGCTGGCCAACCGTTCGTCGCCTGGCCCGGCGTTTGGGCCGCTGACGGTTCCTCCCGCGGTGTCCGGCTCCCTACTGTGGCGCGGACCACATTCGCAGCGCAGCGAGGGAGAAGCCGATGACCGACACGGGCGTGACCGGCGATCCGCCGGAAGCGGACTGGACGCAGGTCCAGCAGAGCGCGGAGTTCCGGGAACTGCGCGGGCGGCTGCGGCGCTTCGTCTTCCCGATGGCCGGGCTGTTCCTCACCTGGTACCTGCTCTACGTGCTGCTGGCCGACTACGCGCACGGGTTCATGAACACCAAGCTGGCCGGGAACTTCACCGTCGGCCTGCTGTTCGGCCTGCTGCAGTTCGTCTCCACCTTCGTCATCACCGGGCTCTACGTCCGCTACGCCAACCGGAAGCTCGACCCGCTGTCCGACCGGATCCGCGCCGACCTCGAGGCCCCGGCCGCGAAGGAGTCCGAATGACCACGCTCGCGGCCGGCGTCGAAGGCAGCAACCCGACGCTGAACATCATCATCTTCGCCGTGTTCGTGCTGATCACCCTGGTGATCGTGTTCCGCGCGAGCCGCACCAGCAAGACCGCCTCGGACTACTACGCCGCCGGGCGCGCGTTCACCGGTCCGCAGAACGGCATCGCGATCTCCGGCGATTACCTGTCGGCCGCGTCGTTCCTCGGCATCGCCGGGGCCATCGCGGTCTACGGCTACGACGGCTTCCTCTACTCGATCGGCTTCCTGGTCGCCTGGCTGGTGGCGCTGCTACTGGTCGCGGAGCTGTTGCGCAACACCGGCCGGTTCACCATGGGCGACGTGCTGGCGTTCCGGATGCGGCAGCGGCCCGTGCGCGCGGCCGCGGCCATCTCGACGCTGGTGGTCTCGTTCTTCTACCTGCTGGCGCAGATGTCCGGCGCGGGCGGGCTGGTCGCGCTGCTGCTGGGCATCGAGGGCAAGTCCGCGCAGTCGCTGGTGATCGCCGTGGTCGGCGTGATCATGATCGCCTACGTGCTGATCGGCGGCATGAAGGGCACCACCTGGGTGCAGATCATCAAGGCCGCGCTGCTGATCGTCGGTGCGCTCGCGATGACGCTGTGGGTGCTCGGCCACTACGGCTTCAACTTCTCCGCACTGCTGCAGGGCGCCGTGGACAAGGCGGGCCGGGCCGGGTCGACGCTGCTCGGTCCGGGCAAGCAGTACGGCGCCACCGGGACGACCAAGCTGGACTTCCTCTCGCTCGGCATCGCGCTGGTGCTCGGCACCGCGGGCCTGCCCCACGTGCTGATGCGCTTCTACACCGTGCCCACGGCGCGGGAGGCCCGCCGCTCGGTGGTCTGGGCGATCGGGCTGATCGGCGTGTTCTACCTGTTCACCCTGGTGCTCGGCTACGGCGCGGGCGCGCTGGTGGGGCCGGACCGGATCAAGGCCGCGCCCGGCGGGGTCAATTCGGCCGCGCCGCTGCTGGCCCTGCAACTCGGCGGCCCGGTGCTGCTCGGGCTGATCTCGGCCATCGCCTTCGCCACGATCCTCGCGGTGGTGGCCGGGCTGACGATCACCGCTTCGGCTTCCTTCGCGCACGACGTGTACGCGAACGTGTTCAAGAAGGGCCGGACCGAGCCGGGCTCGGAGGTCCGCGTCGCGCGGATCACCGCGCTGGTGATCGGCGCGGTCGCGATCCTCGGCGGCATCCTGGCCAACGGGCAGAACGTGGCCTTCCTGGTGGCGCTGGCCTTCGCCGTGGCCGCCTCGGCGAACCTGCCGACCATTCTGTACTCGTTGTTCTGGAAGCGGTTCAACACCCAGGGCGCGCTGTGGAGCATCTACGGCGGGCTGGTCATCACCCTGGTGCTGATCGTGTTCTCACCGGCGGTGTCCGGCAAGCCGGTCGACCCCAAGACCGGCAAGAGCGCGTCGATGCTGCAGGGCGTGGACTTCCACTGGTTCCCGCTCGACAACCCGGGCCTGGTCTCGATCCCGATCGCGTTCTTCCTCGGCTGGCTCGGCACAGTGCTGTCCAAGGAGCACAACGCGGCGAAGTACGCGGAGATGGAGGTGCGGTCGCTGACCGGCGCGGGCGCCGAGAAGGCCACCGAGCACTGAATTCCGGTCCTCTGCGAACGGCCCGTTCACGACACCGGGCACGGGCCGTTCGTTCTGGCTCAGCCGGAGCGCGCCGGAGCTCACGCCTGGCGTTCCGGCAGCGGTGAGTGGCTGGCCACCGAGATCCGGTTCCACGCGTTGATCGCGACGATCGACCAGGCCAGCACCCGGTACTGCGCCTCGGTGAACACCCGCACGGCCTCGGCGTAGACGTCGTCGGGCACGTCCTTGTGGTCGGCGATCAGCGTCATCGACTCGGTCAGCGCCAGCGCCGCGCGCTCCTGCTCGCTGAACAGCTCCACCTCGCGCCAGGCTTCGAGCACGAAGATCCGGCGGGGTGACTCGCCCAGGCCGAGGGAGTCGGTGGTGTGCAGGTCGAGGCAGAAGGCGCAGCCGTTGATCTGTGAAGCCCGGATCTTCACCAGCTCCAGCAGCTTGCCTTCGAGCCCGGCGTTCGCCGCCGCCTTCTCGACCTCGCTCTGCAGGTGGGACATGGCCTGGTAGATCCCGGGCACGGAGCGCCCGATCGCGATGCGGTTCGTCATGCCACCGACGCTAGCCCGGACTGGTCCACGAGTATGGTCCAGTTGCGTGGCAGATTCGTGGTCCGGTTCCGGTATCGACGTGCACCTCGACTGGCGGCCGGAGACCGGGCGTCCGGGACTCGCGGACGCGGTCCGCGCGGCCGTCCGGTCGGGCCGCTGGCCGCCGGGTGCGGCGGTCCCCTCCACCCGCGCGCTGGCGGCCGACCTCGGTGTCGCGAGGGGGACCGTCACGCGGGTGTACGCCGACCTCGCCGCCGAGGGCTACCTGCACACCCTTCAAGGCGCGCCCACCCGCGTCGCCACGGCGGGGGCGCTGCCGTTGTCCGCGCCCGGTCCCGTCCCACGCGAGCTGGCGCCGCGCTGGGATCTGCGCCCGGGCCGTCCGGACCTGACCGCGTTCCCCCGCGCCGACTGGCAAGCCGCCACCCGCAAAGCCCTGCAGCGAGTGGCCGCGGCCGACCTCGGCTACACGGCGGAGCTGGGCGCGCCCGAGCTGCGGGCCGCCCTGGCGGCCTACCTCTCCCGCAGCCGCGGGGTGCTCACCGACCCGCAACGGATCGTGGTGTGCTGCGGCTTCTCCCACGCGGTCGCGCTGATCTCCCGGGTGCTGTGCGAACGCGGGGTGACCGAAATGGCCTTCGAGAACCCTTCACTGCCCCTCTACCGCGAGATCGCCGCCGCGAACGGGCAGCGGATCCGGCCGGTGGACGTCGACGCCCACGGGCTCCGTGTGTCCGAATTGGACAGTCCTGCGGTGGTGGTCACCGCCGCGCACCAGTACCCGATGGGCGTCGCGCTCGCGCCCGAACGCCGGGCGGCGCTGGCCCGCTGGGCCGGCGAGACCGGGGCGGTGGTGGTGGAGGACGACTACGACGGCGAATTCCGCTTCGACCGCCGGCCGGTCGGCGCGTTGCAGGCGCTGGCCCCCGAGCACGTGGTCTACGCGGGCACCGCGAGCAAAACGCTGGCCCCGGCCCTGCGGCTGGCCTGGCTGGTGCTGCCGCGGGCCCTGGTCGAACCGGTCCGCGCGGCGATGGCGGGCAGCGGCGCGCGGCCACCCCTGCTCGACCAGCTCGCGCTGGCCGAGCTGATCTCCTCGGGCGCCCACGACCGCCACGTCCGCCGGTCCCGGGCCGGGTACCGGGCCCGGCGCGACCGGCTGCTGGCCGCACTGCCCGGCACCGTCCGTCCACAAGGGATCTCCGCCGGACTGCACCTGCTGCTCGGGCTGGACCGCCCGGGCAGCCCGGCCGAGGCCGAGGTGCTGGCCGCGTGCCGCCGCCGGGCGATCGGCATCGAGGGCCTCGGGCCGTGCTGGCACGGCGAACGCGGACCGGGCGGGGTGATCGCCGGCTACGCCGCCCCGGCCGGGCACGCGTTCGCCGGCGCCACCCAGGCCCTGGTCGACGCGTTGTGGGAAGTGACCGGCTGAGCCCGGCCGGCGGGATCCGGCCGGGTTCGGCGAGTCAGGGAGTCCGGCGGATCGGGAGTTCGGCCGGGCCGGGGGTCAGCCGCAGAACAGGCAGAGCGGCAGCACGTGGCGCAGTTCGGTGGTGCGCACCGGCGTGCCGTCGACCGGGGTGGTGCCCGGCGGGGTGTCCGCGTCCGGCTTGATGCCGCCGGCGGCGACCCGGTCGAGCGTGTGCAGGCCGAGGGCCCCGACCGTGCCGAACACGGTGTAGTTCGGCAGCAGCGTGGAATCGCCGTAGACGACGAAGAACTGCGAGCCGTTGGTGTCCGGGCCGGCGTTCGCCATGGCCAGCAGTCCGCGCGAGTAGATCCGGCGCCGGCCGGTCGGGTCGTTCGGCGCGGGCGGCAGGGTGGTGGGCAGCTCGTCGGCGAACTTGTAGCCGGGGCCGCCCTCCCCGGTGGCCGACGGGTCGCCGCACTGCAGCACCTTCAGCGTCGGGTACGCGGTCAGCCGGTGGCAGGTGGTGAAGTCGTAGAACCGCTGGTGGGCCAGGTGCAGGAAGCTCTGCACGGTGCACGGCGCCTGCGCGCGGTCCAGCCGCAGCGGCAGCGCCCCCTGGCTGGTCGAGATCAGCACTTCGACCTTGCCGCGGTCCGGGGTGGGCCGCGGGTCCGGCGGCAGCGAGACCGGCCGGACCGCGGGGTCGTCGGGGGTCGCGGTGTACTGGCACGGACCGGACGTGACCTTGACCGGCGCGGCGGGCGCGGTGGCGGCGGTGGCCGCGGGCGTGACCGCGGCCAACAGCGCGCCGACCGTCAGCGCGGTGACGAGAAGCCTCTTCATGCGAAACCTTTCCGGTGATCCCCAGTGGCAGGCCCGCAGTATAGGAACGCCCGAGCCGCGGCGGCAGCCCGCAAAAGTCGCGGAAGCTCCCGGGCCCCGGCCAGGGGGCACCGTGACCGTGCTGGCGAGGACGCGGTAGCGCGGTGGGGCCGCGGTCCGCATCGCCGTTGGGTCCGTTCGGTGGCTACTTGGCCGCTGCGCGAGCGGGCCGCGCGGCGACGCTACTGCTTCAGATCAGCGACCAGCTCCGCCGCCGCGGTGAATGGGTCGAGTTCGCGGGTCACCACGCGGGCGGCCAGTTCGGAGAGGCGGTCGCCGTGGTGGAGGTCGGTCAGTTCGGCGTGGAGGCGGCGCAGGGCGATGGCCTCGACCTCGCCGCGGGCGCGGGCGGTGCGGCGGCGGGTGAGTTCGCCGTGGGCGGTGAGCCAGGCGTGGTGGGCGTCCAGGGCTTCGACGACCTCTTCGGCGCCTTCGGCCTTCGAGGCGACGGTGCGCACGATCGGCTGGCGCCAGCTCGCGCCGCGCCGTTCGCGGCGGGACAGGGAGATCATCTGCTTGAGGTCGTGCACCGTGGCTTCGGCGCCTTCGCGGTCGGACTTGTTGACCACGAACACGTCCGCGATCTCCAGCACGCCCGCCTTGGCCGCCTGGATGCCGTCGCCGGCGCCCGGGGCGAGCAGGACCACGGTGGTGTCGGCCAGTTTCACGACGTCCACTTCGGACTGTCCTACCCCGACGGTCTCGATCAGCACCACGTCGAAGCCGGCCGCGTCGAGCACGCGCACGGCCTGCGGCGTCGCCCAGGACAGCCCGCCCAGGTGACCCCGGGTGGCCATCGAGCGGATGAACACCCCGGGGTCGGTCGCGTGCTCGGTCATCCGGATCCGGTCGCCCAGCAGCGCGCCGCCGGAGAACGGCGAGGACGGGTCGATCGCCAGCACCCCGACCCGCTGCCCGGCCGCGCGCAGGGCGGTGAGCAGCATCGAAGTCGAGGTCGACTTGCCGACCCCGGGCGGGCCGGTCAGGCCGATCACCCGGGCGTGGCCGGTGTGCGGCGTGAGCCGGCGCGCCACCTCCGCCACCGCCGGCGAAGCGTCCTCGACCAGCGAAATCAGCCGGGCGACCGCGCGCGGACGGCCTTCGCGCGCGCGGCCGACCAGCTCGTCGAGGTCGGGTCCGGCCACCGGTTCGTCCCCTGGTCCGATCGGCCCGGCTCAGGCCGACGGGACGCGCAGCAGCAGGGCATCGCCCTGGCCACCGCCCCCGCAGAGCGCCGCCGCGCCGAGACCGCCACCGCGGCGACGCAGCTCGTGCACCAGGTGCACGGCCAGCCGCGCACCGGACGCACCGATCGGGTGGCCCAGCGCGATGGCCCCGCCGTTGACGTTCACCTTCGCCGGGTCCAGGCCCAGCTTCTCCGACGAAACCACGCCGACCGCGGCGAACGCCTCGTTGATCTCGACCAGGTCGAGGTCGCCCACGTCCAGCTTCGCCTTGGCCAGCGCCTTGCGGATGGCGTTGGACGGCTGCTCGTGCAGCGAGGCGTCCGGTCCCGCGACCACGCCGTGCGCGCCGATTTCGGCCAGCGGCGTGAGACCCAGCTCCGCGGCCTTCGCCGCGCTGGCGACGATCACCGCGGCCGCGCCGTCGGAGATCTGCGAAGCGGAGCCGGCCGTGATCGTGCCGTCGGAGGCGAACGCCGGGCGCAGCCGGGCCAGGCTGTCCGCGGTGGTGTCCGCGCGCACGCCCTCGTCCACGCTGAACAGCACCGGCTCGCCCTTGCGCTGCGGGATCGACACCGGCGCGATCTCCGCGCGGAAGAACCCGGCCTCGATCGCCGCCGCGGCGCGCTGGTGCGAACGCGCGGAGAACTCGTCCTGCTGCTCGCGGGTGACGCCGTAGCGGCCGTTGTGCTTCTCCGTCGAGGCGCCCATGGCGACCTGGTCGAAGGCGCAGAACAGGCCGTCGTGGGCCATGTGGTCGAGCATCGTCACGTCGCCGTACTTGAAGCCGGTGCGGGACTTGGGCAGCAGGTGCGGGGCCTGGGTCATCGACTCCTGGCCGCCCGCAACCACGAGGTCGAACTCGCCCGCGCGGATCAGCTGGTCGGCCAGCGCGATCGCGTCCAGGCCGGAGAGGCAGACCTTGTTGATGCTCAGCGCGGGCACGTCCATCGGGATGCCCGCGGCCACGGCCGCCTGCCGGGCCGGGATCTGGCCCGCGCCGGCGGTGAGGACCTGGCCCATGATCGTGTACTCGACGTCCTTCGGGTCGACCCCGGCCTGCTCCAGCGCCGCCTTGATCGCGAATCCGCCGAGCTGCGCGCCCGAGAAGTCCTTCAGCGAGCCGAGCAGGCGACCGATCGGAGTACGGGCAGCGCCCAGGATCACGGAACCGGACACGACGTCCTCCAAAGCATCGGCGCACTGGTAGATCCACCGACCATACCCGGGCCGGACCCCTCTTGACGGAGCCAGTGTGAGGGGGCGCACGTACCGGTTCGAGGGGGGAGCGACAGCCGATGAGCCCTTATCATGGCGCCCATGAACGCTGAGTCCGCGCCGCCCGCGCAGTCCGTGCTCGAGCCCTTCGTGACGGCCATCGACCACGTCGGCATCGCCGTGCCCGACCTCGACGCCGCCATCGCCTTCCAGACCACGCACTTCGGACTGGAGGTCGCGCACGAGGAGGTGAGCGAGGAGCAGGGTGTCCGGGAGGCGATGCTGCGCGCCCCCGGCTCCGCGGGCACCGAGACGATGATCCAGCTCCTCGCGCCCCTGCACGAGGGTTCGACGATCGCGAAGTTCCTCGGCCGCAACGGACCCGGCCTGCAGCAGCTGGCCCTTCGGGTGTCCGATGTGGACGCTGCCGCCGAGGCCCTGCGGGCGAAGGGACTGCGGCTGCTGTTCGACGAGGCCAAACGCGGCACCTCGAACAGCCGGGTGAACTTCGTGCACCCCAAGGACGCCGGTGGCGTGCTGGTCGAGCTGGTGGAGCCGGCCTCCGCCCGGCACTGACCAACATTGACCAGCACTGGCCAGCACTGGCCAGCACTGCACCGACCGGAGGCGGGCTTCGGCTCAGTCGGCCGGTGCGGCGGGGCGGATCTTCGACGAGAGGGCGTTCGCCAGGAAGGTGAGCTCACCGTCGAACTCCGCCGGGCGGTCGTCGCGGGAGTGCCGCGCCGTCGCGTGGCGGTGGCTGACCGCGCGGGCCAGCAGGCCCGAGGCGCTGTCGAGGTCCGCCACGGCCAGCCGCCCGCCCGCCGCGCCCGCGATCACCGAGCGGACCAGCCGCACGAGCTGCTGGAAGCGTTCCGCGAGCGCCTCGCGCACCGCTTGGTGGGTGTCGGCCTCGCGCCACAGCAGGTGGGACAGGCCGAGTGAACCGGCGAAGCGCCGGTCCAGCTCGACCACCAGCCGGCGCAGACTGCCCGCCAGGTCGCCGGGGACGACCACCGCGGCGAGCTCGATCCGCTCGTCCGGCAGCCGGTCCACCAGCGCGGCCAGCAGGTCGGACTTGCGGCGGAAGTAGTAGTGCACCAAGCCCTTCGGCACCCCGGCGCGCTCCGCTATGCGGGACGTAGGGGTGGCCTCGAAGCCGGATTCGGCGAACAGTTCCTCGGCGGCGCACAGGATCCGCTCCTGCGCCGAGTCCTCGGTCATGCCGGCTCCTTCGCTGCCAGTCTGCCGCCCGTGCCGTCCGTGCCGTCCGTGCCGTCCGGAGACGATCCGGCTCCCCCGCCGGGGACCACCATCGTCCCCATCGCGGGGTTGCCCGTGCTGAGCCGAAGGGGTGAAAGAGCGGCGAGGACGCCGATGCCCCTTCCGTCCGGCCGGCCGAGATCCGTGGGTCACACCGCGGGTGTGTGGGAGCCTCTTGTCTCCTACAGTTGTGCCACGAGTTACTGACGGGTAATTTCGTGCGCCAGGCCGCGACCGCTCCTGCCGGAGGTATCGATGACGCAGCTCGACGAGATCAAGCAGGCCATCCTCAGCGGGGACTCCGCCGCGGTCGGCGCGCTGCCGGTGCCCGAGAGCTACCGCGGGGTGACGGTGCACGAGGACGAGGTCGGCCTGTTCGACGGACTGGACAGCCAGGACAAGGACCCGCGCAAGTCGCTGCACGTCGACGAGGTGCCGACCCCCGAGCTGGGCCCGGGCGAGGCGCTGGTCGCCGTGATGGCGAGCGCCATCAACTACAACACCGTGTGGACCTCGATCTTCGAGCCGATCCCCACGTTCAAGTTCCTGAAGAAGTACGGCCGGCTCTCGCCGCTGGCGAAGCGGCACGACCTGCCCTACCACGTGGTCGGCTCCGACCTGTCCGGCGTGGTGCTGCGCACCGGCGCCGGGGTGCACACCTGGAAGCCGGGGGACGAGGTCGTCGCGCACTGCCTGAACGTGGAGCTGGAGAGTCCGGACGGGCACAACGACACCATGCTCGACACCGAGCAGCGGATCTGGGGCTTCGAGACCAACTTCGGCGGGCTGGCCGAGGTCGCGCTGGTCAAGGCCAACCAGCTGATGCCGAAGGCGGCGCACCTGACCTGGGAGGAGGCCGCCTCCCCCGGGCTGGTCAACTCCACCGCGTACCGGCAGCTGGTCTCGCGCAACGGCGCCGACCTGAAGCAGGGCGACGTCGTGCTCATCTGGGGCGCCTCGGGCGGCCTCGGCTCGTACGCCACGCAGTACGCGCTCAACGGCGGAGCCATCCCGGTGTGCGTGGTCTCCAGCCCGGAGAAGGCCGGGATCTGCCGGAAGCTCGGGGCCGAGCTGATCATCGACCGCAGTGCCGAGGGCTACCGGTTCTGGAAGGACGAGCACGAGCAGGACCCGCGGGAGTGGCAGCGGTTCGGCGCGAAGATCCGCGAGCTGACCGGCGGCGAGGACCCGGACATCGTGTTCGAGCACCCGGGCCGCGAGACCTTCGGCGCGTCGGTCTACGCCGCGCGCAAGGGCGGCACGATCGTGACCTGCGCCTCGACCTCGGGCTATCTGCACCAGTACGACAACCGGTACCTGTGGATGAACCTGAAACGGATCATCGGCTCCCACTTCGCCAACTACCGCGAGTCGTGGGAGGCCAACCGGCTGATCGCGAAGGGGCTGGTGCACCCGACGCTGTCCAAGACCTACCCGCTCGAAGAGACCGGCCAGGCCGCCCTCGATGTGCACCGCAACGCGCACCAGGGAAAGGTCGGCGTGCTCGCGCTGGCGCCGGAGGAAGGGCTCGGCGTGCGAGACGAAGAGCTGCGGGCCAAGCACCTCGACGGGATCAACGCGTTCCGCGGGGCGTGAGGCCCCGCCATCGGGCGATCCCGTTCGCCCGGTCGGCGCAGGTACCGGCCGGAGACCGTGGGGGCTCACCCGTCCGGGACCCCGTAGCGACTACGGTGGTCCCATGAGCCTTGGCGAGGAACGGGAGCTGGTGCCGCTGGGAGCCGGCTTCGACGTGGCGAAGCGCGGCTACAGCCGAGCACAGGTCGACGAACACCTGGAACGGCTGGACGCCGACCTGAAGATGCTCACCGGCGACCGGGACGCCGCCATCGGCCAGGCGGGCGATCTGGCGCGGCAGCTGGAGACCGCGCGCGGCGAGATCGCCGACCTGCGCGGCCAGGTGGACCGGCTGGCGCAACCGCCGACGAGCGTCGAGGGCCTGTCCGAGCGGCTTCAGCGCATGCTGCGCCTGGCGCAGGACGAGGCCGCGGACACGCGGGCGCGGGCCGAAGCCGAGGCCGGCCACATCCGCGCGAAGGCGGAGACGGACGCGAGCGCCATGCGCGCCCGCTACGAGCAGTTGCTCACCGAGCTCGACCTGCGGCGCAAGGAGATGGAGGCGGAGCACCGCAAGGTGCTCGAAGACGCCCGCGCCGAGGGCAAGGAGATCACGGACAAGGCCGAGGCCGAGCGCAAGCGGCTCGACGCGGAGTCCGAGGCCCGCCGCACCCAGGTGGAAGAGGACTTCGAGATCGCCATGGCCGCGCGCCGGGCCGAGGCCATGCGGGTGCTGGCCGAGCAGGAGGCCGCGAGCAAGGCCGAGGCCGAACGCCGGGTGCGCGAGGCGGCCGAGGACGCCGCCGCGATCCGCTCGAAGGTGCTGGAAGAGGAGACCACCGCGAAGGCGGACATCGAACGCCGCCAGCGCGAGTCGGTCGCCGACGCGAACCAGCGCCGTCAGGACTCGATCAACGAGGCCAACGCGCGGCTGGCCGAGGCGGCCGACGAGGCCCGCCGCCGGGTGCGCACCGCCACCGACGAGTCGAACCGGCGGATCACCCAGGCCAACGAGCGCGTCGAGTCCCTGCGCACCGTGCGTTCCAGCCTGGCCGAGCAGGTGCGCCAGGCCCGGACCGTGCTGGCCGAGGCGCACCACGTGCTCGGCGAAACCGACACGGCCGTGCCCGCGGACATCAAGGCGGCCGTGACGCCGTCGCCCACGCCGAAGCCGTCGGGTAGCGCGAACGGTGCGAAGAGCACCAACAGTGCCAACAGTGCGAACGGCGAGAACGACATCGAGAAGACCGTGCGCCTGAGGGCCTCGGACGTGCAGAAACCGAAGGCCCCGGCCCAGGCGTCACCGCGCCCGGCAGGGAAACCGACTGGCGAGTAACCTTCCACCCGACAAGGGGCGGCAGCGCCCTGTTCGCCGGTCGCTGGGAGGTTCGCGGATGGCTGTGTATCGGACTGTGGTGGTGGGCACCGACGGGTCGGACTCGTCGCTGGCCGCGGTGGACCGGGCGGCCGGGGTCGCCGGTGACGCCGGAGCCACCCTGGTGGTGGTGTGCGCCTACTACCCGGCCAGCAAGCACGACGTGGACCGCGCGCAGGACGAGCTGGGCGACGAGGCCTACCAGGTGGTCGGCTCGGCCCCGGCCGAGGACACCCTGCAGAGCGCCCGCGACCGGGCGGCCAAGGCCGGTGCGAAGACCATCGAGACGGTGGCCCTGAAGGGCGAGCCGGTCGACGCGCTGCGCAAGGTGGTGCACGAGCGCTCGGCCGACCTGCTGGTGGTCGGCAACCGCGGGCTCAACACGCTGGCCGGGCGGATCCTGGGCTCGGTGCCCTCGGAGGTGGCCCGCAAGTCGGGGGTCGACGTGCTCATCGTGCACACGACCTGAGCCGTGGCCACCGGCGATCTCCAGCACCGCCTCGAGCGAGTGCTGCTCGGCGGCCCGCGCAGGTACACGCGCCTCGAAGTGGCCGAGCGGGCCGGCGTGCCCGAGGAGCGTTCGCGCCGCCTGTGGCGGGCCCTCGGGTTCGCGACGGTGGACGACACCGAGGCCGTGTTCACCGACGCCGACGTCGAGGCCATGCGCACCACCGACCAGCTCGTGCACTCCGGTCTGGTGGAGGCGGACTTCGAGGTGGCGGTGACGCGGGCGCTCGGCCAGCACCTCTCACGGCTGGCCGAGTGGCAGGTGCACCTGCTGTGGACGCTGATCACCGAAAACCCCGAGCTGGCGCGCGACGACCGGCAGGTGGCCCGGCTGGTCGAGCGGTTGCTGCCCGAGCTGGAGCAGGTGCAGAACTTCGTCTGGCGCCGCCACCTCGCCGCGTACGCCGCGCGCGCGTTCGCGGCGCCCGACGAGGACCTCGAAACCCGCACGCAGGTCGTCGGGTTCGTCGACATGGTCGGCTACACCCGGCTGACCCGCCAGATCGACGAGGACGAGCTGAGCCAGGTCCTGGACGCGTTCGAATCGCTGGCCACCGAGGTCATCGCCGAGCACCACGGCCGGGTGGTCAAGATGATCGGCGACGAGGTCCTGTTCGTGGCCGACGAGCCCGCCGCGGCGGCCGAGATCGCCCTGACCCTGACCGAGCGGACCAGCGCCGCGCCGGACCGGCCCGCGGTCCGCGCCGGACTCGCTTCGGGCCGCATCCTGTCCCGGCTCGGCGACGTCTACGGCTCGGTGGTCAACCTCGCCGCCCGGCTCACCTCGGTCGCCCGCCCGGGCACGATCCTGGTCGACCGCGAGCTGGCCGGCGCGCTCGAATCCCGGCCGGAATTCGACCTCCGCACCCGGCGTCCGGTGGCGGTGCGCGGCTACCACCGGCTGCGTCCGTCCGCCCTGCGGCGGGCCAGGGACGAGCCTTCGGGCCGGTTCGCCTCCGCACAGCAGCAGGCCGCGGAGATGCTGGGGCTGGCGGAAACCGTGGAGGAGGCCGCCGAGCCCGAGGCCACGGCCGAGGACCTGACGGTGGGCTCGCGACGGCGGCGAAGGCGACGCTGACCGGCCCTCAGTGTCCGGGGTCCTCCGCTCGCGGGAAGGTGGCCACGAACCGCGCCCCCACGGCGCTGTCGGC
Source organism: Amycolatopsis sp. PS_44_ISF1 (assembly GCF_032335455.1). NCBI lineage: Bacteria > Bacillati > Actinomycetota > Actinomycetes > Pseudonocardiales > Pseudonocardiaceae > Amycolatopsis > Amycolatopsis sp. PS_44_ISF1. The sequence continues at coordinate 407,246 of NZ_JANUXO010000005.1, read as the reverse complement.
CACCCGCAGCGTGCCGCCGTGCCGCCGGGTGATCATGCGGGCGATGGCCAGACCGAGGCCGGTTCCCCCCGCATCACGAGCCCGCGCGTCGTCGAGCCGGGTGAACCGGTCGAACACGCGCTCCCGGTCCGCCGCAGCGACGCCGGGGCCGTCGTCGGCCACCTCCAGGACCACGGTCTCCGCCGTGCTGGTCACGGAGACCACCACGGTGGATCCGGCGTGCCGCACCGCGTTGTCGAGCAGGTTGCGCAGCACCCGTTCCAGCGGGGCCGGATCGCCGCGGACGAGGGCCTCGGCCTCCGCCTGGCACCGGATTTCGCGGTCTTCGACGAGGTAACGGCGTTCGGCGGTCTGCTCCTCGGCCAGTGCGGTCAGGTCCACCAAGCCCAGGGGGACCTGGGGTTTCCCCTCTTGTTCGGCGAGCAGCAGGAGATCGGTGACCAGGGCCTGCAGGCGGCCGACGTCGGCCAGGGCGCGGCCGGTGACCGACGGCCAGTCGGCCTGGTCCGGATGGCTGCGGGCACTGTCGAGCCCGGTGCGCAGGGCGGCCAGCGGGCTGCGCAGCTCGTGGCTGGCGTCGGCCACGAACCGCTGTTGCTGGCGCATGGCCGACTGAAGGCGGTCGAGGGTGGCGTTGGTGGTGGCGGCCAGCTCGGCGATCTCGTCACGCGCGGCGGGCACCGGCACGCGCCGTTGCAGCGCGTGTTCGCCGATCTCGGCCATCTCCGCGCGGATCGCCGCCACCGGTCGCAGCGCGCGTCCGGCGACCACCCACGCGGCCGCCGCGACGAACAGCACCGACAGCGGGATGCCGATCCACAACGCCCCGTCCACCCCACCCAGCGCGCGCTCGGTGTAGTACGGCTCGACGAACAGGTACACGGTGGCGTTCACGTACTCGGGCTGCTGCGGCACGGCGAGCGGGGTGCGCAGGCCGGTGAAGAAGAAGTACCCGGACCGCCCCGGCGGGTTCACCACCTCGACCGGGAGCCGGATCGACATGCCCTGGACCTCGAAGGTGCGGTCTTCCAGACTGTTGCTGGGCCCGGAGACCACACCCGGACCGAACGAGACCGTCCGGCTCGGGACCCGGGCGCCGGCGGGTACCGGGGGTAGTGGTGGCCGCCCGGGATAGTAGGTGGCCAAGTCGTGGCTGCGGATCGCCACCCGGCCCGAGTCCAGCACCACCTCGAAGGTGCGCCCATCGAGGCTGGTCTGGGCGACCGGGGCGTCCGGCGCGTTCGGGCCGTCGTAACGGGTGCCTTCGAACCGGGTGAAGAAGAACTGTATCAGCGCCTGGGTGGTGAGGAACCTCGACTGCTCCATGGTCCGGACCTCGACGAAGTGCCGGGCCGCCAGGCCGCCGAAGGTGAACACGAAGGCGCAGGCCAGCCCCGCGACCAGCGCCGAGCGCGCCCGCGTCGGCAGCGGCCACCGGTCACGCATCGGCCAGCAGCCGGTAGCCGACCCCGCGCACGGTGTTGATCGTGCGGCGGCCGAACGGCCCGTCGATCTTGCGGCGCAGCGCGCTGACGTACACCTCGATCACGTTGGAGTCGCCTTCGTAGGTGCCGTCCCACACGCGGTCGAGGATCTCCGACTTCGACACCACGTACCCGGCCTGGCGGGCCAGGCACTCCAGCACGGTGAACTCCTTGGCCGTCAGCCGGATCTCCTGCCCGGCCCGGTGGCAGGAGCGCCGCGCCGGGTCGATCACCAGGTCGCCGACCTCGATCGTCGGGGACCGGGTGGCCGGGGCGCGGCGCAGCAGGGCCCGCAGCCGCGCGGTCAGCACCACCCAGGCGAACGGTTTGCTCAGGTAGTCGTCGGCCCCGGTGTCCAGGGCCTCGGCCTCGTCGTGCTCGCCGTTCTTCGCGGTCAGCATCAGGATCGGGGTGTCCACCCCGGCCCGGCGCAGCCCGGCGCAGACCCGGTAGCCGTTCAGGCCCGGCAGCATGATGTCGAGGATGATCGCCTGGTACGCCTGGGTCAGGGCCTGCTCCAGGCCGACCGTGCCGCTGCCGGCCACGTCGACGGCGTAACCGTCGGCCCGCAGCCCCCAGGCCAGGGCGTCGGCGAGCCGGGTCTCGTCCTCGATCACCAGTACCCGCACCCCACCCATGATCCCTGACCCGGCGGCCGAGGCTGAAACCCGCTTCAGGATCCTTCAGGAACAGCTCACCGCGGAAGGCCGGTCTCGAACGGACCGGATCTCCCGCAGCCGATGCTTCCAGGGCAGGCCGTGCCGACCGGTCCCGCACTGTCCACAGTGGTCACCATCGGTACCCGTCCGGCGTCCCGGCCGATCCTCTTCGGTGGTGCCCGCGGCGCTGCCGCACCCGGTCATCGACGACCCGGCGGGCAACCACCCACCCCGACGGCGTGACTCTGCTGCCGTGGTGGGCTTCACCGCGGTCTGCCACCTCTCGCCGGTGGCCGGCTTCCGGGGCCACCGGGGCGCTCAGACGTCGTAATCGACGGTGACGCGGTCGCTGACCGGGAACGACTGGCAGGTCAGCACGAAACCGGCGTCCACTTCGGACTTCTCCAGCGCGAAGTTGCGCCGCAGGTCCACCGTGCCCTCGGTGACCTTGGCCCGGCAGGTGCCGCACACCCCGCCCTTGCAGGCGAACGGCAGGTCCGGCCGGAAGCGCTGCGCGCCGTCCAGCACCGAGTCCTCGCGGGGCAGGCTCATGGTGGTCGAGCGGCCGTCGAGCACCAGCGTGACCTCCGAGGACTCACCGGCCACGGCGGCGTCCACGTGCTTCACCGGCTCCGGCGGCACCTCGTCGACGTAGAACAGCTCCTGGTGCACCCGCTCGTCCGGTACCCCGAGCGAGGACAACAGCTCCTGGGCCCCGGTCACCATCCCGAACGGGCCGCACAGCCAGAAGTGGTCCACGTCCTCGACCGGGACCAGCGAATCGAACAGGGCCCGCAGCTTGTCCCCGTCGAGCCGGCCGGTGAACAGCTCGGCCTCCCGCGGTTCGCGCGAAAGCACGTGGACCAGCTCGAGCCGGGCCGGCCAGCGGTCCTTCAGATCGGCCAGCTCGTCGGCGAACATCACCGAGTCCGTGCGGCGGTTGCCGTAGAGCACGGTCACGCTCGCGTCCGGGGTCGCGAGCAGGGAGGAGGCGATCGAGAGCACCGGCGTGATCCCCGAACCGGCGGCGATCAGCACGTGGTGGCCGCCCGCGCCCAGGTCCGGCGTGAACGAGCCGGCCGGGGCGGCCACTTCCACCTCGTCGCCGGGCCGGACGTCGTGGACCAGCCAGGAGGAGAAGGACCCTTCGGGCACCAGCCGCACCCCCACCCGCGGGCGCGCGCCCGCCGGGGCGCAGATCGAGTACGAGCGCCGCTCGTCGCGGCCGTCGACCTCGCGCCGCAGCGTCAGCGACTGGCCGGGCGCGAAGGCGAACGTCTCGGCCAGCGAAGGCGGCACGTCGAAGGTGACCGCGACGGCGTCGTCGCAGAGCCGCTCGACGGCGGCGACCCGCAGGGGGTGGAAGCCCGTGCGCCGGGGGGCTGCGGTGGTCACTTCAGATCTCCTTGACGTGTTCGAACGGTTCCAGGCAGGAGCGGCACCGCCACAACGCGCGGCAGGCCGTCGCGCTGAACCGCGACTGCTCTTCGGTGTCGGCCGAACCGCAGTGCGGGCAGGCCACCCGCGTGGCCGGCGGCCCCAGCGTGAGCGGGACCGGCCCGGCCGCCCGTCGCGGCGCGGGCCCCGGCGGGGCGATCCCGGCCGCGGCCAGCTTGCGCCGCCCGTCGGCCGAGATCCAGTCCGAGCTCCAGGCCGGCTCCAGCACCGTGCGGATCTCGACCTCGGTGAACCCGGCGCCCAGCAGGGCGTGCTCCAGGTCGTCGCGCATGGTGTCCATGGCCGGGCAGCCGGTGTAGGTGGGCGTGATGGCCACCGTCACCCGGCCATCCACTTCGGACACTTCCCGCAGTACGCCGAGCTCGGCCAGGGTCAGCATCGGCAGCTCGGGATCGGTCACGGCCGACGCCACCGACCGGGCGTCGAGCACGCCGGTCACCACGTCGCCCCCGGCATCGCCCGGGCGACGCTCTGCAGCTCGCCCACCAGGAAGCCCATCTTCTCCGTGTGCACGCCGTCGCGGCCCATCCGCCCGGAGACCCCGGCCACCGCGCCGCTTTCCGGCCACGAGACGGTCGCCGCGGTGAACACCTGACCGGCCACGGCGTCGAACTCCTCCCGCAGGGTGGCCGCGTCCACCAGCTCCAGGGGGTGCGTGGTGAACAGCTCGCCCACGTACGGCCAGGTCGCGTCCAGCCCTTCCTGCGCGCGCTCGTGCGAAACCTCGGTGCCGTCGCCGAGCCGGATCAGCCACTGGGCCGCGTAATCCCGGTGGTAGGTCAGCTCCTTGACCGCCTTGGCCGCGATCGCGGCCAGTACCGGATCCGCACCGGGCTCGAGCTCCTGCATCAGCGCGAGCCGCCAGGTCGAGAAGACGAACAACCGGGCGATCAGGTGACCGAAGTGGCCGCCGTCGAGCTCGGCCAGCCGCACGTTGCGGAACTCGTTCTCCACCCGCTCGAAGGCGAACGAGTCCTCGCCCCGGTCCGAGCCGTCGGCCCGGCCGGCCCGGGCCAGCAGGAGCCGGGCCTGGCCGAGCAGGTCCAGGGCGATGTTCGCGATCGCGACCTCGTCCTCCAGCTCGGGCGCGTGCGTCACCCACTCCTGCAGGCGGTGCGAGAAGATCAGCGCGTCGTCGCCCAGCATCAGGCAGTACGCGCCCAGCGCGGCGGCGTCCAGCCCGTCCGGCACCGAAGTGTCCACTCCGGACAGTGGGTCTTCGAAGCCGGTGCCGAAGGCCCAGCGCGCGTCGTTCTCCTCGATCAGGGACTCGTAGACGTTGTCGAAGGACATGGCTCTCCCCTACATGTGCGGGACGTCGTCGGGGATTTCGTAGAACGTCGGGTGCCGGTAGACCTTGTCACCGCTCGGCGCGAAGAACGGGTCCTTCTCGTCCGGCGAGGAGGCGGTGATGTCCGCCGCCTTCACCACCCAGATCGAGACGCCCTCGTTGCGCCGGGTGTACAGATCGCGCGCGTGGTGCAGCGCCATGTCGTCGTCGGCCGCGTGCAGCGACCCGACGTGCACGTGGTTCAGCCCTCGCTTGCCCCGGACGAACACCTCGTACAACGGCCAATCGTGCTTCACGCGGAGCCTTCTTTCTTCGCAGCATGGGCGGCAGCGGCCTCGCGGACCCAAGCGCCTTCGTCGTGCGCGCGCTTGCGGTGCGCGACCCGCTGGGTGTTGCAGGGCCCGTTGCCCTTCAGCACGTTCTTGAACTCGTCCCAGTCGACGGCGCCGAAGTCGTAGTGCGCGCGCTCGGCGTTCCACTTCAGCTCGGGGTCCGGGAAGCTGACGCCCAGCGCCGCGGCCTGCGGTACCGACATGTCGACGAACCGCTGCCGCAGCTCGTCGTTGGTGTGGCGCTTGACCTTCCAGGCCATGGACTGCTCGGTGTTCGGCGAGTCCGCGTCCGGCGGGCCGAACATCATCAGCGACGGCCACCACCAGCGGTTCACCGCCTCCTGCACCATCTCCTGCTGCTGGGTGGTGCCGCGCATCATCGTCATCAGCAGCTCGAAACCCTGCCGCTGGTGGAACGACTCCTCCTTGCAGATGCGGATCATCGCCCGCGCGTACGGCCCGTACGAGCTGCGGCACAGCGGCACCTGGTTGCAGATCGCGGCGCCGTCGACCAGCCAGCCGATCACGCCGACGTCGGCGAAGGTCAGCGTCGGGTAGTTGAAGATCGACGAGTACTTCTGCCGTCCGGCGATCAGCTTGCCGGTCAGGTCCGCGCGGTCCGCGCCCAGGGTGGCCGCGGCCGAGTACAGGTACAGCCCGTGACCGGCCTCGTCCTGCACCTTGGCCAGCAGGATCGCCTTGCGCCGCAGGGAGGGCGCGCGGGTGATCCAGTTGCCCTCCGGCTGCATGCCGATGATCTCCGAGTGCGCGTGCTGCGCGATCTGGCGGATCATCGTCCTGCGGTAGCCCTCGGGCACCCAGTCGCGCGGTTCGATGCGCTGGTCGCGCTCGATGGTGTGCTCGAAGAGCGCTTCGAGGTCGGCCTCGGAAACGGCCGCGGGGCGGGAGGCCGCCTCCGCGGCGGGGACCACGTCGGCGGTCATGCCTTCTCCTTGGTGACGAGGGTCAGCACGTCGTACTTGGCCACCGAGTCGCCTTCGGCGTTGGTGACATCGGCGTCCCAGCGGACCTCGCCGTACTCCTGGTCGATCCGCGGGGTGATCTGCTTGGCGGTCAACGTCACCGTCAGGGCGTCGCCGACCTTGACCGGGGTCAGGAAGCGCAGGTTCTCCAGCCCGTAGTTGGCCAGCACCGGACCCGGCTCGGGCGAGACGAACAAGCCGGCCGCGAACGAGACCACCAGGTAGCCGTGCGCGACGATCCCGCCGAACAGCGGGTTGGCCGTGGCCGCCGCCTCGTCGGTGTGCGCGTAGAAGGTGTCCCCGGTGAACTCGGCGAAGTGGTCGATGTCGGCGCGGGTCACCGTCCTCGGGCCGGCGACCACGCAGTCGCCGACCCGCAGCTCGGCCAGCGACTTGCGGAACGGGTGCTCGCCGCCCTCGGTCCTCGGGGCGCCGGGCACCCAGCGGCCGGTGACGGCGCTCAGCACCGCCGGGCTGCCCTGCACCGCCGTGCGCTGCAGGTGGTGCAGGACGCCGCGGATACCGCCCATCTCCTCGCCGCCACCGGCGCGGCCGGGACCGCCGTGCACGAGCTGCGGCATCGGCGAGCCGTGGCCCGTCGACTCCTTCGCGTCGTCGCTGTCGAGCACCAGCAGCCGGCCGTGGTACGGCGCGAGGCCGAGGACCACGGTCCGGGCGAACTCCGGGTCGCCGGTGACGATCGACCCGGCCAGGCTGCCGCCGCCGCGCGCGGCCAGCTCGATGACCTGCTCGACCGAGGTGTAGGGCAGCAGCGTGGACACCGGCCCGAACGCCTCGACCTCGTGCGGCTCGGAGCGCTCGGGGTCGGCCTTCAGCAGCACGGGCGACATGAACGCGCCCTTCGCGGCGTCGCCGTCCACCACGTCGACCCGCTCGGGGTCGCCGAAGACCACGCTGCCCGCGTCGAGCAGGGCCTTGAGCGAACGCCGGACCTCTTCCCGCTGCTCCAGGCTGGCCAGCGCGCCCATCCGGACGCCCTCGGCCGACGGGTGGCCGACGGTCACCTTCGCCAGCCGCGCACCGGCGGCCTCGGCGACGTCGTCCAGCAGCTCGGCCGGCACGAACGCCCGGCGGATGGCGGTGCACTTCTGCCCGGCCTTCACCGTCATCTCGGCGACCAGCTGCTTGACGAACAGGGCGAACTCCGGCGTGGACGGGCGGGCGTCCGGCGCCAGGATCGAGCAGTTGAGCGAGTCGGCCTCGGCGTTGAACCGCACGGAGTGGCGGACCACGGCCGGGTGCGCGCGCAGCTTCTGCGCGGTGGCGGCCGAACCGGTGAACGAGACCAGGTCCTGCGCGGTGAGGTGGTCGAGCAGGTCGCCCACGCTGCCCGCGACGAACTGCAGCGAGCCCTCGGGCAGGAGTCCGGACTCGATGATCAGCTCGACCAGCCGGGCGGTCAGGTAGGCGGTCTGGCTCGCGGGCTTGACCAGGCTCGGCACCCCGGCCAGGAACGCGGGGGCGAACTTCTCCAGCGGCCCCCAGACCGGGAAGTTGAACGCGTTGATCTGGACCGCGACCCCGTGCAGCGGGGTGGCGATGTGCTGGGCGACGAAGGTGCCGCCCTTGCTCAGCGGCTCCACCGCGCCGTCGACGTAGACGGTGTCGTTCGGCAGCTCGCGCTTGCCCTTGGAGGCGTAGCTGAACAGCACGCCGATCCCGCCGTCGATGTCGAACTTCGAATCGCCCAGCGTGGAGCCGGTCCGGGCCGACAGCGCGTACAGCTCCTCGCGGTGCTCGCGCAGGTGGGAGGCGAGCGCCTTGAGCAGGGCCGCGCGCTGGTGGAAGGTCAGCTCGCGCAGGGCCGGGCCGCCGACCGTGCGCCCGTGGTCGAGCGCGGCGGCGAAGTCCACGCCGTCGGACGACACCCGGGCGACCTCTTCGCCGGTGGCCGCGTCGTGCAGCGGGACACCCGTTCCGGACGCCGTGTGCCAACCACCGGAGACGTAGCTGCGGAGCAGAACCATGCCGACCCTCTCACCGAATTACCAACCGGACGTTCAGTAAGTCGCATGGTAGCCGTTCCCGGGCCGGACCGACAGGCCCGGATGCTTGACACCGGCGCCGGGCCCCGCCTTTACTGACCCCGGACCCGCATTACCGGCCATTCGGTCGGTAATCGGCCCGAAGGCATTCCGACACGGAGGCTCCCGACCTTGGCACCCAACGCCGCGCACACCATGTTCGCCCTCGACCGGGCCTCCCACGCGCTGGGCATCGAGCTGGTCGAGGCCGCCGACGGTAACGCCGTCGCCACCATGGTGGTCACCGCGTCGATGGTCAACGGCCACGACATCGCCCACGGCGGTTACCTGTTCCTGCTGGCCGACACCGCGTTCGCGCTCGCCTGCAACAGCCACGGCCCGGTCACCGTCGCCGCCGGCGCCGAGGTCTCCTTCGTCGCGAGCGGCCGGCTGGGGGACCGCCTGGTCGCCACCGCCGCCGAGCGGACCACCTGGGGCCGCGGAACCGGCGTCGGGCACCGCGGCCGCAACGGCATCTACGACGTCACCGTGCACCGGGAGACCCCCGAAGGGCCCGAGGTCGTCGCCGAGTTCCGCGGCCGCAGCCGCGTCGTCCGGACCACCGGGGAAGCCTGATGGAAGATTCCGCCGCGCGGCTGAGCGTGGACGAACTGACCGCCCTGCAGCTCGAGCGCCTGCAGTGGACCCTGCGCCACGCCTACGCGAACGTGCCGTTCTACACCAGGAAGTTCACCGAGGCCGGGGTCCACCCGGACGACTGCCGCGAGCCGTCCGACCTGGCGAAGTTCCCCTTCACCACCAAGGCCGACCTGCGCGAGAACTACCCGTTCGGCCTGTTCGCCGTGCCGCAGCGGGACATCCGGCGGATCCACGCCTCCAGCGGCACCACCGGCCGGCCCACCGTGGTCGGCTACACCGAGGACGATCTGGACACCTGGGCCACCGTGGTGGCGCGCTCGATCCACGCGGCCGGCGGGCGCCCGGGGCACAAGGTGCACGTGGCCTACGGCTACGGGCTGTTCACCGGCGGGCTCGGCGCGCACTACGGCGCGGAGAAGCTGGGCTGCACGGTGATCCCGGCCTCGGGCGGGCAGACCTCGCGGCAGGTGCAGCTGATCACCGACTTCGAGCCCGAGGTCATCATGGTGACCCCGTCGTACATGCTCACCCTGCTCGACGAGTTCGAGCGCCAGGGCGTGGACCCGCGGGCCAGCTCGCTCAAGATCGGGATCTTCGGCGCCGAGCCGTGGACCGAGCAGATGCGTTCGGAGATCGAGGAGCGCTTCGCCATCGACGCGGTGGACATCTACGGGCTGTCGGAGGTGATGGGGCCGGGGGTCGCGCAGGAGTGCGTGGAGACCAAGGACGGCCTGCACATCTGGGAGGACCACTTCTTCCCGGAGGTGATCGACCCGTTCACCGAGCAGGTGCTGCCCGCCGGCACCCAGGGCGAGCTGCTGTTCACCTCGCTGACCAAGCAGGCGCTGCCGGTCATCCGCTACCGCACCCGCGACCTGACCCGGCTGCTGCCGGGCACGGCGCGCCCGGCGTTCCGGCGGATGGAGAAGGTGACCGGCCGCAGCGACGACCTGATCATCCTGCGCGGGGTGAACGTCTTCCCGACCCAGATCGAGGAGGTCGTGCTGCGCACCGAGGGGCTGAGCCCGCACTTCCAGCTGGTCCGCTCGACCCGCGGCCGGCTCGACCACCTGACCGTGCGGGTCGAGGCCCGGGCGGGCTCCGGGGGGCCGCTGCGGGAGTCCGCCGCGTCCGCGCTGGCCGCCGGGGTGAAGGACGGGGTCGGGGTGAGCGTTGCGGTGGAGGTCGTGGAGCCGGACACGCTGGAGCGTTCGCTGGGGAAGATGCGCCGGGTGCTGGACGAGCGGGACCCGGCGTGAGCGAGGCCGAGGAGCGCTCCCCCCGTGGCGGCGCGATGACGGCCCCGGCCCGGCGCGGGCGCCCCGGCTACGACCTGGAATCGCTGCTCCAGGTCGCGGTGAAGCTGTTCAACGAGCGCGGTTACGACGGCACCAGCATGGAGGACCTCTCCCGCAAGCTCGGCATCACCAAGTCCGCGATCTACCACCACGTGCGCAGCAAGGAGGAGCTGCTGCGGCTGTCGGTGGACCGGGCCCTGGACGGGTTGTTCGAGGTCGCCGCGGAGACCGCCCGCCTCGACGGCCGGGCGATCGACCGGCTGGAGCACCTGGTCCGCGGGAGCGTGCTGGTGCTGGCCGACCGGCTGCCGTTCGTCACCCTGCTGCTGCGCGTGCGCGGCAACACCCGGGTGGAGCGGGCGGCGCTGGCCCGCCGGCGCGAGTTCGACCTGGTGGTGACCGAACTGGTCGGACTGGCCGAAACCGAAGGCGACGTCCGCGCCGACGTCGACCCGGCCGTTGCCGCCCGGCTGCTGTTCGGCACGGTGAACTCGCTGATCGAGTGGTACCGCCCGCGCCGCGGCTCTTCCCCCGCCGAACTGGCCGACGCGGTGTGCAAGATGGCCTTCGACGGCCTGCGCTCCTGAACCGGCGCCGGGGACGGCTACTCCCCGGACTTCTCGCGCGAGGGGGCCGCTCGCGGCGGAGGGCGGTCCTGCCACAGCATGGCGGCGCGCAACTGCTCGATCAGCAGCTCGTCGTCCTGCTCCGACGGGTCGGCGCCCAGCGGGATCCAGCGCTCGCCGACCAGGTGGCCCTCGTCGTAGTTGCTGATCGCGATGCCGGGGTAGGACAGGGACAGCCGGTCGTCGGCCTCGTCCGTCTCGTGCACCCGCACGTGCCGGTGCTGCAGGCGCACGCTCACCCAGCGTCCCGCCGGGCCGGTCGGGCCGGCGTTCGCGTCACCCATCTGCTCCTGCCCCCAGCGCGCTGTCCCCTGCCGGTCTCGTCGCACTGGCGGCCGGAGAAGTTACCCGGCTGGTCGTTCCGGTTGGGTAACGACCGCCACGGCACCGGAGAAATGCCGTCGCGGACGTCGGGGGGTCACCCTCTTTACCTGTTGTCAACGAATTGTTGACAGCACCGGGCCCGGCGGGTTGGCTGACCCGATGACCAGCGGAGCGCAGCCCACCCGGCGCCGGCTCGAACCGGCCGAGCGCAAGGCCGAGATCCTCGCGGTGGCGCGGCGGCTGTTCGGGGCCGGCAGCTACGCGTCGGTGTCCACTTCGGACATCGCGGCGGCCGCCGGGGTGGCCCGGCCGTTGATCAACCACTACTTCGGCGGCAAGCGCGAGCTGTACCTCGAAGTGGTGCGGCAGATGGTGATCGTGCCCGCGCCGGTGGTCGAAGCCCTGCCGGACGAGCCGATGGAGCGGCGGCTGGAGATCGGCATCGAGCGCTGGATCGAGGTCGTGGAGCGCAACCGCGACGCCTGGCTGACCGCGATCGGGCCGGAGGCGGCCGGCCGCGATCCCGAGATCGAGCGCATCCTGCTGGAGGCCGACGAGATCGCGGCCGACCGGGTGCTGGCCGCCGCGCTGATGACCGGGGTCACCGAGGGCCGCGAGCCGCTGCGCGCGATGATCCGGTCCTACGGCGGCATGGTGCGCGCCGCCTCGCGCGAGTGGCTGGTCCGCGGCACGCTGGACCGGGCGCAGTTGCGCACCTTCCTGGTCGAGTCGATCCTGGGCCTGCTGAAGCTCACCTACCCGGCCGTGCTCGCGGAGACGAACGGCGCGCGAACGCGGCCGGGGTCATCCCGGTCCACCGTTTGAACGCGTGGATGAAGCTCGACGCCTCGGCGTAACCCAGCCGCAGGGCGACGTCCTCGACCGACAGCGCCCCGGTGTCCAGCATCTCCTCGGCCAGCGCCCGGCGGACCTCGTCCACGAGCTGGCGGTAGCCGGTGCCGGCGTCGGCCAGCCGGCGGCGCAGCGTCCGCGGGCTCACCGCGAGCTGGCGCGCGACCTCGTCCAGGCCGGCGTCGACCCCGCCCAGGCGGACCAGCCGCTCCCGCACCAGTTGTGAGAGGCCCGAGCGCTCCCGCCGGTGCGCGACCAGCGCGTCGCACTGCGCGACGCACAGGGCCACGGTCTGCTCGTTCGCCTGCGGCAGCGGGAGGGTGAGCAGCGCCGGGTCCAGCTCGGCGCGGTGCGACGCGGCGCCGAACGAAGGCACCAGGCCGAATGCGTCCACATAGGACTGCACCGAGGGGGGCGCCGGGTGCCGGAGGGCCAGGCGCTGCAGGCGGACCTGCGGGAGCAGGTCGCGCATCACGGTGTGGATCGCGGCGAGGTCGCGCAGGACCAGGAAGCGGGCCACGTCGGCGGGCACCCGGGTGTCGTCGAGGACCAGGCTGATCCCGTGCTCGCCCAGCTCGACGTGCGGGATGCAGAAGGTGAAGCTGAGGTCCAGGTACCGCAGTGCGAACAGCATCGCGTCGCGCATGGTGGGGCTGCTGATGCAGGCGAACCCGAAGATGCCGAAGGTGGTCACGCGGTAGCGGCGGCCGAGGTCCAGCGCCAGTTCGTCCGAGTCCCCGGCGCGTGCGGCGACGGCGCGGACCACGGCCAGCTCGTGCCGCGCGTCCACCGGCCGGTCCGGCGCGTCCGCGCGACCCGGGCCGCCCGGATCATCGAGCCCGGCTGCGGACCGCAGCTCCCGCGCGGGCACGCCGTGATCCTCGGCGAACCGGAGCATGAGCCGGATGCTGGCCGTGCCGCGGGGGAAGTCCCAGTCGTGGACCGCGGGCGCGGCGAGCTCGGCCATGGCCGGAATTATGGATCAGTCCCCGGTTCCTCCGCTCGTCGAAAGCGCAAACTGCGGCGGGTGAACCGGCCCGCCCTCCCCCGGCGCCGAACACGGCACAGGAGGGCAGGCGCCGTTCCCACCCCGGGAGGCGCCGGCCGGGTGCGAGTCGTGGCCGGAAATCTCGATTTCCTGGCCGCCGCGGTCTTTCCGGCGCGGTGGCCGCTCGGTTAGCTTCCCGGGCATGGGTGACACGGCAAGGACGCCGTCGGTGCTGATCGTCGGCACCGGGTTCGGCGGTATCGGCACGGCGATCGAGCTGAAGCGCGCCGGGTTCCACGACCTCACGATCCTGGAGCGCGCGGACGGGCCCGGCGGGGTGTGGCGGGAGAACACCTACCCGGGCGCGGCCTGCGATGTCGCGTCGCCGTTCTACTCGTTCTCGTTCGCGCCCAACCCGCGGTGGCCCCGGCGGTACTCGCGGCAGCCCGACATCCACGCCTACCTCGAACGGGTGATCGACGAGTACGGGATCGGCCCGCACATCCGGTACGGGCGCGAGGTCACCACGGCCACCTTCGACCAGGGCCGCTGGCGGGTGGAGACGGCGGGTGGCGAGTCCTTCGAGGCGGACGTGTTCGTGCCGGCCGTCGGCCAGCTGTCCACCCCGGCCCTGCCCGCGATCCCCGGGCTCGACCGCTTCGAAGGGCCCTCGTTCCACTCCGCGCGGTGGGACCACGGCGTGGAGCTGGCGGGCCGGCGGGTCGCGGTGATCGGGACCGGCGCGAGCGCCATCCAGTTCGTGCCGCGGCTGCAGGAGCGCGTCGCGAAGCTGACCGTCTTCCAGCGCACCGCGCCGCACATCATCGCGAAGAACGACACGGCGTACACGGCTTGGCAGCAGCGGCTGTTCCGGCTCGTCCCGGCCACCCAGCGGTTCGGCCGGCTGCGGATCTTCCTGCTGGCCGAATACGCGACCTACGCCATGACGCGGCGCCCGATCCTGGCGAAGCTGATCGAGGCCCGTTCCGCGCAGTTGCGCCGCCGGTACCTCAAGGACCCGCAGTTGCGGCGGAAGCTCGAGCCGGACTTCCCCCTGGGCTGCAAGCGGATCCTGTTCACCAACGAGTACCTGCCCGCGATCGCGCAGCCGAACGTCGAGGTCGAGACCACCCGGATCCGCGAGATCACCCCGCGCGGCGTGCGCACCGAGGACGGGACCGAGCACGAGGTGGACGCGATCGTCTACGGCACCGGCTTCGCCGCGACCGAGTTCCTCGCCACCGTGGAGGTGCGGGGCCTCGGCGGGCGGGTGCTGAGCGAGACCTGGGCCGGCGGCGCGCGGGCCTACCTCGGCCTCACCGTGCCCGGCTTCCCGAACCTGTTCTGCGTCTACGGACCCAACACCAACCTCGGCGCGGGCTCCATCCTCTACATGATCGAACGGCAGGCGCGCTACATCCGCCAGGCGGTGGAGCGGCTGGCCCGGCCCGGCGTGTCCTATTTGGACGTCCGGCCCGAGGTCGAGCAGCGCTACGACGCCGAGGTGCAGCGGCGGCTCGGCGGCACCGTGTGGAGTGCCTGCCGCAGCTGGTACCGCCGGGCCGACGGCCGGGTGACCACGAACTGGCCCGGGCTGGTGCGCGAGTACGACCGGCGGACCCGGGTGCTCGACCCGGCCGACTTCCGGGTGGTGACCGAGTGAGCGGCGTGGTGCGCCCGCGAGGGCCCGACCGGCGGACGGGCCGGGACCGGGGCCGGGAACACCACCGTGCGGTACTGCCTCCACCCGGCCGAACCGCCCGGACCGGGCCGCGCACGCGGGCCGTGGTGGACGGGGCTCCCACGGCGGCGATCCCGCCGGCCGCCGGGGAGCCCCTCCCGAGCCGTCCCTACGGCAGGTTCGCCAGGCCGGCGCCGACGGTGTTCGCGAACGCGTACCCGGCGGAGGCGTCCCAGTTGATCGACCAGGTCATCGCCCCGCGGATCGCCGGGTAGGTCGCCGGCGGCTTGAACGAGCCGCAGTCCGAGCCCTTGGCCAGGCAGTTCAGCGCCGAGACCACGTTGGCCGGGGCCTGGTAACCGCCGCCCGCCGAGCCCGAGGCGGGTGATCCGAGGGCCACCTGGTCGGGGCGCAGCCCGCCCTGCAGCTGGATGCAGGCCAGTGCGGTGAGGAAGTTGACCGTGGCCTGGCCGTAGACCTGCCCATCGCAGCCGAGCATGGTGCCGGAGTTGTAGTACTGCATGTTGACGATGGTCAGGATGTCCTTGATGTTCAGCGCGAGCTGGAAGTAGCCGCCCTGCGTGGACTGCATGTCGATGGTCTGCGGCGCCATGGTGATGACCTGCGCGCCGGCGTCGTGGATGCTGCGCAGTGCCTGGGCCATGTAGGTGGGGTTGACGCCGTTCTCCAGGTCGATGTCCACCCCGTTGAACCCGTAGGCGGAGATCAGCGACTTGATCGAGTTCGCGAAGTTGCTCGCCGAGGCCGGGTCGCTGACGTTGATCGTGCCGTTCTGGCCGCCCACGGAGATGATGACCTGCTGACCGCGGGCCTGGACCGCCTTGATGTCGGCGCGGAACTGCGCGTCGGTGTAGCCGCCGAGCTTCGCGGAGAGGTCCGGGTCGAGCGTGAAACTGACCGCGCCGGGCGTACTGGTGGCGTCGGCGAAGGCCACCGCGATGATGTTGTACCGCGAAGGCACGTCCGCGAGCTTCAGCGTCTTCGCGCCGTTGTCGAAGTTCTGCCAGTAGCCGGTGAGCAGGTGCTTGGGCAGGGCGCCGGTGGTCGGCGGGTTCGTGGGCGAGGTCGGCGAGGTGGGCACTGTGGGCGAGGTGGGCACGGTGGGCGAGGTGGGCACGGTGGGCGAGGTGCTGGGAGACGACGGGCCGGTGGTCGGCGGCGCGGTACCCGGTCCGTCGAGGCTCACGTCGTCGGCGAGGTAGGCGGGCTGGCCGTACCAGCCGTGCAGGTACACGGTGACGCTGGTGGAGGCGCCCGTGGTGAAGTTCAGCGAGAGCTGGCTCCAGCCGTTCGCGGCGGGGGTCCAGGTGCTCGGGTCGGTGCCGCCCGTGCCGGAAGCGCCGAGGTAGACGTAGCTGCCCTGCACCCAGGCCGAGAGCCGGTAGGCGGTGTTGGGCTTGACCGGCACCGGCTGCGAGCACTGGGCGGTGTCGGACGAGGACGGGGTGGCGCTGAGCGCGTGGCCCCCGTCGTGGGCGGGGGACGGGACGACCGAGGCGGTGCCGGTGCACGACCAGCCCGACAGGCTCCCGCTCTCGAAGCCGGGGTTGGCGAGGATGTTGGCCGCGGAAGCGCTGCCGCCGGCGGTGAACGCCACCGCCAGACAGGCGGCGACGGTGGTCACCAGCGCGATCAGCGCCGATCTGGGCTTGGGGGACATGGGGGGACCTCCACTGGGGTTCAGCCGGAGCAGTGAGGCGGGTCACCACAAAGTGGACTAGACCAATATGGTTGTCAAGGAGCCCCTGGGCAGGCCCATACGAAAGTCGCACCGCGGCGGACGGCAGAATGCTCGGCACGGAAACGTCGAGACGGAGCAGGAGCTTGGTTGTGAGCGTGCAGTCGGTCGAGCAGCGGATCGCCGAAGAGCTGGAGGTGCGCGAAGGGCAGGTCAAGGCCGCCGTCGATCTCCTCGACGGGGGGTCGACCGTGCCGTTCATCGCCCGGTACCGCAAGGAAGTGACCGGGATGCTCGACGACGCGCAGTTGCGCACGTTGGAGGAGCGCCTGCGGTACCTGCGCGAACTCGACGAGCGGCGCCTCGCCGTGCTGGAGTCCATCCGCACCCAGGGCAAGCTGGACGAGGCGCTGGAGGCGCAGATCCTCGCCGCGGACACCAAGTCGCGGCTCGAGGACATCTACCTGCCGTACAAGCCGAAGCGGCGGACGAAGGCGCAGATCGCGCGGGAGGCCGGTCTCGAGCCGCTGGCCGACGGGCTGGTGAACGACCCGTCGACCGACCCGCACGCAGCCGCCGCGGTGTTCGTCGACGCCGGCCGGGGCGTGGCCGACGCGCAGGCGGCCCTCGACGGCGCCCGCTCGATCCTGGTCGAGCGCTTCGCCGAGGACGCCGACCTGATCGGCGAGCTGCGCGAGAAGATGTGGACCGAGGGGCACATCACCTCGAAGGTCCGCGCCGGCCAGGAGACCGACGGCGCCAAGTTCGCCGACTACTTCGACTTCTCCGAGCCCTACACCAAGCTCCCCTCCCACCGCATCCTGGCCATGCTGCGCGGGGAGAAGGAGGAGGTCCTCGACCTGTCGATGGAGCCCGAAGCTCCCTCGGACGAGCCTCGCGTCGGGCCCACCCAGTACGAGCAGCGGATCGCGCAGAAGGTCGGCATCACCCAGCAGGGCCGTCCGGCGGACAAGTGGCTCGGCGACACCGTGCGCTGGACCTGGCGCACCAAGATCCTCCTGCACCTGGGCATCGACCTGCGGATGCGGCTGCGCCAGTCGGCCGAGGACGACGCCGTGCGCGTGTTCGCGGCCAACCTGCGCGACCTGCTGCTGGCCGCCCCGGCCGGCACCCGCGCGACCATGGGCCTCGACCCCGGCTTCCGCACCGGGGTGAAGGTCGCGGTCGTCGACGCCACCGGCAAGGTCGTCGACACGCACGTGATCCACCCGCACCAGCCGGCGAACAAGTGGGACCAGTCCGTCGCCGAGCTGGCCGCCCTGTGCGCGCGCCACCACGTGGACCTGATCTCGATCGGCAACGGCACCGCCTCGCGCGAGACCGACAAGCTGGCGCAGGAGCTGATCAAGAAGCACCCCGACCTGAAGCTGACGAAGGCCGTGGTCTCGGAGGCGGGCGCTTCGGTGTACTCGGCTTCGGCGTTCGCCTCGCAGGAGCTGCCGGGCATGGACGTGTCACTGCGCGGCGCCGTCTCGATCGCCCGGCGGCTGCAGGACCCGTTGGCGGAGCTGGTGAAGATCGACCCGAAGTCGATCGGGGTCGGGCAGTACCAGCACGACCTGTCCGAGGTCTCGCTGTCGCGCTCGCTCGACGCGGTGGTCGAGGACTGCGTGAACGCGGTGGGAGTGGACGTGAACACGGCTTCGGCGCCGCTGCTCACCCGGGTCTCGGGCATCACCACCGGGCTGGCGGAGAACATCGTGTCCCACCGGGACTCGAACGGCCCGTTCCGGACGCGGACCGCGCTGAAGGAGGTCGCGCGGCTCGGCCCGAAGGCGTTCGAGCAGTGCGCGGGCTTCCTGCGCATCCCGGACGGCGACGACCCGCTCGACGCCTCCAGCGTGCACCCCGAGTCCTACCCGGTGGTGCGGCGGATCCTGACCGCGACCAGCACGGACCTGCGCTCGCTGATCGGCAGCACGCGCACCCTGCAGGCGCTGAAGCCGGCCGAGTTCGTCGACGAGACCTTCGGCCTCCCGACGGTCACCGACATCCTGTCCGAGCTGGAGAAGCCGGGCCGCGACCCGCGACCGGCGTTCAAGACGGCCACCTTCGCCGAGGGCGTCGAGAAGATCGGCGACCTCAGGCCGGGGATGCGGCTGGAGGGCGTGGTGACGAACGTGGCCGCGTTCGGCGCGTTCATCGACGTCGGCGTGCACCAGGACGGGCTCGCGCACGTCTCGGCGCTGTCGAAGAACTTCGTGAAGGACCCGCGCGACGTGGTGAAGCCGGGCGACATCGTGAAGGTCAAGGTGCTGGAGGTCGACGTGCCGCGCAAGCGGATCTCGCTGACCCTGCGCCTGGACGACGAGCCGGGCACCGCCCCGGCCGAACGCCGGGGCGGGGGCGGCCAGGGCGGCGGTCGCGAGCGCGGTCAAAGCGGCCAGGGCGGCCAGCGCCGGGGCGGTCAGCCGCAGAACCGCGGCGGCGGCCGGGGCGGCAGTTCCGGTGGCAGCGGCTCCATGGCCGACGCCCTCAAGCGGGCCGGTTTCGGCCAGTAGGCCCCCCGGAACCGGTCGAGGCCCCTTCTCCCGCGGGGGAAGGGGCCTCGACCGCGTTCGGACCGGCCGGGGTCAGGGGTTCATCGCGTAGGCGCCGGAAAGCCCGCGGACCATCGTCCACACGCGATCGAAGCGCCCGGGGTCGACCACCGGCTTGCGCACGGCGGCCAGGGCGATCGCCTGCTGCGCTTCGGTGGAGCCGGCCTTGCCGTGGAGGTCGACCGCGGCGGCGCTGAAGTCCTGCACCAGCACGGCGAAGATCTGGTCGAGCACCTCGGTCTCCAGACCGGTCAGCTCGGCCTGCTCCAGCACCAGCTGGCCGTAGACGACCAGGGTGAACAACTCGGTCAGGGCCAGGCCGAAGTCGAGGTCCTTCTGCTGCGCCTCGTCCGGCGTGGCCTCGGTGAGCAGCTCGACCAGCGCCGCGGCCTGTTCGGTGAACAGCGCCACGTTCGGGACGCCGGAAGCCTTCTCGTACGCGGTCTTCCAGTCGTGGAAGCGGACCTTCGACAGCCCGCGCGCCGGACCCTGGCGGAACAGGAACTCGTCGTCCGCGGCGTCGTCGCGGGTCGGCACCGGGGCGTAGTCCTCGGGCGCGAAGAGGTACGCGGGCATGAACTTCGCGATCAGCGCGAGGTTGACCGCGACCGTGCCCTCCAGCTTGGGCAGCCCGTCGATGTCGTTCTTCGCCATCGCCAGGTAGGTGTCGGCCTCGAAGCCCTTGGCGGCGACCACGTCGGCGACCAGCCCGATCACCTTCTGTGCCTCCGTGGTCACCTTCATCTTGGTGATCGGGTTGAACAGCAGGTAGCGGCGGTCCCCGGGGCCGGCCGAGCGGAAGTAGTCCACGGCGCGGTCGGAGAACAGCTTCATCGCGACCAGCCGGGCGTAGGCCTCGACGAATTCGCGCCGCACGTGCGGGAAGTCGGTGACCGGGTGGCCGTAGAGGACCCGGGTGTGCGCGTGCGTGATCGCCTCGTACAGCGAGTGCGTGGCCATGCCGATGCCGCCGAAGCACAGGTTGAACTTGCCGATGTTGACCGTGTTCAGCGCGGCGCTGAACGCCTCCGCGCCGACGTGCAGGAGGTCTTCGGCGTGCACCGGGTAGTCCTCGAGCCGGAACTCGGCCACGAACATCTGCGAGGGCACCACGTTCTTGACCACGTGGTAGTCCGGGTGGCGGGAGTCGGCGTAGAAGAACACGTACTGCTCCGGCCCCTCGACCCCCTCGATCCGGCCGAACACCGAGACGGTCCGCGCGCAGTTGCCGTTGCCGATGTAGTACTTCGAGCCGTTCGCGCGGTAGTGGTCGCCGTCGCGGGTCAGCACCAGGTCGGACGAGTAGATGTCCGCGCCGTGGTCCTTTTCGGACAGTCCGAACGCGCCGACGCCGCCGTCCGCGAGCGCGTCCGCGGCCCGTTTGCGCGCGATCTCGTTGCCGCTCTGCCAGACCGGGCCGAGGCCGAGGATGGTGACCTGCCAGGGGTACCAGTAGTTCAGCCCGTAGAACCCCAGGATCTCCGAGAGCGCGGCCACCCGGCTGGTGTCCCAGCGCTTGTCCGGGTGGCCGTCGGCGTTCGCGGCCGGGGTCAGGAAGGTGGCGAACAGGCCCTGCTCGCCCGCGAACTCGAGGAAGTCCGCGTAGAAGACGCGGGCGTGGTAGTCCTCGGTGAGCTTCGCCTTGCCCCGCGCCTCGAACCAGTCGATGGTGGCGCGCAGCAGGCGCCGGGTCTCGGGGTCGAAACGCCGCGGGTCGAAGGCCCGCGGGTTCAGCAACAGCGACGTCGCGGTCATGGCACTCCTGTCGGTAAATTACTCATCGGTAACTTAGCAAGCGGGCGGAGTGCGGGCAAACTCACGCGACGGGAGGGGACCGGGCCGGGTAGACTGATCACGCGGTCCGCACAGTTCTGCCTCGGGCCGCGTTGTCGACTACCACGCGCCGCGGCCGAACCGGGTCTGCGCCGGGCAGGACAACCCTTCTCAGGTATGGAGACCAGGGCGCACCGCGCCCGCACCGCTTATGACGACTTTCACCGAACTCGGCCTGCCCGCCACCCTCGTGGACGCCCTCGCGGCCCAGGGCGTGACCGAACCGTTCCCCATCCAGGCGGCCACCCTGCCGCACACCCTCGCCGGCCGCGACGTGCTCGGCCGCGGCCGCACCGGCTCCGGCAAGACCTACGGCTTCGTGCTGCCGCTGCTCAGCCGCCTGGCCGCGGGTCCGACCCGGCGCCGTCCCGGCCGCCCGCGGGCGCTGATCCTGGCGCCCACGCGAGAGCTGGCCACCCAGATCGAGGCCGCCATTCTGCCGCTGGGCCGGGCGCTCGGCCTCAAGACCACCACGATCTTCGGCGGCGTCAGCGCCGGCCCGCAGATCACCCGGCTGCGCGACGGCGTCGACATCGTCGTCGCCTGCCCGGGCCGGCTGGCCGACCACATGCGCTCGGGCGAGGTGAAGCTCGACCAGATCGAGATCACCGTGCTCGACGAGGCCGACCACATGGCCGACCTGGGCTTCCTGCCCGAGGTCCGGCGCATCATGGACGCCACCCCCGAGCGCGGCCAGCGGCTGCTGTTCTCGGCGACGCTCGACGGCGGGGTGGACGTGCTGGTCAAGCGCTTCCTGCACGACCCGGTCACGCACAGCGTCGACTCGGCCCAGTCGCCGGTCTCGACCATGACCCACCACGTGCTGCACCTCGAGGAGACCCACCGGCTGCCGGTGCTGGTCGACCTCACCGCGGCGCCCGGCCGCACGCTGGTCTTCACCCGCACCAAGCACCGGGCGAAGACCCTCACCCGCAAGCTGGTGGCCAGCGGCGTGCCCGCCGTCGAGCTGCACGGCAACCTCGGCCAGAACGCGCGGACCCGCAACCTCGAAGCGTTCTCCTCGGGCGCGGCGAAGACGCTGGTGGCCACCGACATCGCCGCCCGCGGCATCCACGTGGACGACGTGACGCTGGTCATCCACGCCGACCCGCCGGTCGAGCACAAGGCGTACCTGCACCGCTCGGGCCGCACCGCGCGGGCCGGCGCCTCGGGCACGGTGATCACGCTGATGACCGACGAGCAGGTGCGCGACGTGCGCGACCTCACCCGCAAGGCCGGGATCAAGCCGACCACCACGCAGATCGGCCCCGGCCACCCGCTGCTGGCCGAGCTGGCCCCGGGCGAGCGGAAGTTCGACGCCTCCCCGCGCCGTCCGATCGTGGACGACCGGCCGAAGAAGGTCACCGCGGCCGGCCAGGCCGCCCCCTCCTCCCGCCGCGACGACGACGAGCGGCCCCCGCGCGGCCGGGGCCGTCGAGGCGGCCCCGCCGCGGAGAACCGCGGGGGCGCGGGGGCCCGGGCCGCGGGCCAGGCCCGGCGCGACGAGGGCGGCGGCCGGGGCCGGCGCTCCGGCGGTGGCCGTTCGGGCTCGGGCGGCCGCGGCTCGCGCTCGGAGTACACGACCTACACCACCGAGACCGGCTCGGACCGGCGTGAAGACGGGCAGGGCCGTTCCCGCGGCCAGTCGGGCACCGGCGCGGCCTCCGGCGGGCGTTCGGGTTCCGGCCGCTCCGGCTCGGGCGGCCGCTCCGGGGCCCCGGCCCGCACCGGCCAGACCCCGGCCCGCGCCACCTCCGGCGGCGGCCAGCGCGGCGGTGCCCGTTCCGGCGGCGGCCAGCCCCGCTCGGGCGGTTCCTCGCGCGGCGGCGCGGCGGCCTTCTCCGCCGGCACCCGCGCCGGTGGCCGGCGCTCCGGCCGCTGATCCACCAGCTCACGGCACCGGCCCGCGGGCTCCCCCCGCGGGCCGGTGCCCCATACGGGTTCAGCCGATGAGGGCCACCGCCACCGGGCCGGCCGCGAGCACCGCGCAAGCCGCCGCGTTGGTCTTCCGGTACTGCACCAGCAGGGCGACGAACTCCCGCAGGAAAGCGCTGGGGACGAAGTACGAAGCCGTCCGCGCACCGATCACGTCCAGGCGCAGGCCGAGGCGGCGGGCCAGCACCGCGGTGCGGAACACGTGGTAGTTGTTCGTGACCGCGAGCACGCGGCCGGCGAACCCGCGCTCCCGCAGCAGGTCGACGCTGAAGCGCAGGTTCTCGTCCGTGGTCGAGGCCTGGTCCTCCACCACGATCTGCGACACCGGCAGCCCCGCGGCCACCAGGTAGTCGGCCATCGCGGCGCCTTCGGACCGCAGCTCGTCCGGGCCCCGGCCGCCGGAGACCACCACCAGCGCCTGCGGGCAGCGGCGCCAGAAGGCCACGGCCCGGTCCAGCCGTCCGGCCAGCAGCGGCGGCACCCGGTCCCCCCGCAGCCCGGCGCCCAGCACGATCACGGCCTCGGCCCGGGCCCGGCGCTTCATCCGGCTGTAGAGCACCGAGTACAGCAGCAGCGCGGCGAACACGAAGGCCAGGTACGCCGCCACCAGCAGGGCCGAGAACGCCAGCACCACCAGCCACCGCGGCTGCGCGAAGACCACGGTGGACCCGGTCAGGCCGAACACCGCCAGCAGGGCCAGCCCGGCCAGCAGGGAGAGCAGGTTGGCCGGGCGGTGGCCCTCACGCCGCAACATCACCACGCCGTTGGCCACCAGCGCCCAGGGCAGGACCAGCGCCGACAGCAGCGCCAGCACCGCGAGCAGCACCAGCACCACGGTTTGCAGCCAGGTCACGCCCTCGATCAGGCTGAGCAGCCACAACCCGGTCAGCACCAGCGCGAGGGCGAGCCACACCGCGTTGCCGAACCGGCGCGGCTCCCGCAGGAACCGCGTCACGAAGATCAAGACGGCGACCAGCGCGAGCACCCCGAAGACCATGACCGGGATTCTCGCAGGGGGCCGGCTTACCCGTCAGAGTGACGCCGTGAGACCCCGCGCGCGCAGCACCGCGCGCTCCGCCGGGCGGAACACCAGCAGCTCGATACCGACCCCGACCAGCATGATCAGGAAGATCGCCGCGATCACCTTCTCGATCGCGTTGAGCGAGGAGCCCTGGTTCAGGTAGGCGCCGAGCCCGACCCCGAGCTGGGGCGAGAGCGCGATCAGCTCGGCCGCCATCAGCGAGCGCCAGGAGAACGCCCAGCCCTGCTTCAGCCCGGCCAGGAACCCGGGCAGCGCCGCGGGCAGCAGGATGTGCCGCGCGGAGGACAGCCGCCCGGCCCCCATCACCTGGCCGACCTGCGGCAGGATCGGCGGGATCTGGTCGATGCCCGACACCAGCCCGTTCGCGATCGAGGGCACCGAGCCGAGCAGCACCACGAAGTAGATGGCGCCGTCGTTGATGCCGAACCAGAGGATCGCGGCCGGCACCCAGGCCACCGAAGGCAGGCTCTGGAGCCCGGTCAGCAGCGGCCCGATCGCCGCCCGCACCACGCGGACCTTGGCCACCAGCAGCCCGAGCGGGGTGCCGAGGACCACCCCGGCGGCGAAGCCGAGCGCGGCCCGGTGCACCGAGGTCCAGACGTACTCGGCCACGTCGCCGGTCACGAGCCGTTCCCAGAACTCGTCCCACACCGCGAGCGGCGCGGGCAGGTAGGCCTCCGGCCAGAACGCCGCGGCCCACAGCACCTGCCACAGCACGACCAGCAGCACCAGCGCGAGCACCGGCGGCAGGAAGCCCCGGGCGAAGCGCTTCCAGAAGCCCGGGCGCGATTCGCCGGGCGGGGAGTCGAGCGCGTCGAGGCCGGCGCCGACCGCGTCCAGCTCTTCGGCGGCGGTCACCGCGCCCTTCGCGGCCGAGCGGTCAAGCGGCGCCATGAGTGCTGATCACCTCTCGCAACCGCCCGGTGATTTCCTCGGTCAGCTCCTCGGCGCCGGTCAGCGGCACGTCGGCCCACTCGCACACGACCCGGCCGGGGCGCGAGGACAGCAGCACCACCCGCTGGCCGAGCCGGACCGCCTCGCGCACGTCGTGGGTCACGAACAGCACCGAGGTGCCGGTGCTGCGGTACACCCGCAGCAGCTCGCCCTGCAGCACGTCGCGGGTGATGGCGTCCAGCGCGGCGAACGGCTCGTCCATCAGCAGCAGCGCCTGCTCCGGGTCGCCGCCGACGCGGTGGGTCGCGGCCAGCGCGCGGGCCAGCGCGACGCGTTGGCGCATCCCACCGGAGAGCTCGTGCGGCCGCTTGGTCCCGGCACCGGTCAGCCGGACCAGGTCCAGCAGCTCGGCCGCCTTGGCCCGGCGCTCGGCCCGGCCGAACCCGGCCAGCCGCAGCGGCAGCTCGACGTTGCGGGCCGCGGTCAGCCACGGCATCAGCGCGGCCTCCTGGAACATCACCGCGGGCCGCGAGGTGTTCAGCGTGATCCGCCCGGCCGAGGGCGCGTCGAGGCCCGCCACCAGGTTCAGCAGGGTGGTCTTGCCGCAGCCGGACGCGCCGAGCAGGCAGACGAACTCGCCCGGCGCCACCGCCAGGTCGACCCCGTCCAGCGCCACCACGGCCCGCCCGGCCGGCCCGAACGCCTTGCGCACGCCTTCGAGCCGGACCGCGGCCGGGCCGGTGTGGCTCGTCCGTCCACTCGGGAGGGTCGTGGTCATCGTCGGCCGCCTCCGCGTCACTTGGTCAGGTCAGGGGCGGTGACCGCGGGCCGGCCCCGGGCCTTCAGCACGTCGTTCAGCGGGCCGAAGTCGGCGAAGCCCTTCAGCGCGACGGCCGACTTCGCCACCCCGGCCGTGACCGAATCCCGGGCGAGCTGCGGGAACTCGGCCGCGATCGGGTCGGGGGCGAGCTCGATGCCGGAGAACGCGCGGTCCAGCACCGCCGGACCGAGGCTGCTGCCGGCCAGTTCCTTGAGCTCGCCGTTGACCACGGTCTTGGCCTCGGCCGGGTTCGCCTTCGCCCAGTCGATCGCGGCCAGCTGGCCCTGCAGCAGCGCCCGCACGGTGTCCGGGTGCTGCTGCAGGAACTGGCTGCGCACGATGACCACCGTGGTCGGGAACCGGCCCTGGGGCCACAGGCTCTTCTCGTCGACCAGCACCTTCGCCCCCGCGTCGAGCACCAGCCGCGACGACCACGGCTCGGGCAGCCAGCCGCCGTCGACCTCGCCCTTCTTGAACGCGTCGAGCGTCTTCGGGTTGTCCATCGTGGTGATCTTGACCTGGTCGGTCAGCTTCCGGCCGGCCAGGAACTTCTTCAGCGCCACGTCCTGGGTGTTGGCCAGCTGCGGGGTGGTCAGGTTCTTGCCCGCGAGCTGGTCCACGCCGGTGATGTCGGGCTTCACGACCAGTTGCGCGCCGCCCGAGACCGAGCCGGAGACCAGCTGGATCGTGCCCGCGGACTTGGCGAAGGCGTTGATCGCCGGCCCGGAGCCGATGAACGCGACGTCGAGCGAGTTGCCCAGCAGCGCGTTGACCTCCTCGGGCCCGGCGTTGAAGGTCTGGGTGGTGAGCTTGGTCGAGCCCAGCTCCTTGGCGAAGAAGCCCTGCTTCACGCCGATCAGCGCGGGCGCGTGCGTGACGTTGGGGAAGAACCCGAGGCGGACCTCGCCGGCCGCGCCCTGGTTCGCCGCGGGGGCGGCGGAGGTCTCGGCCCGGGAACAGCCGGCGAGCACGCCCACGGCGGTCAGCGCGGTCAGCGCCGTGGCCAGGAAGCGGGTTCTGCGGTGGGTGCGCACGTCGACGTCGCCTTTCGGGGGTGGTGTCCGGGGGCGAGGTTCGCACGGTCACCCACCCGCGTGCAGCAACATCCGCATCCCGGGAAAACCGATGAGATCCCTTGACATCCACCTCGGCTGCGGCTAGCGCGACCCCCAGTCAGCGACCCGGCGGCCCCTCCGGCCGAACCGTCCTTTTCGGACGTACCACCGGACGGGCGGGGTCAGCGGCGCGGTTCCGGCCGGCGCCCGCGCAGCGGCAGGTACACCGCCAGCGAAACCACGAACCCGACGTAGTACGCCAGGTCCGCGCCACCGAGCGCGGCCGCCACCGGTCCCGTGTAGACGGTGGTGTTCATGAACGGCACCGCAGCCGCGAACCCGGCCACGAACGCGACCAGCGCGGCCCACGAACGGACCGGTCGCGCCAGTTCGGCGGAGACGTCGACCGCGCGGCCGGCGCGGGCGCGGCCCAGCCAGTCCGGCACCACCACGCCCAGGAACGGCGGGATCCAGTAGCTCACGACCAGCAGCACGTTCTGGAACTTCGCCGCCAGATCGCCGCTGTGCATCCACAGGATCAGCGCGAACGCGAGCACGGTCACCAGCACCGCGGACAGCGGGCGGCGCAGCCGGACGCCGACGGTCTGCAGCGCGAGCGAACCGCTGTAGTCGTTCATCGCGTTGGACGAGACCGCGGCCAGCGCGATCACGAGCAGCGCCAGGCCGCCGAGCAGGCCGTCGCCCAGCAGGTGGGAAACGGCCCAGACGGTCTGGTCGCCCATGCCCGGGGCCAGGGCCAGCCCGATGGCCTCGCCGATCGTGTAGGACGCGACGAGACCCACCACGGTGAACCAGAAGACCCCGCGCCGGCTCGTCGAAGCGGGCAGGTAGCGGCTGAAGTCCGAGGCGTAGGGCGCCCAGGAGATGGCCAGGCTCAGGGTGATCGTCGAGAACAGCACCACGGCGGCCACCAGTCCGCCGCCGTGCACGGAATTCGGGGTGGTGAACGGGTTCGCGAGCGCGACCTTCACCGCGAGCGCGACGAACGCGATCGCCAGCACCGCGCTCATCACGGCCTGCACCCGGTGGATCACGGCGTACCCGAACACCCCCAGCGCGCACTGCAGCACCAGCACGACGAGCACCGCGGCCCAGAACGGCAGCCCGGTCAGCAGCGCCAGCGCCTCCCCGCCGAACAGCCCGACCAGCGCGTCCCAGGCGATCGAGCCGAGCCACTGCACCAGCCCGGGCAGCACCACGCCGCGGCGGAACGGCAGCCGGGCGAGCGGGAGCTGGCCGGTGCCGGTGCGCGGGCCCCAGGTCGAGAGGTAGGCCACCGGCAGCGAGCCGAGCACCGTGCCGGCCAGCAGCACGAGGAACCCGGTGAGGAAACCGAGCCCGAGCGTGGCCCCGAGGGTGCCGGTGAACACCGCCGTCATGGTCAGGTTGGGCGCGAACCACACGGTGGCCAGCCGCCACGGCCGGCCGAACCGGTTGGCCTCCGGGATGGGCCGGATCCCGTGCGTCTCGATCGCGAAGTCGCCCGCCCCCGTGGGCATCCGCCCGCCGAACGCTTCCGCGTCGATCCCGCTCATCCACCGCTCCCGTGCTCGCCCGATGCTCCCGTTCACCTTAAGGTCCCGGACGGTGCGAGACCCCTCTTCCGGCGGGGAGAGGGGCCTCACACCCGGCCCCGCGCACGAAGAAGGCCCCCTCCCCGCGCGTGAGCGGGAAAAGGGGCCTTCACCGACCCTCAGTGCATCAGACGAGCAAAAGGAAGGCCAGGCCGTTCGGCGAGCCGAGGCCGGTCACGTCGTCGTAGCCCTTCGTCGTGTGGATGGTCAGGTTCGGGTAGTCGAGCGTCCGGGCCGAGGTGAGCAGGCCGCCGGAGGCGTCGACCCCGTTCGCGTAGTCCACCCGCGCCACGGCCCCGTCCACGTGCTTCACGTCGCTGATCGCCGAAGTGCGCGAAGTCAGCTTGTACAGCACAGGGTTGATGAACCCGTGGTGGAAGTGGTCGAGGCTGTCGGCCACCGCCATCACACCGGCGAACACCGGCGACGCGAGGCTGGTGCCGCCGATCCGGTACTGGTCGTAGTAGGCGCCGTCCGGGAAGGTCTGCGTCTGGCCCATCAGGAAGCCGGTGTTCGGGTCCGCGATCGCCGAGATGTCCGGGACCACGCGGCCCTTGGCGCTGCCGGTCTGGTTCTTGGTCGACAGCGCGTCCGGCACGACGCCCTTCTGGTAGAAGGGCTGCGGGAACAGCCGGCTGGTGCCGCCGCCCGCGCCGCCGTTGTACGCGCCCGGGAACGCCGGGGTGTACACGCCGTTGGTCAGCACGGACTTGCCGGTCTCCCACCCGGTCTCGAACAGCCGCTGGCCGTTCTTGCCGATGGCGATCGAGGTGCCGCCGACCGCGGTCACCCACGGGGCCGAAGCGGAGAAGTCCGCCGAAGGCGTGCCGAGCCGGGCGGCCTCGTCGCCGTTGTCGCCGGAGGAGAAGTACACGCCGATGCCTTCGAGCACGGCCTGGATCGAGATCTGGTTGAACGCCTTGACCTCGTCGGCGGGGATGTCCTCACCGGTGTCGCCGTAGGAGTTCGACACGATGTCGGCCTTGTGCCCCGCGATGACGTAGTTCAGCGCGGCGTCCAGGGAAAGGTCCTGGCAGTCCGCACCGCCGACGTAGAGCAGGTTCGCCCCCGGCGCGAGGGCGTGCGCGGCTTCGACGTCGAGGGTCTCCTCGCCGTACCAGCCCGCGGCGTCGCACTGGTCCGGCGCCTCCTGGCCCGGGGTGGGCGGGAAGACGTGCTGGCTGAACTGCGCCTGGGTCAGCGGGTGCGACGGGTCGTTGCGCTTGGCGTAGGTGGACGCGTCCGAGTAGATGGTCGGCGAGCCGAAGGCGTCCACGATGGCGATCGTGGTGCCCCTGCCGTCCGCGCCGAGCTTCGCGGCGGTGTCCAGGCCGTAGGCCGAGCGCAGCTGCGCCGGGGTGTAGCCGCACGGCGCGTAGGGCAGTTGCTTGCCCTGGTAGGCCGGGTCGGTGGTGTCGACCTTTTCGCCGTAGTAGGCGCTGCACGGCTTGGCGTTGCGGAAGCCGGGGGCGGGCGCCACGGCGCCGGGCTTGGCCGACTGGGCCACCGGGGCGGCCGAGCCGTCGGTGTGGTCCGGCTTGAACAGGCTGGTCGCCTGGTCCACGCCGATCACGCCGAGCACGTCGCCGGCCAGCGGGGCCGGCACGGACAGGTTCCGGTCCGCCGCCCGCAGGGTCTGGCCCTTGACCGCGTACTTGCCGAGCTTGACCGCGAAGGCCTGCTGCACCTGGTCCGCGGTGCCGATCGCCTCCACGTACGCGCGGTTCGACGGCACGTCGCCGATCCGGAACCCGCTGCCCTGCAGCCAGGTCTTCACGGCGCCGACGGTCTGGTCCGAGGCCGCGAACCGGTCCCGGACCTGCTGCGGGGAAAGGTAGTTGCGGTAGCCCTGGCTGCCCGGGTCGGACACGGACTGGGCCGCGGCCTCCGCCCCGGCCTGGTCGCGCAGGTTCAGGTAGACGCGGAAGTCCAGTGTGGACGAAGGCGTGGTGTCGGCCACCTTGGCCTGCGGGCTGGCCCACAGCGGGTGCGACTGGGGGATGTCCTGGCGTCCTTGCGCGGAGGCGACGGCCGGCGCGGTCGCGGCGAGGCCGCCCGCCACGGCGAGCGAAAGGAACAGGGTGAGACTTCTTCGCACAGGCAACTCCCTCGTGAAACGCGGCCCCCAGGCCGCGGACGTTCGCGGCGAAGACTACGTCGGCGGTCGGGCCCGGGGAAGGTTCCCGGCCAGGGGTTCAGAACCGTTATCTGTCCTCACTGGACAGCCCGGCGGCGGGCGGCGGAATTTCCGGGGGAACAGTCCATTTCGTCCCGAGTGTCCGGCGGTAAATGTCAAAAACACGAGCTAAGTCCCTTTTTCTCGATCGGTTCACCGGTACGGCGGAACAAGGGAAACCCTTTCGCGCCACCTACTTCCGTCGGTGGCGCACGCGCTTCAGCCCGGTGAACGGGTGGCCAACCGCCGGTCCACTTCGGCAGGAGCGAACACCGACTCGACCACCGTGGCCACCGCGCCGCTCACCGCCGCCTCCACGCCGCGTCCGCCGATCTCGACGCGCAGGTTCCGCGTCGCGCGCGGCAGGGCGTGGCGGTAGAGCACCTCCCGCACCCCGGCGACGAACGACGGCTCGGCCAGGTCCCCGGCGATCACCAACACCTCCGGGTTCACCACGGACACCACGGTCGCCAGCACCTCCCCCACCCGGCGCCCCGCGACCTCGGCGAGCCGGACCGCGGCGGGCTCCCCCGCGTCGATCCGCTCCCGCACCCCGGAACCGGACGCCGTCGGCAGGCCCTGCTCGGTCAGCCGCGCGGCCAGCGCACCCCCGCCGGCGACGGCGGCCAGGCAGCCGTAGGAGCCGCACTGGCAGCGGGCGTCCGGGAAGCCGGCCAGGCGGATGTGCCCGATGTCGCCGGCCCCGCCGTCGGCGCCGCGGTAGACCTGGCCCCCGAAGACCAGCCCCGCGCCGATCCCGGTGGACACCTTGACCAGCGCGAACGCCGAGGAGTCCGGATAGTTCGCGCGGTGCTCGCCCAGCGCCATCAGGTTCGCGTCGTTGTCCACCAGGACGGGCCCGGCGAAGCGGGGGCCGAGGTGTGCGCCGATCGGATAGCCGTCCCAGCCGGGCATGATCGGCGGGCGGCTCACCCGCGCGACGCCCGGCTCCACCGGCCCCGGCACGGACAGCCCGATCCCGGCCACCTCGCCGGCGTCGTGGCCGCTCTCGGCCAGCAATGCGTCGAACCAGCCGACGATGGTGTCGAGCACCGGCTCCGGCCCGTCCGCCACTCGCAGCGGCCCGCCGCGGCGGGCCAGCCGCCGCCCGGACAGATCGGTGACGGCGGCCTCGGCGTGCATCGTGTCGATGCTCGCGGCCAGCACCACGGCGTGCCGGTCGTCGAAGCGGAGGTGGCGCGCGGGCCGCCCACCGGTCGAGTCCTCGTGGTCACCCTCGGCCAGCAGGCCCGCCGCCTGGAGCTGCTCCAGGCGGCCGACCAGCGTCGAGCGGGAAAGCCCGCTGGCCTCCTGCAACGCCTTGCGGGTGGTCGCCTGACCGGTCCGGACCAGGTACAGCAGCTCGCCCGCCGTGGTCGGGGCCGCTCCGCCGGTCACTGCTGGTCCTCCCTGCGCCGCCATCCGGGTGTAGCGGACATCATCCCAGGTCACCACTTCTGTCCATTGACTCTACAAAAGTGAGAGATAAATTGGACACATGCTGGAAACATCGGGCGCCCTGCGCGCCGCTGCCGCCCGCGTGCTCGAAGACAACTGGCTCGGCTCGTCCACGGTCCCCTCCCGCGGCCTCTACCCGCACCAGTGGAGCTGGGACTCGGCGTTCATCGCCCTGGGCCTGCGCCACCTCTCGCCGGAGCGGGCGCGCCGCGAGCTGGTCACCCTGTTCGACGGGCAGTGGCGCGACGGGCGGGTGCCGCACATCCTGTTCGACCCGGACACCCCGGCCGAGTCCTACTTCCCGGGCCCGGGCTTCTGGCGGGCCGGGCGCACCTCCGGGCTGGTCCAGCCGCCGGTGCACGCGCGCGCGGTGTGGGCGGTGCACCAGGCCGATCCGGCCGGGTCGGCCGCGGAGGCGTTCCTGGCCACGCTCTACCCGAAGCTCCAGGCGTGGCACCGGTACCTGCCGGCGCACCGCGACTTCGGCGGCCACGGGCTGGTCTCGATCGTGCACCCGTGGGAGTCCGGGATGGACAACAGCCCGGCCTGGGACGAGCCGCTCTCGCGCGTCACCCCGGTCGGACCCGGCCTGTTCACCCGCCGCGACCTCGAGCACGGCGCGGCCGCGGACCGGCCCACCGACGAGGAGTACCGCCGTTACGTGCGGCTCGCCGCGGGCTACCGCGACCGCGGCTACGCCGACGTGCACTGGCCGGCCGAGCGCGACGGGTTCACCGTCGAAGACCCGGGTTTCAACGCCCTGCTGGCCGACGCCGAGCTGGCCCTGGCCGAGATCGCCCTAGCACTGGGCCTGCCCGCCGCCGCGGCCGGCCACCGCGAGAGCGCGGCCCGGATGGTCAAGGCGATGACCGAACGGCTGTGGGACGCGCGCGCCGGGTTCTTCTTCGCCTTCGACGTCCGCACCGGCCGGATGGGCCGCGAGTACACCTGCGGCGGCCTGCTGCCGCTGCTGCTGCCGGACCTCGCCGTGGCCCCGGCGCTGCTGGGCACCGCCACCGGTCCGCGCTTCCGCCTCGGCCGGGTGCTCGCCGTGCCGAGCTACGACCTCACCGCCCACGGCTTCGACCCGGCGAAGTACTGGCGCGGCCCGGCCTGGGCCAACGTCGGCTGGCTGGTCCGGGAGGGCCTGCTCCGCCACGGCGAAGAGGCGCTGGCCCGCCAGCTTCGCCTCGACCTGCTGAACCTGGCCCGCTGGACCGGCTTCGCCGAGTACGCCGACCCCTTGAGCGCCGTGGGCCACGGCGCCCGCTCGTTCGGCTGGACGGCCGCGCTGACCGTCGACCTGCTCGCCGACGACCGAACCGGGTAGCGGCGCCCGGCCCGCCGACGGGCGCCGCGGTACTCCTTGCGAGAGACCTCCGGTGCCGCGTTCACCTCCGGAAGCCCACGGCGTGCGGCGGACCCACCAGCGTGACCTCCCTGGGCGCGTAGTGGTCGAAGTACGGCATCGGGATGTGGGTGAGGATCAGCAGGACCGCGCTCAGCACCCCGAGCTGGGGAAGCTTCAGCTCCCGGCCGCGCTCGCCCAGCCAGAGCCACAGCACCACGGCGAAGTTGGTGATCAGCAGGAAGCCCCAGCGGGCCTCGTCCCAGCCGCCGAAGGCCAGCAGGAGCGGGGCCGAGATCGCCGCCAGCGGCAGCAGGACCGCGCCACCGCGCCGGTGCAGCGCCAGGAATCCGCCCAGCACCACCACCGCGATCGGCACCAGGTAGAGCAGGACGTCGGTGATCGAGTACAGCGCCCAGCTCTCGGCCTGGCCGCGCTCGAACAGCTCCAGGGCGTCGGTGCGGTAGGGGAAGTTGGCGCCGGACAGCGCGTGCCCGAGCCGGGCGACGGCCCCGGGCGCGGCCGGGCGCACGGCCAGCACCACCAGACCGGCCAGCGCGGGCGGGGCGAGGAGGACGGCGGCCCGCCGCAGCGGGAGCTTCCGCAGCACCACGGCGCCGAACACCGGGAGCACGGTCAGCAGCGCGATCTCGTGCGCGGTCACCGAAGCCACCATGAGCGCGCTCGCGAGCGCCGGGCGGTCGCGGTGCAGCGCCCACAGCGCGCCGAACAGCAGCAGGTACAGGGCCTGGTCGTAGTAGCCCACCTCGTGGAACAGGTAACCGCCGGTCGGCAGCAGCAGGAAGCCGGTGATCACCAGCCGCCGTCCCGCGTCGGGGCTGCGGAAGTACGCGACCGCCACGGCCACCAGCAGCCCGCCGAGCACGGCGTAGCTCGCGACCGCGAAGACGCGGTAGTCGTATTCGGTCAGCACGGCGAACGGGTGCAGCAGGGTGCCGATCAGGAACCGCCGGTGGAAGCCGTCGGTCAGGGAGGTGGACTCCAGCGTCGCCACCCAGGTCCCCGGCAGCCGGAACCCGGTGTACCCGGCCAGCCCCACGGCGATCGCGAACAGCCCGGTGCCGAGCCACCCGACGGGTTTCCGGACCCGCGCCGGGGCCGGGATCGGGGCCGGCGCGGGCCGTTCGAGCAGGGTTTCCATCGCTTGGTCCTCTCCTGGGCGCTGGAAGCCAAGCTAGGGACCGATCGTGGCCCGTCCGTGACCGGAATTCGACAATCCGGCACCGGTTCGTGACAACTCGGTGACCGTCTCCGGACCGGCCGGAGGGGACGGGAAAACCGATCCGGGAATGGCGAATTCACAACCGTGAACAATTCACAACCGTGAACAGCCGTTTCGGCGGGTGTACAGGACCACGCCGTTCGTGTAAAACTTTGCCGACCTTTCCGTGCGGCATTTCCCCACTGCGAATGGCGGGCCCCGTGAGCGTTTCCCGGCGAACCCTGCTGACCACCGCGGCCGGCGCCGCGGTGGCGGCGACCGCGAGCAGCACCCTCCCGGCCGAGGCGGCATCCCCTTCGGGCGGCCGCACGGAGATCGGCCCCCGGGACCAAAGCCAAGCCGCCACGTTGCGCGCGGCGGCGGACTACGCGGTGCGGAAACTGCGTGCGGTGGCCCCGTCCGTCACGTCCTTTCCGACCGGAACCCGGTTCGAGAAGTGGAAGTATTCCCAGAATGGCGACTGGGTCGGCGGATTCTGGCCCGGCACGCTCTGGATGGCCTGGCTGCACTCCGGCGACGAGCAATTCCGCACGCTCGCCCTCGCGGCGGCGGAAAAGCTGGCGCCGCGGCAGCACGACACCAGCACGCACGACCTCGGTTTCCTCTTCTACCCGTCGTGGGTCACCGCGTGGCGGATCACCGGCGACGAGCGGTGGCGGGCCGGCGCGATCAAGGCGGCTTCTTCGCTGATCCAGCGCTACAACCCGAAGGGCCACTTCATCCGGGCTTGGGGCGCGCTGACCGACCCGAAGGACGCGGGCCGGATCATCATGGACACGATCATGAACCTGGACCTGCTGGACTTCGCCACCCGGCAGACCGGCGACCGCAGGTACCGCGACATCGCGGTCGAGCACGCGAAGACCGCGCAACGCGTGTTCCTCCGCCCGGACGGCTCCACCCCGCACGTGTTCGACCTCGACCCGGCCACCGGCGCCGAGATCGGCCCCGGCACCGTGCAGGGCTACAGCCCCACGTCGTGCTGGTCACGCGGCCAGGCCTGGGGCGTCTACGGTTTCACCACCGTCTACCGCCGCACCGGTGACGGGCAGTTCCTCACCACCGCCCGGCGACTGGCCGACTACGCGCTCGGCGCCCTGACCCCCGACCACATCCCGGTCTGGGACTACCTCGCCCCGCAGGCGCCGAACGACGTCAAAGACGCTTCCGCGGGCGTCGTCACCGCGTGCGGCCTCCTGGACCTGGCCGAGGCCGCCGGGCAGCCGAAGTACCGCGAGGCCGGGCTGAAGATCCTGGAGGCGACGGCGAAGACCTGCCTCACCGCCGAGTCCGCCCGGGCCGAGGCCGTGGTCGCCCGCTGCACCCGCAACCGACCGGCCGAGGACGGTGTCGAGATTTCCCTTCCCTACGCGGACTACTACCTGCTCGAAGGCATCCTGCGGGTGCTCGAACCGCGCGAGCTGGATCGGGCGATCGATCTCTCCGGCCGCTGACCGGGCCCCGGCTCGTCAGTGGTGGCCGTGGACGACGGCGTGTCCCCGGCCGCGGCCGATCATCCACTTGTTCACCGGCACCGTGATCACGAAGG
This sequence comes from Amycolatopsis sp. PS_44_ISF1, assembly GCF_032335455.1. Taxonomy (NCBI): domain Bacteria; kingdom Bacillati; phylum Actinomycetota; class Actinomycetes; order Pseudonocardiales; family Pseudonocardiaceae; genus Amycolatopsis; species Amycolatopsis sp. PS_44_ISF1. The sequence continues at coordinate 371,417 of NZ_JANUXO010000005.1, read as the reverse complement.
CGCCGGCCAGCGAGAGCACCAGTGACAGCCAGAACAACGCGCTCGACAGCCCGGCGTCCATCGCGCCGGGGATGGCGACGACCACGGTGTTGTCCACGATCTCCATCACCGCGATCGACACCGTGTCGGCGGCGAGCGCGATCTTGAAAGCCGCCGCCGGGGCCAGCCCGGACTTCAGCACGCCGCGCATGGTCAGGCCGTACCCGAAGCCGAACGCGAGCACGATCGACACCACCACCGTGGCCGCGTTGGGCAGCCCGAACGCGGTGCCCAGGACCAGGCCGAGCACCTCGCCGATGGCGCAGCCGGTGAGGCAGTGCAGCGTCGCCCGGGCCGCGGTGGTCCAGGAGGCGCCGGGCTGAGAAGTGGTCATACGGACAGAATACCCCTATGGGGTACCCAAGCGAGCAGGTGAACCACTTCGGGGGACGAGAGAGGGCGCGGGGGTTGGAGTGGCTCTCGTGGTGGAACAGCGGGAAACGGCTTCGCGGAGTGCGGGCCCGACTCCGCGAAGCCGCTCCCGCTCACGGGGGTGGCGGGACGCCGACGGTCAGCCGCCGAGCAGGGACTTCATCGTGGTGATCTCGGTCTGCTGGGTGTCGGTGATGCGCTGGGCCATGGCCTTCGCGGCGGGGTCCTGGCCCTGGGACAGCTCGGTGCGGGCCATGGTGACCGCGCCTTCGTGGTGCTGGATCATCAGGTGCAGCCAGGTGCGGTCGTAGTCCTGGTCGTGCAGCCGGTCGAGGCCGGCGGTGTCGACCATGCCGGGCATCGACGCCCCGTGGTCCATCCCGCTCATGGGCGCGGCCGGGGCCGACCCCCAGGCCGTCAGCCACTGGGTGAGCCGGTCGATCTCCGGCTGCTGGGCCTGCTGGATCTCCTGGGCGAGGCCGATCACCCGCTGGTTCGCGGTGTGCTGCGGCACCGGGGCCGCCATCTCGACGGCCTGTCGGTGGTGCGGGACCATGTCCCGCGCGAAGGTGACGTCCGCGGCGTTGTGGGCCGAAGGCGGGGTCTGCGGCGCCGGGGACGAGCAGCCGGCCAGGGCGGCGGCGATGGCGGGCAGCACGAAGACGGCCTGAAGCTTGCGGTTCATGAGACTTCCTCACTGGGGGTACGGCGGGATCGAACGGACGCGGAAAGATCCGCGCCGCTCAGATCCGCAGCACGCAGGACACGGCGAGGAGTTCTCTGCCGCCTCGACCGGGCGGTGGGCGGGCTTCACCGGTCTTCCCGGGGCCGGCGGTGGCCGTCGCCGGGCGGGATCGGCGGGTGCGGGCGGCCCTCAGCAGCAGGGCCGCCGCGATCAGCAGCACCGCGAGGCAGAGGTGCAGCATCGAATGCGAGGCACCGTCCATCCCGGCCGGTGCGGCCGTGTCCCCCCGAGGATCCGGGGCGGCCGTGTCCCCCCGAGGATCCGGCGCGGCCGTCCCCGCCGCGCGGGCCGGTGGGGCCATTCCCGCGGCCGGGGTCAAGGACGCCGAGGCCCCGGTCATCCCGCACCCCGGAGCCGGCACGTGGTGCATGGCCACCACGCCCAGCAGCACCGCGCCCAGCAGCAGCCAGCGCGCCAGGGCCCGCGCGGGGCCCCGGCCCGGAGCCGCGACCGGAGGGGAGCTCATCACCACCAGCCTAACCCCATACCCCGAACGGGTACCAGGTGAACGCCGAACACCCGGAACTCACTTCCGTAACCCTTTGCACCCGATCGGTTGACCTCCGTGAACGGTCTCCCCTACCTTCCCCTCCAGGTCTCCACCGCGTCTCCACCGTGCAGACCGCGAGACCGGAGGAATGGGCGGGGATGCGAGGGCCGACGAAGACGCTGGCGCTGGGCGTCGCGGCGCTGCTCGGGGTGGTGGCCGTTCTCGTGGGCTGCTCCGGCGGGCTCGGGCGGGCGCCGGCCGACGCACCGGTCAAGATCGCCTTCGTGCCGAAGATCGCGGGGATCCCGTACTACGACGCGATGGAGGCGGGCGGGCAGAGCGCGGCGAAGCGGCTGGGGGCCGAGTGGGTCACGCGCGGGCCCGCGACCGTCGACCCGGCCGCGCAGGCGGCCATCGTGCGCGACCTGATCGCCGAGCACTTCACCGTGATCGCCGTGGCGCCCAACGACCCCGTCGCGCTCGCGCCCGTGATCGCCGACGCGCGGGCGCGGGGCATCCACGTGCTCACCACCGACACCGACGCGGCGGGCTCGCAGCGCGAGGTGTTCGTCAACCAGGCCACCGCCGACGGGGTCGGCACCGCGCTGGTCGACGCGTTGATGGCCAAGACCGGCGGGGCCGGAGAGTTCGCCATCGTCTCGTGCGGGGAAACCGCGGCGAACCTCAACGCGTGGATCGCTGCGGAGAAGGCTTACACCGCGAAGCGCTATCCGAAGGCGCGAGTCGTCGACACGGTGTACGCCGGTGAGGACACTTCCGCCGCGACAGTGCTCGCGAAGCAGGTTCTCGTCCGGCACCCGGATCTGGCCGGGCTGATCGGGCAGTGCACCACGGCCGCGCCGGGCGTCGCCCAAGCCGTGCGTGACCAGCAGAAGATCGGCCGGGTCTACACCGTCGGCGTCGGCACACCGCAGACCATGAAGCCCTACCTGCTCGACGGCTCGTCCTCGATGTCCGTGCTCTGGGACGTCGAAGCCCTGGGCTACCTGACCGCGTGGACGGCCGAGCAGCTCGCCCGGGGCAAACCGCTCGGCCGCAGCAACGACGTCAGCCTCGAACTGCCCACGGTGAAGTACGACGCGGCCACGAAGACCGTCCTCCTGGGCGACCCGCTGCGGATCACCCAGGACAACGTGGACCAGTACAAGTACTAGCGGACCTCGATCGTCACGGTGGCGGTGCTCGTGCGGGCCGGGAGTTTCGTGGTGTCCACGGCCAGGTACTCGCCGTCGTCCTGACGGCCGTCGGGCAGCGTCTTCGGGTGCAGGGTGTAGGGCGCGGCGCCGTTCGCCACCCCGTCGATGCCGAAGTCGTTGTCGTTGCTGATCACCAGGGTGCGGCCGCCGTCCGTGGTGGCGACGCCCTCCACCTTGTCGTGGCCGAAGAAGCCGCCCGCCGGGTCGAGACCGGTGACCAGCGCGCCCAAGTCGAGGTACAGCCTCTTCGACACCGGCCGCACGCCCACCTCCGCGAGCTCCTTCACCGCCTCGTCGGTGGTGTCCTTGCCGACGTAGGCGTCGAGGCTGCGCCGGTCGTCGCCGACGAGCAGACCGCCCTTCGCCGCGTCGTACGTCGCATCCGCCACCCGCTCCCCCGCACCGACATCGGTCGCGCCGGCCAGGTCGATCTCGAACAGCTTCTTGTACGCGCCGGGCTCGAACCCACCGTCACGCTCGTCCACCAGGAACTTCGTCGACGAGAGCGCGGTGATTTCGCTGACCGCCGTGCCCGTCTCGTCCGGGTCGTCGAGCAGGTAGAGGTACTCGTGGGTCGCGCGGGTCCGCAGGTCGACCGTGACGATCCGCAGCGTGGTGACGTTGCCGGGCTTCTTGGTCAGGTCCGGCTGCTGCAGTGCGGACTGCATGATGCCGACCAGCGTCCGGCCGTCCGGGGTGAGCGCGAGGCCCTCCATGCCCTTGTTGGGCACGCGGTACTTCAGCTCCCGCGGCAACGAGCCGTCGAACGGGGAAAGCCGCTCGATCGCGCGGCCGTCGGCGCGCAGGTGCGTGATGAACGGGCCGTACTCGTCCGACACCCAGAACGTACCGTCGCGCAGGGCCACCAGGCCCTCGGAGTCGTAGCCGCCGGGCGAGGCGGGCAGCGGCTTTCCGTTGAGGTCCACGATCTTCTCGCCGGTGTCCGCGCTCGTGCTGACCTGGCCGTTGTACGGGGTGCCGTCGGCGGCGCGCAGCGGGATCCGCTTCTCCAGCACCGCCTTCCCGTCGCGGAGCCGGAACCGGCCGATCGACGGGTCGAACGCGGGCAGCGGCTCCACTTTGGACCCGTCCGGGGCGTTGACGTTGGGGCCGCGGTCGGTGAGGCCGTAGAACTCGCCGGGTGAGCCGGGCACCGGGGTGAGCGCGGAACCGTAGGCCCCGCCGGTGAGGGCCACGCCGCCGATCGTCGCCAGCGGCGGCAGGCTCGTCGGGTACAGCCGGACGGCGTCGGTCGCGGTGTAGGTGAAGCGGTCCTGGCCGTGGAAGCCGGGCGCGGGGGTGTAGCGGAACGCGCCGTCGGCCCCGATCGTCAGTGCGCCGTGCGCGGGCGCGGTGTGCCGGACCACGGAACCGCCGGTGGCCGGGGAACCGGGCCGGCCACCGGCGCCGAGAGCGTCGTTGCCGAGCACGCCGTCGCCGCCGACCTGCAGGATCTGCCCGGACCGCACCCGGTAGTGGTCGTCGCGGGAAGTGGGCCGGCCCCCGTGCGCCGACGCCGTGCCGGTCACCGCCAGCGGCAGGACGAGCAGCCCCGCGGCGACCCCGAATCTCACGCGCTTCATCCGTGTTCTCCTCCTCCGGCGTCGAACGACGCCGGAGGAGGAGTCTTCGCGGCCGAGTTGGACGAAGACCGTCTTCCAGGCGAAACCCGGGTTAACGACCTCGTCTCGCCCGCCCGGCGGCGCCGGCGCCGAGCACCAGGATCAGCACGGTCAGCCCCCAACGGCGCTGCTCCCTGACGTGGGCCGCGGTGCGGTCGACCGGCGTCGCTCCTGGCTTGGGTTTCGGCCGCGTGGACGGCGGCGGAGCCGGTGGCGTTGGCTCGGACGGGGTCGGCGGCGGCTCCACGAGCACCGGCGGGGGCGGGCTGGAGGAGGGCGTCGGGCTCGGCGACGGCGTCGAAGACTGTGGTGGCGAGGGTGGCGGCGTCGAAGGTGACGCAGTAGGCGGGGTGGTGGGGGGCAGGGTGGTGGAGGGCAGAGTGGTGGAGGCGGACGGGGTGGTTGAGGGCGGGGTGGTCGAGGTCGGGGTGGTCGACGAAGGCGGGGTCGAAGGTGGTGCCGTGGGCGGGGTCGAGGAGGAAGGGGGCGCCGCCGGTTCCAGGCAGCCCGCGGCGTCCGAGCTGACCAGGGCCGGGCCGCTGCCGACCTCCACCGCCGGACCGGAGCCGTCCAACCGGAGCCGGTAGGTGACGCTGCGGTAGCCGATCCGGTTGGCCGTCGCGTACAACGCGCCGTCCGGGCCCAGCACCACCGCGCCGTACGCGCTCGCGGCGGGGAATTGCAGTCCGGGCGAGGGTTCTACGTGGCCGTCGCGGGGGTTGATCGTGACCACCCGGTCGCGGCCGGCCGGCGACCCGGAGACGCCGTACAGCAGGCCCGAGGCCGGGTCGTAGGCGAAGTCGTCGACGCCGGAGGACAGCGCCACGGGCCACAGCCGCACCCGGCCGGTCACCGTGAGGTAGTCCGGACCGGCCGGATCCAGGTCCACTGTGTACAGATCGCCGGCCCGCCTCAGGTACCAGGTGGTGCCGTCGATCGCGCCGGCCGTGGCCCCGGTGGCCCAGCCCCACCCGCCGCGGTGGCCCGCGCGGCCGACCGCGCCCAGATCGGTGACGTGGCCGGAGCGGGAGATCTCCACGGCGTGCGCGCCGTCGGGGAACGGGCCGCGGCGCGAGGTGTCGGCGATGCCGTAGACCAGGTCCGGCCCGGCGGAGTAGGCGATCGCGTTGAGCGCGTACCCGGTCGCGCCGAGCTCACGCCGGTCCCCCTCGGGCACGGTGAGGCGCGCGGCCGAGGACGCGCCGGGCCATTCGCTCTCCACCTGGAGGATGTCGCAGGAGGCGGGGGTCGCGGCGGAGGTCCGGCCGGGTGGGCTGAGCAGTCCGGATACGGCCAGCAGACCGGAGACGGCCACGGCGGCGGCCAGCACGGGCAGGAGCCGGGCGGGGCGCACCGCGGTCAGGACAGCCGGGCCAGTGCGGAGGTGAACGCGTCGGGCTGGATCCTCGCCCCGCCCGCGAACGGGTCCTGCAGCTGGAAGATCGCATACAGCAGCAACGCGATGGTGCCGGCCAGCGTGGACACGATGACCAGGTGCGCGGCCATCCGCGTGCCGCCGAACAGGTTGGGCAGCAGCACCGAGATGAAGCTGCCGAGGATCAGCGCGAACCACACGACCGAGCCCACCCCGCCGGACGCCGAGGCGGTGAGCCGGGCCTGGCGCGCCTGGTAGACCTGCCAGAGCTGACCGGCCGCCTCGCTCTTGCGGTCGTCGAGCCAGTCGTCGCCGGCCGGCGCGCCGGCGATGGCCTTGCTCAGCTGGGCGAGCTGGTTCCAGCCGGTGCCGGGCAGCTCGGCCCCGTCGGCCAGCCGCGGCCACTCCTGGCGCGAAACCGTGGTGGCGTAGGCCGAGGCGAGCCGGCGGACCTTCGGCCCGGTGTCGCCCGGCAGCGCGTCGGCGGCCCAGCTCATCGCGACCAGGCCGTCGGCCTCGGTGTAGGAGCCGGCACGCACGTCACTGACGTGGTCGAACAGCGAGATGAGCACGAAGGCGACCAGAACGGCGTGCAGTCCGCCGACGATGGTGAACACCTGCCCGGCCGCGTCGTTGTTGTCCCGCCGGCCTTCGTCCCAGCCGAAGCGCCTCACCAGATAGCCGATCACCGCCGCCACCACGGCGGCACCGACCACCCAGAAGATCCCGGTCAGGTAGACGTTCATCCGCGCCCTTCCGCCTTCGCCCCACGTCCGCGCGCCCTCATTGACCGAATGGTCCGCACGGCTTTCGCCCAAGCTAGTCAGACGTCGAGCGGGCGACAAGACCGGTTTCGCTTTTTCCACCTGGTGGCTCCGGCCGGCTCCGCGCATCGCCGGAACGGAGCAGCCGAAGCGAACCGGAAACCCTTCGAACACAAGGAAATCGCGGCAATGTCACCGAACCGGCTCCTGACCGGGTGACGTGCTCCGACGTTGCGTGACCGAACCCGCTACCGGGCAAGATCGTTTTCGAAACTGGCAACTCGACAACTAATGGGAAAAGCACCAGCGGCCCCCCGGCAAACAGGTGAATCGCGGCTCGCACACGATCGTGTTATTGCCGGGGATGGCCGAGTTGATATGTTGATTCCGCCCGGATCGCCGGGCCGAATCGCCGTAAAGCGAAGATGGGCATTCACCCCCGCAATTCCTCCGTCCGGAAATCGACGATAGGTGGTTTTCGCTGTGACCGTCACGGACCCTGTGGAATCCGCGAACGCGGAGCACCAGCCGCTGAGCCTCGGCCGGGCCGCGGCCCGCACCCTCGCGACGACGACCAAGTCCGTCCCGCAGATGCAGGCGATCTCCTCGCGGTGGCTGCTGAAGCTGCTGCCCTGGGTCGAGGTCTCCGGCGGCTCGTACCGGGTGAACCGCCGGCTGAGCTACGCGGTCGGCGACGGCCGGGTCAGCTTCACCGGCGCCGGCGCGCAGGTCCGGGTGATCCCGCCCGAGCTGGGCGAGCTGGCGCCGCTGCGCGGGTACGACGACGAGGACGTGCTGATCGAGCTGGCCGGCCGCTTCGTGCAGCGCGAATACGCCCCCGGTGAAGCGCTGGTCGAGTTCGGGCACCAGGCCGACCAGGTGTTCCTGGTGGCGCACGGCAAGATCAGCAAGGTCGGCACCGGCGCGTACGGCGACCAGACCGTGCTCGGCACCCTCGCCGACGGAGACTACTTCGGCGAGGGCGCGCTCGTCGCGGACGACGGGATCTGGGAGTACACCGCGAAGGCGGTCACCGCCTGCACCGTGCTTTCCCTGCCCCGCAGCGAGTTCCGGGGCGTGCTGGACCGGTCCGAGACGCTGCGCGCGCACCTCGACGCGGTCATCGCCGAAGAAGCCGGGCCGTCCAACGACCACGGCGAGGCGGTGATCGACGTGGCTTCCGGGCACGACGGCGAGCCGCGGCTGCCCGGCACGTTCGTGGACTACGAATCCTCGCCGCGCGAGTACGAGCTGAGTGTGGCGCAGACCGTGCTGCGGGTGCACAGCCGCGTCGCGGACCTCTACAACCAGCCGATGAACCAGATCGAGCAGCAGCTGCGGCTCACCGTGGAGGCGCTGCGCGAGCGCCAGGAGCACGAGCTGGTCAACAACCGCGACTTCGGCCTGCTGCACAACGCCGACTTCGCCCAGCGCGTGCCCACCCGCACCGGGCCGCCGACCCCGGACGACCTCGACGAACTGCTGGGCCTGGTGTGGAAGGACCCCGGGTTCTTCCTGGCCCACCCGAAGACGATCGCCGCGTTCGGCCGTGAGTGCAGCCGCCGCGGGGTCTACCCGGAGGCCGCCGAGTTCGGCGGGCAGCACGTGCCGGCCTGGCGCGGGGTGCCGATCCTGCCGTGCAACAAGCTCCCGGTGACCGAGACGCGCACCAGCTCGATCCTGCTGATGCGCACCGGCGAGCAGGCCCAGGGCGTGGTCGGGCTGCACCAGACCGGGCTGCCGGACGAGTACCAGCCCGGGCTGAACGTGCGGTTCATGGGCATCAGCGAGCAGGCCATCATCTCCTACCTGGTCAGCGCCTACTACTCGGCCGCCGTGCTGGTGCCGGACGCGCTCGCGGTACTGGAGAACGCCGAGATCGGCCGCGGTGACTGAGCATGACCACGCCGACCACCCCGCCCCGGCTTCCCGAAGCCGGCCCGCCCCGCCCCGGTCCAGCCCCGGCCCCGCCCGGGCCACCGCCGCCGCGGACCGCGGGCACCCCGTTGCCGCCTTCGCTCTTCGGCCCGACCGGGCTCGGCACCAGCGCCGCCCGGATCCGGCCGGGGCCCGCCCCCGCGCCACCCCGTCCTGACCAGCGAGGACCCGCATGACCGTCACGGAAGAACCCCGCGTTCCCCTCAGCCTCTCCACCCAGGCCGCGCGCGCCCTGGCCACCACCACGAAGTCGCGGCCGCAGATGCGCGGCATCACCCCGCGGTGGCTGCTTTCCCAGCTCCCGTGGGTGGAGGTGCCGTCCGGCTCGTACCGGGTCAACCGGCGGCTCACCCACACCGTCGGCGACGGGGCGGTCAGCTTCTTCACCACCGGCGCCCGGGTCCAGGTGGTCCCGGCCGAGCTGGCCGAACTGCCCCTGCTGCGCGGATTCGGCGACGAAGAAGCGCTGTCGGCGCTGGCCGAGAGTTTCGAGCAGCGTGAGTACGAGGCGGGCGACACGATCGTCACGGCCGGCTCACCGCTGAATTCGGTGCAGCTCTTGGCCTTCGGCAAGATCGGCCGGAGCACACCGGGCCGGTACGGCGAAGAAGCGCACCTCGCCACCCTCACCGCGGGCGACCACTTCGGCGGTGAGCTGCTGGGCGGGGACGCGGGCGAATGGCCGTTCACCGCGAAGGCGGTCACGCGCTGCATCGTGCTGGTGCTGCCGGCCGAGGCGTTCGAACGGCTCAACGGGCGGATCGAGAGCCTGCGCGCGCACATCCGTGAAGTGCGGGCGAACCCGGGAAAACCTTGCAACAAGGCCGGGGAAGCGAGCATCGACCTGGCGGCCGGGCACGACGGCGAGGCCCCGCTGCCCACCACGTTCGTCGACTACGACCCCTCGCCGCGCGAGTACGAACTGGCGGTGGCGCAGACCATCCTGCGCACCCGCAACCGGGTCACCGACCTCTACAACCAGCCGATGAACCAGCTCGAGCAGCAGTTGCGGCTCACGGTCGAGGCGCTGCGCGAACGCCAGGAGCACGAGCTGGTCAACAGCACCGACTTCGGCCTGCTGCACAACGCCGACCTCGGCCAGCGGATCACCACCCGCACCGGGCCGCCGACCCCGGACGACCTCGACGAACTGCTGTGCCGGCGGCGCAAGTCCCGGTTCTTCCTGGCCCACCCCCGGGCCATCGCCGCGTTCGGCCGCGAGTGCACCGCGCGCGGGCTGTACCCGGCGAACACCGTGATCGACGGCCGGCGCGTCACCGCGTGGCGCGGGGTGCCGCTGCTGCCGTGCGACAAGATCCCGGTCACCGCGGGCGGCACCACGTCGATCCTGGTGCTGCGCACCGGCGAGGCGGACAACGGGGTGATCGGCCTGCGGCCCGCCTCGCTGCCGGACGAGTACCAACCCGGGCTCAACGTGCGGTTCATGGGCGTGGGCGAACGGGCCGTGACCTCCTACCTGGTCAGTGCCTACCACTCGGCCGCGGTGCTGGTGCCGGACGCGCTGGGCGTGCTCGGCGACGTGGAGGTCGGGCGCTGAGCCCGGCACCGGGGAGGGGACGGACATGACGACCGTGGACGCGCGGACCGGGGCCCGGGCGGTCACCGAGGTGCTGGCCTGGAGCCGGGCCCGGTGGGAGCCGTCGATGCGGGCGGCGGTGGACCGGCTGCCCGGGTCGATGCGCCGGATCGCCGGCTTCCACTTCGGCTGGTGGGACGAGCAGGGCCGGGCGACGCACAGGCGCGGAGGGAAGGCGCTGCGCCCGGCGCTGGTGCTGCTGTGCGCGGAGGCGGCGGGCGGGGACCCCGAGGACGCCGTCGCCGCCGCGGTCGCCGTTGAGCTGGTGCACAACTTCTCCCTGCTGCACGACGACGTGATGGACCGGGACGAGACCCGTCACCACCGGCCCACGGCGTGGACCGCCTTCGGCACCGGACCGGCGATCCTGGCCGGCGACGCGCTGCTGGCGCTGGCGTTCGACGTGCTGGCCCCCGACGGTCCCGACGCCACCCGGCGGCTCGGCCGGGCCGTGCTCGATCTGCTCGAAGGCCAAGGCGAGGACGTGGCGTTCGAGCGGCGCGGCGACGTCACCCCGGCCGAGTGCGTCCGGATGGCCGCGGGCAAGACCGGCGCGCTGATCGGCGTGGCCTGCACGCTCGGGGCGCTGGTGGTCGGCGGCCGGGGCGAGCAGGTGGGGCGGCTCGGCGTGTTCGGCCGCTCGCTCGGACTGGCCTTCCAGCACGTCGACGACCTGCTCGGCATCTGGGGTGATCCGGCGGCCACCGGCAAACCGGTGTACTCCGACCTGCAGAACCGGAAGAAGTCGCTGCCGGTGGTGGCGGCGCTGGCGGCGGGCACCCCGGCCGCGCGGGAGCTGGCTTCGCTCTACGAACGGGAAGCCTCGCTCTCCGAAGGGCAGCTCGCGCACGCGGCGTCCCTTGTGGACTCGGCCGGTGGCCGGGAGTGGAGCCGGTCCCAGGCCGCCACCCTGCTCACCACCGGCCTGACCGCGCTGGCCTCGGCCCGCCCCACCCCGCGCGCCGCCGCGGAGCTCGCGGCGCTCGCGCGGCTGATCACCCGCCGGGACCACTAGGGCTCGTGGAGTGGTCGTGCCGGTTCCCGTCGGCACGACCACTCCAGGACCGGCTCCAAGTCCGGTCCTCGAAGCGGTGGGTGATCTGCTGTGATCTTCGGCCGTGGTGCGTAGGCGTGAGCTGACCGATGAGCTGTGGCAGGTCATCGAGCCGTTGCTGTTCAAGGCCAAGACTCACCACCACGATCCGCCTGGCCTGCGACGGTCACGGGCAGCCGCTGCCGGTGATGCCGACCGGTAGCACCGGCAACGACTGCACCTAGTTCACGCAGTGATGGCGGGTGCCGGCCGGTAAGGGTTACTCCAGCCAGGCCATCCGCTCCTCCCCGCGCCTACGCCACATCCCGGCAACCACCCCCGAACACCGGGACCAGCAAGCCAACCGGCTACGCCGGGGCCGGGCCGGTGGACAACCACCAACCTTCGACCGCGTCACCTGCCAACGCCAACACGTTGCCGAGCGCTGCGTCAACCGCCTCACGCAGTTCCGCGCCATCGCCACTCACTTCGACAAGACCACCACCTCCTATCGGAGCATGACCGACCTGCTCATCCGGCTTTCAGGACCGGCTCTAGCGGCCGGGCCGGGTCAGGCCCTGCTCGCCGGCCCCGCGGGAGAGGACCACCCGGTCGGTGTCGGCCAGTGCCCGCGTCCCGCGTGGGGTGACCGGGCTCGTGGTCAGGTCGCGCAGGCGGAGGGGCGGGCCGAGGTCGATCAGGGACGGCAGGTACTCCGCCTGGTCCACCGTCCAGTGCCCGTCCGCCCGGGTGAAGCGGAAGCGGGCGGCGGTGCCCTCCTCGGTCGAGCCGCGCGGCTCGTCGTGGCGGGCGACCTGGTTGCCCAGGCCGAACGCGACCCACTTGCCGTTGACCTTTTCGAACGGCTGCACCACGTGCGCGTGGTGGCCGATGATCAGGTCGATCTCCGGTGCGGCGGTCAGCTCCTCGGCCAGCTCCTCCTGCTCGCCGGTCAGCTCGTGCTGGTACTCCACACCCCAGTGCAGGCTCGCGATGACCACCTCGGCCCCGGCCCGCTTGGCCGCGCGGGCCGCGGCGAGGATGTCACCGGCGTCGATCTGGTTGGCCAGCCAGGGTTTCCCGGCCGGGCGCTCGATGCCGTTGAAGCCGAAGGCGAACGACAACTGCGCCACCCTGACCCCGCGCACGTCGAGGATCAGCGGGGTCCCGGCCTCCTGGGCCGAGCGGGCGGAGCCGGTGTGCTTCACCCCCACCGCGTCGAGCTTGTTCAGCGTGCGCGTGACCCCGGACTGACCTCGGTCGAGCGTGTGGTTGGACGCGGTGGAGCAGGTGTCGTAGCCGGTGTCCTTCAGCGCGTCCACGATTTCCGGCGGCGCGTTGAACGACGGGTACCCGCTGTACGGCCCGCCCGCCGGCGCGAGCGGCGTTTCGAGGTGGCAGATTCCGAGGTCCGCCCCCGAGACGAGTGGCTTGACCCCGGCCAGCAGCGGCCGGTAGTCGATGACCCCGTTGCCGTCGGCCTCGGCCTGCTCGGTCAGCTTCGGGTGGATCAGCACGTCACCGGTCGCGACCACGGTGAACGAGTCACGCGAAGGCGCGGCGGACGCGGACGAAGACGGCTTGGTGTCCGGCACGGTCACCGCGCCACCGCCGGCACAGCCCGCCAGCAGGACGGCACCCGTCACCAGGGCGGCACCCGTCAGCAGGGCGGGCCTCGTCGGTGAGACAGCACCCGTCGGCAAGGCAGCACCAGTCGGCAAGGCGGCACCCGTCGGCAAGGCGGCGCCCGTCAGCGACCGGGTGGCCCTCGTCCGGATCGCGCTCCGGCGTGCGCCTGCCATTTTTGCCCCCTTTGTCCGGCTGTCCGGTCCATCCTGCCGCATGTCCACCGGACAGGAAGCCCGGCCCGACACTCGCGCACGGTAATCAAACCTAAGTCAACAACAAAACTCACTACCGACCGGACTCATCAGGCCCACCACGAGCCACGACCTGCGCTGGTCAGAAGCGAAAAAGTACGATTAATGCCCGACCCAGGCCCGCCGGGCTGTCACTTTGAGTAGGTATCTGTCCGCTAACTGCTGGGCCATCTGTGGTTGACGTCACCCGATCCAGTGTCTTGTAATACGAGTCATTCGCAGTTCACTTGCCCGAAACACTCGTCCTCGGCCCCCATGGGAGCGCTCGATGTCCACATACCCGCACAGGTCTCGCGCCTGGAGCGTTGTTGGTTGTTGTTTGGTTGCCGGGGTGGTGTTGGTCGGCTGCTCCTCGGGCAAGGACACCGGCGCCCCCGCCCAGCAGGCACCGGCCAACGGCAAGATCACCCTGTACTACCTGCAGAAGCAGGGTGACCAGCAGTACTTCGTCGAGCAGGCGCAGGGCGCGCAGGAGAAGGCGAAGGAGCTGGGCGCCGACCTCAAGGTGGTCAACCTCGGCCAGGACGCCAACAAGGCCATCACCGAGCTGGACGCGGCCGTCGCGCAGGGCGCCAACGGCATCGCCATCGTGGTGCCGGACCAGGCGATCGGCCCGCAGGTGATCGACAAGGCCAAGAGCGCGGGCATCCCGCTGGTCGCCTCCGACGACGTGATCAAGGACGGCTCGGGCCAGAACGCGGCGTTCGTCGGCTTCAACGGCACGCAGATGGGCACCTCGGTCGGCCAGGAGGCCGCGAAGCTGTTCAAGGCCTCGGGCTGGACCGCGGCCGACACCAAGATCATCAGCGCGTACAAGCAGGACCTCACCGTCTGCACCGACCGGGTCAACGGCGCCAAGGCCGCGTTCAGCCGGGACGCCGGGGCGAACGTGCCGGTGATCGACGTCGGCACCGACAACTCCCCGGTCGACGCGCAGAACCGCAGTGGCGCGGTGATCAGCTCCAACCCGGGGGTCAAGCACTGGGTGGTCTGGGGCTGCAACGACGAGAACGAGACCGGCGTGGTCACCGCGCTGGCCAACTCCGGCGTCGCCGCGGACAACATCATCGGCGTCGGGCTCGGCGCGTACCTCGACTGCAAGGACTGGGCCGCGGGCAAGGACACCGGCAACAAGTCCTCGCTCTACATCTCCGGCGCCGAGGTCGGCCGCACCGCGATCCAGGTGCTGTTCGACAAGGTCAAGAACGGCAAGGCGCTGCCGCCGGAAACCATCGCCAAGACCCAGATCGTGAACAAGGACAACTTCAAGCAGGCCGGCGTCAACTGCACCTGAGCACCCGCTCGTGACCGGTGGCGCCGGGGCGACCCGGCGCCACCGGCCGTGACCTGAGGAAGGTCGGACATGTCCAGTTCCACCGCGCTGACCGCCGAGGGCATCGGCAAGCGCTTCTCCGGCGTGACCGCGCTCGACGACGTCACGCTGGAGTTCCGTTCCGGCGAGGTGCTCGCGCTGATGGGCGAGAACGGCGCCGGCAAGTCGACGCTGCTGCGGGTGCTCTCCGGTGACCAGGGTCCCGACGACGGGACGCTGCGGCTCGACGGCGCGCCCGTCGTCTTCGACACCCCGCGCGCCGCGATGGCCGCGGGTGTGCGCGTGATCTACCAGGAGCCCGAGATCATCCCGCACGTCTCCGTGGCGGAGAACGTGTTCGTCGGCGAATTGCCCGCCCGCGCGCGGGTGTTCAACCGCCGCACGCTCAACCAGCGGACGTACGAGGCGCTGGCCGAGTACGGCTTCGAAGGGGTGCTCGACCCTTCGACGATCGGCAGCCGGCTGTCCCCGGCGCAACGCCAGCTCGTCGAGATCCTCCGGGTGCTCACCGCGGCCACCCCACCGCGGGTGGTCGCGTTCGACGAGCCGACCTCTTCGCTGTCCGAGCACGAGGTGGAGGCGCTGTTCCGGCTGATCCGCCGGCTGCGCGACTCCGGGGTGGCCGTGGTCTACGTCTCCCACCGGATGAAGGAGATCTTCCAGCTCGCCGACCGCGTGGCCGTGCTGCGCGACGGGAAGCTGATCGGGGTCCAGCCCGCGGGCGAGACCGACGAGAACCAGCTGGTGCGCATGATGATCGGCCGGGATCTGTCCGCTTTGGAGCGTCGCGAGAGCGCGGAACCCGGCGCGGTGGTGCTGCGGCTCGACCAGGTGACCACGGACGACGTCACCGGCATCTCGTTCCAGGTCCGCGCCGGTGAGGTCGTCTGCCTGGCCGGGCTGGTCGGCGCCGGGCGCTCCGAGCTGGCCCGCGCCATCGTCGGCGACCTGCCGGTGCGCTCGGGCAAAGTGGAGCTGGACGGGAAGCCGCTGAGAGCCCGTACGCCGGGTGACGCGGTGAAGGCCGGTATCGGTTTCGCGCCCGAGGAGCGCAAGACGGACGCGTTGCTGATGCAGCGTTCCGTGCGCGACAACGTTTCCATCGCCGTGCTCGACCGGCTGCGGCGCTTCCGCGTGATCCGGCGGGCGAAGGAGCGTGAGCTGGTCGCGGAGTACATCCGTGAGCTGAGCGTGCGAACGCCGTCGATGGAGCAGGAGGTCCGCAAGCTCTCCGGCGGCAACCAGCAGAAGGCCGTGCTCGCCCGGTGGCTGGCCCGGCGTCCGCAACTGCTGATCCTGGACGAGCCGACCCGCGGCGTCGACGTCGGCGCGAAGGCGGAGATCTACCGGATCATCTCGCGCCTGGCCGCCGAGGGCATCGCGCTGCTGGTGATCTCCTCCGACCTGCCCGAGGTCCTTTCGCTGGCCGACCGCATCGTGGTGATGCGGGCCGGCCACGTCGCCGGCCAGCTCAGCCGTGACGAAGCCACCGAAGAAGCCGTACTCACCTTGGCCATTCCGGCGACGGAGCCGGCCGCCGAAGACATCCAGGAGGTGGGCGCGTGAGCACCCCGACCCGTCCGAGCCCCGCGCAGGAACGCCCCGAAGCGCCCGCACCGGAGCCCGTCTCGCCGGTGCGCCGCGTGCTGAGCGGGATCGGCGTGCAGAACAGCAGCCTGATCATCACGCTCGTGGTGCTGATCATCGTGCTGTCCGCGCTCAACGACAACTTCTTCCGCACCAACAACCTGCTGCTGATCGGCAGCGCGGTCACCATCATGGGCCTGCTCTCGCTGGTGCAGACCCTGGTGATCATCCTCGGCGCGCTGGACATCTCGGTCGGCTCGATGGCCGGGCTGGCCTCGGTGGTCTCGGCGATGGCGTTCACGGCCACCGGCAGCTCCGCGCTCGGCGTGCTGGCCGCGGTGGGCACCGGCATCGCCTGCGGACTGGTCAACGGCCTGATCATCATCTTCGGCCGGGTCAACCCGGTGGTCGCGACGCTGGCCACGCTGGCCACGTACAAGGGCATCGCGCAGGTCGTCTCGGACGGCAAGGCGCAGGGCTACACCGGCGCCGACGACCTGTTCATCTTCCTGGCCAAGGGCACCGTGCTCGGGCTGCCGACGCTGGTCTGGGTGCTCGTGATCGTCGCGGCGATCCTGCACTTCCTGCTCAAGTACACCGACATCGGCCGCAACATCTTCGCCATCGGCGGCAACGACACGGCGGCCCGGCTGGCCGGCATCAACATCAACCGCTACATCATCGGGGTGTACGCGCTGGTCGGCGTGGTCGCGGCGATCGCGGGGGTGCTGATCACCGCGCGCACCGGCTCGGGCCAGCCCACCTCCGGTTCGGAGGGCCTGGAGCTGCAGGCGGTCACCGGCGCGGCCCTGGGCGGCACGATGCTCAAGGGCGGCCGGGGCTCCATCGTCTCCACCGTGCTGGCGGTCTTCATCCTCGGGGTGCTCGACAACGGCATGTCCGGGCTGGGCATCAACCAGTTCTGGCAGAACGTGGCGCACGGCGCGCTGCTCGTGGTCGCCGTGGTGCTCCAGCAGCTGCGCAGCGGGGAGCGCCGCGTCGGTCTCCCGGCCTGAGGTGGCGGCGGCGCCGGGGACGGGCCTGCACGCCCGTCTCGTCGAAGCGCTCGGCCGCCTGATCGTCGAGGGCAGCCTGCCGGCGGGCGAGCCGATCGTGCCCGACGACCTGGGCCGCCGCTTCTCGGCTTCCCGGACGGTGGTCCGGGAAGCGTTGCGGGTGCTGGAATCCAAGGGCCTGGTGGCGGCGCGCCCGCGCGTGGGCACCTGGCCGCAGCCGCCCGAGCGCTGGGTCGCGATCGACCCGGACGTGATCGCGTGGCGGGTCGGCGGCCCCGACGGTCGGCGGCACCTGGACGAGCTGCTGGAGCTGCGGGGGCTGGTGGAGCCGCAGGCGGCGCGGCTCGCGGCCCGGCACCGGCGCCCCGAGGAACTGTCCGCGATGGCCGCGGCCTACGGGCTGATGGCCGACGCGGCCGAACGGGGTGACGCCGGGGCCTTCGCCGAAGCCGACCCGCTGTTCCACGCCGCGCTGGTGCGGGCCGCGGGCAACTCGCTGTTCGCGCAGCTTCAGGTGCCGGTGCTGGCCGCGGTGCGCGCGGTGCCCGAACCCGCGGGCGAAACGCTGCTCGCGCATTCCCGGGTGTTGACCAAGGTGCTGGCGAAGGACGCCGACGGCGCCGAGCAGGCGGCGTCCCGGCTGCTGGAAGCCCTGGCGCAGCACCGCTCAGCGGCACCTTGACCCGCCGCGTGCAGCCCGGCCCCGGCCGGGGCTCCCGCACCGGAACCGCCGGGTCGATGCACCCTGGGTCGATGGGGCACGAGCGGGGCGACTCGTGGGTGCACTGCCGCCTCCCCGCTCGACCCGCTCACGCCCGTCGCCCGCCATCCACCGACAGGGCGATCCCGGTCACGCACGCCGCGGCTTCGGAGCAGAGCCAGACCACGGCCGCCGCGGCTTCCTCCGGGCGGGCCATCCGGCCGAGCGGCGTGATCGCCTCCTGCCGCGCGATCAGGTCCGTGCCCGCCGCGATCCGGTCGAACGCCGGGGTGTCGGTCGGCCCGGGGCAGACCGCGTTGACCCGGATGCCGCGCGGCGCGTAGTCCACCGCGGCGACCTTGGTCAGGCCGACGACGCCGTGCTTGGCCGCCACGTAGGCGGGGGCGCGCGGGATGGCGTACAGGCCGCCGTTGGAGGCGACGTTGACGATCGCGCCGCCGCCGTCGAGCAGCGGCAGTTCGTGCTTCAGGCACAGGAAGGTCCCGCTGAGGTTGACGCCGAGCACCCGGTCGAACTCGGCCAGGGTCAGCTCGTCGAGCTGCCGGTCGTGCGAAGCCATTCCGGCGTTGTTCACGGCGAAGTCGAGACCGCCGTACACCTCGACCGTGCGCCCGATGGCCGCCTTCACCGACTGCTCGTCCGCGATGTCGACGGTGACGGCCAGTGCTTCCCCGCCGCTTTTGCCGATCAGGCCGGCGGTTTCCGCGGCCGCGTCCGCATCCAGGTCGAGCACGGCCACCGCGGCCCCGCCCCGGGCGAACTCCAGCGCCGCCGCGCGGCCGATCCCGCTGCCGGCCCCGGTGACCAGCCCGGTCCGGCGGACCGCCCCGCTCACGACAGCGATTCGTGGTTGGCCCAGGCGACCCGGTACGAGTGCCGCGACTGCCAGCGCTCGATCACCTCGTGCAGGGCGGGCGTGGTGAACGCCTTCGCCAGCGTTTCCAGGTCGGGCACGGAGAACTGCACGATCGCGGTGGCGATCAGGGCCGGAACGGCCTCCTCACCGGGAACCGCGAGGTGCCGCCGGGTCGCGACCGAAGGGGCGAGCCCGGTCTCGACCACCGCCCGTTCCACGTCCGCCAGGTATTGATCGAGTTCTTCGTCGGGGATCGGCTGGGTGAACGAAACCAGCATCGTATGAGTGATCATGGCTCGATTATCGGCCCGGCCGGACCACGGAGTCCAAGATCGATTGCTTATCCACTGATAACCTACGGGAATGATTGAACTGGAGACCCGCGAACTCGAGTACTTCATCGCGGTCGCCGGTGAGCTGCACTTCGGCCGGGCCGCCGCCCAGCTCGCCATCGCGCAGCCGGCGCTGTCGAAGGCGATCCAGCGAATGGAGAGCCGGCTCGGGGTCCGGCTGTTCGTGCGCTCCAGCCGGCACGTTTCGCTGACCCCGGCCGGGGAGGCGCTGCAGGAGCACGGGCGCCACGCGCTCAACGCGATCAGCGCCGCGGTCCGCAACGCCCGCCGCGCCGGCGAGCCCCAGGCCCGGCTGCGGCTGGTGCTCAAGCCCGGGGGCGACGCGAACCTGCTGTCCGGGATGCTGGCCGGGTACGCCCACCAGCCCGACGCCCACCGGGTGGACATCCTGTTCAGCACCCCCTCCGGCGGCGCCGCTTTCGTCCGCGACGGCCGGGCCGACCTCGGCCTGCTGTACGCGCCGTTCGAGGACCTCGACGGGCTGGCCCACGAGACGCTGCACGTGGAGGACCGGGTGGCCGTGGTCCCGTCCACGCACCGGCTGGCCGGTCGCGCCTCCGTGCTGATGTCCGATTTGGACGGTGAGGTCCGGCCCCGCTGGGCGGGCGTGCCCGGCACCCCCGGCGACGCGGGCACCGGCCCCGAGGTGGCCGACGTGGTCCAGCTACTGCACCTGATCACGGTCAGCCGGCTGATCGGGGTGCTGCCCCGTTCGCTGGCCGAGCCGGTTCCGGCCGGGCTGGTGTGCGTCCCGGTCTCCGACGCCCCGCCCAGCCGGCTGGTGCTGGCCTGGAACGAGCGGGACCGGCGGCCGCTGGTCGCGTCCTTCGTGGCCGCCGCGGTGAACCTGGTCCGGGGCTCGGCTACGCCAGGCAGTCCCACGGCTCGCCCCGCGTGAGCGCCGGGTCGGCCTGGGCGAACGTCCGCGCCACCCCGGGCCCCGAGGCCATCGTCTCGAACCGCACCGTCACGCGGTTGTGCCCCGCGCCCTGCACCCAGCCGGTGCCGAATTCGGCGTGCACCACGTCGTCGCCGGGCCGCCAGCCGCTGGACGACACCGGGGCGGAGCCGCCGGGCGAGGGCTCCACCGCCACCACCGCTTCGGCTGCGGCTGCGGCGGGCACGGTGAGCGTGAACAGCGCGTCCTGGTGCGGCACCGAAAGCCCGCTGAACGCGACCCCGGCCAGCCGCACCCCGCCGAACTGCGCGGGGTCCAGCAGGAGCCGCTCCGCGGTGGCGGCGAGCTGTTCGAGG
This sequence comes from Amycolatopsis sp. PS_44_ISF1, assembly GCF_032335455.1. Taxonomy (NCBI): domain Bacteria; kingdom Bacillati; phylum Actinomycetota; class Actinomycetes; order Pseudonocardiales; family Pseudonocardiaceae; genus Amycolatopsis; species Amycolatopsis sp. PS_44_ISF1. The sequence continues at coordinate 351,225 of NZ_JANUXO010000005.1, read as the reverse complement.
TCGTCGGTCGGCGAGGCCGTGGTCTCCGACCGGGTCACCGTGCTCATGTCGGTGTGCCGCAGCTTGATCACCACCGTGCGGGCGACACGGCCGGCCTTGACCAGGCGCGCGTGGGCGCCGGTGGCGATCCGCCGGACCTCGGTGCGCAGCCGGGCCAGGTCGACCACGTCGAGGTCGAAGGTGGTCTCGGCACTGACCTGCTTGGCCTCCCCGCGCTCGGCCACCGGGCGGTCGTCGGTGCCGCCCGCGAGCCTGCGCAGCTCCCGCCCGACCACGCCGCCCAGCGTCGCCACCGCGTCCGCCTCCGGCAGGTTCGCCAGCTCCCCCAGCGTCAGCACGCCGATGGTGCGCAGGTTCGCTTCGGCCACCGGGCCGATCCCCCACAGCGCGCGCACCGGCAGGGGGGCCAGGAACTCCCGCTCGGTGCCCGGCGCCACCACCAGTAGGCCGTCCGGCTTCGCCCGGTCCGAGCCGATCTTCGCGACCTGCTTGCCCGTGCCCGCGCCGATCGAGGCGGTCAGCCCGGTCTCCGCGCGGATCCGCGCGCGCAAGGCTTCGGCGAACGCCTTCACCTCTTCGATCGAGGCTCGCGCCAGCGACGGCGGCTCCGCGAACGCCTCGTCGAGCGAGATCCGCTCCAGCACCGGCGCGACCGAGGACACGACGTCGAACACCCGCTTGCTCAGCCGTTCGTACAGCCGGAACCGCGGGGGCAGGATCACCGCGCCCGCGGGCAGCAGCCGCCGGGCCTGCGACATCGGCATGGCCGAGCGCACGCCGTGCTCCCGCGATTCGTAACTCGCCCCGGCCACCACCCCGCGCGGGCCGGTGCCGCCCACCACCACCGCCCGGCCGCGCAGCGTCGGCCGGGTGAGCTGCTCGGCGGAGGCGAAGAAGGCGTCCAGGTCGAGGTGGACCACCCAGCGGGGCAAGATCAGCTCCCGCCGGTCGCGTCCAGCAACCGGTGCAGCGCCTGGGTGTAGGCCTCGAACGCGGCGCGGCCCCGGCTGGTCAGCCGGACCAGGGTGACCGGGGTGCGGTGCTCGTGGGCCTTGGTGATCCGCACGTACTCGGCGTCTTCGAGCTTGCGCAGATGGGTGGAGAGGTTACCGGCGGTCATCTCGAGCAGGTGCTGCAGCCGGGGGAAGGTGATCTGGTCCTCGGCGCGCAGCCCGGCCAGCGCGACCGTGACCCGCAGCCGCGCCTGGGCGTGGATCACCGGGTCGAGTTCGGGCAGCGCGGGCCCGCTCACCGCCGCCCCGTCCCGGCCGAACGGGCACGACGCCCCCGCCCGTAGTAGACCAGCGCCGCGGCCAGGAACCCGCCCCCGCCGGCCAGGCACAGCACCAGGAAGTTGCCCGGGACACCGACCAGCACGCTGACCCCGCCGCAGACGATGATCCACACGCCGAAGCCGTACTGCAGCTTGTCCTGCCAGAGCATTCCGCCCGCGAGGTAGAGCACGCCGGTGACCAGCAGCGAGGTCCCGGACCAGAGCACGGAGATCGTCGCCGGGGCCAGCTGGGCCACCGCCATCACCCGGAGGTTGACCAGGGCTAGCGCGGCGAAGGAGATCATCCAGCTCCAGCCGTACATCGCGCCGACGAGCTGAGACGGCCCGCGGATGCCCCGGTTGACCCGGCTGCCGTAGAAGAGGGAGTAGGCGATCCCGGTGACGAACAGCACCGCCACCACGATCGCGGCGACCCAGTTCGGCAGGAGCGGTTTCGCGTGGCTGGAATCGGCCAGGTACACCAGCCCCCAGCCGACCAGCCACGCGAAGGCCCACACCCCGAGCAGCCGCGCCGGGCTCGCCCCCAGCTCCCGGCGCATCCGCTCGTTCTGCCGGGCGATCAGGCTCAGCGACTCCTCCGCCGACAGCGGCGTTTCATCTTCTTCCACCCCGATTCACCCTCCCTCCGTGCCGGCCCCGCATGCTCCCGCGGAAGCTAACACGTCGTTCAGCCGACCTTGGCCGTGTCCAGCCGGAACCGCCGGACCACCACCACCGCGGGCGCCACCAGCCACGCGGCGAGCACCACCACGGCCAGGCCGAACCCGCTCCCGTGGCTCACCGGCAGCGTGGCGACCCGGCCGAGCCAGAAGGTCGGGAAGAAGTGCGCCACCGCCGACATCCACGCGGGCATGATCGACAGCGGCATCCACAGTCCGCCGAACACCCCCAGCGGCAGCATCAGCGCCCCGGTCATCGCGCCGACCGTGTCCCCCTGGCCGAACAGCCCGAGCAGCAATCCCAGCACCGCGAACGGCAGCGCGCCGAGCCACAGCGCGAGCCCGCAGAGCAGCCACTGCGCCGCGGTCAGATCGACCCCGCCCAGCGCGCCGGCCACGAAGACCACCAGCACCACGGGCAACGCCATGGCCAGTGCGGCGGCGAGCTTGACCACCAGGTAGCCCGGACCGCGCATCGGGGTCAGGCGTAGCTGCCGCTGCCAGCCGTCGGTGCGCTCGGTCGCCACGCGGGTGCCGGTGAACAGGGCGCCGCTCATCGCGCCGTAGGCACCCATGTCGATCATCGTGGTGACGCCCGTCCGGATCCCGTCCGGCCCGGTCCCGTCGCCGAAGAGGCTGTCGAACAGCAGGAACATGCCCAGCGGCACCGCGATGGTGAACAGCGCGAACTGAGGGCTGCGGATGATCCGCAGGATCTCCAGGCGCAGGTGGACGAAGTTCATCGGAGTGCCCCTTCCGGCTCGTCGGCGGTCAGGGCCAGGAACGCCGCTTCGAGGCCCACGGCGGTGATCTCGATCCCCGCGGCCTCGGGGAACCGGCCGAGCAGCGCGCGGATCGCGAGGTCGGAGTCGGCACACGACAGCTCGGCCCGCCCGGCCCGGACCCGCGCGGTGGTGACGCCGGCCAGCGCGGCCAGCGCGGACTCGTCCGCGCCCGGCACCGTGGCGCGCAGCACCCGCCCGGAGACGGCGGCGCGGACCTGCGCCACCGGCCCGTCGGCGACCACCCGGCCGTGGCGCATCAGCACCACGCGGTCGGCGAAGTCCTCGGCCTCGGCGAGGTAGTGCGTGGCGAAGAGCACGGTGCGCCCGGTGGCGCTGAATTCGCGCATCGAGGCCCAGAACGCGCGCCGCCCGTCCACGTCCATGGCCGCCGTCGGCTCGTCGAGCACCAGCAGCTCCGGGTCGCCGGTGAGCGCGAGCGCGTACCGCACGCGCTGGAGCTGACCGCCCGAGAGCCGGCCGCAGCGGCGGTTCGCGAATTCGGTGACCCCCGCCCGCTCCAGGACCTCCCGCGCCGGCCGCGGGGTGCGGTGCACCGAGCGCAGCAGCCCGACCAGCTCGGCCGGGGTGACGTCCCGCAGCAGGAACCCGTTCTGCACCATCGCGGCCATCCGCCCGTCGTCGACCGCCGCCCGCGGCTCGCCCCCGAACACCCGCACCCGCCCCTGGTCCGGACGGATCAGCCCGAGCAGCAGCTCGACCGTGGTCGACTTGCCCGCCCCGTTGGGGCCGAGCAACGCGACCACCTCACCCCGGCCGACCTCGAGCGACAGCTCGTCCACGGCCGTCACCGGACCGAACCGCTTGCTCAGCCCGCGCAGGCTGAATGCTTCGTCCATCTCTTCCCCCAGTCGATCTCGCCGCGCCTTCGCCACGACTTTGCCGCGCAAACCCGACGAGCAACTTTGTAACACAAACCTCCCTGCGATGAAAAGCCCCGTCTTGGCCAGCGGCCCCGCCCGGAGCACGTGCTGTGGCCGAGGCAGCGCGATGCGCTCCCCCACACCGCGGGTCTCAGCCGGTGCGGCCGGAGTCCTCGGGCGTCGACCGCCGCTGACACGGTGGAATCGTTGTGCGGTGGCGGTTTCCCGGGCCGGGGTCCGGGCGGTGGCCGCGCCTGCTCAACCCCGGATCTCGTTGAGGTAGTTGTAGATCGTGTACCGCGTGACCTCCAGCCGGCCGGCCAGGTGGTCCACCGCGTCCTTGATCAGGAAGAACCCGGCCTCGTCCAGTTCCCGCACCACGGCCGCCTTGTGGCGCTTCTTCATCAGCTCCACCGGGATTCCCGCCTTGCCGATCGCGCGGGTGACCAGGAAGCGCTGGAGGCTGTCCACATCCGGCGGGAAGGTCTCCCGCGGCGCCTCGGCCTGCGCCGCGCCCGGCAGTTCGCTGTTCACGCACAGGCAGCCCACCGCCGTACCCGAAGCGTCGCGCAGGAACAGGGTGGACGAGCGGATCGCGCGGCCGTCCGGGCCGTGGGTGCGGTAGTTGGTCAGGTCCTGGGTGGTGCCGCGGCGGACCAGGCCGAGCAGCAGGTCCGTCATCGGGCCGCCGACGGTGCGGCCGGTCAGGTCACCGGCGATCGCGACGATCGAATCCGGCAGGCGGCTCAGATCGTGCAGCAGCACCTCGTTGCCCGGGCCCAGCATCGCGGCCAGGCCCTCGACCGCCGGGACCAAGGCGCTGAGCAGTTCCGGCGAGGCCGCGCCCGAGGCGGCGGGCGGCGCCACCGGGTGTGGTTTCCGGGGCCGGGTCAGGGTTTCCAACGCCGTGCGCAGATGCTCGGCGGCGGCCACCGGGGTGGACGCGTGGGGCGACAGGCGCACGTGCTCGGGCCGCACGGTCGCCGCGATCCCGGCCGCGGCCAGTGCCGTGCCGACCTGCTCGGCCGGGTGGCCGGGCAGCGTGAACGCGAGGATGCCCGCCCGTCGCCCGGTCGCCGAAACGATCTCCGCCCCGCACGCGCGCAGCACCTCCTCCAGCGAGCCGACGCGTTCGGCGATCCGGCCCGCGATCGCGCCGACCCCGGCTTCCTCGACCAGCTCCAGCGCGGCGGCGAAGGCGCCGGAGGTGACCGGGCTGAGGTTGGAGATCGACCAGCCCGCCGCCGTGGTCTCGGCCGGGTGGATCTCGTTGTCGAACAGGCCGGGGTCCCGGGCTCCGGTCCAGCCCGACAGGATCGGCTCCGCCCGCTCCAGCGCGCGGTCGGACACCACGGCGAACCCCGTGCCCCAGCCCGCGCGCAGCCACTTCTGGCCGCCGACCACCAGCACGTCCGCGACCTCCCACGGCGCCTCGGTCGCGCCGAAGCCCTGGATGCCGTCGACCACCAGCAGCCGATCGCCCACCACCTCGCGCAGTGCGGCGAGGTCGGCCCGGTAGCCGGTGCGGAAGTCGACCGCGCTGACCGAGACCGTGGTGAGCTCCGGGGTCAGCGCCGCGGCCACCCGGTCCGCCGTCACCGGGCCGGGCGCCAGCCGCCGCAGCTTCACCAGCCCGGCCTGCTCGGCGCGGGCCCACGGGTAGGTGTTGGCCGGGAACTCCGCGGCCGAGACCAGCACCTCGGCGCCCGGGGAGTTGAACGCCGCCTGGAACAGCCCGAGGCTGGTGTTCGGCAGCAGCACGGTGTGGTCGGTGTCGCTGCCGCACAGCCGCGCGGCCGCCGCCTTGGCCCGCGTCTCCTGCCGCATCAGCTCGTCCACGGTGGACGGTCCGGCCACCGTGGTCTCCTCCAGCAGCCGCGCCGTGGTGTCGAGCACGGCGTGCGAGGGCGGGCCGAACCGCGCGAAGTCCAGATAGCCCGCGGGCTCGTCGAACTGCAGCAGGTACCGGGGTGAAATCCGCGTCACGACAGGACCCGCGCCAGGAACTGCCGGGTGCGCTCGTGCTCCGGCGCCTTCAGCACCCGCTCCGGCGGACCGGTCTCGACCACCGCGCCGTCGGCGAGGAACACCACCTCGTCGGCCGCCTCGGCGGCGAAGGCCATCTCGTGCGTCACGACCACCATCGTCATCCCCTCCCGCGCCAACGTACCCATCACCGTGAGCACCTCCCCCACCAGCTCCGGATCGAGCGCCGAGGTGGGCTCGTCGAACAGCATCAGCTTCGGCTTCATCGCCAGCGAACGCGCGATCGCCACCCGCTGCTGCTGGCCGCCCGAGAGCTGTTCCGGGTAGGCGTCGGCCCGGTGGGCGAGTCCGACGCGGTCCAGCAGCTCGAGCGCCTCGGCGCGCGCCCGGTCCGGCTTCACCCCGAGCACCCGCACCGGACCTTCGACCACGTTCTCCAGCGCCGTGCGGTGCCCGAACAGGTTGAACCGCTGGAAGACCATGCCGATGTCACGGCGCTGCCGGGCCACGTCGCGCTCCCGCAGCTCGTACAGCTTCCCGCCGCGCAGCTCGAAGCCGATCGGCTCGCCGTCGACCCACACCTGCCCGGCGTCGATCGTCTCCAGGTGGTTCAGGCAGCGCAGGAACGTGCTCTTGCCCGCACCCGAAGGCCCGAGCAGGCAGACCACCTGCCCCTTGTGGACCTCCAGGTCGATGCCCCGCAGGACTTCGGTGTGGCCGTAGCTCTTGCGCACGCCGACCGCGCGCAGCAGTGGTTCAGGCACGGGCCCTCCTCAAAGGCATGCCGCGCAAGGCCTTCCCCGCCCGCGCCACCGGTCCCCGCCCGGCTGCGCCGAACGCGCGTTCCAGGTAGTGCTGGCCGGCCCCGGCCACGCTGACCACCACCATGTACCAGATCGCCGCCGCGATCAGCGTCTCCATCACCAGCAGGTTGTTGGAGGAGATGTTGTTGGCCGCGTGGATCAGCTCGGTCACGCCGATCACCGAAGCCATCGACGTGCCCTTGAGCAGGTTGACGAAGTCGTTGCCGGTGGGCGGGATGATCACCCGCATGGCCTGCGGCAGCACCACCCGGCGCAGCGTGGCGCGCGGGGTCATGCCGATGGACTTCGCGGCTTCGGTCTGTCCACTGTCGACACTGTTCAGGCCGGCCCGGACGATCTCGGCCATGTACGCGCTCTCGTTGAGCGCCAGCCCGAGCAGCGCCGCGGTGAACGCGCTGATCAGCACGTTCGTCTGCTCGTGGAGCAGGTGGCCGCCGAACGGCAGCGGGATCGAGATGGTCGGGAAGATCAGCGCCAGGTTGTACCAGATCAGGATCTGCAGCAGCACCGGCAGCCCGCGGAAGAGCCAGGTGTAGGCCGCCGCGAACCACTTCGCCACCGGGTTCGCGCTCCGGCGCAGCAGGGCGATCAGGATGCCGAGCACGATCGCCACCGCCTGCGCGAACACCGCGAGCACCACGGTGTTGAGCAGGCCGAGCGCCATCACGCGGTAGAACACGAAGTCCGGTACCGAGTCCCACTCGATCTGGGCCTGCGCGAGCGCGAACCCGAGCAGCACCAGCAGCGCGACGATGACCACCGCGCTGACCCAGCGCCCCCAGTGCTTCAGCCGGACGATCGGCAGCAGTTCAGCTTCCGCCATTGACGGCCGCCTCCTTCACCGCGCCCTGCTCGACACCCCAGGACCGGAGGATCTTGCCGTACGTGCCGTCGGCGATCAGCGACTGCAACGCCTGCTCCACCGCGTCGCGCAGCTTCGGGTTGGCCTTGGCGAAGCCGATGCCGTACGGCCCGCCCTCGATCGGCTGGCCGGGCACGACCTCGAAGAACTTGCCGTCGCCGGCCGTGCGCGAGATGTAGACGGCGCTGGGCAGGTCGTTGAGGATCGCGGCGACGCGGCGGGTGCGCAACTGGTTCTGGTTCTGCGTGTCGCTGTCGGTGGCCGTGACGGTGATGGCCGGCTTGCCCGACTGCGCGCACTTCGCGCTCTGCGCGGCGGCGAACTTCTGGTGGCTGGTGCCCTGGACCACGGCCACGTTCTTGCCGCACAACGCGTCCGGGCCGGTGACGGACTCGGGGTTGCCCCGGCCGACCATGATCGTGATGCCGGAGGAGAAGTAGTCCACGAAGTCGACCTGCTGCTGGCGTTCCTTCGCGTCGTTCATCGCCGCCATGGTCAGGTCGACCCGGCCGGACTGCAGGCTGGTGATCAGCGAGCCGAACGCCATGTCCTGGTAGGCCACCGTGACGCCGAGCTTCGCGCCGACCGCCTTGGCCAGGTCGACCTCGTAGCCGATCGGGGTCTTGCCGTCGCCGGAGTAGAAGTTGTTCGGCGCCGACTGCAGGTTGGACGCGAGGTGCAGGGTCCTGGCCTGCGCCACGGCGGGCGGCAGCGCGGCCGTGAGCCGCGGATCGGCCTTGATGGCGGTGATCAGGGCGGCGTTGTCCGGGATGGCGGCCGAACCGTCCGGCGGCGTGGAGCCACCGGCCCCGTCGGGGCCGCCTCCGCAGGCCGAAGTGACCAGGACGAGGGCGGCGGCCAGAGCAGCCGGCCAGGCGCGGGTACGGGACGGCGACGGCATCGGGGACCTCCAGGGCGTCGGGATGGCGCGAACGCTACAACTCGTTGTTGAATAGGTCAACGAATGGTTGGAATTCGCTGGAATCCAGGTTTCCGCTATGCAGATCGGAGTGCTGGGAGCCGCCCGGATCGGGCCGAACGCGCTGGTCCGGCCCGCGCGGGCGAACGCCTAGGTCGAGGTGGCGGCCATCGCCGCGCGCGACCCGCGCCGCGCCGCCGAATTCGCGGTGAAGCACGCCATCGCCCACGTCCACCCGACCTACGAGGCGCTTCTCGCGGACCCGTCGCTGGCCGCCGTGCGCATCCCCGCTCCGAACGGCCGCTTAACCCTCGCCGCGCTGGAAGCGGGCAAGCACGTCCTGGCCGAGAAGCCGTTCACCGCGAACGCGGACGAGGCCGCCGCCGTCGCGCGGGCCGCCGCCGCATCGGGCCTGGTGGTGATGGAGGCCTTCCCCTACCGGTACCACCCGTTCACCCTGCGGATGGCGGAGATCCTGGCCTCGGGCGCCGCCCGTCGTACGACTCGCGGACGCGATGCTGCGCGGAGGGATCTACCGGGCGGCCGGTCTGGAACCACGGCTCCCCACGCCGTAACCGCCGGCGGCCACCCCCGCGCGAAACCCGGGAGCACCGGCGTAAGCCGGCGGCCCGGGGCAACCGCTAGCGTGGCCCCATGCAGACCGACCTCACCGGCCGCGGCGAAGACTTCCGCGCGTTCTGGACCGAACGCCGCCTCGCCAGCCTCACCACCGTTCGCCCCGACGGGACCCCGCACGTCGTGGCGGTCGGCGTCACCGTCGACTTCGAGACCGGTATCGCCCGCGTCATCACCTTCGACCGCTCGCACAAGGCGAAACTCGTCCGGGCCGCCGGGGAGCGTGGTGTCGCCGCCGCGGTCTGCCAGCTGGAGGGGCCACGGTGGTCCACTTTGGAGGGTCGCATGACGATCAAGGACGATCCGGAGTCGGTCACGGACGCGGAGAACCGCTACGCCGCCCGGTACCGGCAGCCCAAGCCGAACCCGGAACGGGTGGTTCTGGAGATCGCCGTGCGGCGGGTGCTCGGCAACGCCTGAAGGCGGGCGGGCGGTTCAGGCCAGCAGTCCCTCCGCGCTGCGCACCACCACGTGCGCGGCGGCGCGCTCGGCCGGTGGACGATCCGGGCGCTCGGCCTCGTGCCGCCACCGCCGGACGGCGTCGACCCCCGCAGCGTAGACCTCGCGCGGGTCGGCGTCGGGGGCGAGGCCCAGGCGTTCCTCCGGCGTGGTGCCCTGCGCGCCCAGCAGGCGCACGGCCTCCTCGGCCGGATCCCCGGACAGGGCGGTGCGGCCGCCGCGGATGTCGGCGATCAGGCGCAGCTCCCGGAAGTCGTGCGCGGTGGCGGCGAACCGCTCGACGCGCGCGGCCAGCCGGTCGCTGTGCGGACGGGGTTCGGCCTGCAGCACGCTTTCCAGCCGGATCACGGCGGTGCGTGCCTTCAACGCGTCGGCGCGCGCGGCGAAGCAGCCTGCCACCGTGTCGCGCAGCTCGCCCAAGCCGCTGCGGCGTATCAGCTCGCCAGAAAGCTTCACCCGGCTGTCGCAACCCGTGCGGATCAGCGTGAGGGCCAGCCGCACGCCGAAGAGCCCGAAGCGCGCGACGAGCGAGCGCCGGGTGTCAACCGATACCGGGCCGGGGAACGCCGGATCGGTGAAGGAGTCCACGGAGATGAGATACCGCTCCAGCTCTTCGCGAGGCACAGCGGCGAACGCTGCGAGCAGTTCGAACTCGTCGTCGTCGAACGCGCGCGCCCCGTACGCGAGCTGCCCGGCGACAGCGATCACCCCCTGCGAACCGCTGCACAACGGGTCTTCGCGCCAGGCCCGCCGGGCGAGCTGCTTCGCGGAGAGAAGCGCGTCGATGCGGCCCGCGCCCGTTTCATCGGCGCGTGCGAGCACCAGGATGGTGTCCACGGCCGTCTGGCGCGCGAACGCCGACCGGGCCGCGGGTTGCGCCGCTGCCAGCTCATCCGGTTCGAGGTGCCGGACCAGCCGGACCGTGGCGTCGGTGAGGGCGCCCGGTGACGGGTCGTCGAGCAGCGCGAGATTCCGCAGCGCCCGGCTCGGCCAGTCGCCCAGCGCCGCCGCCAGCGTCGACTTCCCCGTGCCCGCCGCGCCGGTCAGGCCGACGCGCAACGGCTGTTCGAGGTGGTCCAGAGCCTCGCGCAGCGGCCTGGCCGCCTGCGGGCTCTCGCGGTAGAGCGTGAAAGCGTCGGCCATCAGGCCGCGGACGTCCTCGGTCACGCCGGCAACTCCCGCGGCGCCGTGCGGCCCGCGAGCAGGCCCAGCTCCCCGGCGCGCTGGTGCAGCGAAGCGAGCCGCTCGATCTCCCGCCGCAGCCGCATCGTGCGGCGCTCGCGCTCGGCCGAACCCGCGATGATGGTCTCGCGCTCCCGCGCCAGTTGCTCGGACAGCTCGTCCGCGAGCGCGGTGAAGTGGTCGCGCAGCTTCCGTTGCGCCCCGCGGATCGCGTCGCGGCAGTCCTTGCTGAACCGCAGGTAGACGTCGTCGACGTGGCGCTGCGCGGTCATCTTGGCCACGGCCTGGCGCCGCTGCCGCCGCATTCCGCCCTCGTCGCTGATCGTCTTGGCCGCGAACGCCGCGCCCGCGCTCAGCGAGATCGGGTTGATCAGCGGCAGCCCGGCGAGGCTGGTGACCAGGCCGAACATCAGCACCCCGCCGTAGGAGCCGCGCAGTCCGGTGAACAGCTTCTGGCCGACCTTGAACCGTTCGATGCGCGGCCGGCGGACCTCGCCGATCAGGTCGGCGCCGGAGTCCGCGAGCCGCAGGTCCGGCAGGTCGTACTGCTCGCCGAAGCTCACCGTGACCGCCTGCGCGATCCACTCCGCCCGGTCGGCGGCCCAGGTGTAGTTGGTCTCGACCGCCTTGGCCAGCTCCTCGTCGAGCCACGGACCGAACTCGTCCCAGACCTTGGCCGGATCGCCGCGGTCGAAGGTCTCGTCGATGGTCTCGACGATGTGCCGGGTCCGCTCCCGCAGGTCGTACTCGGCGTCGGAGAGCAGGTCGGCGATCTCGTCGGAGAGCAGGTTCTGCCAGCGGGTGTTGCGCCTGCGCAGCTCGTCGGCCTTGCGCTGGGCGCGGTGCAGCAGCGTGGTCTGGTCGACCCCGGTGCCCTGCCCCGCCACCTCGGCCCGGGTGCGCAGCGTCTCGACCAGCTCGGCCGCCGCGGCCCGCACGCTGACGGCGGCGAGCAGCGCATCGGACCGCTCGGCCGGGCGCGCCACCTGCTCGGCGATCCAGGACAGCAGCTCCGGGAAGCCGGACCGGGCGTTCAGCTCCTGGTCCCCGGTCTTGGCCGCGGCCTGGCGGACGGTGGCCGAGACCGGCAGCACCGGCGCGTCGATACCGGCCCCGGAAAGCGCCGCGCGGTCCGCCTCGGCCACGGCGCGCCAGCTCGGGCAGACGTCGATCTTGGTCAGGGCCAGCACCACGTGCGGGCACCAGGTGCGGACGTGGTGGGCCAGCGCCAGCTCGGCCGGGCTGAGCGGCGTGGTGGCGTCGGAGACGAGGACCACGGCGTCGGCGTCGGCGAGGACGTCGAGGGCGGCGGCGGTGCGGGCCGAGCGGGGTTCGCCCACGGCCGGGGTGTCGACCAGCACCAGGCCGGCCGAGAGCAGTTCACGCGGCACGCCGACCTCGACGCGGCGCAGCGAGCCGGCGGGCCGCGCGCCGACCTCGCCCGACATCCGCTCGACGGCCACCGGGATGCGCTCGTCGGCGTGGCCGATCAGCGCCGCGGCGGGCTCGGCGGCGTAGCCGATCTCGACCGGCACCGCCGGGGTGGGCGCGTCTCCGACCGCGCACACGGGCGCGTTGAGCACCGCGTTGACGAGATAGCCCTTGCCCTGCTTCGGGAAGCCGAGCACGGCGACCCGGGCACCCCCGGACGGCCGGTCCCGGCGGCGGCGCAGGCGAAGAGCCAGGTCCTCGCGGCCGTGCGTCCGGCAGGCGTCCAAGGTCTCGTCGAGCACTTCGAGCCAAGGTGGAGCGGTCACGACGAAGCAGTGTCCCCCGTGCACGCGGAGTGAACGAACCCGGTGGTGGCTCCGCGGCCCCACCCGGACCGTGGAGCCACCACCACCGGGGCTCGGCTCAGCGGCAAAGATGCAGGTCGCCGCCACCTCGCCGGGTCTCGGCCCCGTCGTGGAGGCCGAGGCGGCCGATCGCGTCGTGCCGCGGGGCCGTCACCGAGGAGACGGTGTCACGCACCACGCCGGCGCCCGTGCCCCGAACTGCTGTGGATCGTGTCGCCGGGCCCGCCGCCGTGTGCTTGGGCACCGGGCGATCGACCCGGCCATCTCCGGACTGGGCGGGGCCCGAGGCAGGGATCCCCCGGGCCCCGGCCTACGTCGGGCTTTGTTCCCCGGTCGCGACTGGCTCGACCGTTAGGGAGTCGATATGAGATCGTTAGGGGGTTAGGGGCTCGTTCGAGCCGGAGGGGGTCAGGCAAATTCCCACCGTCACCTTGCTTGAATAACCCTTACGGGTGAGTATGGACCACCCCCGGTGGTCCGTTGGGCCGGTCGGCGGCCCCCCTGACCGACGAAGGGAGGAATCGGCGTTGCCCTACGTGCTCGGCATCGATATCGCCCACTCCCAGACCCACGCCACCACCCTCCTCCGCCAAGGTGACGGGTGGGAAGACCCCGAACCGCTGTGGCTGGGTGAAGGCGCCCCCGCCGCCGCGACCGCGCTGTTCCTCGACGACGAGGGTTACCTGCTCACCGGTGACACCGCCGCGCGCGCCGGGGCCGTGGTGCCTTCGCGCCGGCTCACCGGGTTCCACCGCCGGATCGGCGACGACGTGCCGATGCTGGTCGAAGGCGAGGCGTTCTCCCCCGAATCGCTGACCACCGTGCTGATCGAAGGCATCGCCGAGCACGCGGCCGCGCAACTCGGCGGCCCGCCCCGCCACCTCGTGGTGACCCATCCCGGTGACTGGGGCGACTATCGGCGCGGCCTGCTGCGCCGCGCGCTGGCCGACGCGGGCTTCGCGGCGGTCACGCTGGTGCCCGGCTCGATCGCTGCGCTCTACGCGCACCTGCCGGAGCCCGGCGCGGCCGAGGAATCCGCCGTCGTCTGCGAGTTCGGTCCCGACGGCGTCACGGTCACCCTGGCGACCACGTCCGGATCGAGCGGCTGGGTGTCGCGGACGAGCACCGAGGGGGTCGCCCCCGCCGCCGCCGTGAGCACGGCCTTCGCCCTCGCACACGGTGCTTCGGTCACCCCGGATGCGTTGGCGGGCATCGTGTTCTGTGGCGAGCCCGGGCCGGGCTCGCTGCCCGGCCGGCTGCCGTGCCCGGTGTTCGCCGGACCCCAGCCCGCGCTCACGGCCGCATCCGGGGCGGGTATTCTCGCCGCCCAACGGACGAGCCCGCCTTCGCGGCGGGCGCGACCGGCGGCCGAAACCACCCTGCTGCCCCGGGTCGAGAGCCCACCCGAGCTCACCGAGCGGCCCACCCGGCCGCCGGTGGACATCAAGCCGTTCGAACTGCCCGAGCCCGAAGGGGCCGCGAAGCTGCTCCGCCGGTGGCGACCGCTCGCCGCCACGGCCGCGGTCCTCGTGGTCGGATCCACCATCCTGATCGCCACCCTCACGTCCCACGAAGCCACCGCGGGCCGGGGGCCGGCCCCGGCCCACCCCGCCACTTTGAGCTCCTGCGCCCATCCCACCGGTGAAGGTCACTGTTGAACGCACTGCTGGCCGAGCCCGGCACCGAAGCCGTCCACCCCGTCGCGCGCCGGCTGCTGGCCGAGCTGAGCGCCACCCCGGAGACGCCCGCGCGGCTCGTCGTCGTAGCGCCGGGCGGTTACGGGAAGACCGCGCTGCTCGACGCCCTCGGCCGCGGCTACCGCGCCGCCGGCGTCGAGGCGACCTTGGTCGACGACGCCGACCAGCTCGGCGAAGCGGACCTGGCCCGGCTGAGCACCCTCGCGACCACGGCCGAAGGCCCGATCGTGCTGGCCCACCGGCCGAACGCCGGTTCGGAGGCGTTGCGCACGCTCGGCGAGGCGTTCGGCCGCCAGGCCCCGGCGATCGTGCTGCCGCCACTGGCCGCCGACGAGGTGGCCGCGCTGGCCAAGCAGCTCACCGGCCGCTCCGTGGACACGAAGACGGCCGCCGCGCTGCACACCCGCACCGGTGGCGTGCCGAGGCTGGTGGAGCGCGTGGTGACCGGCCGCCTTCCGGACTTCCGGGCCGAGCTGGCCGACCTGGACGAGGACGTGCTGCGCTACCTGATCGCCGCCGAGGCGGGCGCGGGCCGGAACCTGGACCTGCTGTGCGCCCTGCTGGGCCGCTCCCCGGACCGGCTCCCGGAGGTCGTGGACGGCGCCCGCGCCACCGGCCTGCTGAACGCCGACGACGCGCTGCTCCCGATCGCCGCCGAAGCCGTGCGCACGTTCGGCCCCCCGGCGCGGCGTCTGACGGCGCTGCAGCAGCTGGTGGAGCTACAGCTGCGCAACGGCCTCCCGGTGCTGGACCTGGCCAAGTCCCTGTTGAACGCCGGGAGCTCCGGCCCCAGCGCCGCCGCCGCCTTCGCCGCCGCCGCGGCCGAAGCCCTCCCCGGCGACGCAAAGCTGGCCGCCCGCCTCTTCGAGGCCGCCTCGGACGCCGGCACCCGCGACGCCCTGGTGACCACGGGCTGGGCCCGCGCCGCCGCACTGTCCGGAGACCTGGACACCGCCCTGCGCCTGGGCGACGGCATGCTGAGCGCCGCCGACCGGCAGACCCGCGCGGCCGGCGCCGAGATCGCGGCCACGGTGCTGGCCCACCGCGGGGAACTCGCCCGCAGCGCCGAGCTGTACCGGTGGTCGGCCCGGTGCGCCGCGGAAGCCTCGCCCCGGCCCGCCGGGGGTGGATTTCCCGACGCCGGTGCGAATTCCGGCACCGCCTCGGATGGCGACGCGGCCGTCCTCGGAACCACCCACGCAAACGCCGACGGCTCCCCAGGCCACGACGACGGCGGTAACGCCGGGTTGACCAGGGCCACTGACAGCGGTCTCGGCCCCAGCAGCAGCGCCGGTAACGGGCTCGGCGACGGCAGCGGATTCGCGGGCAACACCGGCGGGCCCAGCACTACCGGCCTGACCAATACACGATTTCCCGGTGTTACCAGCGGATTCGCAGGCGACACCGGCGGAGTCAGCACTACCGGCCGGACCGACGCCCGATTCTCCGGTGTTGCCAATGGATTCGCAGGCGACACCAGCGAAGTCAGCACCACCAGCCGGACCGACGCCCGATTCCCTGGTGTTGCCAATGGATTCGCAGGCGACACCAGCGAAGTCAGCACCACCAGCCGGACCAACGTCCGATTCCCCGGTGCTGCCAGCGGATTCACGGGCAACACCGGCGAAGTCAGCACTACCAGCCGGACCAACGCCCGATTCCCCGATGTTGCCAGCGGCGGCGGTGGAGCCGCCGGTCCTGGCGGAAAAGGGCCGGTCGCCGGTGCCGGTGCCGGATCATCGGGTCAGGAAGGCATCGTCCCGGGTGCCGGGAACCGTCCGCCGAGTCCTTCCAGGGCGGCGTATCCGGGCAAATTTCCCCTCGCCGGCCCGGACGGGTATCCCGCAGCAGCCGGCGCTTCGCTTTCGCGCGAAGGCCATCGGTGGGCGGGGCAGGGTGCGGTGCACGCGTTCGCCGCGATCGCGCTGGTCGGGACCGGGCAGCCCGAGGGGGCGCGGGAGCTGTTGCGGGCCCCCGTGGCCGGGATGGCGCCGACGTTGTTCGCCGGGGCGGCCGGGCGCACCGCGGACGGGATCGCCGAGTCGGTGACCGGGCCGGGAGCCGAAAGCCTGTCGGTGCTGCTGGGGGCGGCGGCGATGCTGGAGCCGTCCGGGGGCGGCGCGCCGTTGCCGGACAGCCCGGCCGCGCTCGCGGCCATCGTCGGGCTGCAATCGGGAGAGCTGGGACTCGCCGAATCGGTTCTGACCCGGGCGCTCGAGTGCGGGGTCGGCGGTGATCTGCTCGCGACGCGCCACCGCCTGTTGCTCGGCTGGGTCGCGATGACCGCCGGCGATCTGACCACGGCCGGAGAGCACCGCGACGCCGTCGCCGAGTCCGGACGGCTCGAGGCCCGGGACGAGCTGTTCTTCGCGACGCTGGAGCTGGGGCTGGCGCGCCGGGCGAGTGACCTCGTCGGGCTGCAGCGGTCCTGGGACCGCGCGTACCAGGCTTCGATGCGGCAGCAGACGGACCTGTTCACCCTGCTGCCCCTGGGCGAGCTGGCCATCGCCGCCGCGCGGAACGGGGCGCACGCGAAGCTGGCCCGCCAGCTCGATCGCGCCCACGCGATGCTCGGCCGGCTCGGCCATCCTCCACTGTGGACGGTGACGCTGTGCTGGCACGAGCTGCACGCGGCGATCACGCTGGAGGACCGCGCGACCGTCGAAAAGCAGCTCAAGGCGTTGACCGGCTTCGCCGGCGGTGGCCGGTACCCGTCGGCGCTCGCCCAGGCGGCGTCGTGCTGGCTGGCCGTGCTCAGCGGCGCCTTCCAGCCCGACACGATCTCCGCGGCCGCCGCCGAACTGCACGAGCTGGGTCTCGGCTGGGACGCCGCGCGCCTGGCCGGTCAGGCCGCGATCCGCACCTCCGATCGCAAGGCGATGGTGCAGTTGCTGGAGGCGGCCCGCCAGTTCCAAGGCATCACGAACCGCCGCGAGTCCCCCGTCCCGGAGCCCATCGCGGGCGCCGGGCTGAGCGCGCTGAGCGAACGGGAACTGGAGGTCGCCCGCCTGGTCGTCGACGGGCTGACCTACAAGCAGGCCGGCAGCAAGCTCTTCATCTCCGGCAAGACGGTGGAGCACCACATGGCCCGCATCCGCGGCAAGCTGGGCGCCGCCGACCGCCGCGAGCTGCTCGCCACCCTGCGCGATCTGCTGAGCAGGGCCGGCCATTCCTGACCCCTCCCGACTCGGACGAGGGGCCGGACGCCTGGTTCCGCCCCGAGGGTAGGAACGATTTCCTCGACTGTGTCACGAACTTCCGGCCTTCGCGCGGCACACCACGATCGAAGAGCTTCGGGCGAACCCACGGGCCGGACCCCGAGCCGAGACCAGCGGCACGGCGGTCTTCCTCGCGGCCTGGTCCGTCGGGACAATCCGCGGAACCTCGCACCAGCAAGGCCCGGCATCGGCGAATCGGATGAGCCCGAATCGCCGACTTCGCTGCTGGGGACCGTGCTCGGAAGGTCAGTCGCGGCTGGGACCGAAGCGCTCGGTGCGGATGCTGTGCGGGTCGTGACCCAGCGCGAGCAGGATGTCGGCCACGGTTTCCACGAAGCCGGTCGGGCCGCAGACGTAGGTGGTCGCGTTGAAGTCGGCGGGCCAGCCCGCGGTGTTCAGCGTGGCGACGTCGATCCGGCGCGGGATGCCGGACTGTCCTTCGGGCAGCTCGCGCGTGTGGACGTACGTGACATCCAGCCCGGCGATCGGGCGGCGCAGTTCGTCGGCGTAATACCGCTCGGCCGGCGTGCGCAGGGAGTAGACCAGCCGGAACGGCACCTTGCTGCCCGCCTCGCGCCGGGCGCGGATCATCGCCATCAGCGGAACCACGCCGGAGCCGCCCGCGACCAGCAGTACGGGCGCGGGATCGGCGGGGCGCCAGACGAACCAGCCGCCGACCGGTCCGCGGACCTCCACCGGGTCACCGACCGCGTACCGGCCGGTGAGGTGTTCGGACACCTCACCGTCGGGCACTCGCTGAACGGTCAGCTCCACCCGGTCCCCGTCGGCCGGCGCGGCGAGCGAGTAGCTGCGCTGCGCGGTGTAGCCGTCGGCCGCGGTGAGCCGGACGTCCACGTGCTGGCCCGCGAGGTGGCCCGGCCACCCAGGGATGTCGAGGACGAGCGTGCGCGCCGACGGCGTCTCGGGCCGGGCCTCGGCCAGGCGGGCGACGCGCCACGCTAATCGCCCTGATACCGCTGTTCCCGCCATGGGTCTCCGTAGTCGTGGTAGCCCGCGGCCTCCCAGAACCCCGGGTCGTTCCTGGTGGTGAGCTGTAGTCCGCGCACCCACTTCGCCGACTTCCAGAAGTACAGGTGCGGCACCAGGAGCCGCGCGGGCCCGCCGTGCTCGGGGGCCAGCGGCTTGCCGTTGTACTCGTAGGCGATCCAGGCCCGGCCGTCGAGCAGGTCGGCCAGCGGCAGGTTGGTGGTGTAGCCGCCGTAGGAGCGGGCCAGGACGTAGTCGGCGGAGGTTTCGAGATCGCCGATGAGCGCCGGCACCGGCACGCCGCGCCAGCGGGTGTCGAGTTTGGACCACTGCGTGACACAGTGGATGTCCACGGTGAACTTTTCGCTCGGCAGGTCGAGCAGCTCCCGCCAGGACCACGCCCGCTGGTCGCCGTGCTCGGTGACGACGGTGAACTCCCAGCGGTCCGTGCGCACCCGGGGGGTGGGCCCGGTGGACAGCACCGGGAAGTCTTCGGCCCGGTACTGCCCCGGTGGCAGCCGTGGGTCACCGCTGCGCGCCCGACCGGTGAACCCCGGTGTGACGACACCCATCCGGCGCTCCTCCCCGTTGCCCTGTCCGGAAGCCTACCCGCGCACGTGCAGGCCGAGCGAGGTCACGAGCACCGTCGCCTGCTCCGGCGAAACGATCGCCCCGGCCAGCTCCGCCTGCGTCGGATCGAGCGACGAGAGGTCGCTGCCCCGCAACTCGGCCCGCCCGAACTTGACGTTGCCCAGGTCCGCCCCCGAGAGGTCGACGTCGGAGAAGACCGCGTCGGTGGCGTCGGCCCAGGTGAGGTCGGCCTCGCGCAGGCGCACCCGCTCGAACTTCACCCCCCGCAGATCGGCTCGTACCAGGCCGACGAACGACCAGTTACCCCCGTCCACCCGCAACGGCCGCATCGAACACTCCTCGAACCGGCTGCCGACCAGCTTGCACCCGGTGAATTCGGCGTCGAACAGATTGCAGCGCTGGAAACTGCAGCCGGTGAAGGCCGAGTGAAAGTGCCGCGAGGCGTTGAACCGCACGTTGCCGAACACGCAGTCGGTGAACGTCGCACCCCGCGTGATCGACTCGGTCAGGTCGACCTCGTGGAATTCACACCGCACGAACCGCCGGCCGGTGACCTCTTCGCCGTACCAATCCTCACGCCGGTAGGTTCGCTCCTCCTCGATGACGACTTCGGCCGCCGCCCCCTCCTTCGACTCGTCCGCGGACTGGGCGGGATTCTGCGTGGCTTCGGGCACCGGCTCAGCGTAACTCCGATCTCTCGACGGCAACGGGTCGCCGACGCCGAACCGTCCAGAGCGTTCCGGCCACGCGAACCCGGTCCTGGGTGGAGCCGGCACCACCGCGATTCCGCAGCTCACCGTGGTCCCACCGGTGACGGGGAGCAAAGGGCCCGGCCAATCGGCGCAACTTCCCCGCTGGCGCGTTTCAGCATCACCCGAAAGTGGCACCTAGCGGCATGTCCAGATGGCGAGGGTCCACCAGAACCCACACTGCTGCTCGAGTGATCACCGGGATCGGCGCGCTGTTCGCGTTCATCGAGGTGCTCTACATGGTGATGCTACTCGTCGGCGCCAATGCGTCGAACGGCTTCTTCATCTTCATCCGGTCCTTGGCGGACCCCCTCGCACTGTTCTGGCCGGGCCTGTTCCCGGTCGGCAACGCCGACTTGGCCGTGATCCTCAACTACGGTCTGGCTGCGGTGTTCTGGCTGGTGATCACCGGCATCATCGCCCGTCTCGTGGACCGGTGACGCTGATTTCCACGTCTCCCTGACCTTGGGCTCGCACCCGGTCAGGGAGACCTTTTTTCGCGGTACACCTCTTTTCTCGCGCGCCCGAGCGGCACGGTCGAGGCGACGCGGCGAAAAACACAGCCGCGAGCGAACGACGACCGCCCGCCATACCATGGCCGGATGACCGAAGGCCGAAAGTCCGGTGACTCGCCCTTCGGGGGCT
Organism: Amycolatopsis sp. PS_44_ISF1; assembly: GCF_032335455.1. Taxonomy (NCBI): domain Bacteria; kingdom Bacillati; phylum Actinomycetota; class Actinomycetes; order Pseudonocardiales; family Pseudonocardiaceae; genus Amycolatopsis; species Amycolatopsis sp. PS_44_ISF1. The sequence continues at coordinate 331,055 of NZ_JANUXO010000005.1, read as the reverse complement.
TGCCGTTCGCCGGCCTGATGCAGTGGAAACAGCTCACGGCTCTCGCCGCCGCCAGCCGCTCACTACTGCCGGACGTGCCCGCCGCGATCGTGCGCACGGTCACCGAGCAGCTCATCGGCCGGCGCCTGACCACCAGGGTGGACGGCGCTGAGATGGCCCTCACCCTCACCGAACTCGACTGCGCCGTGGACCCCCTGCTCTTAGCGGCCGGCCGTATCGGCGACGTCCGCATCGTGGCCGAAGACCTGGACTGGCCCGAGCCGGGCCGGCGGCCCTCCGACTCACCCCCGGACGGTCCGGACGCCGGTGGCTCCCCGACTGGGCTGGCTTCGGAACGACTTGAGCGGAAACAAGGTCCCGATACCGCATGGGGGAAGGAAAAGCCGCGGCTGAAGTTCGGCCGTCCGCGCGACAAGGTGCGCTGGGGTTCCGGTAAGCATGGTGATCCGGACGCAGGTGAAGCTGACTCGGCGCGCCGGGAAGCGCAGGTCGGTGCACTACCGCCGGATCGGCGGCCAGGTGACCGGGCCGACCCGAGTACACGCGGCGACGAAGATGACCGATCACAGACCGGGACACCGCGTTCCGGAGCACGTGAGACAGCGGAACGAGGCACGCACGCAAGCGGTCGGTCTCGGTCGGAGACACCGCGCGCCGAGGTGCGTGAACCGGCGCAACGGAACACGCGCGACGGGGCGAGCAGCCGTTCACGCTCAGAGACCCGGCTTTCCGGAGCGAGCGAATCGGCGGAATGGGACCCGCACGGCGGCGCAGACGGCCGTTCGCAAACAGAGGCAGAACCCTCCAAAGCAAACGAACCGGCTGAACGGAACCCGCACAGCGGCGCAGACGGCGGTTGGCAGTCAGAAAGACGAGCCTCCAGAACGAGCGGACCGGCGGTTCGGAGCGCTCATCACGGCGCAGACAGCGGCTCGCGAACGGAGACGCGGCCTCCCAGAGCGAACGAACCGGCGGAACAGTACCCGCACGACGGCGCAGACGGCCGTTCACGGATTGAGACGCGGCCTTCCGAGGGGCGTGGAGCAGCGAACCGGAGCGCGCGCGGGGGCGCAGTCGCCCATTCCCGGCCGGGAGCACAGCTTTCCGGGTCGGTGGGACGGGTGCCGTTGCGGCGGGTGGTCGCGCTGGCGAGGGATGTGCGTGTGCGTAGCTTGCCCACGCCGTCGGTGATTCCGGCGGAGGTGGAGCTGCGGATCTTCGTCGGCGGGGATGCGGTCCGGGAGCGGGTGGCGGAGATCCGGCCTGGCATCGTGGCCACGCCGCATGAAGACGGGCTCCACGTGCGATGGGCCAAACGGCCTGGGTGGGGGCGGCTGACGTTGCAGCCGTCGGTGGGGCCGGACGCCGTCGTGCTGACGCCCACCATCCTCCACATCGGACGGTGGCGGCTCCGGGCGCCGCGGAGGGTACGGCCACTTGTGTTGCCCCTGCCGGAATTACCGAACGGGCTGCGGCTGACCGGAGTCCGGATGTCGGAAGACGAGCTGGTGCTGGAAACGGTCGCCGATGAGTGGCCCGAGCGGCTCTCGCGCATTCCGCTCGGCGATCTGCTGGGCTGGCTGACCAATGCCGCGCTGACTTCGACCCTGCCTCGACTCGGTGCACGATCCTGATCCCTCCCCTGGTTGGTGCTGCCCCACGGGATCCAGACTAGTCGAACACGCGTTCGACATACAGTCACACGATCGGGCCGACTTGCGCCAGAAGAGTATCCACATAGGACAGTAAGGGCGTGAAACCGTGGCCTCGGCCCCGCGGTCGCTCGTCAGAGTGAGGCTTGCTCCTCCACCGGGAGGCAGATCTCGAACCGCGTGTCGCCGGGGGCGGACTCCACCTTGATGTCGCCGTAGTGCCGCTCGACCACGATGCGCCAGGAGATGTCGAGCCCGAGACCGGTGCCTTCGCCCACGCCCTTGGTGGTGAAGAACGGCTCGAAGATGCGCTGCCGCACGTCGTCGGGGATGCCCGGGCCGGTGTCGCCGATCTCGACGCGCACCTGCTGGTCGACCTGCCAGGTGCGCAGGGTCAGCGTGCCCTCGCCGGCCATGGCGCCCAGCGCGTTGTCGATGACGTTGGTCCACACCTGGTTCAGCTCGGCCGCGTAGGCCGGCACCCGGGCGATGCCGTGGTCGTACTCCTTGACCACGCGCACGCCCTCGCCGATCTTCCCGGACATCATCACCAGCGTGGAGTCGAGTCCCTCGTGGACGTCGATCCACTGGTGCGGCGCGCGGTCCATCTGCGAGTACTGCTTGGCCGCCCCGACCAGGGCCGAGATGCGCGTGGTCGAATCCTCGATCTCGCCCATCAGCATCTCGGTCTCCAGCGCGTAGGCCAGCCACCGGACCGCGCCGTCGAGCAGGCCCTCCCCGACCGAGTCCAGGACGCCGTCGAGGCTGTCGGCGGTCAGGCCCGCGCTGACGAAGATGCTGGCCAGGTCCCAGCCCTGGTCGACGCCGTGCTCGTCGAACCAGTCGCCGATCTCGTCCTCACGGTCGGACTGCTGCATCGCGGTCAGCTTGGGCGCGTCCGCCACCTGCTTGACCAGCCGCTCCTGCACCTCCAGCAGCAGGTCCAGCAGCTCCGGGTCGATGTCCTTCTTGGCCAGCACGGCCAGTTTGTGCCGCATCCCGGCCACCCGCTCGCGCAACGACGCGGTCGCGCGCACGGCGGCCGCGGCCGGGTTGTTCAGCTCGTGCGTCAGACCCGCCGAAAGTTCACCGAGAGCCAGCAGCCGGCGGCGCGAGGAGATCACCGTGTCGGTGTTGCGCCAGCCGACGTACATGCCCTCCAGCAGGTGCGCGGCCATCGGGAACCAGCCGCGGAACTGGACCGCGAACTCGGCCGCGGGCAAGGTCAGGAACTCGACGTCGCTGACCGCGTGCACCGAAGCGCCGTAGGAGTGCTCGGTCTCCTGGTGCACGAAGAACTGGGTCGCGCCGCAGTAGGAGCCGCGCTGGTCGGTGCGCTTCATCTCCACCTCGACGCCGCTGACCAGTCGGGTCATCCGCAGCGCCCCGGTCAGCAGGACGTAGAAGCAGGTGGCGGGGTCGCCCTCGCGGATCACCACTTCGCCGCTGTCGTGCCGCTCGACCTCGGCGTGCTCGTCGATCCAGTTTAGCTGGGCGTCGGAGAGGTGCTCGAACAGGAACAGGCCGCGTAGTTCCTCGCGCGGCAGTGCGGGAGTGCTCACTGCTCCTCCAGGTAGCGGTGGACCAGGGTGACCGCCATGGCGCCTTCGCCGACGGCGGAGGCCACGCGTTTCACCGACTGCGAACGGACGTCGCCCGCCACGAACACGCCGGGCACGGACGACTCCAGGTAGTGCGGATCCCGGTCGAGCGACCAGCCGACCGGGTAACGGCCCTCGGCCACCAGGTCCGGGCCCGTGCGGACGAAGCCGTGGTCGTCGCGCTGGATGGTGTCGCCGAGCCACTCGGTGCGCGGAGCGGCGCCGATGAAGACGAACAGGTGGCCGCTCTCGACCGTCTCGGTCACCCCGTTTTCGCACAGCGTCAACGATTCGAGGTGCTCCGAACCGTGCGCCTTGATCACTGTGGTCTGCGTGCGGACGTGCAGGTTGTCGATCGCCGCGAGCTGTTCGATGAGGTAGTGCGACATCGACGCCTCCAGCGAAGCGCCGCGCACCAGGATGGTCACGTCCGCGGCGTGGCGCGAGAAGAACACGGCGGCCTGGCCGGCGGAGTTCGCGCCACCGACGATGTACACGTGCTCACCCTGGCACTCGGGCGCCTCCGTGGCGGCCGAGCCGTAGTAGACCCCGCGGCCGGTCAGCTCCTCGATGCCCTCGGCCTCCAGAGCCCGGTAGGTGACGCCGCTGGCCAGGATCACCGAATGCGCGGCGATCTCCGAACCGTCGCCGAAGGTCACCACCCGGCTGGACCCGCGGGCTTCCAGGCCCACGACGTCGCGGGCGGTGAGCACCTCGGCACCGAACTTCTGGGCCTGCCGCCGCGCGCGGTCGGTCAACTGGGCGCCGGAGACGCCGTCGGGGAAGCCCAGGTAGTTCTCGATCCGTGAGCTGGTGCCGGCCTGGCCCCCGGTGGCCTTCTTCTCCACCAGCACGGTCCGAAGGCCCTCCGACGCGCCGTAGACGGCGGCGCCGAGTCCGGCCGGTCCGCCACCGACCACGACCAGGTCGTAGAACTCCTGCGCGGGCCGGGTCGACAAACCGACCGCGTCCGCGATCTGGCCGCCGGTGGGCTGCTTGAGCACGGTGCCGTCGGGGGTGACGACCACCGGGATGTCGGTCTCGGCCGCCTCGGCGGCCTGCAGGATCCGGCCGCCCTCGTCGTCGTCCACCGAGTACCAGCGGTACGGCACGGCGTTGCGGGCGAGGAAGTCGCGGACCTTGAACGAAGGCGCCGAGTAGCGGTGGCCGATCAGCTTGGTCTCCTCCACCGGCCGGTCGCCGACCGCGAGCCAGGTCTCGACCAGGGAGTCGATCACCGGGTAGAGCTTCTCCTCCGGCGGGTCCCACGGTTTGAGCAGGTAGTGGTCGACGTCGACCACGTTGATGGCCTGGATGGCCGCGTCGGTGTCGGCGTAGGCCGTCAGCAGGGCGCGGCGGGCGTTGGGGAACAGGTCCATGGCCTTCTCGAGGAAGACGATGCCGTCCATGTGGGGCATGCGGTAGTCGGCGAGGATGGCCGCGACGGCGTCTCCGCGCAGCTTGATCTCCCGCAGCGCGTCGAGGGCGTCGGCCCCCGAGTCGGCGCGGATGACCCGGTAGTCCTTGCCGTAGCGGCGACGCAGGTCACGGGCGACCGACCGCGACACGGCGGGGTCGTCGTCGACGGTCATCAGGATCGGCTGGCTCACACCGTCCAGCCTACGGCTTGCGGGCCGCCGCCGACCTCGAAGGACCTCGGTGGTGGGGACCGGTGCGCGCCGCGGCCGCCACCACGGCGCGCACCGGTTGTCCGGGGGAAAGCGGCTAGGGGTAGCTCACCAGGTTGACCGGCTTGGTGCCCTCGGGCGTGGTCGCGCCCGAGCCGTTGATCACGTGCGTGATGGTGCCCTGGTGGTTCAACGAGACCGTCACCATGTCGTGGAACCGCACGCCGGGGGTGGTGGGCGCTTCGAACGCGTGGGCGCTGGCGACCGAGGGGTTGGTGCTGAAGAAGCAGTAGCTGCCCAGGCCCCAGGCCTCGTGACTGGTGACGTTCGGGCCCACCTGGTACGCGGAGTAGCCCCGGGTGGAGCCGTTCATCCAGCCGGACTGGTCCGGCACGTCGTAGGGCATCTCGTTCTGGAAGAAGTAGGTCCGCCCGCCGTTGCCGTTCCAGACCACCTGGGTCTTCTGGTAGTGCTCGACGAACAGGCCGTACATGGTGACGTCGTTCCCGCTCACGGTCAGCCCGGTGGCGGCGGTGTTGGTGTTCCAGCCGACGTAGCTGCTGTCCGCCGCGTGGTCGGCGCGCCAGATCCACAGGTGGTCGCCGATCACGTTGTTGCTGTTCACCGCCAGGCTGGTGGTCGCTCTGCCGACGGCGGCGCCGCCGACGCGGAAGTACACGTCGTGCAGCGAGGTCGGGTCGGCCGAGTGATCGGCGCTCGAACCGGGCGCGCCGACCTGCATGAGCGTGGCCGAGTTGGTGGTGCCCGCGTCGATCAGCAGGCCGGCGATCTTGACGCCGTCCACGTCGTCCACGTTCATCGCGGTGACGCCGTTGTCCGGCACCAGGGTGGCGATGCCCAGGCCGAGCACCACGGTGTCCGGGCGGGTCACGTGCAGGGGCTGGTTCAGGTGGTAGACCCCGGGGGTGACCAGCAGGTTCTTGCCCGCCGCCAGCGCCGCGTTCAGCTCCGCGGCGGTCGCACCCGGCTTGGCGACGAAGAACTGGCCGATCGGCAGGGAGCGGCCCGGCGCGGTCCCGCCGGCCCAGCTGGTGCCCGAGGTGCCGGTGCGCACGGACGGGACGAACACCTGGTAGTCACCCGCGTCGTCGAGGTAGAGGAACGGCTTTTCGCGGACCACGGGGGCCTGGCCGACCGTGGTGTAGGGCGGGGACGGGAAGGTGTTGGCCGGGGCGCCGTCGACGCCGACGAAGACCATGTTCCAGTTCGAGCCGTTCCAGCCGCCGAACTGCGAGTTCCGCGAGATCCACTGCTGCTGCGAGCCGGAGCGGACCTGGCCGTCGATCTTGGAGTCGGAGATCCAGCCACCGCTGGCCCAGCCACCGTCGTCGAGCTGCAGGTCACCGCGCAAGTGCATGCGGCGGTACGGCGCCGCCTGCGAGACGGCCCAGCGGTCGGCGCCGCCGGTCGGGTTCACCGACAGGTTTTCGGCGCCGCGCCAGAAGTTCTGCGTCGCGTTCTGCGGCGGGAACCAGTCGGCCTCGACGTGCACGGCACCGTTGATGGTGACCGCGTCCGGCGACAGGCCGAGTCCCAGCACCTGGGTGTAGAAGCCGACGTTGACGTCGTTGGAGTAGGTGCCCGGCTTGAACATCACCGCGTACCGCTGGCTGCCGAACTGGTTTTTCTCCTGCTGGCTGAAGATGCTGTTCAGCTTGCCCTGGATCGTCGACGCGGCCATCGAGGGGTCGAAGACGACGACGTTCGGCCCGAGGTCCGGCTGCCCCGAGGTCGGAGGAGTAGTGCCACCCACAGGGGTAATTGTGAACGATTGGGCATTGGTGCCGTTACAGACGTACTGCTGGAGTTGAACGCTGTCCGCCGCCGAAGCGCCCGGCACGTCCAGGCACTTACCACTGTTGCGGCTCACGAAGTGGTAGGCACCGGAAGCCTCCCGGACCGGTGACCACTGCTGGTTCACCCCGCTGGAGTAGGACCAGAGCTGCACGAGCCCGCCGTCGGCCTTCGAAACGTCGGTCACGTCCCAGACCTGCGCGGCGTCGTTGCCGGAGTTGACGCGGTAGTAGCCGTCGCCCGCGGCCTGGATCTGCCACTGCTGCGAGGCCGACTGGTTGCAGGAGTACTGCTGGACCACGGTGCCGTTCGCCCGCCCCGCGCCCCGCGCATCCACGCACTTCCCGCCGCTCACGGCCGTGACGGAGTACCACTGCCCGGGATCGATCGCCGCCTGCGCGGCTGGCGCCGTAGTCAGGTAACCGGCAACCAGTGTGAACGCGGACAGCAGCAGTATTGAAACTCTCCGTGACCATCGACTCATCGGAACCTCCTCTGCCGCGTCACGCGGCGTTCAGCGAGCAGGAAACGGCAAGGCTTTACCCAGTGATGGAGACGCGGCGTAGCGGGCGGGGACCTCGGCGTCACAACCGAGGGAAAATGTAACCGGGACCACACCAATAATCAATACGGAAGTTAAAATAAGTCATGAACGTGCACCCGACCTGCCCGGACGCCCCAGCGGCGGTTGAGCACCACCCCCCTGCCGAGCGCGTTGGGGCGGGGTGTAGCGTATGGAAACACGAGATGCGGAGTACACCTTCGCTCCGGGGCTATGGCGCAGCTGGTAGCGCACCTCACTGGCAGTGAGGGGGTCAGGGGTTCGAGTCCCCTTAGCTCCACTGTGACGAAACACCGCTCACCGGACTTAAAAGTCCAGGTAGGGCGGTTTTTCGTTGGCTCGAATCTTGAGTTTCTTCAAGCAAAACTTCAGCTACCCGCCAGTAGGTGGAGCAAAACTGGAGCAGCGCATGAGCGGCGGCGGAATGGGGTCATGTGAAACGGCCCAGTGCCGCCCACGAACGGGTGGATCTTCAAAGGCACTCTGGGAACATGACACCTGCGTCACCGAGTGGCTCCATCACCGCGGCACCTGCCCCGACAGATAGTCCACCGATCCTGATCAGACTCAAGAGCCGAAGGTGGCCCGATCACGTCGTAAGTGATTATCGGGGCCAAGGCGTCGTACCGCCCAAAGGTCCCAGCTCACGAGTCACAGCGCGTGCTATTGCTGCCATTCCTCGTAGTGCGGACGCGGCCGTGTGCGAAAGGCTGCGATGGCATGAGCGGCAGGGCTCCGGCGCCCCGCCGGCGATGCCAAGGGTGTGGGGCACCCGCTTTGCGCATAGGGATGGAAATGATCGTGCCAACGTGACCATGTGCGGGCCGGAACGCGGAATGGATCACGCATGCCCTCATCATCGCGTCGCAACCTCAGGGACATCCGGCGTTCGTACACCGGCGAAGACAAGGCGAGCGCGGAAGCCGGCGTCAGCAGGGACGGCCTGGGGCTCGATCGCTGCTCACCGCAACAGCGACGGTTCCGTGCTCTCCTGGCGATCTACCTCTTCAACGCCAATGTGCCCGACACACCCTTCGATACCCAGCACAGCGCGACCGCTTTCCTGTCCTACACCATGACCGTGTCGCCATGGTTCAATACCTTCGTCTGTGTCGTGCCGGGTGCCGCCGAGAACGCCGTCGGCAGGCTTTTGGCCTCATCCGCACGCGATGATCTTCGGTACGGGGTGCCCGGGTTGCGTGTGGCCGCCGGCATCGACTTCGGGACGTACCATCTTGCCCACCTGCCCACCGGCGCGAAGATGGTGGTTACCCGCCGTACAGACTTTCCGCCGCTGAGCGAATTACAGCGCCTCGGCCCCTACCGCAAAACGTGGAGCTCTGAACACTACGTCGGCGCGGAGGTCCCGATGGCCGAGGTTGAACACGAAGCCCTGTCTCGCGTTCCTTCGATGCCGTCGGGCATGGAGCGGATTCTTGCGGCGCTCGTAGCCCGGCTCGATGTACGCGACCCATCTGACAAGTGGGCGCTGGGGTTGTGGTGGTACGACCCCCTTCTCCGCCCTAGCACCCACGACCATCAGCGCAGGCACAGGTTCGCACTGTGGGGCCAAGGCCCAAAGTGGGAACTCCGCTGGAACGGCTGGCCGCAGCCAGAAGACGTCATCGCGTGCTTGACAGCACCCGTCATCGGCGTATCAGGCCTAGATGGTTGATTCCGTGAAGTTGGAGTGTGGTTAGTGGTCGTAGGCGGTCAGTGATCGTTTGCGGATGCTGCCGGTTGCGCCAGATCGCGGCCGCCATCGTGAGTAGGCGCTGGGCGACGCGGGTGAGTACTCCGGCGGGTGTACGGCCACCGTGTTTTTCCAGGTTGAGCTAGCTTTTGAGGGTGTTGTTGACTGATTCGATCCGCTGACGGACACCGCCGAGGTTGCCGTGGGTGTAGGTCTCGTCCTTGCGGTCGGGCCGCAGCAGGCGAAGCCCCAGCGAGTGGGTGAACTCCCTGAATGCTTTCCCGGCGAAGCCCTTGTCTGCGAGTAGGAGTTGACCGTCCCTGATGAGGTGGTGGTTGGTGTCGAGCAGCGCGGTGAGGACTTCACGTTCACCGACCTTCGGGTTGGCCAGGCACCACATGATCGGCATGCCGTCCCCGGCGCATACGAGGTAAAGCTTGAAGCCCCAGTACCACCGCGAGTGTGACGCGCAGTAGCCGTAGCTGGCGTACCCGGCGAGGTCTGATCGTTTCACTGTCTCACGTGAGGTTCCGCAGGGTAGAGGTGTGGCGTCGGTGATCCACAGGTCGTCGAACCAGGATGGGCACTGCGCGGCCAGTACGCGGATTGCTTTACTCAGCAACGACTGTGTTGCTCTGAGTCGTTTGTTGTAACCGGACTGGCCGAGCAGGACGGGGAACATCGCGCGTAGTTGGGGATCGTTGTGGATGTGCCGTATCCAGCGGCGTTCGCTGTGGTGGCCGAGGAGAACGTGAGCTACTGCCAAGGTGATGAGTTCACTGTCGGTGAGTTCCGGTCGGCGTCCGCGGCCGGTGCGGGGTGCGACGACGTGGTCGTCGATCAGGACGTAGAGTGCAGTTAGGAGGGTGTCTAGGTCTTTCGTCACACATCGATCTTGGACACCCTCCGCCTACTTTCCCGGTAGCGACGCGTCTCACGCGATCTTCACGGAATCAACCATCTAGCTGCCGCGCAACGTTCGTCATCCGAATGGGTCGTCACCCTCGACGGATGCCACCTGACCTTGAGGTACGGCACCCTCTGAATGCCGATGATCGCGAGAGCCCCTATTCCCCACCGCTGACCGCAGAGATCATGTACTCTCATCGAGTACTCGGCCTGCAAGGAGCCGGGGCTGCGGCGGATCTCCCCAGACGATCCCGCTGGCGGCAAGAAGGTGTGGGCCACCTACCTTGCAATTGGTTGGTGTTGGTCGTCAGCATGTCTGGCACGTGTCTATAGTCGAGTCTGGGCGACAGGAGACGCGCTATGCCTGAAACGTCCCGTCTGCGCTTCGCTGACCTCCGCAGGCCACTCACACAAGAGCCCCGCTCACTCGCAGCACGAGCCATCCCGCGTATCAGTCACGGGACTACGCCGCCAGCACTGGGACTGGACACCTGCAAACCTGCCCAAAAGCGATTCCGCGCATTCGCAGCACCCTTCTTGCTCAACACTCCAGACGTGCCACCTCACCTCAGGATCGCCGGGGACGCTCAGCTCATCGCTCACTCGGGAGTCTCACGAGTGGGATGGAGCGACGTCGTCGTCTCACCGCAATATGACGACCTCAGCATCCTCTCTGATCTACCCGATCACCTGGTCCAATGCCTCGTCGGCACTCCCAACGGCTCGGGCCACGGCATCCCCGGGTTGCGCCCCCTGGCGGTGGAGGGATCCGGCGATGCCCTGCTGATGACGCATCTCCCCACCGGCGCCCTCTTGCGGATCCGCTATCACGACCCCGAGACGCCCAAGCAGCGAACACCACCGTGGTTCTACCCCACTAAGTGGCGACGCCTGCGACAGGACGCCGCCCTAGACGCGCAAGAGCGCAACACCCTCGACGCGATCCCTCCGATGCAGAAGGACACGGTGGACCTGCTCGCCGGCTTGGTTGCGCGGCTCACATGTCAAAGCGACAAAGAGGGCTGGGCAGTCGGCTGGCTGGTCAGGGACCCCATGTCACGGCCCTTCCGAGAGCAAAGTGGGTCCGACTTCACCCAACTGTGGGGCGGCGAACACCACTGGACACTTCGATGGGGCGGCTATGGCGCGGTACCAGCACGTGATGTAGCCCGAGCGCTTACACACCCCATCATCGGAATCCTCGACGCCCGCGCCACGAAGTCAACCGAGACGCACGCGGAAGTCCGACTCCGCAAAGCGCGCCTGACGCTCGAAGTACACGACATTCTCATATCCGAGTACTTTCCCAGCAAGAATCGCACCACGCCGGACGAGGCACGACGGTGAACCACGCCCAAGAGCCGCCCTCATGGCGGGACATCGTGGACAGCTGCCTCCGCGACCGTCGACGATTCCGCCGCCTACTCGTACTGGTCCTCGTTTTCGCCGCCTTTGTCCTCACACTCGTAGCCATCGCAGGCTGGCCACTAGCCGGCATCGGGTCAGTAGCCACGTGCGCCCTGGCAAGCCGCCACAATCGACAGCCACGCTCGCCCGGCTGACGAATGACCTCATGGTCCTGCAATCAGGGCATTCAGAACGCACCTCACTGAACGGAGTTACTACCGAGCCCCCCACCTGGACCTCCACCGGCAATCAGACCAAGTCATCGCCGACTCCTCAGAGATGAATCGACCGAGACCCTGGCAACTTCATCCCAGCCGTCGAGTTCGTCACCGGGCAGTCCCGTGCTATCGCGCGCATGTTCGCTGCGGTTCGCCGGACCGCCAAGGTCGTACACCGTCGCGCCGGACTGGTAGTCGGCGATCAGCTGCTCGACTTGACCGGCGAGATGGGCGAATGCAGCTCGTGTGAACTCCCGTCGATGATGCGTTCTGCGGCCAACTTCGAGTCGGCCCGTCGCCGTGCCGACCTCATAGCCGAACACGCACCAGCCACGTACCCGCCGCAGGGCCATTAGTCCGCAAGCCGATGCGCCGGCGCCCTTCGGGGGCTGCGACCATGCTGCTGCGGGTTCGTCGAGGTTGTGTACTGCGGAAATCTCTGCCGTCGTGACAACGCATCGTTTACGAGACTTGGACGCGGGGACTGGACACTGCGGTGTCGGCGTCGTCCTCGACGGCGTCGTCCAGCTGGTCTGCGTCGTCGTAGGGCAGCGCGTACTGCAGCGTCAGCTCCGCCAGGTGCAGGATGAGCGGCAGCTTGAGGTCGTCGCGATAGTCGTCGGGGAGGCGCTGCTGGTGCAGGTACATCGCCCAGATCTCGGCCTCGTCGCCGTCCTGGAGACCAGCGACGGTGTACTCGAGAAGATCCGGGTTCCACGCGTTCTTGTTGGCCTTGATGACCGGTACGCCGGCATCGGTGATGTGCGGGGACAGCTTGCTGGCGTCGACGGCGATCGGGTGAGTGCTGGCCTTCTCGCTGGTGCTGTAGAAGACCCGACCGATCTCCCCCTCTGCTGCCTGCGGCGCCCAGAGGCCTTTCGACAGACCTCCCTTACCCCCGGGTTTCGGAGCCCACCACTGCGGTGTCTCGGCGCGCTCCCCCTCGGCGACGCGCACAATACGCAGGCGCTTACCCAGAAGTCCGAGTCGTTGCAGGGGTCCGCTGCCGATCTGAATTCTGTCGGCGACCAGCCCGTTGTTCTGCAGCCAGGGCCACCGGTTGCGGGTGTTCTGGGCGTGGACGACGAGGAGTGTCGGCACGCTGCGCATGGTCGAGAGGGTCTTCTTGATGAAGACCGCGACGGCCGCGGTTTGGTCGGCCTCGCTGGCCAGCTCGTGCGGGCGTACCCGGCCGGTCAGGTCTTTGAGCAAGTCAGGGTAGGGCACCCATTCGTCCATGTCTGCGGTGCGCCCCATGATGCAGTTCTGGCCGGGCCGGATCAGGACCGCGACGGGGGTGAACTGCGGTCGGCGATTGAGGCCGTCGGCGCGGCGCTTGACCATCCAGAAAGCCAGCTGGTTGAGCTGGTCGGGAATGGCTTGGCCGAGGGAGTGTTCCGGGACGAATCGCATGCCGACCTGCCGGAGTCCGTCGGACCAAGCCGCTGCAGCGCGGAACGCGGAGTCGTCCTCGTCATCGGTGGCCTCGGGGTCGCGGGGTCGGACGAACTGGCTGACCATGCCGGCGTCGACGCAACCGAGCCGGATGGCGAACTTCGGGTCTGTCGTGCGCTTGGTGAAGACGTCGAGCCCTTCGAGCTCGACGAACGCCAGTTGCGGTCGATCGGCACGCGCCTCTCTAAGCTCGGCGAGCATCGCCGCTACTGCCGTGCGGCGGTCGTTGATGGCGGTGTCGTGCTGCTCGCCGCGCCGAGGTGCCTTGTCGTCGGTGCCCAGTGGTGCTCCCAGCGCTCCCAGTGGCTGTGTATGCAGGGTCAGGGTGAGTTCTGGGGACTGCCAGGACCAGTGTTCGGGGCCGGCGTGGGTTCGGTGGGTGGAGAGCCCGAGATTGGTCTCGATGGCGTTGATCAGGTGTGTACGCATCGCGTCGGTCTGGTACAGCATCACGGCGGTGAGTCCGGATTCCCCGACTGCGGCTGCGGTCAGCGTTCGCCGCTTGTCAGCGTTGCGGCCGGTGATGCCGACATTGTGCGCCGCGACCTCAGCGAGTTTCAGCTCTGTGGCTTCCTTTGGGACGGAGGCGTTCGCTTCGAGCGTGCGGCGGGGGTTCTGTTTCTTGATCCCGCTGCGTTGCAGCGGTTGCAGGGCGACGAAGTCGGGGGCGAGGGCTTGGGCGGCCCATTCGGTCAGCCGGCGCCGTTCACTCGGCATCAGGCCGGCATTGACGCCGTGCCATCTCATCCTGGTGTGGAAAGCGACGGCTGCGGTGAGGTCGTCGCGGCCGTGGATCCACCTCTCCGGCTCTTTGGCGAACACGTCGGCTGCCGGCAGGTTCTCCACCGCGGAGATCGTGCTGAGGATGCCTTCGGGGCCACCGCGTTTCCACCCGATCTTGCCTGTCTTGTGATCCCACTCGAGGTGCGCCACGGCGAACCGGCCAGGTGAGGCTCCGCCAGCGACGAGGGAGTTCTTAGCCAGGAGGTAGGTCGCCACTCCGGCTCGTGCCGGCATGGACACCGGTCCGCTGACCCATCGGCGGATGCTGGTGCTGATGTGGATCCTCGGCGTCGGAGAGAACGGCACTGTGCGGAGATTGAGCCGGATGACGGCCGAGTAGAACCACACTCGCGTTCCACCGCCCTTGGCCCTCACGTGGTGCTCCAGTGGTGGCCAGGACATCAGCTCAGCGCCTTGCGCGCGCGTATCGACGGCCACGCGCCGGAAGGACAAGGCTTGTCCGCCGTGCTCGTAGGGCTGGAATTGCTCGATCCGTGCGGCCAGCATCTCCGGGACAAGGCGGAACAGCCTGTTCGCGGGGATGGCGGTGCCGCCATCGGACAAGGTCTGTTCGAGCAGGTCGATGTCGGTGGTCTTCCACTGCAGCGCATGGGTGTCGAGCGCGCGCACAGTGTCCCGGAACAGCGGGTAGGCCTCGGGACTGGGACGCAGAGCACGGAGCCAGGCGTTGATCAAGCTGCCCATCACCGGCTGCGGGTACGGGGCGTCGGCGTAGAGCCAGGGCTTGCTTTCGTCGAACGACGCTGAGGCATCGACGGTCATCAGGTCGGGTGCAACAGCGCGCATGACGGTGTTGAGGTTACTGATCGGAACGCTTTTGATCTTAGCCTGGGCAGCCTCGGACCTGCCGTGCCGGTAGAGATCGAGGATGGGCGTTCGCCATGCCGCGGGGAACGCGAGTGTGGAGAGGGTGGTGTGGAGCGGGCCGGAGTCGGGGTTGTGGACGAAGGCGGCGGTTTGGATGTTGTTGTAGGCCACAGGTGAGGTCTTCCTGCTCAGGGAGGTGGATGGTGGTTTAGCGGTCGATGCCGGTGAGCGCTCGGTGCAGCGGTTCATAGAGCGCGGTGACCAGGGACTTGTCGATGTCAGGAAGCGGTGAATCGTCGTCGAAGTAGGGGGCCAGGACCTCGCGCATGCTCTCGAGGAGGCTGGTGGCGGGAGTGTCGACAGCGTTGAGCCCGGCCTCGCGTGGTGAGAACGCCGCATCGACGAACACGACCCGTGCGGCGACGCCGCCTCGGACGAGGCGGCCGATGACCTGCCACATCACGACGAGCTGATCCCAGGTGAACGCCTCTTTCTCCTCGGGCGGAAGGCTGGTCCAGGACAGCTGGCGGGTGAGGAAGCGGTTCCACTTCCTGCGGGCTTCGCGGCGGAACGCGAGGCCGGCGAGGTCCGGCGTGCCGGCGGCGAGAGCGGCTTGGCGGAACTCCCCGCCTGGTCCGCGGACTTGCCGCACGGCCCAGTCGTTGATGGCCTGGATTGCCAGGGTGATGTCGTCAGGGCGGGGATGGGGCCTGGCCAGGAAGTACACACTGCCGATGGCGGCTTTGCCGCCGGGCACGACGATGTTGTGGCCCCGTTCGACTGCCAGCAGCGGTGCCACGAGGATGTCGCCTCCGGTGCCGGCGAAAGTCGCTACATCCCCGCGCCGCAGTGTCCCGACCGCGGAGTCACGCGGCAACGCAGTCCAGGCGTTGTCGAGATCGGCGTCGTCGGAGACCAGCTGAGTGATCCGACCGGCCCATTCGGGGATGGAATTGAGGTACTCGGCGGCCCATTTTGCTTCGGCGTAGCTGCCGACGAGCAGGAGGATCCTGCGGCGGTCAAGGTCGTCGATGTCGGCGAGTTCATCGTCGAACATGCTGGTAGAGCCAGCGAGGCTGCGGTCGGGAACGGCGAGCTGGTGCAGCATCTGGGTCAGGACCAGCGGCCGCCGCTCGGTACCACTGCCCGAGAGCCGCAGCGCGGTGGACGTCCCCGGCCAGTAGAGAAACTCTTTGCGAAAGTCGGTGTCCAGGACGGCCTGGACCTCCTCGGTGTGGGGCCGCAGAACTGCGCCGACGGGGGCCTGGATGTGGTAGCGGCTGGAGGTTCCTGCCCAGCTGGTCGCGGACATGAGCAGCACGTTCGGGCCCGGACGATTGTCGATGGCCGGCATCGAGGCCAACCCGAGAAGCAGTTCCCGGCCTACGCCCCCACAGCGGAAGAACCGAAGTTCACCGCTCTGGTCGCCGTCGCGATTACGGTCACCGAGCTGGAACTGGAAGCCCAGGACATTGCCCATGGGTGATTCGGGGAGAACCGGTTCGTAGTCCTTGGGTGGGCGGCGGGAGAGGACGTTGGAAGTGGCTTCGAGGTTGAGCGCGGCCTCGACGCGCTGCCAGAGGGTCGTCATGTGGTTGAGCCGGTGGTGCAGGGCTGCGAGCAGGAGGGTGAACTCGAAGCGGGTCGCATGGGTGTCGAGGTCGGCGACGACACGGGGATCGTCTTCGACCAGCGTGAGCAGCGCTGCGCGCAGGCGTTGCCGGGTGGTGGAGCCGCGGGGCGCGTGAAGCAGCTCAAGGGCGAGGTGGACCAGCTCGTTGATGGTCCCGGTGTCCTCGAAGTCGTCGTCGGCGAGTTCTTGGAGGGGTTCGTCGCGGAACCGGTCGAGGATCTGGTCGACCCTGGCAATGGCGCGTTCGCGTTCCTCTCGAGTCGTGCCCGCGGGCATGGCGTCGGCGGGAGCGTCGGCTTTGAGTTCAGGGAACCACGCGTTTATCAGCCATTGGTGCAGCGTCAGAGCGCTGAAGTAGTCCTCGGTGATCCACGTCCGCAGCGGTGGATCCTGGATCAGCAACGCGTAGAGGCGGTCTGTTGCGCTGCTGACGGTGTTGACGGCGTTGATCCAGTCGTCGACCTCACGCGCGGAGAGTTGCAGTCGTCCCTGCCGGGCGAGCTCGCCGACCTTGTGGCTGGCGACCTCGTCGAGCCAGGAGTTCGGCAATTTGCCGACGAGCGTGGTGGCAGGAGCGAATGCGGTATCGAGTTGCATCTGGACCCGGTCGGCTTCGTCGACGATGACGAGGTCGCTCAGGCGGCAGGCGAGTTCGAGGTAGCGCATCCGTTCGGCGTGCAGGTGCTGCGGGATGCCGCTGTGCACGAGGCCGGCGGGTGTGGCGACCCAGATCTGGGCATCGACGAGTGCGCGGGCAGCGTGGTGGCGTGGGCACTGGGTCCACAGCGGGCACGCATGACGTTTCGGCCGGGTCCCGTCCCTCTCCGAAGAGGCTGTGTCCTCTGGAGTGTCGGTCAAGGTGGCCGAGGCGGAGACCGGTGTGGTCTTCGCGACGGGGTAGAGCGACAGGCACGGGGCTTCCCCGATGCGCAGCGGCCGGGGCGCTTCCAGCCCACGTAGCGCGTCGAGGGGGCAGGCGCTGCTGAGATAGTCGAAGCTCGGGTCGTCGTGAGCGAGCATCGTGGGAGCGCCGGCAGTGGCGGTGCGCCGATGAAGCCGCTCGATGTTGCGTTCGCGGGTGGAGTGCCCCAGGATCGGCGCTGCGTCCACTCCGAGCTGGCGGAATTGCTGGACGACGGCGAGGGTGTCCGCGACGTCCCCGACGACGATGGTGATCCGCCGTCCGGTTTCGGTGGCGACCCAGAACGCGAGGATGTCGCGCAGGGTCGATTTTCCCGCGCCGACCATGCCCACCATGTTGAGCAGTCCGTCGATGCTCAGGATGTCGCTGTCGACGAATTTGCCTTTGCTGTCGTCGCGCAGCAGGAGTGTGACCCGGGCGAGCCGATTCGCCCAGTCGTGTTGCTTGCTGCCAGGGGTGCGGGCTTCGATGCCGTCCATCGTGGTCGCGGCGTGTTGGAGTTGCGTCCATGTGACGTCGATCGGGGCGCCGGCGCCCCGCGGTGGTGCGGTGAGGTCGTGCGGATGGGGCGCGGGGCCGGGCAGGAGGTCGTCGGTGAAGGTCACGGAGAATCGGCGGTCTCGGACTTGGAACTGGTACTCCCCTGCGCCGGCGATGGGCAGGGGTTTGCGTTCGAAGCGGGGTGCTGAGGTCAGGACTTCTTCGTAGGTGGTGAAGCGGCTGGCCGCCCGCGCTGGTGAGCGGCGTTGAGGCACGGAGTCGAGGTCGGTGAGTGCGTAGCCGCGCAGCTCGACGGGGACAGCGAGATAGGCCTCGACGGCGAGGCGCCATTCGCGGCGGCGGCGCATGTCCCAGAGGTAGTGGCGCGCCCGGTGGATACGGAATCGCTGGTTGTCGGCGCGGACGTCGCCGAAGGCCTCGCTGTAGGGGTAGCCGCCGAACAGTGTCCATGCATCTGCCGCGCAGCGGGTCGGCATGACGGTGGCGAGCAGATACAGCCCCAGTTCCACGTCGAGCAGATCGCCCGGGGTGAACGATGTCAGGTGGTCGGGCCATCGGTCAGTGAGCTGGGCGAGCAGCGGGCGGTGCCAGCGGCTGCGGTCACGCATGGGTCTGCCCTTCGGACGTGGCGGGGTCGGCGCAGGCTCGGCGGATCTTGCGCAGCTCTGTGCTGAGGCGTCGGAGGAACTCCTGGTCCGAAAGCAGCTGCACGCGGCCTCGGAGGGAGTCGGGGAGGTGGTGGGTGAAGATCCGGGTGTAGGCCTCGCGTTCGTCGAGGCGGTATTGAGGCACCACGAGGAATGCGCGGTCGAAGGGCGGGTCGGCGCGGAAGGGTTGTGTGCCGCGGCCGAGGAACGCGGGGTTGGCGCGGTCCTTGACGTCGATCGCCCAGACTTGCCGGTTCGGCAGGGTGATGCGCAGGTCGTAGGCGTCGAAGTTCGGCCACATGTCGGGCATGAGTTTTTTGCTCGTCAAGGCGGTCTCGAGGTCGACTTCGGCGAGGCCTGGGCCGGTGATGAACATGCGGAGTGGGCGGGTGAGCTGGTAGACCCCGCCACTGCGTGCGGGGTCCAGGGTGCGTCCGACGACGGGGCGGGTGTCTCGGCGGCACCGGTCGAGCTCGCAGCGGTATCCGCCGTGCTCGAGCGGTACGAGCAGGCAATGGCAGCGCGCGCATTGCGCGTAGACCCCGTCGCGCAGGTACGCAGCCGACGCTGGTTCGTAGGATCTCTTGATCGTCTCGACGAGCAGGCTCAAGTCCAGGTCCTCGCCCAGGAGTGCGCGTTCGGTCCCGGTCAGGACAGGTCGGGTGATGAGCAGGCGGCGGAACGCGCTGTAGGACTCAGGGGCCTTCGCGACGCGGCATTCGCCGATGGCGCCGAGCATGAGCTGGTTCTCGAACTGCTCGGCGGCGGGATCGGGTGCGGAGACGACCCATTCCAGGCATTGCTGTGTGGGCGCGTGGGTGCCGGCGTCGACGAGGTACCCGTCGGATGCCTCAAGCTCGTCGGGCAGTCCGAGGGGCCAGTCCCGTAGCGGTTTGTGCGCTGCCCAGCGCGCCATGCCGGGGATGCTGGCGGGCGGGGTGACGCCTTGACTCAGGCAGCGCAGGACGAGGTGGTTGAACGCGCCCTGGACGGTGTCGTCGTAGACGGGGTTGCGCGGGGCGTGTTGCCGGGACAGGGTGACGACGGCGGTCGCGATCATCCGCACCAGCGTCTCCCCGTCGAAGAACGCAATACCCGCGGCGGGGCTGGGTCTGACCATCAGAGGTCGTCTCCCTCACTAGACGGACCCGGGCCGGGAAAGCTCGGGCACCATCTAGATACCGGACACCACCGACAGTTTCGGCCCGGCCGGGCGTCGAAGGTCTCGTCGTCGCGCCATGGCTGGGCCAGCTCACGCAGGACTGTGCGGGCTTTGGCGACACGTTCGGGGTCCGTGGGGTCGATCCAGTCGATGTCGGGGCCGGTGGGGCGTAGTACTTCCAGCTCGATGCGGGAGCTGGTGGTGTCCCCGCCCAGGACGCCCTCGGCCAGGAACGACACCGCGAGCGCGAGCTGCGGGAACTCATCGAGCAGGTCGGTGTGGAACCAGCGTCGTTTCTGGGTGGTCTTGACTTCCCGCCACACCCAGGCGCCGTCGTCGAGGTAGAGCATGTCGGGCTTGGCGATGACCACGGCGTGTGCTGCGGTGTCGTGCACAGTGAGGCGTGGTTCGATTCGCACCTCGGTAACGGTGTCGTTGTGGCGTAGGGCGCACACGTCTGGGTGGTGGCGTAGCATCTGTGCGCCGATTCGCGCGTGTTCGCCGCTGACTGTCCATCGGCCGGCTGACCAGGGCTCGTCCCCGGTCGGCATCGCGTCGCGGTCGCACGGTGCCCCGCTGGTGTGGAGGTTCTCCAGCCAGGCATGGACGGCTTGGCCGAGGACGGCTTCGTCGCTGTATTCGCCGTCGCGAGGCAGGTGTACCGACCGCAGGTGTGCTTGTGCTGGGCACGTGCGGTAGTAGCGCAGGTCGCTGGCCGACACGACGCGTTGTGGTGCTCGTTTAGCCGGGAGGCCGAGTACTCCGGGGATCCGCGGCAGTGTGGTGCAACTGGTCAGTTGCTTGCACTCGGGGCAGGACGATCCGGGGTGCGCGGGGCCGCCCTCGGCGATACGTTGGATCTGCGTACGTCCGTGGGAGGCGAAGAAGGTTTCCGCGTCTGCGGGGGTGCCGTCGAACCGGACGACCTCGGAGCCGTCGAGAAGGCCGACATCGACGATCCGGACGTGGTCGATGTTCTGGTGGGCGCCGGTCTGAAACCTTGTCGACCAGGGATCGGGCCACGGAGCGGGGGCGCCGAACGCCGCGGAGAACGCGGCGATCGCGACCTGGGTGAGGTCACGTGGCCGGGAGCTGGCGTCACCGAAGCGCAGGAGTCTGAGTTCGCGGTGGCGTCCGTCTGCGGATTGGTAGCGGCGTCCCCAGGCGTAGAGCTCCCAGGTGCGGGTCTGGGCTTTCTGGACCACCCACCAGTCGCGGACAGGCGTCAGCACGGTGGCGGTGGATGCGGCGGCGTCGAGGTAGGAGCGGACGGCGTGGCGGGCGAAGGTCACGGTGCCCGGATGGCAGGGCTTGCCGGCAGTGCCGATCTCGGCGAGCGCCTTATCGAGATCCCAGTGATCGAGTTCGAAGCGGTTGAGCGCTGTCATCACCGGGTCGAGCGCGAAGGTCTCCAGGCGAGGCCGGAGGCTGTTGACACGGGTGCGGGGTCTGATCTGGGGCCGGACTTTGACGCCGGTGAAGGAGGGGCAGTTCAGGTCGTCGTCGCCTACCGCGCCAGTACCGATGCGAATGAGGTCCGCGCTTCCTGCCATACCGGGTGGAATATTCCATTGTTGCGTTGTCACGAAGCTCCTCACTTTTCGCCGCATGCGCGGGTGAGGTTCAGGTGACGTCCACTCGCGGTGTTCTCGGACGTTAATATTTGACGTGCCGGGCGCCTAAGGTTTGGCCCGACGGTCACCCTTTCGGCGGCGTATCGGCGGTACGAGTACAACATGCGGATTCCCTTCGACGGTGTTGATGTGTGGCGGTCCGTCCCCCGTGCCGGACCGCCAGGACAGACCATTCGCTGTGAACCGTGAACAAACCTGCTGCAAACCTGGAATGCTCTGGTCACGGCTCCGCGCGGAGTCGCCGGACAAGGGAGGTCGCACACTCATGCCGGTGGAGTTCCGCATCCTCGGTGCCACCGACGTGGTCCTCGACGGGGAGCATGTCGAGGTGGGTCACGCGCGTCAGCGCAGCGTCCTGGCTGCGCTGCTGGTCGACGCGAATCGGCCGGTCAGCGTTGCCCAGCTCGTCGATCGGGTGTGGGGCGAGTTCGCCCCACACCGGCCTGTTGACGCGCTGTACAGCTACGTCTCACGACTGAAGCGCGCCCTTGCCGGTATCGGCGAGATGTCAATTGTGAAGGACCGCGGGTACTCACTACGTGTGGATCCTCTCCGCGTAGACCTGCATAGGTTCGACGATCTCGTCACGCACGCCGCCAGAAGTGATGACCACCGCGCCTTGGAGCTACTCGACGAGGCGTTGTCGTTGTGGCGAGGCCCGATGCCGAGCGAACCTGACACTGAGTGGTTCACTGAGATGCGAGGACGGGCACAGCGGCGATACCACGCGGCGATGCTGGACCGCAACGACTTGGCACTGCGGATTCCTGGGCAATCAGTGTCGCTGGCTGCTCTCGCTGCCCAGATCGATGAGCATTCGTTGGACGAGCGGCTAGCTGGCCAGTGGATGCTCGCCCTGGACCGCAGTGGTAGCCGAGCCCGAGCGCTGGAGCACTACGCACAGCTGCGCCGCCGCCTTGTCGACGAGCTGGGTACTGATCCCAGCCCGGCGCTGCAGCTCCTCCATCAGCGAATCCTCACCAGCGACGCCGACGCACCTGCGCTAGCGACCATCAGGTCGCAGCCAGCCCTTGCCACGGCCCCCAGGATGTTGCCCGCCCAGCCACGGTCCTTCACTGGCCGCGAGGAGTACGTCCAGCAGCTTGTGCACGGGCCGCTGGGGGGTCTCGACGAAGATGACTACGGGCAGGCCATGACCGGTGTGTGCACAATCGACGGCATGCCCGGAGTCGGCAAGACCGCACTCGCGGTACACATAGCTCACCAGATAGCACACCGATTTCGAGACGGGCAGTTCTTCCTCAACCTCCAGGCACACACTCCGGGCCAGGAACCACTCGATACCGCAGACGCGTTGAGCGCCCTGCTGACCGCGGCGGGGCTCGAGCCAGAGGCGATCCCTGCGGATCTGGCCAGCCGCTCCGCGGTGTGGCGGCAACTCATGGCCGACAAGGCCATCTTGGTGGTCCTGGACAACGCAGCCGACCACCGCCACGTACAGCCGCTTCTGCCTGCCTCGGTCGCGTCGTTAGTGCTGATCACCAGCCGCCGACGCCTCGAGGCCATTGAGGATGCCGAATCCCTTTCTCTTGACGTCTTGTCGCCGGCCGATGCCCATGACCTCTTCAAACGGGTATCACGGACACGCGAGGACGATTCGGAGCTGATACTCGTACTCGTCGAAATTTGCGGATACCTACCGCTGGCCATCACGCTCCTGGCCGGCCGCCTGCGCCACCACTCGACATGGACTCTGCGCTACCTCACCGACAAGGTGGCCAACACACGGGACAGACTCACCGAACTGCGCGCGGAGAACCTCGACGTCGCGACCGCATTCGATCTCTCCTACCAGAGTCTGTCCCCCAGTTTGCAGCGACTATTCCGACGCTTCGGAACGCATCCAGGCGCCGATATCGATATCTACGCCGCCGCGGCGCTAAACGACACTGACGTCTCGACAACTGCCAGCCAGCTCGATACCCTGTACACGGACCACCTCATCGAGGAACCAGCGCCTGGGCGATACCGGTGTCATGACCTTGTCCGGCACTTCGCCCAGACGCTAGCAACGCAGTATGACTCGGGGACCGATCGCGATCATGCAGTCGATCGGGTCGTCGCGTACTACCTTCATGCGTGCGCTCGGGCCAATCGACACTTTCCTACTTCTCTCACGCCCCTGCCGCCCATAACCGATTCGACATCCTTCTCTGTACCTGAAATTTCAACCCCTCAAGGTGCACACCACTGGCTAGAGGCCGACTACAACAACATAGCTTCCTGCATAAGCAATGCGTCACGGCGGAGCAACCTGATCAACCTCGTCGCAGTCTCAGGATTCCTGTTTCCATTCCTCCGAACTCGCGGCCTGTGGCGACTCGCACTAACACTGCACGAAGCAGCGCTCTCCATGACACATACCTCAGGGGATGCAGCGAGTGAAGCCTTGGTCCTGAATCGACTTGGCCATACACAGGTCTTGATCGATGACTACCCAGGAGCCATAGATAGCTTCAGTCGCGCGCAGCGACTTTTTGCCCATCTTGACGACACGGCAGGCCAAGCCCTGACATTGCATCAATTGGGCCGAATGCGCTATCTTGCGGGAAGCGTTGAAAGCGCAACCGAAATCCTCACCAAGTCTTACGACCTATACGCCAAATTAGAAAACCGAAGAGGGATGGCGCATGCACAGGTAGACATCGGTCAAGTCCACTACCTAACTGGTCACTACACCCTGGCAGTGGAGCAACTCACCGAAGCCCACCAGATCGCCATCTCTATTAACGATCGACTTTGCGAAGCCTTGGCACTCAACAATATCGGACACGCCCACTACCTCACCGGAGAGCGCCAGCTTGCGAAAATCGAGCTAAATCGAGCTTATTCTATATTTACCGATCTTCGAGACAAGATTGGCCAGGCGCAAACCCTGATCGACATCGGGCAACTGCAGTGCGCGGATGGCGAATATTCAATGTCGCTTGAGACATTGCTCGCAGCTAAAGATATGTTCATTGACCTGAACAACGACCTGGGTCTTGCACACAGCCTGTACCAGCTCGGTGAACTTCATCGCAAGTCGGGGAAGCTGGATCCAGCCAGGGAAGTCCTCCGACGCGCGTACGACTTATACCTTCAGCTGGGGAATTCGATCGGGATAGCCGAGTCGCTCAACAGCCTTGGCGAACTTGCGATTACCAGCTCTCCTTCTCGCGAAACCCTCAAGCTGCATCGCGAGGCTCTCAGCCATGCGCGACACTCAGGCTTGCGGGCCGAAGAGGCCCGAGCCCTCCAGGGGATCGGGCGGCATATCGCTATCCTGGAAGGAACCAGTCGCGCCTTGGACCATCTCTCTCAAGCCAAAGTGAGCCACCGTAAAATTAAAGACGAGATTACCGAAGCGAAACGCACACGCCAACTTCATGGCCGCGCAGCACTGAGAACCTCAATTATGTAGTTCGTCATACAGTTACCAATTCCGACATGCAAGGCCCGCCTACAAGCGGACATTTAGGCGGCTCGGTCAGCCCGTACCGCGAGTGGCAGGCCGCTCGCTGCGGTGGCGGCCTGATGCGCTAGCATTGATGCCGAGCCGGGACCGCGACGCCGTTCTTCCCTACAAGCAGACCTTTGGCAGTCAAGACAGTCACCCCTCCTACCACCCCAGACCACGCGCGTCGGGTCTTTCAGCTCGGCGAGCAGCCTCCGGGCGACGATGCCACGGCACCGAACGCGACTTCCCCATATCGAAGAACTCCGCCCTCACCCTACTACCTAGTGTCGCGCGTCTGAGGTTCGTTGACGGGTGGTGTGGGGCAGGATCTCGTCTGAGGTTGTCCCTTTGAGCCGGACACTCTGATCCCAGACAGCGTTCTGGGGAAGGATGTGCCCGTGTCAGGCAAGTCGAAGTATCCCGGGCAGTTCCGCAGGGACGCGGTCGAGCTGGCCCGCTCTTCGGACCGACCGTTGCGGCAGGTGGCCCGCGAGCTGGGCGTCACCCACGAGACCCTGCGCAACTGGGTCCGCACCGCTGAACGCACCCCGGCCGAGCCCGGCGGCACCGCGGGCCGGGGGGAGTTGCTGGCGCTGCGCAAGCGGGTGGCGGAACTGGAGCTGGAGAAGGACATCTTGCGCAAGGCAGCCGCCTATTGTGCCAAGGAGATGGGTCGTTGACCCGCAGCTACCGGTTCATCTCCGAACACCGTGCCTTCTTCAGCGTCACCCGGCTGTGCAGAGCCCTGGGCATGCGACGTCCAGGTTTCTGCGAATGGCTTGCCGCCGCCCCGGCCAGGCAGGCACGCGTCGCCGACGACGAACGCCTGGCCGAGGAGATCACCGAGGTCCACGCCGGTCACCGGGGCGCCTACGGCCGTCCGCGGGTCACCGCCGAACTGCATCGACGAGGCCGACAGGACAACCACAAACGCGTCGGGCGGATCATGCGGGAACGCCGGGTCATCGGTCTCACCCGACGCCGCCGCCGATCACTGACCAGGCAAGACCCTGTGGCGGCACCGACGCCGGACCTCATCGGCCGAGACTTCACCGCCCCAGCACCGGGCCGGCGACTGGTCGGCGACATCACCTATCTGCCCACCCAGCAGGGATGGCTCTACCTCGCCACCGTGATCGACCTGCACACCCGCGAGGTCGTCGGCCACGCGATGGCCGGCCACATTCGCGCCGACCTGGTCCGCGACGCGATCATTCTCACGGTCCGACGTGGCCTGACCTGTCCGGACCCGGTCTTCCACGCCGACCGCGGACCGCAATACACCTCTCAGCGGTTCCGTTCCACGCTTGCCGAATACGGCATACGCCCCTCGACGGGCCGGGTCCGGATCATGTTTCGACAACACGGTCGCGGAATCGTTCTTTGCCACACCCAAGACCGAAATCAGGACCACCATCTGGTCCACCCGCGACGAGGCCCGACAAGCAGTGTTCGCCTACCTCGGCTATGACAACCAACACCGCCTACATTTAACACTCGGCTATCGTCAAAACCTCGCCCCCGCAACATGAAACCCGGCGTCCGGTTATCGGGAGCAACCTCAACACTCGCGCAGCACCGCGTAGCCGTATGACGCCATCACCGAGTGGAAGTGAAGCACGCGTTGACAATTTGACATACAACTTCTCGGTGCGTCGACTACCTGGCGAATGCTCGATTGATCGGCAGCTGAGGGAAGCGCGGCCACAAGTTGATCACCGTCGGCGAAGTAGGCCGCAGAGGTATCCGGCACTCAACTGGGCGCCTCTGCGTTTGCGTTCTTGCGGTGACGGTCGCGGTCCCCGGAGGATCGGCACGGCTCGGCGAGATCAGGCCACAGCGAGCTCCCGCCACCGAGTATGCGGTGCATCAGCTGGACGGTCAGTGACCGCCTTCTCCCAGCGGGTCTGAAGTCCAGCGATAAGCCGCGCCTCCATGGCGGCAGCAACGTGGGAATAGGTCTCCCGGACCTTATCCCCGAGAATGTGCCCTAGGCGGAGGGCTTGGGCGATCTCGGCGATGCCGTCGTCGATCATCCAGGTCTTGTGGCTGTGCCGTAGGCCGTGGAAGGTCAGGCCTGGCTTGACAGGCAGGAGCCGTACTTCAGGGTTTGGGATACGGGCGTTGCCGTCTGCCGCTGGGCGGAACGCTCGGCGGGAGAAGTTGCTGCGCCGGTGCAGCTGCTTTTGCGGGGTGACGAATACGTGCGGGTGCTGGTGGCTGAGCAGGTGTGCTCTGAGCATGATGACCAGGAACGTTGGCAAGGTGATCTCCCGGGCTGACTCCTCGGTCTTCAGTGGTCCCAGGTACAGGTCGCCCTTGTTCGGCTCGTGCAGTGCACCGACGTCGGGATCCAGGATCATCACGCCCGTGTTGTCGTCGAACAGGTGGAGGTTGTGCCGCTGCAGCCCGATGAGCTCGCCCCAGCGTGCGCCTGTCCACGCCGCCGTCACCACCAGCACGGCTCCCTCTGGCCCGTACCTCAATGCGACCTGGTCTGCCACGGCCAGCACTTCGCCGGGTTCGGCCCACACCTTCCGGGGCGTGCGTTTGTACGCTCGTCGGCGGCGGCCCCGGCGGCGTGGCTGGATCGGGTTCGCGCCAATGAACTCGCCCACCGCGTCGGACAGCATGAGGGAGAAGCACTTGATGATGCTGTCGACTGTGGTCTTGGCGAGCTTCGCCGCCCGCAGTGTCTTCTCCCATCCCCGGACCGCGAGGTTGGTGACTGCGTCCAGCGCTGTCGTTCCCCACTTCGGGACGATGTGCTTGTTGATGAAGCATTGGTAGTTCTCTTCGGTCCTCTGGTCGATGTCGAGCGAGTCCAGCCACTTGGGCGCGTACTCCGCGACTGTGGTCTGGCCGGCGAACGGATCGATCCAGGTTCCTTTCCGCTGGCTCACGATCATCTCGTCGATGTGGTCGTTCGCGTCGGCCTGCGAGGCGAAACCAGGAAGCGACGCGACCGATCCGTCTTCACGACGGAACCGGACGCGCCAGCTCCCCTGACCGCTTGGTTCAACCCATGGCATCATGAACTCCTTCGCTGTGGTGTGGGGGTCATCAGTAGGGCGACGTCCATGGACGCTCCGCTGCGGACAGAGGGGAAGCACCGGCCACGAAGAACCTCGTGGCGGAGGGAAAAAGCCTCGAGCGTCATCGCGTAGTGTTTCGGCGCGTGCGACGTGATCGTCCGCTGCCGCGCCCTGCACGCGTGGCACCAGAACGCTGTCCGGCAGCGACGATCTCTTCCAGGTCGGCATGGGAAAATCGCAGATGCTTACCGACGTAGGTGCGCGGGATCGACTGCGTCCCCGCTTTGCGCCGTAACCAGGACTCGCCTATGGCGAGAAGCTCAGCCGCTTGCGAGGGCGTGTAGAGCAGCTGTGTACTCGGCGGCTGGACGCTCCGGTCAAACGAGGCGTCGCAGGATTCGTGGCTTCGCTGGTAGTCGCCAATGCGGGTTGTCAACGGGATCCCACGTGCGATCATGTCAGTTCCTTCCGAGAGCAACCGACATTTGCCTTCTCGGTTACCGGACCGCCGCCACGATGTCCCCGGCGTACAAGGTGATGTGGAATCTGCTGCATGCTGGTCGTGGGGTTCTGGGCTGCCCAGAACAGGGCCGACGTGATCAGGGCGCGGTGCACGGGCTGGTCGGAGGGCACCCGCTGCTCGACGGGACCGAAGGCGCCGTGTTCATCGCGGGTGCCGGTGGGCTGGTAGTCGGCGTACTTGATGTTGGTCAGGACCGCGATCACCGCTGCGGGCGGCCAGGCGGTGTGGATTCCGGGCGGTGGGTAGCGGCCGGGGTCGGCGTCGACGCGGGCGGTGAGGTGCTCGACCGAGAGGCCGGTGACCTCGCGCCAGTAGAAGATGTCCTGCACCACCGCGGCGTGGCGCGGGTTCGGGGTCAGGCGGGTGCGGGGAGTTCCGCGTCGGCTCTGTACCCCGGCCTCGGTCATCGTGGTGTAGCCATATGGCGGGTGGTGAACGTTCCAGCCTTTGCGGATCAGGACGGCGATCGCCTCGGCCGACCGCCGCGTCACCGGATGCCGGGCAGGCTGGACAGGGCAGGGCCCGTAGCGAGTGAGTGCCCGGGTCGGTGGCCGCTGGTACCACAGCCGGAGACGGTGGCGGGCTGTGCGGACCCAGCGGCGCACCCGCGTGGCGAGGTGGCGAGGTGGCGAGTCCTGCTGTGTGTGGGCATGGCGAAGGGCCCCTTCGGCAAGTTGAGCAGAGAGAATCTGAGCGGCGGGTGGAGCGTGGCGCTCCAGGGCGGGATCGGTGGTGTCCTCGCACCCCGGAGCGTCACGAGTTCAGCGGCGCGAGCGAGTACCGCTGCGCCGACCGCGCTCGGTGGCCAAGGTCCGGGCGGCACGAGGCGGGTGCGTCGAACCACCGCGCGCCGGGGCCGGTCGGCCCGCGCGGTCCTTCGTGTGCCATGTCGTGCTGGCCGGCGGGTGGCAGCATGGACGGTGCAGGTGGGTCAGGTCGTCCAGCAGGAGGCGGAGGGCGTGCGCGGCTTGCTGGGGCATGACGCCGTTGCCCAGGGCGCGCAGTTGCGCGGTGCGGGGCAGGTCGAGGTACGCGGCCGTGCTCCAGCCCGGGGGCAGGCCCATGAGCCACTCGACGAACGGCGGCGCGAGCACGGGACGTCCGTGCCGCCCGGGCTGGGTCGGGTAGGGCGCCGGCCTGCCGGTGGCGAGTTCCCAGCGGTGCACGGCGGCGGCGTACTCCCCCCAGTCCACAAGGCCGGACTCACCGCGTGCGGCGCGGCGAACGCGCGATACGCGTGCCACGATCACTCGCCTCCTTCCGCACCCGGGTTGTCGGCGTGGGCGTGGTGACGGCGATGACGACCGAGGGCAGCATCAGGTCGCCCTTCGAGCCGCGCTGCGCGGGGCAGCCTTTTGTCCCGTCGGTCGCACGCGGGGTAGGCAGGAGTCGTAACGTGTCCAAGAGGGACGGGCCTCCTTGTCGTGTGGCAGCGGAGATTCCGTTGGAAGAACCGTCGTGCGCGGTCGGTGTCGGCAGCAGGGCCCCAAGCTCCCGGGGAAAGACAGCTACGAAGCCCCCCCCCCCCCCCGAGTTTGCGTTGCTGCGCAACACGTTGCGTCCGTCGGTGTTGGCGGCGTGCTGAGCGTGCGGACGCGGTCGGGCAGAGACGGTCCTCCGTCGTGGGTATCGTGGGAGCAGTTCTTCGCGTCCGACGCGGTCGGAGTCGGCAGCAGACGTACCGAGTCGGTCAGCGTGACACACCCGGCCGGAATCGGCCGGCCCAGATTGCGCTCGGTCTGGATCGCCGACGACCGGGAGTCCGCCGCCGTCGGCGTCGGCAACAGCTGCGCCGCCCGGCTCACCGATTCGACCGCGTCGTTGAGGTTCACCTGATGCCCGCCCGCGCGCCGCCGCGCCGGGTCGACCGGTCCGCGCGGTTCCCCGTCGCGGGCCTGCGGGGTCGGCATCATCCGCATCCCGTCCCGGCTGGGGGACGGCACACAGGAACACCCGCTCACGCCGGTGGGCGGCGCCGATGTCGGCGGCTCGTACGCAACGCCAGACCGCGTCATACCCCGCTTCGGCCAGCCCTGCGAGTACACGGTCGAGGCCGCCGTTTTTCCAGCGGAGGGCGGCGACATTCTCCACGACGACGAGGCGGGGTCGAAGTACGCGAATGGCGTCCAGGACGCTGCTCCACAATCCACTGCGCGCGCCTTTCTCGATACCCGCGCGCCGACCGGCCGCGGAGATGTCCTGACAGGGAAAACCCGCGGTGAGCACCTCGACCGGCTGCACGGAGGTGAAGTCGACCGCGCGTAGGTCGCCAAGGTTCGCCACGCCCGGTACGCGGGCGGCGAGGATCGTGGCGGCGTGCGGGTCGACTTCGCAGTACCAGGCGATCCGGCCGCCGAGCACGGCCGCGACCCCGAGGTCGAGACCGGCCAGCCCGGTACACAAGGACCCGATCACCGGGCCCTCGGTCGCGACGAACTGCAAAGGACCGTGTCCCACGGCGATCTCGCGCGCAGGGTCAGGGTAAGGTGAGTTCATCGCCCGCCCCCCTAGCTGGTGGAAGACAACCGCACGCGGTGCTGCGTGCCTGTCGCAGTGGCACCGAGCCGGTCTGCACGGAGACCTCGTGGTCGGTCGCTGTTCGGCGCTGCCGCTCCTGCCGTGGCCGTTTCGTGACGACCGCGCAGCGGTGACGGGCTGCGGCGCGGTCAGCGGCGGCGGGGCGGCGGTATCGGGCGTTCCATCCGCAGTCCGTGCATCGTGCTTGAGCGCTCATGACAGCCGCTCCTGACCGTCCTGCGCGGAGGGCTCTGGGGTGGCGGTGGGCTCGAGCGGGCGGCGCAGCACGATGACGTCCTCGTGGGCGATCAGGTGCAGCGGCAAGCCGTGCTCGCGCTGTTTGCGGATGAAGTCCCGCTGGAAAAAGCTGCCCCGGACGACGAGATCGTCCTCCGCGACGCGGGCCAGCAGCGCGACGCACCGTTCCACCGGCACCAGTCCGGCGGCCCGGCCGCAGGCGACGATCTGGGAGGGCAGGTCGATCAGCTCGGAGTGCTCGCGCCACGGCCGCACGGTGATCGCGACGTGCCCGCCCGGGCGCAGCACGGCCGCGCACCCGGTCAGGATGCGGGTGAACCCCGCCAGCAATCGGTGGTGGCCGACGTTGGCCAGGTTGCCCCGGTCCAGGGCGGAGCCGTAGCGGTGGTGGTACTTACGCACCTTCCCGTCGTCCGAGTCGGTGGTGGCGGTGACGACCTGCCCGTGGGTGGAGGGCCCGTAGGGCGGTGAGGTGAGCACCAGCGCGACCTGGCCCCGGTATTTCTCGGGCAGCAGGAACGGCAGCTGTCGCGCGTCGCCGTGCACGACGTCCGCCTCGTGGTCGTGACCGCGTTCCCGGGCCAGCTCAAGGTTCGCGCGGGCGACGGCGACCCAGTGCGGCTCGTACTCCACCCCGACCGCCCGGCGCCTGGCGTCGATCGCTTCCACCAGCGTGGTGCCGGACCCGGCCATCGGGTCGAGCACCAGCTCCCCGGGACGGGTGTAGACGCGGATGGCGTGTGCGGCCACGGCCGGGAGCATCTTCGCCGGATGCGCAGTCGAGTCGGCCGTGTAGCGGCCCTTGCGCTGCGCGGCCGGGGAGGTCTGCGCGGTCGCCCACACCGACAGCGGCAACTCACCGAACGCAGTCCCGCAGGTTGTGCCGGCCGGGGAAGCCGGGACGTCTGCGGACTGGGGTAGCGGCTCTGCCGTGGTGCCGGCGGCGTCGAGGGCGTCGATGAGCGCGCGCGAGATCGGCACGGTCGGCTCATCGACGCCACGAGCGGCGGGACCGGTCGCAGCGGTGGTGGTCGATGCCAGGGAATGCTGGTGGGACATGAGCGTGGCGCCTTTCGCAGCAGTGGGGGCGGCCGGCGGAGAAGCGGCTGGGCGCGGCGAGAGCGGGGTCACCGGCCACCGCCGATACCAGGCGTGTCGCCGGTCATCGCGGTTGCCCGGCCACTCGCGGGTGGCGGCGCGCCGGGATCGGTGGGCTGCGCGAAGATGAGGACATCGCCGTGCGCGCGCAGGTGCGGGGCAGGCAGGCCGCGCACCGCCGCGCGCTGCCGGGCACGGTCGTACTCGGCGGCCACCGCTGCGCCCGGCGCGGCGCGCAGACGGCCCTGTTCGACGGGGGTGTGCAAGGCGACGATGTGCTGCAGGTAGAGCAGATCGGCGTGCTGGCAAGCGGCCACGATCGCGCCGGTCGGATCGGCCAGCGTCCCCTGTGTCCAGTCACTGTGGGTGTACACCGCGACGATGCCGCCACGGCGCAGCGTGCCCGCCGCCAGCAGCGCGAGCCGGTCCAGCGGCACGGTCTCGGCGGCGTGGGCGGGCAGGGATACGAGCACCAGATTCACGCCCCCGCCGAGCCCCGGTACCGGTCCGCCCGCGCGGTCGGGGGCGCCGGTGCGCTCGGGGATCGACGGTGCCCCGGCGAGGGCCGCGCACGGGTCGGCCGCGTCGGTGACAAGCCTCGCCCAGAACGGCCGCGACGCCCTGGCGGAATCCTCCGCGCGCGTGTCGAAGGTGATCGTGGCGGCAGTGCGGTCGAGCGCCTGGACCGCCTCCCGCGCCGCCGCCACCGACGCCTCATGGTCCGTCGGGGCGCCGCCAACTTCGGGGCTCGTGGCCGTGGCCGGTGAGGGATCGACGTCGACCAGGACGACGTGCGCGCCGGGGCTGGTGAACGCCCCGGTGATCGTCTCGACGATCGGCACCGGCCACGGTGCGTGGGCGTCGATCGGCTCGGGTCCGCAGGTCCACACGGTGGCCGGGGTCGGCACTGTTGGCGAGGACGGCGGGCGTCGGCGCGACGGGGCCGGCGGGCCCTCGGGGCGCGCGGGCGCGCGGGTGTTCGCCGCGGTGGTTCGGGTGCGGGCTCCGGGGTAGGGAGCGCGGTCGCCGCCGCGCCGGGTCCGGGGCGGGCGAGCCGAGTCCGTCCGGCGGCCCGGACGGCCGTCCGGGGACTGCGCGCGCTGGGTCATGAGAAGCCTCCTCAGGCGAGGCCACCGGTGCGGGGCCGGCGGTCGATGCGATCACCGGCTAACTCCGCAAAAAGCGCTGTTTGGAGACACCCGAACCCAGAAAATTCACAAACTTCCACGATTGTGGTTCGACGAATCCGACTACGCCTAGTCGAAACGCAGAGGAATAGTCAGGTTTTGCCGATTGGTGAAGGAATCGCGAAATTACTCGCGAAATCTCCGACGAAAAGACCAACACCCATCCCGCCGCCCGGGCTGCCAGCCGAGGCCGTTGAGGCGCCCCTTGGTTACCGACTCAATGCCGAGCATCATTCCAGCTCAAAGGCATACTTCGCGGCGCCCCGCGAGCGCAGCCGACCGACCCGGAGCCCACGGTTGCCGACGTCCAGGACCGTGCAGCCGATTGCATTTGAGGCGCTTTTGATGCGATTCAGAGACGTTTCGGATGCGGTTTTGAGGCGTTTCCGAGGCGCCTCAGATGAGTTCCTGACGGCAGCACTGAATCTGCCTTCATCAGGAGTGGTCACCATGGACGTGTCGTTGCCGGAAACCGATTCCGGGTCAGGCGTTTTCTCCCTTCGCCGCAGCGGTGGTCACGCCGGGGAAGGCGGGGTGTTCGACGTGGCCGCCGGCACCTTCGAGTGGCTGGTGACCGGCCCACATCCCGTGTGCGTGGACGGCGCCTCGATCCTCGGGCTGCCCGCGCGCCCGGTACCGCTGGACGAGCTCGGGGCGCTGCTGCTGGCCACGGGCTGCACTCAGGCCACCCGGGACGCGGCGTGGACTTACCTGATCACCCGGGCGCGCGCGGAGGGCAGCACGTGGACGATGGCGTGCGTCGGGCTGGCGATGCCGGTCCTGCTGCCCGTCGCCGCGCAGCTGACCAACCGGTTCCGCGGCGACAAGCACGACATCCACGCCGCCGTCCTGACGGGGTTCCTCCACGGGCTCGGCGAGGTAGATCTGGCCCCGCCGGCGATCCTGGTCCGGCTGCGCTGGGCGGCCTACCGCGCTGGCTACATCGCGCTGCGCGAAGCCCTCGACGCACCGGCGCCCGTTGAGGACTCCGGGTTCCGCTCCGCCCCGCCGCACCGCCCGGGCGGGCACCCCGACCTCGTGCTCGTGACCGCCGTGCGCGCGAGCGTCATCACGACCGACGAGGCCGCGCTGATCTCGGCCACCCGCTTCGGGGAACTGTCGCTGATCGAGGCCGCACGCGCGCGCGGCCAGTCCTACAGGACGACCCAGCAGGCCCGCCATCGCGCCGAGCAGCGCCTGGCCCGCCACCTGACCGAACCGGCCGACGACACCGCCACTCCGGCGCCGGGCGCCAGCGGTCGCGGCCATCTGCGCGGGCCCCGGCATCCGGCTGTGCGGCTCTCCCCGACCCATCGCATGCGGTTACGCACCGTCACACGCGTGAGCCCAGGATTGGCCAAGAAATTCGTCCGGCCGGTGTCTCCGAACGGCCTGGAATCCGGAGTTAGCGCACGCGGGAGCCGGCTGCTCGCACACCCAATTCCCCGCCGCCGCTCGACCATCCCCGCCGAACATCCTGCGCCCGTCCAGGAGGCCCGCTCATGCGACTGATCCCGCCCCGCCGCCGTCTGCACTCGGCGCCCTCACGCCGCCACGGTTCCCCGGACCTCGCTCTGCCGCGGCGACTGGTACCTCCCCGACCCGCGACCGCGCCTACGCGCCGCGCCGGGAGTCGCTGCGCGCGCCGCGCCGGCACGGGCTTACCCGCGCGGCGGCGGCCACGGCGGGACGCGGACCGCCGCCGTGCCGTGCTGCTGCTGGGGTGGCTGGTCGTCGCCGGGCTGCTGGTGTCCTCGTCGGTCGCGCGGGCGGAGACCGTCCAGGTCCTCGCGCTCGCCAAGAGCGTCGACGAGGTCCTCACCAACATCCGCAACTGGATCATGGGGATTCTCGCCGCGGTCGCCGCGGTGTTTCTGACCATCGGCGGCCTGCGTTACGTGATGGCCGCCGGTGATCCCGGGGAGATCGAGAAGGCCAAAGGCAGCTTCAAGTCCGCCGGCATCGGCATCCTGCTCGCCGCCCTCGCCCCGCTGGTGGTCGAGATCCTCCGGGGCATCGTCGGAGGGTTCCAGTGAACCCGCACCACCCCACGCCCTCCGCCCTGCTGCCCGGACCAGCCCATCGTTGTACGGCGATGCCTGTGGCGTGTCCTGCGCAGACCATTGCGCCGGGCCGTACCTGTGCGGGTTCCGGCACCGGTGACGGCCAGAGGCTCGCGGTCGGCGCACCCACCGCCCCGGCGAGGCGCCGGTGCGGACGCGGCCCCTGGATGCCGCCACGGCGGTGGGCTCGCGCGCTCACGGTGCTGGTGCCGCTGCTGGTGGCCGTCACTGGACTCTCGCTCACAGCCTCAGCTGCCCCCGGGCTCGCGCAACCGCCTGTGCTGCCGCTGCCACCGCAGCCCGGCTGCGCGCCCGGTTCGGCCGAGCCTGCGTGCCTGCTGCCCGGCAGTACCCCAGCGCTGCCGCCCTCAGGGCTGCCCAGCGCTCCGCCCGCACTGCCGCCGTCACAGCCGCCAATGTCTTGTTTCGCGGGTGCGCTGATGCCCGAGTGCGGGGGACTCGGCGCCACATCGACGCCCGCGCCGTGCACGGGGCCGGACTGCATTCCCCAGCCCACGCCGATCGGCCCGGGCGCCCCCGGCACGACACCAGCTCCGGCGGCCGGGAGCGGTGACCAGGCCGACAAGTGCGGCATCACCGACCCGGTCGCCTGCGTCACCGAGGGCATCGCCAGCTTCTTCCGCGGTGTGGTGACCGACGCGCTCAACCCGCTGCTGGACCTGCTGGGCCGGACGCTGCTGACCACGCCCGAGCCGGACACGCTGCCCAGCGTCGGGCAGCTGTGGACCCAGTCCTGGCAGATCCTGCTCGCCGTCTACGTGCTCATCGTGCTCGTCGCCGGGCTGATCGTCATGGGCTACGAAACCCTGCAGACCCGCTACACCATCAAGGAGATCGCACCGCGGCTCGCGCTCGGGTTCCTCGCCGGCACCCTGTCGCTGTTCCTCGCGACCAAGGCGATCCAGATCGCCAACGCCCTCGCCCACGCCGTGATCGGCGAGGGCGTCGACCCGGCCGCGGCGGGCAAGGCCATGACCGACATGGTGCTGAGCGCGTTCAACAGCAGCCTGTGGCTGGTCTTCATCGGCCTCGCGCTCGTGGTCATGATCGTCGTCCTGCTGATCACGTTCATCGTGCGGGTGATGCTGACGATCCTGCTGATCGCCGCCGCCCCGATCGCGCTGATGTGGCACGCCCTCCCCCACACCGAGGGCATCGCGCAGGCGTGGTGGAAGGCCTTCGGCGGGGTCCTGGCCATCCAGATCGGCCAGTCGCTGGCGATGGTCACGGCGCTGCGGGTGTTCTTCACCCCCGGCGGGTTCACCGTGTTCGGGCCGAACGCCTCCGGGCTGGTCAACCTGCTGATGTGCCTCGCGCTGATCTGGGTGTTGATCAAGATCCCGTTCTGGTGCCTGGCCCCGCTGCGCAGCGGACGGCGCTCGATGCTCGGGTCGCTGGTGCGTGGCGCGATCGCCTACAAGACCATGGGCCTGCTCGGCGGCGCCGGCTCGATGTTCGGCAGCAAAGGCCGTCGGCGCGGGCGGCCGCGAGGACACGGTGCTGGTCTTGTCGCGGATCCGCCCTCGACGGTCACGGGCCAGTTCATGCTGCCCCTGCGGGTGCGCCGCACCAGCCCCAGGCCGCGCCGGGCACCGCGCCTGGGGGACCTGCCCGCCACCACCGGGAAGAGCCGCCGGCCGGGGCCGGGGCAGCTGTCGCTGTTCACCACGAGCGGTACCGGCAAGGGCCGGGTGGTGTCGGCCAACCCGCGGGCGCTGCCGCACGACCCGCTACCGGGCGCCCTGCCCCGCGACCAGCTCGGGCTGCCGATCACCACCCGCCGCGACCCCGGCGCGGTCGGACGCCGGTCGCTGGCCAACGACCTCGCCGACCGGACCCCCGGCATGCCGCCGCCGGTGCCGCAGCAGGGGCTGCTGACCCCGGACGGGCGGATCAACCGCCACTCCCGCCCACCCGCGCGCCTGCCTCGCGCGTTGATCGCGCCCAGCACCGGGATGCTGCCCCTGCACCTGCGGCCCGCGCCCCCGCGCCCGCCGCGCCGGACCCTCGCCGACGACCTCGCCAACCCCGCGCCGGCCGGCCCGCCGCGTCAGACCGGGCCCGCCCTGATCACCCCTTCAGGGCAGATCAGCCGCGCCGCGCGCGCGACCCGACGCCCGGCCCGCGACGCCTATACCGGCAATCGCGCGCTAGCCGCGGGCCAGTACCCGCTACCCCTCGGCGTGCACCGACAACCTAAGCCGAAGCCCGCGGCCGGGAGTACGCCTCCTGCCGCACCCCCGACACCCACCTCGGCGCCGAAGCGGCGGGCCGGGACGCAACTACCGCTTCCCCTGGACCTGCCCCGCCGCCGGGCCCCGAAGAAGAAGTGAGGCACCGCTGCCATGACCTCTCCTGTGCGCGTACCCGCCGATGTCGATCGCCCGGACCGGGTCCTCGGCCCGCTGACCGCCCGGCAACTGGAGATCCTAGGCGTCGCCGGCCTGCTGCTTTACAGCCTCTACGCGGCGACCCGCGCGGTGGTGCCGCTGCCGGTGTTCCTGATCCTCGCGGTACCAGCCGGGATCGCGGCCACCGTGCTGGCGCTGGGCCGGCGCGACGGGCTCCCGCTGGACAAGCTCGCGCTGGCCGCGATCCGCCAGCACCTGTCCCCGCGCCACCGCGTCTCCGCCCCCGAAGGCGTCCGCGCGGCCCCGGCCTGGCTGACCGCTCAACAGCAGCAGCCGCGGGCACGAGGCCACCGCGGAAGCCACCCCGCCTCCGCGGAGCCGGTCTCGCCGGCGCCGCTGGAGCTGCCGGCCAGCGGCGTGGCCGACACCGGCGCGCTGGCCGGGATCGTCGACCTCGGCCATGACGGCCTCGCGGTCATCTCCGTCTGCTCCACCGTCAACTTCTCGCTGCGCACACCGGGCGAGCAAGAAGCGCTCGTCGCGTCGTTTGCCCGCTACCTGCACAGCCTGACCGCGCCGGTGCAGTTCCTCGTGCGGGCCGAACGGCTCGACCTCGCACCCCAGATCGCCGAGCTGCGGGCCCGCGCCGGGAGCCTCCCGCACCCCGCGCTAGAGGCCGCGGCCCGCGATCACGCGGACTTCCTCGCCGAGCTCACCACCCAGGCCGACCTGCTGCGCCGGCAGGTGCTGCTCGTGCTACGCGAACCCCTGCGCACCAGCCCGGCACCCACTCCGTCGGCCGTGCTGCCGTGGCGGCGGGGCCGCAGTGACGAGCACCCGGCCGACGACCGGGTACGCCACGCCGCGGAGCAACGACTCGTGCGCCGCCTCAGCGAGGCCACCGAGCTGCTCTCGCCCGCCGGGATCGTCCTCACCCCGCTCGACGCCGCCGCCGCGACCGGTGTCCTGGCCTCGGCCTGCAACCCCGACACCTTCCTGCCGCCCTCGGCCGCGCTGGCCGCCGCCGACGAGGTCGTCACCGCCACCACCACATTCACCGACCTCTACGGCTCCGACACCAGCGACCCGCACCCGTCCCGCCCGGCGCCGCCCTCCGCTCCGCGCGAGCCGGCGGCCCACGTCACCGCGCCCGCACGTCCCGAGGCGCCGCGATCGGGCCGGGCGCAGGCGGGGCCATGGCTGCCTGAGGACGAGGACTGGGACTACGACGACGCGATCGAAAGCAGGTAGACCTCCCATGGCACGCACCAGAAACCACGCCGCCACGGGCCGGGCCGGGTCGGCCGGGGCGTTCACCCCCGACTCGTTGTCGGTCTCCGCCCGCCACCTAGAGGTCGGCAACGAATTCGTCGCGAGCTTCGGAATCACCGGCTACCCGCAGGAGGTCTACCCCGGCTGGCTCGCACCCCTGCTCACCTACCCCGCCCGGCTCGATGTGTCCGTGCACGTCCAGCCCATCGACCCGGCCACAGCCGCCGGCGGACTGCGCAAGCAACGCGCCAAACTCGAATCCTCCCGCCGGCACAACGCCCGCCACGACCGGCTCGACGACCCGGACCTCGACGCCGCCGCCGAGGACGCCGCCGACCTGTCCCGGCGCATCGCCCGCGGCGACGGGAAACTGTTCAAGTTCGGCTTATACCTGACCGTGCACGCCCCCGACGAGACGACGCTCGCCGAGGAAGTCTCGGCGCTGCGGTCGCTGTGCGCGTCACTGCTGCTGGACGCGAAACCCGCGACCTACCGGGCGCTGCAAGGGTGGGTGTCCACCCTGCCGCTCGGCCTGGACCCGCTCGGGCTAAAGCGGACGTTCGACACCGCCGCGGTCTCCGCCGCCTACCCGTTCACCTCCCCCGACCTGCCCCCGACCGACCCCACCAGCGCCGCGCCGTCCGGGGTTCTCTACGGCTACAACGTCGGCAGCTCCGGGCTGGTGCACTGGGACCGGTTCGCCTGCGACAACTACAACTCGGTCGTGCTGGGCCGATCCGGGGCGGGCAAGTCGTACTTCGTCAAGCTCGAGATCCTGCGCAGCCTCTACCGCACCATCGGCGACGGCCAGGCCGCGCGCGGGGTGCAGGTGTTCGTCATCGACCCCGAGGACGAGTACGCCCGCCTCGCCGCCCAGGTCGGCGGCACCTACGTGCACCTCGGCGCGGGCGGGGTGCGGCTCAACCCGTTCGACCTGCCCGTGCATACCGACGCCCACCGGCGGCGCACCGCCCCGCAGGACGCGCTCCGCCGCCGCAGCCTGTTCCTGCACACCGTCCTCGCCGTGCTGTTCGGCGTAGAGGTCACCGGCGCCGAGCGGGCGGTGCTCGACACCGCGATCACCACCACCTACGCGGCCGTGGGCATCACCGGCGACCCCCGCACCTGGACCCGCCCGGCGCCGCTGCTACGCGACCTGCGCGACGTCCTTGCCGCCGGAGGCGACGAGGACGACGCGGTAGCCGCCGATTTGGCCGCACGGCTGCATCCCTTCGTCGACGGATCGTTCGCCGACCTCTTCGACGGCCCCACCAGCACGACCCCGGACGGGCACCTAGTGGTGTTCTCCCTGCGCGACCTGCCCGACGAGCTACGCGCGATCGGCACCCTGCTCGTGCTCGACGCGGTCTGGCGGCGGATCTCCAACCCCGCCGACCGCCGTCCCCGGCTCGTCGTGGTCGACGAGGCCGGACTGCTGATGCGGCTGCGCGAGGCCGCCCTGTTCCTGTTCCGCCTGGCCAAAGCCGCCCGCAAGCACTGGGCCGG
Source organism: Amycolatopsis sp. PS_44_ISF1 (assembly GCF_032335455.1). Lineage (NCBI taxonomy): Bacteria > Bacillati > Actinomycetota > Actinomycetes > Pseudonocardiales > Pseudonocardiaceae > Amycolatopsis > Amycolatopsis sp. PS_44_ISF1. The sequence goes on along the minus strand of NZ_JANUXO010000005.1, from coordinate 290,714 downwards.
GCTGACCGTCGCCACCCAGGACGCTGCCGACGTGCTCGGCAGCGAGATCGGCAAAGCCATCATCAGCAACGCCGCCACTCAGGTCCTGCTCCGCCAAGCCTCCCAGGTCATCGACGAGATCTGCGAGGCGTTCACCCTCTCCGCCGGCGAGCGCCACTTCCTGCTCTCGGCCGAGCAAGGCCAGGGCCTGCTCTCGGCCGGGACCCAACGAGTCGCGTTCCAGGCCCTGGCCTCGCCCGCCGAGAACTACCTCATCACGACCGACCCGGCCGAACTCGCCCACTTCGCCGAGGACGACCCGGACGGCACCGACAGCGGTCTCGCCGACGCCTACATCGACCTCGGGCCCGCCGGCACCGCCGCCATGGGCGCCCAGCCGGACCCCGACGGAGACGGCTTCGACGACGCGGGCCACCTCGGCCTCGACACCGCGTGACCCGGCACCGCACCATGTCCGACTTTGTCCTTGTCCCGCACAATTTCCGGAAAGGAGTTCTGTCGAATGGCTACGTGTGCCGCGGCATCGCCGGTAGTGCAGAACTGGGTCGGTGACTACCTGCGCGACCCCGGCGCCACCACCGCCACCCTGCTCACCGCCCTGCGCGAGTGGGCACTGGCGTGGGGTCCGGTCGTCGTCCCGGCTCTCGTCGTGGTGCTGGCGGGCGGGGTCACGGCACGCCGCTGGTGGAGTGGTCGCCGCCATGCTGCGCTGCTGGTCGATGCCCGCCGGATCACCGTGCTCGCCCCGCCCACGGTGGATCCCGCCGGCGGTGCCGCGGTCTGGTCCAACCTCGTCGGGTTGCTGCGCCCGGCCTGGCGCCGGTGGTGGGCCGGGCAGCCGCATCTGGCGATGGAGTACGTGTTCGGCGAGCACGGCGTCACCGTGCAGTTCTGGGTCCCCGGCGTCATCCCGCCCGCGCTGGTGGAACGGGCGATCGAGGCCGCCTGGCCCGGCTCCCACACCCGCACCAGCCCAGCCACCTGCCCGTTCCCTGAGCTCACGGCCGGGCGCCGGCGGATCACCGTCGGCGGGCAGCTGCGTCTCGCCCGCTCCGAGGCGCTGCCGATCCGCACCGCTTTCGACGCCGACCCGATCCGGGGGCTCCTGGGTGCCCCGGTCGGCCTCGGCCGTGACGAGCGGGCCTGCGTGCAGATTCTCGCCCGCCCGGTCACCGGCCGCCGTGTCGCCCGCGCCCGCCGTGCGGCCCGCCGGGTCCACCACGGCTCCTCGAACCGCCTCGGCGGGCAGATCCTCGACGCGGTCACCCCGGGTGCGAACGCCACCCGCCACGGCCGGACTCCGGACTCGCGCCGCATCAGCCAGGACCCGCAGCTGTCGCTGGAATACTCCGCCCAGAACAAAGCGATCGTGGGCAAGCAGCGCGGCAGCCAGTACGAGACCGTCGTGCGCTACGCCGTGGCCACCGACCTGCCCGCCGACACCGCCGACGACCTGGCCCGCCGCGCCCGGGACACCGCGCGCGGTCGGGCGCACGCGCTGGCCGCCGCGTTCGCCGCATACACCGACCACAACCACTACACCCGCACCAGCCTTCCCCGCCCCGCCCACGCGGTCGCCGAGCGGCGGCTCGCGCGCGGGGACCTGCTCTCCGTGCCCGAGCTCGCGGTGCTCGCGCACCTGCCCACCGACCCGGAGATCCCCGGCGTCGAACGCGCCGGCGCCAAGGCGGTCGCCCCGCCGCCTGGGGTCGCGACTCCGGGACCGGACGTGATCCCGCTGGGGCAGTCCGACACCGGCCACGCCCGTTCGGTCGGCCTGCGGGTCATCGACGCGCGCTATCACACGCACGTGGTCGGGGCGACCGGCTCGGGGAAGTCGACCCTGCTGGGCCGGATCATCCTCGACGACGTCGACAACAACCGCGGGATCGTCCTGATCGACCCGAAAGGCGATCTGGTCACCGACGTCCTCAACCGGCTGCCGCGCTCGGCCGCGGACCGCGTCGTGCTAATCGACGCCGACTCCCGCCACCGCCCACCGATCCTCAACCCCCTGGAGGGCGGGGAGACCGACCGGGAGGTCGACAACCTCGTCTCCGTCTTCCGCCGGGTGTACTCCGCGTTCTGGGGCCCGCGCACCGACGACCTGATGCGCGCCGCCTGCCTCACGCTGCGGGCGCAGGAGGGTGTGCCGACCCTGGCCGACCTGCCGAAGCTGCTGGTCAGTGAAGCGTTCCGGTCCCGCATCACCGCCGGGCTCACCGACCCGGTGCTGCGCGGGTTCTGGGAATGGTACGACGACCTCACCGACAGCTCCCGCTCCCAGGTGATCTCGCCGTTGATGAACAAGCTGCGGGCGTTCCTGCTGCGGCCCTTCGTGAAAGAAGCCATCGCCGGCGGGCGGTCGACCGTGGACATGTCCCAGATCCTCGACGAGGGCGGCATCTGCCTGGTCCGCATCCCCAAAGGCTCCCTCGGCGAGGAAACCACTCGGCTGGTCGGGTCACTGGTCGTGGCACGCACCTGGCAGGCCACCACCGCCCGCGCCCGCGTCCCGCAGCGCCTGCGCCCCGACGCGCACACCGTCATCGACGAATGCCACAACTTCCTCAATCTCCCCTACCCCATCGAAGACATGCTGGCCGAGTCGCGCGCGTTCCACAACGGATTCATCCTCGCCCACCAGCACCTCGGCCAGCTGACGAGAGAGCTCAAGGAAGGTCTCTCCACCAACGCCCGCAACAAGATCATCTACTCCGCCTCCCCCGAGGACGCCCGCGAGCTCGCCCGCCACACCGCACCCAGGCTCTCGGACCACGACCTCTCCCACCTCGGCGTTTACCACACGGCCACGCGGCTGGTCGTGCACGGCGAGGAAACCGAGCCCTTCACCATGACCACCAGCCCCTTGCCCGAGCCGGTCCCCGGACGGGCACGCGAAATCCGGGCTGTGCTCCGCGCCCGGCGCCGCGCGCACAACACCGCCGCCGGTGACACCGCGCCGACGACTCGCGCCACCGCGACCAGGACCGCGTCGGCCGCGAGCCGGGTTCCACCAGCCCGGCCGCCGAAGACCGATCCCCGGCGCACCCGTCCCTGATCACCGCCGGACACGGCATTCCGCCTCAGCACCGACGAGAAGACCACAAGCTACCGGTTCCGCCACGGGCTGAGCCCCGACCTGTCCACAGCCTATTGACATCGCGCCAAAGGAGGGCCCGTTGATCACGACCACGACCCGCCAGCACAGCCTGCGCGGCCATCTGCCCGGCCGCCACACCGCCCGCGCCGCCGGCTCCGTCGAGCACCAGGCCATGCTCGCCGCCCGCCTGACCACCCGCGACAAGTGGCTGCTGGCCCTGCTGCACGAGCACCGGGTCCTGACCACCGGCCAGATCCAGGACGCGGCCTTCCCCTCCGGACGCTCGACGCGCCAGCGGCTGCGCGACCTCTACCTCTGGCGCGCCGTCTCCCGGTTCCAGCCGTTCCGGCAACTCGGCTCCGCACCCATGCACTACGTTCTCGGCCCCGCCGGCGCCGCCGTCCTCGCCGCCGAACACGGCCTCGAGGTCAAGGAACTCGGTTACCGGCACGACCGCGCCATGGGCATCGCCCACAACCAGCGCCTCGCCCACACCGTGGGCGTGAACGACTTCTTCACCTCCCTCATCGCTCGCACCCGCCACAATCCCCGGGCGGAGGCGGTGGTGGCGTGGTGGTCGGAATCCCGCTGTGCCCGCCACTTCGGCGACCTCGTCATCCCCGACGGCTACGGCCGCTGGCACACCCGCTACCGCGGCGGCGCTCGGGAGGCGGAGTGGTTCCTCGAGTTCGACACCGGCACCGAGTCCCTGACCAAGGTCGGGCGCAAGCTGACCGGCTATGCCCGGCTGGCCGAGTCGACCGGCATCGCGACACCGGTGCTGCTGTGGCTGCCCAGCGCCCGCCGCGAAGCCGGAGCCCGCACCGCCCTGGCCCGCGTGCACGCCGACCTCGACGACCCTCGAGCGGTGCCGGTGGCCACCGCAGCGGCCGATCTGCTCGACCCCGCCGCACCACATCCGAGCCCGGCCGACGCGGTCTGGCTCCCGCTGACCTCGGCGCGCGCCGGACCGCGCTACACCCTCTCCGACCTCGCCGACGCCTGGCCCGGCCTGGCACCGCCGGCCGACCCCACCGCGGCCGAGGACGGTGAAGGCGCCGACGCCGCGGCCGCCTCGCCGTACCGGCTGCCACCGCCGAGGCCGATCCCGCCGCCAGCCACACCGAATAGGGGGACGCGCGGCGAGCCCTGACCCCAGCCGCCGTCCGCCACTCCCGGCGCGACACGGGAAAGGAGAGCGATCCAGTCATGGGAAGCAAACTCGGCGCCGGTGTCGCCGCCCTGGCCCTCGCCATTCCGCTGCTCATCGGCGCCGGGGTCGCCGGCATCGTCAGCTCACTCCTCGGTAGCAGCGATCCATCCAGCTCACTGACCTGCACTCTCGACGGCGCGCCGACCAGCACCGTGGCGGGCGTGACCGCCGAGCAGATGGGCAATGCCGCCACCATCGTCGCAGTCGGCAGGCAGAAGGGCGTGCCCCCGGCGGGCTGGGTGGTCGCGATCGCCGTCGCGATCCAGGAATCCGGGCTGCGCAACGTGTACTACGGCGACCGCGACTCGCTCGGGCTCTTCCAGCAACGGCCCTCGATGGGCTGGGGCACCCCGCAACAGATCACCACCCCGGCCTACGCGGCAGCGAAGTTCTTCGACCACCTCCAGGCCGTGCCGAACTGGCAGGCCATGAGCGTCAACGACGCCGCGCAAGCAGTCCAGCGCTCGGGACTCCCGAACGCCTACGCCCAGCACGAGGCCAAGGCCCGCGCGATCGTCGCCGTCGCGTCCGGCGTCCGCTGTCAGCCCGTGCCCGCGCTCGCCGGGACCGGGGACTGCGACAACATCCAGGCCGCCACCACCGCCGCGCTGACCGCGATCAACTACGCCTGCGGACAACGGGGGCTGCCGTACGTGTGGGGCGGCGACGGCCCCCAGAACGGGGACAGCGGATTCGACTGCTCAGGCCTGACCAAGGCCGCCTACGACGCAGCCGGGATCTCCCTGCCCCGCACCGCCGACGCCCAATACCGAGCAGGCAACCATGTGCCCGCTGGGCAGACCCTCCTGCCCGGCGACCTCGTCTACTACGGCTCGCCCGCACACATCCGGCACGTGGGACTGTACCTAGGAAACGGAAAAATGGTGAACGCGCCGGACTTTGGCAAACCCGTGCAAATCAACGACTACCGCTACCCAGGAGACGCCTACGCAGGAGCCACCCGCCCTATGCGATGACGTCCATGCCGGCGATCTGGTTCGCTCCGTCCACGCGGCGATGGCAAGCCACGTATGCGTTTACCGCCGATCCGATGTTATCGCGACAGCCGCGCATCGGATATGTCCACACGAGACAGCTATCTTTTTTGACGAGTCGCTTGACATGGAGGCGGTGACGGAGCGTCCATAGAGGTATAGCCCGCACAGCCGGATGCGCACCGGTGGGCTGACGCCCTGGCCGGGGCATGACTATCCCGTTCCGTTCCAGCCTATGGAGTTCATTATGTCTCGTACGAAGAGCAAGCGCGCAGCCACTCCTCTCGCCATACTTCCCGATGAGGAAGACCGCACGCGTTTCGTGCCTAGCACCGAACAGCTGTCCACAAAGACCACGGAAGACAAGGTCCACCCTGCGCTGGCCGCGATACCGGGGTCCACGACCGCCCAGTTGGCCATGGCGGCAGGAGTCGGCCGTTCAACCGCTGCGAAGATCCTGGCCCGCTGGGCGCGCGAGGGCACCGTAATCCGGACCGCAGGTGACGGCCCACGCATTCCCGACACCTGGGCACTCGCAGCGCCGGACGGCAGCGCAGCCGCAGCCAACACCGGGGACCCTCTGGCGGATACGCTCCTGGCGCTCGACGACCCTGCCGAGCCCGCCGATGACGCCCTCGACGACACAGTCCACGCCCTGGGGACGGCCGAGGAAGCGACCACCGATGTCGACGACACGACCATCGACGACACCACGGCGGCGCAGGAGATCACCGCAGGATCGGAAGCCGCCGAAACGGGACCCGAGAGCGCCGCGACAGCCGCCACCTCCGACGAGTCGGCCCCATCTGCCGAAACCGACGACACCGACCCGTTGCCCGACGCCTCGCCGATTCATCCGATGGACGGCGTGACCGAGCCCGAGCCGTCTCCGGCGGAGCTGCCTGCGGTAGCCGCCATCACCGCCTCCGCCCGCGCAGGCAAGGACCGACTGCCCAAGGGCGGACTGCGAGCCTTGGTCGAGGAATACCTGACCAACCACCCGGGCCAGAACTTCGGACCGGGCAAGATCGCCACAGACCTCACCCGATCGAGCGGCGCGGTCAACAACGCGTGCGAGAAGCTCGTTGCCGACGGCTACGCGATCAAAACCTGCGAGGCACCGAAACGGTTCGCCATCAACCCGGACAAGACTGACGTCCTCGACGCGGCCGGGTAAATCCAGCAGGCCGCAACCGGCAGCTTAAAGGCCCGGGGCGCGTGGCCCGCCCGAGCGGACGGGTTGTGCCGCCCGGCGACTCGATCGCTGTGCGGCACAACCCGGCGTGGGCGAGAACGGAAGCCGCGTTCTAAGCGGTATCAAGTTCTCGCGCCGCGCGCGTAGTTCGGCGCGCAGCTCATCCAACGTCCGCCCGTCGGGCGTCCTGAGCACCGTTTACCCGTTTTGCAGCATTTCGACATCGGCTACGTGTTCACGAGGCGACTGATAGGTCGAATCGATCGGATCAGTCAAGCGTACGACGAGGTCGCCGTCGTAAAAGTCGTCAGCTGGCGGCTTGTCACTGACCCATTGTCCGGCGAACAGGGCCACCTCTTCTCCACTGTCGGAGTCGGTGTCGCCGATGATGTCGACCGCTGTCACGAGCATCGCCCACACACCGTCAGGGCGACGCATCGGCGGCGGGGTGAATGCCGGGGCGAGGATCATCGTATCGGGCGGCAGCGCTCCCCGCGCCCGCATCATCGCCTCGTTCTGCGGCTGTGACGCCCCGGCGGTCGCGTCGGTGTCGTCGGGCAAGGGGTCGGTTCGCGGTGCGTCCACGGCCGCGTTGGCGGCCAGTCCAGATGGTCCGTAAATGTCACGGGCAGTCGTCATTGTCCATTTTTCTCTTCGGTTTTCGTTTGTAGCGGACCAGATGGCCAACATGTATAGACGCTTCGTAATCGCGTCGTTCTCAACGGTTATGTATATAAGGATCCGAAGTGGAACCTTATGGCCCAACGATTCGCAGGTTCGTACCACCATCCACACGAGAAAGACGTCCTATTTGCCGAACCCGGTTGACTTCACGGGTCGAAGGAATCAGCCCTGGTCGATGTAGAAGTCGCGCCGATACGGGCGCGGACGGTGAGTTCGACGAGTTCGACGAGTTCGACGACGCAAGGGTGCAGTAGCGGCTCGAGGTGGATCCGGCGGTCCTCGTCCCGCTCGATCATGACGGTACTCATCATAGGCTCGCCCCACGGCGGTGGAGTTTCAGCGGGTTCGGGTTCGGGCTCGGTTGCACGGGGTGGCTAGAGAGCGGCTGTCGTGGACACGTCGCCTGAGGTGCCAAGCCGTTGAAGGGTGCGGCCAAGACAGATGAGTGGCGAGCGCGTTGACGGTGGACAACGGCGAACTCGTGGCGAGGGGTTCCCGTCCGTCGGCGGCGGCGTCCTACCCCTACGACGGGGCACCGAAGACTTGGCCTCGCCGGCCAAGGGCAGCTCGGCGGGCACGGTCAAGGTCGTGGTCATGCCGACCAGCCGAGGGCATCGGCCGCGATCGCGGGCAGGTAGCCGACCTGTCCACCGGTGCCGATCCACACCACGGGCGGGTCGGTGGGCCGGATGCCCCACGATTCGGCGTCGTCGGGGGTGTGCACCACCCGCGCGACAAGGTGCTCCATCGGGTAGCCGGGTTGGGCGGCGATCCGTAGCGGGGTCGCGGGGTCGTAGCCGAACAGGGCGGCGATCAGGTCGCCCACGGTGTTGGGTCGGGTGTCGGTCATGGCAGGTCACCTCGTGGTCGCGGGGTGGTCCGGGGCGGGGTGTCCCGCCCCGGACCGGTGGGGCTAGCGGGTGGTCGCGCGGAGGGCGGCGGTGGCGGCGTGCCCGATGGCGCGGGCGGTGGTGGTGGGGTCGGGTCAACACGTGCACGGTGGCCCCGGCGAGGGGGGTGTCGTAGGGGCTGGTGGTCAGCCACAGCACGGCGCACTCGGACGCGCGCAACCGGTCGAGCTTGCGCTGCCCGTCGTTGCGAGGCTGGCGGCGGAAGTCGCCGTCGGACACGATGACCTCGGCCGACGCCTACGATGCCGAGGTCCAGGACGTTCCCGGCTTGCGCGCGACCGGCCCGGTGCGGGTGGTGCTGGGTACCGGGCCGGATTCAGCGCCCGCCGCCCGGAGTTGTCGCGGCCGGGTGCACCGCGCCCTCGGATTTCTCCGAGACTGCCTGGAAGGTCCACTCGTCGCTGTCGATCCGGTAGTTTCCGTCCGGGTCGGGATCGATGCGCGAGGGCAGGTAGCCGTCGCGGGCGCGCAGGTGCTGGTGGACGTGGACCAGGGTGTCGCCGTCGAAATACACCTGCGGGTGGTCGTCGGGAAACGTGCCGTGATTGCTCGCGCACCAGACTGCCACGGCCTCGGCGACCTCCGGCCGGAACACCGGGATTGCTGCCTGTCCGGGCGGGGAGTCGACCCGGGCGGGAAACCCGCTCGCGGGCAGGTTGTTGGGGTCGCACGTGACCACGGTTTCGCCGGGTCGAGGGTAGTGGCGCTCGGGGTCGCGCAGCACGTCGAGCTGGCGGTAGAACCGGGCACGGGTGTGAGTCGGGCCGGACAAGAACCAGCGGCCCAGCTCTCCGAGGGGATAGCGGCCGTCCTCGCCGAAAACGATCTTGTGGCGCTGGTGGGCGGCGTCTCCGGTGAGTACGACGAGCAGGTCGTCTTCGAATCGGGCCAGCGGGTACCAGTCCGGGTCGGCCGGGTAGACCAGGTTGAGCCACTCGCACACCGCTTCAGCGGCCTCGGGACGTAGCCGTGGGCGCACCCACAGATTACGGTGGCGGCGGGGTTCGACAACGGCGGGAAAGCTGACCTGGTGTGGCTCGGCATGCGCGGCAGGCACGTACTCGATCCAGAACTCGCCGGCGGCGAGGGCGGGGCCCGCGGACAGGTCCGGGCCGGTGGAGAGCATGGTCATCGCGGTGCTCCTTCGGCTGTCGTGTCCTGGTGGCCGGGGCGGGTCCAGCGGTGTGCGACGGGATCCCACGCGGCCGTGGTCAGCAGGCGATTGAGGTCGGGCAGGTCAGGGCCGAGCATCCAGCCGAACTCCAGGCACTCGGACTCGCCGGGCCACCGTCCGGTCCAGACGTCCCGGGGACAGCGGCACGATTCGCTGTGGCCGAGCCGCTGCAGCCCGGTGGCGAGGCAGCGGGCCACGTCGCAGCCCTCGATATGGGCCTTCCCGATCCCTACCTGGCAGTCCGGGCAGGGCGGTTCCAGCGGTGTGGTGGTGGCTGCGGTCATGCTGTCCTCCTGGATATCGCGTGTGCTGGGTATGGAAGAACCGGGTCCGAGTGCCGGATCTGTGCTCCGAGGTGCGGACTTGGCTCGGCGAAGAAAACGTCGCGAGAAAAGTTTCGGCGGCTGGCGGGATCCCTGTGTAACCGCAGCAGTTTCTGCCGGGCGGGAATTCCAGCGGAGTCTCGCATGGCCAGGGTGGCAAGTACTCGCCACCTCGTCGCGCGGCTCATCGGCCCTCACCGCCGAACCCGGGCATCGGGGTCTTCTCGCGCATCAACGGCATCGGCACCGACGGCGGCGCGGCCGGGTCGCGAAGCCACGCCACGATGTCGGGTGGCCCGAGCGAGTCGTTCTCTTCAGGGAATTGCGAGTGGTGCGGAGCGATCCGATGCCAGCCGACGCCACCGCCCACGGTGACGAACACCGCCTCGGCCTCGGGATCGAAGGTGATGATCCAGCTGCTGTTATGGCTGGTGTACCACGGCCACGGCCAGCCGGGATCCTGGTGATGTCCCTGCTCGTGGTGCTGGCTCCTCCACCCGTCGAGGGTGTCGGAGACGGCGGCCCGGAAGATGTTCTCGTCGATCGTGGTCAGTGCCAGCCATAAAGACGGTACGCTAAGGAAGCTGGATGGGTAGCATTCCCCTTGCAGAGAGCCGATCCAGGTGGCGTTCTCGCCAAGGCCGATGGCAAAGTCTGCGAAACTCGGCGAGCTCGACATGATGGTCCTCGGCTATCGTGTTGGTGTGTGGGGGTTCTTGTAGTGGGTGTCCGGGGCATAGGCGTAAGGATCAGCGGGCGGGCGCTGTGACGCCCAGTGGTGGTGTGCGCCGTCCTGATCGCGCTTGGCGGCGTGGCCGAGGAAGTAGACCAGCACAATCACCGGGGTCCACGGTCCTGGTAGCAGTACCGCCAGCACAGTCCATGTGAGCCGTTTCGTTCTGTCGTGCATAGTGTTTACTCCTTTCGCGTGAATGCGCTTCAGCGTCGCAGTTGTCTCTGTTCGTTTCTCACCGGTCGTCAGTGGCGCGGTGTCGTGGATTGCGTCAGGGATTGTGTTCGTGGCGATGGCCGGATTTCCCCTATCTGGCCTAGAAAAGTGGGGTTAGGAGAGTGGGGGTTGGATGTCGCTCGCGGTGGCAGGTAGGTGGGGCGGGGTGGTCGTCACTCCGCCCCAGTGGGTCAGCGGGTGGCGCGCAGCGCGGCGGTTGCGGCTTGTCCGATGGCGCGGGCGGTGGTGGTCGGGTCGGCCAGGGTGTGCACGGTGGCGCCGTTCATGGGCTCAATTCCCGGCTCGTCGGGCGCCAGCCATAACACCGCGCATCCGTTGTCCCGCAAGCGGTCCAGCATCTGCTGACCGGAATTCCTGTTTGCATGTTCGAAATTGCCATCGGAGATGATCACCAGGAGGCGTGCGGCGTTCGGACGGGACAGGTCGAGGGCGCCGTCGAGGGCGTTGATCGCGGTGTCGATGACGTGGCCGCTGAGACCGGTGCCGAATTCGGTCACCTTCGCGGGGGTGGTGCCGGGACGGGTGACAGGGGTGACGACTCCCGCGCCGAAGACCACGGTGGCGGTGGTGGTGGGTACCGCCGTGTGGCGGGCGGCGTGGGCAAGGATCCAGGCCGCCGAGGCCACGGGCGCGGTGAAGGCGTCCATCGACACGGTGACGTCGCAGATGATGCCGAGCCGCAACGGCGGGGCGGGCACGGTGGCGCGGGTGGTGCGGGTGAATGGTTCGGCGGTGGGGATCGCGCCCGCCGCGCGTTGTGCGTCGACGGTCATCGCGCCCCGCATCCGCAACCGTCCCGGGGGTACGGTCGAGCGGGTTTTGGTGACGGTGCGGTCGCGCAATCCGGCGGTGTTCAGTGCGCGGGCGAGCTGCCGTGCGGCGGCCTGCTCGGTTGTGCTGGGCGCACGGGTGCCCCGGATAAGGGGCGCGTTCCGGGTGAGTCCGGGGCCGCCGAACACGGCGGTCGCCGCGTTCTGGGCCTGCTGGCGCGCTTGGTCGTTGGCGGCCTGGGCATCCATGGCCTGGGTGGTGGGGTCGGTCGGGGCGAGGTCGGCGGAGATGACGTGCGCGAGGGTGGCAGCGGCGGCGGTGATCGCGTCCGCGAGGGGCGAAGGTGTACCGCTGCGGGGCGCGTTCGGGTCCGGGGTGCCCAGGGGTTGGTCGGGGTCGGTGCCGATGGCCTCGCACCAGCGGCGCCCGAGTTCGATCATGGCGGGGGCGTTGTCGTCGACGGTGCGGTGCGCGGCGCGCCAGATGCGGCGCAGGGTCGCGAGGGTGCCAGTGCCGAGGAGGTCGCGCACGACGCGGGCGACGGGGGCGACCTCGCGGCGGTTGAGGATGCCCGCGTCCACTCGTGCCAGCAGCAGTGCGGCGGTCCGGGCAGCGTCGGTCGCGGTCATCTGCGGGGCGGTGGCGGGGTCGGCGGCCTGGGTATCGGCGAGGATCAGGTTGGTGGCGCTGGCGCGGAGCCAGTACCGGTCCTCCGGGCGGCGGCGTATCTGGGCGGCTTCCATCCGGGTCTCTTCCAGCAGGTTCGCCGCATCGACGGCGCCCGGGGGCGCGTCGTCGGGGGCTCGCCACGCGGAATGCTTGGCGTGGCCGCATTCGTGGGTGAGCAGTCCCCACGCGGTGCGGTAGCGCTTGCGGTCCCCGACCCGGTGCGGGGCCACGGTGGCGGGGTCGACCCCGGGGGCCAGGTGGACGCCGTCGACCTCGATGGTGACGAGGTCCGGGAAGAAGCATGCCGGCGCCCCGTGCCCCGCCCCGGGCGACACGGTGACCACGAGATCGTCGCGGTCGGCGATGGCGGGCACCTCGTCGCCGAACGCGGCGGACAGGGCCAGCCATCCCGGGGCACCGGGGAACACGGCGGTGGGTGCGGCGGCGGGTGCGGCAACGTGGGTGGTCATCGCGTTTCGTCCTTTCGCGACAGTGGCGGGTTTGGTTCTAGAACTGGGAACCCAGTGACAGCGGGGTAACGTGGGAGCCGAACACGTTACACACCGCTTCGGAGACAACGTCCTGGTCTTCCTCCGGTGCGATGCCGATCAGATTCCCGGCCGCGTGGGTGGTGCCGAGTGCGTCGGCGACCCGGTTGAACGCGATCAGCTCTCGCAGTTGCGGCGCCCAGCCGATCTCGCCTTTTTCCTTCCGGTTGGCCAGATTCCGCGCCACACGCACTGCTTTCGGATCGATATTCAGCTGCGCCGCGAGGTCGTAGTCCGTCGATACTTGGATCTGGACACCGAAGCGGGATGAGAGCGCGTCACTCAGCACCGCCCCGTGGACTCCGGGGTTGTGTCCGGCCACGACGTAGAAGCCCGGTGCGGCATCGACGACTTCACCGTTGTGCGTCTTGATCAGGATTTGACGGCGTCCGTCCATCGCGGGGTACACCACCGCGAGCACAGTCGGCGGAATGAGCGTGGCGTCGTCGATGAACAGCGTGCGCCCCTCACGCATCGCGACCACTAACGGGCCGTAGGCGAACTCGTAGCGCCCGTCCGGGGTTTGGGCGTAGGAACCGACGAAGTCATCGGTCACGGTGTCGCTGTCACCCTGAATAGTGACCAGGTCGCCGAACGCGGCTTCCACTACCGACGTTTTCCCGGTACCGGGCGGGCCGTACATGAGCGCGGGCACGTTGGCCTCCCGCAACCGCCGTAACGCGGTCACGTCCGACAACCCGGATAGCTTGCGCGGGTGGTACATCTGCCCGTTCGGGCGGCGGACCGGGGCGGTCACCAGCGCGGCCGGGGCTTGCGGCGCCGGGGGTGCCGACGGCGCGGCAGTGTTGGCGCGTGGGACGATCGTCGTGGTTTTCGCGGCATCGGCGGTGGTGGTGGTCGACCGGTAGGTGGCGGGGCTGGTACCGATCCGCTCGGCTTCCCCGCGCGCTTCCAGCGTCGCCAGCGCATTCCCGACCGCGCCGGATGACTTCCCGCCCAATGCGGCCGCGATGGCGCCGGGGGTGAGCGCGGCGGCGGGGTCGCGGGTGAGCAGTTCGGCCACCATGCGTCGGAGCTCGCCGTTGCGCAACCGGGATCCCGCTCCCAGGGAAGTGGGCGTGGCTCCCGTGGCCGGGGTCGTGGCTGGCATGGTCATGGCTGTCGGGTCCTTTCACTGCATGATCTGGAGCCTGGGACGATTTTTAACGAAACACCAATCCCAGGAATTCGGAGCGCTTGAGGCGTTGTCAGATGTACCGAAGATAGACCGATACCGAAGAATTTCCGGTTTCTTGAAAAATCTCGTCGACGATATATTCAAAACCGTCGTGCGGAATTCTCGTGTCGATCGCGAGCACTGCGGGAATCGCGAAACGCACACGTTCTTCGTTAGGTCACAAATCGTCTGGCATGAACAGCCGCGCCCTGATCATGGCATCAATTTCGGGCAGCGGTTCGGGTTCCCAAGCGGAATCGATGGCGTTTACTTCGGGAGTGCTGCCGGACATTGATCGATTTCCTTATGTCCGTAGGATTTTGGTTCTGGGCGAGTGGCGAAACTGGCCTTTCATTGCCACGTGTCAGCGCGCACGGCAGTAGTCGACGGTAACGGCAGGCATCTCAGCCAGTGGCGAACGTAGTGGTGAGGGCTTCCACCGCGTGGTATTCACTGGCGGCGTGGTAGTGGGTTCCGTCGGCGGTCACGATTCGCCAGTGATCGCACCGCACTGGGTCGGCAGGGTAGTAGCTTCCGGCAAGTTTTCCGTCGGGCCGGGTCACCACGCCGTACAATAGTTGTTGGCGGTCGGCGGGGTCGATTATCACAGCCGTGACCGTGCACCCGTTTTCGACAAAGCGGGGCACCGTGATTTCCGGCAGCGGCCCGGGGTCAGCGGCGGGGTCGATCACGTGCACGGTGCGCGGGCTATTGGCTTTGTTCATGGTGCACCCTTTCGGCGGGTGGATTGCGCGAGTTTGGGGCAGCGGGGCAATTGTGGGTTCGGCGGCGTTTACTGCGCGTCAAAGTCGTAGCGTGCCGACCACGCGGCGCGGTCTTCATCGTAAAGTCGTTCCATTTCTTCGAAATCTTCCATGTGGGCACGCCCGGCCACGTGGGCAGCTTCTTGCGTGGGGTGGGTGTCCATCCAACCGCAGTAGCAAAAAATCGTCACGGTCCCGTCATAGTTGACAAGTAATGGGCTTTCTTCAATGACGCACATAGCGTTCCCCATTCGTGTGATTCTGATTTCCGGCTTACCGGTATCGACTTGCTTCCGGGGCGGTGGTTTCCGGGTTTCCCGGTTTCCCGGTGACACAACAAACGTAACTCGATCGCGGGCGTCATGCAATAGTTTTCCGGGTTCAATTTCGTTTTTTTCTTTCATTATCCAACGTGAACACCGGCTCTTTTCGAGACTGTTTGCGCAGGTTAGATACCCTCGGATCGTTTTTGAATGGGAACGCCGACTTGAAGTGAAGCCGAAGATGAAATAGGTTCTTTTTAAGAAAAACCTCCTGGGTACTGCGCAGGGTGAGTCGGGTGCACTGATGACAATCGATAGAATGATAACGAGCACCGATGAAACCGTCGCCGGGCCTGATGTGTTTACCTGCTTGGTGTCAAGCGAGTCTGGGACACCGGCGGATCCCCCTAGAGTGGTTCTGAGCTGCGAGAACAGTCGAGATGGAGGGATCCGCCTTAGGTGGACACCGGAGCGCGAGGCGGATAGGCCCGGTCGCCGGTCCCACGATTGGCACTCACTCTCCGCATTGCCCCAGCCCGGGGCCGTGGCAGTGGGTAGTAGGGAGTGGGAATAGCGCGCGACGCCGGAGTCTCCCCGGACGTCGCGGCCATAAATGTGGAGTCTGGATGTCATGGCGGTATGCGAGAGCCGCATACAACACTCGATGTGCGATAGTACGGGATATTTCGTGGAGTACGGGAGTGTGCTCACCTGGTTCTTTTTCTTCGTCCTCGAAAATGGTGCTACCGCAGTCGACGTTAGCATCGGTCCGGACAGGATCGTTGCTAGGAATCGAGATATTTCGCTGTTCCGCGTCATTACCTTGGGTGGCTGCGGATCACGTCTCGGTTTCTGTCTCGTCGAGGCGTTGTCGAGAACAGCGGGCTCGCTCATGTCATGGCGCCGTGGATCGGGAGACGTTGTCGTCGATGGGGAGTCCGGTGTGGCGGGCGCGCAATCGCTCGGCGAGGTCGACGGTGTCCGCGGTGGGTGTGGCGTCGATTTCGGTCAGCCGTGTCCGCAGGAGGGTGAGGGTGCGGGAGATGGCGTCGTGCCGGCCGAGGGTGTGCTGCAGGCGCATGATGTCGCGGTAGAGCAGTTCGTTGTGCGGGTCGAACGCCCGCGCGGTTTCCAGAAGATCCAGGGTGTAGTCCGGGTCGGTCCCGACCCGGACGCGGGCGAGTGCGGCTACCGCGTCGAGCGCGTCGCGCCGCGTCGCTTCCCGGGCAGCGACAAGCCAGTCGGAGTCCACTCCCTCGGCCAGTAGCCCGCCGTAGTGCGCCACGACCGCCTCGTTGGCGTCGGCGCGCCGCTCGGGTGTGCTGGCGCCGCGGCGGGCGGTGACCGCGTCGGCGAAGCCCCAGTAGTCCACCTCCACCACGGTCCGGTCGAGCTGGTACTGCCCGTGCTCGGCCAGGACCAGCTCGCCGACGGTGCCGCGGGTGGCGGTGTCGAGGGTGCGGCGGATCCGGGAGAGCACTGTGCGCAGCACGCTGGCGGGGTTGCGGGGCGGTTCGTCGGGCCATAGGGCGTCGACGATCCGGTCGCGGGACACCCCGCCGGGATGCACAGCGAGGTACAGCAGCAGTTCGACCGGCCGACTGCTCAACTCGCTGGACAGGTCGCGCGGCTCGGCCTCCGCTCGCGCGGGATCGGGTCGCCAGTGCAGGGTAGGTACTCCGAACACCTTCAGCACCAGCGGCGCGGGCACGGCCGGGGTCGTGTCCGGCATCGGCGGTGGCGGGTGCGGTTCGCCCCTGGGATGCCCGCCGGCGGAGGACGGTTCCGGCGCGGGTGGGCCTGAGGTGATCTCCAGGGGTTCAGGGCCGCTTCCGACGTTCTCGGGATGGGACCGGGCGGCCTCCGGTGGCTGTGCCGCCGGCTCAGGGGTGGGGGCGGTCGCCGTGCCGTCGGCACGGCGTGCGGCGTCGAGTTTGCTGTGGGCGCCGCCGGCGGGCTGGGTGGTGTGCAGGAAGGCGAGCAGGTCGCGGGTGGCGGTCTCGGGCAGGGTGAAGGCGCGGGTGCCGCGCAGGGGCTCGCCGAGGCCGGGGCTGGTCGCGGAGATGTGGCCGCTGGCGGTGACGTAGGCGGTTACTCCGGCGCGCCACTGGCCCAGCAGCACCGCAGTGAGGTCGGGCTGGGCGCCGTTGTCGAGCAGCTGCTGCAGTCGGGCCTGCTGATCTGGCTCGAGTGGCGGCGCCGCGATCAGGACGGCAGGAAGGGGCGATGCCGGGTTCTGTGGATCGAGGTTGTCCATTGCGGTGTCCAGGTCGGCTACGACGGTGACCGTGTCCGGCAGGGCTGTGGCGGGCACCGGCACACCGAGCAGGCGGGCCAGGTCCGCAGCGGGCACGAGCACCCTCGGCGCCGGTCCGCCGTCAGGCACGGTGGTGAGGATGGTGAGCAGCAGGGCGCGGGCCGCGGCGTAGCCGCCCGGTCCGACCAATCCGAGGCCGTGGACACGGGCCAGGTCAAGGGCGATGTGCGATTCTGTGCCCGCCGGGGTGCCGTTGGTCGATACGCCGTTCGTGGTCTCGCCGTCTGCGCCGGAGGCCGTCGCGCCGAGGGCGATTTCCACTGCCGACGGCACGTTCTCCGGTCCAGTTCCAGAGAAGGGGACGCCTATCACGCGGTGGATGCGGGGCGTAGGCACTTGCACCTGGCCCGCGGTCTCGGATCCCGCCTTCCCGGGGTTGCCGGAGGTCGATCGCGGCGACGACTCGGACCGGGCATGCTCGCTTCGTCCCGCTGGCGGGGCGGGGTCGGCGATCTCCTGATCGTTCTCGGCCTCCAGAACGGTGTCCTCGTCATGGTGCTGGGCGCGCAGGTGGGCCAGGCGCAGCTGGTATACCGCCGGCGCGAGCGGCAGGTCGTCGTCGCGTCGGCCGCTGCCGGGCCGGTAGCGTGCTTGGCGCCGCCGTCGCGCGAGCATCAGAAGCGCACTGATCGCCGCGGCCAGTCCCAGGCCGACGAACGTCTCACCGCTGCCCCACATCGCCGCGCCCCCGGCGGGCTGCCCGGTTGCCGTGCCGACGTCACGCACCTGGGTGGGCGCGGGGGATGGCACTGGCTCCGATGGCGCTGGCGTGGTGGTGCTCGCCGGCGGCGGTACGGCCTGGGTCTCGGGTGCAGGGGCCGTGGGTGCCTGTGGTGAAGGTGCCAGGACCGGTGGGGTGGGCGTCTCGGGAAGCCGGAGGGTGTCGCCGGGGTGAATCCGGTTCGGGTCGCTCAGCACGCGTCCGTCGGGTTGGGCGCTGCCCTCGTTGAGGGCCCAGATCTCCGGCCAGCGATCGCCGTCACCCAGGCGGCGCTGCGCGATCCGCCACAGCGAGTCGTGCACCCCGGCCTCTGGTGGGCGGACCCGCTCGGTCCCGGGCTCGGCCGAGGGTTGGGACGGCGGGCTGCCAGTGTGCTTGTGGCTGGCTGGCATCGTCCAGGCGAGGGCAGTCGCGACCGCCGGGGTGTGGCCGACGGGACGGGCGACGACGGGCGGAGCGGCGGTTGCGGCGGTTGCGGTACGGCCCAGCACGGCGAGCAGCAGCGCGCCGACGAGCACGGCCGCGACGCGCCGCACCGGACCGCTTCGGCCCCGCAACTCCGGCCACCGCGCACCACGCGCCGCGTCGAGGACGCACGCGGCTACGTCAACGGCGAACACCAGCCACAGCAGCCAGGCCAGGCAGGCGAGCGTGTCGAGCAGGAAACTCGGCGACATCGGCGCCATCAGCACCGCGCCGATCTCGCCTGCGCTCGGCACGTGACCCGGCAACGGCCACCCCACGCCGTAGATGAGGACCCACGGCAACCCGGCCACCAGCGCGGCCAGCACGAGCGCCGCGACCAGTCCCCGTGCCGCCCGGCCCAGCAGCCGCGCGACGCGCGCGACAGGCCGGTGTCCAGACGCCACGGTCATCAGCTGCCCGCCGCGCCGGCCGCTATCCCGGCCGGACCGGCGGCCTCCAGTTCCACCAAGGCCGCCGGCCGGGCGGCACGCGGCCTAGTGGTCGGCTGCCTGTTCGTGTCGCTGGTCGTCGCACTGGGGCGTTTGCGTTTGCCGCCGCGGGCGAGCTTGGCCGTCTGGTCGCGCCAACGGGTGAGTTCGGCGGCGGGAATGTCGGTGACCTGGGCCAGCTCCGGGACGTCGATGACGTCGCCGGCCCTCATCAGGATCTCGCCGAGCTCGCGTTCGAGGCTGGCGAGCTGCCCGGCCAGTTCGGTGTGCCGGCGGGCCAGCCCGCCCACCGTGGTGGCCGCCTGCGCGCGGCGCACGCCGCGGGCGACGTCTCGTTCCTCGAGGCGGTGGGTGATCTCCTCTTCCGATGTGACCATGCCGTGTCTCCTTCCGGTGAGTGGGTTCATGCGGTCAGGGTTCGATGCCGGTGACCCCGCGCTGCGGGTGGGCGGCGCCCCTTGCGTGGGTGTGGATGTCGCTGATCCCGACCAGCGAAAGCAGCTGGGTCCGGTAGGTGGCGGTGACCTCGACGGTCACCGTGTCTCCAGCCACGGCCACGCTGCCGGTCGCGCCGATGCTGCTGAGATACCGCTGCGCCAGGTCCTGCGCCCTCCGCGGATCGAGCCGAACCACACCATTGGCGCGGTAGGCGGCGAGGTCGAGTGCTTGGGCGCCGGCGCGAGCGGCGGACTCGGCCTGCCCGCCGGCACGGACCTTGCTCGCGAGGGCGAGGCCACCGTCCAGGCTCAGGCCGGTCAGGGCGAGCAACCCGATCAGCAAGGTGAGCACGAACGCGGTCACCCGCCCTTCCTCGGCGCGCCACCACCACCGCCATCGGCGGCGCAGCGCGAAGGGCACGACGGGGGACGCTTCGACGGTGTGGCGAGAATGGGGCGCGTGACCGCCCCCGAAGCCCAGGAACCACCCTTGCTGGACGAGGACTGCGTGACTGCCTGGCACGAGGCCGGGCACGTGGTCGTCTACCTTCTGCAAGGCCGGTCGCTGCGCTATGTCACGCTGCGGCCCCGAATACGTGGGCGGGCCGGGTTCACCGCGGCCCGGCCTCGCCGGGTGGAGCTGTCCTCGCTGGCGGTCGTCGCCCACGCCGACCCGCTCGCCCAGGCCCGCTACGCCCTCGACACGACCAGCGCAGCCGAGCGGGACCGCGAGGATCTGACGGCCGAGCACGTCCGCCTCGAGGCCTACCTGCACGGCGGCCACGACGACCTGGCCGTAGTCACCGACGTCCGCCGCGCCTACCGGCTCCCCGCCCACCGGCCGGACCTGCGGGCCGGCATCGCGCAGGATCTCATCGACCGGTACTGGACGGAGATCGGCCGGGTCTCCACCGGGTTGCTCGAACATCGGACGTTGACCGGGCAGCAGGCCCGGGCGTGCGTCGGCGATCCGGCGCTCGCGCGCTGACGGGCTCACCGTGCACCCTCCGGCCCGGCTTGTGACCGGTAGGTGTCGACGACTTCGCTGGCACTCGATTCCAGAGTTTTCCTGCCGGGCACGCCCAGCAGCAGCGCTTGGCCGAAGTCGACGGTGCAGCGCACCCGCACGGTCACCGCCGCGGCGGGGGTGGGCGTGCCGGACAGCGTGGTGGTAACGCCCCGGCACATCAGTCCGGCCTGGGCGAGCGCTGCTTCGGCGGTGGCGCGGGCGGCGGTGGCAGCGGCCGGGGTGTTGCGTTGCAGTGTGGCGGCGCGGGCGGCTTGGTGAGCGGCGTCGTCGAGCCGCAGCCGGGCATCGACGCCCCGGTGGACCACCACGGCCAGGAACACCAGGAGCATGACCAGCAGAGGCGTCACCAGCACGGCCTCGGCGGTGACCGATCCGGCCTCGGCGGCCCACCATCGCCGTACTGGGGTGGCTTTCGGTGCGCGCCAGGTCATGACGGGCCCTCACCTCGTCGAACCAGCCGTAGCCACGCTTTCCCCGGTGTAGGGCTTCGGTTGAGTCCGCTGGGCAAGAAACGGAGACGTGACCGAGGCAAGGGGTGCTGTTCCCACGGGAACGCTCCGGCGTCGGTGGTGTCGCGGGCTGCGGTGATGTAGGCGAATACGTTCTGCGGTAACGCTTCTGCAGTCTGCGCGAGCCGCTGGACCCGGCTCTGGTCGGTCAGAGCGGCGAGAGTGCCTTCGGTGCGAGCAGCGAGTTCGCCGTGCCGGAGTTTC
Source organism: Amycolatopsis sp. PS_44_ISF1 (assembly GCF_032335455.1). Lineage (NCBI taxonomy): Bacteria > Bacillati > Actinomycetota > Actinomycetes > Pseudonocardiales > Pseudonocardiaceae > Amycolatopsis > Amycolatopsis sp. PS_44_ISF1. The sequence continues at coordinate 269,822 of NZ_JANUXO010000005.1, read as the reverse complement.
GCCTCCCACGCTCGGGTCAGCGCGAGGCAGGCATGCACGTGCCACATGACCTCGTCCAGGGCGTCATCGATCACTGTGACCGCCTCGCGGGCCGCGGCGGCCAGCTCTCCGACCGCGGAACCGGGATCGTCGGCGATTTCCGCGGCCAGGCTCCGGGCAGCGCGGGTGCGGTCAAGGCAGCACAACGCCCGCCACACCAACAGGTGCACCTCGCGCGGCAGGTCGGGGCCTATCCAAGCGCGGGCCGGACTGCGATGCAGCTCGTCCACCTCAGCGATTAGGCTCCGCACCCCCTGGCCAACGGAGCCGAGGTCGGCGAAATCGCGACTGCGGAAGAAGAACTCGCCCCGCACGCGATCAAGCCGGCAGGGGTGCGTCAGGCCGTGACGATGATCGGTGAGTACAGCGGCGCCACTGCGCCAGCGGAGCAGCAGGTATCCGGCGAGTGGGAGCATGCTCATGCCCCACTCCAACGCGGCTACCGGACCTTCGCCCTCCGCAACCGCGGAACCCGCGAGGACGGTCAGAGCTGCCCCGGCGAGTCCGATGACGACGATCTGGGGACACAGCAGGGCTCGGATGCGTTCGCGCCGCCACCACCGCTCGGGAACATCAGGGTTCAGCAGTAGGGAATCCGGTCCGTCAGGGAATACGGCCGCGCGCACCGGCATCGCCATGCCCGGCGGTAGCTGGTCTGTCATCGTCTGGTGTCCTTTCGGCCGGTCGCCGAAATCGCCTTTATGGCAAGGGAATTCTTAGGATGTCGGCATGGTGTCGGGCAGGAATCGTTCGGCCTCGCCGGAGGCTTCGGCGTGCACGTGCAGGTGCACGCCGGGCAGGACGGTCGCGGCCTCGCCACGGATACTTACCGACACCGCGGCCGCGCCGCGCGACACGGTCAGAACCGGGTGGCGCAGGGGCCCGGCGGCGAGATCGTCGAGCAGCCGCCGGCCGGCGGCGTGTCCGGTGGCGGCGGTGCCATTCTGGGTGCGGGCCGCGGCCAGGGCCTGGGACGCGGCGGCCTGGGCAACGTGGGTGGCGTGGGACCACTCGGCGAACTGGATGATCGCCAGCAACGCCAGAAGCAGCAGCGGGGTGGCGATGACCAGCTCGAGGGTGACCTCGCCCCGGTCACCGCGCAGCGCCCGCCGGGCACGCTCGACCACCACATGGCCGTGGGATCGGCTAGCTGAGGCCGGCATCGTCAGCCGCCGAGCCCGAGGTTGATCGAGTTCGCCTTCTGCGTCAGTTTCGCCACGATGATCGCGATGATGGCGATCGCGGCGATGGCCATCAGGGCGGTGACGATGACGGTGGTGGTGATCTCCCCGCGCTCCGGTTCGGCACGCAGCAGCGCGACCCGGGCGCGCGTCAGCGCCCAGAGAGTTCGGATGTGGTGCATCATGGTTGTCCTTCTTTCCGTTGTGTTTGCATGCCTTTCTTCGGATATGGGACGGTGATCGGTCTAGAGACCATTGAGGACTTGGATGACCGCCGGGTAGGCCATGAATCCGAGGAAGCCGAGGAACAGCAGAGAGACCGGCAGGGCCATGCGTTCGGTGGCGGCCTGGGCGTCGGTCTCGGCGTCGGTGACCTGGTGGGTGCGCAGTGCTTGGGCTTTCGCGGCCAGGGACGCGCGGACGCGGGCGCCTTCGGTGCCGGCCAGGGAGATCGAGGCGGCGAGCTCGGATAGTTCGGTGATGCCGAGTTCCTCGCCGAGCTGGCGCAGGGTGGCCCAGGGGGTGGTGCGGGTCAGCTGCGCGGCGTGCAAGGCTCGGCGGATCTGATCGAACGCCGGCCCGGCGCCGACGGCCGCGGCGTCGCCGAGGGCGGCCTCGACCCCAGCGCCGCCGGCGAGGGTGATCCACACCAGGTCCAGGAAGGCGGAGAGGGCGTCGCGGAATTCCCGCCGGAGGCGCGTGGCCCGTGCCCGGACGTCGAGGTCCGGGGCCACGAAGCCGAGGGCGGCGAGCACGAGCCCGGCCAGCAGCGGCACCTCGAGCCCCAGCGACAGCCCGCCCACTGCGAGCAGCGCCTGCAGCAGCCACGGGGCGAGCAGGCCGGCCACGGCGAGCAGGGCCTTCGATGCCAGGTGGGTGTCGGTGCCGCGCCTGATGACTCGCAGATCGGCGCTGGTCCTCGTGCCGGGCAGCCCGAACCGGCGCAGGCCAGGGGCGAAGACCCGGCCCCAGGCACGCACCCACGGGGCATCCGCCGCGAGAACGATTGGAGGGGCCGGAGGCCGCGTGCTGGCCTGGGCGAGCCGGTCGCCCAGTGCCGGGCGCGGCGGTACGGCCCACGCCAGCAGGAGCCACAACCCGACCCCGGCACCAGCGCCGAACACGAGAGGCGGGATCACGGGCGCTCACCTCCCCCGGCCGTCGCGGCTGCCGCCAAGGGTTCCGGCAGCGTCCGCGGTATCGAGCGTGAGCACCCTGGCCTGTGCACCGCTGGTGGCGATCCGGGCCAGCCAGGCGAACCCGGCGGCGAACAGGGCGCCGATGGTCAGCAGCACCACCTGGCCGGTGGCGCTGTTGTAGACGTCGAGGTAGGCGCGGTTGAACACCACGACCCCGGCCGCGAAGGCCAGCGTGGTGGCAGCGATGACCCGCACCGAGGTGCGGGTCCGGGCACGCCCGGTCTCCACGCGCATCCGCATCGCGGCCTGCCCCCGCGCGGTCGTGGCAAGCGAGCCGAGCAGGTCGCCGAGCTGGCGGGCCTGGTGCTCGGCGGCCAGGACCAGAGCGGCGAGGACGAGGTCCGCGGTCGGGTCATCCAGCTCACGCGCCAACGCCCGCAGCGCCGGCGCCAGGCGCTGCCCGCTTTCCAGCCGCGCTGCGAGGGTGGCGACCTCGCCGCGGATGGCCGCGGGCGCGAGCGGAGCGGTGGCGAGGACGGCTTGCTCGAGCCCGGCCGCAGCGGACAACACGTCGCGCAGCATCTCCGTCCACGAGGCGATCGCCTCGATCCGCGCGACCCGCCGGACATGGGCATGGTCCGGACCGACCAGCCGCGGCAGGAACCACACCGCCGCCGCGGCCAGCACCGCGCCGACCACCCATCCCGTCAAGACCCCGGCCAGCACGCCCACGCCGACCGCAATAGCCAAGCGCAGCACGACACGGCGGTCGCCGACCCGGCCCCGCGCGGCACGCACCAGCCCGGTGCGCCGCGAGGGCGCCGAGGCCAACGGTGTTCGACTCCCGGCGACGATCAGCAGCATGCCGAGGCCGGCGCCCATCCCGAGGGCGGCGGCGATGATCGTGGTGGTGTCGATGCTCATGGCGTCCACCACCCCTCCGGGCGGACCAGCAGGTCCGGGTCGAACCCGGCCACGATCAGGTCGTCGAGGGTGTCCGCGCGCAAGGCCCCGGCCACCGGGACCGCGCGGCGGCCGGGGCCGCGGCGGTAGACCTCGTTGGAGATCACCGCGCCCGCCTCGGCGTCGATGACCTCACGGACCGAGGCAATCACCCGCGTCGTCCGATCCGCCGCTCGGTCGAGGTGCACTACGAAATGCACCGCAGAGGCGACCAGCAGGGCGGTTGCCTCCAGCGGTAGCCGCTCCGGACCCTGGGCGGCATAGGAGGAGAGGCGGGTGAACGCGATCTTCGAGCTGGAGGCGTGCAGCGTCGCCATCGAGCCGTCGTTGCCCTGGGACATGGCGTTGCACATCGGGATGACCTCGGCCCCGCGGATCTCTCCGACGATCACGCGGTCCGGGGACATACGCAGGCCCCAGCGGACCAGCTCGGCCTGGCCGATCGCGCCTTCGCCCTCGACGTTGGGCTCGCGGGACTGCAGGGCGGTGACGTCGGCGTGCAGCGCGGGGTCCAGGCCGAGGCCGAGTTCGAAGGCGTCCTCCACGGTGACGATCCGCTCCAGCGGGTCCATCTCCGCGGCCAGGCCCCGCAGCAGCGTGGTCTTGCCCGCACCGGTGCCGCCGGTGATCAGCACGTTCTTCCGCGCCCGCACCACCGCGCGTAGGAACCGCTCCAGCCCAACGTCGAGCGTGCCGCGGCGACGCAGCTGGGCGAGGGTGGCAGTGAGGTAGCCGTGCCGGCGGATCGTGCACGCCGTCACCCCGCCCGCCGTCAGGCCCAGCACCGCGAACAGCCGCTCGCCGCCGGGCAGTTGCAGATTCAGCGCCGGGCTACCACGGTCGAACCGGCGCTCCTCCGACGACGCCCGCGCCGCCAGCGTGCGGATCAGATCGGTGAGTTCCTCGTTCGAGGACGCCACCGGCGCGACCTGGGCCCGGCGGCCGTTGCTGTACTGGACGAAGACCCGGTCATAGCGATTGACCGCGATCGTCTCCACCGACGAGTCGGACAGCAGCGGCTGCAGCCCACCCAGGCCGAACACCTCATCCAGCACCTGCTCGACCAGCCGCTGCTCCATCCCGGAGTCGACCAGGGCGCGCCCGGCGAGGAGCTCGGCCTCGCTGTGCGCGGCGACCGCGTCGTCGAGCACCGCGCGGCCGATCTCGCGACGCCGGGCCAAACTCAACCCGCCGCCGCTGGCCCCGGACTCAACCTCGACACGGACGGGCAGGTCCGCGCTCAAGGCTTGCCGGAGCCGGGCACGCAACCGCTGCTCCGCACCACCAGACCGTCTATCCACTGTGGACGATTTGGCCGGGTTATCAGTTTGGATCATGCGAATGGCTCCTTCCCCGTGGCGCTCGGCCCGTGGCCGTTGCGCTGCGGACCAACGGCCGGGGCCGGGATCGGCGGGCGTCCAGGCGGGGTAGTGATCAGGGCGGGAGGCCGACGCACTTGCTGGTCGGGCTCCCCAAAAATGCTTGTCGGCGGGCTCGCCGACGGTGGCGCGGCGGGTCCGGCCAGAGCTTGGGCAAGGGCCGTGGCCTGGCTGGCGAGGCCGCCGTCGCCGCGGCGGCGGGCCGGCGGCGGCCGGTGCCCGGTCAAGGTGGCGGCAGCGTCCGGGTCGTACGGGATGCGGCCGATCGTGCGGACGCCCAGCTCGCGCTCGACATCCGCGGTCGGATAACCCTCGCCGGTCAGCAGCAGGCCGGGCCGAGGGGTCCAGCGGGCCAGCTCCCCCAAGCGGGCTGCGGCATGGGCGAGATCATCGCCCCGGGTCCCGGTCAGCAGGACTAGGGCATCGGCGCGACGCGCGATCGCCTCCGCCGGCGACCCCGGATCCACCCGCCCGCAATCGGCCAGAATCACCACTCCCGTGTCGCGGGCCACCGCGGGCAGCAACGGCCCATCCGGGGCGCTAGCCAGGGTCGACAGCGCGGCGCGGGCATGCGCGCCGCCCGGCGGAGCCACCACCACGAAGGCCCCGTTCGGCAAGACCTGGGTGTGCTCCCACACCACCGAACTGTGGCGGGTGCGCCGCGCAGCGGCGGCGAGGCTGACCAGCCCCGGGGTGGTCGACAGGCCGAAACGCATCGCCAGGTCACCCCCAGCCGGGTCGACTTCGGCAACAAGCCGGCGGATGCTCCCCGCGTGCGGCCACTTCACCGCCAGCGCCACGGCCAGGGTGGTCACGCCCGGCGAGCCCTTCACCGAGCACAAGGCGATCAGCATCAGCGGCCACCGCCCGCCGGTTGCAGCACCAGCGCGAGCTGCCCAGCCGGGACCTGCGCCAGCTGTGACGCCCCCGTGGAGTCCAGGTCCAGCGACACCACGCTGGTCTCATCCGTACTCGCCGGTGCGAAGCCGACCACGATGGCCCGCCAGGACGATCCCGGCCCCGGCCCGGCGGACGAAGTCCCGGCCGCAGTGGCGGCGGTGACCACAACGGTCACCGGGGCTCCAGCGGCGAGCTCGGGCGGGAACTGACCGGGCCTGACCCCGACCGCAACCACCGCCCGACCCGGCTCCGGAATCGCGGCACCGCCCAGCGCGTCCGGAGTCAGAAGCGCGCCGGCGCCGAGGCTGGTCGCCATCGGCCGCCCGAGCACGCCGGACGCCTGGCCCGCCGGAATCAGCGCCACGCCCGGCGCAGCGGAGACGTCGATGCCGCGCAGGTCATCCTGCGTCAGCACGTGCCCGAGCGCGACCGGCTTCGCCAGCGCCAGCATCGGCACCCGGTCCTGGCCGCTGGTGGTCCACCACACCGCGCCCCCGACGCAGAGCACGACCAGCAGGACACCCGCCACCAGATGGGGAAGACGCCGACGGCCACGGCCAGGCCCAGCTGCGGACGGAGATCCTGAGGGATCCAGCCACGACACCGGCCGAAGCTCACCATCCGCGTTCCGGGCTCGTGCGGGAATGCCAATGCTGGTCACGATCAGACCTCCAGGAATGGATCGCCCGCACCACGTATTCATCCGGCAAATTCAGCCGCCGCGAATACGCGGCCAGGAAATAAAAGGAATGGTCCAGTTAGGAGAATTCGCCTCGGCTTATCCGGTGCCCAGTGCTTGGGCTTCGGCGACCCGGAAAGATCCCGAATCGTTGGTGGTCATGTCCGGGAACGTGCCCGACGCCCCCGCGCCCGACCACGTGATCCGCCACGCCACCGTCGCGGTGGCCGGGAATCGCTCGGCTGGAGAACCAGCTGACGAACGCTGGTAGGTGTGGCCACAATCCGGCGACGCCGCCTGCGGATCGCCGTGAGCGGGGAACGGTGTGCCCGGCCCGGCGCAGGTCACGGTGGATCCGTCGCCCATCGACCAGGACGCCGAGGCCGGAGTCGCGGTCGCGGTGACCGACACCCCGGGAACCGAAGCCGTCGCCGACCGCGGTTGCCACATCGCGCGGTCGAGCCAGAGCCAGGTCGGCAGGCGCACCAGCTGCGTCCCCGCAGGGCTCGACGCGATCACCGGCTTCGGCAATCGCAGCTGCGACCGAGCTTGCTCGGCCAGTTCCTCCGGTGACGGCAACGACGCGGCACCAGGCGCTTGACCATCGGGAATCCACACCGGGGCCCGGTAGAGGGCGTCACGCACGCCCTGGCCCGCGCACCGGTAGACGTACCACGCGCCACCCTGGGCCGAGGCCTGCGCCAGCACGTCCCGGGCCTGATGGCGGACCAGCGACACGAAACGCGCCCCTCCGGAGCCCGAGTGGTCCGGACGGAAGCTCGCCGTCTGCACTCCGTTCACCGGTGGCTGGTAGCTGCTGCGCACGTACGAGCAATCGGCCTTATCGCCGCCGCCGATCACTTGGTCGCCTAGCGGCGAAGGAGCCGAGCCCTGGCCCTCGGTCTGCGGCTTCGGGGCGCCAGGTTTCGGCGCGGGTACTGGGCCCGGAGCCGGGTGGCCATCTCGGCCAGCGCCGAGATCGCAGGACGGGTTCCCCGCTTCGCCGCAGGTGACGTTGCCCCAGCCGTCGGCCAGCGCCGAGCTGGCCGTGCCGAAGCAAAGGACGACTACCGTGCCCGCAACCAGGGCCGTCCTGCCTACCCGGTGCATGATCCGACCTCATGTACCGCGAAGGTCGTCACCTTCCACGAGCCGTCGACGGCCTTCTTCACCAGGGCTTCGATCTGACGGTGCCCACTCGGCCCGTCGTCCGCTCGCTGACGGTTGTCCGCTCGGTACTTGAGCCAGTTCGTCGAGTCGCCGCAGTCGGTGAGCGTGACCGATGTCGGATTATCCTGGGGTTCGGCCGAAGCAGGCTTCGGGTGGTTGAGGAGGCGTCCCTCGGTGACCAGCCCGTTGTAGTGATCGGTGTACAAGCTGCGGGAGATGGTCTGCAACGCCTCCCCCGTCGCGTTTTGGGCCAGCTTCGCCGATTGCCAGTCCGAGGTCGTCGCGGCCCCGGCCATATCGCTCCACATCCCCAGGTAGGCCGCAATGGCCCGCTGCTTAGCGAGGTCAGCGGGCGAGGCGACCGTCGTGCTGGAGGTGGGAGGTGATGCTGGGAACGGGGAAGCCGGAGCTGCACCGTTGTCCGAGCTGCAAGCGCTCAGGCCGACGCCACCTGCGGTGATGAAGACGGCCAGAACGAGTCGGGTGCTGCGGCGGTGGGTCATCACGGTCCCCCAGTTCGTCGACGATCGCTGAGCAGTGCGGGCAAGCCAGCCCGGTGGTGCGCTCGCCGCAAGACCGACTCTCGTGGCGCCGGCGCTCCAGGTGGACTCATCGGAATGAAGTTCACCCGTTGGGTTGAGCGTGGGCGGACGCAGCGTGCGGACGGGCAGGAGAACGTAGAAGGTGATCACCGGAGTTCTGGAGGGGGCGTGCAGTCGACGGCGAACTGGTGGTGGGTTGGCGGCGCTACCGCGGCCGGGCTGGTATTCGGCACAGCTGCGAGCACCATCACGCGCCGGTTCGTGCGTCGTGAGAGGAGTCTGGCCGGGGCGTGGTGGTTCGGCTCGGTGCTCACCGTAGCCGTCCTGGGATTGCTCGGCTGGCGCGTCGGCGGCCGCGGCGAACTCGTCGTCTACGGATTCGCGGCCGTGCTGGCGGTCCCCCTGGCGGTCATCGACTGGTGCGAGCACCGACTGCCGCGCGCGCTGGTGTGGCCGCAGCTGGCCGGCGCGCTGACGGGGTTCGCGGGTCTGTGCCTTGTTCGTCAGGATTCCGAGCCTGGTCTGCGGGCGCTGGCCGCGCTCGCCGCGGCCGGCGGGCTGTTCTTGCTCCTCGCCCTCCTCACCGGCGGAGGCGTCGGTGCTGGGGACGTCAACGTCGCGGCCGTGATCGGGCTCATCACGGGCTGGATCGGCTGGGCCGAAGTCGCCGGAGCGCTGCTCGTGGCCGGCGCCCTCGGAGCGATCGTGGCTGCCGTGCCGGTCATACGCCGCCGCGGAGGCAAGCACAACACGGTGGTGCCGTTCGGCCCGTGCCTCTTCCTCGGCGCGCTGGCCGTGGTCCTGGCGTGAACCGAGCCTGACGTGGTGAAAAGCCTGATCGTTCAGCACGGTTCCTCCCGACACGGCCGGATGGTCTGCACGAGCCAGTGGTACGGCGCGGAATAGCGCACGACCTCCGCCTCAAGCTGGTAGCGGCGGGGCTGGGCCGGGTTGTCCAGGTTCTTGCCCGCCTCGCTCGGGCGATCGCTGACCAGATGCTCCACCGACGCGTCGAGGCAATCGACGATCACCACCCGGGCAGGCTCAATCATCGACACCCACCGAACCCTCGGCGAACGGCGGTACTCACCCGTCGAGCGCGCCGGAATCGACGCGAGGTTCGCCAGCTCGTCAACGAAGGTCGTCAACGCCGGATCCGCCATCACATGCGCGAACGACCTCCGCCAATCCTGCCCACCCGGCGACGCCTCAGCCTGCTCACTCAGCTGCCAGTACCGCCCGTACACCTGCAACGCCTCCTCGGCGACGGTCTGCTCCGGCTTCGGAACCCACGAAGACGGGGCCACACTCGAGCTCGGCGGCGCCGCGGCCGGGACCGGAGTATTCGAAAGACAAGCGAGGGCCATGACGCTGATCGCCAGACCAACAGCCGGATACCTGATGCTGCTCATCAGAATCTCCACAGTTCGGCGGTGTGGCGAGCCGGCACCGGCCTGCCACACCGCAAGGGCGATCAGGCCGGGCCGTCGTACCCCGGCTGGCAACCAATGCCGCCGTTCCACCAGGCATCAGCAATCCGCCACCGGATGACCGGCTGGATGTCCGTCGTGCCCGGGCCGACACAGTAGTGGAAAATATTTCCCCAGATGTCCCGGACATCGAGCAGCACCGTCGAGCCCGTCCCGCCATCGCAGTGCCGGTATTCGCCCCCACCGAGATAGCCACACGCCTCCGCAGGTGCCGCCGGCTTCGCAACAGCGGCTGAAGCCTCACTGGCTACTGTGCCAGCGAGCGCCACCGCGCCCAGGCCGGCCAGCACCGGTCCTCGAAACTTTCCGATCGTGGGCATAGGAATCTCCTTCTTCGAATGAAAAATGCACGGCTTATCGAGCCTTTCCGGGGGCGTTGGGTGGCGCCCATCGCGAGCCTGGACGCCACCCAACTGGTGTGCGATCGACGCAACGACGGCCGGCACGGGCGCCGAAGGAGAGGTGGTCGATTCGCATGAACTCACTATTGCAAATCTAGTCACGTCGGAGAAGAAAATACCGAGCACAGATCTGTCCTTCTTCAGTGATGGAGTTGTGCCAAAGTTGTCAAGACGAAAACGATGTTCAGGAATGGTCCGTCTTCGCGACGTTGAACGACCGACCGGCCGCCTCGTCACCATCTGGATCATGCGGCATGACCGCTGGTAACGTCGAGTCGCCTGGAGATCACCGTCATTCCGAGGGGACCGCATGGGAAAGCTCACCGATCACGTAACCGTGGTGACCGGCGGGGCCACCGGCCTCGGCCGCGAGATCGTGGAGGCCTTCGCCCAAGAGGGAGCGGCCGTGGTGATCGCCAGCCGCGACGGCGAGGCGTGCGAAGAAGCCGCGTCGCAGGTCCGCAAGCAGCACGGCGTCGAGGCGCACGCTGTGTCGTGCAACGTCGGCTCCTGGACTGCCTGCGAAGACCTCGTGAACACTGTTTACGCGCAGCTCGGCCGCGCCGACGTGCTGGTCAACAACGCCGGCATGGCACTTCCGTACCGAAGCGTGGAAGATCTCGACGAGCGGATGTGGCGGAAGGTCCTCGACGTCAACTTGATGGGCACAGTGGCGCTTTCCCAGGGATTCGGCACGAGGATGGCCGCGGCCGGCGGGGGCTCGATCATCAACATCACCTCGACCGGGGCCGTGCGGCCGAAGGACCCGTTCGTGCCGTACGCGGTGGCGAAGTCGGCGGTAAACACCCTGACTCAGGCGCACGCGCAGTCGTTCGGCCCGAAGAATGTTCGCGTTAATGCGATCCAGTGCGGCCCGTTCCGGACGAAGATGTCCACCGGCTGGGATGAAAAGACCGTGGCGCTGCTCGAACGAACCGCGGCATTGCGTCGCATCGGCGATCCCGCAGAAATCCGTGCCGCCGCCCTCTACCTGGCCACATCCGACTCAGCTTTCGTCACCGGAACAGTACTGCAGCTTGATGGCGGCGCCACTTTCTGAAGAACAATCACGTCCTTCCCAGCTGGCGTTGCGCGTTCTGTCCCCAATGGATCACGTCCGTATAGTGGCGGCATGAACACGTCTGCATCCGCCGACACCACGCATCGTCCGCACCGGGACCGCGGCTTGTGGATGGTGCTGGACGCGGACGGCCTGCTGTACGCCATCGACAATCGGCTCTACCCCGGCGTTTCGCTCAACAACGCGGACATCGTCGCGCGCAAGCTGCTCGCCCCGCTGGTCACCGAAGTCCGCGAAACGCGGACCGCTCGGCACCACCGCCAGAAGTACGCGACCGAGGAGTACGACCTCACCGCCAAGCCAGTTCTCGGCGGACGGGACGGCCCCCTCATCGCCATCACCGCCGGCTACGTATCCGCCGGGCAAGCGCTCCCGGACGCTCCCCTGATCGCGACCTGGGAATGGCAAGAACCGGAGCCCGGTGACGGCGGCACGATGAAGCACTGGTGGGGCGAGGACGCGCCGCGGCTCTACGGCGTCGCTCCGCCGTCGTCCCAGTGGCACGGCGGCCCCAGCGGTCGTGACCCCTATCGCTTCATCGACTCGATCCTGTCCGACGGCTCGCGGGTCGCGACGACGGCGGTGATCCAGGACTACCGGAAGTCCCTGATCGGCACTCCCCTGATCCGCTTCATGGAGCAACGGCACGCCACCACCGGCGAGTTGCAGGGAATCCGGGCAGTTGGCCGGAAAATCGCGGATCGACGGTACGCGGGGTTCTCGATGCGCGTCGACACCGAAGACCTGCGCCGCGCCCTGCATTCGCCTCTAATGCGGCAGCTCGGCGCCTACGCGGCACTCGTCACCGATCCCCTGATCATCGTCGACGCCGTTCACGACGCCGTCGTCATGACGAGCGATGACTACCCCGCCAAGGAAGTTCCGGTCCCCGATACCAGCAAGATCGCCGAGATGCTCGAACCGGCTGACGTCGATCCGGTCCTCGCTCTGCTGCGCGAAGCGGCCAGCCAACCGGCACAACGACTGCGGACGGTCGACGCGACCTTCCAGCGTCGAGACGGGTCTTCGTGGAAGGTGCGACTCCACGCGGTCGGCATCAGCGTGGACACCCACCCGGACGGCCAGTTCGTCATGTGCCGCATCACCAACCTCTGAAACGCCGCTGCGATCTCCAGCTCACGACGCCACCTCGTGACCGTGTGGAGCGTGAAGGCTCGCGTCCAGGTTGGCGACCTTGCCATGGATGCCGAAAGCTCGCGCATCGTGCAGGCGCTCGAGGATATTGGCGGCCTCGCAGTAGGACTCGCGCGCGCCGTGAGGTTGCCCCAATGCTTGCAGCGCCTCCGCGCGAGCGATGAGCGTCTCCGCTTCGCCCCAGCTTTCCTGGCTAAGGCGACGGGCCGCGAGCGCCGCGTCGAGCTGCGTCAACGCGAGCCGGTGAGCACCATGCTGGAGCAGCAGCAGGCCAAGCTGGTGCTGGGCGAGGCTCAGCACCGGTCTCGACCCGACGGTCTGAGCCAGCGAGAGGGCTCCGTACGCCACGCTCGCCGCTCGGTCTTGGTGCCCGAGGCGGTGCAGGATGCCGGCGAGCATGGCTCGGGTGACCGTGAGACCGAGGTCGAGCTCGGCCTCGGCGAAGAGCCGTTCCGCGTGCTCGTAGAGCCGGTGCGCGTCGGCGAACTGGTCCAGCGAGGCGTGCGCCGAGGCCAAGGCGAACGCGGTCCACGCCTCGAGCAAGCCGTCGTCGAGCTCTTCTTCGAGATGAAGTGCGCTGGCCAGCAAGACGATGGCGTCGGCGGTGTGCCCGGCCGCGTGCCTAACCCAGCCCAGGCTGAGCAGACCTCGTGCAGTCCCAATTCTGCTGCCGATCCGGCGCGCGGCGGCAAGTCCTTCGGACGCGGCCGACAGCCACACTTTCCAGTTCTTCGTCAAGTAGAAGTACGGCAGGAGCATGGCGGGCAGCTGCCAGCTCAGGTCCCCGGTGGCGCCGACACGCGCAACCCGCAGGACCGTCGGGACTTCGATGTCGAGCCAGGCCATGGCAGCGGCGTAGCCACCGTCGCCGAAAGCCAGCGGCTGGACGTCGCCGGGGACGACCGGCGCGAGCTCCGAACCTGCCCAGCTAGGGGCGAGTGCGCTGCTGGCCGCCAGCACGGTCGCGGCGTACCAGCCGAGGAGCCGCTTCTGGCAGCGGTCGAGCTCGGTCACGGGCTCTTCAGCGCTGCAGCGCTGGTAGGCGTAGGCCCGCAGCAGGTCGTTCATGCGGACCCGCCCGGCGCTGACGGGCTCGACGAGATGGGCGCCGCGCAGGGCCTCGAGTGCGGTGCGTGCGATGGCCGGAGTGAGCCCAGTGAGTGCTGCGGTGGCCTCGACGCTCATGCTGCGCGCGGGACTTGCACCGAGCAGACGGAAGACCCGTGCCGGTTGGGGCGCAAGCGCCAGGTAGGAGAAGTCGATGACCACGTGGATGTTAACGGCCGGGTCGACTGAGCTGAACAGGTCGAGCCGGTCACGCTCGGTGCGAAGCTGCACGGCGACGTTACGCAGGGAATCGCCGTGGTGGAGCGCATGCTCGGCGGCGATCAGGATCGCCATGGGCAGGTTCCCGGCGCGGCGGACGATGGTCTCCGCTGCGGGGAGATCGACGTCCACCCGCGCGTCGCCGACGCGTCGACGCAGGAGCTGCAGGGCCTCGTTTCCGGTCAACGGCGGCAGCTCCACGTGCAGGCCCCCGCTGCGCGCGAGCAAGGCGGTCTGGTGGTCCCGGCTGGTGATCACGACCGCGCTTCCGGCACCGGGCAGCAACGGGCAGACCTGCTCGTAATCAGCGGCGTTGTCGAGGATAACGAGAGCCGGCCGCTCAGCCAGCCGTGACCGATAACGAGCCGACCGCTCCTCGATCGTGCCGGTCAACTCGGTCTCCCCGGCGCCGAGTGCACGGAGAAAACCATCCAGTACGGCGGCGGGCTCCACGGCGCGGCCCAGGGCGAAGCCCCGCAGGTCCGCGAACAGGCAGCCGCCGGGGAACTCGGACTGCACACGCGTTGCCCAGTGCACCACGAGCGCGGTCTTCCCGACCCAGAAGCTCCCTTCGACCACGACGGTCAGCGGAGCTTCACGCCGACGCAGCGCAGCGAGCGCGCCGTCGAGATCACGAAGCACTGCTTCCCGGCCGGTGAAGTCGGCGACCGCGGCCGGCAGCTGGACCGGCCGCACGGCATCCACGCCCTCGACACGTTGTGCGTCCGCGATGCGGCGCAACTCGCCACCGGCGGCGAGCGCGGCGTCCAGCTCCCGGACCACCTCGGGCAGCAGGGGCCGATGGCCGTGCATCAACTTCGACACGTAGCTGACGCTGAAGCTGGTCTGCTCGGCGACCTTGGTCATCGACAGGCCACGCTCACGGCGCAGCCGGTGGACCGCGGCAGCGAAACTATTGGTGCTCCTCATCGATGGCCTCCCCAACGACGCAGCCCGAACGCCCTGACAAGCAGAACGGAGGTGAGCGGTGAAATCCGGCGTCCGACGGAACCGATCTGCTCACGCCGCGCGTGCTGACGCCAATCGCACGGAGCAAGACCTGGTACCGCCGGAATCACGGGCCCGCCAAGTTCAAGCTGCAGACCAGCCGAACCACGGGTCTTCCGCTTCAGGAGGGCAATCGATACCGAGAGGTGTCCATGACGAACCACGCCTCCACCAGCAGGGTGTCATCAGCCAACGGGCTCAGCCACGCGGCCACCCTCCCCTTGAGGTGACACGATCACCGGTCCACCATGAATACCTTGATCAACTTCATGTTGGCAACGGAAAACACCCCCAGTTAACTCGAACGGGCTAACCGGGTCGGGAAGAAACGCTCAACGTTACCCTTGGGGTCACGTAGCGTTACCTGAGTAGAACTACCGGCGCGCCGACCGAGCGGCTTCCCGTCCGGCAGCCGCATCTTCGTTCCGGGTCGCTGGCCCGAGCTCAGGCCGCAAACCTCCCCGCGGATCCCCGCCCGCGGTCAGGGTCATCGGCGCGAGCATGCCGGCCCGCCGGCTCAAACATCGGACCCGCCGCAAGCACAACCCTTTCCCGCCCAAGCAGATCAGGCGACGACCGCCGATCACCTCCCGCATGCGGCGTCGTGGCGGGCCCAGGATGCTTTCGCGCCTCTGACGCTTCCGCGCTCAGTCGACCGTACGCATCTAGCGCGTCTCGCAGAGCAGCCCGTAGCCGACCGGCGCTCAACGGGTCGAAGGCCAGTACCGTTCCGCCGTCTAGCACTACGCAGGGGCCGGACTCCCTCACCGTCACGTGAACCTGGGACCGCCGACCATTCTCATTACGGCATCTCACCGTCCACGAGTGCCGGCTCGCCTCCGCAGGCACCTTGGCCAGCAGGCTCAACACGCTGAATCTTTCCGCTCGAAAGCGTTTCATCGTCGCCGCCTGACATCAAGAAATTTACCCGTGTCAAATACGTAAATTCAACGTATCCGAACTCAATTAAATCGGGAAGCGAAATCCGGGTCGAAACAAAGATTTCCGTGTGAAACTCGAGCGCTCCTGTCAGTATTTCCAGGTCGATCCGGTACCGCGGTATTGCTCCACTGGAATCGGCTCGACGCCGTCGCGCATCCGGTCGGTGTACAGCTTGCCGTGCAGGTGATCGACCTCGTGCGCCACGAGGCGGGCGACTCCACGTTCGAACACCGTGATCTTCGTCCGGCCGTCGATGTCGATGTGCTCGACGTGGATCAGGTGCGAGCGCGGGACCTGGCCCCGGACGTCGAAGAAGGACAGGCAGCCCTCGTATTGCTCATCGACGTCGCCGGCGGACTCGATGATGGTCGGGTTGAAGAGCGTGATCGCCTCACCCTCGGGTGTCCGCACGATCGCGGCGGCCCGGTCGATGCCGATCTGCGGGGCAGCGATGCCCATGCCCTTGCCGAACATGTGGGCCTGAGCAACCCGCTCACACGCGGAGTTCAGCGCAGTCACCACGCGGCGGGCGTCCTCAGCCTCAGCCGGGAGGTCGAACCTCCGGGCGACCTGGCGCAGGGCCGGGTCGGTGTCCTGCACGATGCCGAGCGAAGCCATCACCGTGCTCGGCGCTGGCGGCGAGTCGCCCGCGGCAGTGGCACGGCCCCGGAAGTCCCATTCGAGGCGGTAGCGGGCGTGCAGCGGCGGATCTTCGCACGACCACGAAAAGATGTGCCGATCGCCGGTGTCATCGCGGCCGATGGCGGTGGCGAACGGCATGGCCTGCGCGGTCATCGACGTGTGCAGCCCCCAGACCGCGGCCGACAGGTCGGCGGGGAAGTCGAGGCAGACCGAGAGGGTGTGAGTCGGGAGCCGGACAGCGCGCTGGAACCAGTTGCCCCAGTGGGTCTCGCTCACGGTGTACTCGTACTCGATCCAACAGGATTCCCCGGGATACAGGGGAAAACGCCCGTACTTGGCGGCGAAGAGCAGCCAGACCTCTTTGAACGCGTCGCGGTCGTGGTGGGTGGTC
Source organism: Amycolatopsis sp. PS_44_ISF1 (assembly GCF_032335455.1). Lineage (NCBI taxonomy): Bacteria > Bacillati > Actinomycetota > Actinomycetes > Pseudonocardiales > Pseudonocardiaceae > Amycolatopsis > Amycolatopsis sp. PS_44_ISF1. The sequence continues at coordinate 253,394 of NZ_JANUXO010000005.1, read as the reverse complement.
CATTCCATCGGGTTCGAGCGGGCGCGGCCATGCCAGGCGTGCAGGTCGATCTCATCCCAGGTCAGCGGGTCCTCGGAGTAGAGCTGGTTCGAGCGCTCCGGATCCCCTGGATAGCGGTCGACGGAGATGCGGATCAGGTAACGGGTGATCGGCTCGGTACCCCGGTTGACCAGGTGGCGGCGCTGGGTGAGCCGGTAGACGCCATCCTCGTAGCGCAGGGTCGCATCGTCGTGGTCGACTACCAGGCTGCCGGTCCCGGTGTGCGGGTCGGACATCGGCGGCGCCACCGGGCGGACCTTCGCCGGTCGGTGGGTCTCGAAGTCGCGGAACGCGGAGTGCAGAGCACCGCCGGCGCGCAACGCGGCCTCGGCGTGTCCAGCGAACGCCTCCGACGGCCGTTCGGCGCCGGAGAGCACCTTCGACACGTAGGAACGGTCGTAGCCCATCGCCTTCGCCAGCGCGGCACGAGAGAAGCCACGCACGTCGCGCCACCGTTCGAGCTCAATCGCGAACACGTTCGCCTCGGCAGCCGAGCCGCTGGCGTCGTTGGTGGTCGCGTCCGTCGTCATCGCCGCCTCGCAAAGTTCGGGGACCGTGAGTATGCGTGAACCTACCGTGAGTCGTCCTTCAGCCTAGTTGCCCATCCCCCGGTCGCGGTGTCCTCAGGTCTCCAGCGCGCTCGCGCATCCGATCAGCCCAGGGAGACGAGGAAACCATCGTGTATCGCTCGACATTCCCCACCAATCCGCATCTGGAGGCGTATCTGCGCGCCGGCCGGATGATCTCCGAGCACGAGACCGCCCAGGACATGGTCACCCGCGTCGTAGCCACGCTCGAGGCCGCCGACGCCCGCTTCGACCGCGCCGGCGCCGAGGCGTTCGGCGAACGGCTCGGCTGGGCCCTGGACACCGAACGGATCGTGTTCTCTACCCCGATCATGACCAACGCCGGACGCCACTTCGACCGGCCTCTCGCCGCGTGCGCGGTCCCGCCGGTCGACCTGCGCGGAGACCTGACCCAGGTCAAGGCGATCGTGGACAGCTACCACCAGGCCGGGATGGGTACCGGCTTCGCCCTCGACGAACTCGACGACCCGGTCGGGGTCCTGCGTTACCTCAACGAGGTCGCGGTGGCCGGCGCGGCCTCCGGAGCTGAGGATCGGCCGGTTGGAAACATGGCCATCCTGTCGCTCGATCACCCGTCCGTGAAGGACTTCATCGGCTGCAAGGTAGGCGCCGACGCGCGTGGCGAGGTGTGGAAGTTCAACATCTCGCTGCACGTCACCGACAGGCAGATGCGAGTCGCGCTCAGCTCCACCGGACGCGAGCGGGACCTGCTGGTCGCCGCGGCTGAGGCCGCGCACGCCTGCGCCGACCCCGGTCTGCTGTTCGCCGACCGGATGAACGAAGGCAACCCGACCCCTCACGTCGGCGCCTACGTGTCGACCGCGCCGTGCGCCGAGGTCGGTCTGGTCGCCGGAGAAACCTGCCAGTTCGGTTACCTTAACCTCGGCCGCTTCCACACCGGCGACGCCACTGTCCCGGTCGACCTCGGAGCCCTGGCGGACACCACACGAACCCTGGTACGGGCGCTGGACGACTCGATCGAAGCCAGCCTGGCCCACTACCCGTCAGCGCTGTCAGCGCAGGTCATGAGCACAAAACGCAAAATCGGGGTCGGCGTGTGCGGCCTGGCCGACTTGCTGCTCGCCGCCGGGCTGCCCTACGACAGCGGTGACGGGCGCCAGCTGGCACGAGAGGTGCTGGCATTGGTCAACTACACCTCCAAGCTCGCCTCGGTCGAGCTTGCCCGGACTCGCGGCGGCTGCCCGGCAGTGCTCGGCGGCCGGTCCCGCTACGCCGACCCTGCCTTCCTGCGCCGCTTCGCAGAGCTGGGGGTGACCAGCGTGACCCGCGGCGACTGGAACGCCCTCGCCGACGAGATCGCCACCACCGAACTGCTGCGCAACTCCTCCACGATCGCCGTCCCGCCGACCGGCCGCTCAGCGCCGGTCGTGCACGCCTCGACCGGGATCGAACCGCTGTTCCGGCTCTCGGACGACCTGCCCGGACATCAACGGGCCGAGGTCGCCGCGGCGCTCGCGAGCGCCGACCGAACCGACGTACTCGGGTTCGTGTCCACGCATGGCCGCCTCCCGGACGACCCGACCCTGCCGGGACAGCTCCGGGCTCTGCTCGCGACGGCGACCCAGATCAGCCCCTCCGGCCACCTCGCGATGGCGGCAGCCGTGCAGTCCTGCGTGGACGAGGCCGTGTCCAAGACCGTCAACCTGCCCGGCACGGCACTGCCGGGCGATGTATACGACACCTACGCCACCGCCTTCGAGCTCGGTTGCAAGGGCATTACCGTGTACGTCGACGGATCGCGTTCCATCCAGCCTCAAGGCCTCGCCACCGCCCCCGCGGCCGTCAGCTGAGGAGACCCATGGCCACCCCGAAGTATGTCTTCGACACCAAGCACGACCGCTACCCGGTGGCCGTGCACGTCTTCTTGGTCCAGCAAGGCAAGGTGCTCCTGATGCGAAGGGCCGGGAGTGGCTACGGAGACGGGCAGCTCGGGCTGCCAGCCGGACACGTCGACCTCGGCGAGACCCCGACAGCGTGCGCGGTCCGCGAAGTCGACGAAGAACTCGGCATCCTCCTGAACCCGGGCGATCTGCAGCCGAGCGGGACGATGTTCCGCAACTCTCAGGAGCCGCGGGTGGACATCTTTTTCGTCGCCCGGTCATGGGACGGCAGCCCGGAGATCCGGGAGGCGAACAAGTGCACCGAGCTCGTCTGGGCCGACCCGATGAACCTTCCTGCGGATACGCTGGACTTCGTCGCGGTGGCCTGGAATGACACGCGGAACGGATGCAGGCTGCGGGAGTTCGGCTTCACGCCGGTCCCGGCCTGACCCGACGACTTTAGGAGGGTCTGCCACCGAAACCCGGGGGCAGGCCCTCCTCAAGCGTGCCATCTGGCGACGCCAGAGTCAGCCTCACTTGAGCCTGACTCGTTCACCGGGGCGACGTTCATTCGCAGAGTTCCCTTGCCCTCTGAGCGCCCACCTGCGGAAATGAATTGACCGCAGCGTGTAGCCGGAAGGAATGACCATGGGCCAGCCCCGTATCAGGCTCAGGCGAGCGCGCAAGAAGGCTGGTTACACGCTCGAGCAATTGGCTTATGCCCTTGGCGTCGACCGCAGCACGGTATGGCGCTGGGAAAAGGGGGACATGGAGCCGCTCCCGTACAAGCGCCCGGAACTGAGCAAGGTGCTGGGCGTCACGGAGGAGCAGCTCGAGGAACTGCTGTGGGAGGGCCCAGCCCCCGCTCCGACGTCCAGCCCGACCGCGGCACCGCACGGCCACGCTGGCCTTCGTGCAGACCTCGATGTCGACGAATGGGCCGATGACCTCGACCGGGCATCAACCCACTTCGGCCGCCAGGACTTCCAGATGGCCGACCACCTGGTGCAGCGCTGGCTGCGACGATATTCGCCCGACAGTGCGGATCCCGTCGGCCAGTCCCTCTACGGCCGATCCCTGCGCCTGCAAGGAGACCTACGGCAAGACCAGGGGAACCTACGCGGGCCGCTTTCAGCGAGCCACAGCTACCGCCGGGCCCGCGAGGTCTTCCAAGAGCTGAAGGTGCCACGCCGGACGGCGCAGATCGACTTGCAACTCGCCGTGATCGAAGAAATGGCCGGTGCTCACCACCAAGCCGCGAACCTCTACAAGCAGCTAGCCGACGACCAACGCCTCTCCGGCCGGGACCGGACCCGATCGCTGCTCTGGGTCGGCACCGCACTGAGCAAGAGCGGGCGTGCGGCCGAATCGGTCCAGTTCATCGAACCGGCGATCCGCAGCTTCGAGGAGCTCGAAGAGCCTCTCGACTGGTCCGTTGCCCATCAGAAGCTCGCTCTGGCCCGTCGCAGCGCCGGCGACCTGCAGGCCGCAGCGAACGCCATCGACATCGCGCTGCTCACCCGCTCCAAGGACACGCCGATGCAGCAGGTCCGGCTCGACACCGTGCAAGGCCACATCCTGCTGTCCGACGCCCAGACCGCGGCCAGCGGCATCAAACTCCTGGAGCGGGCCGCACTCGTCGCTGGGCGCTGCGGCATGATGCACCAGTTGGAGAGCATCCGGTCTATCCGCCTGGCCTTCGAGGGGCAGGTGCCATCGTGAGGAGTTAGCGGGGCGTGGAGCGCGAGTTGACGGCCGCCGAGTGGGCTGACGCGGAACTCATCTGGCACTACCACCACCTCGGACACGACCTCCTCCCCTGCTCGGCCGCCCTGGTGCTCGGTGGCAACGACATCTTGGTCGCCTCCTACGCCGCCGAGCTCTACCACCGCGGGCTGTTCCCGATGATGGTGATTACCGGGGCGACCAGCCCGGCAACGGAGCATCTGTACCCACGCGGTGAAGCCGTGCACTTCATGGAGATCGCCCTGCAGCTCGACGTGCCCGCGGAGGCGATCTTGGTCGAGCCCAACGCCCGCAACACCGGCCAGAACTTCACCTTCTCCCGGCAAGTCTTCGAGCACGCCGGCATCACCCCGACCTCGCTGCTACTCATCGCCATGCCTTACATGGAGCGACGCGCCTACGCCACTTGCCTGAAACAGTGGCCTGAAGTCGAACCGCGCTGCAGCTCAGCGCCGGTCACGCTCCGCGAATACGTGACGATGATGGGAAGTGCAGTCGAGGTCGTTGAGATGATGGTGGGCGACCTCCAACGGATCATCGAGTACCCCCAGCTAGGCTTCGCTATCGGCCAGAACGTGCCGCAGGTAGTGCTGGCAGCGTTCAATCGTCTGCTCGCACGTGGATTTACTCGACTATTGCGCTAGAGACACAGAGAATTAACGAATTCCCGAAGGCTGACGCACACCACGCACCATTAGCGCACACTTTTCGCCCTGGCGAAACGCGCGGATACAGCTCAAAATTAGGTTGACAGAACGACATCCGACGCGCTCGACATCTGGCACTCAAGTAGCTCGCCAGCGGAATACCAATTTTGCGCGCGGGTGAGCTTCAGGAAACGAGTATCTCAACACGCTCCGAATCCGCCAGTGACACCTGCCATGACAGGAAGACCGAAATCCCATGCCGACACAAACAGCCGCAGGATCGCCCGCAGCGATCGCGTTTGGCGTCACGCTGCGCTCCACCCGGTTAAGGCACGGTTTCGGCGTCCGCCAGCTTGCGCGGCAACTCGACCTGGCTCCCGGTCTCTTGTCCAATTGGGAGAGCGGCGCGCGCGTTCCACACGAGGCCGAGGTCGCTCGACTGCTTGGCTCTCTGAGGGCGCCCACCTTCGAGTACTCTCGAGTGATCGAAGCATTCAACCAGGTTCGAATCAACGAATACGCCGAGCCCGCAATGCCCGATTACCCACCCCTGATGCACGCCTACGAGCAGATCTCCACCCAGATTTTCGAGTGGGCACCGATCTTCACGCCCTCGCCGTTCCAGACAGAGAATTTTGCTCGTGAGATCGTGAACCCCTCTCTATCCAACTCCAGAAAACTCGATAATCTCGCAACATTCAACCAATCCAGGAAAGAAGCGCTGATCGCCCGGAAGGGTCTAGTTCAGTACGAGTTGTTTCTTGGCAGTCGCGCCTTGACACCAGGCCATGTTTCAGCGCACGTGAATTCAGAGCAAAACCGCCATCTGCTTCACCTTGTCGAGAGCGGCACAATAACGCTGAGAGTAATGCCAGCGGCAGAGTGGGGACTGGAATCGACGAGCCCTTTCGCCCAGTACCGACTAGCCGATAAAAGGCGGCTAACCGCTGTTGCCGTCAAATCGTGGCCGACCACCGTATATCTCACCACCAATGGCCAGCTCCGCGACTTTCGCAAAATGCTGGAGGTCCTGGATGAATTCGCGTACGGGGCAGAGATGTCTCGCAATCTTTTGCTCGAAGCCATCGCCGACGACTGAAAACAGGACGCAGCACCGGTCCACCAGTTCCACCTGGACCACAGTGACACATCCAGTTCGCTTGAGATCCAGCCCTCAGGTCATCTTCGTGACGGTGCCGTTCCACAGTCCCCTGATGGCGGGCCCGCCCGTCGGCGACACCCTCGCCGGCGAGGTCATAGACGGTGAACCGGAGCTGGTCGTCGGTGCTGCGCAGCTGGTGCCCGAGCCCGTCGCGGCGGTTCGGGAGCGAGTCCGGGGTCTGACGGCCGTAGCACCGGCGGGGTCCGGCACATGTTTGCCGCGCTCGATCTGGCCACCGGGCAGATGTTCTATCGGTTCCGCGACCGCAAACGCTGGCCACAGTTCCTCGAATTCTGCAAGCAACTGCGTCGTCGCCTCCCGGTCGGCAAGCTCTATCTGATCTGTGACAACTGTGAGGATGATCAAGTGCCGTCCCGGGCTGTGGTCTGACCCGTGTGACAACCGGCCGTGGTGCCTTTCCGTAGATCTGTCGACCATGGTTCGGGGCGGTGCTTGCTGCCGTCGGACCGGCGGGGCGTGTCCCGATAGGGGCCTTACCATGAACAGGGCACCATCACAGTTCTGACCGCCTCCACCGGCCCGGCGACGGCCATCCGTTCCCGAGTAGGTCAGGAGCCAGACGACCGTGCCCAGCATGCCCCACCCCGCCCTGCCCAGCCAAGACGACGCCCCTGCCAGCGAGGTGATCCTCGGGGTGGACAGTCATAAGGATCTGCATGTCGCAGCGGTGATCACGGCTCTGGGCGCGCTGCTGGGCAGCCGTGGGTTCGCCGCGTCTCGGGCCGGCTACGAGCAGCTGCTGACGTGGGCACGAACGTTCGGCCCGTTGCAGCGGGCCGGGGTGGAATGCACCGGCTCCCACGGTGCGGCACTGGCCCGGCACCTGCGCACGGAAGGCGTGCAGGTAATCGAGGTCAACCAGCCGGACAAGACCACTCGCCGCCGACGCGGCAAGACAGACGCCATCGACGCAGAAACAGCCGCTCGCGCCGTCCTGACTGGACGGGCGATCGGCAGCATGAAGACCGGTGACGGGCCGGTGGAAATACTCCGAATGTTCAAGCTGGCCAAGGCATCCGCCATCAAGGCCCGGACACAGACGATCAACCAACTCAAGGCCGTACTCATCGCTGCCGACCCGGCGCTGCGCGAGGCATTCGCAGATCTGAGCAACCCCATACTCTTCCGTCGCTGCGCGGAACTGCCGCCCACCACACCCCACGACGTCACCAGCGCCGCGGTCTACACACTTCGGCTGCTAGCCCAACGAATTCGCGAACTGACCAGCGAAATCCGTGATCTGGAACGGCGGATCACCGATGCTGTCGCCGCACATACTCCGGCATCGCTGGGACGTCCCGGAATCGGATCCGACAGCGCGGCAGCCCTGCTCGTCACGGCCGGCGACAGTCAGATCGCCTGCGCAGCGAGGCGTCTTTCGCGGCCCTCTGCGGCGTCAGCCCCGTGCAGGCATCCTCGGGCAAGACCCACCGGCGACGACTCAACCGCGGCGGCGACCGCCAGGCCAACGCCGCACTCTACCGCATCACACTCTCCCGCCTGCGTTGGGACCAACGCAGCCGCAACTACCTCGACCGGCGCACCACCGAAGGCAAAACCCGTCGCGAGGCCATCCGCTGCCTCAAATGCTACATCGCCCGAGAAATCTACCAGCTGATCACCGCAAATGATCTTCAACTCAGCTCTTGACTTCCATAGGAGCATCCGAGTGGGGTCGCGCTAGAGGTCGGTGGTTCCATCCGCTCGGACTGGTCGCGGCGGTATTCCAGTAACGGACGGTTATGCCGTGGCCGGAGCCGGTGCCAGGCGTCGGGGACTCCGCGGGGTGGAGGGGTGAGGTCGCCGCCGGCGGCGCGGGCGAGCTGGACGGCGATAGTCAGGCCGAGGCCGCTGCCCTCGCCGGCGTGCTGGTCGGTGGGGTTGCGCCAGAAGCTTTCACAGGCCCGCGCCCCTGCTCGGCCGTCATCCCCGGGCTCCGGTCGAGGACGTGCAGGGTGACGTCGCCGCCGGAGGTGCGGGTGGTGGCGAGGGTGATGGTTCGTGCCGGGTGGGGTTGCGCGCGGTGCGTTGGTGAGCAGGTTGTCGATGATCTGCCCAAGTACGCCCAGCAAGACGATCACCGCCCGGGCCGGGTGCCGCGGCGCAGCAGCCGGACGTGGTGTTCGGCGGCGAACGCGGACCAGCTCTAGACGCGGTCCCAGGATCGCGTCGAGGTCGGCTGGTTCGGGTGTGGTGGCTGTGTCCTCGATGCGGGCGAGGGCGAGCAGGCCGACGATCAGCTGGATGAGCCGGTCGATTTCGCCGAGGGCATTGTCCAGGCTGGGCTGGCACTGGGGCGAGATCGGGTTCGAGGTCTCCAGGCGCAGCCGACAGTTTGGACTCGGCGCGACATGGCCGCCCGTACATGGTGGACGGCTTCGACCAGCCTCGAGTCACTCTACGCGACGCGTCATCGATGTCACGAATTTGTCCAATTCCCGCCAGGTCGCCGCTGGATAGGGCGGCGTCGCCCGGCCGCAAGCGTTAACGGCCAGGGTAGCGTCAAGCCCGCGGGCAGGCGCGCTCCCTCTCCCCCGGCGCGTCGGCCCGCGTTTCCATCGTACTCGATCGCCGAGGCAATCCGACGAGATCCAACACCCACGCAGCCGAACTACGCGCGCGAGTATCGGTGTGTCGACCTACATCCTGCACAGGTCTCAGTGCACGATCGAGTGAACGTTGCCGCAGTTTGCTTCTGATCAATCCCGCGGTGGACCTACGGTACCGACGTCGGTTGCTAGGGACGATGGGCATATGCTCGACCCTCCCCGAGCACGGCTTGATCGGCAACATGGCTTCGACATAGGAGCTCGACGGGTGCATCGGACAAGCGGCTCGTGGCGGTGACATTATCCTACCGGTGACGTGCAAAATTCGCCTGTCCGCAGCTGGTGTTCACCTGTTCGACCGCGTCTCCGGGACGAATGTGCTGTTCGACGAGGTATCTGTTCCCGCTGAGCAGTTCTCCTGCGCTCCGCGGTACCTGTCCGTCGCGCTGACCAACGCTTGCGAGCTGCGCTGCACCTACTGCTACGCGCCCAAGCACGCCGCGGCGCTCGACAGAGAGCGTGTAGTCGCGTGGGCTGTTGAACTCGATGCTGCAGGGTGCCTCGGTGTCGGCTTCGGAGGAGGCGAACCGACCGCATACCGAGGGTTCACCCAGCTGTGTTCGGACATAGCCCAGTCCACGTCTATGGCGGTGACCTTCACAACCCATGGGCACCGGCTCACACCCGAACTCGTCGAATCCCTACGCGGGGCCGTTCACTTCGTCCGTCTGTCAGTCGACGGAGTCGGAGCCACCTACGAACGGCTCCGCCGCCGGCCGTTCGCGGCTGTGGTCCAGGCCGCCGGGTTGCTCGGCTCCCTCGCCCCGTTCGGCATCAACGCCGTCATCAACGCCGACACGGTCGGTGAACTTGATGACCTCGCCGAGTTCGCCGACAAGGTCGGCGCGTCGGAACTCTTGCTTCTGCCGGAGCAGCCGACTGCGGCAACTCCCGGTATCAGCGACACCGACGCTAAACGCCTAGTCGAATGGGCCGTGACCGCCACAAACGGCGTTCGGCTGGCAGTCTCTCGTACCAGTCTCGAATCCGCGCTGCCCACAGCGGAAGCCATCCCAGGCGAGCACTCTCTCGACGCGCATATGCACATCGACGCGACCAGCGTCCTGCGCCCTCACGCCTACGCGCCCACGGGATTGTCAGTCGGAAGTTCCATCATGGAAGCCGTACAGGCGTTGCGGGAGGCACAATGAGGATCTGGAACGGCTACGGCTCGGAGCACTCGATGGACCTAATTCTGATCGGCCGATTTCAGACGGTCACCGGCGCGAAGGCAGCGGAGGAGCGCATGGAGGCTCTGAAGGCTCTTGCCGAGGACACGTGGTCCGATGACGACTGGCGGAACCCTGGCGAGCGCATGCCTCGCGAACTCGGCAAAGCACTCGCCGAAATGAAGTTGTACGACATGGGGAGGTACGACGTCGACATCTTCGCCCTTGACCACACCGTCTCCCGCACCGGAGAGACGGTCCGGATCTGGACCGACGAGTCTGACGTCCAGGGATTCCTGAAGGCGCTTCTCCACTACGGCGCGAAAGTCGAGATCTTTTCCCGTCACGAATGGGACGAGGACACGATTACTCGGTCGGATGCAAGCGCTGGGAGCGACAGTGGATCTGACTGAGCTGGAACGTCTGCCCGGCGCCGCCGACCAGAACTTCGAAGCCCTCACTCGGGCCATCGTCTCCCGCCGCTACGGCGCGCTGGGCACGATGCGGGAGCGTCGGAACCAGCCCGGCGTTGAGTTCTACCTGTGTGTAGACCACGCCGGTGTCCTGGGTGAACCTGGCCGGGTATGGGGTTGGTCGTGCAAGTGGTTCATCCTCGACAGCAAGAACCGCCTGACAGTGGGCCAGCATGATCAGATCGAGGACTCACTCTCCAAAGCGATCAAGCACGTCGCCGGCCTGACCGACTTCGTGCTCTGCCTTCCACAGCGGCCCGCCAAGAGCGACGAGGAATGGATCAACGGGCTCCGTCGGCCGGGCGTCAGAGTCCAACTGTGGTCCACCGAGAACTACGACGCAGAACTAGCCGGACACGACGAGTTGCGCTCCACCTTCTTCGGTGAACTCGCCCTCACATCAGAGGTGCTGGCGCAAGCACACAAGCGATCTGTTGCACCCATCGAGGCACGGTGGATGCCACGGCTGCACACCTCTCACCACGTCGAACATCGCATCGACCGGACCTTGCTGCGCCCCGCGGCGTTCGAGTGGCTGCAGCAGCGCACTGACGACATCGCAGCCCGCATCCAGGCACTCCGCGCAGGCCTCGACGGCCTCGACGGCCTCGACGGCACCCTCCACCAAGACGCCGCAAAAATTGCTGACGACCTGGACCAATTCGTCGACGACATGCGGGAGATCTTTCACGCCGGCAGGAGCCTCCGGTCCTCGGAGGTCCGCGAGCGCCTCGCCGCACAGGGGCCGCCCGCAACCTCTCCCCGAACGCTGCGACGCCTGGTGCTCAAACTGAGGCAGCGTCGCCGGCCCGAGGCGCTGCTGGTCACCGGTCTCGACGCGGACATCCGCGACATCGTCCAGTGGCTGCGCAATACACGAGCGGACACTGAAGCTCCCCTGCTCGCCGTCATCGCCGCCGCGGGACAGGGCAAGACGCACCTTGCCGCGCAGATGACCTCACCGAACGACCAGCCCACGGCAGGAGTCTTCATCCAGGGCGGGAACCTGCGCGCTGGCGGAACCCTCCACGACCTCGTGCGAAAGATCCCCGGACTCAAGGTCGACTTCTTCGAGGATCTGCTGGAAGCTCTCAACTCAGCCGGTAACCGCGCCGGCTGCCGGATTCCGTTGATCATCGACGGCCTGAACGAGGCCGAACGGCCCTCGGAGTGGAGGTCTCTGCTCGCCGGATTGGCACCTGCTCTAGGCGCCTACCCTCACGTGGCGGTGATCGTCACCCTCCGCGAAGCGCTCGCCGACCTGGCCCTCCCGAAGGACACGGTGCGCCTGGACCTGGAGTGGCAGCGCGCGGAAGTAGACGACATCCTCCGCGTCTACTTCCGTCACTACCTGATCAACCCGGCCGGCGCCTGGCTACCGATGGGAGAGTTCCACAACCCGCTCTTCGTCCGCATGTACTGCGAGGCCGCAAATCACGACCGCCGAATGTCCGTGGGCGTGGAGGCGCTTCCCCAGTCTCTCATCGGCGTCTTCGAGCTGTATCGCGAGGGCGTAGTCGAGCGGCTGGCCCAGGATCCGGCTCGCATCCCGGTGCCGGCCGACCAGATTCAGCGCCGCCTCGCGGCTCTGGCGAGACACATTTGGACGAACAACGTCCGTTGCCTTCCGTTCGACGAAGCGCGAAGAATCCTCGACGCCGACCAGCCGAACTGGGACGAAAACCTGCTCCAGCGCCTCGTAGAGGAAGGAGTGATCTTCCGCGAGGAGGTCAGAGGTTCCGACGACACTGAGTGCGGCTTCGTTTTCGACCGCCTCGCTGGATACTTGATCGCCGACGCGATCCTGGAGCGTATTACCCCCGCGGACGTCAACGAGCAACTCGCGGAAGAATTTCTCTGGCAGTTCCTCCTGGGGGACCAAGCGCACCCCCTCGGCGACGACATCCTCATTGGCCTCATCTCACTGGTGCCACGCCGCTTCACCCGGCACCACCTGTGGCGCGTCGCCCCGGATGAGCACCGTTCGTTTGTGCTCGCTCAGGAACTCACGACCGAGTCAGACTTCCTCGACAACGAGACCGTCGACGCGCTTGCAACCGCACTCGTTACCGCGCGCCCCGGAGGGAGGAAGGGCCGCCCAGCGTTCGGCCGTCTGTGGGAGATCCGCAGCTCCGCCCCGCACCGCCTGAATGCAGTATTCCTCGACCGCGTCCTGCGTCAGCTGCCCCTTCCCGAACGTGACCTGCGATGGAGCGAATGGGCTCGGAATCAGGCTTCAGACCGCCTAGCAGCAGATGTGGAACTAGCGATCGACAGGTGGTCCGGAAGCAGCGACCGCGCCGAGAGCGACGACCTGGACGCGCTGGCCATTGCTTGGCTGCTGACATCCACGGACACGAGCATGCGGGACCTGGCGACGAAAGCCCTGCAGCGCTACGGCCGGCCAGAACCCAAGCGGCTGTTCGACCTGGCCACCCGGATGCTCGATATCGACGATCCGTATGTCATCGAACGGGTCGTCGGCGCAGCGTTCGGCGCCGTCAGCTCCCACCAGATGCCCGACCCCGGCGGGCCGCTCGAAGGCGCGTTGCGGGGCTGGCTGGTGCAGCTGCGCGACCGCTTCCTCGACGGCGGAACCACACCCACCTCGCACGAGCAACTGCGCGGCCACATACGGGCCACTTACGAGTTCGCCGGCACCCTCCATCCCGCTGCCGTCCAGGATCAGGATCAGGTCGACGCCTTCGCGCTGACGTTCGCCGCCACAGCGCCCGCCGAGGTGATGGAGGACGACGACCCCAACGCCGAGGAGTGCGACCGTACTTTCGGCATGGACTTCGAGAACTACATCATCGGGAGTGCCATCAACGGCAGGGGCAACTACGAATTCGACCACCCCGATTACCGCATGGCCCGCGCCGAGGTCATGGCCCGCGTTTGGGAACTGGGCTGGCGCCTTGAGGATTTCGGCAGCGTTGACGAGTCCATTGCTGCGGACGCCCAGCGGCGCTACGGATCCAAAGAGAACGTTGAGCGGTACGGCAAAAAATACGGCTGGATCGCCTACCACGAGATGGTCGGCCGCCTCGTGGATGTCGGTCGCGCACCGGCCCACTTCGGTGAAGCAGAACGCTTGATGCCCGACATCGACCCGACCTTCCCCGACGAGCCCCCAGTAGCACCCATGCCCCTTCCGCTGTGGGCGCCCGTGGAGCCCACTAACGACCAGACCTGGCTCACCTCAGGGACGGTGGCCGTCTCCGACCAGCTGTGGTCACCCGAAGAGATCCACGGAGTGGACGGCGGCTGGCTTCTGGTCGAGGGATATCTGGACCACCGCCGCGATGGACGGGAGGTGTTCGGGTTCTTCCGAACCCTCTTGCTGGAGCAGGAGGACGCTGAACCCGCCCAACAGCTCGCCAGTGAGCAACAGTATCTCGGGAACGACTTCTTCCCTCGGCTGCCGATGGTACGCGACGTGCTGGCCGCTGAGATGCCGTGGAGCCCCCGGTTCGAGCTGACCTTCGAGGACAATGCCCCGGGCGCCTTCTCGCGCCGCGCACTGTGCCGCGACTGGCAAGACGACGGCATCACGTTCGACCAGGTCGCCGTGGAGTTCGCCCCCGACAGCACTTCGGAGATCGGGCTCGGCGGAGGCTACGACGTGCCGTCGTTCGAGTTCGCCGTCCGATTCGGCCTGCGCCAGTTGCCCGGCACCGTGGACCTCGTGAGCCTGGACGGCCGACGTGCCTCCGCCACCTTCCGTGCGGACAAACCCTGGCGCGGCCACCTACTCTTTCTGCGCCACGATCTTGTCGAGGACTTCGCCGGTGATCGCCGGATCATGCAGGTGGCTTGGGGCGAGCGTCAGGTGGCCGCCGATTGGAACTCTGTTCCTTCCTGGATGCGCGCGGTGTACCGCCGCTACGGCCATGTATGGCGCCACATCCGAATGCTTGGGTCGGATTAGCGCTGCGCAGTGAGCCGTCCCGGTGGTTTCGGATAGCGAGACGAACGCTCATGCCGCTTATCGGTCATTCGGGAACGCTGAAATTCACCCCGAACGGTGGACAAGGGCTTAAACGGGTTCAGGCGGCCGTGTGGAGTGACTGCTCGAAGTCGTCAGGGCTGAGCACTCCGACCGAGGAGTGCCGCCGCACACTGTTGTAGAATTTCACCCAATTGTCAATTGCAGCAACGATTTCCGTCTTCGTGGCGTGGACGTGCCGGTAGTACTCTTCGTGCGGTGCGACGCGAAGTCGCGTATGTGAGTGGGCTTCTCGATAGGAGGCTGGCTGTGCCAGATCAGTAGCTCTCGAGCAGTGTTCGAGGTCGATCCCCGCCTCGACGTGCGCCGACAGGTCTTACCTGTTTGGGGTGCGAAGCTTGAGGAAGAAGCCCAAGGGCCTGCGTTCCGTCCGCGGGAGCAACCGGGCAAGGGGAAGACCGGGCGGGTGAACGCCAGTGAATCCTCATTGATGCCTCGTCAGACTAATCCCAGGGAGACGGGACGAACGCCTGGGCTAGTCCAGATACATGTTCGTGATCGGTCTCTCCAAAACCGACGACCTCACACCTTTTGTCTGGTCGGCCGGAGGCGGATGTCATCGAGGTGCACGTGGTTCGGTCGGGTGACCACGAAGTCGACCACGGTAGCAACATCCTCGGGCACCAGCAGCGGCCCGTACTGGTCAGCGACGGACTCGAACCACTCCTGGTCGTAGCCCGCCGTCTGCTGGAACCCCGACCGCACGAACCCAGGCTCGACGAGCGTTACCCGGATGCCGAACTCGCACACCTCCTGCCGCAGAGCCTCGACTAGGGAATGCACGGCAAACTTCGTCGACCCGTACACCGGGTTGGCTGCCGACACCTGCCTGCCGACCGTCGATCCGATCACCACGATGTCGCGGGCCTGGCCGCCGCCGTCAGCCTCAGCCTGCTCGCGGAACCGCGCCCCGCACACCCGCAGCTGGTCGAGTACAGCGAAGTAGTTGACTTCCAGCAGCTCGCGCCATCGGGCCGGGTCAGAACCCAGGACGGTGCCCGGCAGGCCCTGTCCCGCGGCCAGCACGGCGATGGTCGCCGGGCCCCACTCGCGTTCCGCCGTCCCGAGCAGCTCTTCGGTGTGCCCGGGCCTGGTCATCTCGGCGGCGAACGGCACGATCGCGCCATAGGTCGCCAGTTCGGCGAGGGCTTCGGCCCGCCTGCCCGCTGCGACCACCCGCGTGCCCGCGCCAGCGAGATTCGTCACCACCGCCCGTCCGATCCCGCTTGACGCTCCGGTCACCACTGCGACACGTGCCTTAGTCATCGCACCCCTTACTCGCCGTCGTTCCCGGTCGGGCCAAGCCGGTTCCGGTCGGTCAGCCCGGCGAGGAACCTGCGCAGCCACACGCGGTCCAGCTCCGGGAACACCACGCCCAGCTCGGCAAGCAGCCGGTGGGTGCGGGTGTGGTTGTAGCGGACGTTGCGCTCGGGCCGGTTAGCCCAGAAGTACGCCAGCCCGAGGTCGTGGTGGCCGCCGACGTGAGGAGCGAGCAGCTCGGCGAAGTCGCGAGCCGGACCTTCGGCGAGATCGTGGCCCAGATCGCGGAGCACCGCGAACACGTCGCGGTAGACGAGGGTGTGCGGGGTGTCGACGTGGAAAGTCCCCCCGGACACGGTGGCGTCCCGCGAGATCGCCAGGATCCCCTCGGCAACGGTGTCGACGGGGCTGAGCGCCAGTGTCCGGTCACCAATCGCGGGCACCCGGCCCAGCGCCACCGCGGCGCGCAGCATCTGGACGAGCCGGTTGTCTTCGGCGTTGCGTTGGAACCTGCCGGTGGCGGAGTGGCCGGTAACGTCGCCGGAACGGTAAATGAACGCGGTACCGCCGCGGGCGGCGAACCTGGCGACCAGCCGTTCGGCATCGAACTTGCAGCGTTCGTATTCGTTGAGGAAGCGCTGGCCGATGTCCAAGCAGTCTTCGAAGAAGACCGCGGCCCGGCCTTCCCCGCCGTCACCGCAGACCGCCAGAGTCGACACGTGGTGCAGATCCTTCACCCGGCAGGTGGTGGCGAGCTGAATCAGTGCGCGGACCGGCTCCGTGTTGGTCCTGGCGAACGTTCCGTGGTCGCCGAACAGGCGCGTGTCAGCCGCCAGGTGATAGATGGCCTCCACTTCGTGACACAGTGCGTCGTAGACCGGCTCAGCCAGACCGAATGTCGGCGCGGTCAGATCGCCGGTGTGCACGGTGATCCGGTCGGCGTACCGGCCGAGTTCGCCGCCTGGCACCGCCCACGTGTAAGCCGCGCGCAGCCGAGCGTGCCCGGCGTCCCTGGCACCACCGCGCACGAGGCAGTGCACGTGCGCGTCGGTGCGGGTGAGCAGCAAGTGGAGCAGGTGCGCACCGATGAACCCGGTGGCACCCGTTAGCAGCAAGCTGCGGTAGTCACGCGTGGCCCGGGTGGTGTGTTCCGGTTGGAGGTCCGGCGGGCGATAGCCGAGCAGCCCAGTGGTGGAACCCGGCTCCACCACGTACTGCCCCTCGGTTACCGGATGACCACCCAGCCGTTGTAGGTGGGCACGGGTGGCCCTGGCCAGTGCAAGCACGTGCTCAGGCCGGTGGCGCCTCGGTGTGTACGAAAGATCGGTGACCAGCTGCCCGCCCTGGATCCTGGCGGTGAGCTTCAGCCCGTACACCCGATCGTTGGCGGCACCACGCGCGGCGCTGACGGGCAGCCGAGAGAACACCGGACGCAGGTCGTCGCCGTACGGGAGAGTCAAGGTGCCCAGGTAGTTGAAACAGACGTCCGAGCGGCGCGGGAGGTCGTGCAGGCTGTAGGCGACGCCGAGGTGGGGCACATCGTCGAGCGCGGCGGCGGCGTCCTTGACAGTGACGGCGCCCTCAGTACCCGCCACTTCGATGCGGATCGGGAAAGTCGCGGTGAACCAGCCGACAGTGCGGGAGATCTCGACGGTGTCGCCGAAGGATTCTCGGCCGTGGCTCTCGACGTCGACCACCAGGTGGTCCACGTCGTCCAGCTCCGCCGAGGCCTGGGCGAAGGCGCCGAGCAGCGCGGCGGCGGGCGACAGGCCACCCTGGCTCAATGCTTCGGTCTCTGCGCGGCACAGCCCGAACCACACAGCCTGGGCCTCGCCTTCGACATTGTCTCCCGCCGGCGTCGCAGACTCCTCGGCGAGCCCATCCCAGTGCGCAAGGTCAGCACGAAGGTCTTCGGAGCGGGAGTGCAAAACCGTGGCCCAGGTACCGAAATCCGGGGTGGCGGCGGGAATCCGCGGCGGCTCGCCGTGCAGCAGCTCGCTATAGCGGCAGCTAATGTCATTGACGATCACCCGCCAGGACACCACGTCCACACACAGGTGGTGGCAAACCAGCAGAAGATGCGCGCGTCCGGGACCGAGCGCCAGGTGGCCCTTGAACACGACACCGCTGCCGATGTCGATTTCGGCCTGGCGGTCAGCGGCAACCGTCAGTAAGTGGGTCTCGGCATCCTCAGTGAACCGAGAGACCGTGAACGACGCGGGCGGCCGCACCCGCTCCCGACGGCAGTCGCGAAAAGCGGTGTGCAGCAGCGGATGGACCGCCACGACGTGGTCGACCGCAGTGGCCAGGTCCGCGGACCGCACGTCCGGATCCACGTCGAGCAGCAACGCCTGGTTCCAGTGACCAGGCTGGGCGAAGTCCTGCCGGAAAAACCACTCCTGGGCGGGAGAGAACGCTTTGTCGTCCGATGGCAACTCGCTGCGGAGCCGGCGAGGTTCAGCAGCACCGGAACGCAGCCGAGTCACCAGTGCGGCGGCTGTCGGCGCTGCCAGGAAAGCGGCGGCTGACATCTCGTACCCGCGTGCCTGGAGGTCGGCGATCACCCCGATGGCGTCGATGGAGGTGCCGCCGATGTCCAAGAAATCGTCGTGCGCTCCGAAATCGCCGTGGCCAAGATGGCGGCGCCACACGGCAAGCACCTCGGCCAGCAGCGGGTCACAAGACTCGGGTTCGCGGTGGATGGCATCGGTCCCACGCCGATCCAGCAGCGAGCGGAGGGCGGCCAGGTTGACCTTGCCGTTGCCGTTGCGCGGAAACTCTTCGAGAATCTCGACCCGCTCCGGGATCATGTAGCGGGGCAGGCAGTCCCGCAGCGCCGCCCGCGGATCGGTAATGCCGTGGCCGAACACCGCGGCCAGCAATGCCGGGCGATCACCGGTCCGGTAGAGCACGACGGCATCCACGACGCCGGGCAGTTCGCGCAGCCTGGACTCGACATGGCCCAGTTCGATCCGGTAGCCGCCGATCTTGACCTGCCGATCGCCCCGACCGAGAAACTCCAGCACGCCGTCGTGATCGACCCGGACCCGGTCGCCGGTCCGGTAGACGCGACCGACACCAGGCTCGTCGGTGAACACGGCGGCGGTGGCCCCTTCGTCGGCGCGATAGCCCGCTGTGACCGACGGGCCCGCGACAAGCAGCTCGCCCGCAGCGTCGCGGTCGCTCAGAGTACCGTCGTCCAACCGCACCAGCAGTCTAGTGCCGCCGATGGGAGTGCCGATAGGGACGGAAGCGGTGCCGAGCACGTCCACCTGCGTGGTATCGGTGAGGATGTGCGCGGCGACCCCCACGGTCGTCTCGGTGGGGCCGTAGTGGTTAACCAGGGTCCCGGCCACGCCGGAGGTGAGCACCGCGCGGGCGAGGCCATGCGGCAGCAGTTCGCCGCCCAGCAGCAGGAACCGTAGCCGTGGCGCTACCTCGCCGCCGAACGCCCGGAACACGGCGCCCCAATGCGAAGGCGTCGTCTTCACGAAGTCCACCCGTTCGGCGGCGAGGTAACGCAGCATCCCGTCGGGATCACGCCGCTCGTCACCGACTACATGCAGCGTTCCGCCAGTCCACAACGCCAGAAACAGGCTGGTGTTGCCGAGGTCGGCGGCGAGCGTCGTCACGTGCGCGTAAGCCAGCGGCTCGGTTATCCCCAGCCGTGCACGCAGCGATTCCGTGTAGTGCGCGATGTTGCCGTGGGTAACCATGACGCCCTTCGGTACCCCGGTAGATCCCGACGTGTAGAGCACGTACGCGATGTCGCCGGGCGCCACCTCGACGATAGGGAAATCCCCTCCCACGGCGCCCTCTGTCACGGCGGCGAGCCCGGCCGCGCGGATCGTGTCGAGGTAGCGGGGCGAGGTGAGCACCAGGTCGGGGCACGCGACGGCGAGCCTGCCGACACCTTCGGCCACCGGGTCGGAGGGCTCGACCACGGTGTAAGCGGCTCCCATGCCGAGTACGGCGAGCGGCGCCGCCACGGCATCCACCCCGCGACCGAGGTGGATGCCGACGAGTGCCCCTTTTTCGAGGTCGGCGGCAGACAACGCCTCGCGCCAGCGGGCTATCCGACGTTCGAGCGCCGCGTAGGTCACCCGCTCGCCACCCGCGACGACGGCCACCCGACCAGGATGGGACTCAGCGTGCGCGCGAACCGATGTCGCAAGCATTTCTGGCCTCCGATGGGACTTCAGCGGTGGGTGGGGCCTCAACTCCAGAAGACGAGCGGTTCGGCTCGGCCCTTCGAGGCAATGAACGCGGCGGCGCCGACCCGGTGCACGCCCTTGCCCGAGGTGACCGCGTGCAGCATCCGGGGGCTGAAGATGATGAGGTCGCCAGCTTCTGGGTGGATCTCCAGCACCGGTTCCTCCACTGTGGACGCTTCGAGTCCCTCCACCTCGAGGATGGTCTTGGTCTCCTCCGGAGTCGGCTCACGCAGCCACAACTGAAGGTTGCCGCCCTCGTCGGGCACCTGCAGATAGACGTTGGCCACCAGCTGGTTGAGCACGCCCTCGATCTCCGGAGCATCGGTTTCCTGGTCGATGGCATCGTTGTGCGGGTAGAACTCCGAGGTGTCCGGCTGGAACACCCGGAACGCGCCGACGAAGCAGGCCCGGCCCCGAAGTCGCATCAGGTTCGCCCCCGCCGGCCACAGCTCCTGCAGTTCGAGGCGAATCCGGTCGATCGGGGCGAGATAAGGGTGGAACATCGAGCGCACCTCGGTGATCGCGGGCAGCGCCGCGTCGTGATACTTAGCGGTCAGATTCGGATCCCACTTGGTGTCGATGTGCGGCATGTAGACCCGGCCGACACTGCTGGTGTGCTCCTTATGATAGTGCCCGAGCTGGGGATGGTTGATCGCCTTGTCGACGACCTGCGCGGCGATCTCGACCGGGTAATAGCCGCGCACGTGAATCGCACCGATCTGCCGCTCGGCAAGCGCGATCAAGGTCTCGGTGGTGAGCTCGCCGGCGACGTCATTCGTCGCAGTCCTGACGAGCTGGACAGGAACGGTCACAGGGTTGACTCCTCGCAGATCGGAAAATCCACTGAACACATATCAAAACAAATTCGCCGGGAAATAGTTGTCCGCCGACATCTTCCGCAAGGCCGTTAGTCCGACGAAATGAGCGCCGCGATCGATTCCCTCCAATACCACGCAGCTGACCGGTGACGCCCCCACCAAGCCTCCCTCATACGCCCAGAAAAATCCAGTCGATGGATCCTGCACACCCGCCAGCAACCTCGGCTGAAGGTCAAATCGCCTCCGGAGCATCCGGCAGGTCACGCCTACGGCGGATGGGAGAAAGGAAGAGTATGCAGACACTCAAGGTCGTCCCGATGACGGAAATCCAGATCGTCGACCGGAGACCGATCAGCTCTCCGAGAACACCGCCAGTCAAGGCGCCTAGCGGAACACCACCCTGACCGATCAACCGCATTGTCGCAGTGGTCCGCCCCAGCAAGTGGGCTGGAGTGTACCGCTGCCGAAAACTGCCGCCGATGATATTGGAGGCAATGATTCCCGACAGGTAGAAAACCTGACCGACGACGAAGAACGTCAAACCCGCCCCAGCGGTGGTCAAAGGAGTGAGTAGCCCAAAGGGAACCGACACTCCCTCACAGATGAGCATCGCCCGAGCCGTGCCGAACCGGTTGGCGATCTTCGACGAGATCATCGCCCCGATGACACCACCGAGGCTGGTCACCGCGATCAGGACACCGGTGATGCCCGGGCTCACCCCCACCGTGCGAATCAAGAACACGACGAGGACCGCGCCCATGATCGATTCCGCGAAGTTGGCAACACCTCCGTACGTCGCAAGTACACGAAGGTACGGATCACGGCGGATGAAACCAAGCCCCTCACGGATATCTCTGCGAAGGGACCTCTCCTCGTCGGGCGAGGTCTTTCGACGAGGCTCGTGCACCCGGACGCGCAGCAGGCAGATGGCCGAGACGACGAACGAGAGAGCATCGGCCAGGATCCCGACGACCGCACCGAGGAACTGCGCCACCAGACCGGCCAGCCCGGGGCCCGCGAACTGCGCAGCAGATTCGCTGCCCTGGAGCTTGGCATTAGCCGCGGGCAGGAATTCCTTGTCGACCAGCAATGGCAGATAGGACTGGTAGGCCGTCGTGAAGAACACACTGGCCGCCCCCGCCATGAGAGCGACTGCGACGAGGTGCACGCTCGTCAGCAACCCGAGCCAGGCGGCGACCGGCACGCTAAGAAAGAGCACGAAGGAGACCGCATCGCAGATCAGCATGACCGGCCGCTTCCGCAACCGGTCGATCCACGCACCGGCCGGCAGGCCGACCAGCAACCAGGGCAACCACACCGCCGCCCGGAGAACGCCGACCGTGAACGTGCTCGCGTTCAACGCGACCACGGCGACCAGCGGCATCGCGATGGCCGTCATCGACGACCCGATCTTGCTGGTTGTCTCACCAAACCAGAACCACCGGAAACCCCGGTCCCCGGCCGATCCAGCGGGGCGTGTCGGCTCCACAGCCACCTTTGGCTGTTTTTTCATCAACAAACTCCAGAAATTGATCGCGGATGCGATCGCGTGCGACTACCGGGCGAGGACATAGCCGTCACCAGGCCTCCAGTCACGCGAGCGACGTATATCAGAAAAAGAATAGCAGCGCTGCAACCAGCGATCCATGCCGTCATACCGAGGACGAAACGCGGTCCTGCCATGCACCGCGACCCGGTTGTCCACTATAGCCATATCGCCCGGAAGCAGCATCGTTGTCCGGGAAACCTCTTCCAGAGTCTCGTCAAGCACATGAAGTGCATCTTCGGCCCTAGCCGTCATCGCGCTCGTCGCCGCGAAATCGACCTGGACGTCGGGATCGCTACGGTCACCGGAAAGAATAGCGTGCACAACCGGTTTTTCCATATCCACGGCGAAGGACGGCGGCGCTTCGGTCGAGAACTCGGCCTCGAACAGAACTTCCCGGATGTCCGACGGCAGCAGAGGTAAGGCGGCCCTGATGCACGCAGTCCTCAGGCCGGCGACCCGATCATGGTCGGCGCGCAAGCACAAGAGTTCAATATAGTCGGGACGACAGGCATGAAAAGCGTTTTCGTTATGGAACGTCAGCTTTACCGAACCGAGGTTTCCCTGGAATTTTTCCCGCCCCCGGACCGGAACCACGTCCTGCACCAGTGACCCGGACTTCTCCGCTTGGAACGATCCCGGATCTCCCAAACCGCACGCGACCAAGACGAGACTCACCGCCGCAGGCGTCGCGTACCGCTGGACGGAGCCCTCAGCCCCTGGCGTCTCCGGCAGGCCCGCAACGCCGATCGGGAACCCCCGCAGAACGAGGACGCCGTCCTCCGACGACCGGCGCCGAAAGGCGGAAACTACCTTCCGCAACGCAGACGTCGACTCCTCCCACTCGGCGCGAGCCGCGTCCACCCAGTCGACTTCATCGACCAGTCCTTGCTCGGCCCGGCTCAAGCACCGTACCGACTCCATGATCCGGGCGGTCTCGTCGTGCCCGAGATGCCAAGTAGGCACAGGTGCGTCATCTTCACAGTGCAAACGCAACATTCGGATACCCATTCGTGATGACTTCACACCGTCAAGCCGATTCGTCCATCATCTGCACCAGGCTCGTCGGTCGCATGTCCGTCCAGTTCTCTTCGACATAGGTCATGCAAGTTGCCCGGCTATCCGGTCCGAACACGGTTTTCCACCCGGCCGGGACCTCGACGAACTCCGGCCAGAGCGAATGCTGCCCTTCGTCGTTGACTAGCACCAGATATTGGCCGTTCTCGTCTTCGAACGGGTTGGTCATGGCTATTTTCCTTCCTGGTCGGCCTTTCGAAGTCTCACCGGCTCGCCACAGCAAGCAGGCCGGCGACCGTTGGGGCGTCGAAAAACCTTTCCATCGGAACTTTGATCCCGAATTCGCTCCGGACCCGGTCAAGCAACCGGCAGACCAGCAGCGAACTGCCGCCTGCGTCGAAGAAGACGTCGTGCGAACCGATCCGCTCGACTCCGAGAATCTCGGCGAACGTCTTCCTCAGCCGTTTCTCGAGCCCTGGGGCGGGCGCCAGCCCTTTCCGGTCGTGAACCGCGGCAAGCTCGGTTCCGGCTTCATCGATGAACTCGAGCGAACCGCTTGCCGCCCACCGCGCCAGTACACCTGTGCGATACATCCGAGCACCGACCTCGCCGAACGGACAGGCCACGAACCGCTCGGCGGTCAGGCCCGCACGACCCACGTATCCCCGCCCCACGTCACCCACGTACAACTCCCCCACCACACCAATCGGCACCAACCGCAACCCACCGTCCAGGACATACGCGGTGCGCCCTGGAGCAGGTGTCACGAGCGAACTGGGCCGGTCACCGCAAGGAGATGACCTCAGCACAGGCCCGACCTCGACGGTCGCACCCCAGGCCAGCGGCCCCAGCAGTTCCGCGAGGTCCCCCCGGTCTGCGTCCGCCGACTGCATGAGGACGCGATCCTTTTCTCCCCGTTCTGCGCGTGCGCCGTATCCGTCGGCGAAGCCTTCTAGAGCCTCATAGGTGACCAGGACCCCGTTCGCGATGCCCCGGCACCCGACGTATGCTGCGGCGCTCGAGACGACGACAGGGAGCGAACTTTCCTCGGCTCCGGCGCAGCCGATCGGTGAGGAGGCGATCAGGGAAATCACAGGGACTTCGCCACCCTGCGACTCGCCCGCGTGTGTTCCATCGCCGAGAACGGCGACGACCTGAAGTGGACCGGTTCCGACAGAGGTATCAGCCTGGACGTACATCGCTCCGGCTTTCACGACGCTCACCATGCCTACCAGGAGTTCGACCGGGCCAGCCGCCGCCACGGCGACCGCAGTTTCCGGTCCCGCCCCCGCCGCGACCAACAGGCGGGCGAGCCGGCCAGACCTGGCATCGAGTTCGGCGTAGCTGAGCCGACTACTGCCGGTCACGACCGCGTTGCGGTGCGGGGTCAGCCGCGCCTGCCGCGAAATACGATCCGCGAGCGACCGCTCTGGCCGAGCCGCCTGGGGCACGAGTTGCTTTCGTTCGTTTTCCAGCAGGATGTCCAGCCGGCCGACGGCGAGGTCCGGGTCGTCCGCCACCTGCCGCAGCAGGCCGGTCAACCGATCGGCGATCCGCTCGACTGTGATCCGGCTGAAGACGTCCGTCGCGAATTCGATGTCCCCGTTGAGTCCTGCCGGTTCTCCCATCGAGGTGACCTGCTCCGCCACGCCGACCGTCAGGTCGTACTTGGCGGTGTCGTTCGTCAGATCCTTCTCAGCGGTCCGCAATCCCGGCAGCGTCGGCCCGCTGCCGTCGTGGTTGCGCACAGTTAGGAGGATCTGGAACAGGGGATATCGGGCCCCTGACCTCGTCGGGTTGACCAGCTCGACCACGCGTTGGAAGGGCAGCAACTGGTTGCTGTAGGCGGCAAGATTCGTCTGCCTTACGCGTCGGACGAGCTCCCGGAACCCGGGGTCACCCGAGGTGTCCGTGCGCACCAGCAGGGTGTTAGTGAAGAACCCGATCAAGGAGGCGAGCTCGTCCTCGGTGCGTCCTGACGCCGACATGGCGACGGGGATGTCCGTGCCGGCGCCCATTCGCGTCAGCAACGCGGCCCACGCGGCCTGCACCACCATCATGAGCGTGGCACCGAGCTCCTGGGCCAGCGCCGAGAGCTTCCGATGGACGTCGGCAGGCACCGTGAAGATAACGTCGCCACCGCGATGATCACGAGTCGCCGGGTACGGCCAGTCGAAGGGCAGCTTCAAGAACTCGGGCACCCCGTGCAGCGCGGTCCGCCAGAAATCGACCTGACGGGCGAGGAAGCCGTCCGAGCCGTCCGGCCGCTGTCCTACCATCGCGTGCTGCCAGAGCGCGTAGTCGGCGTACCGGACCGGCAGCGGCACCCAGCTGGGTTCCTCACCAGCTAAGCGGGCGGTGTAGGCGGTTTCCAGTTCCTTCCAGAACACCTTGAACGACCAGCCGTCGGCGGCGATGTGGTGCACGAGGAACAGGAGAACGTATTCGTCCGGGGCTTCGACGAACAGCCAGAATCTGAGCGGCGGCTCCACTCGCAGATCGAACTCATACGAAGCAGCCCTCATCACCTCGTCCTGCACGTCCTCGGGCGCGCAGCCGACCTCGGTCCAGCCCGTCATGACCTCGTCTGCGCTCATGACGTCCTGGTACGGGACGCCGTTCTCCGCGGGAAACCGCGTCCGGAGCGGTTCGTGCCGCTGGACCACATCTGCTAGCGCGGCACGCAGAGCCTGCCGGTCGAGGTCCCCGGAGATCCGCAGTTCCATTGGGATGTTGAAGATCGCGTTGGAGCCGAACAGTTCACGTCCGAACCATTGCCGCTGTTGTCCGAAGGACAACGGCAGTCGGCGAGAGCAATCGTTCAACCTCGTCAACGGGGGACGGCCGACGCCGGACGCCGCGACTTCGGGCAGCCGAGCGGCGAGCCCGGCGACTGTAGGCGTCTCGAAGAGGCTCTGGATACTGATCTCGACGTCGAGCACGGACCGGATCCGACTCACCAAGCGCGTCGCCAGGAGCGAGTGCCCGCCCAGTGCGAAGAAATCGTCGTCGACTCCGACCACATCCGTGCCGAGCAGCTCAGCGAACAAGTCGCAGAGGATCTTCTCCCGTGGAGTGTCTGGCACCCGCCGGATACCCTCGGCTGCGCTCGGGCGTGGCAGCGCGTTCCGGTCCAGCTTTCCGTTCGACGTTAGCGGAAAGCGATCAAGGACGACGAATTCGGCAGGCACCATGTACCGTGGAACGGCCGCACCGACGAAGGCACGGAGCTCCTCAGTCGTCGGCGCCTTATCAGCGTCCGCGAGCACGTACGCCACCAGCCGATTTCCAGTCGCATCCCCCTCGATCAGGAGTACGGCGGCTCGGAGTACCCCAGGATGTCGGCACAGGACGTGCTCGACCTCTCCCGGTTCGATCCGAAAGCCACGCACCTTGAGTTGGCCGTCAGTCCTCCCCATGAACTCAAGCTCGCCTGTCGCCGGCCTGCGCCGGGCCAGGTCACCGGTCCGGTACATCCGCTCACTCGGTGTTCCGAAGGGATTGGCCACGAAGCGCTCCGCCGTCGAGGCGGTGCTTCCGGCGTACCCTCGGGCCAGTCCGGGCCCGGCTAAGTAGAGCTCGCCGACCATTCCTGCCGGGAGCGGGTTCAGGCGGCGGTCGAGCACGAAGATCCCGCAGTTGTCCATCGGGCGTCCGATGGACACCCGGGCTCCCTCGAGAGGCGCCGCGAGGACGGTCTGGGTCACCTGGACCGTCGCCTCGGTGGGTCCATAGGCATAACGCACCGTGATGTCTGGGTTGGTGGCCAGTACCTGGTTCACCGCGTGCGGCGTGACGACGTCCCCCCCGGTCATCACCTCACGAAGGACGGCGAGCGACTGCGGAGACTCCTCCGCGACCACCTGGAAGAGGCCGGCGGACAGGGAAACGGCAGTGACCTCTTCCTCGACCAGCAGCCGTTCGAGAGTCTCGATCTCCAGGTTCGGCGTCGGGGCTACCACCACGCAGCCACCGCGGAGCAGCGGCACCCAGATCTCGTAGGTGCTCACGTCGAACGCGTACGACGCTGCCATCAGCACGCGTTCGTGGCCCGTCTCGTCCCAGCATCGATCCCCTGCCAGGTTCAGAACTCCGCGATGAGTGACACAAACACCCTTAGGGTGCCCAGTTGATCCGGAGGTGAACATCACGTATGCGAGGCGGTCGGGATGGCCGCCGGTCGTCGGGTCGTCGGCGATTCCCTCGCCGAGCGCCGCATCGTCGACGGTCACGACACGTGCGCACACCGGGAGTTTGCCAGTGTTCGTCACGGCGTCCGTCAGCACAGTCGCCGCGCCTGCCGTGTCGATCGCGTACTGCTGCCGGGCGAAGGGATCCGCGCTGTTCAGCGGCAGGTAACACCCGCCAGCCTTGATGATCGCCAGCAGAGTGACGATCAGGTCCGCAGACCTGGCCATCAGCACGGCGACCGGCTCCTCCGGGCGTAGTCCCAACGCCAGTAGCCGCCGGGCGAGCCGGTTCGAGCGGACATCTAGATCCTGGTAGGTGAGGCTGATTCCGGCCGACCGGACGGCCACCGCCTCCGGCGTTCGTGCCACCTGCTCGGCGAAATGCCGCTGGAGGGTCGCGTCTTCAGCGAGATGCCGGGTGCGGGTCAGATTCCGCCCGGTCAGCTGGGGCTCTCGCTCGGTCGCGTCGAGGACGTTCAGCTCGGCGATACGGGCGGCTGGCTGCTCCGCCACGGAGGTCATCAACCGACACAGAGCACCTGCCATGGCGGCGGCCGTCTCCAGGTCGAGCTGGTCCAGCCGGAACTCGAGCCGCCCGGCGATACCGCCACATACTCCCTCTGAGGTCCGGACCTCCTCCATGCCGACGTCGAGATCGAATTTCGCGACCCCGGTCCGGAACGGGACGATCCGCACTTCGGTCCCGTCGAGCTTGAACGTCGCGGACACCCGGTCACCGAGGGAGAACACAATCTGGAACAGGGGCGAACCCGCCCGGGTCCGGACCGGGTTGACGGCTTCGACGACCTTCTCGAACGGCGCGTCCTGGTTCGCGAAAGCGGCCAGGTCGACGTCTCGCACCCGGTGCAGCAGCTCGAGAAACGTCGGATTTCCCGAGGTGTCAGTGCGCAGCACCAGTGTGTTGGTGAAGTAACCGATGAGCTCATCGAGCGCCTGATCGGAGCGCCCTGAAACGACCGTGCCCAGCGGCAGGTCCTCGACACCGCCCAGCCTCGCGATCAGCGCCGCCAGGGAAGCGTGGACAAGCATGAACATCGTCACCCCGGCCTGGCGCGCGATCTCGGCTAGGCGGCCGTGCACACCCGCGTCCAGCTCGAACGTGACGAACCCGCTCGTGGGCTCCGTGGCCGCCGCCGGGGACAGCACGGGCAAAGCAGGGTCGGCCGGTAAGTCCGCCAGCGTGGAAACCCAGTGGGCGAGCTGCTTCGAAATCAGGCTTTCGGGGTCGGACGGCTCACCCAGCAGCTCGTGTTGCCACAGGGTGTAGTCCGCGTACTGGATGGGCAGTTCCGGCCACTCCGGCTCGGATCCCGCCCGTCGTGCCTCGTAGGCGACTTCGAGGTCGCGCCGGAAGACGTCTTCGGACCAACCGTCGTTGGCGATGTGGTGGGTCACGACGACCAGCACATCCCCGGGCGCTCCTCGCGCCAGGAGCTCCGCTCGCATGGGCAGGTCGAGCCGAAGGTCGAACGGCCGCGCGACCACTGCGGCGACCGCAGCTTCCACGTCGTCCGAAACGACCTCGGAGGTGGTCATGACCGGACCGACTCGGGGTGCGCGGACGACGTGCTGACGCACCTCTCCGTTCACCTCGATGAAGAGGGTGCGCAGGCTTTCGTGCCGGATGACCACGTCTCGCAGGGCAGCGCCCAGCGCCGTCCGGTCGACCGGTCCTCCGAAGTGCAGGACGAACGGAACGTGGTAGGCGCCGTCGTCACCGCTGAACTTGTGGAGGAACCACAGCCCTCGTTGTGCGTAGGACAAAGGGATCACTGCAGCACTCCCTCGATCGTGCGGCGGCGCAATGCGGGTCGAGCGGGGTTCCGCGAGACTTCCAGCGCTTCGGACAACCGCGCCACGGTGGGAGCGTCGAACAGGTCCCGCATCGACGCCTCGGCCCGTAGCGACGATCGGATGCGCGCCAGCAGCTTGGTGGCAAGGAGCGAATGCCCGCCGAGTTCGAAAAAGCCGTCGTCGATCCCGACGCGCTCGAGCCCGAGGACGTCGGCGAACAGCTCGCACAGGACCTCTTCACGGGAACTGCGGGGAGCCCGCCCTTCCCGCCCGGTCGCCGCCGGTGCCGGCAGAGCTGTGCGATCAACCTTCTCGTTGGAGTTCAGCGGTATCTCCTCGAGCAGCACGAAGACGGACGGCACCATGTGCCCAGGCAGCACGGACGTGGCCGCAGCCTGCAGCTCCGCTTCGTCGACGTCGGAACCGACGTCGCGGGCATAGTAGGCGACGAGCCGCTGATCCCCCGGACGGTCTTCGCGAACCACCACGACCGCTTGTTGGACACCGGGTACGCCTCTTAGCACCTGTTCGATCTCGCCGGGCTCGATGCGGAAGCCGCGGATCTTCACCTGGTCGTCACTCCGGCCGACGAACTCCAGCACACCGTCCGCCGTCCACCGCACCAGATCGCCGGTGCGATACATCCGAGCACCGCTCCCACCAAACGGGCAAGCCACAAACCGCTCGGCGGTCAGCGCGGCCCGACCGATGTAACCTCGCCCCACACCCGCACCACTCACGTACAACTCCCCCACCACACCGACCGGCACCAACCGCAACCCTCCGTCGAGGACATACACCCCGACGTTCGAGAGCGGTGATCCGATGGGCGCACGGACCGATCGACCGAGCGGGTTTTCTTCCATGACCGAGATGGTCACGTCGTCCGAGCATTCAGCCGGTCCGTATACGTTGACGAGCGGGATGTCGGGGAAGCTCCGGAACCAACGAGCGAGCAAGTCCGCCGGCAGCTCCTCGCCGTGGACGAGCATCAGCCGCAACCCGCGCACGGACTCGGAGGTGATCTCGCCAGCGTCGAGTGCGTCCAGGATTCCCCCGAGCATCGTCGGCACGATCTGCACCAGGGTCACGCCGTGGTCGGCCAGGCAATGAACCATCGCCACTGGGTCGCGGGAGGTGGGCTCGTCCACGACGTGCACGCGCCCGCCGGCGACGAGCATGGTCAGGGTCTGCCAGATCGACACGTCGAAAGTCAGGGGTGCGTTGAAAGCCATCGTGTCGTGCTCATCGAGGTTGTACAGCTCAACAACCGCTGCGAGGTGATTCGCCAATCCTTGGTGTGGAACGAGGACACCTTTGGGCCTGCCGGTGGATCCGGAGGTGAACACGACGTAGGCGAGCTGACCCGGGTGTGGCAGTGCGTCGGGAACTTGCCAGGTGTCCTTCGCCTGGGCTTCGTCCAGCTGGAGCAGCTGTACCTTGTGGTCCGTCGCGTCGACAACGCGCTCAGCGTGCGCGCGCAGTTCAGGAGCGAAAAACAGGCATTCCGCACCAGCGTCGCTGAGCATCTGCCCGGCGCGCGCAGCCGGCGTGCCGACATCGATCGGCATATAAGCGCTGCCCGAGGCAAGCAGCCCCAGCGCGGCTGCGACGAACAGCGGGCTCCGGTCGGATACAATCCCCATCACGGCGTCCGGACCCGCGCCGGCGCCCTGGGCAGCACAGGCGACCTGTCCCGCGTACTCGACGAGCTCGCGGTAGGTCAGGTCACCACGGGTGTCCGAGACCGCCACCGCGTCAGGCTGGTCCTTCGCGATCCGGCGAACGATCTCGAAGAGAGCGAGCTCTTCGTAAGAACGGTCCGGTCCATTCCACTCCGTCAAGAGGTGGCGGCGCTCGTCCCGGACTAGCAGGTCGAAGTCCGACAGCCGCCGGTCGATGTCGGTGGTGGCCTGCCCCAGGACGCGTTGCAGACGGTCTCCCATCGCCACAACGGTCCCGCGGTCGAAGAGATCCTCGGCGTACTCCAGGATTACGCGCAGTTCCTGGGGTTCGCCTGAGCTGTTTCTGCTGACCTCGAAGTCCACCGAAAGGTCGAACTTGGCCGTGTCCACGGACTCCGGCCACTTCTCGACCTTGACTCCGGGCAACCTCAGTGGCTGCCGCCCAAAGCCGTCGTCCAGTGCAATCAGCACCTGGAACAGGGGGTGGTAAGCGGCTGACCGTTCGGGATTCAGCACTTCGACCAAGCGCTCGAATGGTGTGTCCTGGTGGGCATAGGCTTCCAGGGCGATCTTCCGAACGCGATCCAGCAACTGCCGGAAGGTGGGGTCGCCGGACAGGTCGGTGCGGAGGATCAGCGTGTTCACGAAGAACCCCACCAGCTCGTCCAGGCTCTCATCGGCGCGGCCAGCCACGACCGTGCCGAGCGGAATGTCGTCCCCTGCGCCACAGGCTTGGAGAGTCACCGCCACGGCGGCCTGGAGGACCATGAACAAGGTGCAGCCGGTGCTGCTGGCCAGTGCGAGGGTTGCTCGGTGCAGATCCGGCGGCAGCAGGAAGTCCACGGTTTCGCCTCGATAGCTGGGGACGGCCGGTCGCGGCCGGTCGAGCGGCAGGGCGGTCTGCTGTGGCATTCCTGCGAGCGCTTTTCGCCAGAACGCGATCTGGGACGATAGCAGGCTCGCCGGATCGTCGGCGGATCCCATGGTCTGTCGCTGCCACAGGCTGTAGTCGGCGTACTGCACCGGCAACGGCGTCCAGGCGGGCGGGTGCCTTTCGAGCCGTGAACGGTAGGCCTCGGCCAGGTCGAGCACCAAGGACCGCGTCGACCAGCCGTCGCTGGCGATGTGGTGCATCGCCAGGACGAGTACACGATCGCCGTGGCCGGTCAGAAGCAGTTCCGCTCGCGCCGGTGGCTCGGTAGCCAGGTTGAACGGACGTGTCACGACCGCTTCGACCGCGGACTCCACATCGGCGGCGTCGACCAGCCTGGCCGGCTGTAGAATCTCGGCGGGCTCCAGGACCCTTTGCTCCGGCTCCCCGTCGACCTCGACGAACACGGTGCGCAGGGTTTCGTGACGGCTGACGACATCGTGCAGCGCCGCGCTCAATGCGGGTTCGTCGACCGGTCCAGACAAGGTCCAGACTAGGGAAACGTGATAGGCGCTGCCCGCATCGCCGTACCGGTCGAGAAACCACAACCTGAACTGTGCGAACGAAAGAGGTATCCGATCGGGTCGGGTCATCGGGCGCAGTGGCGGCCAGCTGTTGTCCCCATCCGCGAAGAGCCCGCCGAGCCCTTGGACTGTCGGGCGGTCGAACACGTCGCGGATCGACAGTTCGACGGCCAGCTCCGTGCGGATCTTCGCGACGAGTTTGGCGACCAGCAGTGAGTGACCGCCGAGCTCGAAGAAGTTGTCGTCGATTCCCACGTGGTCGGCCCCGAGGACGTTCGCGAACAGGCTGCAGAGCACCTCGTCGCGCGGAGACCGCGGGCCGCTTCCGCGGCTCCCGGCTTTTTCCGGCGCCGGCAGGGCGGCACGATCCAGCTTGCCGTTCCGGGTGAGCGGCAGAATGTCGAGCCGCACGAACGCCGCAGGCACCATGTAGCCGGGGAGCCGGCTTGTTGCGACATCCACGAGTTCGCTCTCGGCGACCTCCGCGGTCCCGTCGGGGACGAAATACGCCACCAGGCGCTTGTCGCCTGGTCGGTCTTCCCGCACGACGACCACCGCTTGCCGGACACCGGTCACGGCGGACAAGGTCTGCTCGATGTCGCCGGGTTCGATCCTGAAGCCGCGGATCTTGACCTGATCGTCCACCCGGCCGGCGAATTCGAGATCACCGTCCGAATTCCACCGCACCAGGTCGCCGGTGCGGTACATCCGCTCTCCCGGCTGGGCAAAGGGGCAGGCGACGAACCGCTCGGCGGTCAGATCGGGCCGGGCCGCGTAACCACGCGCCACTGGAGCACCCGCGATGTACAGCTCACCAACCACGCCTTCCGGCACCAGACGCAGTCCCGCGTCCAGCACGAACACCCTCGTCCCCGTGATCGGCTTCCCGATCGGCAGCACTCCGGGCGCGATCGCTGCACCAGGCTCGATAGACCAGGACGTGCACCCGACGGTGGTCTCGGTCGGTCCGTACTCGTTCACCACCGCGACAGCCGGGTTTCGCTCGCGCCACACGTCGAGCAGCTCACCGATCAAGGATTCGCCACCCAGCACCAGCTGGGAAGACGGCGAGAAGACGGGCGGCAGCTCCAGGAGGAGCGAAAGATGACTCGGCGTCGCCTTCACGAACGTCGGCTTGGCCAGGCCGGTTCGCGCCTTGTCCTCTTCATCCAGGCCCAGCACGCGCACCGCACCGCCCGAGGTCAGCGGCCCGAGGAACCCGGTGACGGTTAGGTCGAACGACAGCGGGGAATGCAGCAACGCCTCGCCGGTGACGCTCCCATAGGTCTCATGGCACCAAGTGAGATAGACCGCCACCGAGCTGTGCTCGACGATCACGCCCTTGGGTTGTCCGGTGGACCCGGAGGTGAAGATGGCGTAGGCCGCATGAGCGGACGACAGCGGAGTCAGCCGTTCTTCGTCGGTGACGTCGTTCGAATCATGATCATGGGCCGCGAAGTTGGCCGGGCTGCCGACTGTCATGACGGGTGCCCCCGCCGGGTCCACTTGGCCGACGCCGTCGGCCCCAGTCAGCACGACGACCGGGCGAACCGCGCGAAGCATGTACGAAGCCCGCTCGGCGGGGTAGTCGAGATCGACCGGTAAGTAGGCCGCCCCGGTTTTCAGCACCGCGAGTGCACAAACCAGTTGTTCCATCGAGTGTGGAACGAGAAGTGCGACGTACTGCTCCGGGCCAGCACCACGACCGATTAGCGCCCGGGCTAGGCGGTTCGCTCGGGCATTGAGTTCGCGATAGCTGATCGAGTCGTTGCCAACGATTACCGCCGTGGCGTCCGGCGTTGAACGTGTCTGCCGTTCGAACATAGCCGACAGGGTCAGGGTGGCGTCTGCCATGCTCAAGACCTCCGAAAGGGAACGGGAATCGGGACGAAGGTCAGGGACGGACGACCGCGGCCGGCCAATCCTGAGGCTCGTCGACACGCGAGATCAGTGCGACGTCGCGGATGTCGTGGTGACCGAGCACCCACATCAGGAACCGCTCGATGCCCATGCCGAAGCCGGATGTCAGCATCGGCGCCTCTTCCTGCATCCGGACGTACCAGTCGTACTCGGCCTCGTCGACGCTGTGGAGTGCGATCGACTTGCGCAGCTCCCCGACATCGGTGTGCCGCTCGCCGGATCCGACGACCTCACCCATGCCGAAGAACAGATCGGCGTTCTTCGCTCGCTCGGCCGATTCGTCGGTGAAAGCCTGATAGAAGGGCACAGCCAGGCTGTCGAAATGCCGCACCCACACGAACTCGCTGACTCGGCGCATGAGCAGCAGTTCACCGCGACGGGTCAGGGTGCGCCAAGCACCTTCGTCGCGCACGGTACCGTCCACGTCACCGACGATCCGGACAGCTTCGTCGAAGGTCAGCTGCTCGAACGCCGCGTCACGATCGACCATTCGCTGCAGATGCGCTGTGCCTCTTCGTTCGACCTCCAATCGCGCTCCTGCGCGTTCGAGGACTGCAGCAGCCATCGCCTTGACGTAGCCGTCGACGTAGCGGATCAGGTCGTCCAGGTCGCCGACGATCTCGGCCTCGCTGTGTGTGAACTGCCCGAGATGGGTTTCATCCGGTTCCTCCGCACGGAAAGACGGCAGTATGTTGTAACAACCCGTCTGCGACACCCGGCACCCGTACTCCAAGGCGAACTGCATGGAGTCGGCAAGGTACGTCTTCACCCCGCTGACAGTCACCGGCACCGGCTCCGAGTCGCTTCCCAATGCCGTCGGGCACGTCACGGTCCGCGTCGTCAGCGGGAGGTAGAGACTCTTCAGCCCTTGCGCCGCCGCGTACTGCACGGTCGCCGACTGGATGATGTCGTGCAGATCGGCGATCAGGTGGAACCACGGACTGCGGATCGACTCGAGGAAAGCTCCCGGCTCGTTGAAGCTGGAAACAACCGGAGGACTCACAGAACCAGCAGACGACTCAAGCAACGGCATGAGCAGCTCTCCCTCTCCAGGCAGGTTCAGTCGTTCGCAGCAGGGGAAATGTTCTGATTGTGGTGGAACATGTTCAGTGGGTCGTAGCGCCGCTTGACGTCGGCGAGCCGGCGATACCGGTCATTGCCGTACAGTTCGGCAGTCCCGCCCTGGAACTCGTCCTGGACATAGTTGACGTAGGCACCACCATGGTGAGCCTCCCTCAACCGGTCGATGCTCTGCCGCGACCAGGCAGCATTTTCACCGTCCGCGCCGGGATCGGTCCACTGGGCCGAAGCGGTGTACATGTAAGGCGCGTCTCGGGCGGGGAAAGCAGAACCGGTTTCCGGTACCGCCGAAATGGCCCCACGAAGGTATTCGAAGTCGATCGAAGACGCAGGCGACCTCATGTCCCGCGCGGCTGCGATCATGCCAGCGATCGTCGTATCGCCGAGGCCGGTCAGGTAGCAAGACTTGGTGAAGTACCTGTTCCCGTGCGGTTCGCTGTGGTCACCGAGCCGCTGTAACTCGGCGTAAGACAGAGCCTGGACGAGTGCGGCGGCAGGCCGGACGTGATTGAAAAGCCTGGCATTTGCGCTCGCCCCAGAGCCAGGGCTGCCGAACCATGCTGCAGTGAGGAACAGAGCGGGTCTCGACCGGAGCTCGGAAGGAATCCATTCATCTGAGGCCGCGAACTTCAGGGCACCTGTCGCATGCATGTCGAGCGGCTGGCACTCGGCGAACTCACCGTAGCCGGCCAAGGCGCTCGCGGCCTCACTCAACGGATAGACACCCACGTGACGGTGAACAACCTCCACCGGTCGCAACCGCAGAGTGAAGCTTGTGACAACACCGAAGTTGCCTCCACCACCTCGGAGCGCCCACAAGAGGTCTTCATACCGCCCTTCACCGACCTCGGCCACCGAGCCGTCCGCCAACACCACCTCGGCTGCCAGGAGATGATCGCACGTCAGCCCGTACCTGCGAGCCAACCAGCCATACCCTCCGCCGAGCACTAGCCCACCCAAACCGGTGTGGGAAACCACGCCAGCCGGGCACGCGAGCCCATGTGAGGTGGTCGCAGCATCCAGGTCCCTCAACAGGCACCCACCTTGGGCGACGGCCACCCGCGCTTCGCTGTCGACTGTGACGTCCCGCATTGGCGAGAGGTCGATCATCACCGCGCCATCGGCTACAGCTGTCCCCGCGACGTTGTGACCACCTCCACGAACAGTGAGCGGCAGGTTTTCCCGGACGGCGTGGCGGACGACCGAACTCACCTCCGATGCCGTACGGCATCGGGCGATGAATGCCGGCGTCCGATCGTGCATCCCGTTCCAGACCCGACGAGCCGATTCGTACTCCGAACCACCCGGGAACAGAAGTTCGGCTTGAATAGCCGACCTTGCACTTCGCGCCAACTTGGGCACAACAACACGATCGTACATTCTTCCGATCCGATTCGCCTGATCAAATGCGACGAGAGTCCCCCAAGAAAACCCGCGTCGAAATTATCGAAACCAGCACAACGATTTCCCGTCAGCGACCCCGTCAGACCTCAACTATGCAAACCGACAACGAGCTCTATCGGTGGCACGAATGGGCATGAACGACAACCTGAACTGACGACACGTCAAGACGTAGCCGCAAACCGGGCACGGTGAAAGATTTAATACCTAAAACACTGTTCCCCATCGAGATATCCGCCCCTCGAACCAGTCTGATGGCAACGTTTTTCACCGTAGCAGCAGATTTGGTTAAGGTCAACGATCAACCAGAGCACATACTTTACACCGATGCTCGATTGACAGGCCACGGCACGTTCTGGTAATCGTTAAACGATCGACATGGGGAGTAGCATCGATGCAGCCCGGGGAGCCTGCTGATGGCTTGAAACTCCGCAGAATTCACACGTGACAGTTTTGTCAAAAATGCAACACATGCCGTCGGTCTCCGAGGGGACAACGCCGAAATGCCAGCGACGTGCTCACCGCGTGCCTTGGACACCAGTCACGACTGGGCAGCCGGTCACTCTCCGGAAGACTCGGCCATCGATGCCGCGATCGGTGGCGACCAGCCGTGACCGCCAGCACGAGGGGACTTCGTGGACCATCCCGACGAGTTGACCGAGCCCATCCACATCCACGATGCGGAACATCTCCGGATACCCGCCGACCGGCCACGATTCCCGTTCACCGAGATCTGGTACAACTCGACGGAGTTCGTCGTGCCAGCTGCGACGGCCAGGCGCAGTTCGGCTGCTACCGCCGACTCGCAGGGAGGCCTTGCGCTGATTGCGCTGACCGCATTCCAGGTCGTGCTTGCCCGCTGGTGCGGTGTCGACCTGGTCGCGGTCGAGCTGGACACCGAACAGCTCTGGCCCACCAACTGTCTTCCGCTCGGAGTGCTGCCAGCTCGGACGGACCTCTCCGGCAACCCCACCTTCCGCGAATCGCTCTCGCGCGTACGGAAGGCTGTACCGGCAACGGGAGCAGCTGACGTGCGTTTTCGATACCTGCGAGTGAACCCGCACTACCCGGCCTCCGAAAAGCCGACGCCCTTCCGTTCCGAAGTCGGCTCGGTCATCGAGCTGGCGCTGGAGCTCCACGAACACGAAGACGGTGACCTCCGCGGATACGCACACTACCTGCCGGCCCTCTTCGACGAGACCACCGTGCTGCGACTCTGTGGCCACTTCGTTCGCGTGCTCGAACTCGCGAACGCCGACATGGAACGGCGAATAGGGCAGTTCGATCTGCTATCCGCCGCAGAGCGCAGGAAGATCCTCGCCTGGAACGACACGGAGGTGCCGGAACTCGGCGAGTCCACGCTGCACAAGCTCTTCGAGGAGCAAGTGGCACGGACGCCCGGCGCGATCGCAGTCGTCGGTGCCGATCGCGAGCTATCCTACGGCGAGGTGAACGTCCGCGCCAACCAGCTCGCATGGCACTTGGCAGCGCTGGGCATCGGACCGGGCACTCTGGTGGCAGTCAGCGTCGACCGCTCGCCCGAGATGGTCATCAGCCTACTAGGCGTGCTTAAAGCAGGTGGCGCCTACGTGGCCTTGGACCCCTCGTTTCCGGTGCAACGCCTCCGATTTATCGCCGACGACACGCAAGCGGTCCTCGTCATCACAACGAGCGCGACCGAGGACACGGTCCGCGGCCTGGACACCCCCATGCTGGTGCTCGACGACCCAGCGGTGACGGAGATCCTCTCGACGCAGCCGACGATTGATCCCGCGCCACGTTGCAAGTCAGGAGATCTGGCCTACGTCTGCTACACGTCGGGGTCGACGGGAAAGCCGAAAGGCGTGGCGATCGAGCATCACAGCGCGGTGAACTATCTCAGATACTTCCTCCGCGAGGTGCTGAGGCCGACCGACTTCGGCCCGATCCTCCTAACCTCCTCCCCTGCGCAGGACGCCTCGGTCCGGGAGCTCTTCGGCAGTCTCGCCGCCGGAGCGAAAGTGGTACTCGCTCCGGCCAGGATCCAATCCGACCCCGTTGCCTACCTCGAGCAGCTGCGTGCGATCGGTGCCCGGAACATCCTCGCAGCGGTGCCGTCGGTGATTCGCGCCTTGATCGAACAGAACGACCCGGGCGACCGCGACGGCTCGTTCGACACGGTGCTGACTACGGGTGAGCCCGCGTCCCGGCTCCAGGACCTGGCCGGCCCGCTGAAGCGCGCCGCCGGACGGCTGGTGAACCACTATGGACCGACTGAGTGCACCGTCACGGCTGTCTTCGCACTCAACCATGGCTCGGCCGACGGCGACAAGATCGGCCGGCCGATCGCCAACACCCAAGTCCTCGTCATCGACCGGTTCGGTTCTCTCGCACCGGTCGGAGTACCCGGAGAGCTGTGGATCGGCGGGGCCGGCGTCGCTCGCAGCTACTGGCGGCGACCGGGGCTGACCGCGGCCAGGTTCGTCCCGCATCCCTGTTCCGACGAACCTTCCGCACGGATGTACAGAACGGGCGACCTCGGCCGGTGGCTTCCCGACGGGACCTTGGAGTTCCGCGGCCGGATGGATCGTCAGATCAAGCTCCGCGGCATTCGGATCGAGCTTGAAGAGATCGAGTCGGTGGTCGGCAGTCACCCTGACGTGATCGCGTCCGCGGCAGCGGTCCGGGAGGACGAACCGGGAGACCAACGACTGGTCGCTTACTACGTACCAGCCACGGGTAAGGAGCTTGCCCCTCCTGCTCTGCGACAGTGGTGCGAAACCGCCTTGCCCGAACATATTGTGCCCGCTCATTTCGTGGCCATGAGTGCCTTTCCGGCGACGCCGACCGGGAAGATCGATCGCCAAGCGCTGCCCGCGCCGGGCCGGCTGCGTACCGGCTCGCGCAGCCGCGACGCCCCGCGCAACGCAACCGAGGAGGGCATAGCTCGCCTGTGGGACGAGGTCCTCGGCGTCGACGGCGTCGACCTCGACGACAGCTTCTTCGACCTCGGCGGGCATTCACTCCTCGCCACGAAGCTCACTAGCAGGATCCGTGCGGAATGGGGCATCTCGCTCCCGGTTGCCGTCGTGTTCGACAACCCGACCATCTCGGATCTGGCGGCTGTCATCGACTCGGCCGACGTGCCCCGGCGGGATCGCGGAGTCCTCGCGCGCGACTCCGACGCTGTCTCTCGCCTGTCCTACGCCCAGCAACGAATGTGGTTCTTGGACCAGGTAGCTCCGGAAAGCAGCGAGTACGTGATGACATACACCTACAGCATCACCGGCGACTTGAGCGTCGACGCCCTCGACAAGGCATTCTCCTGGTTACTGGCCCGGCACGACGTCCTCCGTGCCCGCTTCGTCTTCGACCATGACGGTGATCTGTACCAGGAGACGCCAGCTTCGGCAGGGTCCGTCTTGAACCTCGCTGAGATTTCAGGGGCGGGAACCGCCGAAGATGCCGCCCATCGCTTGCTGACCAGTACGGGAATCGCCGAGCCGTTCGCACTGGAAAGAGGCGGTCTGGTCCGCGCGGCGGTCGCGCAACTGGGCCCCGGCCAGTTCGCGCTCGCGGTTGTGTTGCACCACATCGTGGCCGACGGCTGGTCGATGAGACTCGTCGGACGCGACCTCGGGAAACTCTACGAAGCCGCGGTCACAGATTCGACCGTCCACCTGCCGGAGCTGCCGGTTCAGTATGCGGATTTCGCGGCCTGGCAGAGGGACCGCCTATCGGGTCCTGAACTGAGCCGGCAGCTGGACTACTGGCGAGACCGGCTCGACGGTTTGAAACCCCTGGCCCTGCCTACCGACCGACCGAGGCCACCCGTTTGGTCGGCCAACGGCGGCGGAGTCCGCTTCATGGTGCCGAACGACGTCATGCGTCGTGCCAGCAAGCTTGCGAGGGAGAAGAGCGCATCCCTGTTCATGGTCGGCCTGGCTGCGTTCCTCGTCGTACTGTCCCGATGGAGCGGGCAGAGCGATGTCGCGGTGGGTACTCCGGTGGCGGGCCGGGACCGGCCGGAAATTGAGGACCTCGTCGGCTTCTTCACGAATACAGTCGTCATTCGATCCGACCTGTCCGGAAGTCCTTCATTCACCGAGTTGGTGACGCGGGTCCGCGAGGTCGCGCTCGGGGCGTACGCTCACCAAGAGGTACCCTTCGAACGCATCGTCGAGGAACTGGCGCCGACCCGCGATCTGAGCCGAAATCCATTGGTGCAGATCAACTTCATGCTCGAGACTGACCGGGAAGACGCCTGGACCTGGCCAGGACTTGAGCTCCGGCCGGTCACTACCGATACGGCCACCGCGAAGTTCGACATCCTGCTGGGCCTCGCCCAGCACGGAGACGGCCGCTTCCACGGCGAACTCGTCTTCTCCTCGGACCTCTTCGACCGCGCTACGGCCGATCGTATGACCCAGCATTTCCTTCGCGTACTGGACGACGGAACCACAGATCCCCAACGCCCCATCAACGGAATCGACATCCTGTCCGATGCTGAACGGCGTCGACTATTGGGCGACAGAGGTTGACGGCACCGCGGAAGTATTCAGATCGACTACTCAGCTCCACGCGTTTTCGGAACCGAAAGAGGAATTGTGACTTCCACGACGTCACCTCCGACACATACCTCCCGTTTTCGGGCATACAGCACGCATCACCTGGTCGAAATATCCGAACGCTTCGGAATTCCCGAGGAGGTGACGAGAATGGTACGGGCCCTTGCCCAGGTTTTCCCGTTCCGAGTCAACGAGTACGTCATCTCCGAGCTGATCGACTGGCGGTCCGTACCCGAAGACCCCATCTTCCAGCTCGTCTTCCCGCAGCGCGGGATGCTTTCCGATGAAATTGAGCGCCGCCTTCTAAACCTCACCGCGCACCACCGATATAATGCCGACCTAAAGAAGCTTGTGGCGGACATCCGGTCCGAGTTGAACCCTCACCCCTCCGGGCAGCGGGAACTTAATGTCCCGAAATTGGACGGCACCCGCCTTCAGGGAATACAGCATAAGTACCAGGAGACTGTCCTCTACTTTCCAAGACACGGGCAGACCTGTCACAGTTACTGCACCTACTGTTTCCGTTGGGCCCAGTTTATCGGCGAGTCCGACCTACGCTTCGCCGCTGACGATCCCAGCGAATTGCTCGCGTACCTCATCCGGCATCCCGCGGTGAGCGACGTCCTGGTCACCGGCGGGGACCCGATGACGATGTCGGCCGTCCGCCTGAGGACACATCTGGAACCCTTACTGGGCATCAACACCGTCAAAACCATTCGCATTGGCACGAAGTCCGCCGCCTACTGGCCGAACCGGTTCACAGATGACCGTGACGCCGACGACATCCTGCGCCTCTTCGAGCAAGTCGTCGCTTCCGGGCGGACGTTGGCCGTAATGGCCCATTACAGTCATCCTCGAGAAATCGGCACCGAAACCGCACGTCGTGCGATCGAACGAATCCGTTCCACCGGTGCCACGATTTACGCTCAGGCGCCAATGGTCGCTCATGTAAACGATGACGCCGCGACCTGGCAGGAGTTGTGGCGAACTGAACTGGCGGCCGGGATCATTCCCTACTACCTCTTCGTCGAACGGGACACCGGGCCGTACGATTACTACAAGGTGCCCCTGTCACGCTCGGTCAGGATCTTCCAGGACGCATACCGCACGTTGCCGGGCCTGGCCCGCACCGTGCGCGGACCGGTCATGTCCACCACACCGGGCAAAGTCGTAGTGGACGGCGTCGTCGGTTCCGGCGCCGAACGGTTCTTCCAACTGCATTTGGTGCAGGCCCGGGACCCCGACCTGGTCAACCGTCCGTTCCGCGCACGCTACTCAGAGTCGGCGTGCTGGTTGAGCGACCTCGAGCTCTCCACTGACACGCCGCCGGACATCGCCGCAGCCCTCCGCGGCTCGGTTCGCGGCTGACCGAGCCAGCGATCGAACCAAGCACGAGTCCGGCGCAAAAGGTCGATCTGATGGCTGGACTCCCGAAAGGAATGGTTTTCCCGTGGGTACACCACGAACTCGTGCTCGGCGCCGAACCGGCATAGCGCCCGGTGGAAGTACTCCGCCTGAGACAGCGGCACATTGGTGTCCTCGGCTCCGTGCACGATCAGGACCGGAGTGCGAATGGATGACGTGTAGGAGATCGGACTGAGCCGATCGTGCCGGTGCGGTCCGGTGCCTTCCCAGCCGACGCTCCCGCCCAGAGCGGCCTCGAACATGCCCCACTCGCCCGTGGCAGCGAGCATCCCCCAGTCACTGATCCCCGCGCCCATCAGCGCGGCGGCAAATCTGTCGGTCTGTCCGATCGCCCATGCCGCCATAAAGCCGCCATGGCTCCACCCCGCGATGCCCAGCCGACCAGGTTCGGCGATGCCCTGGTCCACCAGCATGTCGACTCCGGTCAGGATGTCGGTCCACTCCTGCTGACCAACTGCGCCGGCCACGCTGGCCGCGAACTCGTGTCCGTGCCCCTTCCCGCCGCGAGGATTCGGCAGGAACACCGCGTAACCGGCGTGGGCCAGCCATT
This sequence comes from Amycolatopsis sp. PS_44_ISF1, assembly GCF_032335455.1. NCBI lineage: Bacteria > Bacillati > Actinomycetota > Actinomycetes > Pseudonocardiales > Pseudonocardiaceae > Amycolatopsis > Amycolatopsis sp. PS_44_ISF1. The sequence goes on along the minus strand of NZ_JANUXO010000005.1, from coordinate 210,168 downwards.
GCCCTGACGGCGCCCAGTGCAGCATGAAGCCGTCCGCATGCCGGCCATAGGGTCCGCCATGAACGATCGTCACCAGGGGAAACGGCCCATCATCGTACGAGCGGCCGGGAGGTAGGACCACCAGGCCGTCCAGTTCAAGGCCATCCGCTGCGCGGTAGCGAAGGCGGTTCTGTTCTCCCCAGCGGACTCCACGGAGTTCAGGCCGGGTTTCGGTGACGCGGACGAGGGGTTTGCCGGTCGGTCCGGCGTAGACGTTGTGCGGCTCGCCTGGCCCGCTAACTACCGCCGCGGTCGTGGCGCCAACTCGGTCGACGCTCAGTTGCGCCGCCTGGCCGCTCAGTCGGCAAAGCTCGGTCAGCCGAAGTGTGTCGGGAGTGATCCGGTGGACCGCGGTCTCGAGGCCATCGGCCACCAGCACGAAGGGGGCGGCGTCGTCGACCTGGACAAGCTCAGCCGGGCAAGCCGCCATTCCTTCGGTGAGGTTTTGATGCTTCCCGGCGAACGTCGAGTCCGGGACGGCGACGTCGAAGACCGCCGTGCCGGCCTGCAGACCCGGCGGTGTCAGAGCCAGATACGCGAGATGCCAGTCCTCGCCTCGCCACCAGACCGGCGATTCCGCGTCTGCCGGGAGTTCGGCGACAGCACTGACTTCGTTCGTGGGCAGATCGCACAGGTGGAGGGCCGGCTGGAGCAGCCCAGGATCCGGGTCGGGGCTCGACCAGGTGAGCACGGCCAGCGGACCACCGTCCGGACGCTGAACCGCGTCGACGACGTGCCGGTCGCCGAACAGGGGAGGTGTCCGGATCCCCCCCATCTCCAGATCCAGGATCCGCAGCCGGTCCGGACGCGCCCGGCCGCGTACCTGGGCGTCGTCCCGGACCGCTGAGCGATGCCGCTCAAGGTCGGTAGGTTCGTCGGGCGCCCAGAAGGCGACCGACACCTGGTCCGTCAGGAGCCGGTAACCTTGCACGCCGCTCGCCCACCTGGTCAGCTGTTGGGCCAGCCCATCGTGTAATCGGATCGAACAGAGCTGTGGCTTCCCTCGTGAGCTGTGGTCCGACAAGAAACAGAGCGTCTCGGAGTCGTCTCGCCAGCTCGGCGCGGACACCAGCCCTTCCGCTACGGCCAACCGCCGGGGTTCGACACTTTGGTCGGTCGCTGCCGCCCAAAGCTGGCTCGATGCGTGCTCGCCAACCTGGCCCACGGTGGCGAGCACGTAGACTATCCACCGACCATCGGGCGACAGTGCCGGCGCAGAAGGCACCAGTCCATCCACGACCATCTTGGCGGTCAATTCGGGATGCACCCGATCCATAGGTTCGGTCTCCTGGATAGCTGCGGTGGGCGGCCCGCGATGTGACCCGGCGGCCGACAGTATCACCGGGGCGGTCCACGACTTGGTTAATCGCCCGGACGGATGGATCTTTCTCGAGGCTTCCCAACGGCCGGGCTCAGCCCGCACAAGGGAGGTCACGACCGTAGAATTCGGTGGCCGCCGCCGCAAGCTGCTCGAACGCGCGTTGGCGGTACCTCGTGATCGTCGACTGGCTCAGGACGATGAGCTTGCTCAGCCTGACGGTGATGACACGTGATTTTGCTCTTGACCGGCAGAGTCGGGGGCTACGGCCCGCTCGCGTACCGGTGCTGGCGTTCAGCCTGGATCCGGTCCGACGATGGCGCCCACCATTTGCTCCTGGAGCAAATCTGGAGCACAGCGTCGATCACAACGACGGCCAACGCTGTCGAAGCGCAGCCAACGGCAATCAACTGCGCCAGCCGACCAGCAGGTTTTCCATAAGCCCAGGTCAGAGCCCTGTATCCACCTCACTGGCAGTGAGGGGGTCAGGGGTTCGAGTCCCCTTAGCTCCACAGACAAAACCGCCCACTGGATCTAGAGATTCAGGTAGGGCGGTTTTTTATTCGCTACGGACTTGTGGTTTGCGAGCTCGCCTTCAAACCCGGCTCGTAACCACCAGCGCGGCAAGCGGTCTGCGAATCTTGCGATCGGACAACTGGACCGGTTGAGGCATGTGCCCGCCATGGCCGAGGTCGGCAGGGGCGGTTAGGTCCGCGTGCGGCCCCCGGCCTTGTGGAACATCGGCTGGACGGGCTCCTCGCCTAGGAGCGGCCGGGCTCGGTCCATCACGCTGGAGAACTGTGGTCAGGCTGTATCGCCGCATGCCGACACGGACGATGATGCCGGGTGGCCGAGCGGCGTAACCCCTGCTGTCGTCAGGCGTCAGGAACCAGCAGCCGGATAGTTCTCCCGAACGGCGAAAGTCACCTCGCCGACCAGCGCACGAGCCGCGCCCAGCACGTTGTGCAGTGTGCTGGGATCCCGGTCCGCTCCTCGCTGCCGAAGCTCGATCAGGGAAATCGCGCAGCTCAGGGCGCTGTCCACCGCGGCGAGCAGCGGGTCACCGGGCACCCGCAGCACGCCCCGGGCCCGTTCGACCGCAGCGACCGCCTGCCCCACCGCGCCGGCGGTCTCGACGAGGACCTCCTGCTTACGAACCGATCCGTCCTGTCGGTTGGCCACACCGTCACACTCCTACCAAGGTCATGACTCCGAGTCCCAGCAGGATCACACCCACCACCGAATTCAGTGTCCGCCGCACTTTCGGCCTGCCGAGCACTGGCTGGAGGCTTCCGGCCGCGAAGGCGAATCCCAGCAACCACAACGCGCTCACCGTCACGTAGATGGCGAACAGTAGGAGCTCGGCACCCAGCGCCGATGCGGCCGAACCCGGCAAGAACTGCGGAAGAATCGACAGGTAGAACAGCCCGATCTTCGGGTTCAGGCAATTCATCACCAGCCCGCGCAGGAAGAAGCCCGCGTTGCGTCGCTCGCTCGTCTTCGGCGCGGGGACCGTGGCGGAGATCGCGGAGCGCAGGGCTGCGATCCCGAGCCAGATCAGGTAGGCCGCGCCGATCACGGTCACCACCCGGTAGGCCACACTCCCGTTGGACAGCAGCGCGGAAAGCCCCGCGACCGACGCGATACCCCACAGGACGATACCGAGCAGGACTCCGGCGGCCGTGCGCATAGCCGCCGCTCGACCGGCGGCACTGGTTTGGAGCAGCAGTGCCTGATCCGGACCCGGAACGACCACGATGACCACGGCCGCGGCGGTGAAGGCCAGTACGGTGAAAAACGTCAATCGGTCCTCCGTGTCGTTTCCTGCCCGCTTTCCGGCGCTCCCGAATTCGCCGAATCACAGTAAACCCACTCCAGAATCGCGACCGCGCTACCGTATTTCATCCATGCCTGTTCCCACGCAAGAGAACGGTCTCCGTCGAGCACCGATCCCCCGACCTCGTCACCGCGGTGCGCAGGCAGATCGTGCATGAAAACCGCTTCCGGCCACCGGGACATCATCGTATCATCCACATGGAACGGACGGAATTCCTCCCGCCAGTCCGCGCTGGTTTTCGCCGTGCCCGTGGTCTGCCACCGGGTCGTGTAGACGACGTCGGCCTCTATTTCGACCGAGGCGAGGTCGTGGGTCTCGTGAAAACGTGAATCCATTTCCGAGCCCTTTTTCCGCAGAGCGTCGAGCAGCGCCGCATCGAGGCCGTACCCCTTCGGGGTGGCGAAAACCACCGTGACACCCCGGTACGCGCTCAGCACCTGGCCCAGTGCTGCGGCGGTGTTGTTGCCCTCACCGACGTACAGCACCGACAAATCGTCCACGCGACCGAAGTGCCGGAGCATCGTCGCTGCGTCGCAGACGCCCTGGGTCGGGTGTTCCTCAGCAGCCATCGCGTTAACAACGGGCAATCCCCCAGCACTCGCCACGAGCCTCATGTCCGCGAGCGGGCCCGCCGTGCGCATCACCAGCCCGTCGAGCATCGCGCCGAACACACGGCCGGTGTCAGGCAAGGACTCACCGGTGTTGAGCTGGAGATCAGCAGGACCGTACGGGACGACCGCGGCTCCGAGCCGCACGGCGGCCGAGGTGAAAGCGGTTCGCGTGCGCGTTGAGGTCTTGGCGAAATAAAGGCCGAGCACCTTGCCGCCCAACTCGTGCCGCAACGGTTCACGCTGGTCCAGCACTTCCACCGACCTGCTGACGATCCGGTGCAATTCGCCGGGGTCGATGTCGTCCAGCGCGAGAAAACTTCTCATACCGCATACCCCCGTGAATGGCCGTCAGACCAGAACCAGTGAGTTGTCCACGAATTGCACAGAGTGCACTTTCGGAAATTCGGCATTCGATTGCGCGGTGAGACTCTTCGCGCGGCGCCAAACCGGCGAATAGATCGTGTCCTCGTAGCGGTCGCCGCCGTCGGGACAGACAACAGCCATGTCCCTGGCACCGAGACCATCGCGCAGCCACCGGAGGGCACCGGCCACGGCGGCGCCTGAGCTGCCGACCCGGACTCCCAGTTCATCGGCGACCCAGTCGCAGGCGGCCACCGCCTCGGCGGCGGTCACCCGCATGCTCGGGCAGTCCTGCCCGGTGACGAACGAGGAGTTCCGGCTCGCCCCGATGCCGTTCAAGCTGCGGGGCGCGGACAGGCCGCCGAGCGCCGTCGAGCCCAGCTCGTCCACCGCGACACACCTCCAGGGCAATCCCTTGTGCCGCACGTAGTCGGTGAAGCCCCGGACGGTACCGCCGGTCGACACCCCCAGGAAAACGTCGAGTTCCCCGACGGGTACGGCGGAGAATATCTCCGGGGCGGTGCCGGCGAAATGCGCCTGGGGATTGGCCGGATTTTCGTACTGGTTCGGCCAGACGAGCCGGTCTTCGACGGCCAGCCGGTCCCGGATGTAGGCCAGCCGGGCAAGCAGGTAACCGCCCGTTTCGTCGGGTTCTGTCACCTCCACGATTTCCGCGTCCGCGCACCGCATCTGCCGTACGAGCTTGCGCGAGGTCCGCGGATCGACCACGGCGGTGAAGGCGACGCCGCAGATCTGCGCGTACCTGGCCAGCGCGACCCCGAGATTTCCCGACGTCGACTCGATGATCCTCGCGCACGGCAGGTCGGCCTTGAAAATCGAGGAGAGCAGGGAGTAAGCCACTCTGTCCTTGATGGATCCGAACGGATTCTCCTGCTCCAGCTTCAGCCAGAGGTTCGTCGTTCGGCCCCGGTGGCTCACCACCGCGTGCAGGACCGGGGTTCTGCCCGGTACCGGGCCATACAGTTCGACAGGCAACGTCTTCCTTCCCCTCAGCACCGGAGTGCACGCATCAGCTCCGATGCGGCCGTTCTCCGGTGGCGGCACCTTTCGACCACACATGACTGCCGTCGCAGAACGGCCTCTGCAGTGATCGGCCGCAGCGGCAGAGCGCGATGGTCCTGCGCTGCGGATTGATCGGTTCACCGGTCTGACTGCGCAAGTCGTAGTCTCCGCGGATGATGACCGGCCCGTCCGGGCACACCACGACAGTGGCCGACGCGGGCCGCAGCGGCGCGGTCTCAGCCGGGAAGTCCTCATCCGCTTCCCGGCCGGTCACCGGCCGGCCACCGCGGGCATCGCGCCACGCAGCGCGGATTCACCGCGTTCCCAGCACGAAAGCAGATACTCGTTGGCCCTGGCCCCCAGCTCGGCCGTCACCATGGCGCCGAAAACCACCTCGGCGAGCTCACCCGGGTTCTCGCGCACGAACTCGCCGCACATGTCGTAGGCGGCGAGCTGCTCGTGGACGGCATCGGCCACGATGTGCTCCTGGAAGAAAAGCCACGATTCGTCCGGCCCGTCCAGCCGGCGCAGACCGTTCCGAAAATTCTGGTTCACGTGGTGTGAACCGATTTCGGTCACTGCAAGATTTCCCAGAACGGCGCCTCGATGCCGACCGTAGGTACCGAAATAGGATATCACGTTCACGGTCGCCAGCGCACAGGCCGGCACTTTTTCGAAGTATGCGCCGAATCGGGTGTGCATTCCGAGTTCGGACAAGGTCAACTCGAACAACTGGGAGTGCAGACGGCCCGGTACACCACCGCCGTACTCGTCGGACTGGATTTCCACCAGTGCCGGCTTGCCGCCGCCGCGAACGCGCGGGATGACCAGACTGTGGTGATCCGCCTCCATGAGACTGTACACCGAACGGTGCATCAGGAACTCCCGGAACTGCTCCATCGTGGCGTCCTGCTTGAGGTACCGTGAAAGAGACCGGCCGCCGCGGGGTCGCCCCAGTTCCATCAGGAAATCCGGCAGCTTCGCCACCCCGACGTCGGGGAGTTCACTCACCGCTTCCCGCAGCTCACGGTCGAAGCGGACCTCCAGGCGCTTACGCAACTCGATGAGCGAGCTCTCCCATTCCCAGGACTGGACTGATTCACCGAAGAGGCAGTACTGCGGCCCGTAGCACAAGAACAGGCTCAGCTGCAGGTCTTCTTCGGAAATTTTTTCCACATCCGCAGCGGAAACGGTCTTCAGCAGTGCTTCCGCATCGGCTCCCGGAGAAGTACGGAACACGCTCACGAGGATTTCGCTTACCGGGCCACGAGGGGTGGGCAAGAGCACCTGGACTCCCTGGATCGATGACGAGACTGGTGGACGCCGGGCACCGCCGGCCTGCTTTCAGACGAGTTCGAGAATTTGACCGGCCGCCGTATCGGCCGCCTGACGCAGGACCGCACCGAACAGCGCGACGTCGAGGATGCCGAGTCCGAAGGGGTTCACCACCACGTACCCCGCGCCCGGTTGCGGCGCGCTCGCGTCGCCGACGAGCAGCCCGCCGATCGTCGCGGTGATCGACGGCTGGTTCTCCTGGGCCTGCGCGGCGATGCGTCCCTCGCCGACCAGACGGCCCAAGGGCCGCCGGGGGTTCTCGATGATCATTTCGATGTCGTCGACGACGAGGGCGCGGGCATCGAGCAGAGCTTCGTCGGTCAGATCACCGAGCGAGACGTTGACCAGCAGCGCTCCGGGCCGTACCCATTCCGGCCGGACGTACCCCTGGGCGACGGTGGTCAGGAACAGCGCCACCTCCGCGTCCGCCATCGCTTCCTCCGGGGTGTCCACGACGGAGAACGAGACTTCCGGGTGCCGCTGGGCGAGTTCACCGGCGAGCCGGGCGGCGACCGGCCGGCGCACGTCGCACAGCGTGATCCGGTTCAGGCCCGGGCACCGCGCGAGCAGCAGGGCGAGATGCACCCGCGCCTGGGTACCGCATCCGACGACGGTCAGGGAGTGAACCCCCCGGTAGCCGGTGGCCTCGACCGCAATCGCGGTCACCGCGGCCGTCCGAACGGCGCTGAGCACGCCGGCCTCCATCACCGCGGTCACCCGCGCGGTCCGCGCGTCGAAGCAGAGACCGAGGCCCCCGGCCCGTTCCAGGCCGAACTCCGGATTCGACACGCTGGCATTGATGACCTTCATGCCGTACACGCCCTCGGTACCCTCGGCGAGCACCGCGCCCGGCATCCCGATCGAGCGGCTGTAGGCGCCGACCTCGTTGGTCCAGGACAGGTAAGCTTCACCCGGCAGTATCGTGCGGCCGAGGTGGTGGTTCGCCAGCGCGTCCCCGACCACGGCCACCACATCGATCCGAGCCAAGCAGGCCATCACGTCGGCCCGGCCGAGGAACCGCACCGACTCCGGCAGCGGCCTGGTGAGTGCCTCGGCGAGCCACGGGTTCTCCACCGTCTCTCCGGTCTTCCTGGTCACGAGTTCCACTGCTCCTGGTACCACTGGCCGAGGCTCACGGCGGTTTCCAACGGGTTGCGCCGGAGCTGGGTGTCGAAGTAGCCCTCCGGCCGATCCAGCAGTTCGCGCAGGGCTCCGGCGTCGATGACCTCCAGAGCAGCCGACCGGTTTTCCGCGAGGAGGGCGCCGGCCCGCTGGCGCAGGTCCCGCTCGTAGCGGGTGTCGGCGGTGGTGGGATAGGGGCTCTTCCGTCGATTCAGCACCGGCTTCGGCAGCAGGCCCGCCGCCGCGCCACGCAGCACACTCTTCTCCCGGCCGTCATGGGTCTTGATCTTCCACGGGATGTTGTGCACGTACTCGACCAGTCGGTGATCGCAGAACGGCACCCGCACTTCGAGGCCGGCGGCCATGCTGAGCCGATCCTTCCGATCCAGCAGAACCGGCAGCCAGCGCGTCAGGTGCAGATGGCCGAACTCACGCATCCGGCGGTCCTGCGCGTCCTCCCCCGGCAGGTACTCGACCTCGCCGATCGCCTGCCGGTAGCAGTCGGCCCGGTACTCCCCGAACCGCGTGTGCTCGCGGAATTCGGCGGTCAGCATCCGCTCGGGGACGAACTGCATGGTGCTGAGCCAGGGGAAGTCCGCCGTACCGACGATCCCCGGATCGTGGAACCAGTGGTAGCCGCCGAACACCTCGTCCGCGGACTCGCCGGAGAGCGCGACGGTGGACCGCTCGCGGATGGCCGAGAACAGCAGGTACAGGGAAGTGTCGACGTCGCCGAAGGTGAGCGGGAGATCGTGCGCGCCGAGGACAGCATTCCGGTTCCCGTGCTCCGTGAGGGCCTCGGCGGGCAGTGTGATGGTCTGGTGCGCGGTACCGAGGTGCTCGGCGACCTGCAGGGCGTAGGGGTTGTCCCGTTCGGGCCGGAACTCACTGGTCCGGAAATCGTCGGCGCTGCCGACGAAATCGACGGAGAACGAACGGATCGGCCGTTTGCCCGCGCGATCGAGGACGTCCGTGGCGATGGCGGTCAGCGCGCTCGAGTCCAGGCCGCCCGAAAGCAGGCTGCACAGCGGTACATCCGTGACCAGCTGCTCCCGAACGATGTCGAAGAGCAACTCCCGGACGTGGGTGGTGGTGTCCGCGATGTCGTCCTCGTGCGAAACGGTGGGCAAGTGCCAGTAGCGGGACAGGCGGCTGCCGCGGTCATCAACGGTGAGCATGTGCCCCGGCGGCACCTCGTACAGGTCGCGGAACGGGGTCACACCAGGGGTCTTGACCAGTCCGAGCAGGTCGGCGAGCCCCTGGTGGTCGAGCCGGGCGGTGAACCCCGGGTGGGCCAGCACCGCCTTCGGCTCGGAGGCGAACAGCACCGCTTCGCCGGAACACGCGTAGTAAAGAGGCTTGACACCCAGCCGGTCGCGGACCAGCAGCAGCCGCCGGACACGCGGATCCCACAGTGCGAAGGCGAACATCCCACGGAGCCGCTCGACGAAGCCCACACCCCACTCCAGGTAGGCGTTGAGCACCACTTCGGTGTCGCAGTGGGTGCGGAATCGGTGCCCGCGCGCGGTCAGCTCCGTCCTCAGCTCGCGGAAGTTGTACACCTCACCGCTGTAGCAGAGCACGGCGTGCGGTTGCCCGGACGGACCCGCGACCATCGGCTGCGCGCCCCGGTGCACGTCGAGCACGGCAAGCCTGCGGTGCCCGAGCCCCACGTGCCGGTCGGTCCACAATCCCCCGCCGTCCGGTCCGCGACGGACGAGCGTGCGGGTCATGCGTTCGAGATCCGTTTCCTTACCTGCGGCAGAACGGCTGAGCTCGATCCAGCCGGCAATTCCGCACATGACGCTCCCTCGGCTCCGCGGCATCCCGTGGCCGCTCGATTCGTTTCGCGCGCCGGTCCAGCGAAAGAACGGGCTGCGAAATCAGGATGCTTCACCGGCCAGGTCGGCGATACAGTGCAGGCGTACGCGCGCCAGCAACTTCCGGTGATTGGTATGGCGTGGAGAGTACCCGGGGGACAACAGGGCCCGTACCGCCACAAGAGTGGCCCGCGAGGTGGTCCGGGCGACTAAGTTCCTTCGGTGACCCAACCTTGCTAAAACTCGACGTTTAGTGCTAAACTTCGCCGGTAAGTCGAATCCTGTGCATGCACGCCAACATCATCGGATAGACTTTTCACTGGGGAGGAACTGTCTTTGATCATCAACAGTGGCGATCGGTTGCGCCTGGTGGAACGGGCGGGCACCGAGATCCGCGAGCATCAGCGAAGCGTACCCGAGCGAGAGTTCTACCTGCGGAAAATCACCGATACCTGGCGCCGAGCCGAGGGAACCGAAGCGTACTCCGAACTTCCGGAGTACTCCTTCGAAACGTTCGAAAAACTCGACGTTACCAGCAAAAATCAACTCAAAAAAGCACCTTTCAGCTTCCTGACAGCGCCGATGGAGGACGCGGCCAAATATTATGAGACAACCGGGACCACCGGGCTGCCGACACCGACGCCCCGGCTGGCGGAGGACGTAATCTGGAACACCGTTTCGGTGGCCGAGGCCTGGCGTGATCTTCTGCCGGAAAAAGAACGAGTGCTGATCATGTTACCCTCGGACATCGTGCCGGTGGCAGACCTCGTCGTCGGTGTCTGCGAGTACCTCGGACGGCCCCACGCCCGGGCCTACCCGTTCGCCACCGGCATCTCCGACTGGGATCGGCTGATCGAGCTCTGCCGGTCCTTCCGGCCGAACACCGTGTTCATCGCGCCTGGGGTGGCCCTGCAGTTCAGCCGGCTGATCCGGCAGCGCGGCCTGGCGCCGGAACTAAGCGCGGGCGTACAGCGGATGATGCTGCTGGGTGAGGTCAGCACCGCGCCGTTCCGGGCTCGCCTGGGCCGGTGGTGGGACGCCTCCGTGCTGGACGCGAGTTACGGCAGCACGGAAACCGGCACGCTGGCCGCCGCCTGCGCCCGAGACCGTCTGCACCTGCTGACTGCCACCAACTACTTCGAACTCGCCGGCGAGGACGGAACGATTCGCCCGCTGCCGGAATCCGGCAGCGGACGGCTTGTGGTGACCCCGCTCAACCTGCACGCCCGGTGCGTGCTGCGGCTCGACACCGGGGACGACGTACGTCTGGGTACCCGGTGCGACTGCGGTGACGGTGCCCCGGTGATCGAGGTTTCCGGGCGCGGTTCCGACGCAGTCGCCGTGCGCGGCGCGAAACTCACCGTGCGGGCGGTCGAAGAAGTGGTTTTCGGCGAAACCGAGGCGACCGGCTACCTGCTGGAGACCGACGCGCCGGGCACGTTCGCCCGGCTGATCCTGGAACGGGACGTCTGCTGGGATCGCGCGGGCGAGGCTCTGATGGCCGACCGGCTCCAGCACTCCTCCCGGGAAGTGCTCGGTCTGGAATGGGACGAGGTGCTGTTCGTCAACCAGCTCCCCGCGAGCACCAAGAGCGGGGCGTCGCAGAAGAGCTGGAAACGCTCCAACTTCCGGCTCGTCGGAGCGGACGGATGAGCGCGCACCCCGCCGCCCGCACGCCGGCCGGGACCGCGGTCGGCACCGGTGAGGCGGATCTGTGGTGCACCTACGCCGCGATCCGCACGGCCGCTTGGCTGGACCGGACCGGTGAACTGCCTGGCCGCGGGGCCACGATCGGCTACCTGGGCAGCCGTCGCAACACCGATGGCGGTTACGCCTGGAGCAAGGGCATGGCCTCGGACGCGTGGGCGACGTTCTACTGCACTCAAGCGATGACCGAGCTCGGTGCCGAGGTCCCCCGGCCCGGCCCGACCCGGGAGTGGCTGCGCCGGACCTGGTCCGGTGACGCGTATGCGATGCTGCCGGGCCAGACCCCCGACGTGTGGGCCACTCACTTCTCGGTGCGCACGGTGGCCGCTCTGTACCGGGAAGCCCCGCCGGACCGCGACCGGCTGGTGGACTGGCTGCGCGCGTTGCAAGCGCCGGACGGCGGTCTCGGCTGGTCACCGGACCACGCCGGGGCCTGCGCGGACTCTGACGTACGGGCCTGCTTCTACGGCGTGATGGCTTGGCGGGCACTGCGGACCGTGGCACCGGATTCGCCCTTCCCCTGGGACGGCCCCGCCTTGACGCGCTGGCTGCGGGAGCAGCAGCACGCCGAAGGTGGTTTCCGATTCGGCCCGTCGGCGAGCACGCCGTGCATGTGGGCCACCTATCGGGCGACAGCCACGCTCCATGAGCTGGACGCGGCCCCGGACGATCGGCAACGCTGCCTCGACTGGATTCTCGCCCGCCGGAATTCCGACGGTTCCTTCGTCCGGTGGTCCGGTTACGAGGTGGCCGATGTCTGGGCCTCGTTCTGCGCGGTGGGCTCGCTGCGGGCGCTGGGCGCGGACACCGGACCGCACGCCGGACCGGTGCTGCGCAGGCTGCGCGCGCTGTCCTGCCCCGACGGTGGATTCACCTATCGTGAACCCGATCGGGCCGGAGACGCACTGAGCACCGCGGCGACCGCGCTGATGTCGGCGGCCGACGACCCGCGGCAGAAGCGGTGGCGCACCTGGCTGGCCGGGTGCCGGTTGCCGAACGAGGGCGGGGTCATGTACATGCCCGCCCGGGGCAGCGAGGTGCGGTGCACCCTGTGGGCGATCGCGGCGGGGGCGGGCACCGTCGATCCCGCCGCGCCGCTCGAGGTCGCGGACTGGCTCGCGGACCTGCAGAACCCCGACGGTGGTTTCGGTTACTGGGAAGGCCGGGGGTCGGATCTGGTCTCCACCGCCGCGGCGGTGGAAACCCTGCGGCTGCTGGGAATCGCCGCTCACGAGGTGCTGGACACCGCGCGGCTGGCCGGGTTCGTCCAGGGATGCCGCGCCGACCACGGCTACCGGCACGTGCCCGGCGCCCCGCCCACCCTCCGTGCCGGGCTCCAGGCCCTGCGGATCCTGGACCGGCTGGACCGGGGCACCCCCGGTGAGCTGGCCGGCCTGCTCGAGCACCACCGGGTGCCCGGGGGCGGATTCGCCAACGAGGGTTCGCGAATGCCGGACCTGCTGAGCACCTACGAAGCCGTGGTGACCGCGGATCGGCAACGAATCCCGGTGGACTCCGCCCGGCTGACCGTGTTCCTCGACCGGCTCGCCCGGCCCACGGGCACCGGGTGGTCACCACTCGCGCCCGGCGGCGGCGGAGTGCTGGCCGATTGTCTCGGCACGCTGCTGCGCGAACGCTGCGCCGGGGACCGGACGGACCTGCCCGCGCTCACCCTGTCCTGAGGGCGAACCTTTCATCCTGGGGAAAACCATGCCCACCATCACCATTCGCACAACGGCGCTGCGCGCCGTCGAACGCCGGTCCATCGCCGTCCGGCTGACCCGCTGGTTCGCCGAGCACGACAGCGACCGCAGGCACGTGGTCGTGCGGTTCGAGCCGACCGAGGAGGGCACGGTGTTCGTCGGTGGCATGCCGGTCGAAGCCCTCCCGCACGAAGAAGAAGGTCTGCACCACGCGAGCGTCGTCTGCTGTGTTTCGGTCGGACGGGACGACACCTACTACGAAGAACTGGCCTGCGTGCTCGCCGACGCACTCGGCATGACCACCGGAACTCCTTTTCTCTACCTGGAGTTCCGGCCGACACCGAAGGAATCCGTGTATTTCGGCACCGGGGGGCGACTCCGTCGTGCCGACGCCACGCTGAGGGGAAAATGATGACTTCATCCGCCGTGCCCAGCCTGGAATCCCTCCGGATCCGGACCAGGGCCGTGCTGGCCCGACTGTTCGGCCCGGAGATAGACGACCTGCCCGCCGACACACCGCTGCCGGAAACGCTCGGCGACCGCTACGACAGCCTCGGCGCGATGGAATGCGTCACCGCAATCGAAAAAGAGTTCGGCATCGAGGTCGACTTCGTCGAGCACGATGTCCGCTACAACTTCGCCCAGCTGGACCGGATCGCCGAGTTCGTCCACTCCCGGCTGGAGGACCAGGCCGTGTTCGGCGGGTCCCGATGACCTCGCCGGAGATCGGGTTCCGCACCTCCGGTCACACCGGCTCGCCCGCGGTGTGGCTGCGCACCCGCGAACAGCTCCGGGCCGAGGCCGAGCTGATCGCGAACGAACTGGTCGGCGAGGTCGAGCAGATCGTCAGCTTCGCGCCGGTGGAGCACCTGTTCGGCAGGTTGTTCGCGCAGGTCCTGCCGGAGTGCCGTGGCCTGCCCGTGCACCATCTCACCCACGCGCCCACCGGATTGCCGCCGGAGGTGCCGGCCAGGCCCACGCTGTTCGTCTGCCTGCCTTCGAGCTGGCTGGTGCTGCGTCATCTGCTCGGGCAGCTCAGGGCGCTGCCCACCGCGGTCGCCCTGCACGGAACCGGGCCGACGGTGCACGCCACCGGTGAAGTGCTGTCCGCGTTGTCCGGCACCGGTTTTCGCGCCTTCGAACTGTTCGGGTCCACCGAAACCGGCGGGATCGCCCAGCGGGAGATCTTGCCGTCGGACACCGAGGCGCAGCGCTGGCAGCTCCTGCCCGATGTCGAGTTCGCCGACCCGCGCCACGCCCAGGGACAGTGGCTGCACGTCCGCAGCCCGCGACTGGGCCGCCGCAGCGACATGGCGTCCCGGCCGGAGAGCTGGAAGCTGCCTGACGTGATCCGGCGCGACGAGCGTTCGTTCGAGTTCCACGGGCGGGCCTCCACGCTGATCAAGGTGAACGGGAAGCGGGTGAACCTGGAGGAACTCGCGACCGCGCTGCGGAGCTCGGTCGACGGCCTGGACGTCGCCTGCCTGCCCGTGCACGATCCCGTCCGCGCCGAGCACTACGAACTGTTCTACAGCCTCGACCGGGACCTCTCCCGCCATCAGATCTTCGCCCGGCTGAGGGAGGTCATGCCCGATTTCACCCCACCACGCGCGGTGCACCAGGTGCGGCGCATTCCCCGGACCGCGACCGGGAAGATCGCGGTCACCGCGCTGTATGCGCTCACCCAGCCCGAATCCCGAGCGGCACTGGAAGGAGCGAGCTGATGACGCCGTACCGTCCGCGAGCGTCCGAGCCGGCCACCGCGCTGGCGAACTACGCCGAAGGGGCCGGAATCGGCTATCCGGACGATCACCCGCGGCTGCCCGAACTGCTGGAACTCTCGCTCGCCGAAAGGTGCGACCACCACGATCGCGACGAGTGGGACGATCGAACCTGGGCGGAGCAGAACGAAACCTGGTATGCCGTGGCCGATTCCCGGTACCGGGCGTTCACCACGCGGCGAACCCCGGCGGCGGGCACGCCGTTGATCCGCGTCGGGGTCAAGGACACCATCGACGTCGCGGGCCTGCCCACTTCGCTGGGTCTGCGCCATTACCGGCACCACCCGGCGACCTCGGCGAGGGTGCTCGCCCGGGTTGAGGGCGTCGAGAGCCAGGTGGTCGGCAAGGTCGTGAGTACCGAACTGAACATCGGGGTCGGCTCCGGCTGCCGGAACCCCTGGTTCCCGCACATCGATCCCGCGGGTTCGAGCACCGGGGCCGGCGTCGCGGTCGCGGCCGGGCTGTGCGACCTCGCGATCGGCACGGACGTCCTCGGCTCGGTGCGGTGGCCCGCCGGGCACTGCGGCACCGTCGGGCTGCGGATGACGCACGATCCCGGCCTGCTGCCCGGCATCTTCCCGCTGTCCCCCCCGATGGACGCGGTCGGCTGGGTCGCGCGTACGGCCGGGGATCTGGCGTTGCTGTGGCGGCGGCTGGGTTTGTCCGCCCTGACCGGCGGCGATGAGCTGTTGCCCGTCCGCTACCGCATCGGCGTGCCGATCGAGGTCCGGGACGGCTCGTGCCACCCCGAGATGCTGGAGACCCTGGACCTGGTCTGCGCCGCGCTGGCCGAGGATGGCCACGAGACGACCGACCTCGAGGTGGGAGAACGCCTCTGGGGGCACCGGGGCGATGCCTGGCAGTTGTGCGCCCGCCAGGCGTGGGACGGCTACCAGTCGTGGCGGGACTGGATCACCGTGCCGTTGCACGAAAGCACCGAGCAGGCGCTGGAAGTCGGGGCCCGGGTGAGCGACGACCGGTACGCGGAAATCCTCGCCGCGATGTCCGCCTGCCGTCAGGAGAACTCCGACCGCTTCGGCGGCAAAGCCCACGCCTGGTTGCTGCCGCTGGATCCCGCGCCCCCGCCCGATCTGCGGACCTGCCCGCCGGTCGCCACCACCATTCCCGTGCCCGGCGAGGCCGGTTACGACCGGCGGATCGGCTACACCCCGATCGCCAGTTTCGCCGGGCTGCCGGCCATCGCCGTGCCCGCCCGGCTCAGCCGGGTGAACCGGGCACCGCTGGGCGTGCAGTTCGTCGGGCCGCCCGGCAGCGAGGAACGGCTGATCGACCTCGCCCGCCGGGTGCAGCTGCGGCTGCGCCTGCCGGAACTGCACCCCGCGTGATCACCACCACCTCAGGAGACCGTGATGATCCCCCAGGCAGTGCTGGAAATCACCGCCGCCCACCAGCCCGACTGGCCGGTGCCCGCGGAACTGGCCGCCGTGCGGCGGGAACTGCGCGCGAGGCCACCGCTGGTCGACGCGCATTCCTGCCACGCGCTGGCCGGTGAACTCGAATTCGTCGCCCGTGGTGAGGCTGTCGTGATCCAGGCGGGCGACTGCGCCGAACTGTTCGCCGACTCGGCCCGGCACCGGGTCCAGGCCAAGGCCTCGCAGGTGCACCAGCTCTGCGAAATCGTGGAATCCGCCGGGATTCCGGCGGTGCGGATCGGCCGGTTCGCCGGGCAGTTCGCCAAACCCCGCTCCTGCGCGACGGAAATCCTCGCCGACGGCTCCGAGATCCCGGTCTACCGCGGGGACGCGGTGAACGGCCTGGCCCCCACCGCCGCGGCCCGGCGGCCCGATCCGGCGCGCCTGCTGACCGCCTACGACTTCACCGCGCGCGGCCTGGACGCGCTGTTCATGCGGCAGTTGCTGCTGTCGGAAGGCAGCAGCGGGATCGGTTCGATGCTGGCACCGACCTACATCAGCCACGAAGCCCTGCTCCTGGACTTCGAGCACGGCCTGCTCCGCCCGGACCCCGCCCGCGGCGGCGCTTACGCCTCCTCGGCCCACCTGGTGTGGATCGGCGAGCGCACCCGCCAGCTCGATCACGCTCACCTCGCGTTCGCCGAACGGATCACCAACCCCGTCGGGGTGAAGATCGGACCGGGCGCGACCCCCGAAGAACTGATCGCCATCGTCGACCGGCTCGCAGCCGGACGCGGCCGGGGCGGGCTGATCCTCATCATCCGCATGGGGGCGCAGAAGATCGCGGATCGGCTCCCCACGCTCGTGGCCGCGCTCGGCTCGCGGGCCGGGCAGGTGAGCTGGCTCTGCGATCCCATGCACGGCAACACCAGGAAGACCTCGACCGGGCGGAAAACCCGGGTCGTGACCGAAATCCAGGCCGAGATCGAGCAGTTCTGCCGGATCCTGCGGGAGCGGCGGTTGCACCCGGGCGGGCTCCACCTCGAGACAAGCCCGGATCCGGTGACCGAATGCCTGGACACGATGGCCGGGCTGACCGGCAGCCGCGAGCCGGACCGGTACGAGTCGGCCTGCGACCCGCGGCTGAACCCGGTGCAAGCCGAACAGGTCGTCCGGCACTTCACCCGGCTGCTGTGAACCCGCCCGTGCCGGGGTTCACAGAGCCATGCCGAGATCGCCGACGTGCGAGATGCCGTGATCGTCGCAGCGGCTCTGGACTTCGCCGAGCAGCACCCGCAGCATCCCGGCGAGCTGGGCGCGCTGCTCGTCGTCCAGCCCGGACACCAGTTCCCGTTCCCGCTCCAGCACTCGATCAACGGTGCGCTCCACCAGCGCATGACCGGCCGGGGTCAGCGTCACGTACACCCGGCGGCCGCGGGTCTCGGTGTGCCGATCGACCAGGCCCTCACGCTCGGCACGAGCCACCCGCTGCGAAATCGCTCCCGCCGTGACCAGGGTCAGCCGCGCCAGTTCCCTGGTGGTCAGCGAGTACGGCGGGGAACTGCGCCGGAGCACGCTGAGCAGGTCCAGAGTGGCCGAATCCACGTCGGAGTCCAGCAGCACCCGGCGGCGGTCCTCCCCGAACAACTTGGCCAACTGCCACACCCGGGTCACGATTCCGATGGACTCGGTCGAGGTACCCGGCCGTTCACGCTGCCACGCCGCCTCGATCTCGTCCGCGGCGTCCGGCATGGGGTCCTGGTCGGACGCTGTGCTCATCCCAGACCTCCACCTCAGTTGTGGGCTGCGCGGTGCGCAGTTTATCATTTAGGTCTAAACGTCAGCTCGGAACAGGCCAACCATGAAGGAGGCTAAATGACCCGGACAGTCCTGGTCACCGGCGGGGGCACCGGTATCGGCAGAGCCGTGGCAGCGCGGTTCGCCGCGTCGGGCGCGGTCGTGCACATCACCGGACGGCGCGCGGAGGCACTGGCCTCGGCCGCGGACGAGCTGGGCCCATCGGTCCGGCCGCTGGTCTGCGATGCCACCGATCCCGGGCAGGTGAGCGCGGCGCTGGCCGGCCTGGCCGGTCCGATCGACGTGCTGGTCAACAACGCCGGCGGCAACACCGACTTCGACCTCAGCGAGCCGGACGGGCTCGCCGGGGTCCTCGAGCACTGGCGGGCCAATCTGGACGCCAACCTGATCAGCGCGGTCCTGACCACGACCGCGGCCGGGGACAAACTGGCCGACGGCGGCTCGGTGATCCACATCGGGTCCATCGCAGCCGACGAGGGGGCCGGCTCCTACGGCGCGGCGAAGGCCGGGCTGGCCTCGTGGAACGTGGACCTGGCCCGGCAACTCGGCGCTCGCGGGATCACCACGAACGTGGTCGCGCCGGGCTACATCCGGGAGACCGAGTTCTTCCGGGACAAACTGCCCGCCGACCGGGCCGAAAAGCTGATCGGCGCGACCAGCACCGGCCGGGCCGGGCTGCCCGGCGACATCGCCGAAACGGTGTACTTCCTCGCTTCCGCCGAGGCCCGGCACATCACCGGGCAGACCCTCGGGGTCAACGGCGGCGCGCACCCGACCAGGTGAAGGGAATGACCACCATGACCACCGTCGCGGGCGCTTCTTCCCCGGCCGGGCCCGGCCGCCGGGACTGGGCCGGGATCGGGGTGGTCCTGCTGGCCACGTTCATGGGCCAGATCGACATGTTCATCGTGAACGTGGCCAGCCCGCCGATCCAGGCGGATCTGGGTGCCAGTTTCGGCCAGATCCAGTTCGTCATCGACGGCTACGTGATCGCCTACGCCGCCGGCATGGTGACCGGCGGCAAGCTCGGTGACCGCTTCGGCCGCAAGAAGATGTTCCAGTACGGGGTCGCGGCCTTCACCGTGGCCTCACTGCTGTGCGCACTGTGCCCCACGGCAACCCTGCTGATCGTGGCGCGGGTGGTGCAGGGCGCCGCGGCGGCACTCCTCATGCCGCAGGTGCTCTCGATCATCCAGGGCACGTTCGCCCGCCACCGGGATCGGCAGCGCGCGATCGGCGCCTACGGATCGGTGATCGGGCTCGGGGTGGTGGCCGGGCTGATCGGCGGCGGGCTGTTGCTGAACGTGGACATCGCCGGGCTGCAGTGGCGCACGATCTTCCTGATCAACGTGCCGATCGGGCTCTTCATCCTGCTGGCCGCGCCGGCCACGGTCCGGGAGAGCCGGAGCGAGGTGACCGCGCCCCTGGACCTGGTGGGCACCGTGCTCACCGCGTCCGTGCTGCCCATCCTGCTCATCCCGCTGTCCCTCGGCCCCGAGCACGGCTGGCCGCCGTGGATCTGGCCCTGCTTCGCCGCCGCGGCGGTGTTGACGGCCGTCCTGTTCCGCTACGAGAACCGGCTGGCGGCCCGAGGCGGGGATCCGCTGCTGCCGGCCCGAGTCCTGCGCGGGCGCGGGTTCCCGGCCAGCATGGGGACGGTGACGGTGTTCTTCGCCGGCAACGCGGGTTATTTCCTGGTGCTGACCTACTACCTGCAGTCCGCACTGCACCTGGACCCACTGGCCACCGGTGTGGTGTTCGTGCCCCTCGGCGTCGGGTTCGCGGTGGCGTCGGTGGCCGGACGACGGCTGGCCGAGCGTGGCGGTACCCGGGTGCTGATCACCGGCGCGCTGCTGATGACTGCGAGCTTCCTGCCGATGCCCTTCCTCGTGCAGGCGGCCCCGGGTACCCAGGCAGTCGCGCTCGCGGTCACCATCGGGCTGTCCGGCATCGGCCAGGGCCTGGTGGTTTCCCCGCTTGTCGGCATCGCCATGGCCCAGGTGCCCGCCGAGCTGACCGGGGCCGGTTCCGGAGTGCTCAACACCGTCACCCAGGCCGCCATGGCCGTCGGGATCGCGGGGGTCGGCACGGTCTACCGGGCCGTGCTGGGCCACAATCCGCAGGACACGGCGGCGGTCACCGCGGAAAGCTTCGGCACGGCGTTCGTCATCACCTGCGTGGTGCTCGCCGGGCTCGCCCTCGCAACGGCGGTGCTGAGCTGGGTGCTCGGCCGGTCGGGCACTCCTGCCGCAGCGGCGGTCGGGCGGTGACGGCCCGGGAGGCACGGCCGGTCGAGCTCGACGGTGAAAAGCTGAACCTCGCCGGCGTCCGCCGGATCGCCGAGGACAGGGCACTGTGCGCGGTGGCACCGGCCGCGCTGGCCGCCGTGGCGGCGAACCGGAAGTCGTTCGAGGACCTGGTGCGCCGGGGCACGCCGGTCTACGGCGTCACCACCGGCTACGGCGAGCTGGTGCATCATCCGGTCGGGGTGGGAGACGAGGTGGCCCTGCAGACGAATCTCGTCCGCAGCCACAGCACGGGCGTGGGCCCGCTGTTCGCCGAGGACGAGGTCCGGGCGATGATCACGGCGCGGCTCAACGCGCTCGCCAAAGGCTGTTCAGCCGTGCGCCCGGTCGTGCTCGAACGGCTGGCGGCCTACCTCAACCTAGCCATCGTCCCGGCCGTGCCGGAGATCGGATCACTGGGCGCCAGCGGGGATCTCGCACCCCTCTCGCACGTCGCCGCCACTCTGATCGGCGAGGGCTGCGTGCTCGCCGGCGGTGCGCGCACCGCGACCGGCCCGGTGCTCCGGCGGCACGGGATCACGCCTCTGGAACTGCGAGCCAAAGAAGGGCTGGCGCTGATCAACGGCACTTCGGCGATGACCGGGCTGGGCGCGCTGGTGGTCGCCCGCGCGCTGGATCAGGTGCGGCAGGCCGAGATCGTCTCCGCCCTGGTCATAGAGGTGCTGCGGGCCTCGACCGGCCCTTTCGCCGCCGAAGGGCACGACCGGGCCCGGCCCCACCCCGGCCAGGTCGACTCGGCGGCGAACCTGCGCCTGCTGCTGAGCGGCAGCGGGCTCGCCGTCGGCCACGCCGAGCTCTCCGAGCAGGTCCGCCGCGGCGAAGGCGAGGTGTACCTCCAGAAGGCCTACACCCTGCGCGCGGTGCCCCAGGTACTCGGTGCCGTCCGCGACACGCTCCGCCAGGCCGGGGCCACCCTGGAGACCGAACTCAACTCCGCCAACGACAATCCCCTCTTCTTCGGCGGATCCGGCGAAGAAGAGATCTTCCACGGGGCGAACTTCCACGGTCAGCCGATCGCGTTCGCGATGGACTTCTGCACCATCGCGCTCACCCAGCTCGGGGTGTTCTCCGAGCGCCGAACGCATCGGCTGCTGAACCGGCACCTCAACGACGGGCTGCCGGAATTCCTCATCGCCGGCGAGCCAGGTCTCAACAGCGGGCTGGCCGGGGCGCAGTACCCGGCCAGCGCGCTGGTCGCGGAAAACCGCACGATCGGTCCCGCGAGCACCCAGAGCGTGCCGGCCAACGCCGACAACCAAGACGTGGTCAGCATGGGCCTGATCAGCGCGCGGAACGCCCGCCGGGTCCTGGCCAACAACGACTGGATCCTGGCGGTGGAACTGCTCGCCGCGGCCCAGGCCGTCGACGTGGCGGGCCGGTACGCGCGCCTCGGGCCGGCCGGGCGGGTCACTCACGACCAGGTCCGGACGATGGTCCCGGTACTGGAGAGGGACCGCTGCCTGAGCGAGGAGATCGGGGTACTGGCTGCCGCGCTCTCCCGTGGTGAATTCCTCGACGCGCTCGTCCGCCGAGGAGTCGTATTGAGGTGACAGCCGGCTGTCGCCGCCCACCCCAACCCGGAAGGGGTCCCGATGCCGCACGACGAAATCCTGCCCACTCGTGCGCTGGGGGCGGCCGGTCCCGTGGTCTCCGCGCTCGGGCTCGGGTGCTTCGGGATGAGCCGGAGCTACGGCGCCGCGGACGACGCCGAGTCGATCGCCACCGTCCGCCGGGCCCTCGACCTCGGCTGCACGTTCCTCGACACCGCCGAGGTCTACGGCCCGTTCCACAACGAAGCGCTGCTCGGCTCGGCGTTGCGCGGCCGTCGCGACGACGCGTTCATCTCCACGAAGCTGGGCTGGGAATACGCTCCGGACGGCACCCGCGGGGCGCTGAACAGCAGCCCCGGCCACATCCGCCGGACCGTCGACGCGATGCTCCTGCGGCTGGGGACCGAGCACATCGATCTGCTGTCGCAGCACCGGGTCGATTCCCAGGTCCCGATCGAGGACGTGGCCGGCGCGGTGGGCGAGCTGATCACCGCGGGGAAGGTCCGGTACTTCGGTCTCTCCGAGGCCGCGACGGCCACGATCCGCCGCGCGCACGCGGTCACCCCCGTGACCGCGTTGCAGACCGAGTACGCCTTGTGGGAGCGGCACGTCGAAGCCGAAATCCAGCCCGTCCTGCGTGAGCTGGGCATCGGACTCGTCGCCTACTCCCCGCTGGGCCGCGGCTTCCTCACCGGGACCGCCAAACCGGCCGAGGAGTACGCCGAGGGCGACTACCGCCGGAAGGACCCTCGGTTCCAGGGTGAAAACTTCCACGCGAACTCCACCGCGATCGGCGTGGTCGGCGTGGTCGCCGACCACGCCGGCGCGACTCCCGCGCAGGTGTGCCTGGCCTGGTTGCTGGCCAAGGGCGAGCACATCGTGCCGATCCCGGGTACCAAACATCGGCACACCCTCGAGGAGAACCTCCGGGCGGCCTTTCTGAGGCTCAGCCCCGAGGATCTGGCCCGGCTCGACGAAGCAGTACCGGCGGGCACCACGAAGGGCCAGCGGTATCCGGAAGACGCCATGGACCTCAACGGCCGCTGATACTGCGCCTTCCCCGCCGGGGCAGCGAACTCCGGCTCGGGTGGCGGAACCACCGTGGGCGCGGCGGAAGGAGTGGCTCGGTCCGGGGGCTAAGGAGTGGAGGGTGTGGCCATTCCGGCGCCCTCCAGAGCGGTGGTGGCGGCGGCGCGCATGCGGCGCAGCAGCCGGGTCGTGACCGGGCGGACGAGGGGGTGCTCGCCGCCGTGGGAGGTGGCTTCGGACTGCCAGTGGCGCAGCCTCGCCTCGAAGGTGGCCGGGTCGACCAGTTCGGTGCAGTCGAGGGTGTCGTGGTCGAGGTCGACGGTGATCGTGTCCCCGTCCTCGATCAGCGCGATCGGGCCGCCGAGCGCGGCCTCGGGGCCGACGTGCCCGATGACCAGGCCGACCGATCCGCCGGAGAAGCGCGCGTCGGTCATCAGCGCGATCGAGATCCCCTTCTGCCGGCACAGGGCGGTGATGCGCGAGGTCGGATCCAGCATCTCCGGCATTCCGGGCGCGCCGCGCGGGCCCTCGTAGCGGATCACGACCATGTCCTGGTCCGCGAACACGTCCGGCGTGTCGACCAGGGCCGCCAGCAGGTCGTGCTCGCTGTCGAACACCCGGGCCCGCCCCACGAACCGGTTGTCCACGATGCCCGACTCGACCCCGGCCAGCTTGATCACCGCGCCGCCGTTCGGGGCGAGGTTGCCCGACAGCAGGCGGAGCCCGCCGGTCGGCTTGAACGGCGCGGCCACGCTGAGCACGACCTCGCCGTCCGGGGCCGGCGGGTCGAGGCGGGCGATCTGCTCGGCCAGGGTTTCGCCGGTGCACGTCAGGGTCGAGCCGTCGAGGACGCCGTGGTCGAGGAGCTCCTTGACGATCACCGGCAGACCGCCGACCGCGTCGATGTCCACCATGCTGTACTTCCCGAACGGCCGGGCGTTGATCAGCACCGGCACGGTCCGGGAGAGCCGGTTGAACTCCTGCTGGGACATGACCTCGGCCCAGAAGTCGATCCCGGTGGCCCGGGCGATCTCGGGGGCGTGCAGCAGCACGTTCGTCGATCCGCCCATCGCGATGGCCACGACCGTGGCGTTGCGGAACGCGGCGGGCGTGGCCAGGTCGCGGGGGGTGATGGACCGCTGGGTCATGATCTCCAGGCAGTCCACGAGCTGCTCGGGGAACACCTCGGTCCGGCGCGGGTCCTCGGACGCGGGCGACACCATGTGCAGCGGTTCGAGCCCCAGCAGCGCGATGAAGGTCTGCATGGTGTTGTAGGTGAACATCCCGCCGCAGCTGCCGTGCCCGGGGCAGGCGTTGCGGGCCCAGCGTTCGCGCTTGGCCGCGTCCGGGTCCCCCGCGACCTGGAAGCAGCTGACCAGGTCGATCGTCTCGCCGGTCAGCGGGTCCGTGCCCGGGCGGATGGAGCCGTCCGAGAGCACCACCGCGGGAACGTTGCGCTCCATGATCGCCGCGGTGGTCCCGACCGGCGGCTTGTCACAGGCGACGACGGCGACCACGCCGCGGATGTCGCTGCCCTCGAAGTGCAGGGACAGCCCGTCGTTGGTCGTCTCCCGGCCGATCAGGGAGTAACGCATCTGCGGGGTGCCGTTGCGCTGCCCGTCCGAGATCCCGCCCGAGTAGTTCGGCGCCAGCAACCGGACCGGCAGGTCCCGCTCCGCGATCCGGCGCCCCAGGGCGGCGTGGATGGCGTCGACCTTGTCGTTCACCCCGACGTAGCAGATGCTGTCGCCCAGGGTCCCGACGACGCCCCAGGGGGCGCCGTGGATCCGGTCCACGTCCTGGCCCAGCGCCAGGGCCGTGGCCACGGCCTGACAGTCCTGCCCGGGCCGCCAGAGGTCTCGACCACTCGATTCGCCCATCCGCCCGATCTCCTCGTTCCACGTAGTTGCCCGCGAACATACCCAGGTCCGGCCGGCGGCACCGGACGAACTACCCTTCGGCCTCGATGACTGCCTAGGAGGACCCATGCGAGGCACCCACCGCGGGCGTGGCCACCTGCTGTTCGTCGCCTGCGCGCTCTCGGCCGGTCTGCTGGCCGAGACGGGGCCGGCCGCGGAGGCGGCGCCGCGCTACTGCCCCGGTGCCCCGGGCGCCGGGGATCCGTACTTCCCCGAGATGGGCAACGGCGGCTACGACGTCGGCCACTACGACATCCGGCTCACGTTCAGCCCCGAGACCAAGGCGATCGCCGCCACCACGACGATCTTCGCCACGGCCACCCAGGATCTCACCCGCTTCGACCTCGATTTCCAGGGACCCCTGACCATCAGCCGGCTTTCGGTGAACGGCCGGGACGCCGCCTTCACCCGCAGCGGGGCCCAGGAGCTGGTGATCACCCCGCCGCACGGTCTGCGCGAGGGCGGCGCGTTCGTCGTCTCGGTGACCTACGCCGGGGTTCCGCAGGAGATCGACGACCCCGCGCTGGGCCGCTCCGGCTGGGTCGCCACGCAGGACGGCGCGGTCGCGCTCAACCAGCCGATCGGCGCGGCCACCTACTACCCGGTGAACGACACCCCCGACGACAAGGCGACCTACTCGCAGACCGTCACCGTGCCGGCCGGGCTGACCGTGCTGGCCAACGGCGAACCCGGGCCCACCACCACCCGCGATCACCAGAGCACCTTCCGCTGGTCGGAGAACCGGCCGATGGCCAGTGAGCTGAGCCTGCTCGCGATCGGCCACTACGACCTCACCCGCAGCGTGACGCCCGGCGGGCTGGCGGACATCTCCGCGATCGGCCGGGCGATCGACACCGATCCGGGCCAGGGCCAGGTGTTCAACCAGACCACCGCGCAGGTCGTGCAGTGGGAATCCTCGATGTACGGGCCGTACCCGTTCGATTCGACCGGCGGCATCCTCGCCGACCTCGGCGTGGGCTACGCCCTCGAGACCCAGGGCCGGCCGGTCTACGACCAGAGCACCAGCGAGGTCGACGGCGAGCTGCTCGCGCACGAGCTCGGCCACCAGTGGTTCGGCGACAGCCTCACCCCGGAGCGCTGGTCGGACATCTGGCTCAACGAGGGCTTCGCCACCTACTCGGAGTGGCTCTACCAGGAGAAGTTCCACCACATTCCGGTCCAGCAGAGCTTCGCGAAGGCCTACGCCGACGAGAAGGACTGGAGCGGCGAGGTCGCCGACCCCGGGCGTGACCACATCTTCGACGACCTGGTCTACAACCGCGGTGCGATGGCCCTGCAGGCGCTGCGCGTGAAGATCGGCGACCGCGCCTTCTTCGCGTTGCTCGAGCAGTGGCCGGCCGCCCATCGGTACGGCACCGTCTCGACCCGGCAGTTCATCCGGTTCGTCGAGCGGCTGACCGGCCGCGACCTCGACTCGTTCTTCCGCACCTGGCTCTACCAGCCGGGTCAGCCGGCCCTCTGACCGGACCGGGGCCGAAGCCTCCACGACCGGCGGGCTCGACCGCGACGCGAAGGACCGGTGCCAGGATCGTGGACGCGTTGCGGCTCCGGGCCGGCTCTCACCGAGAGGCGTCCTCGGCCAGTGCGTCCCGGGTGTCCTCCAGGAGGGCGACGAGCCGGTCGAACCGGTCGGGGCCCAGGGCTTTCCGGGTCCGGGCCTCGGCGGCGAGCTCGCGGCGCACTCCCTCGGCCGAAGCGGTTCGGCCGGTGTCGGTGGCGTGAAGGCCGACGGTGCGGCCCGCGCCGACCCGGCGTTCGAGGAAACCCAGGCGTACCAAGCGTTCCGCGGCCTGGCTCATCGCCTGCTGGCTCTTGCCCACCCGGCGGGCGATCTCGGTGACGGTCACGCCGGGCTCGGCCACCACCGCGTCGAGCAGGTGATTGAGCGGCAGCGACAGCGCGGTGCCGTGCAGGGCGGCCTCTCCTCGCTGCTCGATCAGCGCGCTGACTTCGCGAAGACGGCCTCGGAGCAGCCCCGTGAGCGAGGCTGCCGCTGCCCCGGTTGTCGCGTCCACTCCCCGCACGGTACCCCTGGCCCCCTTCGGAGGTGCACACAACTCAAGGTAATCACAATGCCTTGTGTTCACTGGGTGCTGTGATAGCTTCGGGCGGTCGGGGGCCAACGGTGGGAAGAGGTCGCGTCGTGCAGGTGTTCTTGACCGGTGCCACCGGGTTCGTCGGCTCGTCGGTCGTGGCAGAGCTGCTCGACGCCGGTCATGAAGTGGCCGGGCTCAGCCGGTCGGACGCGGGCGCCGAAGCATTGGCCCGCGCCGGAGCGAAGGTCTGCCGTGGCGATGTGAACGACCTGGAGAAGCTGCGCGCCGCCGTCGCATCCGCCGACGGCGTCATCCACACGGCCTTCGACCACGACCTCGCCGAGCAGAAGCGGCACAGCGAGAACGACCGAAAGGTCATCACCACGCTCGGCGAGGCGCTGACCGGTACGGGGCGGCCACTCGTCATCACCTCCGGGACCGGGCTGGTCCGGTCCGCGACCGGTGAGCCGGTGCGCGAAACCGACGGCCACGCCACCTCGGCCGTGTTCGCCCGGGCCGCGTCCGAGGAGGCGGCCGAAGCGCTGATCGAGCGAGGCGCGAACGTCGTGGTCGTGCGGCTGCCGCAGGTGCACGACCCGCGCCGGGCCGGCCGTCTGCGGTGGCACATCCAGATCGCGCGGGAGCAGGGCCGGGTCGCCTACGTCGGCGAGGGCCGGAACCGGGTGCCGGCCGTCCACGTTTCCGACGCGGTCCGGCTCTTCCGGCTGGCGCTGGAACGAGGCCGGGCCGGTGCCCGCTACCACGCCGTGGCCGAGGAGGGCGTGCCGTTGCGGGAAATCGCCGAAACCATCGGCGCGGGGTTGCGGCTGCCGGTCGAGTCGATCACCCCGGAGGAGGCGCCGGGCTACTTCGGCCGGCTGGCGCAGCTCGCCGCGCTCGACCTGCCGGCCTCGGGCGCGCAGACCCGGCGGGAGCTGGGCTGGACCCCGACCGGCCCGGGTCTCCTGGCCGACCTGCGCGAGGCGGACTACGACGTGGTTCGAGCGGTCGGCCCCGAGCGCGGCTGACCGGGTCAGTTCGGGCCAGGGTCAGTTCGGGCCAGGGTCACCACACGCGGGCGCGGGTCTGCTTCACTTCGACGGCCACGTTGTCGTAGACGATGCCGAGCAGGCGGCGCAGCTCGGTCTGGTCGGCCTCGGTGAGACCGGCCGTGACCTGTTTCTCCGAGCGTCCGGCGAGCACGACCAGGCGGCCGAGCTCGGTCCTGCCGGCCTCCAGCAGGGTGACCAGCTTGACCCGCCGGTCGGCTTCGGACTCGCGGCGGGCGACGAAGCCGCGCTTCACCAGTTCGTCGAGCAGGCCCACGATGCGGCTGGCCGGGATGCCCAGCGATTCGGCCAGCTGCTGCTGCGACTGCGCTTCCCGCCCCTTCAACCCGCGCAGCACGGCGAAGTGCCGCGGGTGCAGTCCGGCCTCCGACAGCGCGGCCTCGAACGCCTGGGCGGCGGCGTGCCCCACGGACGCGATGACGAAGCCCAGCGGCTCGTCCGGCCGGTTTCCCTTGGTGGCGGGCGACTTGCGCATCTGCCGAAGGTACCAGGAAGGAGAACGATTTCAGGCAGAACTATTTCCCGCCCGGACCTTGCCTGATCGTTCTCATTGAAGTAGTTTCAGTTGTAACGAATTTCGCAGCCCACCCGAGAGGGAAACCACCATGACGACGACCACGCCCGACACCGTCGAAGCCTTCCTCGACCGCATCCGCCGGGCCTGGGACGCCGGCGACGCGGTGGCCTACGGCGAGGAGTTCACCGAGGACGCCTCCTACGTGATCTTCCTCGGCGACGCCCTGTCCGGCCGCACCGAGATCATCGGCACCCACCACGAGGTCTTCACCCGGTGGCAGCGCGGCACGCGCATGGTGGTCGAGCCGGTCCGCGTGACCCCAGTGGGCGCGGACGCGGTCGTGGTGCTCACCGTCGGCGGCATCGGCACGGGCCCCACCATCGACTACGACAAGTTCCAGACCTTCGTCCTGCGCGCCGGGGAGGCAGGGCGCTGGCAGTGCGCCGCGTTCCAGAACACCGAGATGAGCGAGCGCGCCCAGAAGACCGCCAACGCGTGACCTCGGCCGGAGCCGGCCGGACGGCGGTTCCGGGCCGCCGGCGGTTTTACCGTCTGGGTCACCCCGCGCCGCCCGGCCGGAGGCCATGCCGGCCCGCGAGTTCGCCTCACGGCTGGTCGCGGTGCTGCGTCCGGCGTCCGGGTGAAGACCTCAGCGGCCCAGGGTGAACCGCTGCGCCGCCGTCTGGTTGCAGTCGTGGATCCGCAGCCGGTCGCCCGGGGTGCCGGCGTTGTCCGGGTCGTCGAGGCAGCGGGCCGAGGACGGGTTGAGCAGTGAGCCGTCCGCCCGCGTGACCCAGGTCTGGGCCCCGGAGCCGTTGCAGTCCCACAACTGCACCGGGGTGTCGTTCGCGGTGTCGCCGTGGGCGACGTCCAGGCACTTGCCGAACGCGCGCAGCGTGCCGTCGCCGGGGGCGGACCAGCGTTGGGCGTCGCTGGTGTTGCAGCCCCACAACTGCACCGGGGCCGGGGACGACGGGTCGGCGCCGGCGACGTCCGCGCACTGGCCGCCGGGGCCGCTGATCGGGGCCGGCGGGAAGCGCCAGGACTGGGTGGGCGCGGTCGAGCAGTCGTCCAGCCGCGCCGCGCCGCCGTCCGGCACGGCCAGGCAGCGGCCGGACGCCGGGTTCACCAGGGTGCCGTTGGCCTGGAGGGCCCACGACTGCGCGCCGGTGCCGTTGCAGGTGTAGAGCTGGACGGTGGTGCCGGCGGCGGTGCCGGCGTTCGCCGCGTCCAGACACTTGCCGAGCACCCGGACCGCCCCGGCGGCCGGCGGGGTGACGAGCTGGCCCGCGGAATGGTCGCAGGGCGCCGTTTCGATCGGCTGCCCGTCCGCGGACGTCCCGCCGCGCACGGCCAGGCACCGCCCGCCCGAGCCCAGCACCTCGCCCGAGGACGGATTGCCCGCCGCGCTGCCCGTCAACGTCACGGTGTGCGCGCTGCCGACCGGCAGGCTCGCCGTGTTCACGGTGACGGTGCGGGCGTCGGAGTTGTAGGCCCACGCCGTCTCCGGCAGCCGCCCGCCGTCCACCGACACCGCGGTCGGCGCGACGGTGTTGCTCAGCCGCAGGGTGTAGGCACGGGCGGACGGAGCGCCCGGGTAGGTGCCCGCCGCGGCGCCGACGGTGAGCGTCCGGCCGGCGTCGTTCCAGCGGATCGGCGTGGTGGCCGACGGTCCGGTGCCCTCGCCGGAATCCTGGTACAGCGAGAAGTTCCCGTCGGCGCCCGCGCCGACCGAGAGGGTCAGCTGGGTCAGCGGCTGGTGCTGGTCCTGGGTGTAGTCGGTGCGGGTCGGGACGATGCCGCCGGACTTCACCAGCACCGGCATGCTGGTCAGCGGGGCGGACAGCGTGGTGGTCGACGGGCCGGTGTAGCTCGCGCCGGTGAAGTAGTCGGTCCAGGTGCCGGGCGGGATCCAGGCGCTGACCGAGCCGGCGGCCGAGGTGATCGGCGCGACCAGGACGTTGTCGCCGTACAGGTACTCCTGCGGGTGGGTGTAGGCGTCTTCCTGGGCCGGGTAGTCCAGGTAGAGCGGGTGGGTGAGCGGGACGCCGGTGGTGTTCGCCTGCCGCGCCAGGGTGTAGGTGTAGGGCACCAGCGATTCGCGCAGCCGCAGGAACTTTTCCGCGCTCGCCGCGGCGTCGCCGGTGTAGTTCCACGGCAGCCGGTCGCCGTGGTCGGAGTGCAGGCGGTCGACCGGCTGGAACGTGCCCAGCTGCACCCACCGCGCGTACAGGTCGTCGGGCAGGTGCCCGCCGTGGAAGCTGCCGATGTCGTGGCTGACGTTGACCAGCCCGGCCGCGGACTCGTCCGGGGTGAACCGCGCCTCGAAGCCGAGCATGTCCCAGCCGGCCGGGGTGTCGCCGGTGAACTGCAGGGTGTTGCGCCGCTCCGACCACGGGCCGGACGGGTACGAGCTGTGGATGCCGCCCTGCTCGGCGCCGCCGATCCGCGCGAAGGAGAAGCCGCGCAGGCCACGGGCCCGGGCGTCCTCGGCGT
This sequence comes from Amycolatopsis sp. PS_44_ISF1, assembly GCF_032335455.1. NCBI lineage: Bacteria > Bacillati > Actinomycetota > Actinomycetes > Pseudonocardiales > Pseudonocardiaceae > Amycolatopsis > Amycolatopsis sp. PS_44_ISF1. The sequence goes on along the minus strand of NZ_JANUXO010000005.1, from coordinate 179,377 downwards.
AGGCCTGGTTGATGAAGTTGTCCGCCGCCACGTGCGGGTCACCCGCCCGCGAAGCGCCGCAGCCCGTGCAGTAGTCCAGCCACCACTCCCGGACGCCCTGCTGCTCGAACGGCTGGTGCAGGTCCAGGTACGACTTGAGGTGCGCGGGGTTGGTCCAGTCCCAGCTGTGGTCGTTGCCGCCGCTGGAGAGCAGCCCGCCGGCCTGCGCGTTCGCGGTGGCGAACTTCGGGTCGTCACCCGCGATGGACGGGTGGATGTTCAGCGAGACCGAAAGGCCCTGCTGCTTGGTCCAGTCCAGGAACCCCTGCGGGTCCGGGAACAGCGCCGGGTTCCAGTTCCAGCCGTTCCACTGCGACGGCGACTTCCAGTCGGTGTCGACCACCAGCCAGTCGATCGGGGTGAAGCTGGACCGGAACGCCGGCAGCAGCGAGTTCCGGTAGTCGGCCGCGGTGTAGGCGTAGTAGCGGGAGAACCAGACCCCGTAGGCGGACTGGGGCAGCATCGCGGCACCGCCGCTGAGCGCGTTGAGATCGCCCAGGCCCCGCTTGTAGTCCTGTCCGTAGCCGAAGAGGTAGCCGTCCTCGTACGGCTGCCCGCCGTGCGCCGGGCGGTCGGTGATCGTCTTGTCCGGGTTCAGCAGCGGGGTGCGGGTGTCGTCGAGCAGGTACCAGCCGTCGCGGTCGAGGAGGCCCGGGTGCTCGGGGGTGGGCACGGTTTCGGGGTTGTCCAGCGAACGGTCCCAGCCGCCGAGCACGTTCTTGGGGCCGGCGCCGTAACCGGTGCTCAGCAGGGTCTCGTCCGCGCCCGGGTACGCCGCGCCCGCCGGGGTCACGGCGACGCTGTCGAGGTTGACGTTGCCGGAGGCGCCCCGGTCCTGGGCGATCCGCACGGTGTGGGTGCCCGCGCCGAGGTTGATCGCGGCCGAAGCGGTGGCCCAGGTGTCCCAGGAACCGGTGGCCGGCAGGGTGAGCGTGGGCCCGGTGACACCGTCCACAGTGGTCGCCAGGGTCCGGGTGGTGGTCTGGCCGTCGCCACCGGCCGCGTTGGCGTAGCGCACGGCCAGGCGGTAGCTGCCCGCGGCCGGGACCGCGGACACCTCCTGCGTCACGCTCGAACCGGCGGAGGTGAACCCGGCGGCGAACCCCGAGCCGGAGTAGCCCTGGTGGTCGTAGGCGGTGGAGGCGGTGCCGCCGAGCAGCCCGTTCTCCGCCTGGCAGGCCGCGCCGAACGCGCAGTACGAGGGGAACGCGGGCGCCCCCGTGACGGCGGTGCCCGCGAGCTGGACCGAGGTGTTGGCGGCGGTGAACGGGCCACTGCCCTGCCGGTACCGCAGGGTCACCCCGGCGGTGTGGATCTCGCGGAAGCCGCCGGCCACGTCGGTGGTGAACGCGGGCACCGGCAGGTTCCGGTTGAGCGCGGTGAAGCTGGACTGGTCCTGGAACCGGTCGTCCCCGGCGTACTCGAGCCGGATCAGCGTCGGGGTCAGCACCTCGAACCGCGCGTGGCCGTCGGTGACCACGTTCGACGCGGCGTGCGCGGCCGGGGTGGCGGCGAAGGACACCGAGGCCACCACCACGGCGGCGAGGATCCCGTGACCCCACGAGCGAAGGAGCGGAAAGCGTCGCGACACAGGGCACCCCACGGGATTCGGTGGCGAGCGGTCAGTAAGAATCTGGCGCTTGTCCGGTGGACACCGCATCCGCCGAACGAACGAACCCTGGGGCCCGGGCCCGGGCGATCGGCGGTATCGAGTTCGGGACCGGGCCCGGGGCACAGCCGTGGCCGCCGATCCGGCGAAGCGGCCGCACTCGCCCGCCTCGAACCCGGGACGCGTCAGGCCGCGCCGAAGTAGCGGAGCACCGCCGGATCCACCGGCGGGACCTCGACCGGGCGGCCACCCGAGCGCAGGGATTCCGTCGCCGCGACACCGGCCGCGACGGCTTCGCGGGCGGCGACCGGGGAGGTCTCGATCGCGCCGCCCTCGGCGACGAACCGCAGGAACTCCGTGACCAGCGCCGCGTCCGCACCGCCGTGGAGGCCGCCCGGTTCGGGCGGGATCGGGAGGTTCAGATCGCCCTCGGCCCGGTAGCCCGAGCGGCCCCGGTTCCACACCCGGATCAGCGCGTCGTCACCCTGGATCCCGTCGCCGAAGTTCTCCATCCGGCCCTCGTCGCCGATCACCGTGTAGTTGCGCCAGTAGTCCGGGGTGTAGTGGCACTGCTGGTAGCTGGCGAGCACCCCGTTGTCCAGCTCGGACAGCACCAGGCTCAGGTCCTCCACGTCGATCACCGGGTTCAGCCCGGTCAGCGCGGACGGCGGCCAGACCGACCGGTCGAACCAGTCGGTCATCCGCCGCCCGGCGGCGTCGGCCTCCCGGCGCGGGTTCGCGCCGTACACCGTGAGCCCGCCCAGCCCGGTGATCCGCCGGGAGAAGCCGCCGGCCAGCCAGTGCACCACGTCGAGGTCGTGCGCGCCCTTCTGCAGCAGCAGACCGGTGGTGTTGGCCCGCTCCGCGTGCCAGTCCTTGAAGTAGTAGTCGCCGCCGTGACCGACGAAGTGCCGGCACCACACGGACTTGACCCGGCCGATCACCCCCTCGTCGATCAGCGCGCGCATCCGGCGCAGCACCGGCAGGTGCCGCAGGTTGTGCCCGACGAACAGCCGGGTCCCGGTCTTCGCCGCGGCGGCCAGGATCGCGTCGCAGTCCTCGATCCCGATGGCCAGCGGCTTCTCCACGAACACCGCGACCCCGGCGGCCAGGAACTCCAGCACGGGCGCGGTGTGCGCCTGGTCCGGGGTCAGCACGAACACCGCGTCGAGTTCGTCGGCGAGCATCTCCTCGGAGGACGAGTGGACCGCGGCCCCGCCGAAGAGGCGGGCGGCGTCGGCCCGGCCGCGCGGGTCGGGGTCGGCGCACGAGACCACCCGGGCGGTTCCCGGCCGGTTCGCCAGGGTGGCCACGCCGGCGCGCTGACCCACGCCGACGACTCCGATCCGCAGTTCGGGCACGGGATTCACTCACCTTCGAAGACGACGGACCGGGTCAGGTGCGGCGGCTGGCCCGGGGCCTGGCCGGCCGCGAGGGCGAGCCGGACCGCCGGCCGCTGCACCAGGACGAGCTCGGCCGGCGGGTCGAGCCGTCCCTGGCGAAGGTACCCGCCGGTGACCCGGACCCGCTCGGGCGGCGGCCCGGGCGGCGGGGACAGTCCCCCACCGCGCGCCCCGGCCCGGCCGCCGCGATCGGGCCGGGCCGGTACTCCATGTCCGAATAGGACTCGGTCCGCCCCGCCGCGGCTTCGCGGACGCTGCTCAGCAGGTCTGGCGGAGGTAGGCCGAGCTGCCCTTCGGAGCGACCAGCTTGTCCCGCCGCACGATGCTCAGTTCGCTCCAGCGATCGCAGGCGTTGGCCAGGCCCTTGGCCGTGTACTCGAGCACGATCACCTGCCGGCCGAAACCGGCGGTGAACTCGTCGCAGTTCTTCTGCTGGCCGCACTCCTCGGCGATGGCGAAATCGAGGCCGTTCCCGGTGCGGTGCCCGGAGAACTCGGAGGTGTTCTTCTGCGCGATCGCCAGGCCCTTCGCGTGGGCGTGGGCCGAGAGCAGGCGGATGTACTGCTGGGCGTCGTCCTCGCTGATCAGGTCCTGTGAACGCGAGAAGCTGTCGAAGTTGTCCGGCTCCACGGCCTGGTAGCCCTTGGCCGCGCACTCGTCGATCCAGACCTCGACCCGTTCGGCGACGCGCTGCCGGGTGTCCTTGCGGATGTCGAGCAGGGCCTCCTCTTCCCACTCCGGGTCGTGGACCACCTCGCCGTGGTCGTCGCGCAGGAGCAGGTCGCCCCAGCCGGCTTCGGTCCTGGGCTGGGATTGGAAGGCGTTGACGTAACAGATGTTGTAGAGCCCCGGGGCGGGCGCGACGCCGTGGTCGCGGCTGACGATCTCGACCCCGGCGGGCGGTTCGTACGGGCCGCCGATCTGGTAGTCGAACCCGGCGCCGGCGGGCGGCAGGGTGACGGCCGGCGCGGCAGAGGCGGCGCAAGCCGAGGTGAGGACGGAACCGAGGACCGTGGTGACCAGCGCGGCGCAGCGGAAGAACTTCAGGCGGGTGAAGGGCACGGGGGAACTCCGAAGTGCTGGAGGGCACGACCCCGCCTCGGACGACCACGCATCCTGGCGACTCAGTCCGGGCTCGTGGCCAGGGCCACATACCGGCTGGGCGTACCTCTGACGTCGGGCGATCTTGCGACGCGTCTCACAGTAAAGCCAGCCGGAGCGAACGGGTCAAGGGCGCGATAGTGCTTGCCGCCGGGCTTTTCGGAGCAGGGAACACAGATCGGGCCACGGGCGGGGTGGCCGGTGCAGCCACCCCGCCCGTGGTGACGCCGCTCAGGGCTGGATGTTCTCCAGGTCCTCCAGCAGCCGCGGGTGCTTCGGCTCCCAGCCGAGCGCTTCGCGGGTGTGGGTGCTGGACGCGGGCTGGTCGGCCGAGAAGATCGGCCCGAGGGCGGCGTAGGTCTCCTCCGGCACCGGCTCGACCGGCAGGCCCAAGCGGCGGCCGATGACCGCGGCGATGTCCCGGACCTCGTCGCCCTCGTCGGACACGGCGTGCCAGGCGGTGCCGGGCTCGGCGCGTTCCAGGGCGAGCCGGAAGAGGACGGCCGCGTCCAGCGCGTGCACAGCCGGCCAGCGCTGGGTGCCGTCGCCCGGGTAGCCGGAGACTCCGCTGCGGCGCGCGATGTTCGTGAGCAGCCCGGCGAACCCGCCCGAACCCCGGTGGTGGACCGTGCGCGGCAGGCGCACGGCGGAGGTCCGGACCCCGCGCGAAGCCAGGTCCAGCGTCGCCGCGACGGCGCGACCGCGGCCGCCGACCGGACCGTCGGTCGTGAGCGGGTCGGCCTCGGTGGCGACCCGCCCCGGGACCAGGGGCGTGCCCGAAACCGTGACGAACGGCCGGTCGCTGCCGATCAGGGCCTCGCCGAGGGTTTCCAGGGCGACGGTCTCCTCGGCGATCGCCCGGTTCAGGGCCTCGGAGCTGCTGAAGTCGGCGTTGAAGGCCAGGTGGACCACCCCGTCGGCCGCTTCGGCCCCGGCCCGCAGGACGTCCAGGTCGCCGAGCGCCCCTCGCCGCGGCTCGGCGCCCGCCGCCTCGACCGCCTGGGCCGAGGCGTCGGAGCGGGCGAGGGCGACGACGGTGTGCCCGTTGCCGACCAGCTCGGCGACGACTGCGGAACCGACCGGACCACTGCCGCCGGTGAGGAAAACGCGCATGGGAACTCTCCCGCAAGTGATGGGACTCTTGTCCCGTCATACGCTACCAGGTGATGGGACAAGAGTCCCGTCGCGTAGGGTGGGCCCATGGGCCGATGGGAACCGGGAGCGCGCGAACGCCTCGTCGTGGCCGCCGTCGACCTGTTCACCGAGCAGGGTTACGACGCCACCACGGTCGCGCAGATCGCCGAGCGCGCCGGGGTCACCAAGAGCACGTTCTTCCGGCACTTCCCCGACAAGCGCGAGCTGCTGGTGGCCGGGCAGGAGACGTTGAGCCGCCTGCTGGCCGAGGGAATCGCCGAAGCCCCGCCCGGGGCCAGCCCGCTCGAAGCGGTCGCGGCCGGTCTCGAACGCGCCTCGACCGCGATGACCCCGGCCAGTCGCGAGATCGCCCCCCGGCTGAAGGCCGCCGTCGCCGCGAGCGCCGAGCTTCAGGCGCGCGACGCGCTGAAGAGCGTCAGCCTCGCCGCGGCCATGACCACGGCGCTGATCGCTCGCGGCGTGCCGGATCCGACCGCGGCGCTGGCGAGCGAGCTGGGGGTGCTCGCGTTCAAGCGCGGGTACAGCGCTTGGTCCGAAGGCCAGGACGAGCTCGCGGTCTGCACGCGGGCCGCTTTGGAGGAGCTGCGGGCCGCCGGCGCTTCGCTGAACTGACCGGGTTCGCGCCCCGCGCCGTGGGCGGAGAACAGCGTCGGAAGAAGCAGCCCGACGGCGGACGGAAGCGACAAGCCCGACAAGGCCGAGTCATTCCGGCCCCGCGGCCGCACCCGGGACCGCCACGACCCCGGAACCACCGCGTCCCACCGGTTCCGCCCGTCGACCGGGTCGACCCGGGCCAATGGTTTAGACCAACCGGACCCACCGCCTTGACAAGAGAGTGGTCTAGTCCAATGGTAGGGGCATCCCACCGATCCCCACCGTTGCCGCTGGAGCGATCATGCGTCTGCTGAGACCCACCGTCACCCTTCTCGCCCTGGCCGCGAGCACCTTCGCGACCGCCGGGCTCACCGCGGCCGGCCCCGCCCAGGCCGCCACCGCGTTGCCGAACCACGTCTTCGCGCCGTACTTCGAGGCCTACAACGGCGACGACCCCGCCGCGCTGGCCCAGCAGTCCGGGGCGAAGTACCTGACCATGGCCTTCGTCCAGGCCGCCACGAAGGGCTCGTGCACCGTCTACTGGGACGGGGACACCAGCACACCGATCTCGCCGTCCACCTACGGCAGCTCGATCAAGACCATCCGGGCCAACGGAGGTGACGTCATCCCGTCCTTCGGCGGGTACGCCGCCGACAACGCGGGTACCGAAATCGCCGACAGTTGCACCGACGTCGGCCAGATCGCCGCCGCCTACGAGAACATGATCACCACCTACGACGTCAGCCGGCTCGACTTCGACATCGAGGACAACTCGCTGACCGACACCGCCGGCATCGACCGGCGCAACAAAGCCATGAAGCAGGTCGAAGACTGGGCCGCGGCCAACGGCCGGACCGTCCAGTTCTCCTACACCCTGCCGACCACGACCAGCGGGCTCGCCGACAACGGCATGGCCGTGCTGCGCAACGCGGTCGGCAACGGTGCCCGGGTCGACGTCGTCAACATGATGACCTTCGACTACTACGACGGCGCGAACCACGAGATGGCCAACGACACCATCTCCTCGGCGAACGGGCTGATCAGCGAGCTGGCCGGGCTGTACCCGGGCAAGTCGCAGGCCCAGCTGTGGGCGATGGTGGGCATCACCGAGATGGTCGGCGTGGACGACTACGGCCCGGCCGAGACCTTCACCACCGCGGACGCCACGACCGTGTACAACTGGGCCGTGTCCAAGGGCATCAACACCCTGTCGTTCTGGGCCCTGCAACGCGACAACGGCGGCTGCCCCGGCAGCGCCGCGTCCGACACCTGCTCGGGGATCGCGCAGAGCACCTGGCAGTTCAGCCACGCCTTCGCGCCGTTCACCGGCGGGGGCGGCAGCACACCGGCCAACGACTTCTCGGTTTCGCTGAGCCCGGCGTCGGCTTCGGTGAACGCGGGCGCGTCGACCACTTCGAGCGTGCGCACGGCCGTCACCGCCGGCTCCGCGCAGAGCGTGAGCCTGTCGGTCACCGGCGCTCCGGCCGGCGTGACCGCCTCGGTGAGCCCGGCTTCGGTGACCGCGGGTGGCAACGCAACCCTCACCGTTTCGGCCTCCTCCTCGGCGGCTTCCGGCAGCTACCCGCTGACCGTCACCGGCATCGGCCCTTCGGGCAGCCACAGCGCGACGTACACGATCACCGTCAACGGCACCACGCCGCCCACCGGCCTGGCCAACGGCGACTTCGAATCCGGCGCTCTCACCCCGTGGACCGGCGACCCGGGTGACGCCGTGGTGGCGACCCCGGCCCACGGGGGCACCCACGCCCTGAAGGTCAACGCGACCGGCACCCAGACCGGTCAGGCCTCGCAGACCGTGACGCTGCAGCCGAACCACTCGTACACGCTGAAAGGCTGGCTGCAGGGCAACTTCGCGTACCTGTCGGTGAGCGGCGGGGCGAGCGCGAGCACGTGGACGTCCTCCAGCGGCTGGACCCAGCAGACGGTGCCCTTCACCACCGGCGCGTCCGGCACGGTGACCGTGTCGGTCCACGGCTGGTACTCCCAGGGCGCGGTGTACGCGGACGACCTGACCATCTCCTGACCTCGCGATCGACGCGGCCCCGCCGGCGGAGTTCGTCCGCCGGCGGGGCCGCGCCCGGGTCAGAGGTACCGGGCCGAGTTCTTCACCAGCTCGGTCAGCCCCGGGTTCTCCGGCTGCGGCTTGACGAACTGCGCCGTCCCGCCGATCCCGGAGTCGATCGCGGCCGTGATGATCCGGTTCCGCTCGTACGAGGAGAGGTCCCCGGCGTCGAGCAGTTCCCGGGTGACCGCGCTGACGTAGCTGACGAACTGGCTGTTCGACGCGTACTGCGACTCGTCGTCGATGGTGTCGTTGATCGTGCAGCCGTCACCGAGGTCGCGGTTCTCGACCTGGCTGTCGGCCGAGCCGAGCACCACCGTTTCGCGGACGTCGGAGTCCGGGCACAGGTCCGGGCCCGCCGGCGCCTCGGCGATGATGAACGAGCCGCCCTTCTCCGCGGCGACGTTGCCGGCCTTGTCCGAAGCCCGGTACCAGACCGAGTGCCGGCCGATGCCGGTCACCTTCACCGGCGCCGGGTACGTCGTCCACGCGCCACTGTCGAGTTTGTACTCGATCTTGTCCACTCCGGACCCGCCCTCGTTGTCCTCGGCGGTCAGGGTGACGGTCGCGTCCTCGATGTACTGCCAGTCGGCGTCGAGGTTCCCACTGACCACAATGGACGTGGACGGCGACACCGTGTCGCCGCCCGCGACGATCGTGAACGTCGAAGTGCCCTCGGCCGAGACGTTGCCCGCCTGGTCCGAGGCCCGGTAGGTCACCGTGTGCGCGCCGGCCGCGCTGACCGCGACGGGTGCGCTGTAGGCCAGCCAGGAACCTCCATCCACTTTGTACTCGACCTTGCCCACTCCGGACCCGGAATCGGTGGCGGCCAGGGTCACCGTCGCCTTGCCGACGTAGTTGCCGTCCGCGTCCTTGGTGCCCGCGACCGAAGCGGTCACGACCGGTGCGGTGGTGTCACTGCTGACCACCGTGAAGTGGGCCATGCCCTCGGCCGACTGGTTGCCCGCCTTGTCCGAGGCCCGGTAGTGGACCATCCGCATGCCCGGCGTGCTCACCGCGACCGGTGCGGTGTAGACGGTCCACGCGCCGTCGTCGAGCCGGTACTCGACCTTGTCCAGCCCGGAACCGCCCGCTTCGTCGGACGCGGTCAGCTTCACCGTGGCCGTGTCCAGGTAGTTGCCGGAGGCATCCTGGTTCCCGGTCACCTCCGCCGACACCGTCGGTGGCGTCTTGTCCCCCGGCTTCGGTTCGACCACGGTGAACGACGCCATGGCCTCGGGGGAGACGTTCCCGGCCGTGTCGGTCGCCTTGTAGTGCAGCATGTGCGAGCCGAGGGCGGTGACCACCACCGGCGCGGTGTACGCGGTCCAGGCGCCGCCGTCGAGCTGGTACTCGACCTCGGCCACCTCGGACTGGGTGTCGGTGGCGGTGAGGTTCACCGTCGCCGAGCCGACGTAGTTCCCGCCGGTGTCGCGATTTCCGGTGACGTTCGCGGTCACCGACGGCGGGGTCGTGTCCACCGGCGAGCCGCCGGTGACGACCAGCTCGCCCACCATCTTCTCGTGCCCCTGCACCACGCAGTGGAACCGGTACTTGCCCGGGGTGAGGGTGATGGTGGCCTGGTGCTCGCCGTTCTGGTCGTCGTAGGGGTTGGCGGTGATGTTCAGGTCGACGTCGTGGTTGTAGCCCGGCGTCGTCGTGTCGAAGGTCAGGGTGTGGGTCATGGTCGAGCCGAGCGCCTCGGTGTTCTTGAACAGCACCAGGGTCTCACCGGCCACGGCCGTGGCCGGGGCGCTGAGGTAGTGGTCGGTGCTGTTGCCCGCGGTCCAGGTCAGGGTCTGGACCGGGGCGGCGGCGACCGGGCGGGCCGTGGCCGGCCCGGTCAGCCCCAGCAGGGCGAGCGCCGTGGCCAGCACGGCCACCACGAGTTTTCTTGCCGACATCGCGGGAGAACCTTCCTCACAGGCAGGCGGTGCGGGCGCGCGGGATGCCGCGCGCCCGCACCGTCCGCGCTCTACAGCTGCCGCACCCGGATGTTGCGGAACTCCATCAGGTCGTTGTCGCTGTGGTTCTGCAGGCCGATGAACCCGCTGACGAACTGCCGGAAGTCGGTCGAGGGATCACCCGCCCGGGACGAGACCTGGCCGGGGGTGTTGTCGAACTCGTTGATCACCGCTCCGTCACGGATGATCGTGTAGTGCTGTCCGACGACCTTGACCTCGTACTCGCCCCAGGTGCCCTTCGGCTTCACTCCGGCCTGGTCGAGCGGGCGTGGGTCGAAGTTGTAGATCGACCCGGTCTTCTGCGGCTCACCGGTCGCCCCGTCGTAGAGCTGGACCTCGTGGCCGCAGAAGATCGCGACCCAGGCCGGCGAGGTCCGCGCCGCGCCGACGGTGCCGCAGCTTCCCGGCGGCCGTTGCTCCAGCGGCGTGCGCGGATCCGGGAACCGGACGAACACCCCGCTGTTGGCGCTGCCGGTCGGGGCCACGTCCTTGAACTGGAGCTTCACCGAGAAGTTCCCGTACTGCCGCGCCGAGTACCACAGCATGCCCAGACCGCCGGAGGGCTTCAGCGAGCCGTCCGGCTGCATCGTGAACTCCCCCGAAGGGGCCTGCGTCCAGTTGCGGAACGATTCGGCCGTGCCGTCGTAGATCGCGTCGTACCCGGTCACGCCCTTGTTCCCGATCGGTGACGCGGCGGCGGCGGCGTTGAGCTTCTCCGCCTCGGCCTCGTTCACCACGCCCCGGTCGGCCAGCCCGTCCACGGCCTGGCGGACGTGGTTGACGAAACCGGCGTGGCTGGTCCAGGTGCTCTCGTCGTCGATCAGGTCGTCGGCCGTGCAGCCCCCGCCCGCGTTGCGGTTGGGCACCGCGGTGTCGGTGTCCCCGATGGTCACCGTGGGGCTCGGGTCGGCCACGAAGCACCCGACGTCGACCGGGGTCTTCGTGGTCACCGTCTCACCGTCGGCGTAGGTGGTGGTCAGCTTGGCCGTGAACAGGCCGGTGCCCGGGTAGGTGTGCCGCGGGTCGGCCTGCGTCGACACCGCGCCGTCGCCGAACTCCCACTTGTAGGAGACCCCGCCCGACTTCGACCCGGTGAAGGCGGCCGTGAGCGGCTTGTTCTGCACCATGGTCGAGGACGCGGTCGCGGCCGGGGTCGGCCCGCCGCCGGTGTAGCTGACCTTCAGCAGCTTCTGGTTGCCGTCCAGGGTGAAGAAGCCGCTGCCGTAGTCGAGCAGGTACAGCGCCCCGTCCGGACCGAACTTGGCGTCCATCCAGGTCTGGAGCTTCTGGTCGCCGCCCCCCGAAGGCAGGATCTGGCGCAGGGTTTCGGCGAACAGCGGCGGGTCCTGCTGGGGCACCCCGGCCGGGTCGACGGTGACCGCGATCCGGTTCTGCCCGTTGCTCTCGTCGCCGATGAACCACTTGTCGTTCCAGTACGCCGGCCAGGCCGCACCGCTGGCCGGGTTGACCAGGTCGCGGTGGTAGGTCGGCCCGTCCATCACGGCCTGGCCGCCGCCCTTGAGGTAGGGCTCGGTGTAGGTCGCGTCGGCCGCGTTGTACGTCGGGACGGAGCTGTTCGGCCGGTTCGGGAACACCGGGCCGCCGCCGTCGGGCGAGTACCAGATCATGTTCTTGCTGATCGGCGGCAGGTTCACCAGGCCGGTGTTGCGGGGCGAGGTGTTGACCGGGTTGTCGCAGTCGTACCAGCCGGTCAGCTCCGCGGCGTTGGTGCTGCTGCGGTCGCGGTAGGGCTGCTTGTTGCCCATGCAGTACGGCCAGCCCTGGTTGCCGGCCCGGGAGATCACCGTGGCGGTCTCGTACTTGGCCGGGCCGAGCTCCGGGCTCGGCGAGGACGCGTCCGGGCCGACCCACGCCGCGTGCAGCAGGTTGGTCTTCCGGTCGATGTGCAGCCGGGAGATGTTCCGGACGCCCATCACGTAGATCTCCGGGCGGGTCTTGTCCGCCGGGTACTTGCCCACCGGGAACAGGTTGTCCGCCGGGATGGTGTAGGTGCCGTCGGCCTCCGGGTGGATCCGCAGGATCTTGCCGGCCAGGTTGTTGGTGTTGCCGGCGGTGCGGCGGGCGTCCTGGAACGAGATGCCCTGGTACTCCTCGGTCCAGTTGTTGCCCGAGTAGCCGTTCGAACCCTGCGACGAGTTGTTGTCACCGGAGCCGATGTAGAGGTTGCCGCCGGAGTCGAAGTCCATGCCCCCGCCGGCGTGGCAGCAGCTGTGGATCTGCACCTCCCAGGACAACAGGTCCTTGCGGGTGGACTGGTCCAGGGTCTGGTTCTTCAGGTCGTAGGTGAACCGGGAGACCGTGCGCTTGCCGACCTGCTTGACGCGGTCGATCGAGTCGTGCGGCATCCAGTACGCGTACATCCAGCCGTTCTCGCCGAACTTCGGGTCCAGCGTGAGCCCGAGCAGGCCCTCTTCGTTCTTGACCAGCTCGTCCCCGGCGCCGCGGTTGCCCATCACCTTCAACGTGGTCAGCAGCTTGGGCTTCTTGGACACCGGGTCCCACTGGTGGATCGTGCCGCAGCCGAGGCCGACGTTCGGGTCGTCCCAGCTGACCACCGGACCGGTCGGGCAGGCGGCGCGGCCGATGTAGAACACCTTGCCGTCGGGGGCGATGGTGAGCCCGTGCGGCTCGCCGATCTGGTCGAGCTGGCCGGGCTGGTTCTTCGCGGTCAGGCGCTCGACCTTGTAGTTCGCCGCGATGCCGGCCTTGCAGTCGCCGCGGACCATGCCGGTGGTCCACTTCAGCGCGCCGAGCAGGTGGCGGCGGAAGTCGGACTCGCCGTAACTGGCCTCGGTCCGGCCCATGCCGGTGTAGAAGGAGCGGCCGCCGTCGTAGTCACGGCACCAGGAGATCGGGTGGAACGCGCCGTTCGCGCCCGGGCCCGGGGTGTAGCCGGCCTCCTCGACCTGGGCCACCGTGTGCACGGTGCCCACCGGGTTGACCTCCCAGTTGGGCCAGCGGTCGGTGCGGCTCCACTTCTTCGGCAGCCCGGCGGTCGCCGGGTTCGCCTGGTCCAGCACGTCGACGGTGGCCTTGGCCGGAGCGGCCTCCGGGGGCGGCGGGGCGTTCGGGTCGGTGGCCAGGGTGAAGTCGGCGAGCTGGACCAGCGGCTCGCCGCCGTTCGCCGTGATGGTGAGCCGGTAGTGGGTGTAGGCCGTGGTGTTGGTGAAGCTGAAGGTCCGGCGCTGGCCCCGATCGGCGAACTTCTCGTTCGTCCGGGTGTCCAGGTCGGTCCAGGTGGTCCCGTCCTGGGAGCCCTGGAAGGTCCAGTTCTTCGGGTCGCGGCCCTCGTAGTCGTTGGCCGAGACCAGTTCGTAGCTGCTGATCGCGGCCGGGGCGGCCAGCCGGTAGGCCACCCAGCCGGTCGGGGTGAAGGCCAGCCACTTGGTGGACGGGTCGTTGTCGGCCAGCTTCTCCTTGGACTCCCCCGGCGGGTTCTCCGCGCTGGCGGTGATCGCCACCGGGGTCGGGCGCGCGCCCACCGGGCGGGCGCCGATCAGTCCGGAGAACCACTGCGAGCCGTCCTGCGCACGGGCCGCATCGGACAGGCCGAGGAAGCCGCCGCCGGCCTTCATGTAGTTCTGCAGCGAGGTCTCCTGGTCACGGCTGAGCGTGACCCCCTGCGCGGACAGGAAGACCACGCCGCGGTACTTGGCCAGCCCGGCCGGGCTGAACACCGCCGGGTCCGAAGCGGCGGTGACGGTGATCCCGTTGGCCTGCCCCAGGCTGGTGATCGCGTCGGTGGCGCGCAGCACCGGGTCCTTCTGGTCCGCGGCGGGGCCGTGGAAGACCAGGACGTCGATCGGGACGTTCGCCGCGGCCTGGGCCACGGGGGTGATCGCCAGCGGCAGACCGGCGGCGACCACCGCCCCGACCGCCAAGGCGGCCAACGGCCGTCGGCGCAACCAGCGTTGCGAGACGTTTCGTCTCATTCTCTCGCTCCTTTCGTGATGGTCGGGGAACTAGTGGTGGTGCCCGCTCATGTCCATCGCGCTCAGGTCCATTCCGGACAGGTCCATTCCGGACATGTCCATCCCCGGCGTCTCGGCCATGGGCTTCGCCGTCCGGGCCGAGGCGTCGGTGGCCACGGTGGGCGGCGCGGGGGTGGCCGGTTCGGCCTTCGCGGACCCGTGGTGGTGCTGCTTGAACCGGTCGAGCGCGTCCTGCGCCCCGGCGGGCATCCCGCCGTCGGCGTTCCGGACCAGGAACACCCCGGACATGCCGTCGTCGGAGTGCTGCTGGACGTGGCAGTGGTACATCCACGCGCCCGGCCCGACCACGTCGCCCGCGATCACCTGGAAGCCGAACGAGTTGCCCGGGTCCAGGGTCTTGTTGTCGATCACCGGCGCGTTGTCGGTGGCGCTGGTCAGCATGCCGGTGCGGGTGTCGGCCCAGCGGTGGGCGTGCAGGTGGAAGGTGTGCATCAGGTTGCCGTAGCCGACGCAGAGGAACTCCACCCGCTGCCCGAGGTTGGCCTCGAAGATCGGGGTGTCCGGCGCCATCTGGTGGTTGATCCACATCTCGTTGAACACCACGGTGAACGTCTTGGCCGGCAGCAGGTCGCCGCGCTTGCGCACGATCAGCCCGCCGTAGAGCCCCTTCAGCAGGCCCACCGTGCCGTGGTCGCCGCCGAAGGCGTGGTCGTGGTAGTGCCAGTAGCCGGCGCTGCCGGGCATCCACAGCCCGTTCGCCGCCTGGTAGGCCGCGCGGCTGCGCCAGACGTAGGTCTTGGTCTCCCCCGGGTCGTTGAACGAGGCGTTGAACGGCGAGCCGTCGGAACCGGTGTCGTAGAGCACGCCGTGCGGGTGGATGGACAGCCGCTGGTCGGTGTTGTTGACCAGCTCGATCTCGAAGGTGTCCCCCTCGTACATCTCCAGCAGCGGCCCGGGGATGGTCGGCTGGCCCGGCTTCACCCCGTAGCCGACCCGGGTGCTGCCGGGCAGGTAGTCGGCGTAGAGGGTGACCTGCCGGGTCAGCCCGGCCGCGGCGGCCAGTGAGGAGCCGGCCGCGCTGGCGACGGCGACCGGCGCCACCACCCCGGCCGCGGCCCCGGCCAGCACCGACCGGCGGGACAGCCCGCGCTTGATTCTTTCGTCCATGGTGGATTCCCCCGTCAGAAGCGGACGTGGTGGAGGTAGCTGAAGCCGTTCTGCGCGGTGGTCAGCGCGTCGGCCGGGTTGTCGTGCTCGACGATGTACTCGGCCAGGTTGGCCGTGGTGGCCCGGAAGATGCGCGGGAAGTCGATCACCCCCTGGCCGGGGTCGACCATCCGGCCGTCGGCCGTGCGGTCCTTCACGTGGTACTGCGTGGTCCGCGGGAAGTTCTTGCGGTACAGCGTGATCGGGTCGGCCCCGCCCTCGACCGCCCAGAACAGGTCGATCTCCAGGTGCACGAGCCACGGGTTGGTGTTCGCCCGCAGCACGTCGTAGGGCAGCACGCCCTCGATCGGGGCGAACTCGTGCGCGTGGTTGTGGTAGCCGAGCGCGATGCCCGACCGGCGGAACGCCCGTGCGGCCGCGTCCATCCGGCCGGCGAACTCCTTCCAGCCCGCGATGGTGTCGAAGGCCGCGAACGGCACGTTGGCCCGGGTGTTGCCGAGCACCCGGGCGTCGGCGATGGTCCGGTCGAGGTCGCCGTCGATGCCGACGTGGGTGGAGGAGGCCCGGAGGTGGTTGCGGTCCAGCAGCCCGCGGAACTCCTCGGCCGTGCGGCCGTAGGTGCCGGCCAGCTCGACCTTGCGGTAGCCGATGTCGGCCAGCGCGGACAGCGTGCCGGGCAGGTCGGCCTCCAGCGCGGTCCGCAGGGAGTAGAGCTGGATGCTGATCTTCTCCACCGGGACCCGGCCGCGCCGGTGGTTCAGCCCGTCGGGCTCCGCGCCGCCCGCCGCGCTCGCGATACCGGGCAACGCCACCGCCGCGCCGGCCGCGGCGACCGCCGCCGTGGCCGCGCCGCGCAGGACCGAACGCCGGGAGTGGAACTTCTCCGCTTCTTCACCGCACATGGGGACCGTCCTCTCACTTCTGGTTGCTGAAAGCCGCGTCGAAGGCCGCCGACGGCTGGTCGAACAAGAGATTCCGCAGGTGGGTCACGGCTTCCGCCGCGCCCCGCAGCCGGTCCATGCCGGCGTCCTCCCACTCCACCGAGACCGGTCCGGCGTAGCCGATCGAGTTCAGCGCGCGGAAGCAGTCCTCCCACGGCACGTCGCCGTGGCCGGTCGAGACGAAGTCCCAGCCCCGGCGCGGGTCGCCCCAGGGCAGGTGCGAACCGAGCCGCCCGTTGCGGCCGTCGAACCGCTTGCGGGTGTCCTTGCAGTCCACGTGGTAGATCCGGTCGGCGAAGTCGAGGATGAACCCGACCGGGTCGAGGTCCTGCCAGACGAAGTGCGAGGGGTCCCAGTTCAGCCCGAAGGCCGGCCGGTGCCCGACCGCCTCGAGCGCCCGCCGGGTGGTCCAGTAGTCGTAGGCGATCTCCGACGGGTGCACCTCGTGCGCGAACCGGACACCGACCTCGTCGAACACGTCGAGGACCGGGTTCCACCGGTCGGCGAAGTCCTGGTAGCCCTCGTCGATCACCGACTGCGCGACCGGCGGGAACATCGCCACGTACTTCCAGGTCTTCGAGCCGGTGAAGCCGATCACCGTGTCCACCCCGAGTTTCGCCGCCGCCCGCGCGGTGTCGGCCATCTCCGCGGCCGCCCGCCCGCGCACGCCTTCGGGCTCGCCGTCGCCCCACACCCGCGACGGGAGGATGGCCCGGTGGCGCTCGTCGATCGGGTCGTCGCAGACCGCCTGCCCGACCAGGTGGTTGGAGATGGCCCAGACCTTGAGCCCGTGCTCGGCCAGCAGGCGCAGCCGCCCCGGTACGTAGTCCGGTTCGGCCAGGGCCCGGTCGACCTCGAAGTGGTCGCCGGAGCAGGCGATCTCGAGGCCGTCGTAGCCCCACTCGCCGGCCAGCCGGCACACCTCGGTGAACGGCAGGTCCGCCCACTGGCCGGTGAACAGGGTGATCGGACGGCTCATGTGCGCTCCTCGAAGGTGATGGCGTCCAGGTCGAACAGCCCGCCGGGATCGGTCCCGCGGAAGACCAGGAACAGGGACCCGGTGCCGCCGGGGTCGGTGACCGCGCTCGGCGCCAGTTCGGCGTAGCTGTCCCAGCCGCCGGTGTTCGCCACCGGCGCGGTCTGCACCAGCAGGCCGTCCGGCGCGCCCGCGTGCACCTCGATCGTGCCGCCGGCCCCGCCGGAGCTGACGCGGTAGCCGATGCCGCCGAGGCCGGCCAGGTTCACCGGGTCGAACTCGATCCAGTCGCCGGACTCGATGTGCCCGACGCGCTTTCCGCCGCTGGCGCCCTCGTGCGCGACGACCTCGATCCCGCTGGACCGGGTGTAGAACTCCGCCTGCTTCAGCTTGGGCTGCAGCAGGGATTCCGCGTCACCGGTCAGCGCCGGGACGCCGTTGCCGCCCTCGTCGGTGTAGCTCGCGTTGATGACCCCGAACACGTTCGCGTCCAGGCCGTGGCCCTCGTCGGCCGGGGTGGCGATGGTCCCCCGGCACCCGGTGGCCCGGCTCAGCGGATGGCCGTGGCCCTCGTGGCCGAGGATGTACTCCACCGTCACCTTGGCGCAATCGATCGGGTGGTCCTCGGCGTCGGTCACCTCGACCTCGAAGGGCACCGTGTCGCCGAAGCTGAACACGCTGCCGTCGACCGGGGTCTTGAGCGTGACCACCGGCGCGGTGTTGCCGACGGTGACCACCAGGCTGGCCGCCCCGGTCAGCCCGGTGGCGTCGGTGACCGAGAGCTTCGCGGTGTACTGGCCGTTGGCGGGGTAGGTGTGCGAGAGCGGGTTCGGCTCGGTCGAATCGGTGGTCCCGTCCCCGTCGAAGTCCCAGGCGTAGGTCAGCGCGTCCTGGTCCGGGTCGTGGGTGCCGGCCGGGTCGAACCGCACGGTCAACGGGCCCTGGCCCGAGGTCCGGTCCGCGGCCACCTTGACCTCCGGGGTCCGGCGGCCCTTGGTGTAGTCGATGCGGTAGACCGCCGATTCCGCGGAACCGCCGAAATAGCCGGAGCCGTAGTCGAGCACGTAGAGCGCTCCGTCCGGGCCGAATTCGAGGTTCATCGGGCGGGTCAGGGTCATCGAGTCGAAGAACGGCTTGATCGCCCCGCGCTCCCCGTCGGCCCCGACCGCGATCTCCTTGATCCAGCCGCGCTCCCACTCGTAGGCGAAGGTCTTGGCGTCGTAGTACGCGGGGAACTTGGTCGGCGACGGGTTGGCCGCGTCGTAGTGGTAGACCGGGCCGCCCATCGGGGATTCCGAACCGGTGCCGAACTCCGGCACCGAGCCGCCGTCGTAGGGGATCCAGGCCCTCTCCACCGGCGGCAGGTCGGTCAGCCCGGTGTTGTGCGGGCTGGTGTTCTTCGGGGCGGCGCAGTCGAAGGCCGCGCTGGACTGCCCGGTGGCGAAGTCGTGGTCGACGAACGGCTGGTTGTCGCCGATGCAGTAGGGCCAGCCGAAGTTGCCCGGTTTCTTGATCAGGTTGTACTCGACCGTGCCGCCCGGGCCGCGGGCCGGGTCGGCCGCACCGGCGTCGGGACCGTAGTCGCCGAGGTGCAGCCAGCCGGTCTCGCGGTCGACGGCGAACCGGAACGGGTTGCGAAAGCCCATCGCGTAGATCTCGGGCCGGGTCTTGTCCGTGCCCTCGGCGAACAGGTTGCCCGCGGGCACGGTGTAACCGCCGTCCTCGCCGACCTTGATCCGCAGCACCTTGCCCCGCAGGTCGTTGGTGTTGCCGGCGCTGCGCTGGGCGTCGAACACCGGGTTGCGGCCGGGCCGCTCGTCGATCGGGGTGAAGCCGTCGGAGGCGAACGGGTTGGAGTCGTCCCCGGTGGACAGGTACAGGTTGCCCTGGGCGTCGAAGTCGATCTCGCCGCCGGCGTGGCAGCAGATCCCGCGCTCGGCCGGCACCTGCAGCACCTTCTGCTCGGTGGCCAGGTCCAGGGTGTGGTCCTCGGTCAGCTTGAACCGGGAGAGCTGGTTGTACCCCTGGAACGGGGCGAAGTCCGCCGCGGTGCCGGTCTCCGGCGCGTCCCCGGCCGGGGTGCTCAGCTGCGGGGCGTAGTACAGGTAGACCCAGTGGTTGTTCGCGAAGTCCGGGTCGATGGCGACGCCCTGCAGGCCGTCCTCGTCGTGGTTGTAGACCGGGATCCGCGCGGCCGGCTTGGTGGTCGCGCCGGAGGTGGTGTACCAGACCCGGCCGTCGCGCGAGGTGTGCAGCACGTCGCGGTTGGGCAGCACGGACAGCGCGATCGGCTCGCCGAGGCTTTCCGCGCCCTGGGCCAGGGTGATCTGGTCGAAGTCGGCGTCCACCGGGTCGGCCTCGGCCGGTGGGTCACAGCGGTCCGCACTGAGCCGGGCCGAGTAGCGGATGCCGCCCGCGAGGTGGGCGCGGAAGGCCGGATCGGCGTAGGACTCCTTGGTGTGGCCGCCCCCGGTGTACCAGGACCGGCCGCCGGAGCTCTCGTGGCACCAGGCGATCGGGTGGTCGCCCATCGCGCCGTCACCGGGCTGGTAGCTGTGTTCGTCCAGGGCGGCCAGCACGTGCACCCGGCTGCGCGGGTTGTCGCGGTAGTTGTACCACTCGTCGGTGCGCAGCCAGGTCTGCGGAAGATCCTTTGTGGACTCGTGCGTCCGGTCCTCGACCTCGACCTCGGCCGGCTGGACGCTCGGGTGGGACTTGAAGTACGCGCCGACCAGCTCGCCGTACCAGGGCCAGTCGTACTCGGTGTCGGAGGCGGCGTGCACGCCGACGTACCCGCCGCCGCCGGCGATGTACCGCTCGAACGCGGCCTGCTGGTCCGCGTCCAGCACGTCACCGGTGGTGGAGAGCCAGACCACCGCGCCGAACCGCTGGAGGTTGGCGTCGGTGAACGCGGCCGAATCCTCGGTCGCTTCCACCTCGAAGTGGTTCTGCGCGCCCAGTTCCCGGATGGCCTGGATCCCGTCGGGAATCGAATCGTGGCGGAATCCCGCGGTTTTGGAGAAGACGAGCACCTTCGCCTCTTCGTGGTCCGGCTCGGCCTCCACCGGTGACGCGAGGCCGGTCAGCGCCGTGACCATCGACGCGAGGAGCACGCCTAGTCGTCGTTTCAGAGACATAGCTGTAGCGATCCTTCCGATGAGCGGCAGCGATCAAAGAACCGGACGCGGTGGAGCTTCTTTCTCCTACTTCAGTCCTTGCAGGGACAACAACAGCGGGTGCACCCCGGTCGCGCCGATGCGGCCGGCGGGCTGGAAGGCGGGGTCGGAGCAGAGCAGCAGCGGGCCGTCCTCGGCCGAATCCGGGAGCCGCCCGTGGGAACCGCGGACCCAGCGCGGATCGGTCGGCACCACGTCCATCGCGTAGCGCAGGCCGGCGAACTTCTTGGCCAGGTTGAGCCCGGCCCGCGCCTTGGCGAACCGGTCCTCGGGGTCGAAGAACAGCTCGGCCGGGTCGTACCCGGGTTTGCGGTGGATCTCGACGCCGCGGGCGAAATCGGGTTTGCGGTCGTCTTCGAGCCAGTAGTGGTAGGTGAACCAGGAGTCCGGCTCGGCCACCGCGACCAGCTCTCCGGACCGTTCGTGGTCGATCCCGTAGCGGGCCTGCGCCGGCCGGTCGAGCACCTCGTCGACCCCGGCCAGCCCGCCGGCGACCGACCGCACCCGCTCCACATCGGACTCGTTGCGGACGTAGACGTGCGCCACCTGGTGGTCGGCCACGGCGAACGCCCGTGAGGCCCACGGGTCGAGGTATTCCATCCCGGCCTGGGTGTAGACCTCCAGCAGCCCCTCACGGCGCAGCGCGCGGTTGACCTCGACCGGCCGGCTCACGTTCGTGATGCCGTACTCGCTCAACGCGACCACGGTCGCCCCGGCGTCGCGGGCGTCGTCGAGCAGCGGGGCGAGCGCGCGGTCGGTGTCCCGCGCGGCCTGCGCCGCCTGCGGCCCGTCGGGGCCGAAGCGCTGGAGGTCGTAGTCCAGGTGCGGCACGTAGGCCAGGAGCAGGTCCGGCCGCCGCTCGCGCAGGATCTGCCGCGACGCGCCGATCACCCACTGGCTCGACTTGAGCGAAGCCGTCGGGCCCCAGTACTGGAACAGCGGGAATTCGCCCAGCTCGCCGGTGAGCCGGTCGTGCAGCTCGGGCGGGCGCACGTAGGCGTCCGGCGACTTGCGGCCGTCGGCGTGGTAGATCGGCCGCGGGGTCACCGTGACGTCGGTGGACATCCCCATGGCGTACCACCAGCAGACGTTCGCCGAGCGGTAGCCGGGGTGCGCGGACCGCGCGGTCTCCCAGAGCTTCTCGCCGCTCACCAGCCGGTTGTGCTGGCGCCACAGGAAGATCTCGCCGAGTTCGCGGAAGTACCAGCCGTTGCCGACGATCCCGTGCCGGGCCGGCATCAGCCCGGTGAGGAAGGTCGACTGCGCACTGCAGGTGACCGCCGGCAGCACCGTGCCCAGCTCGGCCTGCCAGCCTTCGCTCGCCACCGCGGACAGCTTCGGCATGTGCCGCAGCGCCTTCGGGGTCAGCCCGACGACGTCGATCACCACCAGCGGCTTCACGCGGAAACCCCTTCCGCGACGAGGTTCCGCCCGGCCCACTCCAGTTCGGCGGCGATCCCGCCGACCAGGTCGCCGGCGTCCGGCAGCACGCTCCAGGTGTAGGTCTCCACCTCGACGTGCGGCCCGGCCGGCAGCCCGGCGGCCACCGCGCGCAGCACCTCGGTGGTCGAGCCGAACGGCGCCACCGGCTCCTGGTGCAGCGGCAGGTGGAAGTGCACCCGCCACGGCCCCTCCCCCGGCAGCTCGGTCCCGGCCTCGTCCAGGTCGTCGGCCCGGTGCACGGTTCCGTCGCCGCCGAGTTCCCGGACCTGGTGCAGGTACCGCGGTTCGGCGAAGGCTGCCAGCGCGTCCTGCGCCTCGGCCGGCTTCTCCACGTGCAAGGCCGTCGAAGCCTGCACCTTGACGACGTCCAATCCGGATTTCGCGATCGTCGCCAGCGTCTCCGCCGGATCGGCGAACGAGACCGCGAGGTGGCAGGTGTCCAGGCACAGCCCGACGTACTCGGGGTCGACGCGGCCGGACAGCCAGGACAGCGCGTCGGCCACCGTGTCGAGCACACAGCCCGGCTCGGGCTCGACCGCCAGCCGGATCGGCCGGTCCCCGGTCCGGCGGATCGCCCGCACGACCTGGCCGAACGCCTCGGCCGCGGCGTGGTCGTCGCGGCTGGTCCACGGTTCCCGCCAGGCCAGCGGGAGGGTGGAGATGCTGCCGTACGCGGCGTCTTCGGCGAGCAGGTCCGCGAGCACCGTCACGCAGTCGACCGTGTAGGCCACCCGATCCGGCTCGGTCCAGGTTGGACGGTAGACGGCCCGCTTGACCACCTCGTCGTGGAACCCGCCGTACGGGAAGGCGTTGAGCGTGACCACGGCCAGCCCGCGGGCGTCCAGCTCGGCCCGGAAGCGCCTGCGCGCGCTCGGGTCACCGGCCAGTCCGCGCGCGACCGGCGCGGACAGCCAGAGCCCGACCCCGAGCCGGTCGGCCCCCAGCCGTTCACGCACCGGCAGCGCGTACCGGTCGAGCTGCGCCACGATGCCCTCGACGTCCTCGGCCGGGTGGACGTTGGTGCAGTAGGAGATCACGGGCGCCCACCTCGCAGCACCGAGTTGCCGGCGAACTCGCCCGCTTCGCCGGTGAAGCCGGGCAGCGGATCGAGGGTGAGCCGCCCGCTCTGGCCGTAGAAGGCGACCGGGTTGGCCCACAGGAGCTGGTCCACCTGCGCCTCGGTGAACCCGCCGTCGAGCATGGCCTGCCCGGTCTTGCGCGTCTTCAGCGGATCCGAGCGGCCCCAGTCGGCGGCGGAGTTGACGATCACCTGCTCCAGCCCGTACCGGCGCAGGATCTCCACCATCCGGTGCTCGTCCATCTTGGTGTCCGGGTAGATGGAGAACCCCATCCACGCGCCGGAGTCCTTGACCAGCTCGACCGTGACCTCGTTGAGGTGGTCGACCACCACCCGCTCCGGCGCCAGCCCGGACTCGCGGACCACGTCGAGCGTGCGCTTGGTCCCCTCCAGCTTGTCGCGGTGCGGGGTGTGCACGAGCACCGGCAGGTCGTGCTCGAGCGCGAGCCGCAACTGCCGTGTGAAGACCTCGTCCTCCTCTGGGGTCATCGAGTCGTAGCCGACCTCGCCGACCGCGACCACGCCGTCCTTGGCCAGGTAGCGCGGCAGCACGTCGAGCACTTCGACGCAGCGGGGGTCGTTGGCCTCCTTGGGGTTCAGCGCGATCGTGCAGTGGTGCCGGATGCCGAACTGCGCCGCGCGGAACCGCTCCCAGCCGATCAGCGCGTCGAAGTAGTCGGTGAAGGAGCCGACGCCGGTGCGTGGCTGGCCCAGCCAGAACGCCGGTTCGACCAGGGCTCGGACCCCGGCCGCGTACATCGCCTCGTAGTCGTCGGTGGTCCGGGAGCTCATGTGGATGTGGGGATCGAAGATGCGCACGGCTATCGGCCTTCCTTCAGCAGTTCGAGGGCGTCGGCGGTCACTTCACGACCGGCCGCCCGGCGCTCGTCGGCGAAGTCCGCGAGCATCCGGCGCAGCTCGTCGTCCGCGCGCGCTTTGAGGCTCGCGACGGCGGCGAGCGGCACTCCGACGAAAACGCACTTCAGCACCCCGTGCCGCCAGGCGTGCGGGTCCAGGTGACGCGCCGCGAAGGCACCCATGGCCGCGGCGACCAGCCGAATGTCGTTGGTGCGCAACGCATCCGCCACCAGCGCCAGCCCCGCCGACCGTAACCCCTCGACCTCCGCCAGCTCGTTCAGCCCCCGTAGCACGCCCCGCCGCTCGGCGTCGTCGCCGTACCGGTACAGCTCGCCCAGCTCGGTCGCCAGCTCCTCGGCGGTCAGCGGCCCGGCGAGCACGGTGATCAGCCGGGACCGGGCCTGGTCGTCGACGGTGCCCTCGACCAGCCCGCGCGGATCGGTGTCGGGGGCCAGCGGCGTGCGGCCGACCTCACGCCCGACGGCCGGGAACAGCGAGCCGATCACCGAAGGTCGCTCCCGGACCCGGCGCTCGGCCCGGCCCAGCCACCGTCCGGCCCGCAACGCCCCGATCGCCCGCCGGGCCACCTCCGGCGCGGCGTGGCTGTGCCGGGGCAGCTCGACCGCGGCCACCCCGGCGTACCCGCTTTCCTCCAGCGCGGCCAGGGTCGCGGGCAGGTCGAGCTGCCCCTGACCGAATTCCAGGTGCTCGTGGACCCGCGGCCGCATGTCGTCGAGCTGCACGTTCCACAGCAGCGGCCCGGCCCGCCGGACGCATTCGGCGGCGTCCACCGGTTCCACCGCCACGCAGTGCCCGACGTCGAGGGTGATCCCGAGCAGCTCCGGCTCGCCCAGTTCCTTCCGCAGGTCCAGCGCCTGGCCGAGGTGCTGCACCCGGTGCCCGGGCTCGGGCTCCAGGGCCAGCCGCACGTTCCGCCGCTCCGCGTGCTCCAGCACCGCCGCCACGCCCCCGCGCAGCCGCGCCCAGGCCGTATCGGCCTCCACTGTGGACACCCCGGACCAGAACGACACGCAGTCCGCGCCCAGGTCCGCCGCGATCCGCAGGGCCCGGACCAGGAAGTCGACGCGGGCCCCGGGCTCGTCGGACAGCAGCGTCGGCTCGTGCTTGTGCCACGGGTCGAGCAGGTACCGGGCCCCGGTCTCGATCACCACCCGGTGCAGGCCGAGCGCCGAGAGCCGGGCGGCCACCCGGCCGACCCGGCGGGGCAGGTCCTCGGCGAACGGGTCGAGGTGCTGGTGGTCCAGGGTCAGCGCCACCCCGGTGTAGCCGAGGTCGGCGATCACCGCGAGGGCGTCTTCGAGCCGGTGGTTGGCGAACCCGTTGGTGCCGTAACCGAGGTGGAAGGTCATGTCGGGCTCACCTTCCGCGAAAGCCGGCGCGCGATCGGCAGCGCGACCGCGACCAGCGCCGCCCCGGCCACCGAGCCCTTCGCCGCGACCGCGGCCTGCAGCGGCACCATGCCGTGGATGCCGGTCCTGGTCGCCGCGCGGACCACCTGGGCCGACGGGTCGCGCGCGGCGTCCGCCTGCGCACGGCCGACGAAACCGGCGTAGCCCGAACCCGCGGCCAACGACGCGAGCCGGTTCCAGCGGCCGAAGGCCGGGCCCGCAACCGCCAACGTCGTCGCGACGCTGCTGGTGGCGAGGGCGGCGCGGGCGGTGTTCGGGTTCGCGCCGTGCACCTCGCCGGTGGACAGCGCGGTCACGCCGAGCGTGTGCACGCCCACCGCCGCCGCGGCCGTCAGCGCCCGCCGCGGTTCCCCGCCCGCGCCGAGCAGCACGTCGAGGGCGCGGCAGAGCGCCATCGCCGGCGGTCCGGCCGGGGTCGGCTTGAACACGGTGTCGTAGGCCCACACCGAGGCCGCGAGCGGGACCGCCGCGCGCACCGCCGTCCGGCCGCCGCCGAGCGCGGCCAGACCCAGCCCGGCCGCGGTCAGCCCGGCCCCGGTGCCCAGCGCCGCCGACGGGCTCACCCGGCCGGACGGGATCGGCCGTTCGGGTCGTTCCACCGCGTCCAGCCTGCGGTCGGCCCAGTCGTTGAGCGCCATCCCGGCCCAGTAGAAGGCGACCGAGGCCAGCGGCAGCAGCAGCCTTCGCCCGGTCATCCGCAGCCCGGCGGCGGCCGAGCCGGCGACGGTGTCACCGAGCACGGTCAGCGCGGCCGGCGCGCGGACCAGCTCGGCCAGGTCCTTGACCGCGGGGGCCTTCACAGGGTCGCCGCCCACTCGGTCAACCGGCGCGACTGCTCGGCGAACCGGTGCTCATCGCTGCCCAGCGGGTCCTTGAAGAAGAACCCCAGCTCGGTCTGCGGACCGCTTCGCCCGGCCTCGTGCGCCGCGGCCACCAGCCGCGCCAGATCGAGGACCAACGGGGCCGCGAGGGCCGAGTCGTACCCGGTCCAGGTGAACTGCAGGCTCATCCGCGCACCGAGGAAGCCCTCGAAGGACACGTGGTCCCAAGCGGTCTTCACCTCGCCGAGGTCGGGCACGTGGTCGATGTGCAGCGGCGCCGTGACCTCGTCGCCGAGCAGCGCCGCCAGTCCGCGCGCCTTGGATTCGAGCTTGCTGCCGACGGTCACCGGATCGGCCAGCGTCTCCCCGTCGCCGCCGCCGAGCAGGTTGGTGCCGGACCACGAACGGACCTTCAGCGCACGGGCCGAAAACATCGGCGCGAGGACGGTGCGCAGCAGGGTTTCCCCGGTCTTGCCGTCGCAACCCGCGTACGGCAGGCCCTCGCGTCCGGCGAGCTGTTGCAGCGCAGGCAAGGTGATCCCGGCCGACGGGGTGAACCCGACGTACGGGCAGCCGGCCTTGAGCGCCGCGTAAGCCGAGAGCGAGCTGGGCGGGAGCACGGTCCGGGCCGGGTCGGCCAGCGCCGCTTCGAGCGCGGCCAGGTCGTCGTGCTCGGGCCGGTGCGGGCACGGGGGCTCGGTGGAGGAGACGTCGATCACCACCACCCGCGCGAGTTCGTGCCGTTCGGCGAAGGCCCGGAGGTCCGCGCCGAGCCGTTCGGCCGCGTCCGCCTGCGCGCCGGTGTGGGCGGCCGGGTGGTAGCCGTCGCGGATCTCGGCGTCCACTTCGGACAGTCCCGCCCGGACCGCGGCGAACACGGCGGGGCCGAGCACCCCGGCCCCGGCCAGTTGCTCGGCCCGCTTCTCCAGCGGCGTGGACACGATGTCGTGCCCGCCGAGCACCAGCTCGTCCCAGCCGGGCAGCGGCACGGAGGCGAACGCGGGCAGCTCGGTCACGCAGCCGGTCGGCCCGGCCACCCGCGCCCGCAGGGCCAGCAGCCCGGCCGCGGCGGTCGTGGCGACCGAACCCCTCGCTCCGACCAGCCACAGGCCGGTGCGCTCCTGAGCAGCCATAACCTCCACCTTTCCCTGCGCCACATCGATCTTGTGCGGGTTCAGGCCGGTGCGGAACCGGCCTGACCGGTCACGGGTTGCCGACTTCGGTCCACCGGGACTGCGCGGCCGTGCTCCGCTCGACCGCGTCCAGCACCCGCTGCACCCCCAGCCCGTCCGCGAAGGACGGCCGCGGGTCCCGGTCCTCGCCGATCGCGGTGAGCAGGTCCGCGACCTCGTTGGTGAACGTGTGCTCGTAGCCGAGCAGGTGCCCCGGCGGCCACCACGCCCCGACGTACGGGTGCTCGGGCTCGGTGACCAGGATCCGGCGGAACCCGGCCTCGGCCGACGGGCCGGTGCCGTCGTACCAGGACAGCTCGTTCATCGCTTCGAAGTCGAACGCCAGGCTCGCCTTCGACCCGTTGACCTCGATCCGCATGGAGTTCTTGCGCCCCAGCGCGTACCGGGTCACCTCGAACCCCGCCACCGCCCCGCCGGAGAGCCGGCCGAGGAACAGCGCGCAGTCGTCGACCGTGACCTGGCCCCGGCCGCCCTCACCGTCCGGGCGCTGCGGCACGAAGGTGTTCATCAGCGCCGAAACCCCGGTGATGCGCTCGCCGGTGACGAACTGCGCGGCGTCGACGATGTGCGCGCCGAGGTCGCCCAGCGCCCCCGAGCCGGCCTGCTCCTTGCGCAGCCGCCAGGTCATCG
Source organism: Amycolatopsis sp. PS_44_ISF1 (assembly GCF_032335455.1). NCBI lineage: Bacteria > Bacillati > Actinomycetota > Actinomycetes > Pseudonocardiales > Pseudonocardiaceae > Amycolatopsis > Amycolatopsis sp. PS_44_ISF1. The sequence continues at coordinate 151,763 of NZ_JANUXO010000005.1, read as the reverse complement.
GTGACCGCGGATCGGACAGCCAGTCCTGCAGGTAGACCGAACGCACGTGCCGGATCTCGCCGAGCGCCCCGCTCTCGACCAGCCGCCGGGCGTGCGCGAGCGCGGGCACCCGGCGGTAGTTGAAGGCGACCATCGACCGGACCCCGCGTTCGCGCGCCTTCGCCGCCGCCGCGGCCATCGCCTCGGCTTCGGCCAGGGTGTTGGCCAGCGGTTTCTCGCACAGCACGTGCTTTCCCGCTTCGAGCGCGGCGATCGCGATCTCGGCGTGGCGGTCGCCCGGGGTGCAGATGTCGACCAGGTCGACGTCGTCCCGGGCGATCAGCGCCCGCCAGTCGGTCTCGACCTCGGCCCAGCCGAACCGCTGCGCCGCGGCCTTCGCCCGCCCTTCGTCGCGACCGCCGAGCACGGCGAGTCTCGGAACCAGCGGCACGTCGAAGAACCGGTGGACGTTGCGCCAGGCGTGCGAATGCACCGCACCCATGAACGCGTGGCCCACCACGCCGATGCCGATCGTTTCCCTGGCCGTGCTCATGCCCCTCCTCGATTTCCGCCTGCTGGTCTCGGGCTGGTTCAGGACTCGAAGCCGACGTCGAGGTACTGGGCCACGTTCTCCTTGGTGACCACCGCGGAGTAGGTGGTGATCTCGGCCGGGATCTCGTGCTCGGCGAAGTCGGCGGCGCCCTGGCCCTGCCCCAGCAGCCGCGCCAGCGCGATCGCCGACGAGGCCATCGACGGGCTGTAGAGCACGGTCGCCTTGAGCGGGCCGGAGTCGGCCTTGATCAGGTCCATCGCGTTCTTCGAACCGGCGCCGCCGACCATCAGGAACTCGCCGCGGCCGGCGTTGCTCAGCGCCGCGACCACCCCGACCCCCTGGTCGTCGTCGTGGTTCCACAGCGCGTCCAGCTTGGGCGCCGACTGCAGCAGGTTCGAGGTCTGCTGCTCCCCCGACTCCGGGGTGAACTGCGCCGAAACCCGCGGACCGACCTTGAACCCCTGGCGGGCCAGGGCGTCCTTGAAGCCCCGGCTCCGGTCCTGGGTCAACGGCAGCGAGTCGATGCCCGCGACCTCGCCGATGATCGGGTTGCCGATGTTCTTGGCCTTCATCTGCTGCGCCACGTAACTGCCGGCGTTGACGCCCATCCGGTAGTTGTCGCCGCCGATCCAGGTGCGGTACGCCAGCGGGGTGTCGAACACCCGGTCCAGGTTGATCACCGGGATGCCGGCGTCCATCGCCTGCTGGCCCGCGGCGGTCAGCGCCTTGCCGTCGAAGGGCAGGATCACCAGCACGTCGACCTTGGCGTTGATCAGGGTCTCGACCTGGGAGATCTGCTGGTTGACGTCGTTGGTGCCCTCGGTCGCGTTGAGCTTGACCTCGCTGAACTTCGCGGCCTGGGCCTTGGCGTTCTTGGTCATCGCGGCCATCCAGCCGTGGTCGGCGGCGGGCGCCGAGAACCCGATGGTGACCGGCTTCCCCGGCTTGGCGTGGTCGCCGGCCGGCGCCACGTCGGCGTCGTTCGCCCGCGCCGGGGCCTCGTTGGAGGTGCAGGCCGTGAGCAGCGCGCCGGCCCCGACGGCCGCGCCACCGAGCAGGAACCTCCGGCGCAGCATGGGATTTTCGGTCATGACGGTTCTCCATCCACGGTGGCTACGGACTCGTCCTGGTCTTGCGGGAGCGGAACTGCAGCAGAGCGGCCAGGACGATGATCACGCCCTTGGCGATGTTCTGGATGTCGGTGTCCAGGTTGTTCAGGGTGAAGATGTTGGACAGCACGGTGAAGATCAGCACGCCGATCAGGGTGCCGAGCAGCGAGCCGCGGCCGCCGGTGAGCAGGGTGCCGCCGATCACCACCGCGGCGATGGCGTCGAGTTCGTAGAGCATGCCGTTGGTCGAGGCGCCCGCGGTGGTCCGCGCGACCACCATCAGCGCGGCGATCCCGCAGCACAGCCCGGCCACGCCGTAGACCAGGGCGGTGTGCCGCTTGACGTTGATGCCGGCCAGCCGCGACGCCTCGGCGTTGCCGCCGACCGCGAAGGTGCGGCGGCCGAAGGTGGTGCGGTTCAGCAGCACCCAGCCCACGGCGAAGACCAGCGCGAACATCCAGATCAGCACCGGGACGCCGAGCAGGTCGCCGCGGAAGAAGGCGAGGAAGCCGGGGTCGGAGACCACCTGGGTGCGGCGTCCGCTGATCCGCTCGGCGAGCCCGCGGGCCGCCACGTACATGGCCAGCGTCGCGATGAACGGCACGACCTTGCCGTAGGCCACCAGCACCCCGTTGACCAGCCCGCAGCCGAGCCCGACCAGCGCCCCGCAGACCACCATCACCACCGGCCCGTAGGACTGCGTGGCCAGGGTGGTCAGCCAGACGCTGGCCAGCGCCACGATGGACCCGACCGACAGGTCGATGCCGCCGCTGATGATCACGAACGTCATGCCCACGCTGACCACGCCGATCGCCGCGGCGAGCCGGAGGATGGTCGAGATGTTGCCGTCGGTGAAGAACTGGTCGGGCCGGGTGAGCTGGCCGAGCAGGCACAGCACCACCAGCACCCCGGTCAGCCCGAGCAGCCGGGGGTCGGCCCGCCAGGGCGACCGCTTCGGCTGGGGCAGCCGGGTTTTGCCCGGGTCCGTGACCCGGACCGACTCGGCTTGATCGGTCATGCCGCACTCCCCTCGAGAATCACGTCGAGCACCTCCGCCTCGGTCAGGTCCGCGGACGGCCTGGTCGCCAGGACCCGTCCCTCCCGCAGCACCAGCACCCGGTCGGACAGCCCGAGCACCTCCGGGATCTCGCTGGAGACCAGCACGATCGCCACCCCGGTCGCGGCCAGCTCGCTGATCAGCCGGTACAGCTCGGCCCGCGCGCCGACGTCGACGCCGCGGGTCGGCTCGTCCAGCAGCAGCACCCGGCAGCCGCGCACCAGCCAGCGCGCGAGCACCGCCTTCTGCTGGTTGCCGCCCGAGAGCGTGCGGATGATCCGCTTCGGGTCGGCGGGCCGCAGGTCCAGGCGCCGCAGGCTTTCCCCGGCGTCGTCGAGCTCACGGGACCGGTCGGTGAAGCCGAACTTGGCGTACCGGCCGAGGCTCGCGAGCGTGACGTTGTGCACCACGGGCAGGTCGAGCAGCAGGCCCTGGCTCTTGCGCTCCTCGGGGGCCAGGCCGATCCCGGCCTTCACCGCGGCCGAGACGCTGCCCGCCCGGATCGTCTTCCCGTCCACGGCCACCGATCCCGCGCTGGGCCGGCGGGCGCCGAAGATCGTTTCGAGCAGTTCGCTGCGCCCGGAGCCGACCAGGCCCGCCAGTCCGACGACCTCGCCCGCGTGGACGGTGAAGCTGATGTCCTCGAACTCGCCCGCCACACCGAGCCCGTCGACCTCGAGCACTTCGGTCCGGTGGTCGATGTGCTCCTCGTGGCGCGGGCCGAACACGGTCTCGACCTTGCGCCCGGCCATCAGCCGGACCAGCTCCGAGGTCGGCGTCCGCTTCGCGTCGAGGTCGGTGGCCACGGTGCGGCCGTCCTTGAGCACGGTGACCCGGTGCCCGATCCGCCGCAGCTCTTCGAGCCGGTGGGAGATGTAGACGATCGCGACGCCCTCGGCGGTCAGCTCGCCGACGATCCGGAACAGGTTGTCGACCTCTTCCCCGGCCAGCGCCGCGGTCGGCTCGTCCATCACCAGCAGCTTGGCGTCGTGCGCGAGCGCCCGGGCCATCGAAACCAGTTGCTGGCCCGCGGCGGACAGGGTGCCCACCTCGGTCGAAGGGGTGATCTCCGGGTGCCCGAGCCGGGCGAGCAGTTTCGCGGCCAGGCCCCGGGACTCGCCGATCCGGGTGAAGCCGAGGCTCGCGCGCTCGCGGCCGAGGAAGATGTTGTCGGCCACGGAAAGCCCGGGCACCAGGTCGAGTTCCTGGTACATCGTGGCGATGCCGATCTTCAGCGCGGCCACCGGCGAGGGCAGCGCCACCGGCTCGCCCTGCCAGGTGATCTCGCCCTCGTCCGGCCGGTGCGCCCCGGCCAGCACCTTGATCAGCGTCGACTTGCCCGCGCCGTTCTGGCCCAGGAGGCAGTGCACCTCACCGGGTTCGACGTCGAAGTCGACCCCGTCGAGCGCGCGCACGCCCGGGAAGGTCTTCACGATCCCGCGGACCGAAAGCAGGCTCATACCGGTGCCTCCGCTGTGGTTTCGGATGGTTTCGGCCGGAACGGGACCAGCGTCGGATCGGCGAAGAGCCGTTCGGTGGCCAGGTGCGCGGCGCCCCGCAGCGCGGCGCTGGTGCCGAGCGGGGACGGCTCGACCCGGCACGAGGGCTCGTGCGCGAGCGGGCGCGCGGACAGCTCCCGGCGCACCGGTTCGACCAGCCACCGGCCCAGCGCGGCGAAATAACCGCCCAGCACCACCACGTCCGGGTCGAGCACGTCGGCCACGGTGACCACCGCGACCCCGAGCGCGAACCCGAGCTCCGAGACCGCGGCGGCCGCGCGGCGGTCCCCGCGGGACACGCGGTGCTTGAGCAGCCCGACCCGGCCGTCGACGCCCAGCGCCGGATCGTGCAGCGGATCCCCGGGGGCGGCCGCGGCCCGCAGCACGGCGTTCAGCCCGGCCTTGGTCTCGAGGCAGCCGACCCGGCCGCACGGGCACCGCTCACCGGACGGGTCGACCGGGAGGTGCCCGACCTCGCCGGCGAACCCCCGGGCCCCGCGCAGGATCGCGCCGCCGGAGACGAGTCCGCCGCCGACGCCCGTGCCGCCGCTGAGGTAGAACAGCTCGCGCACGCCCGCACCGGCCCCGGCCACCGATTCGCCGACCGCGCCGAGGTTCGCCTCGTTGTCCACCACCACGGCGTCGGCGGCCAGGCCGAGCCGGGCGGCGACCAGGTCGGCGATCTCGGCGTCCCGCCAGCGCAGGGTCGGCGCGAACCGCAGCACGGCCGCGGCCGAATCCACCAGCCCGGGCACGGACACGGTGACCCCGACCGGCCGCTCTCCGTCGAGCACCCGCCCGGCCAGGAAGCCGAGCTCGTCCATGCTCCGGTGCAGGCCGAGGGCGGCGACGTCGGCGGTCTCGGTGCGCTCGGCGAGCACCCGGCCTTCGAGGTCGGTGACCACCGCGGAGAACCGGCCGGCCTCCACGCCCAGCGCCAGCCCGCACGCGCTCCCGGCGTTCAGCTCGACCAGCCGGCTCGGCCGCCCGTGGCCGGCGAGCAGGCCCGCCGGCCGGACCAGCCCGCGGCCGGACAGCTCCGTGACCAGACCGGAGACCGCGGCCTTGGTGATGCCGCAGCGGGTGGCGAGCTGGGTGCGTGAGAGCGGGCCCGCCCGCAGCGCCCGCAGGAGCGCCGCCAGGTTCGCCGTGCGGGGGCTGACCGGCACGTGCGGCCCGGGATCAGTCGCGATCACTCAACCCTCACTTACGCTTCAGCCGTAACAAACTTTGTTACTTAGCAAGCGAAAGTAGGGTGACTGGTGTCACCCGTCAAGGTGACAACAGGACAGAAACCACTCCATTCACCCGAACAGTCGTCCGATTTGCCGCAAACTTTCGTATCTGTAGTACGAAAGTCTGTACGGATTTTACGTAACTTAACGGATGCATTCGACCGCATAACGTGCCCGCCGAGGGCCTCGGCCAGGGCTTGTCCGGTGCTTGTCCGGCCCTTCAGCCGCTGAGGCTGAACGCCCGGTCGGTGGCGGACCAGGCCGCGCCGATCACGCCGGCGGTCTCGCCGAGTTCGGACAGCACGATCGGCAGGTTGCCGGTCGCCAGCGGCAGCGAGCGCCGGTAGACCGAGCTGCGGATCTCGGCCAGCAGCTGGTGCCCGAGCTGCGCCACCCCGCCGCCGATCACCACCATGCCCGGGTTCACGAAGCTGACCAGCGAGGCCACCACCTGGCCGAGCCGCCGCCCGCCGTCCCGGACCAGGTTGACCGCGCCGAAGTCCCCCGCCGCGGCGGCGCGGCCGACGTCGCGTGCGGTGACCACGCCCCGGTCCGCGACCACGTCGGCGAGGTAGGCCGAACGGCCGCTGCGCGCGAGCGTCAGCCCGTCGCGGGCCAGCGCGGCCCCGCCGAAGAACGCCTCCAGGCAGCCGACCTCGCCGCACGCGCAGGTCGGCCCGTAGTCGTCGAGCCGGATGTGCCCGATGTCGCCCGCGGTCCCCGCGACCCCGCGGTAGACCTTGCCCTCGAGCACGATCCCGCAGCCGATGCCGGTGCCGATCTTGACGAACACCAGATCGTCGATCGACCGCGCGACCCCGGCGTGCCGCTCCCCGAGCGCCATCGAGTTGACGTCGTTGTCCACCGCGACCGGGCAGCCCAGCAGGCCGCCGAGGTGGTCGCGCACGGAGAACCGGTCCCAGCCCGGCATTATCGGCGGGGCGACGGGCATGCCTTCGGCGAAGCTCACCGGCCCCGGCAGGCCGATCCCCGCGGCGATCAGCCGGCCCGGTGCCTGCTCGCGGATCTTCTCCGCCAGCCCGGCCACGCGGTTGAGCACCACGTGCGGCCCCTGCCGGACGTCGCAGTCCTCGATGGAGTGCGCCAGCACCTCGCACGAAGCGTCGGTCAGCGCGACCCCGACCGAGGTGGCGCCGACGTCCACCGAGAGCACCCGCAGGTCACCGGCGAGCCGCACCAGGGTCGAGCGGCGGCCACCCCGGCTGGCCGACGGCCCGGCCGTCTCGACCAGCCCGGCCTCACCCAGCCGCGTCACCTCGGCCCCCACCCGGGCGCGCGGCAGCTCCAGCCGCTCCCCCAGCTCGACCCGGGACATCGGCCCCTCGTCCCGCAGCAGGGTGAGCAGCTGGGTCTGGTGCCGGGTTTCGACCATCGGGTGCCCCGTGGTGGATGCCGTGCTCATTCAGCCGAGCCTACGGCGTTCGCCCCGGTTCGTTCCGGCCGAGTTGCGCAGCGGGCACCCGAACCGGGCCGCAGCCGGCCGCGACGGCTACCGCAGCACCGGCCCGGGCTTGGCCGGAGGCCGGGGCACCACCGCGGCGCACCCGGCGAGAGATCCGAATGTCCTCTATGGACTATGCCGGACCGGGCGGGGGTCCGGGTGGCCGAACCGCCGTACCCCCGGGCCGATCACGGGTCGCAGCGGGGCGTGGGCCCCTCGTACCCCTTCTTCGACGACTTGTCGATGCCGACCTCGCACTCGATCGACGGGTCGAGCGCGTTGTCCCCGACGTGCGCGTCGGTCGAATGGTTCTGCAGGCCGACGGCGTGGTCCGGGCCCGCCGCCCAGGTGTTGCCGGTGACGGTGAGGTGCTGGACGTCGTCGACCATCAGCGTCTGGGAGGCTTCCCGGGTCTGGCAGTAGTTGTTGCTGAACGTCCAGTCCTCGGAGACGCCCTCGCCGCTGCCGTCGCCGGCTTCGGAGTCGGGGCCCTCGGCCATCAGGCACATGTTGTCGACCTGCTCGCACCGGTTGCCGTCGACCACCAGGTGACTGCTGGCCACGTCGTCCTCATCGGTGGCGAAGGTCTGCATGCAGTCGGCGTGGGCCCCGGTGCTGTTGTCGGTCCTGCTGATCGTGTTGTGGCTGATGGTGATGTCGTCACCGAAGAACCGCAGCCCGTCCCCGTCGCCGCCCTTCGGCGCCGTCACGGTGTTGTTCCGCACGGTCACCCCGTTCCCGTGCACCTCGATACCGGGCGCGGACGGTTCGTCCATGGTGTACCCGTCGACGATCACGTGATCGGCGTCGACGTCGATCCCGCCGACCCGCTGCCCGGCCCCGGAGTAGGTGACCGGCGCCTGCGCCGTGCCGCCCTTGGTGATCTTCAGCCGTTTGGTCTTGGCCGTGGCGCCGAAGCAGACGACGTCACCGGGCCGCACGGAACCGGCGTCCGCGGGGTCGGCGAGGTGACGCGTGCAGGCCGGCCCGGTCCCGGCGTGGGCACCGGCCGCGCTGCCCGCGGGCGCGGCCGCGGCGGCACCCGCGAACGGCAGCAGCAAGACCAGCCCGGCGCACGCGGACAGGATTTCGTTCTTGGACAAGGCTTTCTCCCTCAGTGGCTGGTCAGTGGTCCTGGTGGGCGACGGTCAGTCCGTACACCACCGTCTCGCCGTAGTTCTGCGCGCTGCACGGCGACGACTTGTCGCAGTTCGCCTGGGTGTACACCCCGGCCTTGAAGTAGTCGCCCGAGGATTTCTTCGCGAAGCCGGCGACCTCGGTTCCGTTGTAGTAGGCCGAAATCCGTCCGCCCCCGGCGACGAACTCGACGGTGAACCGGGTCCCGAGCCGGTAGCCGCCGTCGGCGAGCCGGTAGTGCGGGTCATCGCCCCGGGTGAGGTAGAGCTTGCTGCCCTCCAGCCGGAAGACGGTCACGTCGTCGTCCGCGTCGTGGATCTGCGCGACGACCACTTCGGGCTTGTCCGCGGGCAGGTGCGTGACGGAGGTGTCGACGGTCAGGGTGCTGGTGCCCCGGGTGGTGGACCAGTCCGCTTCGTCGCCGCCGGCCATTTCCCGCAGTTCGGACCGCGGGTAACCGCTGCCGCTGGTGGTCACCCCGTCGACCGCCGCCCGGAACCGAACCCCGGTGCACCCCGCGGCGGTGGTGAACCAGGGTTCGGCGGAAAAGGTGTTCAACGCGGGCTGCTCGATCTCGGTGGGCTTGCCCTTCGAACCGGTGGGCAGCGTCTCCTTCCAGTTCGCCAGGTCCAGCACGTCCGCCGGATGGCGGCAGTCCTTCGAGGGGGCCGCCGTGGCCGGGGCACCGGGCAGGAGCGCGCCGGCCACCACCGCCACGAGGGGAATCCACTGGGTCCGTTCCATGATCGGCAAGCTAGCCCGGCCGCCCGGGACCGGTCCCCGGCCGGATTCCGCCGGTCGCCCTCAGCCACCACCGCGGGAACCGGTCCCGACGACGGCGACGCCGCCTTCGGGACCGGGTTTCCCGACTGCGGCATGAGGTGGCTCGGCACTGCGCCCCAGCAGGTCGATCACCGCCCCCCAGCCGATCTCGTTGCCGACGGTCGGGCGGCTGCCCCCGCCGCCTCGGCCAGCCGGACCATCGTCCCCGCCGCCCAGCGGAAACGCGCGGCCGGCTCGACCGCCGCCTCGACGATCGGCTGCCCTCGCCCGACGCAGCCGGGGGTACCCGCCCATGATCGTCATCCCAGGCTTGCCCGGTCCGGAGCCCCGTGGCCACTCGGTCCCGGCAGCTTCACCGCGTGCACCGGGCAGGCGCTGACCGCGATCCGCTTCGATCCGCACCACGCACCCACCCGTCCCGGCCGCGGGCTCCCGGGAGCCGGGATTCCCGTACCGCGCGAGCATCTTGTCCCGCTGGCCCGGTGGCCGGTTGGCCCGGCCGCGCGCAACGCCCGGGCTCCGGCCGCCAAGCCGATTTCGGAAAGCCGGACATCGTCCGCAGCCGGAACCGGTGGAAGCCCGGCACCGGCGCGATCTTCGGCAAGCAGCGCTCGCGGCCGGAAGACGACGGTGATACCCCTCGATCACCTCGTCCGGCGGGTTGCCGCGGTCCGGCCCGGCGGGCAGGTCGACCAGCCGCCCGATCCGGAACCACCCGTTCGCCGCGGGCGAGCCGGTCGCGAGGAGGCCGGCGATCGTTCAGGGGCCGGTCAGCGCTCCACCGTCCGGGCCAGGATGCCCAGCGTGGCCCGCAGCGCGGTCTCCGGGATGATCGGGAAGGACACCTTGTCCCGGTAGCGTTGCTCGATCTGGCTCCAGTCGTAGTACGAGGTGACCAGGGTGCCGGTCTCGCTCGGCGCCAGGCGGTAGCCGTAGAGGTGGCGGATCGGCGGCTGGATCGTGCCGGAGATGGTCCACTCCAGCCGCGTGTCCGGCTCGAACCGGGTGATGATCACGGTCACGTCGTACTTGCCCATCGGCACGTCACCCAGGGCCTCGCGGTCCATGTGCACCACGAACTCGTCACCCACCGCGCGGACCGGCGCGCCGTCCGCGGACTGGAGCATGCCGGAGCTGTCGATCGCCACGTGCCCCTGCGGATCGCACAGCAGGGCGAACACCTTCGCCGGGGGCGCGGCGACTTCGCGCCGGACCTCGAATCGCTCGGTCGTCATACGGCCCAGCCAACCACGGCGGCCGTAGGCTGCGCACAACGACGACGGAAGGACTGGGATGGGATCGGTCACCAAGGTGCTCGACACCGTGCTCGACCGCACGGTGCTCGGCGGGTACTCCCGGTGGGGCTACCGGCTGCGGCGTCGTCAGTGGCCGGACGGCGATCCGGCCGCGGGCGCGCTGGACGGCCGTGTCGCCGTGGTGACCGGCGCGAACTCGGGCCTGGGCGAAGCCATCGCCGCCGGCCTGTCCGGGCTCGGCGCCACCGTCGTGCTGGCCGTGCGGAACCGGGAGCGCGGGGAACAGGCGCTCGCCCGCATCCGCGCGGAAGCGCCGGACGCGGACCTCGTGCTCGCCGAGTGCGACCTGTCCGAACCGGACTCGATCCGCGCCTTCGCGGCCACCCTCGAACGCGTCGACGTGCTGGTGCACAACGCCGGAGTGCTCCCGGCCGAGCGCACCGAGACCGCCGGAGGGCACGAGCTCACCCTCGCCACGCACGTCCTCGGCCCGCTGCTGCTGACCGAGCTGCTGCGCCCCGCGCTGCGGGTGACCGGCGACGCACGCGTGATCCTGATGTCATCCGGCGGGATGTACGCCCAGCGGCTGGCCGCCGACGATCCCGAATACCGCTCCAGCACCTACCGCGGTGCCGCGGCGTACGCGCGTACGAAGCGCATGCAGGTCGAGCTGACCCCGCTGCTGGCCGAGCGCTGGGCGGCCGACGGCGTGTCCGTGCACAGCATGCACCCGGGCTGGGCCGACACGCCCGGCGTGGCCGGCTCGCTGCCGACGTTCCACCGCCTCACCGGCCCGCTGCTGCGCACCTCGGCCGAGGGCGCGGACACCGCGGTGTGGCTGGCCGCGACCGCCCCCGCCCCGCCGTCCGGCCGGTTCTGGCACGACCGCCGTTCGCGACCGCGGCACGTGCTCCCGGGCACGCGGCCCGCCCGGGCGGACGTCCACCGGTTGCTCGGCTACTGCCTCGACGCGATCGGCACCCGGTAGGCGGCTACAGCCAGCCCCGCTCGTCGGCGGTGCGCAGGGCCGCCATCCGGTTGCGGGTCCCGGTCTTCGTGATCGCCGCCGACAGGTAGTTGCGGACCGTGCCTTCGGACAGGTAGAGGTTCGCCGCGATCTCGGCGACCGAGACGCCGGAGCGGGCGGCGATGAGCACGTCGCGCTCGCGGGCGGTCAGCGGGGACTCCCCGGCGGCCAGGGTGGCGACGGCCAGCGCGGGATCGACCACGCGCTCACCCCGCATCACCCGGCGGATGGCGTCGGCCAGCACCTCGGCCGGGGCGTCCTTCACCACGAAGCCCACGGCGCCCGCGTCCATAGCCCGCCGCAGGTAGCCCGCGCGGCCGAACGTGGTGAGCATGACCACGCGGCAGTCCGGCACCTGCGCGGCGAGCACCGCGGCGGCCGCCAGTCCGTCGAGCCCGGGCATTTCGATGTCCAGGAGGGCGACGTCGGGCCGTCCGGTGAGCGCGGCGTCGGCCACCAGGTCGCCCCGGCCGACGGAGCCGACGACCTCGAAGTCCTCCTCCAGCTCCAGCAGCGCGCACAGGGCCTGGCGGACCAGCTCCTGGTCGTCGGCGAGCAGCAGCCGGATCGTCATGCGGGTGCTCCCATCGCCACGGCCAGCCGCCAGCCCCGGGGGTCCAGCGGTCCGGCCTCCAGCCGCCCGCCGGCCTCGGCGACCCGTTCGCGCAGCCCGTTCAGTCCACTGCCCGCGCTCGCCGGTGCGCCCACCCCGTCGTCGAGGACTTCCAGCTCCGAAGCGGTGAGCACCACGGTGCACCGGGTCGCGCAGGCGTGCCGGACCACGTTGGTGAGCCCCTCGCGTACCACCCAGCCGAACAGTTCCTGGTGCGCGCCATCGACGACGTCCACGGCCGTGGGCAGGTCGGCGAGGATCCCCGCTGCGCGGAGCAACTCCCGGCCCCGGGCCAGCTCTCCGGCGAGGGTGACGTCGCGGTATCCGGAGACCGCGGCCCGCACGTCGGCGAGCGCCTGCCGGGAGAGCGTTTCGACCGCGGTGATCTCGTCCACGGACCGCTCGACCCCCTTCACCGCGAGCCGGCGCGCGAGGTTGCTCTTGACCGTGATGGCGGTGAGCGAGTGGCCGAGCAGATCGTGCAGGTCCCTCGCGATCCGCGAGCGCTCGGCCTCCGAGGCGAGCCGCACGACCTCGGCGTGCGCCTCCACCAGGGCGCGGTTGGCGCGGATGGCCTCGGCGAACGCGTAGACCATCAGCGCGGTGAAGACCAGCGCCACCGCCTGCGCCCAGCCCGGCTCGTGCTGCCCGATCCACGGGACCACCAGCGCGGCGGCCCCACCGGCGGCCACCAGCGCGATCCCGTACCGCGGCAGTCGCGGCGCGGTGAGCGAGACGATCACCGTCGCCAGGAAGAACGCGTTGGCGTGCGCGATCGGCAGCGCGGCCAGGAACAGCAGGGTGAGGACCACGATCGACGCCCGGAACCAGCCGGCCGACTGCCGCGCCGCGGCCCACGCGGCCAGCCCGTACCCGGCGCAGAAGGCCGCCACGATCCCCCACCCGAGGGCCAGCTCCGCGCCGGTGGCGTCCTGCGCGATCCCGGCCCCGGTGACGAGGGGGTAGACCAGCAGCCCGGCGTCCAGCACGAACCGCCGCCAGCCCAGCAGCCACCGATCCGGCCGGTCGGTCCTCCCGCGGTGCCCATCCACCCCGGGCACGCTACCGGCCACCCCGGCTCACTTCCCGGCGAACAGCGCCCGCAGGTGCCGCCCGTTGACGACCAGGACGACCCCCAGCAGCGCGAGACCGCAGACGCCCTGCTCGATCCGCAACCACACCGGAAACGCCCCCGGCAGCGCCACGACGACCACGATCGCCACCAGCATCACGGCCGACACGATCCGCAGCCGCAGGAACGCCCGCCGGGACCCCCGCGCCGCCCGGAGGACGAAGGACAGCGTCAGCACCGCACTGACCGCCACGATGATCGCCCGCACCCAGACCGCCCCGGTGACCACGGACTGGTCGCCGCGCGCGAGGAAGATGCCCACCAGCGTGAGCACACTGAGCCCGAGATACCCCCCGACCAACCCCCGCACGAGCCGAAACGCCGACCGGCTGCGCGGATGTTCGAGGCCCTGAGCGGAAATCGTGGTCATGACTGTCCTTTCGGGACTCGGTGGGTCTTGGTCACCTCTTCATGGTGGTGGGCGGGGCGGGAAGCGGGTAGTGAGCTGGCGCTGGGTTGGGGGATGACATTTGTCAGTGCTTCGGGGATGACACGGCTTCGGCCTCGAGAGTCGGGCCCCCCGTTCAGTACTACACCGACAGGCCAAGCGGCCCACCCGAGCCGTCCTTGGCTTCATCAGATTGCCGCCCAAACGGACGGGCAAGGTCCCTCCAGCGTCAAGCCACGTAAAGCCGACGATCCGATTCGTCCGCCTCAACAGCGATCTCACTCTACGGCGGACCCGGCCACCTTGACCGGACCGTCAACACCGCAATCCGAAATTCACTCCGAGTAAGAAATTTTCAGATTCTCATTAACAACGTCATAAAGCTTGACAGCCCACCCTTCGGGACCGAAATTAAAAGACTCTTTTCCATTCTTGAAGATACGAAATTCTTGCGGAATTTTATTCGAAGAAAATATGAACAGCCTTGAATCGGAGGATGATGGTAATTCAATCTCCGAAAACTGGATCCGGATCTGGTTCACGCCGTCCGACTGGCAGAATATCTTGAGCACTCGAAACTCCACCCCTTCTCGCAGAGATCCCGCGCCCCGGCCTACGCGCCTGTCGAACCCATCGCTTCCCGCAAAATTTACGAGCATCTCCAGCCACTTCCGGTTCATCACCACCTTGTAGTCGAAATGATAAATCACACCGCCTGAAGTCGAGTTGTAGCAGTGCACCTGAGAGGCGCCTCCTCTCTGCACAAACTGCTCCCGCACTGATTTGTTACCGATATTTTCTCCGGCTGCCTCCAATGGGTCCCTGGACACCGGCGGACTGCTGTTCGACATGCGGTCTCGCGAGTTCCTACGCTCACCAACGCTGACCACGGCGTCACTGACCGAAGCGGCCACTGGGCGTGACGAGCCGCTGGCCGAAGTCGTGCGCGCAGCACCTCCGCCGCTCACGAGGACGCCGCGTCGACCGATGGTGGTGCTTCGTTCGGCGCCACTTCCCCCGATAAAAGTGCACTGACTCAACTTTGCTAGCACAACAACCGAAGGGCTAAGCTGGTCTGGTGAGTGAGACGACGCAGCCACCCGGCCGCCGTGAGCGCAAGAAGGCTGCCACCCGGCGGTCGCTGGCCGATGCGGCCTTGGCGCTGTTCCTGCAGCACGGTTACGACCAGGTCAGCATCAAGGACGTCGCCGACGCCGCCGACGTGTCGACCACCACCGTGTTCAAGCACTTCCCCGGCAAGGAGGCGCTGGTCTTCGACGAGGACGCCGACGAGGAGGCCCGGCTGGTCGCGGTGGTGCGTGAGCGACCGGCGGGCCAGAGCCTGATCACGGCGCTGCGTGAGCACGTGCTGCACACGTACCTGAAGACGTCGGCCGACGCGTCCTTCGCGGCCTTCCGCAAGCTCACCCGGGAGACCCCGGCCCTGCGCCAGTACGGCCACCGCATGTGGATGCGGCACGAAACCGCGCTGGCCCAGGCCATCGCCGAGGACGCCGGGCGGCCGGCGGACGATCCGGCGGCCGCCGCGCTCGCCCACTTCGCCTTGGATTCGACCGCGCTCACCGGCGATCGGGAGGAGTCGCAGGCCGTCATCGAGGCCGCCTTCGACCTGCTGGAACACGGCTGGACCGGCTCGTGAGCGGTCAGGTCCGCCCGGCGAAGGCGCCCGGCGCGTAACCGGTGGGCAGCCAGTCGTCGGTGTCCGCGAGTTCCGCCTCGGCGGCCTGCTCGTTGCGGCAGCCGGGCAGGCCGAACACGTGCGGGGTGCGGCGCTCGCCCCCGTACTCCTCGCAACTGCAGGACCCCCGCAGCGCACCGGCGGGCGGGTCGTAGGGGCTGGGCAACTTCTGCCTCCTGACGGGATCGGACCAGCGAACCCGTTCCACGGTGCCGGGAGCCGCACCGCCGGTCGAGGCCCCGGCCCGCACCGGCGGTCAACGGTCACCGCCGGGAGCCGAACGCACACCGGACTTCGGCCGCGGGGAAGTGCGGATCCCCTCCTGACGCCGGGTCAGCGGGGTATCGGGCCTGGCGCCGGGTTGTCCGGCACCAGGAGCCCCCGTTACGGCAACGGCTGGTCCAGTACCGCCTTGAGGTTGCTGAACGTGTCGATGGAGTACTTCCCGTGGTACCGCCCCATCCCGCTCTCCCCGACCCCGCCGAACGGGAGGTCGGACGCGGTGAGGTGGGCCACCGGCAGGCCGAATCCCACCGCGCCCGAGGAGGTTTCGTTCAGGATCCGCTGTTTCGCCTCCTCCGAACCGACGAACGCGTAGAGCGCCAGTGGTTTGGGCCGCTCGGTGACGAAGCCGATCGCCTCGTCCAGCGAGGCCACGGGCAGCACCGGGAGGATCGGGCCGAAGATCTCCTCGCCCATCACCGGGGAGTCCGGCGCGACGTCGGCGAGCACGGTCGGCGCGATGAACCTGGTGTCCCGGTCGGTCTGGCCGCCGGTGACCACGCGGCCGCTGCCGAGCAGCTCGGAGAGCCGGTCGAAGTGCCGGGTGTTGACGATCCGGCCGTAGTCGGGTCCGGCCGCCGGGTCTTCGCCGAACTTGGCCCGCAGCACGTCGGCCAGCAGCGGCTCCAGCTTCTCCGCGGTGTCGCCGACGGCCAGCACGTAGTCCGGCGCCACGCAGGTCTGGCCCGCGTTCATGAACTTCCCGTAGACGATCCGCTCGGCGACCGGCCGCAGGTCGACGTCGGTGTCCACGATCACCGGGCTCTTGCCGCCCAGCTCCAGCACCACCGGGGTGAGGTGCCGGGCCGCGGCGGTCATGACGATCCGCCCGACCGTGCCGTTGCCGGTGTAGAAGATGTGGTCGAACGGCTGCTCCAGCAGCTCGGTGGTCTCCGGGACGGCCCCCTCGACCACGGCGACGGCCTCCGGGTCGAGGTAGGCCGGCAGGTGCCGGGCGATCGCGGCGGACACCGTCGGTGAGAGCTCGCTCGGCTTCACCACCGCGGCGTTGCCCGCGGCCAGCACGCCGACCAGCGGTGCCAGCACCAGGTGCAGCGGGTAGTTCCACGGTCCGATGACCAGCCCGACGCCCAGCGGCTCGCGCACGACCGTGCCGCTGCCGGGCCGCAGCCGGTCCGGCAGCGGCGCGGATTCCGGCGCCACCCACTCGTCGAGGTGCGCCAGGGTGTGGTCGACCTCGTTGACCACGAAGGTGATTTCCGCGCTGCGGGCCTCGGCCGCCGGCTTGCCGAGGTCGGCGTGCAGGGCGGCGAGGAAGTCGTCGACCTGCTCCAGCAGCATGGCCTTCAGCGCGGTGAGCTGGGCCCGCCGCCACTCCAGCGGTTTGGTCCGCCCGGACCGGAACGTGGTGCGCAGACGGGAAACGACTTCGGGGATCTCGCTCATGATCACGACCCTAACGCGGTAGCCACTCGGCGCGACCCGAGCCGCGGGGCACCAGGATGGTGGAGAACTCGCCCGGCGTCTCGGACATCCGGACCTGATCGGTGACGCCCTGGTAGCGGCCCAGCGGCGTCTCGGCGGTGAAGGTCTCCGGGTCGAGGTAGGCGTGCCGCTCGCCGGTGCCCGCGATCGCGTGCGCGTAGCCCTGGTCGAACACGCCGAGGCTGATGATCCACAGCGCGATGCGGGTCAGTGAGATGTGCACGCGGTAGCTGCCGCCCTCGGTGGCGCGGCGCATCAGCGCGGCGCAGATGCCGGTGGTGGCCAGCCACGGCACCAGGTAGTCGTTGACCACGGTGACGTGCGGCAGTTTCGGCTGGTCCGGCGTGCCTTCGAGGGTCATCATCCCGGTGACGCAGCCCGCGGTCTGGTCGAAGCCGACCCGGCCGGCCCACGGGCCGCGCTCACCGTGCAGCGAGACGGTGGTGTGGATGATGCCCGGCCGGATCTGCGCGGCGCGCTCGGCCGAGAGCCCGAGGCCGGAGACGAACCCGGGCCGGCGGTTGGCGTAGAACACGTCGGCGCCACGGAGCAGTTCGCGCACCCGCGCCAGGGCCGCCGGGTCCCGGACGAAGTCCACAGTGGACGACCGGACGCCGACGTTCGCGGTCAGGTAGACCACGTCGTTCTCCCACTCGGTGGGCCGCCACAGGTTCAGCGCGTCGGCCCCGTGCTGCGCCAGCGCGCGCCCGATGCCCGCGCCCGCGATCACGTGGCCCAGGCCGAGCGCGCGGACGCCGTCGAGCGGCTGGCGCGCGCCCTCGGGCAACGGCTCCGGGTCCGAGTCGCCGATCTTCTCGATCTCGATCAACGGCAGGCCGGCGAGCACTTCCCGGTACTGGCGGGTGGCCAGGAACTCTTCGGTGCTGCGGACCATCGGCATCACCAGGCCCGCGTCGGCGCCGGCTTCCTCCAGCTCGGCGGCGCTCCAGCGGGCCACGGCGTTCGCGATGGCCGTGGCGTCGTCGTAGGTGCGCAACAGCTTGAGGGTCTTGGACTTCAGCTTCGGGTAGATGTTGAGCGGCATCACCCAGCGGCCGTCGCCGGCCCGGTAGAAGCTGAGCGAAAGCGGGCTGGCCGGGTCTGCGGTGTTGGCCGGGGGCAGGCCGTTGAGCAGTTCCCACTTCCGGTCGTAGAACGGGCACAGCCGGTGCGGGGCCTGCCGCAGGTCCATGCTGATGTCCTGGCCGGGACCACCGCGGTGGCGCCACAGCGCGGCCAGCGCGACCGACTTCGCGACCAGCCCGATCGCCGGCGCCGCACCGAGCCGGACCGCGCTCGGCACCACCGGGTCGGCCCCGGTGAACTCGACCCGGCCGCCGCTGTCCTTTTCGGACAACCCGGCCGAGGCCAGCACCTCCCCGAGCGCTTCGTGGATGTCGAAGGGGTCCTCGTCCCCGGCGCGGATCGGGTGCGCCAGCGCTGCCTCGATCTTCTCGGTGACCGGCATCAGGACTCCTGTCCGGGGGTGGTGCCCAGCGCCCTCATCACGGCGATCTGCGCGGTGTCTCGGGCCTTCGCCAGCTCGTCGACGGTCCCGCCGAACCCGGCGGCCTGCTCGCTCAGCAGCGCCACGGTGGGCCGGTCGAGGTCCGGGGTGCCCAGCTGGCCCCAGCGCCGGCGCAGCCCGGGTCCGAGGTGGTCGAGGAAGTGCGGCAGCCCGCCCGCCCCGCCGCCGAGGTGGAAGCTCAGGAACGGCCCGCTCACCGCCCACCGCTGGCCGAGCGAGGAGGTGACCACCTCGTCCAGTTGCTGCTCGGTGACCACCCCTTCGGCGACCAGGTGCACGCACTCGCGGAAGAGGGCCGCCTGCAACCGGTTGGCGACGAACCCGGGCACCTCCTTGCCCAGCACGATCGGCCTCTTGCCCAGGCTCCGGTAGAACGCGACGGCCCGCTCGACCGTCTCGGCCGCGGTTCGCTCCCCCGGCACCACCTCGACCAGCGGGATCAGGTGCGGCGGGTTGAACGGGTGGCCGACGACCAGCCGTTCCGGCTGTCGCAGCGCCGTGGCGATCTCGGTCGCCGGAAGGCCCGAGGTCGAAGTCAGCAGCAGCGCGTCGGCCGGCGCGGCGGCCTCGATCACCGACCAGATCCGGTGCTTGAGCTCCAGCCGCTCGGGCCCGTTCTCCTGCACCACCCCGGCGCCCGCCACGGCGGTGGCGAGGTCGGCCTCGAAGCTCAGCCGGTCCTCGAGGCGGTCGGCGGGCAGGCCCAGCTCACGCAGCGCCGGGACCAGTTCGGCGAGCCCGGCGCGCACCTGCGCTTCAATGCCGGGCGCCGGGTCGCTGACCGTCACCTCCAGCCCCCGCGAAAGCATCAGCCCGGCCCACGAGACGCCGATGACCCCGGCTCCGACGATGGTGGCCTTCATCGGGTCTGCCCCCTAGGCGAGGTAGTCGTGCACCGCGGCCGCGCGGCCCAGTGTCAGATCGGTGAGCAGGTGGCTGGCGGAGACGACCTCCAGCACGGGCAGGTCGGCCAGCGGCGCGAGCGCGTGCGCGACGAGGTGCAGCCGGGCGGGCCCGGTCCAGGCACCCCGGATCGTGACGTCGCTGATCCGGCTGCGCGCCAGCTCGCAGATCCGCGGCTGGCCGTCGTAACCGGGCACGATCTTGAGCATGTACGTCGGCGCGGTCAGTTCGTGGCGGGCCGTGCTCTCGTCCAGCTCCCGGTGCTTGTAGCCCATGGTGGCGAGCGCGACGCGGATCGAGCCGTAGTCGAGCGTGCCGACGAGCGTGTCGGAGTCGGTGAAGAGCTTCGGCGACCCGAGTTTCTTCGGGTACGCGGCGACTTCGCGCCCACTCGCGATGGCGGGCAGGCTGTCCACGTACATGCCGAGGGTGAAGTCGCCGGGTTCCCCCTCGTAGGTGACCATCGCGACCTGACCGGACTCCGTGTAGTCGCCCAGCCCGGTCACGTCGGGCATCCGCATCACCTCGAACCGCACCAGCGGCTCGCCGATCCGCAACGGCTCGGGCACCAGCGCCCGCAGGGCGTCCGGATCGGTCCGGTAGGTGATGTTCAGGTACTCCCGCCCGGTGAACCGGTACGGACCGCGCGGGAACGCCGGCGCCGCCAGCGGGGTGGCGAGCTGCGCGCGGACCTCGGCCTCACGCACGAAGGGCCCCGGTCAAGATCACCAGCGGGAATCTACCGGCGGTGGCGCCGGGCCGCATCTCACGATCCGGCCGCCGGACCGCCGCACCAGGCCCGGGGCGCCGCGGGATCACCTGATCCAGGGTGCCGCTCGTCACCTGCCCGGGGGACGGGGTCCGGCGTACCGTTTCAGGCATGGAAACGCCCTTGACCACCGACCGTCTCGTGATCCGGGACTGGTCGGCCGCCGACGCCGAAGCCGCGTTCCTGGTCTACGGCACGGCGCAGGTCACCCATTGGCTGACCCCGGCGATGGACCGGGTCGCCGACGTGGCCGCGATGCGGTCGGTCCTGCAGGCGTGGCTGGAAGCGCAGCCGAACATGATCCCGCCGCGGGGGCGGTGGGCCATCGAGCGGAAGTCCGACGGCGCGGTGGTCGGCGGGCTCGGGATCCGGCTGTTGCCGCCGTTTCGCGAGGACCTGGAGCTGAGCTGGCAGCTGCACCCGGACGCCTGGGGCCAGGGTTACGCGACCGAGGCCTCGCGCGCGCTGATCGAGTGGGCGTTCACCCAGGACACCGACGAGCTGTTCGCGGTCGCGCGGCCGAACAACACCCGCGCGGTCGCCACGGCGAAACGCCTCGGTATGGAATGGGTCGGCGAGACGACCAAGTACTACGACCTCACTCTGCAGGTCTACCGGCTGCGGCACAGCGACATCGCCGAACCGCGATGACCACCGCCTGAACCGGCCTCCGGGCAGCCGCACCGGCGGGCTCTTCGCGGCCGCCCGGGGGTCACCGTCCGGGCCCCTGGCCCATCACCGTCCACTGTAGACACTCCGGGGCGGGGAACGGCCAGGGGCGGCCGGTGTTCAGGCGTGGGCCGGCGCCCAGAGCGCGTCGATCTCGCGCTCCGAAGCGGCCCGGTTCTCCGCGGCGAGGCCACGCAGTCCGGCCATGGCCGGGGTGGATTCGGCGAGGGTCAGCTCCGTGACGATGAACCGCGGTTCCAGGCCGATCTGCGAGAACGCGTGGGGCAGCCAGGCCTCGGCGTGGTCCCAGCCGGCCCGGGGCGTGCCCTCGCCGTAGCCGCCGCCGCGGGTGGCCAGCACCAGGAACTCGCGACCGCCGAGCAGGCCGGCGCGGGTGGCCGGGTCGACCGACAGCCCGGGCGCGATCAGGTGGTCCAGCCAGGACTTGACCACGCTCGGGGCACCGAAGTTGTACAGCGGCAGGCCCAGCAGGACCGTCGTCGCCTCGCGGACCTCTCCGACCAGCTCCTCGGTCAGCCGCCAGGACGCCTCCTGCGCGGGCGTGTGCTGCTCGGCCGGCACGGCCCGCGCCAGCCCGCTTTCCGCGTCCAGGTGCGGCAGCGGGTCCCGGGCCAGGTCGCGGTGGACGACGGTGCCCCCGGGGTGCGCGGCGCGCCAGGCGTCGGCGGCCCGGGCGGTCAGCTTGCGGCTGACCGAGCGGTCGCCGGTGATGCTGGAGTCGAGGTGCAGAAGGTGAGCCATATCGTTAGCCATCCATATATCGTTTAGGTATGTCAAACTATTTATAGCACGCCGACCATCTCCGCGGACTCGTATGCTGGACCCATGAGCTCCCTGCCGGTCGTGAACCAGCCGCCGCACCGGTGCGGCGCGCTGCTCGACCACCTCTCGCGCCGGATGCGGCTGCGGGCGGAGTCCGTGCTGGCCCCGCTCGGCCTGCGGCCCCGGCACCTGGTCGCGCTCACCGTGCTGCGCGACCAGGGCGGGAGCACCCAGCGGGCGCTGGCGAGCACCCTGGAGATGGACGGCACCACCATCGTCGGGCTGCTGAACGAGCTGGAGGCCGAGAACCTGGCCGAGCGCCGCCGCTCCCCCGAAGACCGCCGCCGGCACGTGGTCGAGCTGACCGACGTCGGCGCGAAACGGCTGGCCAAGGCCGAGTTCGCCCTGGCCGGGGTCGAGGACGAAGTGCTCGGCGGGCTCGGCCGCGAAGAGCGCGAGCAGCTCTACGGACTGCTCCAGCAGGCGAGCACGAACACCGGCGTCGCCGCCTGCCTGGGCGCCGGCGACGAGCCCCCGGCCACCTGCTGAACGGGACCCGGCCGGAACCGTCCCGCTGTCCTACGCTGTGACGGTCCACCGCTGGGGCGAGGAGGGCGGCGACCATGGACGAGGCGGCCGGACGGCTCGCGAAGTACCGCGAAATGCGGAACTTCGAGCGCACCGCCGAGCCCGCGGGCGGAAAAGCCGCGCCCGGCAACCGGTTCGTCGTGCAGCGCCATCGCGCACGCCGCCGCCACTACGACCTGCGGCTGGAGCTGAGCGGTGTGCTCGTCAGCTGGGCCGTGCCCAAGGGCCCGACGCTCGACCCCAAGGCCCGCCGCATGGCCGTGCACGTCGAGGACCACCCGCTGGAGTACGCCGATTTCGAGGGGGTCATCCCGCCCGGCGAATACGGCGGCGGCGACGTCATCGTGTGGGACCGCGGCACCTGGGAGCCCGTCGACACCGACGATCCCGAACAGGCGCTCGCCGACGGGAACCTGCACTTCGACCTGTTCGGCGACAAGCTGGCCGGCCGCTTCGTGCTCGTCCACCCCGGCCGCGACGGCGACGGCAAGCAGTGGCTGCTGCTGCACAAGCAGGACGGCCACGCCCGGTCCGGCTGGGACGCCGAGGACCACCCGAAGTCGGTGAAGAGCGGGCTGACCAACGACGAGGTCGCGGCGGCCCCCGCAGCCCGCTGGCACGGTGACCGCCCGGCGGCCGAGGCCGAGGAGCCCGTGCTCCCGGTGTTCGAGGGTCCCACCGAGGAGGAGCTGTCCGCGCTGGACGCGCTCGGCGCCCGCGGCGGCTGGACCGTCGGCGGCCGGAAGCTGAGCCTGACCAACCTGGACAAGGTGCTGGTCCCCGGCCGCGAGGACGAGGAGCCGATCACCAAGCGCGAGCTGATCCGGTACTACGCCTCGATCGCGCCGGTGATGCTGCCCTACCTGGCCGGCCGCCCGCTCAACACCCAGCGGTTCCCCGGCGGCACCGGCAAGCCCGGGTTCTGGCACAAGGAGGTGCCCGAGCACGCGCCGTCCTGGCTGCCCCGCTGGCACAACGAAGCCGCCGCGGCCGAGGAGGTGCAGCAGTACCTCGTGCCCGGCGCGGCGGCCGACCTGGCCTGGCTGGCCAACTTCGGCTCGCTGGAGCTGCACGCGTGGACTTCGCGGATCCCCGACGTCGACCGTCCCACCTGGACGCTGTTCGACATCGACCCGGGCCCGGAGACCTCCTTCGACGACGTGCTGGTGCTCGCCCGGCTGCACCGCACCGCCCTGGAGCACCTCGGCCTGGCCGGGCGGCCGAAGGTGACCGGTCAGCGCGGCATCCAGGTGTGGGTGCCGGTCGAGCCGCGCTACACCTTCGCCGAGACGCGGGCGTGGGCCGAGACCGTGTCGAAGACGATCGGGAAGACCGTGCCGGAACTGGTGAGCTGGGCCTGGCGCAAGGACCGGCGCGGGGGGCTCGCCCGGCTGGACTACACGCAGAACGTGCACAACAAGACCCTGGTGGCGCCCTACAGCGTGCGGCCCCGGCCCGGTGCCCCGGTTTCGGTCCCGCTGGAGTGGGACGAGCTGGACGATCCGGACCTGCGCCCCGATCGCTGGACGATCCGGACCGTGGCGGACCGCGTCACCACGGTGGGCGACCCGTTCTCCGCCCTGCTCGGGCTGGCCCAGCGGCTGCCGGAACTGTGAGCTGACCGGATTCGCGCCGCGGGTGGAGCGGCTCCGGGCTTAGGGTCGGGGCCATGCGATTCGGACTCTTCGTGCCACAGGGCTGGCGCCACGACCTCGTCGGCATCGACCCCGCCGACCACTGGACCACCATGCTCGACCTCGCCCGCTACGCCGACTCCGGGCCCTACGAGTCGATCTGGGTCTACGACCACTTCCACACCGTTCCCGTCCCCAGCGACGAAGCCACGCACGAGGCGTGGAGCCTGATGGCGGCCTACGGGGCCGCGACGAGCCGCGTGCGCCTCGGCCAGATGTGCACCTGCATGGGTTACCGCAACCCGGCGTACCTGGCCAAGGTCGCCGCCACCATCGACGTGATCTCCGGCGGCCGCGTGGAGATGGGCATCGGCGGCGGCTGGTACGAGCACGAGTGGCGCGCCTACGGTTACGGATTCCCGAGCGCGGGCGAGCGGCTGGGCCGGCTCGACGAGGGCGTGCAGATCATGCGCCAGCTCTGGACCGAGGGCAAGGCCACCCTCGACGGCAAGCACTACCAGGTGGACGGCGCGATCTCCCGTCCGCTCCCGCTGCAGGAAGGCGGTATCCCGCTGTGGATCGCCGGGGGCGGCGAGAAGAAAACCCTGCGCACGGCGGCGAAGTACGCGTCGTACACGAACTTCGCCGGCGACGCCGAGGGCTTCGGGCACAAGTCTTCCGTGCTGGAAGCGCACTGCAAGGACCTCGGCACGGACTACGGCAGGATCGTCCGCTCGGCCAACTACAACGTGGTCATCGGCGAAACCGAGAAGGACGTGCAGGACCGGCTGGCCTGGATCCGCTCGCACTACGAGCCGTACCTGCCGGCCGACACGCTGGAGAGCGCGTACCAGAGCTTCGCCACCGGCCCGCTGGTCGGCACGCCGGAGCAGATCATCCCGAAGCTGAAGGAGCTCGAAGCCCTCGGCATGACCTACGCGATCACGTACTTCGTCGAGGCGGCCTACGACCGCTCGGGCGTCGAACTGTTCACCTCGAAGGTCGTCCCGGAGCTTTCCTGACCGAGGCGCGGTGAGCCGGCCGGGGACCCGTTTCCCCGGCCGGTTCAGCGTTTCGTCAGCACCACCAGGTAGCGGCAGGGCTCGTCCGCCGGGTTCGCGTAGGCGCACGGCTGTGGCCGGCCGAGTTGCAGGCAGTCGCCCGGGTCGAGTTCGTGCACGGCCGCGCCCTCGTGGAAGCGCAGGTGCCCGTCGAGCACCCAGATCTGGTGATCGGCGAAAGCGTAGGAGCCGGCCGGGAACGCGACTTCGGCCCCCGCCGGCAGGGTGACCTCGACCAGCTCCGTCGCCCCGCGGCCCGGGGGCGAGACCGAGCGGCGCCGGTAGCCGGTCACCGGGTCCGTCCACTCGGGCTGGTCCGCGGCCCGCGCCACGCGGCGGTCGTCGTTCTCCGCCCGGGCCACCAGCTCCGACAGGGTCAGCCCGAGGGCGGACGCGAGCCGGCTCAGCAGCACCGCCGTCGGCTGGGCCTCGCCGCGCTCGATCTTGCCGACCATGGCCCGGGAAACACCCGCGCGCTCGGCCAGCGCACCGGCCGAGATGTCCTGGGCCTGACGCGCCGCGCGCAGGGTCGCCGCGATCGACTCGGAGAGGGAATCCGTCACAGCGGTCGACTATAGCAGCGAATTCTGTCTACTATAATCGCCATGTTGATTCGAGACGCTTCGGCGAGCGACGCCGAAGTCTGCGCGGCGATCTACGCGCCGTACGTCACGGACACCACGATCACCTTCGAAACCGAGCCGCCCACGGCCGACGAGATGGCGGAGCGCATCACCAACGCCGTGAAGACCCACGCGTGGCTGGTGATCGAGAACGAAGGCCGCGTCGTCGGCTACGCGTACGCCGGCCCGTACAAGGCGCGCGCCGCTTATCGGTGGTCGTGCGAGGTGAGTGTCTACTTGGAGCTGGGCCGGCGTCGCACGGGCAGTGGGCGCGCGCTCTACGAAGCACTCTTCGCGCGTCTCGTCGAGCGCGGCTTCCGTACCGCCGTCGCGGGCATGACCCTGCCGAACGACGCGAGCGTGGGCCTGCACCGCTCGCTCGGCTTCGAGCTCATCGGCACCTACCGCCGCATCGGCTGGAAGCACGGCGCCTGGCGCGACGTCTCGTGGGCGCAGCGCGACCTCGTGCCGCCGACCGGCGCGGAGCCGGCCGAGCCGCACTAGCCGGCGTTGTCGTCCAGTTCTTCGATGTCCTGCTCCAGCCGGGCGCGCCACGACCACTGCGGCCGGGTCCAGTCCGGGTCGGGCGCCGGGGGCTCGCCCAGCGGCAGGGCCTGATCGGTGATGCCGTGGGTGACGCGGTAGGCCAGCACCGACGAGGACGCGCGGATCCACCGGTCGCCCGCCGCACCCGAAGGCGGGGCGACGCCGAAGGCGTGGGTGAACCAGACCGGCAACAGCGCACTCGAACCGATCGCGCCGGTGATGCGCTCGCGCAGCCGTGAATGCAGCTCCTCCCAGTCCCGCTCGGCCTTCTCGATCTGTGGCAGCACACGCGTGCGGGTCACGTCGTCCGCGTCGAGGGCCTGCCGGGCCGCCTCCGCGTCCTTCACCGCGGCGGGGAGCCGGCGGTCCAGCACCCCGCGACGGCGGGCGGCCACTTCGGACAACCGCGCCTCGGCGCCCGCGCGACGCTCGTCCGTGCGCGGGGTCGTGGCCAGCACGCCGAGCACCGCGATCAACGCCTCGTCGGCGTCCGCCAGCGCTTCCCGAGCCTTCGGCAGCAGCGCGATGTCTTCTTCGTAGGGCCGCCGCTGGTTCGCCGTCATCAGCTGGGCGGTGAGCGTGTGCCGGCGTTCCGCGTCGGCCGCCAGCTCGCGCAGCCGCGGGCCGACGTCGTCGAGGTCGACCACCGGCACCTTCTCCGACACCCGCACGGCGCGTTCGAGCACCAGCAGCCGCTGCTTGAGCCGTTCCAGTTGCCGGGTCGCGAGGTCCAGGCGGGACTCGTGGCGTTCCTGGGCGTCGCGGGAGGAGTCGGCGGACTCGCGCAGTTCGGCCAGCTCCCGGCCGGTGCGCGACTCGAAGTCGTCGAAGGTCTCCTGCATCCCGTCGACGGTGTCGGACAGGACGGCGAACTCGTCCTCGCGCCCGCCGTCCTGGTCGCCGTACGGCTCGGCTTCCGGGTAGTACTCGGTGCCGGCGTAGTACTCGGAGTGGGTCATCGGACCTCCTGCACGAGGAACAGCACCGTGGCCACGATGGCGA
Organism: Amycolatopsis sp. PS_44_ISF1; assembly: GCF_032335455.1. NCBI lineage: Bacteria > Bacillati > Actinomycetota > Actinomycetes > Pseudonocardiales > Pseudonocardiaceae > Amycolatopsis > Amycolatopsis sp. PS_44_ISF1. The sequence goes on along the minus strand of NZ_JANUXO010000005.1, from coordinate 125,000 downwards.
GCGCGGCCAGTACCACCGCCATCGTGGCGATGAGCGGGGAGAACACGATCAGCGCAACCACCGTCAGCGCCCCGGCCGCCGCGCCCGCGTACGCCGCGCGAAGCCGCCGGTCGACCATCAGCGGCGTCGGCCCCACCGGCCCGAGCGCGACGCGCAGCCCGGCGCCGAGCAACGGCAGGATCAGCAGCACCCACGCCGCGCTGAGCACGCCGAACAGCATCAGCGCGCCGGCCACCAGCCCGGCCCCGACCGGCAGGGTGGCCAGGTACAGCGCCATGCGCTGGATGCCCACGCGCCGGGCCGCAAGCTGGGACCGGCGCACCTGCTCGTCGGCGGATTCGAGTTCGCGCTCGGTGCGCAGCAGCTCCTCGGCTTCGTCGACCAACTGGTCCAAGGCCGCGGTGCGCTCGGTGCCGTCCGCGAGCCCGGGCAGCCCGGCCAGCCCGGCGCGAATGCGGTCCTGGAGCCGATCGACGCGCGCGGTCGCCTGGTCACGCTGGTGATGTGCGGGCGTGGTCACCTGGCCACTGTAGGTACGAAGCGCGCCGAAGGACGGGAACGACGCGACTCGGTGCCCGCATCTCTTGCCAGGCAGGCGGGTGGCCCGGGCCACGACGGAGATCCGGGCGGCCTACTCGCGCCACTTGCGTCCGTGCAATCCTCCCGGCCATGTCAGCCGGGGGGGGGAACGGTGGGGGGACAACTTCATCTGGGGGCGACCTCAACCAGTGGTCGACGGGCCACTGAGATGAGGTGGTTAGTGGGAGCATGTCCGGATGACGACGGAGGACTCGCACCTCGACGAGTTGCTCACCGACTTCGATTCCTGGACCGCGCGGCTGGCACTGGAGCTGCTCGTGGAGGAGGGCCTGGCCACCAGCGAGATCAGCTCGGCCCTGCACCGGGAGTCCGTCCGCCGCGAAGACGCGCGAGCCCACCTGCTGCAGGACGAGTCGCTGCTGGCCGGGATCCACCTTTTCCAGGCCCGGTACGACCGGCGGCCGAACACCCCACGGCCGGAACGGAAGCTGACCGTGGGCGAGATCGGCTGGCTGGGCCTGGCCGCGTTGCCGGGCGTCGGCTACGTGAGCCTGCTCCGAGGGGCCTGGACCGCTTTGCCGCCGTACTTGCAGATCTTCGCGGTCATCGGCCTCGGCTGTGTGCTGATCCTGACCGCGCGGCTGGCGGTCGGTCGTGTCCCCTGGTTCGGCGCATGGCTCGGCTTGGACGATTTCGGCCTCGTCGTGACCGACGAGCGGCAGCTGCGACTCGGAGACCATCGCGGTCAGTTCCTCACCGAACTGGTCCTCCCGCGCCTGCGCACCTACATCACCGCCCACCGCCGATGCCACTACGGAACCAAGCTCGTCCTCGGCGATCAGCAGAGCCTGTACGACGAGGAAGCCCTGCTGATCGTGCCCACTCCGGCGGCGAAACGGCTACGGCGGATCCTGGAGCGGGCCGACACCGGGGCGGTGGCACTCGGTGGGCCGCGCGGGGTCGGCAAGACGACCGCGATCCAATCCATGCAGAACGGCCTCATCCACAGCAGTGCGGCGTCCGCGCCATTGGTCGTGGTGGCGTCCGCGCCGGCCGACTACGATGCGCGGGACTTCGTGCTTCACCTGCACGCGCTGCTGTGCAAGGCGGTGCTCGACCTCGTCCGTGCCCGGGTCGGCGAACCGGCGCGAGGGTGGCGGTCGGTGGTTCGCGGGCTGGTCGACGTCGTTGTCGCGACCGCAGTCGGCTGGGGCGCCGGGAGTTGGCTGTGGGGCGGCTCGTTGCTCGCTTTCCCGGCCGAGCTGGGGCAGGTGCTCGAGCAGAATCGGACGACGCCGTCGCGGCTGTGGACGGACCAGCCGGTCAGCCACCGGGTCGCGCTGGTCCTGGTGGCGGCGTTCGCGTTGTGGCTGGTGGCCGTCGCGCTCACCGGGGTGGGGCGGCGGATTTCGGCCGGGCGGCGCGGGCGGCTTCGGCGGCTGCTCGCCGACGCGCGGGAGCAACTCGACCGGATCCGGTTCCTGCAGACCCACACCAGCGGCTGGTCGGGAAAGCTCACCCTGCCCGCGGGCGCCGACCTCGGCCGCACCCGCGCCACGCAACGAGCCGAACAGCAGCTGACCCACCCCGAGGTGGTGGCGGGCTTCCGGGAGTTCGCCCGGCGTAGCGCCGGAACGCTGCGGAAGGAGAACGTCACCGATCGGGTGGTGGTGGCCATCGACGAGCTGGACAAGATCGGCGAGCCGGAAAAAGCGCACCGGCTGGTGAACGACGTCAAGGGCATCTTCGGCGTGCCCGGCTGCCTGTTCTTCGTGGCCGTCTCCGACGACGCGGTGCTCAGCTTCGAACGGCGCGGGCTGGCCGTACGCGACGCGTTCGACAGCGCGTTCTCCGAGCTGGTCCGCCTCGAACCGTTCACCTTGGACGAAAGCCGGTTGTGGATCTCGGACCGGCTGCCGGGAATCAGCGAGCAGTTCTCCTTCCTGTGCCACTGCCTGTCCGGCGGCCTCCCCCGCGATCTGAGGCGCACCACCATCGATCTGGTGGACGTGACCACCGAGTGCTACCAGCCGACGCTTTCGATCGTGGCGGGCCTCCTCGTCCGCGCCGAGCTGACGACGAAGGCGGGCGCGTTCCTCAGCCAGGCCCGCGGTTTGGAGCACAGCGAGGCGCTGACCGACTTGTGGTCGAAACTGTTGCGCATCCCGGAAACCGGCAACGCCGTCGAGCTGGCGGCTCTCGCCGCGGAGCTGAACGCGGGGGCCGATCAGGACCTCTCGGACGAGGTCAACCGGCTTCGCTGGCACAGCAGCGCTTTCGTGCTCTTCTGCGCGACCCTGCTGGACATCTTCACCGACGCCCTCACCGAGGAGCGCCTCACCGCAGACCTTCACCGGCTGGCCGTCGCCCGGCAGCACCTCGCGCTCGACCCGCACTGGGCGTGGCCGGCCCTGGTCGACATCCGCAAGTCCGGCGATCTGACCCTGCCGGGCTGAAGTTCTTCGGGCCCGGGTGCCCTCCGCGACGACCAACCTCGACCAGTACGGGGACGTGCCGCTGCCCCGAAGCCGCACGCGACCTCCTGGCCAGCGACTTCCCCGGCCCCGGCGGACGGCCGCACTCGGCGGGCACAGGAGCTGTCTGGATGGATAACGCGCTGTAGCTCGAAAGCGCACCCTTCACCGCTCTCAGCGCGGAGCCGCCCCCTAGCCCCTCCAACCGCCTCGCGATGCAGACCAAGTTCGGCGTCGACATCACGGAGCCGCGAGGCGCGGCCTGTAGAGGACTTCAGGCGCTGAACTCGCGTGGCCACCCTCGCCGCCGGGGGGTGGCCACGCGAACCGTCAAGCGGCGTCGAGGGTGGCGACCTCGTCCGCGGTCAGGCTCAGGGCGGCCGCCTGCGCCGAGGCGCGGGTGGTTTCCGGGCGGGAAGAACCCGGGATCGGGATCACGATGGGCGCCTTGGCCAGCATCCAGGCCAGCGTCACCTGCTGCGGGCTGACCCCGTGCGCCTTCGCCACTTCGGCGAAGGGCGCGAAGCGCGAGCCCAGCTCGCTCGCCTTGGTGATGCCGCCGAGCGGGCTCCACGGCAGGAACGCGATGCCGAGTTCCGCGCACAGCTCCAGCTCCGGCTCGCTGGAGCGGAAGGCCGGCGAGAACTGGTTCTGCACGCTCACCAGCCGGCCGCCGAGGATGTCGTTGGCCTGCTTGATCTGCTCCGGGTTGGCGTTGGAAATGCCGGCGAAGCGGATCTTGCCCGCGTCGAGCAGGTCCCGGATCGCGCCGACCGACTCGCCGTAGGGCACGTTCGGATCGGGGCGGTGGAACTGGTACAGCCCGATCGCTTCGACGCCGAGGCGCTTGAGCGAGGCGTCGGCCGCCTGCTTGAGGTACTCGGGCGAGCCGTTGAGCGTCCACGAGCCGTCTCCCGGGCGTAGGTGGCCGCCCTTGGTGGCGACGAGCACGTTCGAGGTGTCGCCGCCGTGGCTCGCGATCGCGCGGGCGATCAGGGATTCGTTGTGGCCGACCTCACCGGCATCGCGGTGGTAGGCGTCCGCGGTGTCGAAGAGGGTGATGCCCGCGTCCAGCGCGGCGTGGATGGTGGCCACCGAACGCTCCTCGTCCGGCCGGCCTTCGATGGACATCGGCATGCCGCCGAGACCGATGGAGCTGACATCGACATCGCCGATGCGGCGGGTCTGCATGGACTTCCTCCTGGTGATTGGCTACTGCTCTTTGCTCTCGGCCGGGGTCGATCCCGGCGTCATCCCAGCGGCGGCACGCGCTCCCCCGGCGGCGGCGGACCGGGCGGGGTGCCGTCGCCGAAGGGACGCCCGCCCAGCTCCTCGCGGCCGTGCGCGGTGAGCCACCCGGACGGGTCCGGGCCGAGCGGCACGATTCCCGTCGGGTTCACCGTGCGGTGCACCACGTAGTAGTGCTCCTTGATCTGCTCGAAGTCGATGGTGTCGCCGAAACCCGGGGTCTGGAACAGGTCACGGGTGTAGGCCCAGAGCACCGGCATCTCGCTCAGCTTCTGCCGGTTGCACTTGAAGTGCCCGTGGTAGACCGCGTCGAACCGCACCAGTGTGGGGAACAAGCGGACGTCGGCCTCGGTGATCGTGTCGCCGACCAGGTAGCGCTGCCCGGCGAGCCGGTCGGACAGCCAGTCGAGGCGATCGAACAGCGCGCGGTAGGCCTGCTCGTACGCCTCCTGCGTGGTGGCGAAGCCCGCTTGGTAGACGCCGTTGTTGACATCGCGGAACACCTTCTCCGAGACGTCGTCGATCTCGTCGCGCAGCGGCTCGGGGTACAGCTCGGGCGCGCCCTCGCGCTGGTGCTCCCGCCACTCGCCGGAGAGGTCGAGGGTCATCTGCTTGAAGTCGTTGGTCACCACCTGGCCGCTGGGCCGGTCCACGATCGCGGGCACGGTGATGCCGCGCGGGTAATCGGGGTCACGCCGGAAGAACGCCTCCTGCAGCCGCTCGATGCCCAGCACCGGATCGCGGCCGCCGGGGTCGAGGTCGAAGGTCCAGCTCCGCTCGTCGTGCGTCGGCCCGCAGAGCCCGAGCGAGAGGGCGTCTTCCAGGCCCAGCAGCCGCCGGACGATGGCCGCGCGGTTGGCCCACGGGCAGGCGCGGGCGATCACCAGCCGGTAGCGGCCCGCCTCCACCGGCCAGCCGTCGCGGCCGTCGGCGGTAATGCGGTCGGGCAGGTAGTTCTGGTCACGCTTGAACTCACCGGTCATGACTCTGCTTTCGTCGCGTTCGGGACGGGCCCCTGAGCCTCCAGCGCCGCCGCGAGCCGCGCCAGGATCGGGCCGGCGGCCAGCACCTCGGCCGGGGTGAGGTGGTCGAACAGGTACGCCCGCACCCGCGCCAGGTGGCCCGGGTAGGCCTCGGCCAGCTTCGCCCGGCCGAGCTCGGTGAGGGTGGCGTTGGCGGCGCGCCCGTCGCTCGCGCAGCGGGACTTGGCCACCAGCCCCCGGCGGACCAGGCTGTCGATCACCCGGCTGATCCGGCTCAGCGACAGCGCCGCGGCGTGGGCCAGGCCGGTCAGGCGCAGCCGGCCGTCCGGGGCCTCCGACAGCGAGACGAGCACGGTGTAGTCGGTCATCGACACACCGGTGTCGTTCACGAACTGGTCTTCCAGCGCCCGGGGCAGCACGGTGACGATCCGGGTCAGCGGCCGCCACATCGCCTGTTCCTCGCTGGTCAGCGGGCTCACGTCCACCATGCGGACGAGGTTACCCGAAACTTGCTCGCGCAATCAGTTGAACTCCGCTACAGTCTTTGTTGAGCCCTCAACAACCTGGGGGTGGACCCCCGGAGGAAGAAGAAGTTCATGACCAGCGCGACCACCTTCACCCAGCACACCGGCGAGTACACGATCGACGGCGCCCACTCCCGCATCGGCTTCGTCGCGCGCCACGCGATGGTGACGAAGGTGCGTGGCTCGTTCAACGAGTTCGCCGGTTCCTTCACCATCGACGGCGACGAGCCGTCGAAGTCGACCGCGCAGATCACCATCGAGACCAAGAGCATCGACACCCGCAACGCCGACCGCGACGGTCACCTGCGCACCAACGACTTCCTGGCGATCGAGCAGTACCCGCAGATCACCTTCACCTCGACCGAGATCACCCACACCGGCGACTCCGGCTTCGACGTGACCGGCGACCTGACCATCAAGGACGTCACCAAGTCCGTCACCATCCCGTTCGAGTTCGAGGGCTCCGCCAAGGACCCGTACGGCAACGAGCGCGCCGGCTTCGAGGGCTCGACCGCGATCCAGCGCAGCGACTACGGCATCAGCTTCAACGCCGCGCTCGAGACCGGCGGCGTGCTGGTTTCCGACAAGATCACGCTCGAGTTCGAGATCTCGGCGATCAAGAACGCCTGACCCTCCTCCCCGGTCCCGGCTGACCGGGTCGCGCCGGGCCGGTCCGCCGACTTCGGTCGGCCGACCGGCCCGTTCGGCGTTCCCAGCCGGGAGCTGGACGAGCACGCGGTGACCTCGACAGGGCGCTGCCGTTCTCGGCGTCCTTCCGGGTGCCGGTCATCGGGACCTCCGGCTGGCTGGGGTCAGTAGGCCGGTCCACCGTCCGACCAGTCGGTGTCGCCGAAGTCCTCGTCGTCCACGGTCTCCCGGCGCGGGCGCGGTTTCGCGACCGGCGCCGGCTCCACCGGCGGCGGCGGGGGTGAAGGCGCGGGCGGCTCCCCGTCCGGCCAGACGCAGGGCGAGGTCGCCCCGAGGTAGAGCCGGCCGGGTTCGCCGGCCTGCACCGACAGGTCGAAGCCGTCGGTTTCGTGCCGCGCGAACACGTACTGGTCCGCGGGCCGGTGGTCGGCGAGCACGGTGAAGCCGTACTCCAGCCCCCAGGCGACCAGGGCGTCGATGTGCTCGCCGAAGTCCGCCGGATCGAGGCCGGTCACCTCGTAGGTCGCCGAGATCTCGTACCGGCCGGCCGGTCCGCCGTCGGTCGGGTCGGCGCATTCGGACCGGCTGCGTGAGAACAGCACCCGCCCGGCGAAGTCCGGCAGGGCCCCGAAGGCCGCGCGGACGTGGGCCTCGACGAGGTCGTAGGCCTGCTGTTCGGTGAGTGCGGGCTTCACGGCTTCACCTCCGGGGAGTCGTGACGGCGGTTTCACGCCGCATTCCTTCGCTGATCCAGCCCCGCGATGATCCGGCCGAAGCTGCGCAGGGCGGGATTGTTGTCCTCCCAGTATTGGCTGTGCGCGGCGCCGCTCAACCCGCCCTCGTACCACGGGCCCTCGGTGCCGGGCGCCGAGGCGAAGACCCGCCCCCCGAAGTCGGCGTCCGCCGGGGACGGGCCCAGCGCCACGTCGTGCCCCCGGAGGCCGAGGTTGGACAGCCGGATCAGGTCGTGCTCGGCGACGGTGGAGTGCACGTGCCGGCCGACGTCCTGCGGGCTGACGCCGTCGAGGTGCAGCTCGTTCGCGTGGTCGACGCCGACGCCGGGGCTGGCGACGAAGATGACGTCGTCGGCGTTCAGCCCGCCGTCGCGCGCGGCGTGGCCGACCACCGTGGTGCCGTAACTGTGGCCCACCACGGTGTTGTGCGAAGGCGGCCCGTCGTGCGAGGCGCGCAGGCCGTCTTCGAAACCGGACAACGCCGCTTTGCCGTTGTCCGCGTACTTTTCGCTGGCCGCGTCCCACAATTGGTCGGGTGCGTCGTAGCCGAGCCAGGTGATCACGGACGTCGACGGTGAGCCCGCCATCGTCGCCGATCGCCACATCTTGTCGGAGCGGTCGAGGTCACCGCCGATCTTGGACAGCTCGCTCCCGGTGCCGGGCACCGAGGTGGCGACGTTCACCGAGGTGTCCGGGTTGCCGGCCGCGACGATCGCCCGGCCCTGGCCGCCGGTGTCGAGGCCGACCAGGTACGCCCGCGGCTGACCGGGCCCGGCCGCGTCGAGCCGGGTCCGGATGGCTTCGAGGCCACGCCGCTTCGCCTTCGCGGCCTCACTCGGGTCGCCCTGCCACCGGCTGGTTTCCCGTTGCAGGACAACGCGATTGGCCGCGTCACGGTCGACGACCGGGATGCCGTCGAGGTTGCGCACGAGGTCCGGGGCGTCCCGCAGGACCGCGGCCTGCACGGTGTCCGGGAGGCCGTCCCACCACGCCCGGTTGTCCCCCGGCGTGCCTCCCGGCGGCGGGGCCGGCATTGTCGGGCCGCCCAGCGCCGCGCTCGCGTCGACGGCCTGCGCCGACGTGGCCGGGCCCTGGTCGGTGATCTGGCCGTTCGCGGCGCGGGTGAGGACGGCCGCGAAGTCGGCGTCGGCCTCCGCGGCCTGGCGCAGGATCTGCTCGACCCGGTCGGCCAGCTCCTGCTGTGCGCGCCGCCGGACGGCGGGCGGTGCCAGGCTGGGCAACGCGGTGGGGCGCCCGCCGTCGTCGATGCGAAAACCGTTGCGCAAGGCCAGTTCCTCGGTCTCCCGGACGTGCGCGGACAGCCGTTCGACCACCACCTGCGCCTCGTGCGCGGCCCGCCGCACGGCCGAAGCCTCGGCGACCCACTGCTCCAGCGCGGCGGTCAACGCGGTACCGCGAGCGGCGGCCGACCCGGCGGCGTCACCGGTCCAGCCGTCGAACTCCGCCAGACCGTCACCGGCCGCGACGAGGCGGGCGCACCGGTCGTTGAGCGCGTCGGCCACCCCGCCGAGTGCGGTGCCGTCCCAGCGCCGGACCGCGGCCCAGGTGATCATCGGGCGGACTGGATGTCGGCGCCGGCCCGCTCATCGGCGCCGCGGTAGCCGCGGGCGGCCCGGTCGAGCCGGCCACCGTAGACCTCGACGTCCGAAATCCACCTCGTCCGGGCGTGGCCCCACACCTCGGCCAGCCGCGCCGCCGCTTCGGCGCTCGCACCGCCGGGCAGTCCCGCCGGCACCCCGGACAACGCCCCCGCCAGGTCCACCGGCCGCACCGCCGCGGCCGCCCGATGCGCCCGCTCGGCCGACTCGCCCACCGACGCGGGAACCACCTCGAAACCGGCGCCCATGACACCCCTTCCCCAGCCCGACCGCAGAACGCCCGTACGACGGAGGCGGGGATTTCCCGGTTCCCGAAAAGGTGAATCGCCCCGTAACCCCGCTGACCTGGGCAATTCCTCCGCAGTTCTATCCACATATGTGAACAATGGTCACGTGACTGAATAGTTATCAGCCGGTGTATTGCCCGCCGATGGACCCCGTGTGACTGTGTACGGCGAAGTTCGTCGGATCGCGCCGACCCTGAGCGGCTGCACCATCGGCAACGAGGAAAGGCGTTGGCGGCAGGGAGAGACAGCCGTCTCACAGCCCTGCCCGGTGGGCGCTGCGGCGCGCGCTGAAGCCCGGAACACCGGCCATCGGAACCCACCGGCCCGATCCCGCTCCTTCGCGGAGCCGGCACCGGCCGGTCCCAGAAGAGAGACGGCTCGGTCATGACCCAGACAGCCGCAGCGCGGCGGCCCATCAGCAGGACCACGTTGTACTTCTTCGGTGCCCTCGGCGGCATCCTGTTCGGCTACGACCTCGGGGTGATCTCGGGAGTGCTGCCGTTCATCGGCAAGGCCTGGAGCCTGACCGGCTGGGACAAGGGCGTGATCACCGCCAGCCTGTCGGCCGGGGCGATCGCCGGCGCGATCTTCTCCCCCCGCCTGAACGAAAAACTGGGCCGCCGCCGCACGATCATGGTGGCCGCGGTCATCGTCATCGCCGGCACCGTCGCGGCGAGCGTCTCCCCGACCTTCGCCCTGCTCATCGTCGCCCGGCTGGTGATCGGCGTCGGCATCGGATTCTCCTCCTCCACCGTGCCGACCTACCTCTCGGAACTGGCCCCGGCCCGCCTGCGCGGCGCGATGGGTGCGCTGAACCAGATCTTCATCGTGCTCGGCATCCTGATCGCGTTCCTGGTCAGCTACGGCCTCGGCCCGTCCGGCAACTGGCGGCTGATGTTCGCCGGTGCCGTCGTGCCCGCCGCCGTCCTGCTGATCGGCCTGCTCTTCCTGCCCGAGACCCCGCGCTGGCTGGTGGCCCAGGGCGAGGAGGACGCGGCTCGGTCCGTGCTGATCAGCTCGCACGGCACCTCGGTGAACGTGGACGAGGAGATCGGCACCATCCGCGAGGTCATCCGCCTCGACACCGAAACCGCGAAGACCCGCTTCCGCGACCTGCTCACGCCGATGGTCCGGCCGATGCTCGTCGTCGGCCTGCTGCTCGCCGTCGGCCAGCAGTTCAGCGGTGTCAACGCGGTGAACGCGTACTTCCCGACCATGCTGATCGGCCTCGGCTTCGCCACCCAGGCGGCGCTGCTGTCCGGCGTGCTGCTGGGCGTGACCAAGTTCCTGTTCACCGCGTGGGTGGTCTTCGTCGTCGACCGCTGGGGCCGCAAGCCGCTGCTGCTGATCGGCAACGTGATCATGGTGCTCACGCTGGTCGCCGCCGGGCTGGTCGTGCACCTGGTGCACGACACCGGCACCAAGGGCGTCCTGATGCTCGTGGCGATGGTGCTCTACCTGGTCGGCTACGAGCTGGGCTGGGGCGCGGTGGTGTGGGTGATGATGGCCGAGGTCTTCCCGCTCAAGGTCCGCGCCGCGGGCATGGGCGTCAGCAGCGTGGTGCTGTGGGCGGCGACCGGCGTGATCAGCGCGGTCTTCCCGATCATCTCCGACCCGGGCGTGCTCGGCATCGGCGGCTCGATGTTCCTGTTCGCGGCCATCAACGTGGTGCTGTTCGCGCTCACCCGGTGGCTGGTCCCGGAAACCAAGGGACGCACGCTGGAGCAGATCGAGCTGGACCTGCGCGGTGGCCGCCGAGGCGCGGTGGAGGCGGCCTGAATCCTTCCGGCGCGGCGGCCGGGCGCGGCGGGCCCCTTCCCCCCTCCGCGCCCGGTGCGGAAGTGTTTTCGGGTCCACTTCGGACGGCTTTCGCGCACTTGTCCTTGGCCCGGACGCGAGCACGGTGCTGTACTGCCCTCCTGAGCCCGAGGAGGTGCCGCCGTGAGCGAGTTCCCCGGCCGCGGGCCGGCTACGGGACGCCACCGGCTGCCCGACCCCGGCGAACCGGCGCCGGACCGGCCGCCTGCCCCCGGGACGATCCCACCGCGGACCGCCCACCAGCTCGCCCTGGAGACCCTGGTCTCGACCACCGAACAGGGCTACCGGCTGCGGCGGCTGCTGTGGGACCGGTACGCCCGGGTCTGCGAGCTGTGCGTGGCCACGATGTCGGTGGTGGAGCTGTCGGCCCACCTGGGCCTGCCGCTCGGCACCACCCGCACCCTCGTGGAAGACCTGCTGGCGGAACGGCTGCTGCGGGCGCACCAGCCGGTCGGCACCTACGCCTCGGAGGCCCGCACCGAGGTGCTGGACCGCGTGCTCGACGGGCTGGACCGGCTGTAGGGCTCGGTTAGAGTCGGCCCGGTGACGGTGATGACCGCGGTGGCCCGGCTCGACCGGTGGATCCGGACCGAGTTCGTCGAGCACAACACCGAGCTGGAAGAAGCCTACTTCGCCGAACGGCGGGAGATCGTCCACCGGCGGCCGGAGCTGGAGAAGGTCAAACAGGCACTGGTGGCCGAGGGCAGCCACCTGATCCGCGCGGTGTCCGCCGCCGGACCGCTGCCACCGGCGAGCCGGGAGAAGTACCAGTTGCTCGGCATGGTGGGCTTCTACCTGGCCGCCTGCCGGCGACACGAGGTGACTGCGCTTTCCGAGGACACTGCGTCTTTCGAAGACGCTGCCTCCGGCAGCAGTGCACCCGCCCATGGCGCCGGGCCGCCCGGGAACACCGCGTCGTTCGAGCCGGTGTGGTCGCTGGCGCAGCGGCTGGGTTCGGCGCTCGGCGTGGCGCCGCGGTTCGTGTTCGCGCACCAGGCGCTGTACAACCCGGCGGTCCGCGACCGCTACCAGACCTTCACCGCACTGCCGGACGAAACCGTTTTCCTGACGAGCAACGGCCTCGCCGTGCTCGCGTACCAGCGGGCCGCCGACGCGCTGCGCCGCATCCCGCCCATGGGCGTGTCCAATCCGCTGACCACGTACCTGCTGGAGACGGCGCTGTCCGCGCTGGAGGACGTGCTGCGGTTCACCCAGGACCTGGGCCGGGCGCTGGACGTCGACCGGTTCTTCTTCAACATCCGGCCCTACTTCAAGTCCCACCGCGTGGGCCCGGTCGAGTACCGCGGCGCGAACGCGGGCGACTTCTCCGCGATCAACGAGCTCGATCTGCTGCTCGGCCTCGGCGACACCCGGGATCCCTTCTACCAGAACGTAATCGCGGAAAAGTACGCTTACCTCGCTCCCGAAGACCAAGCGCTGCTGCGCGCGGTCGTCGACGAGGAATCACTGCTGGCCCGGTTCCTGCGCGAACCCGAACCCGGACCCCGGCTGCGGCGCAACGCCGAGCTGTTCCTGGCCGTCTGCCGCGCCCACGGCGCCGCCTCCACCTACCACCACCACCGGCTGGTCAAGCCGTTCCTCGTGGTCCCGGCGGAGCAGGCCCCGGCCGAACGGCTGAGCGGCATCACCGCCAGCGGTCCTCCGCTGGACGTGGTCGTCGCGGCCCTTTCGCGGTTGAGCGACCTCCGCTCGGCCCGCGACCGGCCCGGGGTGCCGACGGCGCGAGCAGCGCTGGAACGCTTGCGCTCGTTGATTTCCGACCCCTCACCCGCCGTCTCCCCGCGGTGACCTCCGGTCGTCGAACCGCCGTCAGCAGCTCAAGAGCAGGCTGGTGATGGCCGAGCAGGAACGCGAAGCCCGGTCGTTGGCGGCATTCGGGTCCGCGGGGGAACTCTGCTGCCGCTGGACCGAAGTGGTGAAGGTGCCGATGGTGAGCAGCTCGGCCTCGGCGGTGAAGCTCGCCTTGGCCGAAGACCCGGACGGGATCGACGGGACGGTGCAGTTCACCGTGCGCCCGGAGGCGGTGCAGGACGAGGACTTCGAGAACACCAGCCCGGACGGCAGGCTCGCCTGGAGCTTGACGCCGGTGGCCGCGTCCGGCCCGTGGTTGGCCGCGGTGATCGTGTAGGTGGCCTGCGAGGCCAGCAGCCCGTCCGACGAAGCGGCCAGCGACACGGCGACGTCGGCCGAGCCCGCCGCCGGCCCGACGGTGAGCGCGGCACCGTCGAGGATGTCGAACGCGTAGTTGTCACCGACGAACTGGTGCTGCAGCGTCAAAGCACCGAGCGGCGCGGTGTCCTTGACCTTGAGCGTGAACGTGACGGTGGCGCTCTGCAACGGCGCGAGATCCCCGACCACGGCCCGGTAGCTGCTGCCCAGCGCCCCGCAGGCGACGTCGCAGGACACCAGGTCGGCGACGTCGGTGATCGCCGCCTCCTGGCCGTAGAGCGCGGGCTTGGCCCCGCTGACGATGAAGTTCTCCGGGTTGTAGATCGTTTCGGTGACCGTGAAGGTCGCCCCGCGCGACAGTGTCGTCTGGCTCACGACGACCGCACTGGTCGGCGTGTCGGCCGACGCCACCCCCGGCGCCCCGAACACCATCACCACGGCGGCTGCCGCCATCGACAGAATCGTGGTGATCCGCCGTCGTCTCAGCAGGCTCATGTCATTCCTATTTCGTTCGGGGAAGTACCGACGTGACATTTCGGGAGGCAGGTGGAAGCGGTCGACGGTCCCTCCGTCGTCAGAACCCCGTGGTTCGTTACACGGCTTTCACCCTGCCCACGCCCGCCCACGAGCCGCCCCCCAGTCACCGGCAACCCTAGGCGGGGCGGGCTGCCCGGGGCGCGAGCATCCGACGCCCGCGGCAGGCCAACTGCGAGCTACCGCCTGCGATCGGTGCGCGGTGGACTGTGGGCCGCGGTCCGTGGGCCGCGACCGGTCGTTCGCGGTCTGCGCGTGGTGGGCGGTCCGTGGCGGGCACCCCGTGCCTCCGTTCGCCGGGTCCTACGATCGGCTTCCGGGTCCGGGCTCAATCCGGCAGCAACGGCGCCTCCACTCCCGCCTCGTACCCCAGCAGGGCCGCGCGGGTGACCGCGCCCGCGCCGAACCGGTCGCGCAGCCCGTCCAGCGTCGTGTCCAGCTCGTCGCCGTCCGCGGCGTCGAACGGCAGGGCCAGCTGCACCGAGCCGTCACCATCCAAATTGGACAGCGAGACCCCGATCAGCGTCAGCCCCCGGTCGTGGACCAGCGACTGCGATTCCCGCAGCAGCCGGCGGGCCGTCGCCAGGATGGTCTCCGTGTGGTCCGTCGGCTTCACCAGCGTCCGCGAGCGCGTCGCCCGGCTGAAGTCCGCGAAACGCAGGCGCAGGACCACCGTGCGGCAGACCCGTTTCGCCGCGCGCAGACGGCGCGCGAGGCGGTCGACGGTGGCCACCACGATCTCGTCCAGCTCGGCCATCGAGCGGCGACGGCGGCCGAGCGCGCGCTGGGACCCCATCGAACGACGGCGACGGGCCGGCTGGACCGGCCGCGGATCCCGGTTGCGGGCCAGTGCGTGCAGGTGCAGGCCCGGACCCCGGCCGAGCAGCGAGACCAGGTCCACCTCCGGCATCGCCGCCACCTGCCGCACCGTGTGCACGCCCCGCTCCCGCAGCTTCGCCGACGTCACCTTCCCCACTCCCCACAACCGCTCCACCGGCAGCGGGTACAGGAACTCCAGCTCCCGGCCGTGCGGCACCACCAGCAGCCCGTCCGGCTTCGCGACGCCGCTCGCGACCTTGGCGAGGAACTTCGTCCGCGCGACGCCCACCGTGATCGGCAGCCCGACCGCGCCCAGCACTTCCGAACGCAGCCGCGCCGCGATGCGCGACGGCGAGCCCGCTATCCGCAGCAACCCGCCGACGTCCAGGAACGCCTCATCGATCGACACCCCTTCCACCATCGGCGTGGTGTCGCGGAAGACCGCGAACACGGCCTTGCTCGCCGCGCTGTAGGCCGGCATCCGCGGCGGCACCACCACCGCCTGGGGACACAGCCGCCGGGCCTGCGCCCCGCCCATCGCGGTGCGCACGCCGCACGCCTTCGCCTCATAACTCGCCGCCAGCACCACGCCGCCGCCGACGATCACCGGCCGGCCACGGAGCCGGGGATCGTCGCGCTGCTCGACCGACGCGTAGAACGCGTCGAGGTCGGCGTGGAGGATGGGTCCTTCGCTCGTCACGAACATATGTTCGCATCCAGCACCGACGAAAACCGGCATCCCGTCACTCCAATGGAGCAATCCGACGGAAAAATCGGCAAGCTGAGCAGGACCAGTCCGACTCAGTGAGCAGGATGCGAGAGCGGTCGGCGACGAGCGCACGGGGTGCGGCGGATGTCCGCCTCCGGCGTTCGGAGCAACACCGCTACCCCGGGTGGACGCGGCGGTGCGCCGGCCGGGGCGTCCGGGGCTGGTCGGCGTGCGGGGCCGGGGAGGGTCGGCTTAGGCTTGTTCCCGTGCGGCTGGTGCTGTTCGACCTCGACAACACCCTGGTCGACCGGGCCGAGGGGCTTCGCCGGTGGGCCTGGGAGTTCTGCGCCGACCACCGGCTCGGCCCCGAAGACGCCGAATGGCTGGTGGCCGCCGATCGTGACGGGCTGGAGCCGCGGGACACGTTCTTCGCCGCGGTTCGCGCACGGTTCTCGCTGTCGGAGAGCGTGGCGGAGCTGATCGAGGACTTCCGTGAGCGCAACTCCGCGTTGATCCCCGTGGTCCCGGGCGTGCGCTGCGGGTTGCCGCGGCTGCGCGCCGCAGGCTGGCGGATCGGCGTGGTCACCAACGGCGACGCCGATGAACAACTGGGCACCCTCGTCCGCACGGGTCTCGCCGGGATGGTCGACGGCTGGGCGATCTCCGCGCACGAAGGCGTCGGCAAACCCGACCGGCGGCTGTTCGAGATCGCCGCCGGACGGTGCGAAGCCCCGCTCGACGGCGGCTGGATGGTCGGCGACTCCGCCGCGGCGGACATCACCGGCGGCCGCGCCGCGGGCCTGCACACGGTGTGGGTCCACCGTGGCCGCCGCTGGCCCCAGGACGACGGTGCCCCCGACCACGTCGTGGGCGACGCGGCCGGGGCGATCGAACTGCTGCTGGGCTGAAAGCCCCCGGCGGACCCGGATTTCCGGCGGAGCCGGTGCTCCCGTGACGCCGGTGCCCGAGCGGCTCAGCTCTCGGAGTCGATCTTCCAGACGCCGTCTTCCTGCACCATGCGGTAGTGGTGCGGGTCGGTCTCCTTGCCGCCACCGGGCCTGATGTACGTGACATCCGCGTTCAGCGTGTCGGAACCGGTCTGCTGGACGTTCGACACCGAGACGCCGCTGAACTGCCGCCAGTACCGCTTGTAACTGTCCAGGGTCTGTCCCCGTTTGGCGAGGAAGTTCTTGGACAGCAAGGTGAACCCCGTGTCGGTGTTCCCCGGCAGCAGGCCGAAGTAGTTCTGCAGGGCCTGCACGGTGGTCTGCGACGGGTTCGCGCTGGACGAGGGCGGAGCGCTGGACGAAGTCGGGGGCGCCGAGGACGAGCTGGGCGGCGTCGTGGGGATCGTGGGCGTTGCCGGTGACTCGGACGGGCTCGGGGCCGGGGAGGAAGCCGGCGGCTGGGAGCTGGACGGCGAGGGTCCGGCGGTGTTGCCGCTGGTGTTGCGGTTCACGAGCACGATCGCCACGACCGCGAGCACCACCAGCAGCGCGCCGATCCCGGCGAGGATCATGGGCCGCCGTCTCCGGTCCACCCCCGGGCTTCCCGGCGGGGCCGAGGCGGCGGAGGAGCCGGCCGCCCCGGAACCCACAGCCTCCGAATCAGCGGCCTCCGAACCGGCCTTGGAACCAGCAGCTTCCGAATCGGCGGCCGCAGCGGCGGAGGCCGAAGCGGCGAGCGCGACGGGCTTGGTCCGGGGCAGGGTCAGCGGTTCGGGAACCGTCGCGACCGGGGTGACGCCGCCGTCCAGCTCGCGCAGCTCGGCCAGGACCTCCGTCATCGACGGCCGGTCCTCCGGCTTCAGCTCCAGCAGCTTGAGCAGCAGCGGCTCGAGCCGTCCGGCCCGCTCCGGCGGGATGATCTCGCCCGAGGACACCCGGTACAGCAGCGCGATCGCGTTGTCGGCGGTGCCGAACGGCGGCGCGCCCTCGACCGCCATGTACAGCGTGGCGCCGAGCGCGAAGACGTCCGACGGGAACGTCGCTTCCTCGCCGCGGGCCGCCTCGGGCGCGAGGAACGCGGGGGTGCCGGAGATCTCGCCGGTGGCGGTCAGGGTCACGTCGCCGACGGCGCGGGAGATGCCGAAGTCGGTGACCTTCACCGTGCCGTCCTCGCCGAGCAGGATGTTGCCCGGCTTGACGTCGCGGTGCACGATGCCCGCCCGGTGCGCGGCGGCCAGCACGCCGGCCAGCTGCACGGCGACCGGGATGACCTCGTCGACGGTCATCGGGCCGTCCTCGTGCAGCTTCGCCGAGAGGCTGCGCGAAGGCAGGTACTCCATGATCAGCCACGGCCGATCCTCGTGCTCGACCACGTTGAACACGGAGATCGCGTTCGGGTGCTGAAGCCGCGCGGCGATCCGGGCCTCGCGCATGGCCCGGCTCTTGGCCTCGGCCACCTTCTCCTCGCCCTGGTTCACGGGCATGAGCAGTTCCTTGACCGCGACCACCCGGCCGAGGATCTTGTCCTCCCCGCGCCAGACCATGCCCATGGCGCCGCTGCCGATGAGTTCGACGAGCTGGTAGCGACCGGCGACCTGCCGGCTCTCCTCGGTCAACGGACTACCCCTCGGTGCGGCGTTCACGGACGGCGACCACCAAGTTTTTCACGGCGCCCGCACGCCGGTCCAGACGACCCACCTGAGCTCGCCGGGGTTGCCCCTCGGGGCCGGACCCGGACACCCTGATCCCATGAGCCCGGCCGCCCCCACGTTCCGGAAGGTCTTCGCAGTGGCCGAATTCCGGGCGCTGTGGCTGGCCCACGTGCTGTCCGTAGCCGGCGACCAGCTCGCCCGGGTGGCGCTGACCGTGCTCGTGTTCGACCGGACGGCCTCGGCCGGCTGGGCCGCGCTGGCCTACGCGCTCACCTACCTGCCGGATCTGCTCGGCGGCGCGCTCGGCGGGCTGGCCGCCCGCCACCCGCGGCGGTCGGTGATGGTCGTGGCGGACGGGCTGCGGGCCGCGCTCGTCGCGGTGATGGCGATCCCCGGGCTGCCCTGGCCGGTCGCCGCGGCGCTGCTCGTGGTGGTCCAGCTGGCCGCGGGCCCGTTCCAGTCCGCGCGCCAGGCCGTGCTGCCGGACCTGCTGGGCGCGGACCGGCTGCCGG
Organism: Amycolatopsis sp. PS_44_ISF1; assembly: GCF_032335455.1. Classification (NCBI taxonomy): domain Bacteria; kingdom Bacillati; phylum Actinomycetota; class Actinomycetes; order Pseudonocardiales; family Pseudonocardiaceae; genus Amycolatopsis; species Amycolatopsis sp. PS_44_ISF1. Next base: position 106,762 of record NZ_JANUXO010000005.1, on the reverse strand, counting down.
TCGGCCAGGCCGTCCTGTCCTCGACCTACCAGGCCGCACTGGTGATCGGCTTCGGCGCGGGCGCGGCAGTGGTCGCCTGGCTCGGCGTGACCGGGGCGCTGTGGGTGGACGCGCTGACCTTCGCCCTCTCGGCGGTCGTCCTGCGCCGGGGGCTGCGGCCGTACCCGGTGGCGGTGGCGGATTCCCACGCGCCGCAACGGTTGTCGCAAGGCGCCGCGCTCGTAGCGGGCTGCCGGCTGGTGGCCGCGGACCGGAAGCTGCGGTCGTTGCTGGCGATCGCCTGCTGCTGCGGGTTCTACGTGATCCCGGAGGGTCTGGCGGTGCCGATCTCGGCCCAGCTCGGCGGACCGGGAGCGCTGGGCTGGCTGCTCGTCGCGAACCCGGTCGGCACGGTGCTGGGCGCGCTGCTGATCAGCCGGCTCCCGCGGACGCGCCGGCTGCGGCTGCTGGGCCCGCTCGCGGTGCTGACCAGCCTGCTGCTGCTGCCGACCGGCTGGTCGCCCGGGCTGATCCCGATCGTCGGGCTCTGGACGCTGTCCGGAGCCTGCTCCGCGCACGACCTCATCACGCAGGTGCAGTACAGCCTGGCCGCACCGCCGGAGCAGCGGGGCCAGGTGATCGGCGTCGCGATCGCGGCGCTGCGGGCCGCGCAGGGGGTGGGCATCGCCGCCGCGGGCGCCCTCACGCAGGTGCTCGCGCCGACCGCCGTGGTCGGTGTCGCGGCGGCGGCCGGGTCGGTGGTGGCCGCGCTGGCCTCCGCGGCCTGGACCCGCGCGGCGTGGCCCCGCCGAAGCCCCCTCGGCGGGACCACACCGCCCGCTGCGGGCTGACCGCTGGTCACCCCGGGTGTCGTCTCGTTCACCTCCCGGACCGGAGTCGGGTGGCCGTGCGACGGCTCGGCGTCACCGGGTCCAGTTGTTGTCACGCATGTCTTTCACCTCCTCGTCGGGATGGCGCTCGGCCGGGTACCGGATTTCAGGCGGTCCAGTTGTTGTCGCGCATCGCACTCGCCTCCTCTCGGGCTCGTCGCCGGGTGGTGGGCCGTCGGCCGTCAGCAGGTCCAGTTGTTGTCGCGCACGGGCTTGCCTCCCTTCGGTCTCGCATCGCGGCTGGTCAGCGGGCCTCAGCGGGTCCAGTTGTTGTCGCGCACAGCGCGTCTCCCCTCATTCGTCACGGCACCGCCGATTGCGGCGGTTACGTCCAGTTGTCGTCACGCAGGCCGGTACCTCCCTCCCTCGGCACGAATACCCAGCTCGACCCCGGGCGCACGACCGCTCGCCGTCACGCGCGGTCATCGCCTCCCCGCGGCGAGGCCCCCGCGCTGGGCTGTCCGGGCGAACTTGCCCGGCCCGCTCCCACAGTCCGGGCCACGAGCGTCACCTGGAGCCCCGCTTCGATTACCGTAGAAAGCCGACCGGGTGAGGTGAAGAGTGCGCGGAGGGACAGGCCGGCCGGACGGCTGGTTCGCGAGCTGGCGGCTGTGGCGGTTGCCTCCCCGGGTGCGCACCTACGTGCTGGTGGTGAACTTCGTCGCGGTCGCCGCATCGGTGGGCACGGCCCGGCTCGCGCCGGTGCACCGCCTGGACCTCGTCCGGTTCGCCGTGCTGGCCGCGTGCGCGGTCGCCGCGATCGAGGCGACCCGGCACATCGAGCGCAAACGCGAGTACAACCGGGCGCCCACCGTCGCCTACGTGGACACCAAGGCCGTGTGGAGCATCGCGGCCGTCATCGCCCTGCCCGCCGTGCTCGCGTCGGCGATGGTCGTGCTCACCTACGCGGTGGCGTGGTGGCGGATCTGGCCGCGCGAACGGCCCGTGCTCCCGCACCGCTGGATCTTCTCCGCCGCCACCGTGCTCTGCGGCACCCAGGCCGCCGTGCTCGTGCTCGCCGCCGGTCTGCACCTCTACCCCGGCGTCCCGGGCCCCGGTTTCCGGTCCGGCCTCGGCGACCTGGCCGTGATCGCGCTGGCTTCCGTGCTGCGCTGGGCGATCAACACGGCCCTGGTGATGATCGCGATCGGGTTGTCGAGCTCCCCCCGGTCGATCTCCGAGCTGTTCTCCGGCTTCGGCGACCAGCTCCTGGAGGCCGGCGCGATCGGCCTCGGCCTGGTCACCGCCACCCTGCTGGTGCTGGCCAACCCCCTGGTGCTGGTGGGCGTGGTCGTCGCGCTGGTGGCGCTGCACCGCGGCCTGCTGCTGACCCAGTTCCAGCGGGACGCGCGCACCGACGTCACCACCGGGCTGGCCACCAAGCGCTGGTGGCGCACCCTGGCCGAGCAGTACCTCGAACGCGCCCGGGCCGGTCACGGCTCCGTCGGCGTGCTGCTGCTCGACCTCGACCACTTCAAGGCCATCAACGACACCTACGGCCACCCGACCGGCGACCTGGTGCTGCGCGAGATCGCCATCGCCCTGCGCGACGAGGTGCGGGAGCAGGACGTGTGCGGCCGGTGGGGCGGTGAGGAGTTCGCCGTCGTCGTGCCCAACGTGCCCAGCGTGGAACACCTCGGCCGGCTCGCGGACCGCATCCGCCGCCGCGTCCCCCGGGTCGCGGTCGTGCTGCCCGACGGCGAAACGGTGATCACCGACGTCACCGTGTCCATCGGCTGCGCCGTCTACCCGGCCGAGCACCTCACCGGCGTCGACGACGTGCTGGTGGCCACCGACACCGCCCTGTACCGGGCCAAGCAGGCCGGGCGCAACCGCGTGGAGCTGGCCACGAGCTGACGGGCCGGAAATCCATCCGGGCGAGGGAGTCCGGAGAGCTTGCGAACGGCGTCCCAGCCGCGCGGAGAGCCCCGTGCCGAGGATCCGGGTCCAGTGGTCGGCCCGCACTCCGCGCAGAGCCGACTCGAAACCCCGCGGCTCACTCGTCGAGGGGAGCCGTGAGGCTGCCGCCCTCGGCCCGTGAACCGACCGCATCCCGACGGCCACCACGACGCAGGCCGGTGGCCGGACCCGATTCCGGGCGCCCACCCTCCGCCACGGCCACGATTGCGGTGGATGTTCCGGACAAACTGCCCCGATCCTCGATTACCGGCGCCGGCTCGCGCTCCAGTCGTGCCACGATGGGCGGTGAGGGCCCGTCGCCAGGGTCCGCGAGGAGGTCGGAGTGCCCGACTGGGATGGCCGTGGGCTGCCGCCGGTCGCGCAGGCGCGCGTCGACCGGTTCGCTTCTTCGGGGCTGCGCACCTCGCTGCTGAGCGTGCCGGGCGCGGTCGGCGCCGAGGTCGCGGGCTTCACCGCCGTCGGCGAGGTGATGGGCTGCGTCGTGGAGCGGGTCGGCTGGGCCCCGGTGTACGGCATGACGCCGAACCAGCAGGTCGGCCTGTACGGCGACGCGCTGCGCCGGGGCTACGGCGTCGCGCTCGACCGGCTCCGGCTGGAGGCGAAGGCGATCGGTGCGGACGGCGTGCTCGGCGTCGCCCTGTCGGCGACCCCGCTCGACGAGAGCGTGCAGGAGTTCGTCGCGCTCGGCACGGCCGTGCGCGCGGACTCGAAACAGCGCCCGGGCCGCGTCTTCACCACCGAGCTGCCGGGCCAGGACGTGGGCAAGCTGATGCAGGCCGGCTGGGTGCCCGCGGACATCGTCACCGGCATCGCCGCGCACACCACCTTCGACTACAACCTCCAGTACCAGACCACCGTGTGGGCCGGGAACACGGAGGTCGACGCGCACACGCGGCTCGTCACCCACGTGCGGTCCGACGCGCGTGGGCAGTTCCGGCGCGCGGTCAAGGCGACCGGGGCCGACGGTGCGATCGTCTCGCGGATGACGCTCAGCACCTGGCCGCTGGGCGAAGTCGGCGTCGCCGGGGTTTCGAGCGTGTTCGGCACCGCGATCGGCCGCTTCCACCGCGGGGCGGTCGCGACGACCTCCGCGCTCACCATCCTGCCGCTCAACCGAGTCTGAAAAGGAGTCCCTGTGACCACTGTGGACCCCAGCGCCCAGCACATCCCCGAGGACGCGATGCGGCGGCTGGCCGAGATGCGGCCGGGCCAGTCGACCAGCCTGTTCACCTCGGACCTGAGCGTGAACGAGTTCCTGCTCGTGCGCGAGGCCGGCTTCCGCCCGCTCGGGCTGGTGCTCGGCTCGAGCATCTACCACGTCGGCTTCCAGATGGGCCGGTGGAGCAAGAACCAGGAGCTGGACCGGCTCTCCGCCGCCATGTACCACGCGCGCGAGCTGGCCATGTCCCGGATGGAGGCCGAGGCCGACCTGCTCGGCGCGGACGGGATCGTGGCCGTGCGGCTGGAGATCGAGTTCAAGGAGTTCGGCAACGACCTGGCCGAGTTCATCGCCGTCGGCACCGCGGTGAAGGCCGACGAACCCGGGGAATGGCGCAACAACACCGGGAAGCCGTTCACCTCCGACCTGTCCGGGCAGGACTTCTGGACGCTCGTGCAGGCCGGTTACGCGCCGCTCGGCATGGTGATGGGCTCGTGCGTCTACCACATCGCGCACCAGCGGTTCCGCCAGGCGATGGGCAACATCGGGCAGAACGTCGAGATCCCGCAGTACACCGAGGCGCTCTACGACGCGCGTGAGCTGGCGATGTCCCGCATGCAGGCCGAAGCCGAGCAGCTACGGGCCGAGGGCATCGTGGGCGTGCAGCTGCTTTCGCTGCCGCACCGCTGGGGCGGGCACACCACGGAGTTCTTCGCGATCGGCACGGCGGTGAAACCGCTGCGCGCCGACCACCACATCACCAAACCGCAGCTCGTGCTGCCCCTGACCGACTGATGGCCGGCGCCGAGCTGGACTTCCACCTGCTGGTCGCGACGCTGCGCACCGACCGCGCCGACGTCGAGTCCTACAGCCGGGTGCTGTCGGAAACCCTGGGCGCGGCCCTGCCCCCGGGCATGGTCGAGGTCGACCGGCGCCGCACGTTCGCCGACCGGGTCGCGGGCCGCCCGGGCCGGCCGGTGGAGGTGCGGGTGCACACCCCGGACCAGCTCCTGGTGCTGGCCGACGGCCGCACCGGCGGCGTCGCGGCCGAGATCCGCCAGGTGGTCCGCGGCGTGGTGATCAGCCGCCGCGACACCGAACTGGACGAGTGGCTGACCGTGCTCGCCTCGCAGTTGCAGTCGCTGGCGTCGCGCGACGAACGCGCCCGCACCGCCCTGGCCCGGCTCCTGGGCGGCTGATCGGGCGGCTGGCCCGGCTCCCGGCGGCCGCGACTGTCCGATGTAGATGGTCGACCGGCGCCGGGGCGGTGGCGCCGCTGATGTCGGCCGTTGCGGCGGGCGTGGTCCTGGACGATGAAGGCGACGACCGTACCGACGGGATTGCGGGCGGCCGAGCACGGCGGTGCGGGTGATTTCCGCGGTGGTCTGCTCGGCGGTGCGAGCGGGACGGTGTCAGGCCCCTTCCTCGGCGAATCCCGGGCGGGACTGTTTCCGGACCAGTCTGCGCGTGGCCCCGGCGATGGCGTTGGTGGCCACCTTCGCGGCCAGTTCGGGCGTGCCGCCCGCGTCGAGCAGCACCGCCTGGGTGAACATCGGGCTCAGGTGCGCGGCGACGGTCTGGCGCAGTTCTTCCGGGGCGGTCCCCTCGCCTCCCGCTCCGCTCCAGACCGTGACGGTGACCGTGTCGAACAGGCGCTGCAGGGCCTGCCGGTGCTCGGCGTAGGCCTGCGCCAGCCGCTCGGGCAGGCGACGTGAGGCGAACTCCCAGTACAACCGCCCCGCCCTCGCCGCGCGCTCGTGCATCACCAGGGCGAAGTCGGCCAGCCAGGCGCGCCAGTCCTCGCCGGAGCAGTCCGCCACGGCGTCCAGGTAACCGGCCGACGCGGTCGCGATGGCTTCGCTCAGCAGGTCTTCACGGGTGGCGAAGTAGCGGAACACGGTCCGGCGGCCGACCTCGGCCAGCTGGGCGATGTCGTCCATGCTCACGTCGAGCCCGTGGTCGATCAGTCCGCGCTGGGCGGCCTGGAGCAGTGCGTCGACCGTGGTCTGACGCCGCTGTTGCTGCACCTGGGTGAGTTCCGGCGTGTTGTTTGTCATCGTCCGCACCCCCTTCGAAGCCTTGACACTCACGAGTGCCACAGTGGCAGTATGTAGTTACACGATGACACTCTGAAGTGCCATTCTTGCGTGCCCTGAGCAGGATAGGAGACGGGATTGACATCGACCGATTCACAGCAGGGTCGGCTCGAACAGCGCATCGAGCGGTTGTTCGCCACTGACCGCCAGTTCGCCGACGCCCGGCCCGTCGAGGCCATCGCCGAAGCGGCCGAGCGGCCGGGCCTGCGGCTGTCGCAGATCGTGCAGACCGTGATGGAGGGCTACGCCGACCGCCCCGCGCTGGGCCAGCGCGAGACCCGGCCGGTCGAGGACCCCGGTACCGGCCGCACCTCGCTGGAACTGCTGCCGAGTTTCGCCACCATCACCTACGGCCAGGCCTGGGAACGCGCTCGCGCGATCACGACCGCGCTGAGCGGCGACCCGGTGGGCGTCGGCGACCGGGTCTGCGTACTGGGTTTCGCCAGCATCGACTACACGGTCATCGACCTGGCCCTGGTCCGGCTGGGCGCGGTCGCCATCCCGCTGGCGAACACCGCCTCGCAGGACCGGTTGCAGCCCATCGTCGCCGAGACGGCACCGGTGCTGCTCGCGGCCGGCCTCGACTCGCTGGACAGCGCGGTCGAGCTGGCGCTGGCCGGTTCCACCATCCGGCGGCTGGTGGTGTTCGACTACCACCCCGAAGCCGACGACGAGCGCGAAACCTTCGAAGCCGCCCGGGCGCGGCTGACCGCGGCCGGCTCCTCCGTCGCGCTGGAGACGCTGCAGGCCGTGGTCGAACGCGGCCGCGCGCAGCCCGAGGCCCCGGCCGCGGTCACCGAGCAGGACGACGCGCCGGCCCTGCTGATCTACACCTCCGGCAGCACCGGCCTGCCCAAGGGGGCGATCTACCCCGAACCCCTGGTGTCGAACTTCTGGCGCCGCGCGGGCGCCTGGCTGCCCGGCACCACGAGCCCTTCGGGTTCCACCCCGTCGATCGTGCTCGGGTTCATGCCGATGAGCCACCTGATGGGCCGGGTCATCCTGTACACCGCGCTGCGCAACGGCGGCACCGCCTACTTCGCCGCCAAGAGCGACCTGTCGACGCTGCTGGAGGACCTGGCGCTGGTGCGCCCGACCTCGCTCGACTTCGTGCCCCGGATCTGGGAGATGCTGTTCCAGCACTACCAGAGCCAGCTGCACCGGCGCACCGCGGACGGCCCCGGCGCCCAGGACGAGGTGCTGGCCGACATGCGGCAGAACGTGCTCGGCGGCCGGTTCGTCTCCGCGCTGACCGGTTCGGCCCCCATCTCGCCCGAGCTGAAGGCGTGGGTCGAAGCCCTCACCGACGTGCACCTGACCGACGGCTACGGCGCGACCGAGATCGGCATGGTCCTGCGCGACGGCCGGATCACCCGGCCCCCGGTGCTCGAGTACAAGCTGCTCGACGTGCCCGACCTGGGCTACTTCACCACCGACCGGCCGCACCCGCGGGGCGAGCTGGCGGTGAAGTCGGCCTACGTGTTCGGCGGGTACTACAACCGGCCCGAGGTCACCGCCTCGGTCTTCGACGAGGACGGCTTCTACCACACCGGCGACATCGTGGCCGAGACCGAACCGGAGCACCTGACCTACCTCGACCGCCGCAACTTCGTGCTGAAGCTGTCGCAGGGCGAGTTCGTCACGGTCTCCCGGCTCGAGTCGGTGTTCGTGGAAAGCCCGCTGATCAGCCAGATCTACGTGTACGGCAACAGCGCGCGCACGTACCTGCTCGCGGTCGTGGTGCCCACCGCGGACGCGCTGGCCGACGCCGGTGACGCCGAGGCGCTGAAGCCCGCGATCAGCCGGGCGCTGCGGGACATCGGGAAGGCGAAGGGGCTCCAGTCCTACGAGATCCCCCGCGACTTCCTCGTCGAGACCACGCCGTTCAGCCTGGAGAACGGTCTGCTGACCGACATCCGCAAGCTGGCCCGACCCAAGCTCAAGCAGCGATACGCCCCGCTGCTGGAGGAGCTCTACCAGGAACTGGCCGAGGCGGAGACCGGTGAGCTGCAGACCCTGCGCCAGAGTGGGGCCGACCAGCCGGTACTCGACACCATCCTCCAGGCCGTCGGCGCGCTGCTCGGCGCGTCCGCGGACGAGCTGCGGCCGGAATCGCGGTTCACCGAGCTGGGCGGGGATTCGCTGTCGGGCCTGACCTTCGCCAACCTGTTGCGCGACATCTTCGGCGTCGAGATCTCCGCGGGCGTGCTCGTCAGCCCGGCGAACGATCTGCGGAGCATCGCCGCGTACATCGAGAAGCTGCGCGCGCCCGGGGCCAAGCGGCCGACCTTCAGCGCGGTGCACGGCCAGGACTCCGGCGGGATCCGGGCCGCCGACCTGAAGCTGGACAAGTTCCTCGACGCCGGCCTCCTCGCGGCGGCGCCGAACCGGCCGCGGGCCGCCACGGAGCCCCGCACCGTCCTGCTGACCGGGGCCACCGGCTTCCTCGGCCGGTACCTGGCCCTGCACTGGCTCGAACGGCTGTCCACTGTAGACGGAAAGCTGGTCTGCCTGGTCCGGGCCAAGGACGACGCGGCCGCGCGGCAGCGCCTGGACGACACCTTCGACAGCGGCGACCCGGAGCTGCTGGCGCACTACCGGTCGCTGGCCGAGGGTCACCTCGAAGTGCTGGCCGCCGACAAGGGCGAACCCAACCTCGGCCTCGACCAGGACGTCTGGCAGCGGCTGGCGGACACCGTGGACTGGATCGTCGACCCGGCGGCCATGGTCAACCACGTGCTCGGCTACGACCAGCTCTTCGGGCCCAACGTGGTGGGCACGGCCGAGCTGATCCGGCTCGCCCTGACCACCCGGCTCAAGCCCTACACCTACGTTTCGACCCTCGGGGTGGGCGAGGGGATGGAGCCCTCGGCCTTCGTCGAGCAGGTCGACGTCCGGGAGGCCAGCCCGGTCCGCCGGTCGCGCGAGAGCTACGCGAGCGGTTACGCCGACAGCAAGTGGGCCGGCGAGGTGCTGCTGCGTGAGGCCAACGACCTGTGCGGGCTGCCGGTCTCGGTCTTCCGCTGCGACATGATCATGGCCGACACCCGTTACGCCGGGCAGCTCAACGTGCCGGACATGTTCACCCGCACCATGTTCAGCCTGGCCGCCACCGGCGTCGCGCCCGACTCGTTCTACCGGCCGGGCCCCGGCGGCGAGCGGCCGCGCGCGCACTACGACGGGCTGCCGGTCGACTTCATCGCCGAGGCCATCACCACCATCGGCACCCAGGTGACCGACGGGTTCGAGACCTACCACGTGGCGAACCCGCACGACGACGGCATCTCGATGGACACCTACGTCGACTGGCTGGTCGAGGCGGGCTACCGGATCGAACGCATCGCGGGCTACGACGCGTGGCTGCGGCGGTTCGAGGCGGCCCTGCGGAACCTGCCCGAGCAGCAACGCCACCACTCGCTGCTGCCGCTGATCCACAACTACCAGCAGCCGATGCCGGTCACGAACACCGGGATGGGGCCGGCCGAGCACTTCCGCGCGGCCGTGCAGCAGGCGAACATCCCGCCGGACAAGGACATCCCGCACATCACGCCCGCGGTGATCGTGAAGTACCTGAGCAACCTCCAGCTCCTCGGGCTGCTGTAGCTCCCGCCGGTCGGCCCGCCCGGACGGTCCGGGCGGGCCCCGGCGCCGGATCGAACAGAAAGGCCCTTCCCGCCGGATCCGGCGGGAAGGGCCTTTCTGGTTTCAGTACTGCCTAGCCGGTGGTCAGGCCAGCTCGAGACCGTAGGACTGAAGCTCCAGGGTCAGCGGGTAGAAGTAGCTGGTCTGGGTGTCGCCGCCGGACAGGGTGCCGAGGCCGGTCGAGCCGTCGTAGGCCGGGCCGCCCGAGTCGCCGTGGTCGGTGTGGGCGGTGGTGCCGAACTCGTGGTTGAGCACACCGACGTCGAAGTTGACCGACTCGTCGACCGAGGTGACCTCACCGCTGCCGCCGCCGGTGGTCGAGCCCTGCTTCTCCATCTGCTCGCCGACGGTCGGCGAGCCCGCGCTGGTGATGGCCTGGCCGGTGTTGATCTCGCCCGGGCCGGAGCCGTTCGGGCGGGTCAGCAGGCCGGAGTCCGCCCCGGGGCAGTCACTCTCGACGACCTGGGCGCCGGAGACGTCGTCACCGGACCAGGTGCCGCCGAGGTTGGTGCAGTGGCCCGCGGTGAGCAGGAACGGCGAACCGTCCCGGGTCACGTTGAAGCCGAGCGAGCAGCGGCCCTGGTCGTTCTGGATCGCGTCGCCGTCGGCGATGTAGAGCGACAGCTTTCCGGCGAGGTGCTCGATCCGGGCCGAGTCGCCGAGCTTCGCGGCGGCCGCGGTGACCTTGTCCGCCGTGGCCTTGGAGGCCGAGTCGTAGATCTTGACCACGACCTGGTTGTTCTTCGTGTCGATGCCCCAAGCGGTCTGCGGCACGTCCTTCACCGCGTCGAGGGAGTTCTTCGCCGAGGTCAGCGCCGCGAAGCTGTGCTTGACCATCTTCGTGGCGAAGCCGGCGGCTTCGGCCTTCTGCTGCGAAGCGGCATCGGTGACGTTCACGACCGCCTTGCCGTGATCGAGGAAGATGCCGCCGCTCGCCGTGCCGAGACTGCCGGCGACCTGCGTGGCCTGGTTGATGGCCTGCGCTTGCATCTGCGCGAAGGCCACCGGGCTGGCCGACGCGGCCGACGAGCAGATGCCCGCCGTCAACGCCGCGGCCGAGAACAAGGTGAAGCTCGCGACGACCGTTTTCCGGGAAGTCATGGAATCTTCCTCCAGTTGTGCTGGACGGATCCTGCGCGACCTGGGTCACGCACCATGGGGACGCCCCACACCCTCGTTGCCCAGAAACCGATGCACCACCGACGAAGGTTGGTTAATAACCAAGATATGCGGCAAATGGGACATCCGGCCGCCGTTCAGGGGAGCCGCATTGCCCCGGACGGCCTCACCCGCAGCGGATTTGCTCCGGCGATCACCCAGCGGAAGTTCCTTCGGCCCGGCGAACGTGGTCCTGGTAACCCGGATGGCGCTTGAGGTACCCGGCGATGAACGGGCAGACCGCCACGATCACCCGGCCGCGCTCCACCACGTCGTCCAAGGCGGCCTTCGCGAGCACCTGGCCGAGACCACGTCCGCCGAAGGCTTCGTCGATCTCGGTGTGGGTGAAGACGGTCTGGTTCCCGCGTTCGGCGTACCGGGCGAAGCCGGCCAGTTCGCCGTCGGCGAACAGCTCGTAGCGGCTCCGCTCGTCATGGCGGACCACCCGGGTCTCTTCCTCGCTCATGGTCACTCCTCGCAGTCGGGGCATCCGGGTGAACGCCGCAGGCCCGCGCCTCCTTCCCGCGCCGGAGCCGAAACCACCACCGCGCGAACGGGCCGCTCGCACGCGTCCGCCCCGATGATCTTCACCGTGGAGCGACGAAACCGCACCCGGAACCGATCGCGCGGTGACCCGCGCTGCGCCGCCCGAGCGACGAGGTCTTCCCGTTCGTGTGGTCGCGCCCCCCGGGGCTTCCCGGGCCCGGGCCCTTTTGATTGCCTCACCAGGCCCGCTCCGCCGAACCAGGGAAGGACAGGGAAGCCGCGTGCAGCCGTTCGCTCTGCCCGAGTTCTACATGCCGTACCCGGCCCGGCTGAACCCGCACCTGGAGAGGGCGCGGTCGCACAGCAAGGGCTGGGCGTACACGATGGACATGATCGACGCGCCCCAGCACGGTGCGGTGATCTGGGACGAGCACGACTTCGACTCCCACGACTACGCGCTGCTCTGCGCCTACACCCACCCGGACGCGGGCGCGCCCGAGCTGGACCTGGTCACCGACTGGTACGTCTGGGTCTTCTACTTCGACGACCACTTCCTGGAGTTGTTCAAGCGCACCGGCGACACCGCCGCCGCCCGGGCCCACCTCGGCCGGCTGGCGTCGTTCATGCCGGTGACCGGTGAGATCACCGAGGCGCCGGGCAACCCGGTCGAACGCGGGCTGGCCGACCTGTGGGACCGCACCGTGCCGCTGCGGTCGGCGGGCTGGCGGCGGCGGTTCGCCGAGAGCACGCGGAACCTGCTCGAGGAATCGCTGTGGGAGCTGGCGAACATCAACGACGGCCGGATCTCCAACCCGGTCGAGTACATCACCATGCGGCGCAAGGTCGGTGGCGCGCCCTGGTCGGCGAACCTGATCGAGCACTCGGTGCACGCCGAGGTGCCGGACGCGATCGCCGGGAAGCGCCCGATGGAAGTGCTGCGCGACTGCTTCGCCGACGCCGTGCACCTGCGCAACGACCTGTTCTCCTACCAGCGCGAGGTGGAGGAGGAGGGCGAGCTCTCCAACGGCGTGCTGGTGTTCGAGGAGTTCCTCGGCGGCTCCACGCAGGAGGCCGCGGACACGGTCAACCACCTGCTCACCTCCCGCCTGCACCAGTTCGAGCACACCGCGCTGACCGAGGTGCCGGGCCTGTTCGAGGAGCACGGCGTGGACCCGGCCGGTCGCGCCGGGACCGCCGCCTACGTCAAGGGCCTGCAGGACTGGCAGTCCGGCGGGCACGAGTGGCACCTGCGCTCCAGCCGGTACATGAACGAAGGCGCGCTGGAGCGGCGCGGCGGCCCGGAGCCGCTGGGCGGACCGGCCGGGCTGGGCACCTCGGCCGCGCGGATCTTCTCTTCGCTGGCCGCCACGGCGCCGCAGCGGCTGCGCAGCTTCCGGCACCGGCCGTTCGAGCCGGTCGGCCCGGTCGAGCGGCCCGAGGTCACCGTGCCGTTCCCGCTGACGCTGAGCCCGCACCTGGACCGGGCGCGGGAGAACGTCGTGGTCTGGTCCGAGGCCATGGGCCTCCTCGACGGAGTGGTCTGGGACGAGCACCGGCTGCGCGCGATCGACCTCCCGCTGTGCGCCGCGGGCATCCACCCGGACGCGACGCCGGAGCAGCTCGACCTCACCAGCGGCTGGCTGACCTGGGGCACCTACGGCGACGATTACTACCCGGTGGTCTTCGGCAGCACCGGCGACGTCGCGGGCGCGAAGGCGATGTCGGAGCGCTTCCGGTTGTTCATGCCGATCGACGACGAGCCCGCGCCGGCCCCGCTGAACGCGCTGGAGGCGGGGCTGGCCGACCTCTGGCTCCGCACCGCCGGGCCGATGGCCCGTGATTCGCGGCGAGCGTTCCGCCGGGCGGTGGACGAGATGACCGGGAGCTGGGTCTGGGAGCTGGCCAACCAGAGGCAGAACCGGATCCCGGACCCGATCGACTACCTCGAGATGCGCCGCAAGACCTTCGGCTCCGACCTGACCATGAGCCTGTGCCGGATCGGCCACGGCCGGGCCGTGCCGCCCGAGATCTACCGGACCCGGGTCGTCCAGGCGATCGAGCACTCGGCGATGGACTACGCCTGCCTGCTCAACGACCTCTTCTCCTACCGCAAGGAGATCCAGTACGAGGGCGAGCTGCACAACGCGGTACTGGTGGTGCGGAACTTCCTGGACGTGGGCGAGCAGCGGGCGTTCGAGGTGGTGGCCGACCTGATGGCCGCCCGGATGCGGGAGTTCCGGCACACCGTGGAAGTCGCCCTGCCGGTGCTGTTCACCGAGTACGATCTCGACGAGGGTGCCCGCCGGACCCTGCTCGGGTACACCGAGGAGCTGAAGAACTGGCTCGCGGGCATCCTGAACTGGCACGAGGGCTGTCGCCGCTACACCGAGCCGGAACTGAGCTACCGGCCCGCCCCGGCCGCCGGGACGGGCCCGGCCGTCCACCGGTTCACCGGGCCCACCGGGCTGGGCACCCGCTCGCTGAGGATCGCCGCGCCCCCGGCCCTTCCGGTGAGCCCGGCGGGGTGAAACCCGACAAGGTGCGACCGGCCACTCCGCCGGGCGTTTCGCGGCCGAGCCGGTGATACTCGACTGCGTGACCGGCCTCAACCTGCACTTCCTCGGCCACGCGACCACACGGGTCGAACTCGGGGGTCGCGTAGTCCTCACCGATCCCGTGCTCACCTCCTGGGTCGGCCCGCTGACCCGGGTCGCCCCGCGGCCCGACGCGGCCGCGTGGTCCGACGTGGACCTGGTACTGATCTCCCACCTGCACGGCGACCACCTGCACCTGCCGTCGCTGCGGCTGGTGGGGCGGCGCACGCGGATCCTGGTGCCACGGGGCGCCGGAACCTGGCTCACGAAGCGCGGCTTCCCCCACGTCGAAGAACTTTCGCCCGGGGAGACGCTGACCGACGGCGGGCTCCGGGTCACCGCCACCCCCGCGCTGCACTCCGGTCACCGCTGGGGGCCGCGGCTCACGCACGGTCCGCGGAGCCCGGCGCTCGGGCACCTCCTCGAAGCCGACGGCGTGCGCGTCTATTCGGCCGGTGACACCGACCTGTTCGACGGTATGGCCGGCCTCGGACCGCTCGACGTGGCCCTGCTGCCGGTGTGGGGCTGGGGACCGAACCTCGGCCCGGGGCACCTGACGCCCGAGCGCGCGGCGGAGGCGGCGAAGCGGCTTCGGGCCGACGTGGTCATCCCGGTGCACTGGGGCACGCTGGCCGTGCCCGGGATCCACCGCACCGCGCGGATGCGACGGCTGCTGGTGGAGCCGCCGCGGACGTTCGCGGCGGAGGTCGCCCGGCTGGGCCTGCCCACCGAGGTGGTGCTGACCCGGCCCGGTGCCGAGGTCGCGCTGCCCGCCCCCGGGGACCGGGTGTGAACTGGACCGACCCGTCGGCGATCGGCTACCCGGCGCTGTTCGGCGGGGTCCTGCTGGGCTCGGTCATCCCGATCGTGCCGACCGGCGCGGTGGTCGGCGCCGCCGCCGCGGTCGCCACCACCACCGACCACCTCTCGCTGCCGCTGGTCATCGTGCTCGCGGTGCTCGGCGCGTACCTGGGTGACGTGCTGACGTTCGCCGTCCCCCGGCTCGGCAGCGAACCGCTGCTGCGCTGGGTCGAGCGCCGCCAGCAGGCCGACCGGCTGACCCGGGGCCGCGAGCAGTTCGCCCGCCGCGGCTGGCAGCTCGTGGTGATCGGCCGGTTGGTGCCCGCCGGGCGCATCCCGGTGCTGCTCGCCGCGGGCACGCTGAGCTACCCGTGGCGGAAGTTCCTGCCCGCCGGACTGGTCGCCTGCGTGCTGTGGGCCGTCGCCTACTCGCTGCTGGGCATCATCAGCGGCGGCATCTTCGATTCACCGCTGATCGCGACGCTGCTCGCCACCGTGCTGGTGCTGCTGGTCACCGTCGCGATGGCGCTGCTCGGCCGGCTGCGCCGCAAGCCGGAGCGGACGCCGGGGAACGCGGTGACCGGCCCCGGCAAGGGACGGCTGCTGCGGGGCGGGCGCGTCGTCGCCCGCGTGCTCCTGGTCTGGGCCGCGGTCACCGGCGCGCTGCGCCTGCTCGACCTCGGGCTGGACGGGTTCTCGATGCGGTCCTGGTGGCAGCCCACGGTGTGCGCGCTGATCCTCGGCCTGCTGACCTCGGTGCTCTGGCCGCTGGTGGTCCGGATCGCCTGGCCGATCGCGTACTTCACCCTCGGCGCCGGCACCTTCCTGCTGTTGAGCGCGGCGACGCTGGCCGTCCTGCAGGCCGTGCCCGGGGTGCGGCTGGACGACTTCAGCTCGGCGGTGATCGTCACGGTCGCGATGTCGGCGGTCGGCGCGGTGATCTCCAGCCTGCTCGCGATCGACGAGGACGAGATCTTCTTCCGCCGGGCGGCCCGCCGCCGTCGCCGCCAGCCCCCCGGGGCCGGACCGGGCGAGCCGGAGGTTCCCGGGGTGCTCTTCCTGCAGATCGACGGGCTGGGGTACGACACCGTGCGCCGAGCCGTGCGCGACGGCGACATGCCGACGTTCGCCGCCTGGCTGAACGAGGGCACCCACGCGCTCACCCGCTGGCACACCGACTGGAGCTCGCAGACCGGCGCCAGCGTGTGCGGCATCCTGCACGGCTCGAACCACGACATCCTCGGCTTCCGCTGGTACGAAAAGGATCGCGACCACGTGATGGCGTGCGCGCACCCGGCCGACGCGGCCGAGATCGAGCGCCGCCACACCAACGGCCGGGGCCTGCTCTCGGGCGACGGCGCGAGCCGCGGCAACCTGTTCTCCGGCGACGCCGGGCACGTCAGCCTGACCATGAGCTCGCTCCCGGTGCTGGTCCCGCGCACGCTGCGCGGACGCCGCCGTGACCGGGTCGGCGCCGGCTACCGCGCGTACTTCGCCAATCCGGTGAACGTGCTGCGGACGTTCGGCGTGGCGCTGGCCGACGTCCTGCGCGAGCTGTCCGCGGCCGCCAAGCAGCGCCGGGCCGGCGTGCGCCCGCGGATCCCGCGCGGTGGCTTCTACCCGCTCGCGCGGCCGGGCACCACGGTGATCGCCCGCGACGTCGTGGTGTCGGCGATCATCGGGGACATGCTGGCCGGACGGCCGGTGGTGTACGCCGACTTCCTGGGCTACGACGAAGTCGCGCACCACTCCGGCATCGAGCGCTTCGACACCCTGGAGGTGCTGCGCTCGATCGACCAGCAGTTCGCGCGGCTGCAGCGGGCGAGCCGGATCGCGCCGCG
Organism: Amycolatopsis sp. PS_44_ISF1; assembly: GCF_032335455.1. Taxonomy (NCBI): domain Bacteria; kingdom Bacillati; phylum Actinomycetota; class Actinomycetes; order Pseudonocardiales; family Pseudonocardiaceae; genus Amycolatopsis; species Amycolatopsis sp. PS_44_ISF1. Next base: position 90,196 of record NZ_JANUXO010000005.1, on the reverse strand, counting down.
GCGCTACCACATCGTCGGGCTCTCCGACCACGGCCAGACCCAGGGCCAGGCCTTCGTCGACCGGTTCGGCGAGACGGTGGAGGCGCTGGTCGGACGCCTGTGCGGCGGTGAGCCGGTGGCCGAGCCGAGCCGACGGCGGCAGGCCGGGAGCTGGCTGGTGAACGCGGCGCTGGCCGAGGCCGGCAGCACCGGGGGCCCGATCGCGCGCCGGCTGCGCGAGCGGGTCGAGCAGGCCGAGGGCGCGCCAGACCGCCCGCGCACCCCCGGCGGCTCCCCCGGGGCGGTCGCCCGGGTGGCGCCCGGGGTGGTCGCCGTGGTGTCCGGGCACCTGGCCATGGTCTCGTTCACCGAGCACGAGGGCCGGGTCGAGCTGGAGACCATCGAGCGGGAGTACCCGGACCTGCTGCCCACCCTGGTCGACCACGACGGGATCGGCTTCCTGCTGGTGCGCAGCTCGGAGTTCGGGCCCGTGGTGCTGGGCCGCGAGGGGCTCAAGCGGCTCGCCACCGGCGTGGTGATCGGCGAGGACCCGCTGGCCGGCTACGGGCCGTACGCCGACGAGCTGGTGAACCGGGTCGACACCTTCCCGCACTGCGCGGACGTCATGATCAACAGCCGGTACGACCCGGAGTCCGACCAGTCCTCGCCGTTCGAACGGCACGTCGGCTCGCACGGCGCGCTCGGCGGACCGCAGCAGCGCGGGTTCATCGTGCACCCGAAGGAGTTCCCGGCGCCGGGCGAGCCGGTGGGCGCCGAGGCCGTGCACCACGTGTTCCGCGACTGGCTGACCTTCCTCGGCCATCCGGAACCCGTTGTCCCAGAAGAGAAATCCACTCCTGTCCCCTCGGAGGTCGTGTGATGAAGCCGGTGGTCTACGGCGCCAGCTGGTGCCCGGACGTCAAGCGCAGCCGCGCGCTGCTCGACACCTCGGGCACCGAGTACGACTACGTCGACATCGAGACCGACCCCGGGGCCGAGGCGCTGGTCCGGGAGCTGCAGGGCGGCCCGCGGCGGATCCCGACCATCGTCTTCGGCGACGGCACCCACCTCGTCGAGCCGAGCGACGACGAGCTGACCGCGCACCTTTCCCGGTGACCCCGCTGACGGAGCTTCCGCTCGGCACCCGCGTCGTCGTGCGATACCGCGTCGAGGGCGGCTTCACCGACGCGCTCGGTCCGCTGCGTGAGCGCGACGCCGAAACCTGCACGGTGGAGACCAAGCGCGGCCTCGTGGTCGTCCCGCTGGACGCCGTGGTCGCCGCCAAGCCCGTGCCGCCGCAACCGGTCCGGCGGCGCGGGAAACCGGGTGGCGCCACCGCGCCCGGGCTGTGACGATCGGGGCATGACCCGATCGTTCGAAGAACTGGTGGCCGAGGCTTCGGCCGTTTCCGTGGCGGGCTGGGACTTCTCCTGGCTGGAGGGCCGGGCCACCGAACAACGGCCTTCGTGGGGCTACCAGCGGCTGATCGGCGAACGGCTGGCGCAGGTCGAGTCCGCTTTGGACATCCAGACCGGTGGGGGCGAGGTGCTGGCCGGGGTGCCGGTGCTGCCGCCGCTGACGGTGGCGACCGAGTCGTGGCCGCCGAACCTGGCCAAGGCCGCCGCGCGGCTGGAGCCGCGGGGCGGGGTGGTCGTCGCGGACACCGACGAGCCACCGCTTCCGTTCCAGGACACCACGTTCGAGCTGGTGGTCAGCCGTCACCCGGTGCGGGCCTGGTGGGACGAGATCGCCCGCGTGCTGCGCCCGGGCGGGACCTACCTCTCCCAGCAGGTCGGCCCGGCCAGCGTGTTCGAGCTGGTGGAGTACTTCCTCGGCCCGCAGTCGGCGCAGGTGCGCCGGGGACGGCACCCCGAGGACGCCCGGGCGGCGGCCGAGCGTGCCGGGCTGGAGGTCGTCGACCTGCGGCCGGAGGCGCTGCGCACCGAGTTCTTCGACGTCGGCGCGGTGATCTACTTCCTGCGCAAGGTGATCTGGATGGTGCCGGGCTTCACCGTGGAGGCTTACCGGCCGCGGCTGCGGGAGTTGCACGAGCAGTTGCGGGACGGGCCGTTCGTCGCCACCACCACGCGGTTCCTCATCGAGGCCCGGAAGCGGAAGTGAGAGTCGGGGCGAGGCCGAAGGTGCGGGTAGGGCTCCAACGTCGGCGGCGATTCCCGGCGCCTGCGCACTGCGCTGCTCCTCGGCGAGCGGAACGGCACCGCCCTGTCCGAACCGGCCGGCCGGTCAGCTCGCGCGCGCGATGGCCGTCTCGATGCCGTCCAGCAGCAGTTCCAGGCCGGCGTCCAGGCTGAGCCAGGCTTCGCGTTCGAGGTAGGACTCCGGGCCCGGCGGCGGGGCCTGGCCCTCGCCCAACCGGGCGACCAGCGGATACCGCTCGGCCAGGTCCGGGACCAGCTCGCCCAGCAGGGACGAGCGCGCCTGCCACCAGTCCGCCTCCGAGCGGCCCGTCTCGCGGGCGGCCTGGCGGGATTCGGCGGCGGTCCGGACCGCGCCGCGCACGACGTTGAGCAGCGCGCCGAAGATCCAGCGCACCCGGGCGACCGGCAGCCCGGTGGCCAGCAGCACCCGCAGTACGAGCTGCTGCATCCGGAACTCCCCCGGCCCTAGCACCGGCCGCGCGTAGGAGACCTGCAGGAGCCACGGGTGCCGCAGGTGGAACTGCCCCAGCTCGCGGGCCAGCTCGACCACCGCGGGCCGCCAGCCGGACGAGAGGTCGTGGTCCTCCCGCAGCTCGCCGAGCACGTGGTCGTACATCAGGTCGATCAGCTCGCCCTTGCCGGGCACGTAGGTGTAGAGCGCCATCGCGGTGCGCCCCAGCCGGTCGCCGACCGCGCGCATGGACAGCGCCGCCAGGCCCTCGGCGTCGGCGATCTCGACGGCGGCGGAAACGATGCGGCCGACGCTCAGCCCGGGCTTCGGCCCCGGCGCCGTTCTGGCCGGGCCGCCCGTGCGCCACAACAACTCCATCGAACGGCGGGTGTCTCCCTGCCCGGCGAACACGACCACGGACGGCTCCTCACCCCTCGGACGACTCCTGACACCCTAAGCCGTCCGGGCACGACGCCCGGTCCGCAGGACCCGGCGCGGTCGCCGTGAGCCGGTGGCCGGACGTGCCGCCGCCGAAGCCCGCATCTCCCCTTCCACCACCAAGTGGACGGACGGCCCGGGAGGGGCCGCCCGTCCACCGGTGAACCGCTCCCGCTCAGTCGGCCAGCTCGATGGCCAGCGCCGGGCAGATCTGGGCCGCTTCCCGGACCTGCTCGTGCAGCTCCGCGGACGGGTTCTCCTGCAGCAGCACGACGATGCCGTCTTCCTCGCGCTGGTCGAACACCTCCGGCGCGGCCAGGACGCACTGCCCCGCCCCGACGCACCGGTCCTGGTCGATGACCACCTTCATGGCTTTTCCTCCCGAAAGATTCACCAGGTCACGGGCAGCTCGTGCAGCCCGTAGACGACCATGTCGTGCTTGAAGTCCAGTTCGCCGACCGGGGCGGCCAGCCGGAGCGTCGGGATGCGGCGGTACAGCGTGCTGTACACGACCTGCAGCTCGACCCGGGCCAGCGGCTGGCCGAGGCACTGGTGGACGCCGTACCCGAACGCCACGTGGTGGCGGGCCTTGCGGGTGACGTCGAGCTTGTCCGGGTCCGGGAACGCGCCGGCGTCGCGGTTCGCGATGTCCGAGGCGCCGATCATTCCGTCACCCCGGCGGATGGCCTGGCCGCCGATCTCCAGGTCCTCCAGCGCCACGCGCCGCCGTCCGGTGTGGACGATGGTGAGGTAGCGCAGCAGTTCCTCCACGGCGTTGGCGATGAGCGCGGGGTCGCCGTCGCGGACCAGGTCCAGCTGGTCCGGGTGCTCCAGCAGCGCGGTGGTGCCCAGCGCGATCATGTTGGCCGTGGTCTCGTGGCCCGCCACCAGGAGCAGCTGGCCCATCGACGCGACCTCTTCGACGGTCATCGCCCCGCTCGCCACCTGCTCGGTCGCGAGCCGGCTGAGCACGTCGTCGGCCGGTTCGGCCAGCTTCTGCTCGACCAGGCCGCCGAGGTAGGCGAGCAGCTCCTCCATGGCGCCCAGCGATTCCTCGGCCGTGGACTCCTTCGAGATCAGGATCTTGCTGACCCGGTGGAAGAACTTGCGGTCCTCGTACGGCACGCCGAGCAGCTCGCAGATCACCAGCGAGGGCACCGGCAGGGCGAAGGACTGCACCAGGTCGGCTGGCTTCGGCCCGGCCAGCATCTCGTCGATCAGCTCGTCGACGATCTTCTGGATCCGCGGCCGCAGCCGCTCCACCTTCTTCACCATGAAGTCGCCGGTCAGCAACCGGCGCTGGGCGCCGTGCTCCGGCTCGTCCATGGTGATGAACGCCTTGGCCCGCTTGCGCCGCGCCGCGATGCCGGGCGACTGCGGCGGATAGCCGGACCGCTCCGAGTCGGCACTGACCCGCGCGTCGGCGAGCATCGCGCGGACGTCTTCGTAGCGCGTGAACAGCCACGGCTCACTGCCGTCCCAGATCTTGACGCGGGACACCGGTTCGTCGTGCAGCCGGCGGTCGAGTTCCGGCGGCGGGTCGAACGGGTTGCCCCCGCGCGCCATCGGGAACTCGAGCGCGTCGGACAGGGCCTCCGACATTTACGCCTCCTACGCAGAGTCACCAAACGAATGTTTGGACACTTACTGAACATATGTTAGGCAATCTGGGCCGCGGTTGGCCACCCCGCGGAAGAAGATCACCGGTACGGCCGAGAACAGGCGGTGCGAAACGGGAGGAAACGCCCTGACTCAGGCGAAAACGAGCGAGACCAGTTCGTCGACGAAGGGCAACACCGACGCCGCTCCACCCCGGCGCGGCGAGTTGTGGAACAACGCGACGCGACCGTGCGCGCCGACGAACGCGATCACCCCGGCGCGGTCGGCCGGCACCCGCAGCGGGTGCCCGGCGGCGTCGCAGCGCGCGAACCCGGCGGTGACCAGGTCGACGATGTCCAGCAGCGGACCCTTCGGCCGCGCGTCCGGGGAGGTCCGGGTGGAGCCGTTCGCCGTCATCAGCCGGTAGTGGCCGGGGTTGTCCATGGCGAACTGGCAGTACGCGCGGACGAGCGCGCGGACCCGGCCCACGTCGTCGCCCGGGTCCTCACTCGCCTCGGCCGCCTCCATCGCGGCGCGCAGCCGGGCGAACTCGTACTCCAGCAGGCCCTCGACCAGCGCCGACCGGTCGGTGAAGTGCTGGTAGATGCTCGCCGGGGCGATACCGACGGCGCGCGCGACACCGCGGATGGTCAGGCCGTCCTCGCCGCCGAGCTCCGAGAGCAGCCGGCTGGCCGCGTCCAGGATCTCCCCGCGCAGCCGGTCGCCCTCACCCCACCTGTTGCGGGTGCGAGGGGCACTGACCTCGACCTCTTCCGGCACGTCCCCATTCTTACCGCTTGCCCGGCCCCGGCGCGGGCCGCCCCCGCCGGGCGCGGCGAACCCGTTACGACACCGGCACCGGCGGGCCGACTCATGCACGGATGAGCATGTCAACCCGGGGAAGGTGTTGGGAAATCACCAGGGGCCGGATCGTACGAAAGTCGGGTCACAAACCGGCGGAAACTGCCTAGGTTTGCCACTGCGCGCGCAAATCAGGCAAATCCCCCTCCCCTGAGGAGCTTTCCGATGTCGAGGAAGTTTCTGCTGTCCGGCGCGATCGCCCTGGCCGTCGCCGCCGCCCCGCTGGTCGCCGGTCCGGCCACCGCCGCCCCGGCCACCGGCCAGCAGGCCGCCGCGGTCACCACGGTGTACTACAGCACCTCCGGTGCCCCGTCCTTCCGCTCCGCCATCAACGCGGGCGCGGCCAACTGGAACCGGTCGGTGACCAACGTGAAGCTGGTCGAACGCTCTTCGGGCGCCTCGCTGCGCTACACCGAGGGCAACGACTCACGCGGCTCGTACGCCCAGACCGACGGTCACGGCAGCGGCACCATCTTCATCGACTACACCCAGGCGCAGCAGTACAACAACACCCGCATCACCGCGCACGAGACCGGCCACGCCCTCGGCCTGCCCGACCACTACTCGGGCCCCTGCTCGGAACTGATGTCCGGCGGCGGCCCCGGCCCGTCGTGCACCAACGCGGTGCCCAACTCGCAGGAGCGCTCCCGGGTGAACTCCCTGTGGGCCAACGGCTTCCGCGTCAACACGGCGGCCCCGCAGCAGCGCATCTACGAGGACCTGCCGGTGCTGACCCACTGACCCGCAGAACCTCCTGACGTGCCCCGGGGCCGGCTCCTCCAACGGGAGCCGGCCCCGGTTCCGGGTGCCTGCGCGGGACGCCCTGATGGTGTGACCATCACGCGTCTTCGCCCGGGCCGAGGTGGAACAGTGCGACGGATGGCTCACAACATCAGGTAGTTCTGTCGTCCGGGTACTTCGTGAATTTGAAGATCCAGCTGCTTGAACCCAGGTACGGCCTTCACAGAACTGCTGGCCGAGGCGGTAAATGCCGTTTGTCGGTGGGTGCGGCTAACGTCAGGCGGGTGTTGACCACCCTGGCCGTCGAAAACTACCGCTCGCTGCGAAACCTGGTGCTCCCACTGTCCCGGCTCACCGTGGTGACCGGGGCCAACGGGAGCGGGAAATCCAGCCTGTACCGGGCGTTGCGGCTGCTGGCCGACGCCGCGCGAAACGGCGCGGTGGCCGCGCTGGCGCGAGAGGGCGGGTTGGCCTCGACCCTGTGGGCTGGACCCGAATCCGTGGGCCGCGCCGTGCGGGCGGGCCTCGCGCCGGTTCAGGGCACGGTCCGGACGAAGCCGATCGCGCTGCGGCTCGGCTTTTCCGGCGACGATTTCGGGTACGCGCTGGACCTGGGCCTGCCGGCGCCGTCGGAGAGCCTGTTCGACCACGATCCGGAGTTCAAGCGCGAGTGCGCGTGGAGCGGTCCGGTGCTACGGCCGGCCGGCCTGCTCGCCGACCGGGCGGGCCCGGTGGTCCGCACCCGCGGTGAGACCGGCGCGTGGTCCGGTGAGAGCCACCGGATCGGGCTGACCGACAGCATGCTGAGCGAGTTCGCGGATCCGCGGGCCGCACCGGAGCTGCTCGTGCTGCGCGAACGGATCCGTTCGTGGCGCTTCTACGACCAGTTCCGCACGGACGCGGAAGCGCCCGCCCGGTTGTCCCGCATCGGCACCCGCACCCCCGTGCTGCACCACGACGGCGCCGACCTCGCCGCCACCCTGCAGACCATCCACGAGATCGGCGACCGCGAAGGCCTGGCCACCGCCGTCGACGACGCCTTCCCCCGCTCCCGGCTGCTGGTCGAGTCCATCGGCGGACGGCTGGGGCTGCGCTTCCACCAGCACGGCCTGCTGCGCCCGCTCGACGCCGCGGAGCTGTCCGACGGCACCCTGCGCTACCTGCTGTGGGTGGCCGCCCTGCTCAGCCCGAGGCCGCCGGAACTGCTGGTGCTGAACGAACCCGAGACGAGCCTGCACCCGGACCTGCTGCCCGCGCTCGCCGCACTGATCACCCGGGCGGCGAAGACCACGCAGCTGGTTGTCGTCTCCCATGCCCGTCCGCTGGTGCAGGCGCTGGAGGCAATCGCCCCGGAGGCCAGCACCCTGGAGCTGGCCAAGGAATTCGGCGCCACCGTCCTGGCGGGCCAAGGGCGGCTGGACCAACCGTCCTGGCACTGGCCGAAGCGGTGATCCGGGCCGAGATCGGCTCAAGCCGGATCACGATAGCGGTGGAGCAGCCCGTTGAACGCGCGCAACTTGTCGACCGCGTCCTCAGGCATCGGGTCAGGGTGGGAGGGCATGACCTGGTTGCGGATGAGTACGACTCAAGATCCACCGAGGGGTTCGGTCCAGCTCACCGAGTAGAAAGAACGGCACAGAAACGAACTCCCGCTGTGGTGTCCGCTAAAGCGCAGCCACCGCGGTGCGCCGGTATTCGCTGGGATTGACTCCGCGTACCCGCTTGAACGCCGCGCTGAAGCCGAACGGATCCGCGTACCCCACCGTCCGCGCCACTTGCGCGATCGTGGCCGAACGCTCGGCCAGCAGGTCGGCCGCCAGGGTCATCCGCCACCGCGTCAGGTAGGTCAGTGGCGGCTCCCCCACCACTTCCGCGAACCGCTTCGCCAGGGTCGACCGCGAAACCCCCGTCCGGGCGGCCAGCGCGGCGACCGTCCACGGCGCCGCCGGTTCGGCGTGCAGCAGGCGCAGTGCTTCGCCGGCCACCGGGTCGTGCTGGGCGGCCCACCAGTCCGGGGGTTCGCCGCCGGGGCGGTCGAACCAGTCGCGCAGGGTGCAGACCAGCATCCAGTCCAGCAACCGGTCGAGCACCACCTGCTGGCCCGGGGTGTCGACGGCGGCCTCGGCGGCGAGGTGGTCGAGCACGGCGTCGGCGGTGCCGCCGTCGTCCGCGCGCAGGACGACGGGGAGCGCCTCCAGCAGCCGGCGGCTGATCTCGCCGCGCACCGGGTACGCGCCGACGATCAGGGTGGTCGCGCCGTCGACGCCGCCGCGATCGGCCCAGCCCAGCCGGTGCCGGGTGCCGCCCTGGTCCGGTGTCGCGCAGAACTGCCCGCACGCCACCGGTTCGGCCTCGGTGCCGGGCTCGTCGACGAAGCGGAACGTCGAGGGTCCGCGCACGACGATGGTCTCGCGGGCCCGCAGCGGTTCGGGCCGGCCGTGCTCCGGCACCAGCCACCCCGCCCCGGTCACCACGGTGCACAGGGTCAGCGGCGCGCCGTCGACGAAGTGCAGCGCCCATGGCGGCGTCAGGGTCGAGCGGCCGAACAGCGAGCCGTGCGCCCGCACCCCGCGGATCAGGTCACTGAACACGTCCACCGGCGCCAGATTAGACGAACACGCAGGCGAACCGGCGTCTGAGCTATGGGACCGTCCGGTCCGGCCGGGTTGAATTCACCGACATGACCACTCCCCGCCCCGGCACCGATGTCCTGACCGCCGAAGACCTCGAGTTCCTGCGCCGCCCCCTGCACGGGTTCCTGACCGTGGCCGCGGGCCCGGTCCCGCCCCAGCCCCGGCCGGTCTGGTTCGAGGCCACCGACGAGGGCGAGATCCAGTTGTTCAGCGAGCCGGACGCGCTCAAGGTGCGCCGGCTGACCCGTGACCCGCGCGCCTCGATCGTCGTCGCCGCGCCGGTGGGCGAACGCGAGCGGTGGATCGCGATCGCCGGCCGCACCACCGTGGCGACCGGCGGCGGGCCGGAGCTGGCCCGCCGCCTGGCCGCGCGCTACTGGGACCTCGGCGACCCGGTCCGCGCGGAAAACCTGGCCGGGCTGCTGGTGCCGGAGCCGGTCCGCCTGGTGCTCCGCCCGGAGACGGTGCGGCGCTACCGGTTCTGAACCCCGGCGCGGACGGTCTCACCGGCCCCGACCCCGGCCGTGCTCTCCCGGATCTCCAACGAGAACGGCGGCTGGACCTCGCGGGGCGCGCCGTCCGCGCCGGTGGTCAGCCGGGCGTTGATCAGCTCGATGGCCGCCTCGGCGATGGCGGCCTTGTCCGGGGCGATGGTGGTCAGCGGGGGCAGGCTGAACGCGCTCTCCTCCGTGTTGTCGAACCCCACGATCGCGATGTCGCCGGGCACGTCGAGCCCACGCTCGGCGGCCGAGCGCAGGGCGCCCACGGCCAGCAGGTCGTTGAAGCAGAACACCGCGTCCGGCGGTTCGTCGAGCGCCAGCAGGTCCTTCATCGCCGCCGCGCCGACCGCGCGGTGGTACTTGGCCGCCGGAGCCAGCAGCGAGTCCACAACGGACAGTCCGGCGTCGGCCAGCGCCGCGCGGTAGCCCTCGAGCCGCAGCGAGGCGGTACCCCGCTCCGGGTTGACGCCGATCGCGGCGATCCGGCGGCGGCCCAGCGACAGCAGGTGCGAGACGGCGGTGTGCGCGGCCACCACGTTGTCGATCGCCACCCGGTCGATCGCCAGGTCCACCGCGTGCTCGCCCAGCAGCACCATCGGGATCCCGTCGGCCGGGTCCGGGAAGTCCGCCGCCTCCAGCGCCTCCGGGTGCACCAGCGCGCCGTCGACCAGGTGCGGGCCCAGCGAGTCGAGGGTGGCCCGCTCCCGGGCGCGGGTGCCCTGGGTCTGCTCGATCAGCACGCTCCAGCCCCGCCGCTGCGCCGCCGTGATCACCAGGCCGGCCAGCTCGCCGAAGTACGGGATGCTCAGCTCCGGCACCATCAGGGCGAGGAAGCCGGTGCGGCCGCGCCGCAGGTTGCGGGCACCGACGTTGGGCCGGTAGCCGGTGGCGGCCAGCGCCGCTTCGACCCGACGCCGGTTGTCGGGCTTGACGAACGCGTATCCGTTCACCACATTGGACACGGTCTTCACCGACACTCCGGCGAGTGTGGCGACGTCCTTGAGCGTCACGGCCAACGCCGACTCCCCTCTGTTCGGGAGCCGGGGACCACACCCCCGGCGACCACGAAGCATAACGACTATTTGCCTGTTTACAACGTTGTTCCAACGATGTAAAAAAGGTACCAGGCTCCCGCGGTGACCCCGATCACCCGGTGAGCGGGTCATCGCCGTAGCTGTCCCGAGGAGTCCACCGTGTCCGCCGTGCCCACCGCGTCCCCGTCCGTCCCCGCCCGCCGCGCCCGGCTGGTCCTCGTGACCGGTGCCGCCGCGGCCCTCGTCCTGACCGGCTGCACCAGCCGGGAGGAAAGCTCCTCCGCGCCCGCCAACGGCACCGGTCCCGCGGCTTCGGCCGCCTCCGCCGCCCCGGCCGCGGACGGCTGCACCCTGGCCAAGACCGGCTACCCCAAGGTCGACCTGAAGACCGCGGTCGTCGGCTTTTCCCAGTCGGAGAAGGAGGCCAACCCGTTCCGGATCGCCGAGACGCAGTCCATCCGGGACGAGGCGGCCAAGCTCGGCCTCCCGGCCGACCACCTGCTCACCACCAACGCGCAGAGTGACCTCAACAAGCAGATCAGCGACATCAAGTCACTGCTCGACCGGGGCGCGCAGCTGCTCGTCGTCGCCCCGCTGAACTCCGACGGGCTGGCCCCGGCGCTCGACGCGGCCAAGGCCAAGAAGGTCCCGGTGGTCACCGTCGACCGCCAGGTGACCTCCAAGGCCTGCACCGACTACCTGACCTTCATCGGCTCCGACTTCGTGCAGCAGGGCCATCGCGCCGCCGCCGCGCTGGCCAAGTCGACCGGCGGCACCGGCAAGGTCGCGATCCTGCTCGGCTCCTCGGGCAACAACGTGACCACCGACCGCACCAAGGGCTTCAAGGACGAGCTGGCCAAGACCCCGGGGCTGACGGTGGTGGCCGAGCAGACCGGCGAGTTCGACCGGTCCAAGGGCCAGAACGTGATGGAGCAGCTGATCCAGACCCACCCCGACCTCACCGCCGTGTACGCGGAGAACGACGAGATGGGCATCGGCGCGGTCAACGCGCTGAAGACCGCGGGCAAGCAGCCGGGCAAGGACGTCAAGATCGTCTCGGTCGACGGCACGCGCAACGCCGTGCAGCTGATCGCCGACGGCAGCTACAACGCCGTGATCGAGTCCAACCCGCGCTTCGGCCAGCTCGCCTTCCAGACCCTGCAGCAGTTCGAGGACGGGCAGCCGATCGCGGCGAGCATCGTGATCTCCGACGACTCCTACGACGAGTCCAACGCGGCCCAGAAGGTCGGGAACGCGTTCTGATGACCAGCGCGGCCGAGGAGGACGTGGTGACCACGTCCGCGCCGGTGCTCGAGGTGGCCGGGGTGACCAAGCGGTTCCCCGGCACGGTGGCCCTCGACGACGTCTCGTTCTCCCTGCGCCGCGGCGAGGTGCACGCCCTGGTCGGGGAGAACGGCGCCGGCAAGTCCACGTTGATCAAGGTCCTCACCGGGGTGTACCGGCCGGACGAGGGCGAGGTCCGCCACCTCGGCGAGCCGGTCGGGTTCCGCCGGCCGGTCGACGCGCAGCGGGCCGGGATCTCCACCATCTACCAGGAGGTCAACCTCGTCCCGCTGATGAGCATCGCGAGCAACGTCTTCCTGGGCCGCGAACCGCGCACCCGCGCGGGCCTGGTCGACTGGGCGAAGATGAACGCCGGGGCCCGCGAGCTGCTCAAGGGGTACGGGATCGAGGCCGATGTACGGCGCCCGCTGCACACGCTCGGCGTCGGCGCGCAGCAGATGGTCGCGCTGGCCCGGGCGGTGTCCACCGAGGCCGGTGTCGTGGTGATGGACGAGCCGACCTCCTCGCTCGAACCGCGCGAGGTGGACACGCTGTTCGAGGTGCTGGCCCGGCTGCACGCCGAGGGCATCGCGGTGATCTACGTGAGCCACCGGCTCGACGAGCTGTACCGGATCTGCGACAGCGTCACGGTGCTGCGCGACGGCAAGGTGGTCCACAGTGGACCGTTGAAGCCGCTGCCGCGGATCGAGCTGGTGTCGATGATGCTGGGCCGCGAGATCCGGCAGATCCGCGACGAGGGCGTGACCGCGTTCGGCGAGGAGCACCACGCCGAACGGGAGCCGTTGCTGCGCGCGGAGCACCTTTCCGGCGGCCACAAGCTGCACGACGTGTCGGTCAGCGTGCGGCCCGGTGAGGTGGTCGGGCTGGCCGGGCTGCTCGGCTCCGGGCGCAGCGAGACGGCGCGGGCGCTGATCGGCGCGTTCCCGCTCGACGGCGGCACCGTGCTGGTGGCCGGGAAGCCGCTCAAGCGCGGCCGGATCGCGGCCGCGGTGCGGTCCGGGATCGCCCTGCTGGCCGAGGACCGCAAGGCCGACGGGATCATCCCGAACCTGTCCGTGCGCGAGAACATCGTGCTGGCCGCCCTGCCGTCGCTGTCCACATTGGGCTTCGTCAGCCGGGCCAAGCAGGACCGCGTGGTGCAGACGTTCATGGAGCGGCTGCGGATCAAGGCGGCGAGCCCGGAGCAGAAGGTCTCCGAGCTCTCCGGCGGCAACCAGCAGAAGGTGCTGCTCGCCCGCTGGCTGGCCACCGGGCCGAAGGTCCTGCTGCTCGACGAGCCGACCCGGGGCATCGACGTCGGCGCCAAGGCGGAGGTCCAGGCCCTGATCGACGAGCTGGCCCGCGAGGGCCTGGCCGTACTGCTGATCTCCTCGGAGCTGGAGGAGCTGCTGGACGGCGCCGACCGGGTGGTGGTGCTGCGCGACGGCTCCGTCGCCGGCGAGCTGTCCGGCGCGGCCATCACCGAGGACAACGTGCTGGCCGCGATCGCGGCGGGGGGCGAAGATGGCGACTGAAGAGCTGGTGGCCCCGGCCGCGCCCGGGGAGAGCCGGGTGCGGGTGGCGGCCTGGCTGCAGAACTACGGCGTCTACCTGGCCGTGGTGGTGCTGCTGCTGTTCAACGTGGTGTTCACGGAGAACTTCCTGACCGCGGGCAACTTCCGCACGCAGCTCGTGCAGGCCGCGCCGGTGGCCATCGTCGCGCTCGGCATGGCGCTGGTGATCGGCACCGAGGGCATCGACCTGTCGGTCGGCTCGGTGATGTCGGTGGCCGCGGCGTTGATCCCGCTCTACCTCGGCGCCGGGCCGGCCACCGCGGTGGTCGTGGCCGTGCTCGCCGGGGTGCTCTCCGGTCTGTTCAGCGGTTTCCTGGTGGCGCACCTGGGCATCCAGCCGATCATCGCGACGCTGGCGTTGCTGGTCGGCGGACGCGGGCTGGCGCTGGTGATCGCGCACGGCCAGCTGGTCCAGCTGCACAACCGGGACTTCCTCGCGCTCGGCACCGGCGACCTGTTCGGCGTCCCGGTGATGGTGCTGATCGCCGCGGTGCTGGCCGCGCTGGCCGGTCTGCTGGTGCGGCGCACCACGTTCGGCCGCCACCTGGTGGCGGTCGGCGGCAACCGGCCGGCCGCGACCCTGGCCGGGCTGCCGGTGAAGCGGGTGCTGGTGGGGGTCTACGTGATCTCCGGTGCGCTCGCGGCCGTGGCCGGGGTGCTGTCCACGGCGCGGCTGGCCGCGAGCGACCCCAACGATCTGGGCCTGCTGATGGAGCTGTCCGCGATCACCGCGGTGGTGGTCGGCGGCACGCCGCTGACCGGCGGCCGGGTGCGGGTGCTCGGCACGGTGTTCGGCGCGCTGCTGATGCAGCTGGTGCACGCGACCCTGATCAAGCACGACCTGCCGGACTCGGCCGCGCAGATGGTCCAGGCGGCCATCATCGTCGCGGCCGTCTACGTCGCCCGTGAGCGGAGCAGCCGATGACCACCGTGACCGAGACCGAGACCGCGGCCACCGAGCGCGGGGCCTCGCTGGCCGCGGTGGTCCAGCGCCAGGGCGCCGCCGTGGTGCTCGTGCTCGGGATCGTGGCCGCCTGGTTCGCCTTCCCGCGCTTCGGCTCCGCCGACAACCTGCGCGACCTGGCCCTGCAGGGCTCGTTCCTGGCCGTGATCGCGCTGGGCATGACCTTCGTGATCATCTCCGGCGGGATCGACCTGTCCGTGGGCTCGGTGTACGCGCTCGGCGGTGTGCTGGCCGCGTACGGCTCGCGGTACGGGCTGTTCGTCGCGATCGTGCTGCCGCTGGTGGTCTGCGCGCTGATCGGGCTGGTGAACGGGTTGCTGATCGCCCGGACGAAGATGGCGCCGTTCATCGTCACGCTGGCTTCGCTGCTGTTCGCGCGAGGGCTGCTGCTCGCGCTGACGAGCGAGGGCGCCACCACCTACAAGGTCCCGGACGGCTCCGCGTTCCTGTGGCTGGGCCAGGGCACGATCTTCGGTGTCGGCGTGCCGGTGTACCTCGCGCTGGTCCTCTTCGCGATCGGCGGGGTGGTGCTGCGGCGGACGCGGTTCGGGCAGTCGGTGTTCGCTCTCGGCGGCGCCGAGCAGTCCGCGCTGCTGATGGGACTTCCCGTGGCGCGCACCAAGATCACCCTCTACACGCTCAGCGGCACGCTCGCCGGGCTGGCCGGCGTGCTCACCGCGGCGTACCTGCAGTCCGGGGTCACGGTGCTCGGCGTCGGCACGGAGCTGGACGCGATCTCGGTGGTGGTGATCGGCGGCACGCTGCTGACCGGCGGCGCCGGCACGATCCTCGGCACGCTCGTGGGCGTGCTGCTGCGCATCCTGATCCAGAACGTGATCAACCAGGTCGGCACGATCGACTCCAACTACCAGACGGTGGTCAGCGGTGCTTTCCTGCTGATCGTCGTCGTGATCCAGCGGTTACTGGCTCGTTCTCGCAGGTCCTGACCCCGTCCCACCCCAGGAGGTCCGACGATGTTCCGTCCTGCCCGCAGACCCGGCCGATGGGCCACGGCGGCGGCCGCGCTCGCCGTGGTGCTGTCCGGTCTGTCCAGCGCCCCGGCCACGGCCGCGGCCGATCCCCCGCAGTGGCACCGGCTGACCCCGCCGCTGACCACGCCGTGGACGAACCAGGTGTCCCCGGCCAACGCGCTGCCGGACTACCCCCGTCCGCAGCAGACCCGCGACCGGTGGCAGAACCTCAACGGCGTCTGGGAGTTCGCGAAGGCCCAGCCCGGCGAGGCACCCCCGATCGGCCGCCCGCTCGGCGAGCGGATCCTGGTGCCCTACCCGGTCGAGTCGGCGCTGTCCGGGATCATGCGCCACGAAACCCAGATGTGGTACCGGCGCAGCTTCTCGGTCCCGGGCAACTGGCAGGTCGGCGGCCGGGGCCAGCGGCTGCTGCTGCACTTCCAGGCCGTGGACTACGACGCCACGGTGTACGTCAACGGCAAACAGGTCACCCACCACACCGGCGGGTACGACGCGTTCTCGGTGGACGTGACCGACGCGCTGACCACGGCCAGGAACCAGGAGATCGTGGTCGGGGTCGCCGACCCGAACGACGCCGGCGGCCAGCCGCTGGGCAAGCAGCGCAAGCCCGGCGACGGGATCTTCTACACCCCGTCCTCGGGGATCTGGCAGACCGTGTGGATCGAGCCGGTCACCCCGGCGCACATCGACCACGTCGACACCACCCCGGACCTGGCGGGCAACTCGGTGCTGGTGAACGCCGTGGTCGGCGGACCGGCGCGGCAGCGGGTCGAGGCCATCGCCTACGACCACGGGCGCGTGGTCGGCTGGGCCACCGGTGAGGCCGGCAAACCGTTGCGGCTCAAGCTGAACCGGCCGCACCTGTGGACCCCGGACGACCCGTTCCTCTACGACCTGCGCGTGTCACTGTCCTCAGGGGACAGTGTCGGCTCGTACTTCGGGATGCGCTCGATCTCGGTCGGCAAGACCGCCGACGGCAAGCAGCGCATGCTGCTCAACGGCAAGTTCGTCATGCAGCTCGGCCCGCTCGACCAGGGCTTCTGGCCGGACGGCATCTACACCGCGCCGACCGACGCCGCGCTGAAGTTCGACCTGGAGCAGGAGAAGGCGCTGGGCTTCAACATGGTGCGCAAGCACATCAAGGTCGAGCCCGACCGCTGGTACTACTACGCGGACAAGCTCGGGCTGATGGTCTGGCAGGACATGCCGGCGATGAAGGACGACGTCGAGGCCACCCCGGCCGCGCAGGTGAACTTCGAGTCCGAACTGCACCGGATGATCGACCAGCACCGCAGCTTCCCCTCGATCGTCACCTGGGTGCCGTTCAACGAGGGCTGGGGCGACTACGCCGTGGGCCGGATCGCCGACCAGGTCAAGGCCTGGGACCCGACCCGGCTGGTGGACGCGGAGTCCGGGGTGAACTGCTGCCGGTCCGAACCGGACAGCGGCCGCGGGAACCTCTACGACGACCACACCTACACCGGGCCGGGCACCCCGACGCCGGACGCGACGCGCGCCGCCGTCGACGGTGAGTACGGCGGGCTCGGGCTGAAGGTGGCCGGGCACGAGTTCGACGCCTCGGGCAGCTTCGCCTACGAGATGGAGCCGGACAGCGCCACGCTCACCAGGCGTTACGGCGAGCTACAGCAGCGGCTCCTGCTCGCGGCCCGGCAGTGCGGCGTTTCGGCCGGCGTGTACACGCAGACCACCGACGTCGAGAAGGAGGTCAACGGCTTCTTCACCTACGACCGTCAGGTGAAGAAGATGGACTTCGCGGCCGTGCGGGCGGCGAACCAGGCGGTGATCAAGGGCGCCACCGGAGCGCCGGTCAAGGGCCCGCAGACGGCGAAGGGCACCCCGGGCCTCGACGGGATCGCCGCTTACCCGTTCGACGAGAACACCGGCACCACGGCGGCCGACGCGGTCGGCCAGCACAACGCCACCCTCGTCGGCGGGGCCTCCTGGACCGCGGGCCACAGCGGTTCCGCCCTGGCGGTGAACGGCTCCGGGCAGTACGCCGACACCGGCGCGCCGCTGGTGAAGACCGACGGCAGCTACAGCGTCGCGGCCTGGGTGAAGTTCACCTCGCTGGGTGATGGCTTCCAGACCGTGGTGAGCCAGGACGGCAGCGACCACAGCGCGTTCTTCCTGCAGTACTCCGGCGCCGACCACAAGCTGGCGTTCAGCTTCGTCGGCGTGCGGGCGCTGGCGCCGATGACGCCGGAGGCCGGGCGCTGGTACCACCTGGTCGGCGTCCGTGACGCCGCCACGGGCCAGCTCGCGCTGTACGTGGACGGCAAGCAGGCGGTGAGCCGCAACGTCTGCCTCGGCGAGGCGTCGGACGGCCACACCGTGATCGGTCGCGGCCAGTACGGCGGGAACCCGGTCGACTACCTCGACGGTGCGGTCGACCAGGTGCACGTCTACGACCGGGCGCTGACCGGCTCGGAGGTGGCCACGCTCTACAGCTCCGGGGCGTGAGCGATCGACACCGAGGAAGGCCGTCACGGGTTCGCCCGTGGCGGCCTTCCGCGCGTCCCGCTGGTAGGAACGGGAGCATGACCGAAGAAGAGCGTTACGAACTCGGCGTCCGGACCATGGACGCCATCGGCGACGGCAGCGCCCAGCGGGTGCTCGACTCGCTCGGTGACGTCGCGCCGGACCTGGCGCGGCAGATCGTCTCCTGGGGGTTCGGCGAGGTGTACTCGCGGCCCGGGCTGGTGCCGCGGGACCGGCAGTTGCTGACCATCGGCATGCTGACCGCGCTCGGCGGCTGCGAACCGCAACTGGAGGTGCACATCGGCACCGCGCTCAACGTCGGGCTGACCCCGGCGGAGATCGTCGAAGCGCTGCTGCAGTCCGCGGGGTACTGCGGGTTCCCGAAGGCGCTGAACGCCACGTTGGTGGCCAAGAAGGTGTTCGGCGAGCGTGGACTGCTGCCGGTGGGCGGCGCGTAAACGAGCCGGGTCACCGGTTCGCGGCCGGTGGGCGGCCGCTGCCGTCGCCACGGCCTCGGTCGGGTGGGCCAACGGCCACACCCCGGCGGCGAACACGGAGCCCGCGAAGTGGCTCGCCCCCACGGCCCGGCCGCATGACGAGAACAGCTCGTGCACGGCGGCGCCGGACAGCACCGGCACCGCCGCTCCCGGGCTACCGGACCCGGTCCTCCCGGCGGGCCTGCACCCGCCGGTAACTCCAGATCAGCAGCGCGAACAGGATCAGCCCGGACAGGATCAGGCTCGATCCCGCGCTCCACCCGCCGAACGGCAGCGACTTCACCAGCCCCCACACCACCCCGGCGGCGATCAGGGCCAGCCCGGCCACCACCGAGCCCGCGATCCGCAGCGGCGAGGAGACGCTGTCCTCCGCCGCCTTCATCGCCCGCTTGCGCACCGGTTCGACGAACTTCTTCAGCGCCGGGAACTCCGAAGCCAGCACGACCAGCCCGGCCAGCACCAACAGCAGCCCGGGCCCCGGCAACACCAGCAGCACCACGCCGACCACCACCAGCACCCCACCGAGCACCGCGGCGCCCACCCGCTTCACCGGTCTGCCGACTCCCACGCGCTTTCCCCTCCCGTGTCCGATTCCGCCAGTGTGCCCGCCCCGGTGCGGCGGTGCGCGGCGAAGCCCCGGACCGCCTCCGATGTGGACGGCCCCGGCGGCGAGCCGCGACCTACCCGCCCAGGTGGACCGCCAGCCGGTCGAGCCAGTCCCCCGTGCCCTGCTCGCGCCAGGACGGGTCTTCGTGCCCGTCGAGGAAGGTGCCCTGCTCCGTGAGCACCAGCCGGGTCCCCTCACCCTCGGGGACGAGTTCGACGGTGGTCACCGAGAGGGTGGTGACGACGCCCTTGGCGCTCAGCCGGCCCGAGTAGACGATCCGCCGGTCCGGCACGATGTCGTGGTAGTCGCCGGTGAACACCAGCTCACCGGCCGAATTCACCTCCCGGCCGCCGACGCGGAAGTCCAGCGTGTGCTCGCCGCCCGCCGTCGCGAACCAGGCCGCCTTGGCCGCCGGGTCCGACCACGCGGCGAACACCTTCGCGGGCGGCGCCGGGTACTCGCGTTCGAGCGTGAAGGTGGCGTGTCTGGTCGAAGTCATGCCGTGCTCCCTGGATCGGGTCCTGCCGGATCATCGGTGAGGAAGCCGCCGAGCCGGTCGAGCCGGTGCTCCCAGTCGGTGCGTTGCGCGCCCAGCCACTCCTGGGCCGCCCGCAGCCCCGCCGGTTCGAGCCGGCAGGTGCGGACCCGGCCGTGCTTCTCCGAGCGCACCAGCCCGCAGTCCTGCAACACCTGAAGGTGCTGCATCACCGCGGACAGCGACACGGCGAACGGCCCGGCCAGCTCACTCACCGCGGCCGGCCCGCGGACCAGCCGTTCGACGAGCTCGCGCCGGGTGGAGTCGGCCAGCGCCTGGAACACCCGGTCGAGCCCCTCCACACCGTCGACCATGACCTCGACTATGCGCCGGGACACCTTGATAGTCAAGTGGACGCTTAAGTTTCATCACCGGGCGGCAGGCCGCTGGTTCCCGGAGCGGCGGGTTACTGGAATTCCGTCCTGAAAGCCTTGCACGCCAATGGAAATGCTTCGATGCTCAGCCGGGCGATAGTCCGTACCGCCCTGACCTATCCCCCCCCCGGCCCAAACACGGTTCGGCGAAGAACTCAGCGCGCGGCCTTCAGCGACTCGTGCGTCGGCGCGTCCGGGACGTGTGAAGGGCGCTTCGACTCCAACTCCTTGCGCAGCACCGGGATCACCTCTTCACCCAGCAGGTCGAGCTGCTCCAGCACGGTCTTCAGCGGCAGGCCGGCGTGGTCCATCAGGAACAGCTGGCGCTGGTAGTCGCCGAAGCTCTCCCGGAAGGTCAGCGTCTTGTCGATGACCTCCTGCGGGCTGCCGACGGTCAGCGGGGTCTGCTCGGTGAAGTCCTCCAGCGAAGGCCCGTTCCCGTAGACCGGCGCCCGGTCGAAGTACGGCCGGAACTCGTTCCACGCGTCCTGCGACCTGGGCCGGATGAAGGCCTGGCCGCCGAGGCCGACGATGGCCTGGTCGGCCTGGCCGTGGCCGTAGTGCTCGTAGCGCCGGCGGTAGTACTCGATGAGCTGCTGGTAGTGCCGGGTCGGCCAGAAGATGTGGTTGGCGAAGAAGCCGTCGCCGTAGAACGCGGCCTGCTCGGCGATCTCCGGGCTGCGGATCGAGCCGTGCCAGACGAACGGTGGCACGCCGTCGAGCGGGCGCGGGGTGGAGGTGAAGCCCTGCAGCGGTGTGCGGAACTCGCCCTCCCAGTCCACCGCCTCCTCGCGCCAGAGCCGCCGCAGCAGCGCGTAGTTCTCGATGGCCAGTGGAATGCCCTGGCGGATGTCCTGGCCGAACCAGGGGTAGACCGGGCCGGTGTTGCCGCGGCCCATCATCAGGTCCACCCGGCCGTCGGCGAGGTGCTGCAGCATCGCGAAGTCCTCGGCGATCTTCACCGGGTCGTTCGTGGTGATCAGCGTGGTCGAGGTGGAGAGCACGAGCTTTTCCGTGCGCGCCGCGATGAAGCCGAGCATGGTGGTCGGCGACGAGGGCACGAACGGCGGGTTGTGGTGCTCCCCCGTGGCGAACACGTCCAGGCCGACCTCCTCGGCCTTGAGGGCGATCCGGACCATCGCCTCGATGCGCTCGTGCTCCGACGGTGCCGTGCCCGTGGTGGGGTCGGTCGTGACGTCGCCCACCGTGAAGATTCCGAACTGCATGACCGCTCCTCGACGCTGGTGTCCCCGGGTCCGTGCTCTTAGTATCACGCTCAACCACTCGCGCGAAAGATATATTTCTCCTCGACCACCCCGGTGACCTGGGACACGCTGCGGGGCCACATCCGGACCCGAGGGCGCCGAACCTGTCGGTGGGTGCGGATATCCTGCAGTACGGTGTCAGCCCGGGAGCACAGCTCCGGTGCGCACCGCCCCTTTGTCCACCGCCAGCTTGTCTTGATCCGGGAGAGCGACCTCGTGACTGCCGAAACTCTGTACGGGGCCGACGACCTCACGCATCTCGAGGGCCTCGAAGCGGTCCGCAAGCGCCCCGGGATGTACATCGGCTCCACCGACAGCCGGGGCATCAACCACCTGTTCTCCGAGGTGGTGGACAACTCGACCGACGAGGGCGTGGCCGGCCACGCCAGCCGCGTGGTGGTCACCCTGCACGCCGACGGCAGCGTGCAGGTCGACGACGACGGGCGCGGCATCCCCACCGGCACGCACGCCAAATCCGGCCTGTCCGGCGTCGAGCTGGTGCTCACCCGGCTGCACGCCGGCGGCAAGTTCGGCGGCTCCGGCTACAAGACCTCGGGCGGCCTGCACGGCGTCGGCGCGTCGGCGGTGAACGCGCTGTCGCACCGCTTCGACGTCACGGTCAGGCAAAACGGCCAGGTGCACCAGATGTCGTTCGCGCACGGCGTGCCCGGCACCTTCGACGCACCCGGCCCGAAGGCCAAGTTCACCCGTCGCTCCGGGCTGACCCCGGCCGGCAAGATGAAGCGCGGCGAACGCAGCGGCACCTCGATCCGGTACTGGTACGACGCGCGGTACTTCGAAACCGGTTCTTCGCTCGACGTCGAGGGGGTGCGGACCAAGCTGCGCAACACCGCCTTCCTCGTCCCCGGCGTCACCTACGTGCTGCGCACGGCCATCGAGGACACGATCACCGAGGAGACCTTCCACTACCCGCACGGGCTGGTGGACATGGTCGACTTCCTCACCCCGGCCGGCGAGAAGCCGGTCTGCGGCACCTTGGTGATCAACGGCGAGGGCACGTACAAGGAGAACGCGGCCGACGCCAGCGGCGTGATGCAGTCCAATGTGGAGCGCCGGGCCGAGGTCGAGGTGGCCCTGCGCTGGGGCACCGGCTACGAGCGCACGGTCGAGTGCTTCACCAACACCATCCGCAACGTGCACGGCGGCACCCACCGGCGCGGCTTCGACCGTGCCGTGACGAGGTCGCTGCAGGAGGCGATCGGCAAAACCCGCGGGCTGCTCAAGCCCAAGGAGGACCCGCCGACGCTGGAGGACGCGCTCGAGGGCATGACCGCGGTGATCCACGTGCGCATCCCGGAGCCGCAGTTCACCTCGCAGACCAAGGACGAGCTGTCCACCGCCGGCATCACCCGGGTGATCCAGGGCGTCGTGGACAAGCACGTCAAGGCCTGGGTCGACGACCGCAGGACCAAGTCCGAGGCCAAGGTCGTCCTGCAGAAGGTGGTCGACGCCGCGCGCGTGCGGCTCACCCAGAAGCAGCAGAAGGACGCCGCCCGCCGCAAGACCGCGCTGGAGGGCGCGGCGATGCCCCCGAAACTGGTCGACTGCCGCACCACCGGAGTGGCCCGCAGCGAGCTGTTCCTGGTGGAGGGCGACAGCGCCCTCGGCTCGGCCCGGATGGCGCGGGTCTCGGAGTACCAGGCCCTGCTGCCGTTGCGCGGCAAGATCCTGAACGTGCAGAAGGCCTCACTGGGCGACACGTTGAAGAACGCCGAGATCGCCTCGATCGTGCAGGTGCTCGGCGCCGGCACCGGGCGCACGTTCGACCTGGCCACCATGCGCTACGGCCGGGTGATCCTGATGGCCGACGCGGACGTCGACGGTTCGCACATCCGGACGCTGCTGATCACCCTGTTCGCCAAGTACATGCGCCCGGTGATCGAAGACGGCCGGCTGTACGCGGCCATGCCGCCGCTGCACAAGCTGGTCACCAAGGGCCGCAGCCCGGAGACGCACTTCACCTTCACCCAGCGCGAGATGGAGACGAAGCTCGCGGAGCTGGAGAAGTCCGGCAAGCACGTCGTCACCCCGGTGCAGCGGTTCAAGGGCCTCGGCGAGATGGACGCCGACGAGCTCTGGGAGACCACGATGAACCCGGCCACCCGCGCCGTCCGGCGGATCGGCCTCGACGACGCCGAAGCCGCCGAGACCGCGCTGGAGCTGCTGATGGGCGAGAAGGTCGAGCCCCGGCGCAACTGGCTCGTCGAATCCTCCGACCGCGTCGACCGCGAAGCCATCGACGTCTGATTTTCCTTCGTTCCCAAGGAGTTGTGAGCCATGGCTCGCCGTAGCAAGACCCCGGTGACGCGGGTGGACGCGAGCGCGTTCGACCAGCCGGGAGCCCAGGTCTTCGACAACCCGTTGCAGACCGAGATCGAGGACTCCTACCTGGAGTACGCCTACTCGGTCATCCACTCCCGCGCCCTGCCCGACGCGCGCGACGGCCTCAAGCCGGTGCACCGCCGCATCATGTACTCGATGAACGAGAACGGCTACCGGCCGGCTCACGCGTACGTGAAGTCGTCCCGCGTGGTCGGCGACGTCATGGGCAAGTACCACCCGCACGGCGACGTGGCCATCTACGACGCGATGGTCCGGCTGGCCCAGGGCTTCTCGATGAACGCCCCGCTGATCGACGGGCACGGCAACTTCGGCTCCCCGGACGACGGACCGGCCGCTTCGCGTTACTGCGTGGTGGGCGACACCCGGATCCGCCTCGCCGACGGTTCCAGCCCGCGGATCGCCGAACTGGTGAACCTGCCGGCGGACACCGAGGCGGACGCCGACTTCGAGGTCCTGGACAAGGACGGCAAGGCCGTTCGGGTGGACAAGGTCTTCAACTCCGGGGCCCACCCGACGGTCCGGATCGCCACCAGTTCGGGTTTTTCGATCCGGGGCAGCGAGAACCACCCGGTGCTGTGCCTGGAAGCACCGATGGGCGTGCCGGTCTTCCAGTGGCGGCAGCTCGACGAGATCCGGCCGGGCACCGTGGTGTGCCTCGCCCGCAACGCGTGGACGCAGGTGGTGCCGACGGCGCGCGAGCACGCCCTCGGAGTCCTCGCGGGCGCCTGGGTGTCCGAAGGCCCCGTGGGCGAGGACCGCGCGAGCGAGCTGCTGCCCGAGTTCGAGGCGCAGGACCGTGCGGGTGAGCTGGACGCTTTCCGGGCCGGCCTGTCCTCGGAGTTCCACGGCCAGGCGCGGAGCGGGTTCGTGCCCGAGTGCGTGTGGAACGGCGGGTACGGGGTCAAACGGGCCTTCCTGACGACCGTCTTCGAAGACGGTCATCTGTCCTCGGCCGGCGGGGTCTCCCTCCGGTGCCCGATCGCCGGCGCCCGGCTCACGGGTGAGGTGCAGGAGCTGCTCGCCGAGTTCGGTGTGCCGGCCACCCGCCGCCGGCACACCGGGCCGGACGGATCGGTGGAGCACCGGCTCGTCGTGTCCGGGCGACACGACGTCCGGGCGTTCGCCGAGCGGGTCGGTTTGCCGGCGCCCAAGGAGGCCGAGCTGCGGAGCCTGCTCCGGCGGCCCGCACCGCGAGCGACCGGCGGTGACCGGGTGCCGTTCGTGGCCGAGTACGTGCTCGGTGCGCTGGAAAGCGGGAGCGCCCGCCTCGCCGGGGACGAGCTCGACCGGGTCGATCAGTGGGAGACCGAGCGGCAGCGGATCATCGACCGGATCGAGGACCCCGAGGTCCTGTCGACGATCCTGCCGGTGATGGACTCGGGCTACCGGTTCGAAGAGGTCACCGAGGCCGCCTCGGCCGAGCCGGCCGAGGTCTACTCGGTGCGGGTCGTCTCGGAGGACCACTCGTTCCTGGCCGGCGGCTTCGTCAACCACAACACCGAAGCCCGCATGTCCCCCGAAGCCATGCTGCTCGTCGGCGAGCTCGGCGAGGAGACCGTCGACTTCCGCGCGAACTACGACGGTTCGCTGGAGGAGCCGTCGGTGCTGCCCGCGGCCTTCCCGAACCTGCTGGTGAACGGCACCTCCGGGATCGCGGTCGGGATGGCGACCAACATGATCCCGCACAACATGGGCGAGATCATCAACGCGGCGCGGTGGCTGATCACCCACCCGAACGCCACGCTGGACAAGCTGATGGAGATCGTGCCCGGGCCCGACCTGCCGACCGGCGGGGCGCTGCTCGGGCTGGACGAGGTGCGGCGGGCGTACGAGACCGGCCGCGGGGTCGTGCGGATGCGCGCGAACGTGGAGACCGGGCCGCTGGAGGGCAGCCGCGGGCGGCAGGCCATCACGGTCAACGAGCTGCCCTACGGGGTGGGGCCGGAGAAGGTGATCGAGAAGATCACCGACGAGGTCAACAAGTCCAAGCGGCTCACCGGCATCGCCGACGTCAAGGACCTCACCGACCGCGAGAACGGCACCCGGCTGGTGATCGAGTGCAAGGTCGGGGTGAACCCGCAGGCGCTGCTGGCCGACCTGTACCGGCTGACCCCGCTGGAGCAGTCCTTCGGCATCAACAACCTGGTGCTGGTCGACGGCCAGCCGCGCACGCTCGGGCTCAAGGCCCTGCTGGAGGTCTTCCTCAAGCACCGCTACGAGGTGGTCACCCGGCGGACCCGCTACCGGCGCCGCAAGCGCGAGGAGCGGCTGCACCTGGTCGAGGGCCTGCTGACCGCGCTGCTGAACATCGACAAGGTCATCAAGCTGATCCGGGAGAGCGAAAACGCGCAGGCGGCCAAGGACGGCCTGATCTCGCGCTTCAAGCTCTCCGAGATCCAGGCGACCTACATCCTCGACACCCCGCTGCGCCGGCTGACCAAGTACGACCGGCTGGAGCTGGAGGCCGAACAGGACAAGCTGCGCGAGGAGATCGCCGAGCTGTCCACGATCCTCGACGACGAGTCGGTGCTGAAGAAGCTCGTCTCTTCGGAGCTGGCGCAGATCGCCAAGGACTTCACCACCGAGCGGCGCACCCGGCTGATCGACGGTGACCTCAAGGAGGTGCTGGCGGCCTCGAAGCCCTCGGGTCCGCTGGAGATCACCGACGACCCGTGCCAGGTGATCCTGTCGGCCACCGGGCTGGTGGCGCGGACGGCCGCCGAATCGGAAGAGGCGTCGGAGGTCCGGCGCCGCAGCGGGCGGGTGAAGCACGACGCCGTCTCGGCCGTCGTGCACACCACCGCGCGGGGCCAGGTGCTGCTGGTGACCAGCCGCGGGCGCGCGTTCAAGACGGAAGTGCTCCCGTTGCCCGTGCTGCCGGAGCAGGCCGGCACGGTGTCGGTGCGCGGCGGGATGGCGGCCAAGGAGCTGGTGCCGCTGGAGAAGGGCGAGACGGTGGTCGGCATCGCCCCGCTCGGCGAGCAGGCGGGTGATTCACCGGGCCTGGCCCTGGGCACCCGCGGCGGGGTGGTGAAGGTGTGCGCACCCGAGTGGCCGGTGCGGTCGGACGAGTTCGAGGTGATCTCGCTGAAGCCCGGGGACGAAGTGATCGGCGCGACCTGGCTGACCGACGGCGGCGAGACTCTGGCCTTCGTCTCCTCCGAGGCTTCTCTGCTGCGCTTCGCCGCTTCGCTGGTCCGGCCCCAGGGGCTCAAGAGCGGCGGGATGGCGGGGATCAACCTCCCGTCCGGCGGCAGCGCGGTGTTCTTCGGCGCGGTGCGCACCGACGACGAGGAGCACGGCGAGCCGATGGTGGTCACGGCCACCGGGCAGAGCGTCAAGGTGACCCCGTTCAGCGAGTACCCGGCCAAGGGCCGTGCCACCGCCGGGGTCCGGGCCCACCGGTTCCTCAAGGGCGAGACCGGGCTGACGGTGGCCTGGATCGGCCCGCGACCGGCCGGTTCGGCCCGCAACGGTGACGCGGTGGAACTACCGGAGGTCGACCTGCGCCGCGACGGTTCCGGTCACGCCCACCCGGGGCCGGAAGTGGTGGGGCACGTGATCGAACGGGACTGAGCCGCTTCCGGTCCGGGCCACCTCGGGCCCGACCGGCCACGGCGGCTCAGTTGCCGGGGGTTCCGGGCTGAGACGTCACCGAGCCGGGCGGTTCCCGAGCCGGGCGTCACGGGGCCGGGCGGTTCCCGGGCCCGGCGATTCCCGAGCCGGGCGGCTCGGTGCTGGTCGGAGTCTGGGCCGGGCGTCACGGGACTGAGCGGCTCGGTGCTGATCCGAGTCTGGGCCGGGTGGTTCCCGGACTGGGCGGCTCGGTGCTGATCGGTGTCCGGGCCGGGCGTGGCCAGGGGCCGGGTGCGAACCCGCCCGGCCCCGAAGGCGGCGACCCGGGGAAGCCGGTCCTGCCCGCTCGGTGCTTCCCTCCACTGTGGACCCGTCCTGAGCCTCCACCCCGACGACCGGCTCGGGGCACTCGCGGCGCAGCCCACGAAGACCTCCCGGCCTCGCCGCCGAACGCCCGGGGGCAGACCCGCTGTTCGGCCACCCGTGCGCGCGGGCCGACGACCCGCGCCCGTCCTGCTCCTTCAGCCGCTGCAACCGGCCGGAAAGGTGCGTGGATCACAGAGGCTTTACCTCAACACGAAGGCAAGGCTAGCCTCACCTCCGATCACGATCGAGGGGGCGAGCTTGAGCATCGAAGAGCTGACCCGCGCGCAGGCGGCCCGGCCGGCGCGCCAGGGCACCTTCCGGCGGTGGCTGCACCGCAAACCGGTGCGCCGGGCGCTGATCGTGACGCACCGGTGGACCTCGCTGGTCCTCGGGCTCTTCCTGGTGCTGGAGACGACTTCCGGCGCCGTGCTGCTGTTCCACCCGGAGTACTACCGGGCCACCCACGGCGATTTCTACCGGCACACCTACAGCGCTCATCCGATCGGCTTCCAGCAGGCGCGGGACATCGTCGCCGCGGCCCACCCGGAGTTCGCCCCGGCCTGGGTCAGCGCCGACGGCGGCATCCTCGCGGTCGGCGACGCGGACTACGCGCGGGTCTTCGCCGTGGATCCCGGCACCGCGCGGATCAACGGCGAGGCGCGGGTCGAGGACGGGGTGATGGGCTGGCTGGCCAACCTGCACGACTGCGGGCTGACCTGCGCGAGCGACCCGGGTTACGTCTCGTGGCTGGCCGCGCCGGTGCCGTCGATCGGGTTCGACTGGCCGCCGGGGCTGAGCTGGGGCCTGCTGGTCCTGGTGGTGCTGGGCCTGCTGATGGTGCTGCTGGCGGTCACCGGGGTGGTGGTCTGGTGGCCCGGGTTCCGGCGGTTGTCCCACGGCTTCCGCGTCCGCACCGGGAAGGGCCGGTTCGCCCGCGACTTCGACCTGCACAACGTGATCGGCATCGTGACCGTGCCGTTCGTGCTGATGTGGGGCGTCACCGGCGCCGCGTTCTACCTGCCGCCGGCCAAGGACGCCTGGCTGGCCATCACCGGCGGCGCGCCCGCCGACCCGGCCCAGTACTCGTTCACCGCGCACCCCGTCGCCCCGGGCACCCCCGAGATCGGGATCGAGCGGGCGGCCGCCGCGGCCCTGGCCGTCACGCCGGGCGAGGTGCGTTACCTGACCACGGCGCAGAACGGGTACTACAGCGTCTCGATCGCCAGCCCCGGTTACCAACCCTACGGCGCGCGGACCTTCTTCGGCGGCGACCAGACGGTGTACGTGGACAGCCACGACGCGAATCACGTGTCCGATGTGGACGCGAAATCGCAGCCGGGGGCGAACACGTTCTACGAGCGCGTCTTCGAGCCCGCCCACTTCGGCTGGCTGGTCGGCCCGTGGTGGCGGATCTTGTGGTTCGTGCTCGGCCTGGCCCCGCTGGCGCTGATGCTCACCGGGCTGTCCACCTGGTTGTTCCGCACCGGCTCGAAGCGCCGCCGCCGGCGGGCGAGGGCGGAACGGGGGGCGGCGTGATCGAATCCCTGGCCTTCACCACCACGGTGGTGTGCGTGGCCGGCGGGCTCGTGGTGCTCGGCACCGGGCTCGCCGGCCGCTACCGCCGCCGCCGGGCGCGGCCCGCGCTCGGGGTGATCGAGCTGGCCCTGCTCGTCCAGGCGGTCGCCGACGTGGCCGGGCTGCTCGGCGGCGCCCATCCCCGTGAGCCCGGCACGCACCTGGCCTACCTGGTGACCTCGCTGGTCGTCCTGCCCGCCGCGCTGGCCACCGCCCCCGACGACGGCCGGTGGGCCGCGGTGCTGATCGCCGTCGCGCTGCTGGTCCTGGCCGTGCTGGTGGTCCGGATGCAGACCACCTGGCGCCCGGCCTGACCGGCGACGTTTCACCGCACCGCTCGGCCCGTGCCCTGATCCGGCCGAATCAGCGGCCCGGCTTTCCCACCGGGCCGCCGGGATTCGGGCCCGTCCGGCGATGAGCCCAGCCAGTGGGAGCCGGTCGGCGACCACTGATCGGCCCCCGCGGCGCCACCCGGTTCAGGCCGCGCCGCGCTCGGTCGCGGGGCGGCGGCGCAGATCCGCGCGGAGCAGGGCCGGCGGCCGGTAGGTCTGGTCGAGCGTGCCGACGTCGGTGCCCGGCGGCACGATCGCGTCGATCCGGTCGAGCACCTCGTCGGTCAGCTCGACTTCGAGACCGGTCAGCAGGTCTTCGAGGTGGGCCATCGTGCGCGGGCCGATGATGGCGCTGGTCACCCCGGGGTGGGTGATGGCGAACGCCAGGGCCAGGTGGGTCAGCGGCAGCCCCGCCGCCTCGGCCACCGGGATGAGCTGCTCGACGACGTCGAGCCGGCGCTCGTCGGTCAGGTGCCGGGCCAGGCCCGCGCGGCGCAGGTCGTTGTCCTGGCCCCGGCGGACGCGGCCGGTGAGCAGCCCCTGCCCGAGCGGCCCCCACACCAGCGTGCCCATCCCGTGGCGCTGCACCAGAGGCAGCACCTCGCGCTCGATGCCCCGGTTCAGCAGCGAGTACGGCGGCTGCTCGGTGTGCAACGCCACCAGCCCGCCCCGCGCCGCCGCCCAGTGGGCCTCGACCAGATCCGAGGCGGGCAGCGCGGACGACCCGATCGCCCGGACCTTGCCGCTGCGGACCAGGTCGGACAACGCGGAAAGGGTTTCCCCGAGTTCGGTGTCGGGGTCGGGCCGGTGGATCTGGTACAGGTCGAGGTAGTCGGTCTGCAAGCGGCGCAGGGAGTCCTCGACCGCGGTGGTGATCCAGCGCCGTGACGCGCCCTGCCGGTTGGGGTCCTCCCCCATCGGACGGCCGAACTTGGTCGCGAGCACCACCCCGTCCCGGCGGCCCTTGAGCGCCTTGCCCACGATCTCCTCGGAGTCCCCGTAGGAGTCGGCGGTGTCGACGAAGTTGATCCCCGCGTCCAGCGCCCGGTGGATCACGCGGATCGAGTCCTGCGGGTCGGGGTTGCCGATCGACGTGGCGAACATCAGCGTGCCGAGGGCGTACGGGCTGACCTTGATGCCGGTCCGGCCGAGCGTGCGGTACTGCATGACGGGCTCCTGGGGTTGCGGCCGGCGCGCGGCGGATGCCGTACCCTCGACCTAAGCGGAAAGCTCTTCCGCAACCATACGGAAAGACTTTCCGGTTATGCAAGCCGAGGAGGGTTGTGACCGGCAACACGACACCAGAGCCGTCGCCCCGAAGGCGGCGCGCCGACGCCCAGCGCAACGTCGACGCCCTGCTCGAAGCCGCGAAGAAGGTGTTCGACACCTCCGGCGTGGACGCCCCCGCGAAGGAGATCACCGATCTGGCCGGTGTCGGCGTCGGCACGCTGTACCGGCACTTCCCGCAGCGCTCGGACCTGGTCGCGGCCGTGGTGCAGAGCGGGATCGACGCCTGCGCCGAGGCCGGTCCCGTCTTCGCTGCCCAGCACGAACCACTGGACGCACTCGGGCGGTGGATCCACCGGTACACCGAGTTGCTCGGCACCAAACGAGGGCTGGCCTCGGCGCTGCATTCGGGCGATCCCGCGTTCGACGCCCTGCCCGGCTACTTCATGCAGCGGCTCGAACCCACCCTCACCGCACTGCTCGAGGCCGCGGACGGCGAAATCCGGTCCGACGTCAGCGCGAAGCAGTTGCTCAACGCCATCGCCCTGTTGTGCCAGCCCATTCGCGGCGAGGAGTTCGGCCACAACCAGCACCTGGTCGCCGTCCTCGTCGACGGACTGCGGAAGCGCTGAGACCCGACTACTTGCCTCAGTGGAAAGAAGTGAGTACTTTCCCAGTAGGCAAGTAGTCAACGGGAGGTAGTCATGCCCCAGCAGGACGAGCAGCAGCAGGCCGCCGAAGCGCTGGCATCGGTCCGCGCGCACCAGGAACGGACCCGGCGGGCGGCGCGGCTGCCGTGGTGGGTCTACGCGGTGGTGTTCGTGGTGACCGCCGGCGGCTCGGCCGCCACCGACTTCATCTCGCTCAGCGGCGCGAAACTGGTGGCGGTGCTGGTCATCGTCGCGCTGGTGGCGGCGTTCGTGGCCGGCCGGTACGAGCGGTCCTCGCTGCTCGGCCGGGCGCGCGGGGTGCAGCAGCGGCAGCCGTTCGTGCCGTGGGTGTTCGGGGTGGTGCTGGCCGTCGGGGTGCTCGGCGCGTGGCTGATCGCCCGGTACGGCACCGGTTTCGCGCACCGCCTGGCCGATTCGGCCGGGCTGGGCCAGTACCCGAACACCGTGGTCGGGGTGGTCTACGGCGTCGCGTTCACCGCGCTGTTCGCGCTGGGCCAAGGTCTGGTGGCGGCCTCGCAGCGGCACGCGCGGGCATGACCGCACCGCAACTGGACCGCCTGTTGTCGGACCCGACCCGGCTGGCGCTCATGTCCGTGCTCTGCGCGGCCGAGTGGTGCGAATTCGCCTTCCTCCGCGACGAAGTGTCCCTTTCGGACTCCGCCCTGTCCAAGCAGTTGGCGACCCTGAAGAAGGCCGAGTACATCGAGCAGCGGCGGACCTACCTCGGCCGGGTGCCCAAGACCTCGGTCCAGGCCACCGGCGAGGGGCGGCAGCGGTTCCTCGAGCACGTCGAAGCGTTGCAGCAGATCGTCGCGCGGACCCCACGCCGTTCGGAAGCCACTTGAGCGACCGTGCGGGCCCGTCAGGCCACGTGGAACGACTGGGCCGCACCACCGTTGCAAGCCGACTGGACCAGTTGCACGCTGTCGGCCGCCGAGCCGCCGGGCACGGTCAGGCACTTCCCGCTGTGCCGGACCACGAAGTGGTAGTAACCGCCACCCTCGGAGACCGGCTGCCACTGCTGGTTGCCCCCGCCACCGTAGGCCCAGAGCTGTAGCCCCGCGTTGTCCGTGGTGGCCACATTGGACACATCGATCACCTGCGCCGGGTCGATCCGGCTGTTCACCCGGGCGTACCCGCCGCTGGTCGGCGCGAACTGGAACTGCTGGGCGTCCGTGGAATTGCAGGTGTACTGCTGGATCACCGTGCCGTCGGCCGAAGCCGCGGACCGCGCGTCGACGCACTTGCCGGTGGCCTTGCTCACCACCGGGTACCAGGCGGTGGGCGGGATACCGCCCGAGGGCGGGGTGCCACCGTCACCCGTGGCCCCGCCCAGCCAGCGCAGGCCGTCGAGCACGAACTCGTTCTGGTCGGCGCCGGCGAAGGTCGAGGACAACGCGGTGTCGGTCTCGTAGTTCATCTTGTTGTGGCCGAAGTTCGCGTACAGCATCTTGTAGTTCTTGTTCGTCCACACGATCGGGTAGTACCCGCTGGACCAGGTCTGGCTCGGGTCGTCGCCCACCGGGAAGGTGGACGGGTCGAGCGAGGCCAGGACCGAGATGTCCGGGTTCCGCCGCAGGTCGTTCTGCCAGGAGTACCACTCGCTGACCGAGGACTGGATGGTCGCCGGCAGGTTCACCGTGGACGGGTGCGTGCGGTTCTCGATCTTCAGGGTCTCGGCGGTCGGGCCCCAGCTGTTCGAGACGAACCGGCCGGTGCCGAGGAAGTCGTTGTGGAACCAGTTCGCGTACGCGGGGGTGGAGTCATCGTTGTAGGCCGAAACGTGGAAGCCGAAGAACCCGCCGCCCGCGTCCATGTAGCGCTGGAAACCCTGGAACTGCGCCTGCGACTGGGGCTGGTCGTCCAGGAACACCACCACCTGGTACTGCTCCGGGGTGATGCCGGTGAGCCGGTCCCAGTCGGTGGTGGAGGAGTAGCTGAAGCCGTTGGCCGCCGCCTGCCGCGGGAACCAGGTGTTGGCTTCCTTCTCGAAGCTGATGTGCGCGGCGTCGTAGGTGCCGCTGTAGAAGGCGAGCACCTTGAACGGCGTCGCCGCGGTGGCGGACGGGGCCAGGGCCGGTGAGCCGAACGCGAGGCCGAGGCAGGCGGCGAAGAACGCCAGCACCTTGACCACGAGCCCGAACGGGCGTCGTTGGACGGGCATGGGGAACCTTCCGGCCGGGGGCGGGGAAAGGAGGGTCGGGCCCCTACGGGAAGCGGTGGGAGCGCCCCTTCCCGTGCCGGAAGAGACCCGCGCGGGCCGGTTCTCCTCGGCGAAGGACCAAACTTCACGCCTTGAATTAATGCACAGCTGCCCGCGCCGGGTCCAGACCTGGCCGGTGCCGGGTGCCGGTCACCGGGAAGCGTTTCGCACCAGGGGAAGTCCGCTCACTGCGACGATCGGAACCCCGGCAGCGCCTCTTCGACCCGAAAATCGGGCACAACCCGCCTCCTCCCCCGGCCGTGCGGCCCGGGTCGGACGACGGGTTGTACCCGATCAGGTGAAATCAGCGAATCAGCCGGCGGTGCCGTTCAACACCCCGTTCAGCCAGTCGCCCGAAGCGGGGATGGCCTTGCCGTTCACCGCGATGGTCGGCGTGCCGAAGCCGTGGCTGCCGTTCGGGAAGTCCTGGGCCAGGTTCGGGTCGTTCTCGGCCTTCTGGAATTCGCTCTGCAGCTGCGCGTCGTAGGTACCGGCGTTGACCGTCTGGGCGAACTTCGGATCGGTGATGCCGAGATCCTGGCCGAGCTTGATCAGCTGCGCCTTGTCGAACGCGCGCGAGCCCTCTTCCGGCTGGTTCTTGAACAATGCGTCGTGGAAGGCGCTGAACTTCTGCTCGTCGGCCGCGGCCAGCGCCGCGTTCGCCGATTCGACCGAGTAGCCCGGCGGGTCCGAGTGGTCGTTCAGCAGCGTTACCATGTGGTAACGCACGGTGAGCTGACCGTTGTTGATCGCCTGCTCCATCTTCGGCCCGTAGTCCTTCTGCAGCTGACCGCAGTACGGGCAGAGGAAGTCGGCGTAGAGATCGATGCTCTTCGCCGCGCCGGGCTTGCCGACCGAAACCACCACGCCGTCCCGCTTTTCCACCACGCCGGCGGCGAGGGTCGGCGACGCGCCGGGCTTGATCGCGGAGCCCGCGGTCGAGTTCTTGCTCGAGTTGATCCAGAGCACGCCGCCGATCACCAGTGCGGCCAGGACCACCACCGCGACCACGATGATCGCGATCTTCTTCGGGTCGCCCCCGGCCGTGCCCCTGGCCTGCGCGACCGACCGGGCCGCCTGGGCCTGCTGCCGGCTCTTGCGAGCGTTGCGCGCTGCTCCACCCATCAGTTCCTATTTCCCTTCGACGATGCTCGTGGAGTAGTCGTCCGCCGGACCGGCGGAGTTCCCCGGGCCGGAGACTTTCCCCTGGCCCCACCCGAGCCACCCGTCGAGTGAGAACCAGGTGCGCGGGCGGACCACCAGCCAGACCGCCAGCAGCGCGAACCCGGTGTCCCGCAGGATCTCCTGCGGGTACTCGGTCTGCCCGGCCGAAACGCTGCCACCGCCGCCGAAGCAGCCGCAGTCGATGCTCAGCCCCCGCGCCCAGACCTGGGCGATGCCGGCGATCAGCACGGCCAGCAGCACCAGCGCGGCCCCGGCCGCGTACCGCGTGGCCAGCCCGGCCAGCAGCAGCAGCCCGAGGACCAGCTCCAGCAGCGGCAGGGCCGTGGCGACGACGCCGACCAGCCCACGCGGCAGCACGTCGTAGGCCTGCACCGCGACGTAGGTCTGGCCCGGGTCCGCCAGCTTGAGGCCGCCCGAAACGAGCCAGACGGCCGCCAGCCCGAGCCGGGCCAGCGTGCCGACGGTGTCGAGCACGGGTTGGGACAGTCTTCGCACGGGCCTAGGCTAACCGGCGGACCTGAGAACTTCGTGAGTCGGTCACCTGATGCGAACGGAGGCGGTATGCGCGCCCACGCCCGGCTCGCCGCCGTGTTGCTGCTGGTCACGTGCGCGGCCTGCGGTCCGGGCCAGGTCACCGCGAGCGACCCGCTGGTGAAACGGGCCGACGACGGCGACCACCTGACGATCGGCATCCGGTTCGACGCGCCCGGTCTTTCGCAGCGCACGATCGACGGGCGCTTCACCGGTTTCGACGTCGACGTCGCCGAATACGTGGCGGGCAAGCTGGGCGTCGACCCGAAGCACATCACCTGGCACGAGACCACCCCGGCCACGCGCGAATCGGACCTCACCTCGGGCGCGGCCGACCTGATCGTCGGCAGCTACTCCATCACCGACAAGCGCAAGCGGCTGGTGTCCTTCGCCGGACCGTACTTCAGCACCGGTCAGGACCTGCTGGTGCGGCTGAACTCGACCGACATCACCGTACCGGAGACCCTCAACGGCCGGCGGCTGTGCTCGGTCACCGGCTCGACCCCGGCGCAGACGGTGCGCGACAAGTTCGCCCAGGCCGTGCAGCTGGTCGAGTACCCGCGGTACCCGGACTGCGTCACGGCGCTGCTGGCCAACCAGGTCGACGCGGTGACCACGGACGCGGCCATCCTGGCCGGCTACGCCGCGCAGGACCCGGAGCTGCTGCGGGTGGTCGGGCGGCCGTTCTCGACCGAGCGGTACGGCATCGGCCTGCGCAAGGGCGACACCGAGAGCCAGCACGCGATCGACGACGCCATCCAGGACATGATCGACGACGGCGAGTGGTCGAAGTCGCTGCAGGCCAACCTCGGCCCGTCGAACTACCCGCTGCCGCCGCCTCCGGAGGTCACCGAGCGGTGAACCTCCCCCCGGTCGAACGGCTGCCGGACCTGCCCGTCCGCGCGGTGCTGCCCGAGCTGCTGGCCGCCCTGGACGCCCACGGCACCGCGGTGCTCGTGGCCCCGCCGGGCACGGGCAAGACCACGCTGGTGCCGCTCGCGCTCGCCGGTGGGGCGCCGGGCCGGGTGGTCGTGGCCGAGCCGCGCCGGCTCGCCGCCCGGGCCGCGGCCACGCGGATGGCCGGGCTGCTGGGCGAGCCGGTCGGCGAAACCGTGGGGTACGCGGTGCGCGGCGAGCGGAAGGGGTCCGCGCGCACCCGGATCGAGGTGGTCACCTCGGGCCTGCTCGTGCGGCGGGTGCAGAGCGACCCCGAGCTGCCCGGCGTGTCGACGGTGCTGCTCGACGAGTGCCACGAACGCCACCTCGACGCCGACCTGCTGCTCGCCCTGCTCCTAGACGTCCGCGCGGGCCTGCGGGCCGACCTGCGGTTGCTGGCCACCTCGGCGACCGTCGCGGCCGGGCGGCTCGCCGAGCTGCTGGGGGCCGCGCCGGTGGTGACGGCCGAGGCCCGCACCTACCCGGTCACGCTCTCCTACCGCGCCCCCGCGCGCGGCGAGCGGCCCGAATCGGCGGTGGCCGGCGCGGTCCGGCTGGCCCTGTCCGAAGGGGACGGTGATGTGCTGGCGTTCCTCCCCGGCGCCGGGGAGATCGCGCGGACCGCGAACCTGCTGTCCTCAGTGGACGCCGACGTGCTGCCCCTGCACGGCCGCCTCCCCCCGGCTCGCCAGGACGACGCGCTGCGCCCGCGCGCCCGGCGTC
This sequence comes from Amycolatopsis sp. PS_44_ISF1, assembly GCF_032335455.1. Classification (NCBI taxonomy): domain Bacteria; kingdom Bacillati; phylum Actinomycetota; class Actinomycetes; order Pseudonocardiales; family Pseudonocardiaceae; genus Amycolatopsis; species Amycolatopsis sp. PS_44_ISF1. Next base: position 53,521 of record NZ_JANUXO010000005.1, on the reverse strand, counting down.
GCGTGGTGCTGTCGACGGCGGTAGCGGAATCGAGCCTGACCGTGCCGGGCGTGCGGGCGGTGGTCGACTCCGGGCTCGCGCGGGTGCCCCGCGTCGACCACCGGCGGGGCCTGCCCGGTCTGGCGACCGTGCGGGTTTCGGCGGCCGTGGCCGAGCAACGGGCCGGGCGGGCGGGCCGCGAGGCGCCGGGCCGGGCCTACCGCTGCTGGGCGGAGCACGAGCAGGCGACGCTGCCCGCGTACCCCGAGCCGGAGATCCGCACCGCCGAGCTGGCGCGGTTCGCGCTGGAACTGGCCTGCTGGTCCACTCCGGACGGCAGCGCACTGTCCTGGTGGGACCCGCCGGGTGAAGGCGCGCTCGCGGCGGCGCGTTCGTTGCTCGTGACGCTGGGCGCGACGAGCGCCGAAGGCGAAGTCACCGCTCGTGGCCGCCGGATGGCCGACCTCGGCCTGCACCCGCGGCTGGCCCGGGCCCTGCTCGACGGCGCCGCGGAGACCGGGCCGCGGTTCGCCGCGGAGGTGGTCGCCCTGCTCGACGCGGGCGCGACGCTGACCGACGTCGAGGCCGAGCTGAGAAGGCTGCGCTCCGCGAACAACGAGGGGGCCCGGCGCTGGAAGACCGAGTCACGCCGGCTGGCGAACCTCGTTCGCGCGCCCGAGCGGAGCGGGCGGCCCGACGCGGCGTTGGTGGTCGCGCTCGCGCACCCGGAACGGCTGGCGCGAAGGCGTTCCGGCTCTGCCCCGGTGTACCTGATGGCCGGGGGCACCGCGGCCGAACTGCCCGCCGCGAGCGGTCTGGGCGAGGTCGAATGGCTGGCGGTCGGAGAAGCCACGCGTGATCCCGGACGGGCGCACGGCACGATCCGGCTCGCCGCGGTCGCCGACGCCGCACTGGCCGTGCGCGCGGCGCCCGGCCTGGTGTCCGAAGCGGACGAGGTGACGTGGGACGGCGACGTGGTGGCGCGGCACGTCCGCAAGCTGGGCGCGATCACGCTGTCGGCCAAGCCGTTGCGCTCGCCGGACCCGAAGCTGGTGCGCGAGGCACTGGTCACCGGGCTGCGGGACGAGGGCCTGGGCCTGCTGCGCTGGACCGGCGACGGAACCCGGCTGCGCGAGCGGATGGCCTTCCTGCACCGGGTGCTGGGCCAGCCGTGGCCCGCTGTCGACGATCCCGCGCTGCTGTCCACTCTGGACACCTGGCTCGACCTCTCCCGGGTGCGCCGCCGCGCGGACCTCGCCGGTCTCGACGCGGGCGCGGCCCTGCGCGGACTGCTCCCGTGGCCCGAAGCCGCCCGGCTGGACGAACTGGCCCCGGACCGGCTGGAGGTCCCGTCCGGCTCTCACCCACGCGTGGACTACACCGGCGACCAGCCCGTGCTCGCGGTGAAGCTGCAGGAGACCTTCGGCTGGCGCGCCACCCCCAGGATCGCCGGCGACCGGGTCCCGGTGCTGCTGCACCTGCTCTCGCCCGCGGGCCGCCCGGCCGCCGTGACCGCGGACCTGGATTCCTTCTGGCACAACGGGTACGCCGCCGTCCGAGCCGATCTGCGCGGCCGTTACCCGAAGCACCCGTGGCCGGAGGACCCGGCCACCGCCGCCCCGACCCGGCACACCACCCGCCGCGGGCGCTGACCACTGGCCGATGTCCCACCGGGTCCGGGTTCGATCGCCGCCGGGATCGGGGAGGAGCATGATCACGCCGAGCATCCCGGTCCAGCCCGCCACTCGGCCACTGCAGCGCAGCGAGCACGATCCGGCTCCCCGCACCGCCACCCCGGCCGAAGACGATCAGGACCGCCGTCGGCGTCGTCACCGCGAGCGAGACGATGGGACACCGGGGCAGACGCGCCGCGGCGAGCACGACCGGCCCGCTCCCCGCGGTTCGAACCGGACCAGGTGCCGATCACCAGCCGCGCCGCGGGCAGCAGCCGGACCCCGACGTCCGGCACCACCACCCGCACCCGCTTCGCCACCGCCCCTCGCCCGCCGCGGCGCCACTGCCGAAAGTCAACCCCGCTGTCTCGGCGCCGCGGCGGCACTGGGGCATGATGGGTCACCATGGCCGAGCGCACACTCGCCGAGCAACTCGGCGGCCCCGTCCCCGAAGGCATCGAAGCCCTGCCCGAGGACCGGAAACGCGACCTGGCCGAGGTGCTGCGCCAAGCCCGGCACCGGCAGGCCCAGGCGCTGGGCGAGGCGGGCGAGGAAGGGCTCCGGTACGTGCCGGCCCTGCTGCGCGGCGCGGTCCGCAAGGCGGTCGGGCTGTGAACCCGGAGATCCTCAAGCTCGCGCGGGTGCTCGGCGTCGAGCCCGCGCGGCTGGACTACCTGTCCGAGGTGGATGCCGGCGACCTGCGGCGGTTCCGCGAACAGGTGACCACCACGCTGTTCGACGCGAACCGCGTGGTGCTGGAGCGGATGGCCCTGGCCAGCCGGCTGCTGCCCGCGCCGCTGATCGCCAAGATCGCGGAGAAGGTGTTCGGGCCGCTGCTGTGCGCGCGGATCGCCGGTCTGGTCGACGCCTCACGCGGCGTCGACGTCGCGAAACGGCTGTCCCCGAGGTTCCTGGCCGAGGTCGCGGCCGAGCTGGACCCGCGCCGCGCGACGTCGATCATCGCGCGCATCCCGCTCGACACCGTGCTGGGGGTCGCGCGGGAGCTGACCCGGCGGGAGGACTGGATCACCCTGGGCCGGTTCGTCGAGCACCTGCCGGACCCGACCGTGCGGCGCAGCCTCGGCCTGCTCGAAGACGCAGCACTGCTGCACACCGCATACGTCCTCGACGACAAGTCACGGATCGGCCACGTGATGGGCCTGCTGCCCGAGGGCCGGTTCGCCGGCTTGCTGCGCACGGCCGCGGCCGACGAGACGCTGTGGGAGCCCGCCCTCGACGTCCTGGCGAACCTGGACGAGGCCGGGCGGGCCGAGGCCCGCCCGCTGGTCGACGAACTGCCCGGCGGACTGCGCGCCCGCGCTCAGGCCACGATCAGGTAGAGCCCGTAGGCGACCACCGCGGCGCACACGGCGAAGCAGGCGACCGAGCCGGTCATCTGCGCGGCGCCCGTGCCGCCGCGTTCGCGCGCGGTCTCCCGCTCCGACAGCCCGCGGATGCCGTAAGCGAACAGCGTGGTCAGCACCACGGCGGCCACCAGCGCGACGACGAAAACCGTGCCGAGCGCGCCCCAGTCGATGTTCATGCTCGCTCCCTCAGGCCGGAACCGGGGTGGCCTCGGCCGCCTCCGGCTCGTTGATGGTCTTGGCCGACACCGGGTTGCGCCGCGAGACCAGCCAGATGGCCAGCGCGAGGGCCACGCCGATCCCGCCGACCAGCACCGTGCCCCAGCTCCCCCGGGTCGAGATGGCCGCGGCGATCGCGCCGACGATGGCGGCGGCCGGCAGGGTCAGCGCCCACGCGATCACCATCTTGCCCGCGACGCCCCAGCGGACCTCGGCGAGCTTGCGGCCCAGGCCGGAGCCGATGATGCCACCGGAGGTGACGTGCGTGGTCGAGAGCGCGAAGCCCAGGTGCGAGGAGGCCAGGATGACCGCGGCCGAACTGGTCTCGGCCGCGAAACCCTGCGGCGTCTGGATTTCGGTGAGCTTCTTGCCCATGGTCTGGATGATCCGCCAGCCGCCGAGGTAGGTGCCGGTCGCGATGGCCAGTCCGCAGGCCACGATCACCCACAACGGCGGGCTCGAGCCGGGCGCCAGCGTGCCCCCGGCGATCAGCGCCAGCGTGATCACGCCCATGGTCTTCTGCGCGTCGTTGGTGCCGTGCGCGAGCGAGACCAGGCTGGCCGAGAGGACCTGGCCGGTCTTGAAGCCCTTGCCCACCACGTCCGCACGCGACTTCTGCGTGATGCGGTAGGTGAGGAACGTGCCGGCCAGCGCCACGATCCCCGCCACGATCGGCGAAGCGACCGCGGGGATCAGCACCTTCTCGATCACCTTGCCGAAGTGCACGGCGTCGGCCCCGGAGGCGATCCAGGTCGCGCCGATCAGCCCGCCGAACAACGCGTGCGAGGAGCTGGACGGCAGCCCGAGCAGCCAGGTGACCAGGTTCCAGATGATCGCGCCGACCAGCCCGGCGAAGATCACCACCGGCGTCACCTTCGTGTCGTCCACGATGCCGCCGGAGATCGTCTTCGCGACCTCGATCGACAGGAACGCCCCGACCAGGTTCAGCACCGCGGAGATGCCGACCGCCACTTTCGGCTTGAGCGCCCCCGTGGCGATGGACGTGGCCATCGCGTTCGCCGTGTCGTGGAACCCGTTGGTGAAATCGAAGGCGAGCGCCGCGACGACCACCACCAGGACGATCAAGGAAAAGTCCATGCGCTCTCTCCAGCTCGGCCCGACGTGCCGCTCCGACGCTACCCACCGATCGGGCGACCCCCGATCCCGCGAGAATGTCGAGTACTTGAACTCTGGATGAACCGGCTTTCCCGGTGTCGCACGGAATGCGTGGATTGAGGTGATCGTCCCGTACGAAATCATCGGCCCGATCGCCCGCGACTGGACGGCGTGGGTACTCGCGGATCGGGAACCTAACGGAGCCGATCACCACCCCGCCAGACTCCGTAGGTGAGCGGCACGCCCGGACGGTAAGCCAGATGAGTGACCGAAGGCGCGTCCAGCACGTGCACGTCCGCCCGCGCCCCGGCCCGCAACACACCCACGTCGTCCCGCCGCAGAGCCCGCGCCCCGCCCGCTGTGGCCGACCAGACCGCTTCCTCGATCGTCATCCGCATCTGCAGGACGGCCGTGGCGACGCAGAAAGCCATCGACGTCGTGTACGAACTCCCGGGGTTGGCGTTGCTGGCCAACGCCACCGTCACCCCCGCGTCCAGCAGCCGGCGCGCCGGAGCCAGCGATTGGCGCGTCGAGAGGTCACAGGCCGGTAGCAGCGTCGCAACCGTCTCCGAGGCTGCCAGCGCCGCCACGTCCTCTTCGCTCAAGTACGTGCAGTGGTCCACGCTCGCCGCGCCGTGCTCCACGGCCAGCCGGACCCCGGCGCCTTCACCGAGCTGGTTGCCGTGCACCCGCAACCCCAGACCGCGTTCGGCCGCGGCCTCGAGCACCCGCGCCGACTGGGCCTCGTCGAACGCGCCGGTCTCGCAGAACACGTCCGCCCAGCGCACCTGCCCCGCCACGGCGTCGAGCATCTCGCCGCAGACGATGTCCACATAGGACTCCGCGTCGGCCCCCGGCGGCACCAGGTGCGCACCCAGGAAGGTGACCTCGTCGGCCACCGCTGCCGCGATCCGCGCCGAGCGGGCCTCGTCGGCGACGGTCAGCCCGTACCCCGTCTTGGTTTCCAGGCAGGTGGTGCCCTGCCGCGCCGCTTCATCGACATGTCGACGCAGGTTCCGGATCAGCTCATCGTCGGAGGCCGCCCGCGTCGCGTCCACCGTGACCGCGATTCCTCCGGCCTCATAAGGCTTTCCGGCCATCCGCGCCTCGAACTCGGCCGTGCGGTCACCGGCGAACACCAGGTGCGTGTGGCTGTCCACCCACCCCGGCAGCACCGCACGCCCTTCGACGTCCACCCGCTCGTCGGCGTCCGGCGCGCGACCGGCCGGACCGGCCCAGGCGACGACCCCGCCGTCCAGCACCAGCGCGGCGTCGGCCAGTTTGCCCAGCTCGGCGTCGTTCGTGGTGAGCTCGCCGATTCCCGTGATCAGAGTTGCCACAACGCCTCGATCTCCCCGGCCAGTACGGCCTCCGGTCGCTCCACCAGCACGTGCCCGCCCTCACGGACCACCTCGCGGCCCGCCACCACCACATGGGAGACATCGGCGGCCCCGGCCGCGAACACCACCCCGGACGGCTCGGTCCCGGCCGTGCGGACCGAGTCCAGCCCCACCGTGACCAGGTCCGCTCCGGCGCCGACGGCCAGCTCACCCACCTCCGGCCAGCCCACCGCGGCGTGGTCCGTGCCCGCCGCCAGCAGCTCTTCGACGGTGAAGCGGCCGCGCTGCTCGCTCGCCAGCCGATCGTCCAGCTCCAGCGCCCGGGTCTCCTCGAACGCGTCGACCACGGCGTTGCTGTCGCTCCCGATCCCCAGCCGAACCCCGGCGTCGAGCAGCGCCCGGGCCGGGCCGATGCCGTCGCCGAGGTCCCGCTCGGTGGTCGGGCAGAAGCAGGCACCGGCCCGGCCGGCCCCGAGCCGCCCGATGTCCGCCGGAGTCAGGTGCGTGGCGTGCACGGCGGTCAGCCGCTCCCCCACCACCCCGTGGTGGTCCAGCAGCTCGGTCGGCGTCATCGCGTACGCGGCCAAGCACTGCTCGTTCTCGGCCCGCTGCTCCGAGAGGTGGACGTGCAGCGGGCGGTCCGACCGCCCGCCCCGGCCCACTTCGGAGAGCTGATCGCCGGGCACCGCGCGGACCGAATGGATCGCGCCGCCCACCCGGAACCCGTCGTCCTCCTCCAGCAGGGAAACCCGCTCCGCCCACTGCCGCGCGCTGCCGTCGGAGAACCGGCGCTGCACCTCGTCCGGCGCCACACCGATGCCGCCGGCGAGATAGCAGGTGTCAAGCAGCGTCAACCGGATGCCGGCTTCACGCGCAGCCTCGCGCAACGCCTCACCCATCGCGTTCGGCGACGCGTACGGCTTTCCGCCCGGCGCGTGGTGCAGGTAGTGGAACTCACCGACGCTCGTGTACCCGGCCAGCACCATCTCGGCGTAGACACCCCGCGCCAGCCGATGGTACGAGTCCGGATCGAGCCGCGCGGCGAGCGAGTACATCCGCTCCCGCCAGGTCCAGAACGTGCCGCGCTCGTGGTGGGTCCGCCCTCGCAACGCCCGGTGGAACGCGTGCGAATGACCGTTCGCGAACCCGGGCAGCGTGAGTCCGCCGAGGACCGTTCCACGCTTCGGTGCACCCGGCGTCACCGCGGTGATCCGCCCGTCCGAGACCTCGACCAGCACTCCCGTCGCGATCCCGCCCGGCAGCCAGGCCCGCTCGCACCAGTACGTGCTCATACCGCCAACCGCTCCAGCACCCCGGCCAGCGCCCTGGCCCCGGCCTCGACGTCCCCGGGCTCGGCGAACTCCTCCGGCGAGTGACTGATCCCGGTCGGATTGCGCACGTAGAGCATCCCGGCCGGTACGAAACCGGACAGGATCGCCGCATCGTGCCCCGCGCCCGTCGGCAGCTCCGGCGGGTCGCCGAGCCAGCCGCTCAGCTCGCGGCGCAGGCCCTCGTCGAACACCACGTCATCCGAATAGGACTCGCGCGTGACCGCCAGTCGGCAGCCCTCGGCCTCGGCCGCCGCAACGGCCGCGAACCGGATCTCCTCCACCAGCTCGGGCGTGCCGGTACCGGGCACCCGCGCATCCAGCCAGAGGTCCACTGTGGACGCGATCACGTTCGTGCCGCCGGGGGTCGGGACCAGCCGGCCGACGGTGGCCCGGGCCTCGGCGTGCGCCCGCGCCAGCCGGCGGACCGCGACCACGGTCTCCGCCGCGGGCAGCATCGGGTCCACGCGATCGGCGATCAGCGTCGCCCCGGCGTGGTTGCCCTGGCCCTCGAAGGAGAACCGCCACCGGCCGTGCGCGATCACGGTGCTGCCCACCGCCACCGGCCGGCCCAGGTCGACCAGCCCCCGGCCCTGCTCCACGTGCAGTTCCAGGAACCGCCCGATCAGCGCCAGCCGGTCCGGGTCGGCACCAATCCGCTCGGCGTCGAGGCCGGACTTCGCCGCCGCTTCGGCGAACGTGACCCCGCTCGGGTCGCGCAGCCCGCGCGCCTGGTCCGCGTCGATCGTCCCGGTCAGCAGCCGTGAGCCGAGGCAGGGCACCCCGAACCGGCCGCCCTCCTCCTCGGCGAACACCACCACGGCGAACGGTTTGACCGGCCGGAAGCCCTTCTGCTGCAAAGACTCCACCGCCGCCAGCGCGCTCGCCACCCCGAGCGGCCCGTCGAACGCACCGCCACCGGGCACCGAGTCGAGATGGCTGCCGGTGACCACCGCGTCCGGCCCCGGCGCACCCCACCAGGCCCACAGGTTGCCGTTGCGGTCGGTCTCGACGTCCAGCCCGAGCCGCTGCGCCCGCTCCACGAACCACGCGCGCAGATCGTGCTCCGGTGCGTCGAACGCGTGCCGCGAGTAGCCGCCGCGCCGGCCGTCCCGGCCGACATCGGCGATCTCCTCCAGCAGCCCGGACGCGGTCACTGCTCGTCCCGCATCGGCACCCGGACACCACGCTCGTCGGCGACCTCGGCCGCCCGGTCGTACCCGGCGTCGACGTGCCGGATCACCCCCATGCCCGGGTCGTTGGTGAGCACCCGCTCCAGCTTCTGCGCGGCCAGCGGGGTGCCGTCGGCCACGCTGACCTGGCCGGCGTGGATCGACCGGCCCATCCCGACGCCGCCGCCGTGGTGGATCGACACCCAGCTGGCGCCCGAGGACGTGTTGACCAGCGCGTTCAGCAGCGGCCAGTCGGCGATCGCGTCGGAGCCGTCGGCCATGCCCTCGGTCTCCCGGTACGGGGAGGCGACGCTGCCGGAGTCGAGGTGGTCGCGGCCGATCACCACGGGGGCCTTGAGCTCGCCGCTGGCCACCATCTCGTTGAACCGCAGCCCGGCCAAGTGCCGCTCGCCGTAGCCGAGCCAGCAGATCCGCGCGGGCAGCCCCTGGAACGCCACGCGCTCTCCGGCCAGCTTGATCCAGCGCGCGAGGGACTCGTTCTCCGGGAACAGCTCCAGCATCGCGCGGTCGGTCGCCGCGATGTCCTCGGGGTCGCCCGAGAGCGCCGCCCAGCGGAACGGGCCGTTGCCCTCGCAGAACAGCGGCCGGATGTAGGCGGGCACGAAACCCGGGAAGTCGAACGCGCGCTCGCAGCCGCCCAGCTTCGCCTCGCCGCGCAACGAATTGCCGTAGTCGAAGACCTCGGCGCCCGCGTCGAGGAAACCGAGCATCGCGTTCACGTGGTCGGCCATCGACTCGCGCGCGCGGTCGGTGAACTCGTCGGGCTTCTTGGCCGCGTAGTCCGCCCAATCCTCCACGGCGATGCCCTTGGGCAGGTACGAAAGCGGGTCGTGCGCGGAGGTCTGGTCGGTGACGATGTCGACCTCGACCCCGCGACGCAGCAGCTCCGGCAGCACCTCGGCGGCGTTGCCCACGACGGCGACCGAGAGCGCCTTCCGCTCTTTCCTGGCCGTGGTGACCCGGCGGATCGCGTCGTCGAGGTCGTCGGCCACCTCGTCGAGGTAACGGGTTTCGACCCGCCGGTGCGCGCGCTGCGGGTCGCACTCGATCACCAGGGCCACCCCGTCGTTCATGGTGACCGCGAGCGGCTGCGCACCGCCCATCCCGCCCAGCCCGGCGGTGACGGTGAGGGTGCCCTTGAGCGTGCCGTCACCGCGCCCCTTCCGGGCGAGCTTCTTCGCGACGGCCGCGAAGGTCTCGTAGGTGCCCTGCAGGATGCCCTGCGTGCCGATGTAGATCCACGAGCCGGCCGTCATCTGGCCGTACATCGTGAGGCCCTGCTGCTCCAGCCGCCGGAACTCGGGCCAGTTCGCCCAGTCGCCCACCAGGTTCGAGTTCGCGATCAGCACCCGCGGCGCCCACTCGTGCGTGCGGAACACGCCGACCGGCTTGCCGGACTGGACGAGCAACGTCTCGTCCCCCTCCAGCGCGGTCAGCTCCCGGGTGATCGCGTCGAAGCTGGCCCAGTTGCGCGCCGCCCTGCCCGTGCCGCCGTAGACGACCAGATCGTCCGGCCGCTCGGCGACCTCGGGGTCGAGGTTGTTGTGGAACATGCGCAGCGCGGCCTCGGTCGACCAGCTCTTGGCGGTGAGGGTGGTGCCACGGGCGGCGCGGACGGTGCGGGCGGTGCTCATCGGACCTCCAGTTCGGCGGCGGCCAGGACCGCGCCCGACCGCACGAGTTCTTCGGCGGCCGCGATTTCGGGCGCCAGGTGGCGGTCGGGGCCCGGGCCCTCGACCTTGGTGCGGAGCAGGTCCCGGATCCGTCCGGTGACCGGCGAGGGCTCCAGCGGTGCCCGGAAGTCGAGGGCGCGGGCGGCCGTGAGCAGTTCGATCGCCAGCACGGTGGTGAGCCCGTCGACGGCCTTGCGCAGCTTGCGCGCCGCCGACCAGCCCATGGACACGTGGTCCTCCTGCATGGCGCTGCTCGGGATCGAGTCGACCGAGGCCGGCACCGCGAGGCGCTTGAGCTCGCTGACCACCGCAGCCTGGGTGTACTGGGCGATCATGTGACCGGAGTCGACCCCGGGGTCGTCGGCCAGGAACGGCGGCAGGCCGTGGGAACGGGTCTTGTCGAGCATCCGGTCGGTGCGGCGCTCGGCGATGCTGGCGACGTCGGCGACCGGGATGGCCAGGAAGTCCAGCACGTACGCCACGGGGGCGCCGTGGAAGTTGCCGTTGGACTCGACCCGACCGTCGGCCAGCACGACCGGATTGTCCACCGCGGAGCGCAGCTCACGGTCGGCGACGAGCTCCGCGTGGATCAGCGTGTCGCGCGCCGCGCCGTGGACCTGCGGGGCGCACCGCAGCGAGTAGGCGTCCTGCACGCGGTTGCACTCCGGTCCGCGGTGGCTTTCGACGATCTTCGAGCCCTGCAGCGCCGCGAACATGCGCGCGGCCGAGGTCGACTGGCCCGGGTGCGGGCGCAGGGCCTGCAGGTCGGCGGCGAAGGCCCGGTCGGTGCCGAGCAGCGCCTCCACGCTCATGGCGGCGGTGAGGTCCGCGACGTCCATCAGCCGGTTCAGGTCCGCGGCGGCCAGCAGCAGCATGCCGAGCATTCCGTCGGTGCCGTTGGTGAGCGCGAGACCCTCCTTCTCGGCGAGGACCACTGGCTCGATCCCGGCCTGGGCCAGCGCCTCGGCGGCTGGTTTCCGCCAGCCCTCGTGGACGACCTCCCCCTCGCCCATCAACGCGAGCGCGACCGCCGCGAGTGGTGCGAGGTCACCGGAGCAGCCGAGGGAGCCGTACTCGTGGACGATCGGGGTGATGTCGGCGTTGAGCAGGGCCGCAAGCGTTTGCGCGGTCTCCGGGCGCACGCCGGTGTAGCCGCTGGCGAGGGTGCGCAGGCGCAGCAGCATGAGCGCGCGGACGACCTCGTTCTCCACCGCCGGCCCGGCGCCCGCGGCGTGCGAGCGGATCAGGCTGCGTTGCAAGTCCGTGCGGCTCTCCCTCGGGATGTGCCGCGTGGCGAGCGAGCCGAAGCCGGTCGACACGCCGTACGTCGGTGTCGTGGCGTGCGCGAGGTTCTCGATGTGCAAACGGGTGGCGGCGAGGTTCTTCCCGGCCGCCTCAGTGAGCCCGACGACCGCGCGACCACGGACGACGTCGACGACGTCCGCCGCGGTCATCGGCTGCGGGCCCAGGAGTACTTGTTCCGGCATGGGGACATTGGACAACGATCGGTGACGGCGCGGGAGTCGCGCTCGGGTGGTTCTGTCTGGTATTCAAGACAACGTGTGGCCAGAGCCTCGGCGAGTGGCACGAACGTCCCTTTCGCGCAGGTCGTAAAGCTCCAGTCGCGGCGGCCGCGGGCCTGAGTTGGCCGAGCCCGCCCAGCTCGGGCGGGGCTCGCCCGACCTCATCCGGCCGAAAATGACGCTGCACCGCTCAGCACCAGACCCGGGCGGCAAGCGTCATTGGCGTCGACCGGACCACCGGCCGCCGGGAGAATGGCCGGACCGGGCCCGCAACGATGGGAGGTCGCCCGTGAGCAGTTCGGACGTCCCCGCCCTTCGCGGCGGCCTGGCCGTGCTGCGGCTGCTCGCGAGCCACGCCGGCCCGGTCTCCGCCGCGGCGATCGCGCGTGACCTGGGCCTCCCCCGGTCGACCACCTACCACCTGCTCAACGAGCTGACCACGGCCGGTTTCGTCGCCCACCTCGCGGCGGAACGCCGTTACGGATTGGGTATCGCCGCCTTCGAACTGGGCTCGGCGTACCTGCGTCACGATCCGCTGGAGCGGCTCGCGGGCCCGTTGCTGCGCAAGCTGGTGGACCGCGTCGGGCACACCGCGCACCTGGGCGTGCTGCACGGCAACGAGTCGCTGTACCTGATCAAGGAGCGCCCGGCCCGCCCGGAAACCCTGGTCACGGAGGTCGGTGTGCGGCTGCCCGCGCACCTGACCGCGTCCGGCCGGGCGATGCTGCGCCACCTGCCCGCCGCGCACGTACGCGCCCTGTTCCCGTCCTCGGGTTCCTTCGTGCGCCGCACCACCCGCGGCCCGGACTCACTGGCCGCCCTGCGCCGCACCCTGTCCGCCGAACGCCGCCTCGGCTGGTCCCTGGAAGACGGCCACGTCACGGCCGGCTTCGCCTCCGTCGCGGCCCCCGTCTTCGACCACGGCGCCCGCCCCCTGGCCGCGATCAGCGTGACCCTGCGCCACCACTGCCCGGAGACCACCCCCTGCCAGGAGACGTTCCCCGCCCTGGCCGGCGAGGTCGCCACCGCCGCCACGGACCTGACCAGCCGCATCGGCGGCACACCGGCCTGACCGGGGTATCAAGATCCGGCGTCGGAACGGGCGTCGACTTTAGCCCGTTCACCGGAATCAAATTACCCCGATCGGTTTATTGCGCTTCCAGGGTGTCATCCCTTGCCACCACGTACACCTTTGGAGCCGACAGATCTCGCTCTTTCGAATGATGCACACAGCGTCCTCGTAACGACAAATTTACCGGGATTCCGTCCAGCGCTTTACGAAAACCCTCACCGGCAGACACCCTCGGAGACCACGTTGAGCCAGAACATGATCATTCCTCGCAAAACCGAATATTCCAGGATCTTTTTCACTCCAACGCCACACTCAAAGAAGATAGTATTTATCCCGTTTGCGAGGCAGGTGGTTCCACACACAGTGTTCGAGTCAGGCGTAGCGGGGAGAACGCAGATGACTGAACCAACAGGAGCTTTGGGCGGACCGATCGGCGGGATGAATTTCGTAGTCGACAGCCCACGGGAGAGCGATAGCAGGACACCATCGGGCGCGTCGGGCTTCTACCTCGGCCGCGAAGCTCTGGCTACGGAGCTGAGTAACCTGCAGAATCTGCGAACGCGAATCCTTAAGCAGGTCGACAGAGCTCGGCCAATGTGGTCGATTGTACCCTCAGGACAGGACCCGGCTTCCAAGCGCAACAAAGACGCGAGCAACAACTCTGGAAACTTCTACCTGAATTATCTACTTCGGCAAAGTGCGTTCCTCCAGGGGTTCATCGCCAAGATGACAGAGGCCCTCGGTACCCACGAAGGCAACGATCGACAGTCCGGTACTGACGTGCAGCGAGCCACCGAGGAACCGATCTGATGCTGGCCCCCGCGCGCTGGAAGTTCCTCGGCTCCGCCATTGCCGCTTGGCTGCTGGCCGGGTGTTCGACCGGGCCCGGGCCGGTGGCACCAGGCGTCGGCACCTCCGCACCACCTGAATCAGGCATTGCTTCGCCACTCTCCGCGCCGTCCAGGGTCACGAATCCATTGCCGGCTGGGACGCTCGATCGCGATCCGTGTCGTGCACTGACCCCTGGCCAGCTCACCAACCTCCTGGGGGCCACCACCCTCGGCGAGCCGAGCGACAGCGGAATCGCGAGGACCTGCTCCTGGGCCAACAACGATCGCGGGTCCCTCATCACCATCCAGTTCGTGTACATCTGGCGAGACGGTCTGGGCCACGTCTACGCGAATAGGGACGCAGGGTTCTTCAAGGAAATGGATCCGGTGCAAGGTTTTCCGGTGGTCGCATATGGGCCGGACGACGAACGTTCGATCGGAAGGTGCGGTGTCGCGATCGGCGTTGCGGACAACGCCGCCTTCGAAGCTGACGCCACGATATCCCGATCGAACGTCGGCAAAACCGACGCGTGTGACGCCGCCCGCCGGATCGGCGACGCCGTGGTTACCACTTTGAAAGGCGTTGCGTGATGGGGTTCGGTTCAACCGAGGACTTCCTCGCCTACCTGACGCAGATGCAGGCCGAAGACCAGATCATCCCGCCCGGTGAGCTGGTGCGCCGGGTGAAGGCCGGGCCCGGGCCGCAGAGTCTCGGTGAGGCGCAGCATGCCAGTACGGTGCAGGCCAGTGCGCAGCAGGGCATCGAGACCGACACTCGCAATGCGATCACCCGGCTGGAGAACGCCTGGTCAGGGCCGAGCGGGGACGCGGCCCGGGACGCACTGCGGCCACTGGCCGAAGCGGCCAAGTCGGCGTCGGAGGCCCTGAACCGCAGCCAAGGCATCCTCACCGACCAGGTGCACGCGTTCACTTCGACCCGCGACTCCCTGCACGATGTCTCGGACGTCCCACCGCCGCGAAGCTTGTGGGACACGATCACACCGTGGGACACCGACAGCGAGGACCGGATCAACGAGCGCAACGCCGCCATCCAGCAGAACCACGCCGTTTACCAGAGATTTGTCAGTACCAGCGCCGCGCACGGTCAGAGCATGCCCGTTGACTACGGCCAGATCTCCGACACCCCGGAGGCGACCACGCTGGAATCAGATCGGAACGCCAGCGGACACAGCCACAACCAGCCCACCGTCGCCCGCATCACCACGACCGCGAGGCCGGCAGACCGGCCAAGTTCGCCCGGCCCGCCCGAAGCTGCCGCCGTGCTGCCGAAGCAACGCGAGGGCCAGCCGCAGCTTGGCGGGCAGGAAACGGACCGCGTTCCGACGGTCTCACCTGAAGAACCTCACCCACCGGCCGGCAAAGTCCAATCGCTACCTGGTGCAAACGGCGGTTATACGGCCGATTCCCTCGCGCCCAGCACGGAACTGTCCGGATTCACCACGGATAACCACGGCACCCCGCGCACCTCGAGCCCCGTCGACAACAGTCTCGGTAGCCACCTGCCGCTGGACGCCGATGACGATGCTTCCCAGCGCGAAAATCCAGTCGTGTCAGGGAAAAAGACCGGAACCGGACGGCCTAGCGGGCCGGTCGGCCAGACGACCAGAGGAACAGCCGGTGCCCGCGGCTCCGACGGCATGCCCTTGACCACGAACACCGGCAAGGGCGGCAAGGAGGAGGACAAGGAGCACAAGACTCCCGGTTACCTGCGGGAAGCCGATCCCAGTGCGCTGTTCGGCTACGACGGCAGAGCCACGCCGCCGGTGATCGGTCACTAGGCGGCCAAACGGGGGGGCGTAATGCTGTTCGACGGGCCGGTGGTGTTGCCGCGTCTGGCGGTTGCCCAGGCGTGGGAGTGGGAGCGGATCGGGCCGGCGCATCCGGTGCTGGGCGTCGTGGACGTCTGGGTGGAGGACGACGCCGGCGAGCGGCTGGACGAGCTGGCCCGACAGGCGCTGGCCGAGCCCGGCTTCTACGACCTGCGGGCCCGCCGCGTCACCGGGAGGTTCCGCGATCTGATGTTGGCGATCGCCAACGCCGAGGACGAGTGCTACGGCTGGTCCACCGACCGCCGTGGTCACGATCGCGCGATGCTCGCCGTCCCAGCCGATCGCGATGCCGTGCTGGCCATCGTCGAGGACGATCGGCTGACCCTGGAGTCGATCAAGGCGAGTCGCCTGGTCCGCGCCGTCGTCGAGTGCCTGCCTGATTTTCCGGCTGCCGACATCCGCGAGTTCTCCGTCCCGAAGGCCGATTACGAACCGGGGACGACCGGCCATCCCGCCGCCGAACAGCTCCGCCGTCTGATGGCGGCGCGGCGAGAGGCCAGCCACCAGCTCTATGTCGCGACCCGCGCCGACGGCACCCGCCAGTCCAGCTTGCCGCTGACCGCCGTCGACACCCGGGCCCACGGCCGAGTCCTCACCTATCTCAGCCAGACCCCCGAGGACACCCTCGACATCACCTGCGGCCCCGGTCACCCCACCTACATCACCGGCACCCTGCAGAACACCCTCGACGCCCTACGCTCCTGACCCCACAAAACACGAGGAGCGAGACCGGCCCACGCTTTCCGCGGGTAGGTCTCGCTCATCTCGCGAGTGGAGGTGCCGGGAATTGAACCCGGGTCCTCTAGCGTCTTGACAGGGCTTCTCCGTGCGCAGTCCGCTATGTCTCTACTCGACCCCTTCAGTCACACGAACAAGCTGAAGTGACGGGCCCAGCCACTGTTTGCTTCCCAACCAGGACCCGTGGCCGGGACTGGCGGTGAGCCTCCTAGCTGATGCCGGCTACCGGGTCGGAGGCGATCCCGGGCCGACAGACTCACTCTGCTACTTAGGCAGCAAGAGCGAAGTCGCGCTGGCTATTGGCCTTGGCGCTTATTGGTTTGCGATGACGCTTGCGGTGGTCTCTCGCCTGCACCGGCACGCTTCCCCTGACTCAACGTCCAGAGTCGAAACCGTTCACCCCCTCGTCGGTGGTACCTGACCTGTTCATCATAACGCCATCGGCAAGCCGGTTGATTCCCCCTGGGGTGGGGCTGTCCCTACCCGCAAGATGCCCGCTCGCCCCCTGTCCCCGCGGGGGCGGGAGAAGCGATGCTGTGCAGGTCAACGCACAGAATAGGAGCTCGCCATGGTCACCACCGCCACCGGGAGGCACCGCAACCCGCCGTTGAGCGGGGCGCTGGCCTTCCTGCTGCTCAACCTGCCGCTGGGGATCGTCGCGTTCACGGTGGTGGTCACGCTGTTCTCGGTCGGGATCGCGACGGCCGTGGTCTGGGTGGGCGTGCCCGTGCTCGCCCTGCTGGTCCTGCTGACGCGCGGCGCCGCCCG
Source organism: Amycolatopsis sp. PS_44_ISF1 (assembly GCF_032335455.1). NCBI lineage: Bacteria > Bacillati > Actinomycetota > Actinomycetes > Pseudonocardiales > Pseudonocardiaceae > Amycolatopsis > Amycolatopsis sp. PS_44_ISF1. Next base: position 36,855 of record NZ_JANUXO010000005.1, on the reverse strand, counting down.
GATGGAGCGGGCGCGCGTATTCTCCCTGCTCGACACCTTCGTCGACTCGCCGTACCTGCCGTTGCCGGAAGGCGGGCGGTCCCGCTGGGTCACCCGGCTGAAGGACCGCGCCACCTGGCGTGACCTCACCTACTTCCTCCTGCTGTTCCCGGCCGGGATGATCGAGTTCGTGCTGGTCGTGACGTTCTGGGCGGTCAGCCTCGGACTGGTCGCGCTGCCCGTCTACTACCGCTTCCTGCCGGACGGGGCCTACTTCTTCCCGAGTTACGATGTGCGCTGGATCGTCGTCGACTCGACGGTGGCCGCGCTGCCGTGGGCGGCGCTGGGAGTGCTGTTCGCCGCGCTGTCCGTGGTGCTGACCAGGGGGCTGGCCCGGCTGCACGCCGGCTTCGCCGTGGCCCTGCTGCGGCCGACGGTGGCCCAGCGCCACCGCATGGAGCGCTCCTGGAACGCGATCGACGGAATGAGCACGGTGACCGGATGACCACGGAGCGACAGGCGCCGCCGGAGCACCCACTGCCCACCCCGGCCCGCACCATCGTCTACATGCTCCTCAGCTTCGTGCTCCGGCTGCTGCAGTTCATCCTCATCGTGGTGGGCGCGGTGGTCGGGGTCGGCACGGTGGTGGTCTGGATCGGCTTCCCGATCCTGCTCGCCACCACCGCGTTCGTCCGCTGGTCGGGTGATGTGGAGCGGCGCTGGGCCCGCCGGATGCTGCGCACGCCGCTGACCACGGTGGAGCGGCTGCCGCTCGAGGGCCAGTCCCTCACCCGCCGCTGGCTCACCCGGCTGACCGACCCGAGCACCTGGCGCGATCTCGGGTACCTGCTGATCGCGTTCCCGCTGGCGATCGTGGAGCTGCCGGTGGCCATCGCGTCGATCGTGCTGCTGCCGATGGCGATCTGGGTGACGCCGTGGCTGGGCTGGCTGCACGGCAACTTCGCGATGTCGCTGCTGGGCCCGAACCGCACGAGGACGCTGGAAGCGAAGGCCGAGCACCTGCAGGCGTCGCGGGGCCGCGGGGTCGGCGCCGCCGAGGCCGAGCGCCGCCGGATCGAGCGTGACCTGCACGACGGCGCGCAGCAGCGGCTGGTGGCGGTCGCGATGAGCCTCGGCCGCGCGAAGTCGAAGTTCGACAACGACCCGGACGCCGTGCGCGAACTGATCGACGAGGCGCACTCGGACGCCAAGCTGGCCGTCTCGGAGCTGCGTGACCTGGCCCGCGGCATCTACCCCGCGGTGCTGGGCGACCGCGGCCTCGACGCGGCGCTCTCGGCGCAGGCGGCGAAGTCCCCGATCCCGGTGGACGTGCACGTGGACGTCGAGCCGCGCCCGCCGGCCGCGGTGGAGACCACGGCGTACTTCATCGTCGGCGAGACGCTGACCAACATCGCCAAGCACTCCGGCGCCTCCGAGGCGATCGTGAAGGTCTGGCGCAGCGACACCCACGTCGTCGTCGAGATCACCGACAACGGCCACGGCGGCGCGGAGGTGCGCCCCGGCGGCGGGCTGGCCGGGCTGGCCGACCGCGCGGCCACGATCGACGGCGTCATCACCGTGGTCAGCCCGGTGGGCGGCCCGACGGTGATCCGGGCGGACCTGCCGTGCCAGTGGTGACCGGCTCGTGAGTGAATAGCGCCGGAGCTTTTCACCCACGAGCCTGGGGGCCTGATGCGGGTAGTGATCGCCGAAGACGCGGTGCTGTTGCGAGCCGGGGTCATCCGCCTGCTCGCCGACGAGGGCATCGAGACCGTCGCCGCCGTGGACAACGGTGACGACCTGCTCGGCGCGATCACCGAGCACCGCCCCGACCTGGCGATAGTCGACGTACGGATGCCGCCGTCGTTCACCGACGAAGGACTGCGCGCCGCGCTTTCCGCACGGGCGGCCATACCGGGCCTGCCGGTGCTGGTGCTCTCGCAGTACGTCGAGGAGAGCTACGCGGTGGAGCTGCTTTCCGGCGGTGCGGGCGGGGTCGGCTACCTGCTCAAGGAGCGGGTCGCCGACGTCGCGGAGTTCCTCGACGCGGTGCGCCGCGTGGCTGGCGGCGGTACCGCGATCGACCCCGACGTGATCGCCCAGCTGATGGCCCGAGGCCGCCGCAACCCGCTCGACGCGCTGACCGCGCGGGAGTCCGAAGTGCTCGGCCTGATGGCCCAGGGTCTGTCGAACACCGCCATCGCGAACTCGCTCGTGGTCTCGCACGGCGCGGTGGAGAAGCACATCGGCAACATCTTCGCCAAGCTCGGCCTGGAGGCCAGCTCGGAGGAGCACCGGCGGGTCCGGGCCGTGCTCACCTACCTCGGCCGCTGACCCGGGGGAGAATTCCTCACCCGTTTCCACGGCAGCCCCGGTGCCCCGCCCTCGCCTACCATGGACCGATGCCGAGTGAGGAGCGCCCGATGACCGACCGCAGCGTCCGCTTCTTCGGCGGCCCGCTCGACGGCCGCGTCCAGGAGCTCACCGAGGCCGATCCCGCGCCGGGCACGGTCGTCCGGCACATCCACCTCCACGGCGGACCGAAGATCGAGACGCTGTACGAGCTCGGCGCGACCGAAGCCGGCTGGGAGTACCGCGTGTGCTCGGATTCGCACAGCGAGGCCGAGCCGGAGCCGGACGGGCTGAGGTAGGGCCAGCCCCCATAGCGCGCTCCGGCTGGCCGGAGCACGGAAACGGCGGCCTGCCCCGCTGTCCGGCCCCGCCGTTTTCGCCAGGCTTCAACGATGACGCCAAGCCAGCTGCGGATCAGCACCCCAGCCGCGAAGGGCGGCCGGGACCGGTTCCTCGACGTGGTCCGGGCAGGTGCCGTCCTGGCCGTGCTCACCCAGCACTGGGTGATGCCGGTGCTCTCCTATTCCGACGGCACCCTGGTGACCGGGAACGCGCTCGCGACACCCGGCTGGTGGACGGTGAACTGGCTGTCCCAGGTGATGCCGCTGGTCTTCTTCGCCGGCGGCGCCGCGAACCTGATCTCCCTGCGCCGCGCCCCGTCGTCACGCGCCTGGCTGGCCGCGCGCGTCCGGCGGCTGCTCGTACCGGTGCTGCCCCTGGTGGCCGTGGGGCTGGTGGGGCCGGACCTGCTGCAGGGCATGGGGATTCCGCCGCAACCCCGGCAGGTCGCCGGTGCGGTCGCCGCGCAGTCGCTGTGGTTCCTGTCGGTGTACCTGCTCACCGTGCTGGTGACACCGCTGATGGTCGCGGCGCACCGGCGCTGGGGCTGGAAGGTGCCGTCGGTGATGGCCGCCGCCGGGGTGCTCGTCGACGTCGCCCGCTTCGACGGCCTCGGTTACGCCAACGCCGCGTTCGTCTTGGTCGCCGTGCACCAGTTGGGCTTCCACTACGTCGAGGGCCGGCTGGGCGAGCTGGGCCGGCGCGGCGCATTGGGCCTGTCCGCCGCCGGTTTCGGCGCCACCGCGCTGATGGTCGCCCTGCCGGGCGCCCCGGTGTCCAACCTGAGCGCACCGACCGTGCTGCTCGTCTTCCTCACGGTCGGGCAGATCGGCCTGCTGCTGGCTCTCCGCCCGCAGCTCAACGCGCTGGCCGCGAAGCCGCGCTTCGACGCCGCGCTGAGCTGGATCGGCGCGCGGTTCATGACCGTCTACCTGTGGCACATACCGGCGCTGATCGTGGTTTCCGGTCTCACCGTCTACGGACTGGGTTACGCGACCCCGGAGCCCGGCACCACGCTCTGGCTGACGATGGTGCCGATGTGGCTGGGCGCCTGCGCCGCGGTGCTGGCGGGTCTGCTGCGCCTGTTCGCCCGCTTCGAGGTGCGGCGGCGTGGTCCGGCGGTCACGGCCGGCACCCCGCGGCTGGTGCTGGCCGGGCTGCTGGCCTCAGGCGGGTTGCTGGGGCTGGCCGCGCACGGCTTCCAGTCGCTGAGCGCGGGCCTGGTGCACGGCCCGCTCCCGTGGGCGCTGCTCACCGCGGCCGGGTTCGCGCTGGCCGGGCGCGAGGCGCCGGGGCGGCCTGCCACTGCGGTGCCCTCAGCCGTTCAGCAACCGGGACGGGGTGTCGTGCAGCACCGCACGCAGGAACGGCTCGCCCAGACGGCCGTCCTCGGCCCAGCCGGCGATCGCCCGGAGCTGGGTGGCGTAGGAGTACGGGATGTTCGGGAAGTCCGTGCCGAGCACCACCCGGTCGGCGACACCGGCCAGCCGCGCCGTCCAGTCCGGGGGCAGCGGTGACATCCGCTCCGCGAACGGCACGCCGACCATCGTGGTGTCGAGGTGCACCCGCGGGTACCGGTCCATCAGCTCGAACGCGGTGGTGAACTCGGGCATCGCGGCGTGCGCGAGCACGGCCGTGAGCCGAGGGTGCTCGGCCAGCACCTGGCCGAAGACGGTCAACCCGGTGAAGTCGCCACGCAGCGGTCCGTGTCCACAGTGGACGACGACCGGCACGCCCGCCTCGGCCAGCGCGCCCCAGACCGCCCTCAGCTGCTCGTCGCGCGGGTCGTACGCGCCGACCTGCACGTGGGCCTTGAAGCAGCGGGCGCCCGCCCGCAGCGCGGCGTCCACAGAGGACGCGGCCGAGGGCTCGGGGAAGAACGTGCCGGTGCGCACGGCCTCGGGCACCTGGTCCGCGAACTCGCCGGCCCACGAGGTCAGCCATTCGGCCATGCCCGCCTTGTGCGGGTACACCAGCGGAGCGAACTGCTTGACCCCCAGGGACCGCAGCGTCTCCAGCCGCTCCTTCTCCCCGGTGCGGTAGAACACCGGCCACTCGGTGCCGTAGTGCTCGGTCGCGCGGTCGAAGTACGCCCACACCTTGTCCATCACGGGCTTGGGCAGGAAGTGCACGTGCAGGTCGATCAGCCCGTCGAGACCCAGTGACGCCGTCCACCGCGTGATGTCGGCGTCCGATGCCGGGCCGGCCGTCACTCCGTGAACCGGCCCTTCAGCGCCCGGCCCATGGCCTTGCTGATGTCCCGCTCGGCGTCGCGCTTGGCCAGCGTCTGCCGCTTGTCGTAGGCCTTTTTGCCCTTGGCCAGCGCGATCTCGACCTTGACCTTGCCGTCCTTGAAGTACATCGACAGCGGCACCAGCGACAGGCCGCTCTCCTTCGTCTTACCGATCAGCTTCTCGATCTCGCCGCGGTGCAGCAGCAGCTTGCGGGTGCGCCGCGGCATGTGGTTGGTCCAGGTGCCCTGCGTGTACTCCGGGATGTGCACGTTGCGCAGCCACACCTCGCCGTCGTCCACGGTCGCGAACGCGTCGGCCAGCGAGGCCTTGCCCTCACGAAGGCTCTTCACCTCCGTGCCCTGGAGCACCAGTCCCGCTTCGTAGGTGTCCAGGATGGAGTAGTCGTGCCGAGCCTTGCGGTTCGACGCGATGACCTTCTGACCACGTTCTTTGGGCATGATGACAACTCTACGTGATTTCCGGGCCCCGAGCAGGTGGTTAACCAGCAGCTAGTGGCGGACGTACAGACGGAGCGTGACGTAACCGGTGATGGCGGAGATGACCACCGAGACCGCGAGCAGGATCGGCGCCACCGGGAAGAGCAGTTCCAGCGTGGTGATCTGCGGGAACACCTCGCCGGTGAACACGGTGTCGAGGAACGAGACCTTGGTCAGGATGAGGAACACGGTCCCGAGCACCGCACCGACCACGCCGGCGACCACCGCCTCCAGCAGGAAGGGCAGCTGCGTGTACCACCGGGTCGCGCCCACCAGCCGCATGATGCCGACCTCGGTGCGCCGGGTGAACGCCGAGACCTGGATGGTGTTGGCGATCAGCAGCAGCGCGGCCACGGCCATGATCAGCGCCATCACGAACGCGATGTTCCGCACGCCGTTGAAGACGTTGAACACCCGGTCGAGGAACTTCTTCTGGTCGTCGACCTTCCGCACGCCGGGCTGGCCGGTGTACTGCTTGATGATCGCGTCGGAGCGGTCCGGGTCCTTGAGCTTGACCTGCAGCGAGGCCGGCAGCGCCTCCGGCCCGGTCAGCTCCAGCAGCTCGGGCTGGCTCGCGAAGATCTTCTTGAACCGGTCGTAGGCCTGGTCGCGGTTTTCGAACACCACCGACTCGACGCCCGGGTTGTTCTGCAGCGACTGGCGCAGCCCGCTGCACAGCGCCTGCTGGCAGCTCTTGTCGTTGGCGCTGATGTCGTCGACCAGGCTGATGGAGATCTCGACCTCGGCGAGGAAGTTCGCCTTCATCTTGTCGATGGTGCGCACGGCGAGCAGGCCACCGCCGAGCATGGCGAGGGAGACCGCCGTGGTGAGGATCATCGCGATGGTCATCGTGACGTTCCGGCGCAAACCGGTGAGAACCTCGCTGAAGACGAAACTGGCGCGCATCGCAGGTGTGTGTCCCTTGTGGTTTCGGGCGGTCGGGAAGGGTCTGGGCGGCCGGTCAGCGACCGATGCCGTAGACCCCGCGGGCGTCGTCACGGATCACGCGGCCGAGCTGGAGCTCGACCACCCGGCGCCGCATCGAGTCCACGATGGAGTGATCGTGGGTGGCCATGAGCACGGTGGTCCCCGTGCGGTTGATGCGTTCCAGCAGCAGCATGATGTCCTGGCTGGTGTCCGGGTCCAGGTTCCCGGTGGGCTCGTCGGCGAGCAGCACCAGCGGGCGGTTCACGAACGCGCGCGCGATGGCCACGCGCTGCTGCTCACCGCCGGACAGTTCGTTGGGCAGGCGGTCGGCCTTGCCGTCGAGGCCGACGAGCTCGAGCACCTCGGGCACCACCTTCTTGATGGTGAGCCGCGGCTTGCCGATGACCTCGAGGGCGAACGCGACGTTCTCGGCCACGGTCTTGTTCGCCAGCAGCCGGAAGTCCTGGAACACGCAGCCGATGGTCTGGCGCAGGCGGGGCACCCGGCGGCGGGCCAGCTTGGCGACGTCGAAGTTCGACACCATCACCCGGCCCTTGCTCGGCACCTCTTCGCGCAGCAGCAGCCGCAGGAAGGTCGACTTCCCCGACCCCGACGGTCCGATGAGGAAGACGAACTCACCCTTGTCTATCTCGACCGACACCCGTTCGAGGGCGGGACGGGTCGAGGTCTTGTAGACCTTGGAAACCTCTTCGAGCCGGATCACGGTTCGGCATACTACCCAAGCGACTCGTTAAGCCCGGGTTGCCCGTGCCCCGCGACGCGGACGAGGGACCCCCGCGGTCGCCGAACGTGGCGAAACCATCGCCGGGCGGTCGCGGAAGTCCCTCGTCGTGCGGTCGGGGTGAGGGGATCAGGCCACGCCGGCCTGCTTGCGCCAGCGGATGCCGGCCTCCAGGAAGCCGTCGATGTCGCCGTCGAGCACGCCCGAGGGGTTGCCGACCTCGAACTCGGTGCGCAGGTCCTTGACCATCTGGTACGGGTGCAGCACGTAGGAGCGCATCTGGTTGCCCCAGCTCGAGCCGCCGTCCTTGAGCGCGTCCATCTCGGCGCGCTCCTCTTCCTTCTTGCGCAGCATCAGCCGGGCCTGGAGGACCTTCAGCGCCGCGGCCTTGTTCTGCAGCTGCGACTTCTCGTTCTGGCAGGAGACGACGATGCCGGTGGGCAGGTGGGTGATGCGCACCGCGGAGTCGGTCGTGTTGACGCTCTGCCCACCGGGGCCGGACGAGCGGTACACGTCGACGCGGATGTCCTTCTCCGCGATGTCGACGTGGTCGACCTCCTCGACCTCGGGCAGCACCTCGACGTGGGCGAAGGAGGTCTGGCGGCGGCTCTGGTTGTCGAACGGCGAGATCCGGACCAGCCGGTGGGTGCCCTGCTCGACCGAGAGGGTGCCGTAGACGTAGGGGGCGCTCACCTTGAACGTGGCCGACTTGATCCCGGCCTCTTCGGCGTAGGAGATGTCGTAGACGTCGGTGGGGTAGCCGTGCCGCTCGGCCCAGCGCAGGTACATCCGGAGCAGCATCTCGGCCCAGTCGGCCGCGTCCACGCCGCCGGCTTCGGAACGGATGGTGACCACGGCGTTGCGCGCGTCGTACTCGCCCGACAGCAGCGTGCGGACCTCAAGCCCGTCGACGTCCTTGGTCAGCCCGGTCAGGTCGTTCTCGGCCTCGGCCATGCTGGCGGTGTCGCCCTCAGCCTCGGACAGCTCGTAGAGCACGGCGAGGTCGTCGAGGCGCTGGCGGAGGTCGGAGACGCGCCGCAGCTCGCTCTGGCGGTGCGAAAGCCGGCTGGTGACCTGCTGCGCCTCCTCCGGGTTGTCCCAGAGGGTGGGGCTGGAGGCCTGCTGTTCAAGCTCGGCGACCTGGGCGCGCAGCGCGTCGAGGTCCATCACCGACTCGATCTGGGTCAGCTTGCCGGTCAGGTCCTTCAGCGCCGCATCGAACTCATCACTCACGTTGGCCAAGGTTACGGCAAAACCCACGACCGGTTGCGCACCGGTCGTGGGCAGTGCGCGACCTCAGGCCTGGGGGATGGCGTCGAGCAGCTTCAGGGCGGCCTTGGCCTGCGCCTGGGCGAACTCGGCGACGGCCTTGGCGTAGGGGCCGTCGGCCGCCTTCGTCGCCGTCTTGGCGTCGTCGAGCTGCTGCTGGTAGCTCGCGCGGGCCGTGTCGAGCAGGGAGGCGCGCTGCTTGACGGTCAGCGAGCCGGCGTGCACGAGCCGCAGGATGAGCGGGCTGCGCAGGTGGTCGGGGCCGGCCTCGGACGCGAGCCAGGTCTTGAAGGCCTTCTTGCCCGCCGCAGTGAGCACGTACTGCTGGCTCGACCGGGGGCCCTGCTTGCCGAGACGGACCAGGCCCTCCTTGGACAGGGCCGGCAGCTCGCGGTAGACCTGGCTGCGGGTGACGCTGAAGAAGGCGCCGAAGCGCTCGTCGGCTCCCGCGACCAGTTGACCGCCGGTGGCGGGACCGTCGTGTAGCAGACCGAGCAGAGCGGCGGCAGTTGCATTCAATTCGGACACCCCTCTACGTTCCCACTTATTCGCCTCTGTGTCCACAGTGGCCTCCACATCTGTCCATTGTGGCTAGTGTTATCCCCTCGTTCGGCCCAATCCGAAAGCCGGTCCACAGTGGACCCGGCCACGCTCCGCAACCGCCGTGGTCCCCATCCACTCCGGTCCGGCTCCCGCAACCACCACCCGGGGCACTCTCCCCCGCCGCTGCCGCCCGCTCGCGCATCCGCACGCGCACCCTCCCGCGCACGGGACTCATCAACGCACAAAAAAGACCCGCCTCCACGTTTACCGTGAAGGCGGGTCCCAACCTCTGTAGCGGGGACAGGATTTGAACCTGCGACCTCTGGGTTATGAGCCCAGCGAGCTACCGAGCTGCTCCACCCCGCGTCGTAGGACCTACCTTACGCCCGGGTGTTTTCCGGACGTGAGGCAGGTCCACTTAACCGGGCGGGGTCAGCCGCCGGGCCGGTTGCCGCCGCTGCTCGGCGGGGGGCTGGTGGCCGGTTTGGCCGCCGCGTACTCCTTGGTCGCCGCGTCGAGGGCGGCGAGCGCCGCTCCCTGGTCGGTGAAGTTGCCGGACTGCTGGGCGGCCTTGAGCTGGGCCAGGGCCCCCTGGATGTCGGTCACGGCCTTGTCCAGGGCCGGGTTGCTGCCGCCGGAGTTCGGCGGGGTCGACGTGGGCGTGGCCGGGTTCGTCGACGAGGTCGGCGGGTTCGGGGAGTCGCCCTGCGGGGGGCTGGTCGCGGACGCGCCGGTGCCGCTGCCGAACACCTGGTCGAGGGCGCCGTTGAGGGTGGAGTCGAAGCCGATCTTGGCGCCGAAGGAGACCAGCACGCGGGCCAGCTGTGGATAGCTGCCCTGGTTGCGCTGCCGGATGTACACCGGTTCGACGTAGAGGAACCCGTCCGCGACCGGCAGCGTGATCAGGTTGCCGTAGATCGGGATGACGCTGGGGTTGTTGAGCAGGGTCCGGTCTTGGGCGACCCGGGGATCGCTCTGGAACCGGTTCTGCACCTGCACCGGGCCGTCGACCTGGTTGGCGCCGCTGGCCGGTGGCAGCCGGAGCACCCGGATCGTCCCGTAGTCGCCCGGATCGGAGGAGACCGACATCCAGGACGCGAGGTACTGCCGTTGCAGTCCGGTGAGCGCGCTGGTCAGCTGGAAGGTCGGCTTGCCCTCCCCGGCCGCGTCGGCGAGCACGTAGTAGCCGGGCTGGTTGGCGACGTTGGCCGCGGCCGTGGTCGAGCTGCCGTCCTCGGTCGGGTCCTGCGGCACGCTCCAGAAGGCCTGCTGCGCGTAGAACTCCTGCGGGCTGGAGACGTGGTAGCGCGCGAGCAGCTCACGCTGGATCTTGAACAGGTCCTCCGGGTACCGGAAGTGCGAGCGCAGTTCGGGCGAGATCTCCGAGCTGGGTTTCACCAGCCCCGGGAACACCTTCTCCCACGCCTTCAGCACCGGGTCCCGGTCGTCGGCCGAGTACAGCGTCACGGTGCCGTCGAACGCGTCGACGGTGGCCTTCACCGAGTTGCGGATGTAGTTGATGGAGTTGTTGGCCTGCTTCGTCACGCCGTTGAGCGAGTCGTTGGTGGCCTCGCCGAGCTGGGTCTGCTGGGCGTACGGGTAGTTGTTCAGCGTGGTGTAGCCGTCGACGATCCACTGGATGTGCCCGTCGACCACCACCGGGTACGGGTCGCCGTCGAGGGTCAGCCACGGCGCGACCTTGCCGACGCGCTCCCGCGGGTCGCGGTTGTACATGATCTTGGAGTTCTCGCCGATGGCGTCGGAGAACAGGATGTTCCGCTCGCCGTACTCGGCCGAGAAGACCAGCCGGTTGAACCAGCTGTCGAGCGAGACGCCGCCCTTGCCGTCGTAGATGTACCCGCGCTGGCTGTCGGTGTCGTACTCCCCCGGCGCCGAGCCCTGGGTTCCGCCGACGATGGCGTAGTCGTTGGTCAGCTCGCCGTAGTAGATGCGCGGCTGCTTGACCTCGATGCCCGGCTGGCCGCCCGCGGAGGCGGCACCGGAGGGGTTCGTCGTGTCGCTCGTGGTGGCGATCGGGTAGCCGCCGTCGGAGTTCGAGTCCTTCACCGCGCGGTCGATGGTGTTGGCCGGCGCGGCGACGAACCCGTTGCCGTGGGTGTAGACGAGGTGCTTGTTGATCCAGCTCGTCTGGTTGCCGGTGAGGCCGTCGGTCTTGATCTCCTTGGCCGCCACGATGTAGTCCTGGGTGGTGCCTCCGACGTTGTAGCGGTCGATGTCGAGCTTGGCCGGGAAGCCGTAGAAGTTCTCCCGGCCGACGCGCTGGGTGAAGGTGTCGCTGAGGATGTTCGGGTCCAGCAGCCGGATGTTGGACACCGTGCCGGTCTCCGCCTTCACCGCGGCCTGGCTCGCCTCGGTCTTGCCCGCGTAGTCCTCGTACTTCACGTTCCCCAGGCCGAACGACTGCCGGGTCGCGTCCATGTTGCGCTGGATCGACGCGGCCTCCTTGTCGTTCGCGTTCGGCTTGACCGAGAACTGGTCGAGGATCGCGGGCCAGGCCACGCCGACCAGCACGTTCGACAGGATCAGCAGCACGAGCGCGATCGCCGGGAGCTGGAGGTTGCGCAGGAACGCGCCGGCGAAGAACGCGACGGCGCAGATCACCGAGATGCACAGCAGGATCAGCTTCGCCGGGAGCACCGCGTTCAGGTCGGTGTAGGTGGCGCCGTTGAACAGTGGCATGTCGCGATCGGACAACAGGAGGTTGTACCGGTCGAAGAAGTAGTCGACGGCCTTCAGCAGCACGAACAGCCCGACGGTGATGGCGAGCTGCGCGCGGGTCGGCCCGGCGAGCTGGCCGCCCCGGCCGGCCAGCCGGATGCCGCCGAAGATGTAGTGCGCGATCAGCGCGCCGAAGAACGAGATGACGATCGTGACGAACAGCCAGCCGAGCAGCCAGTTCACGAACGGCATGTCGAAGGCGTAGAAGCCGATGTCGTGGCCGAACTCGGGATCGGTCTGGCCGAACGGCGTCCCGTTGAGGAACAGCTGGATCAGCTGCCAGTCGCCCATCGCGGACGCCCCGGCGATCAGCCCGGTGACCAGCGGGATGCCGATGCCGAACAGCCGGATGCGGCTGACGATCAGCGAGCGGTAGCGCGACAGCGGGTCGTCCGCGCCCGAGACCGGCACGAACACCGGCCGCGTGCGGTAGGCGACGGTGAGGCTGATCGCCAGCGCGCCGCCGACCAACAGGCCGACCGCCACGAACAGGACGGCCCGGGTCAGCAGCTCCGTGGTGAACACCGACCGCGCGCCCACCTCGCCGAACCACAGCCAGTTGACGTAGGTGTCGAGCAGCCGGACGCCCAGCAGCAGCGCCAGCACGACCACCACGGCGATGATGAGGAGTATCCGGCTGCGGCGGGACAGCTTCAGGCTCACGGGGGGCCGAGTCGCCACGGCAACGCTCCTGTCTTCGTGAACACGTACTCGGGGACAGCGATGTCCCCTGACGCTCTAACTCTACGGATGGGGTCGGTGGTTCCCGGGACCGCCCGAACCGGGCGTCCGGCGGCGGCGCGCGGACCGGCCTGGGACGATGTCGCCATGTCACCGAGTGAGCCGCCTGCCGCCAACCCCGTCGCCGGCCTGGCCCGGGAAGTCGAAGAATTCGTCGCCGCCGGCGGCTGGGAGCAGCCGCCGCAGCTGTTCGCCCTGGTGCCGACCGCGGCGCTGCTCGACGAGCAGCCGGAGCTGGCGGGCCAGCTCGACCGGTCGAGCCCGCTGACGCCGGTCGCGCAGGAGGCGCTGCCCGAAGGCGACCTGGCCGAATCGCTCGGCCGGATCGCCTGGCCGGAGATCGTCGTGGGCTGTGCGCTGGCGCAGGAGATCATCGTCCTGCCGCCGGACGTCGAGGCCGAGCTGCCGGGACTGGCGGAGGCCGACGCCGGCCGCCTGCGCCGGGCCGCGGCGGACCACCCGCGACGCACCGAGGCCCGGCTCGTCGCGGCCGTGCTGCGTGAAGGCGACGCCGCGTGCGTCATGCGCCTGCGCGGCGCGCTCCCCGGTGCCCCCGAAGGTGAGGACGAGGCCGTCGACGAGATCGTCGAGAGCCCGGACCTGGCCCCGAATCTGCTCGAAGCGCTCAAGGCCACGCTGATGCCCTGACCGGCTTCGTGCTCGCACCGTCCGGAGCGGGGGACTCCTGCTGAAGGCGCTCCGCTCCGGACGGGCGTCAGCACTCGGCCGTCCTTCAGCAGTGGGTGGTCGGGCGGCCGGCCTTGAGGTTCTCCAATTGGGTCAGCGCGTCGTCCAGAGTGGACACCTTGATCAGGTTGAGCCCGTCCGGCCGGGCCGACACCGCCTCGGCGCAGTTGTGCTCCGGGACCAGGAAGTCGGTGGCCCCGGCCTCGCGCGCACCCACGACCTTGAACGAGATGCCGCCGATCGGCCCGACCACGCCCGTCTCGCTGATCTCGCCGGTGCCGGCGATGTGCTTCCCGCCGGCCAGATCGGCCTCGGGCTTGCCCGGCGGGGTGAGGCGGTCGATGATCGCCAGGGTGAACATCAGGCCCGCCGACGGGCCACCGACGTCCTGCAGCGAGATGCCGACGTCGAACGACGCCACGGCGTGGTCCGAGGCGGTCAGGCCGAGGAAGCCCTGCGCGCGGTCGGACCGCTGCGAGAGCGTGATCGGCACGGTCCGGACCGGCTGGCCCTCGGCCTGGAACGAGACCGGCACGGACTGGCCGGGCTTGGTCGAGGTCAGCGCGGCGGCCACGTCCGTGGCCTCGGTGACCGTCTTGCCGTTGACGGTGACCAGCTTGTCGCCGGGGGCGAGCACGTGGTCGGCCGGGCTGCCGGAGACGATCGTCCGGGCCACGACCTCGACCGGGTAGCCGAGGTGGCGCAGGGCGGCGACCTGGGCGTTGCTCTGCGAGTCCTGCAGTTGCTGGATGTTCTCCTGCTTGACCTGCTCGTTGGTCTCGCCGGGCTTGTAGTACTCCTCGCGCGGCGCGAGCGCGTAGCGGCCGCTGGCCCAGAGGCCGAGCGCGGTGAAGAGGTTGAGGCCGTCGTTGAGCGAGACCGTGGTCATCCGCAGCTCGCCGGTCGTCGGGAAGGTCGGCTTCCCGTTGACCTGGATCACCGCGTTGCCGGCCGCGTCGCGACCGAGCGTGTCGTAGGTCGGTCCCGGGCTGATCGCCACGTACGGCACCTGGACCAGGAAACCGACAACGACGAACACCAGGAACAACGCGCCGCTGACCAGCAGGGTCCAGCCGCGGCGGGTCAGCCGCCGCTCGGTGCGGGCCCGCTCCCGCGGCGGCTCGCTCCGGCTGTTCTCGGTCGCGGTCTCCTCGTCGGGTTTGGTCACGTGCGACAGCGTACGGTGACGGTGTTCGCTTCACGGTTAAGCCCACGGTTGACGCGCTGAGACGGGTCTGACCCGCGTACGGTGGACCCATGAGCAAACCCCCGTTCGGTTTCGGATCGCCCGATCCCGACAAGCGAGGCGACAACGACCCCTCGGAGCAGCCGACCGGCCCCGAGGCCTTCAACCAGCTCGGGCAGATGCTGAGCCAGCTGGGCCAGATGCTCAGCCAGGCGGGCACTTCGAGCGGGCCGGTCAACTACGACCTGGCGAAGCAGATCGCGCTGCAGAACCTGAGTGGCAGCGAAGACGGCAAGATCGGTTTCTCGTCGTCCGGCGCCGCCGGGGACTCCTCCACGGCCGTGCGCGACGCCGCGCACCTGGCGGAGCTGTGGCTCGACGCCGCGACCATCCTGCCCGCGGGCGCGACCTCCACGGTCGCCTGGTCCGCGCGCGCCTGGGTGGAGAAGACCTTGCCCACCTGGCAGCGGCTGTGCGACCCGGTCGCGCAGCAGGTTTCCGGCGCGTGGATGCACGCGCTGCCCGAGGAGGCCAAGCAGGCCGCCGGGCCACTGCTGTCCATGATGGGGCAGATGGGCGGGATGGCCTTCGGCTCCCAGCTCGGCAACGCGCTGGCGCAGCTCGCGCAGGAGGTGCTGACCTCCACGGAGGTTGGTCTGCCGCTGGGCCCCGCCGCGACGTCCGCGCTGCTGCCGGCCAACATCGAGAAGTTCACCGAGGGCCTGGAGCTGCCGAGCAGCGAGGTGCTGGTGTTCCTCGCCGCGCGTGAGGCCGCGCACCAGCGTTTGTTCGCGCACGTGCCGTGGCTGCGCCAGCGGCTGCTGGCCACTGTGGAGGAATTCGCCCGCGGGATCACTGTGGACACTTCGGCGCTGGAGTCGCTGGCCGGCCAGATCGACCCGTCGAACCCGGCGAGCATCGAGGAGGCCATGTCCTCGGGCCTGCTGGAGCCGCAGACCACACCGGAGCAGCAGGCGGCGCTGAAGCGCCTGGAGACGCTGCTCGCCCTGGTCGAGGGCTGGGTGGACGTCGTGGTCGCCGAGGCGATCGGCGACCGCCTCCCCGGCGCCGAAGCACTGCGCGAAACCCTCCGCCGCCGCCGCGCGACGGGCGGCCCGGCCGAGCAGACCTTCGCCACCCTCGTCGGCCTGGAACTGCGCCCCCGCCGCATGCGCGCGGCGTCCTCCCTGTGGAACCTTGTGGGCGAACGCCACGGCATCGAAAAGCGCGACGGCCTCTGGTCCCACCCGGACCTCATGCCGACCGCCGAGGACCTGGACGAACCCCTGGACTTCGCCGACCGCCTCGCCGAACCGGCCACCCTCCCGCACGACCTGGACCCGATCGCGGAGCTGGAGAAGACCGAGCGCAAGGAGCAGGAAGCCCGGGACCGCGCGAACCCCCCGGCCTCGGACACGACGCCCTCGGACACGACGGGTTCCGGGCCTTCAGTCTCTTCGGGTTCCGGGCCTTCGGGTTCCTCGCCTTCCGGACCTTCGGATTCTTCGGGTTCCTCGCCGTCGGGGCCTTCGAGCTCCTCGTCTTCGGACCCGTCGAGCCAGGACCACCCGTCCGATCCCGCCCCGGACTCCGGCAAGGACGAGGGACCCAGCCCCTCGAACTGACCACTCCGATCCGCCGCCCAGCTCCCCGCCAGGCGGCGGATCCCTTTACGCCCCAGTCCACTCAGGACAATCCGACCGACCCGGGCACGTAGCCGGACCATCAAGACCGGGCAACCCCCCTACTCCGGCGAACGAGCTCCGGCAATCCAGCCCGCGCCCCACGGCCCCGATCACCCCGGCGAAGCGAACCGGTCCCACGATCGACACCCGGCCAGCGACCTCGAACCCATCGCCCCAGCAGCCAGCAACTCCGGCCACGACGCTCACGCGTCCATGCCCACCCCAGCAGTCAGACCCGCTCCGCCATTCACACCGGCTACACCCACTCCGCCGGTCGTGGCGGCCTCAGCTGCACCCACTCCACCGGCTCATATCGCCCTCACCTGAGACCCACTCCATCGGCCGTGTCGATCTCGTCTGCACCCACTCCACCGGCTAACTCGATCTCAGTCGTCCGTAGCGATCCCCCAGCCCGCCGCCGCGGACAGCCCCTCCAGGTAGCCCATGGCCCGCTCGGTCTTCGGGTAACGGTTGACCAGTGCCCAGAACGCCGGGTCGTGACCGGGCTCGCGGAGGTGGGCCAGCTCGTGGACCAGGACATAGTCCAGGACCCACGGCGGGACCCGCTGGAGCCGGTCGCTCACGCGGATCGTGGCGTCGACCGGTGTGCAGGACGCCCAGCGCGTGCGCATGGGTGGCACCCAGCGCACGCTGGCGGGCAGCGCCTTGCCGTCGAGGTACCTCGACGCCAGCAGGGCGCATCGGGCCAGCAGCGCTTCGTCCGACGCCTTCGGTGGCGCCCCCTTCCTGGGCTCGGAGCGCTGGAGTTTGCGCTCCATCTCCGCGACCCAGTGCTTCTCTTCCGCACGGGTCATCCGCGCCGGAATGAGCACCACCAGGGTGTCGTCGTTCCAGTACGCGGTGACCGTGCGGTGCCGGCGCTGGCTGCGCCGCACCTCGACCTTGTGTTCAGGAGTGTCCGATGGGGGGCTCGCTGCCCCCTCGCCCCTCAGCGAGGGCATCCGTGCTTCGACCACACGACAACGGTAAGGCCAGCCACCGACAACTCCGAGATCCGAACGGTCACAGGCCCGAGTTGTCCACAACTGGACCTTCCTGTGGATAACTCGCCCTTCCGCCGAGGCTGCCCGCCGCGCGGGTGCCAAGCTGACCGGCATGATCTTGTCCGCAGTCCCACCACCAGATGTACTCCTCCCGGCGTACCCGATCCTGCTCCCCGGTCTCCACCTGCTCGAACGAGGCGGCGACGAGGTCCAGCTCGGCCTCGACCCGCGTCACGGCATGGTGGTGGCCGGCCTGCCGCCGAACGTCGTCGACCGCGTGCGTGGGCTCGACGGCAAACACGGTGTCGAGGCGATCCTGCTCGCCGAGAGCGAACATCGGGACCAGCTCCGGCTGCTGCTCAAGCAGTTGACGGCGCTGGGCCTCGTCACGGAGGCACCCACCGCGGCCGCACGCCGCATCGAGACCGGCCTGTGGTCGCTGCGCGCCCGTCACCACCAGACCGCGCTGACCGAGCGAAGGCGGCACAGCGTCGTCACCGTCCGGGGTGATGGGCGGCTGGCCGTCGCGGTCGCGCTGCTGCTCGCGAACGCCGGCGTCGGGCACATCGATCTGCGGATGAAGGGCACGGTGACCGAGTCCGACCTCGGCTCCGGGCTCACCGCAGCGGAGCTCGGGCTGCCCCGCCGGCGGGCGCTCGCGGACGTCCTCGCGCGCGTGGCCCCGGACGTCGTCACCACCCGCAACCACAGCGGGCGCGCGCCCGACCTCGTCCTGCTGACCGACGCCGTCGTCACTCCGCCGGAGGAGGTCGCGGAGCTGATGGAAGCCGGCATCACCCACCTGCCCGCCCGGGTGCGCGACGGCACGGGCGTCGTCGGCCCACTGGTCTCGCCCGGCCGAAGCACCTGCCTGCGCTGCTGCGACCTGCACCGGACCGACCTCGACCCGGCGTGGCCACGCGTCGCGAGCCAGCTCGTCGGGTACGTCCAGCGGCCCGACCTCGGTGCGATCCAGGCCTGCGCCGCGCTGGCCGTCGCGCAGGCCATGCGCGTGCTGTCGCCGAGCCTCGAACCCCCACCGACCTGGAACACCACCTTGGAGCTCGACGCGTTCGAGGGCCGGCTGCACCACCGTTACTGGGAGCCACATCCGGACTGCACTTGTGGCGCTCCGTGCGTACTGCGGGAGACGTAGCCCACAGACACGGCGTCGACGGGCTGCGGAGGCCGTCTCGTCCAAGGCAGAATCTCCAGTGTGACCGACTTCGACGACCGCCCAGGAGACAGCGAACCCGCACTGCCGCGTCGAGGTGCCGCCCGCACCGCGAAACTGGCCAGTCTCCCGCTGGGGATTGCCGGACGCGCCGTGGGCGGGTGGGGAAAGCGGCTCGCCGGGCAGAGCGCGGAGCAGGTCAGTGCCACGCTGTCGGCCAAGGCGGCCGAGCAGCTGTTCGAGGTGCTGGGCACGCTCAAGGGCGGCGCGATGAAGTTCGGCCAGGCCCTGAGCGTGTTCGAGGCCGCGGTGCCCGACGAGATGGCCAAGCCGTACCGGGAAGCGCTGACCAAGCTGCAGACGGCCGCGCCGCCGATGTCCGCGCGGCAGACCCACCGGGTGCTGGCCGAGCAACTGGGGCGGACGTGGGAGGGCCGGTTCTCGGCCTTCGACGACGAGCCGGCCGCGTCCGCGAGCATCGGCCAGGTCCACCGCGCGACCTGGCACGACGGCCGCGAGGTGGCGGTCAAGGTCCAGTACCCGGGGGCCGACGACGCCCTGCGCAGCGATTTGCGCCAGCTCCAGCGGTTCAGCCGGCTGTTCCAGGCGTTCGTGCCCGGCACCGAGGTCAAACCGCTCCTGGCCGAGCTGGCCGAACGGATGGACGAGGAGCTCGACTACCTCGCAGAGGCGGACAACCAGCGAGCTTTCGCGAAGGCGTTCGAAGGGGACCCGGCGTTCCTCATCCCGCGCGTCGTGGCCAGCGCACCGAAGGTCGTGGTGAGCGAGTGGGTGACCGGCACCCCGCTGTCCCGCGTGATCGCCGACGCCGACCAGGAGACCCGCAACCTGGCCGGCCGGCTGCTCATGGAGTTCCACTACTCGTCGCCGGCGCGGGCCCACCTGCTGCACTCCGACCCGCACCCGGGCAACTTCATGCTCGCCGAAGACGGCCGCCTGTGCGTGATGGACTTCGGCGGTGTCTCGAAGCTGCCCCACGGCATCCCCCGCCACCTGGGCGAGATGACCCGGCTCGCCCTCGACGGCCAGTCCGACGAGCTCATGCGCCTGCTCCGGGAGAACCGCTTCATCCGCGGGGACTCGGACCTCACCGCCGGTGAGGTGCTGGCCTACCTTTCGCCGTTCACGGAGCCGCTGGCCACGCCCACTTTCCACTTCACCCGCCGCTGGATGCAGCGGCAGGCGGGCCGGGTCGGAGACTCCCGTGGCCACGACTTCCACGTCGGCCGTTCGCTGAACCTGCCGCCGGAGTACCTGATGATCCACCGGGTCACGGCGGGCTCCACCGGCATCCTCTGCCAGCTCGATGCCGAGGTACCGGCGCGGGGCATCGTGGAGCGCTGGCAGCCCGGGTTTGCCGCCTGAGTTGTCCACAGGCAAGCGCGGGAAGCAGACCCGAAGCCGGAGTTATCCACAGATTGGTGTGATCGGTTCCACCCGGATGGCCGAGCGGTCATGCTCGACTCATGGCGATCACAGAAAGCGCAGGAGCGCTGGCCCTCAGTGACACCGCGTGTGGTGTGCTGACCAGCAGGCAGCTACGCAGTGCCGGGGTTTCGGCCCGGAGAGCCGCGCGGCTGTCCGGTCCCGGCGGTCCGTGGCGAAGGCTGTATCCCGGGGTGTTCCTCCTGCACGACACCCCGCCGACCCGGCGCCAGCTACTGCACGCGGCGATGAGCCGGCACGGTCACGAGGCGGTGATCACGGGGGTGGACGCGCTCCGGGCCCACGGCGTCCATCGCCCGCTCACCGAGCAGGTTCACCTGCTGGTCCCGCACTACCGGCGCATGGCGCCCGACGCAGGCGTGCTCACCTGCCGCACAGCCCGGATGCCCGAGCCCGTGACGATCGACGGGCTGCCTTTCGCACCGGTCGCGCGCGCGGCCCTGGACCTGGCGCGCCGGGAGCCGAACCCGTCCGTCGTCGAGCAGCTGGTGACGCTGCCGTTGTACTGGGGCCTGGCCGATCGCGCGGAGCTGATGGCCGAGCTGGACGCGGGTAACCAGCGCGGCTCGGCGACCGTCCGCACGATCCTGCGCAATCTCGACGAGCGCGACACCTTCGCCCACGGCTTGGCGGCGAAGGTGCTTCGCGGCACTCCCCTGCCGGCTCCGATGTGGAACGTCGCCGTCTGCGACCGTCGCGGCCGCCGCATCGGCACGGCCGACGCCTGGTGGGACGAGGTCGGTCTCGCCTGGCGCTACCTGACCGGTGTCGGCGTCGGCGACTTCACGCACTTGGCCCTGACCGCGACCGGGACCATTTTGGCCCGCTGCACGATCCAGCAGCTACTCGACCATCCGGGTGAGGTCGGCCGCGAGCTGATCAGCGCCTATACGCAGGCTGCGCGCACGCCGCGGCCGAAGGTGCGCGCGGTGCACCACGTGGGGACCGCGGCGTGAGAGCGCTTCTCTTGACGTGGCTTCGAGCGATGGCGGCGGACCTGGTCGAGCGCGGGCGTTTCCCTGCTACCAGTACTCGTCGGGGAGTTTGGCCTCGATGTCTCGGACGTGGTCACGCGCACAGGGTGGGCAGAGCCAGCGCTCTCGTCCGTCTTCCCTGGTGGAGACCCAGGACAGGGCAGCCAGCGCGTCCGGCTCGGCGACCCGGGCGCGACCACAGCGGGAGCAGGTGGCTTCCGGTCCGGTCACGGACGGCGTCCACAGTGGATGGTCTTGGCCCCGAGCAGGTAGAGGTCCTGGCGGGCGCCGACGAAATGGGGGCCGGTCCGGTCGAGGAGGGTGTCGACCGTGGCCAGGTCGTCGGCGGTGAGGTGACCGCCGGCGAACTCGCGGAGGCGGCCGAGGCGGTTGACCACGTAGTCCGCGAGCGATTCCGGGCCCGGCGACGGGTGGTGGACGAGCGCGCCGAACGAGTCGACTTCGGTGAGACCCGCGCGGTCCAAGGCGGTGGACCAGCCGTAGGGCATGGGGACGGCACCGTCGATGCCTTCACGCATCCCGATGAACCACTCGGCCTGCGCGGCCAGCATCCGGTTCTCCAGCCCAGGCCGTCCGATCCCCAGATCCCACGGCAGGCAACGGAAGTCGAGCCCGCCCTCGGCCAGCGCGACGAGGCCGCCGGGCTTCGCCACCGCCGCGACCGCGCCGACCGCGGCCTGCTGGTCCGCCAGGTGGTGCACCACGTGCGACGCCCAGACGAGATCCGCCGAAGGCACCGCGTGCGCCAAGCCGGTGTCGGCGAGGTCCCCGAGAACCGCGCGGATCTCGACGGACCCGCGGCCGTCCGAGGCCACGTGCAGATCGGCTGCCGAGTTCGCCGCACGCTCAGCCTCTTCGAGCAACGCCGGGGTCGCGTCCACGAGGACGATCACACCACCGGAAAGGCTGCCGAGTTCGCGGGCGAAGTGCGCGCTCATACCGCCCGCGCCACAACCGAGGTCGACGATCGTCGGCCTCGGCGGCAAGCCCGCGACGAGTCGCCGCGCGACCGCAGTCATCGCGACAGCGTCGAGAGCATCGGCCGCTCGCAACAGGGCAAGACGGTCCGCCCAGTCAATGTGGTCATGCGTATGTCCAGACACACTCTCATTGAACACCAGCAGCCAACTCCCCAGCCGACCTTCGACGGCCGCGGCTGCACCGCGGCGCTTCAGTCACGAACCGGCCGAGGGCGGCGCCGGACGAGCACCGCCCCACCATCGCCGCGAACCGCTCACGAGCGGCGCTCAGCACGCCTCGTCCACCCGGTCCCGGGCAGCGCCGGGCGAACACGGCTATGCCCCGGCCGTGAGCGGGTCACGGCCGGGGCGGAAGTACTGGAGACGCCGAGGGCCCGGAGGGCCGGCCGGGAAGACCGGCCCTCCGGCGGCTCAGCGCACGTCCCGGTACCGCTCGGCGCGGTCGGCGGCCCAGCGGGCCACCCGCGACCACCGGTGCTCGGCTCGGGCCCGGCGCCACGGGCGCTGGACCGCGAACTCGTGCTCGAGCTGCCGTATTCGGGCTCTGGACAGTTCTTCGTAGAGCAACATTTCACTCGGCTCCTGGATCTTGATCTGCTTCAGCTGCGGATGGGCGCGGTCGGTATCGGTACGCGCTTCGTAATCCCTGGTGGTGATGGGTTCGACGATCATGCGGCGGCACTCCTGGCTGCGGCGGCGGGCTCGAGTGCGGCGTTCTTGCGCGGACGTCCGCGGGGACGCTTGCGCGCGATGACGGCACCACGCTCGAAGATCTCGCCACCCCAGACCCCCCACGGCTCGCGCCGGGCGAGTGCTCCCGAGAGGCAGGCCGTGCGGACCGGGCAGTCGGCGCAGAGCGACTTGGCGCGCTCGAGCTCTGCGGGCGACTCGGCGAACCAGAGGTCCGCGTCGCGCGATCGGCAGGGGAGGTCGAGTTCCGGGGCGGCGATCCCGTCGAGCAGATCGCCGATACCGACGTCGAACCCGTCGGTTAAGGCCCCCTCGGCGAGGGCGATGGCCGAAGACATTTCCGTGCTCCTTGTGGTCGAGGCGGTTTTGGCGGGATGGGTGATCGAACTGGACAACTTGTTCCTTGCGGTTGTGCAGCCACAAAAACACGAAGGCCGCGGATCCGGTTACCGGTTCCGCGGCCTTCGTGAGCCTCTAGTCCTGACTAGGTCAGGAACTTCGCTCCCGTATGGACAACGGAACACGGAACTGCTTGATGGTCGGCAGATCGGCATCAACCTGCGGGTACGCGCCGATGACGGCAGCGGCCTTGACGAGGTCGATTCCGAAGGTGGCCTGGGTGCGCTCGACGCGGCGCGGGCCGAACTGAGCGTGAACGCTCGCGGACACACCGGTACCCTGGCGCGGGGCGGCCGAGACTCCGCAGGCCGAAGCTCCGCAGAGGGACAGACCGGTGCCAGAGTTCATGAGCTTCATGTTGCTGATCATTTCACCGGCACCGCCTTTCACTGTCCGGACGTGCTCCGCCTGAGGCGGTACTCGTCGCAGGGATCCCCAGACCGGGCGCTTCCCGCCCGGGTACCAGCAGATTATTGCCCCTCGCACACGGGGGCAACTTATTTTCCCGAAATCTCACCGAAGCTACGAAGATCGCCTTCGAGCAGCGGGTTCGCCGCACCGATCAAGGTGCGAACGCGGTCAAGAGCGCGTCGCGGCGCGGACGACGTCGAGGACCTCCGCGCCGAAGCGCTCCAGCTTAGTCGCGCCGATGCCGGAGATCGACACGAGTGCCCCGTCGTCGGTCGGCCGCTGCTCGGCGATGGCCATCAGGGTGGCGTCGGTGAACACCACGAACGCGGGCACCTTCAGCTCCCGCGAACGCTCACCGCGCCAGGCCTTCAGCTTTTCGAGCAGCCCTTCATCCACAGTGGACGGGCAGCGCGAGCACCGGCCGAGCTTGACCTCCATGGTCTCCAGCAGCGGGCCGCCGCACAGCCGGCACCGCGCCGTCACCCCGGCCGGCGGCTTGCCCTGCGAACGCGCGATGCGGGCGGCCGGGTGGTCCTCGGGGATCAGCCCGTAGAGGAACCGGCTGCGGCGGCGGTTGCGGCGGCCGCCCGGCGTGCGCGAAAGGGACCACGAGAGCGACAGGTGCTCGCGGGCCCGGGTGACGCCGACGTAGAAGAGCCTTCGCTCCTCCTCGATCGACGCCTCGTCGTCACCGGCGTGGAGGATCGGCATGGTGCCCTCGGACAGGCCGACCAGGAAGACCGCGTCCCACTCCAGGCCCTTCGCCGCGTGCAGCGAGGCGAGGGTGACCCCCTCCACCGTCGGCGGGTGCTGGGCGGCAGCCCGCTGTTCGAGCTCCGCGACGAAGCGGGGCAGGTCGGCTTCGGCCACGGTCGCGGACAGCTCCTCGGCGAGCTCGACGATGGCGAGCAGCGCGTCCCACCGCTCCTTCGCCGCCCCGCCCGCCGGTGGCTGCTCGGTGAGACCGACCTTGGCCAGCGCCGAGCGAACGGCGGTGACCAGGTCCGGACCGGTGGGGTCACCCGAGGCGACCCGCAGCGCCGACATCGCCTGCCGCACCTCGGCCCGGGCGAAGAACCGCTCACCGCCGCGGACCAGGTACGGGATGCCGGCTTCGGTGAGCGCCTGCTCGTAGGCCTCGGACTGGGCGTTGATCCGGAAGAGCACGGCGATCTCGCTGGCCGGCGCTCCGCCGTCGAGCAGTTCGCGCACCCGGCGGGCGGCGGCCGCGGCCTCGGCCGCCTCGTCCTCGTACTCGGCGAAGCGGGGCTCCGGACCCGGGGGACGCTGGCCGACCAGCTTGAGCCGCGACCCGGCCGGGCGGCCACGCGCCGCCCCGATCACCTGGTTGGCCAGCGAAACGACCTGCGGCGTCGACCGGTAGTCGCGCTCGAGGCGGATCACCGTCGCCTCCGGGAAGCGCCGGGTGAACTCCAGCAGCGGGCGCGGGGAGGCGCCACCGAAGGAGTAGATGGTCTGGTTGGCGTCGCCGACCACGGTGAGGTCGTCACGGCCGCCGAGCCAGGCGTCGAGCAGGCGCTGCTGCAGCGGCGTGACGTCCTGGTACTCGTCGACCACGAAGCAGCGGTAGCGGTCGCGGAACTCGGCGGCGACGGCCTGGTGCTCCTCCAGCACGGCGGTGGTGTGCAGCAGGAGGTCGTCGAAGTCGAGGAGCTGGGCGGAGTTCTTGATCTCCTCGTACTGCCGGTAGACCTCCGCGACCTGCGCGGCGGGTGCGGGGGTGTCGCGCTGGGTGCGCGCGGCAACGGCCGGGTAGTCCTCCGGGGAGACCAGCGAGGCCTTGCTCCACTCGATCTCGCTGGAGAGGTCGCGCAGCACCTCGGTCTCCGTGCTCAGCCGGACCCGGGTGGCGGCCTGGGCGACGAGGCGGAACTTGTTGTCGAGCAGGTCCCACGGCCGGTCGCCGATCACGCGCGGCCAGAAGTAGCGGAGCTGGCGGCGGGCGGCGGCGTGGAAGGTCAGCGCCTGCGCCGCGTCGACGCCGAGACCGCGCAACCGGGTGCGCATCTCCCCCGCCGCGCGGGTGGTGAAGGTGACCGCGAGCACCTGCCCGGCGGACACGTGACCGGCCGCGACCAGGTGCGCGATGCGGTGCGTGATCGTGCGGGTCTTGCCCGTGCCCGCCCCGGCGAGGACGCAGACGGGCCCGCGCGGGGCGGACGCGGCGGCCCGCTGCTCGGGGTCGAGCCCGTCGAGCAGACCCGGACGACGTTTTTCCGACGATGCGCTGACCACCCCGCGATCCTCGCAGAGGGGGCCGACGGATTCGTGGCCGGGCACGCGGCCGTATCCTGGTCAGATGGCGGGAAAGCAGGACAAGGAAGCGGCCAAGCTGGCCAAGAAGGAGAAGCGCGCGGCCAGCAAGGCCCGGCGCGGGCAGCTCTTCGAAGCGTTCAAGATGCAGCGCAAAGAGGATCCGCTGCTCATCCCCTGGATGGCCGGCTCGATCATCGTCGTCGCCGGCGTGCTGTTCGGTGTGGGCTTCATCTTCGACATCCAGTGGGCGCTGCTCCCGCTGGGCATCGTGCTGGGCATTCTGCTCGCCGTGATCATCTTCGGGCGCCGGGTGCAGCGCACGGTCTACTCGAAGGCCGACGGGCAGCCGGGCGCGGCGGCCTGGGCGCTGGAGAACCTCCGGGGCCGCTGGAAGGTGACGCCGACGGTGGCCGCCACCACGCAGCTCGACGCCGTGCACCGCGTGCTCGGCGGGCCGGGTGTCATCCTCGTGGCCGAGGGCGCTCCGCACCGGGTCAAGACGCTGCTCGCGCAGGAGAAGAAGCGCGTTTCGCGGCTGGTGGGCGACACCCCGATCTACGACCTGACCATCGGGCACGAAGAGAACCAGGTCCCGCTCAAGAAGCTTCAGAGCCACCTGATGAAGCTGCCCCGCAACCTCAAGCCGAACCAGGTGGACGCCCTCGAGGCGAAGCTCGCCGCCCTCGGCAACCGCGGCGCGGCCATGCCGAAGGGCCCGATGCCGGCCGGCGCGAAGATGCGGAACGTGCAGCGCACCATCCGCCGTCGCTGAGTTGCCCGGCCGTCGAGGTGCTCAGCCGCTGAACGTGAAAGAAGGCCCCCGCGGTTTCGCGGGGGCCTTCTTCACGTCCGTGTCCGGACCGATCCGGGCTCAGCGCATCCGGACGACGACGGTGCCGGTGAGCCGGTCGAGCCAGCTTCGGCCGTCGACGTTGCGGACCGCGGCCGGGATGATCACCACGGTGAGCACCATGCGGACCGCCGCGCGCCCGAGGCCGACCAGGGACGCGCCGTCGAGACGGGCCACCCGGATGCCGAACATGCCCATCGCGGGGGTGAAGCCGAAGAACGCGGCCGACACCGTGCTGATCGCGGCCCAGACCACGCCCGACCACAGGTTGAACGTCTGCATCACGGCCGCGTCCTGCAGGTCGTAGCGGACGAAGATGGCCGTGACCAGGGAAGCGAGCACGAGGTCGACGATCAGGGCCAGCAGCCGCGAGCCCCCGCCCGCGGCGGAGCCCACGCCGGACTCGGGCAGGCCGAGCCGCTCCCCGCGCCAGCGCGGTGCCTGCTGATCGGCGGTCGCGGGGCCGTCACCGGCGCCCGGCAGCCATTCACCCGTCCATCTAGCCACCCGTCCAGGGTATGCCGGTGGCGCGCACCACGTCCGACCTGGTCGACTACCCGGTGTCCACCGACCCGTTAACACCCGCGAAACATTCGGGTGACGGTCGGGCAACACCGCGCTTTTAGCGTGAGCCGAAGAGAGTACTGCCGAGCGAGCTCGATCGAAGAAGGAGTCACCGAGGGTGCCCACTACTCCAGACGATATTCAGCGCCTCATCGCCGACGAGAACGTAGAGGTCGTCGACGTCAGGTTCTGCGACCTGCCGGGCGTGATGCAGCACTTCACGGTACCCGCGAAGGCTTTCACGGAAGAGGCTTACGAAGAAGGCCTCGCGTTCGACGGCTCCTCGGTCCGCGGCTTCCAGTCGATCCACGAGTCCGACATGCTGCTCCTGCCGGACCCCGAGACGGCTCGCATCGACCCGTTCCGCAAGGCGAAGACGCTCTCGCTGAACTTCTTCGTGCACGACCCCTTCACCCGCGAAGCCTACAGCCGCGACCCGCGCAACATCGCGCGCAAGGCCGAGCAGTACATCGCGGAGTACGGCGTCGCCGACAACGTCTTCTTCGGCCCCGAAGCCGAGTTCTACATCTTCGACTCGGTGCGCTTCGACTCGGCCGAGCACGCCTCGTTCCACGAGATCGACTCGGTCGAGGGCTGGTGGAACACCGGCGCCGACGAGATCGGCGGCAACCAGGGGTACAAGACGAAGTTCAAGGGCGGCTACTTCCCCGTCCCGCCGGTCGACCACTTCGCCGATCTGCGCGACGACATCGTCCGCAACCTTGAAGGCTCCGGCTTCGAGATCGAGCGCGCGCACCACGAGGTGGGCACCGCCGGCCAGACCGAGATCAACTACAAGTTCAACACGCTGCTGCACGCGGCCGACGACCTGCAGTTGTTCAAGTACATCGTGAAGAACACGGTCTTCGCCCAGGGCAAGACCGCCACGTTCATGCCGAAGCCGCTCGCCGGCGACAACGGCTCGGGCATGCACTGCCACCAGTCGCTGTGGAAGGACGGCCAGCCGCTGTTCCACGACGAGTCCGGCTACGCGGGCCTGTCCGACACGGCGCGCCACTACATCGGCGGCCTGCTGCGGCACGCCCCGAGCCTGCTGGCCTTCACCAACCCGACGGTGAACTCCTACCACCGCCTGGTGCCGGGCTTCGAGGCGCCGGTCTCGCTGGTGTACTCGCAGCGCAACCGCTCGGCCTGCGTCCGCATCCCGATCACGGGCAACAACCCGAAGGCCAAGCGGGCCGAGTTCCGCTGCCCGGACTCCTCGGGCAACCCGTACCTGGCGTTCTCCGCGATGATGATGGCCGGTCTGGACGGGATCAAGAACAAGATCGAGCCGCCGGAGCCCATCGACAAGGACCTCTACGAGCTGCCGCCCGAGGAGGCCAAGAACGTCAAGCTGGTCCCCGGCGACCTGGGCACGGTGCTCGAAACCCTCGAAGCCGACCACGACTACCTGCTGGAGGGCGGGGTCTTCACGCCCGACGTGATCGACACCTGGATCTCCTACAAGCGTGAGAACGAGATCGACCCGCTGCGGCTGCGCCCGCACCCGTACGAGTTCTCGCTGTACTACGACGTGTGATCGACCGCCGCTCGTCGCGGCGTCCCGGGAACGGGGCGGTGGCTGTGGGGAACACCCCCCGGCCTCCGCCCCGTTCTTCGCGTTGTCCCCCGGCGTTGCCGCAGGTGCCGCGGCCGGGGAATCTCGGCGCGTCACTCCGTGGTCGAGAGCACCTTGAGGTCCAGCCCGGCGCGTTCGAAGTGTCCTCGCGGGTCGGCCACGAGCTTGCGCAGCCGCAGGTCCATCACGCCCAGCGTGCACTTGATCTCGGCCGACAGCGTGCCGTCCAGCTTGAAGATCTGCGAGGTCATCCAGAAGACCTTGCCCTCCCCGAACGTCGTGTCGCAGGTGACGTCCACGACGTCGCCGCCGCGCAGTTCGCGCCGGTAGACGATGTTCGATTCGAGCAGGACCGGGGCCCGGTGGTCCTCGCCGACGCGCGCGTCGCCCGCCGCTTCGAAGGCTTCGAGCCGCGCGACCTCGCCGTAGGAGTGGTACACGGCCTGGTTCACGTGCCCGAGCGCGTCGAGCTCGTACTGCCGCACTTTGAGCCGGGTCCGGAAGGGTTCGCGATCAGTCACGGGACCCAGACTAGTTCTCGTAGAACAGTTCCTCGACCACGGCGTGCGCGCGCCGCGTCACCCGGCGGTAGTGGTCGAGGAACTCGCCGGGGTCGTCGTCCGGGGAGTAGCCGAACACCCGCGCCACGGCGGCCAGGTCACGGCCCGAGCTGGGCACCTCGTCCACGGCCTTGCCCCGCACCAGCATCCCGGCGTTGCGCACGCGCGTGGCCAGCAGCCACGCCTCCCGCAGCGACTCGGCCGACCCCTCGGGCGCCAGCCCGGCGTCCGCCAGCGCGGTGAGGCCGTCGAGCGTGGACGTGGTGCGCAGGCCCGGGACTTCGTGAGCGTGCTGGAGCTGTAGCAGCTGTACGGTCCACTCGACGTCCGCGAGCCCGCCGCGGCCGAGCTTGGTGTGCCGCGTGGGATCGGCGCCTCGGGGCATCCGCTCGGTCTCGACCCGCACCTTGATCCGCCGGATCTCCCGGGCGTTCTTCGCGTCCAGCCCGCCCTCGGGATAGCGGACCGGGTCGATCATCCGGATGAACCGCTCACCCAGGTCGTCGTCACCGGCCACGAAACGGGCTCGCAGCAAGGCTTGTGCTTCCCACACCTCGCCCCAGCGCGTGTAGTACGCGCGGTACGACTCGAGTGTGCGGACCAGGGCACCGCTGCGTCCTTCCGGCCGCAGGTCCGCGTCGACGACCAGCGCGGGGTCCGAACTCGGCGCGCCCAGCATCTTCCGCACGGTCTCGGCCACCGAGGACGCGAACTTCACGGCCTCGGAGTCCGAAACGCCTTCGGCGGGCTCGCAGACGAACAGCACGTCGGCGTCCGAGCCGTAGCCCAGCTCCGCCCCGCCGAGGCGGCCCATGGCGATGACGGCCACGGTCGCCGGCGTGCGGCCCAGCTCCGCCTGCCGTTGCCGGTACGCGGCGGCCAGCGCGCCCTGCAGCACCGCGACCCAGATGCTCGACAGCGCCGCGCACACGGCCGGAACATCCAGCAGCCCCAACAGGTCCGCGCTCGCGACGCGCAACAGCTCGTGCCGCCGCAGCGAGCGGGCCGCGGCCACCGCAGCGTTGATACCGGGCTGACGGCGGACGGTCGCGCGCAATGATTTGGCGACGTCCGCGGGGTCGCGGCCGATCAGCCGCGCCGGGTCGCCGAGCAGTTGCAGCACCTCCGGCGCTCGCACCAGCAGGTCCGGCACCAGCCGCGAGGTGCCGAGGAGGAAGGCCAGCCGCTCGACCACGGTGCCCTCGTCCCGCAGCACCCGCAGGTACCACGGCGTCTCCTCCAGCGCCTCCGACACCTTGCGGTAGGAAAGCAGCCCGCCGTCGGGGTCCGGGGTGTCGGCCAGGAGGTCGAGCAGGACCGGGAGCAGCGCCTGCTGAATGGCCGCGCGGCGCGAGACACCGGCGGTCAGGGCCTTGATGTGCTGCAACGCGCCTTCCGGAGCCGCGAAACCGAGCGCGGCCAGCCGGCTGGCCGCCTGTTTCGTGGTCAGCCGCAGCGCTTCCGTCGGCACGTTGGCCACCGACTGCAGCAACGGGCGGTAGAACAGCTTCTCGTGCAGCCGCCGGACGCTCTTGGCGTGCCGGCGGAACTCGGCCAGCAGCGTCTCGCCCTGGCTGCGCCCCCGCACCCCGCGGATCCCGCAGGCCCGCGCCAGGATCCGCAGCTCGTCGGTGTCGGTGAACTCCGGGAACAGGTGCGTCCGCCGAAGCTGGCGCAGTTGCAGCCGGTGCTCGACGGTGCGCAGGAACTCGTACGAGCCCGCCATTTCGGCCGCGTCCTCACGACCGACGTAACCGCCGTGGCCGAGGGCGTCCAGTGCCTCCAGAGTGGACGTCGAGTGCAGTTCCGGGTCGATGCGGCCGTGCACGAGCTGTAGCAGTTGCACGGCGAACTCGACGTCGCGCAGCCCGCCGCGGCCCAGCTTCAGCTCGCGCTCGCGGTGCTCCTCCGGCAGGTGACGCTCCACCCGCCGGCGCATCTGCTGGACCTCGGTGACGAAGTTCTCGCGGTCGGCCGCCGACCAGACCATCGGCGCGACCATCTCGGCGTACTGCCGTCCCAGTTCGGCGTCGCCGGCCACCGGGCGCGCCTTCAGCAGGGCCTGGAACTCCCAGGTCTTCGCCCACTTCCGGTAGTACGCGGTGTGGCCTTCCAGCGTGCGGACGAGCGCGCCGCTCTTGCCCTCGGGCCGCAGCGCCGCGTCGACCTCGAAGCAGGCCTTGCCGACCACGCGCATCATCGTGCTGGCCAGCCGGGTCGCGATCGAAAGATCACCCGCGCCGACGAAGATCACGTCGACGTCGCTGACGTAGTTCAGCTCCCGGCCGCCGGTCTTGCCCATCGCGATCACCGCGAGCGAGCCCTCGGTCCCGGCGCCGACCTCCGTCTCGGCCACCGCGAGCCCGGCGGTCAGCGCGGCCTCGGCGAGTACCGTCAGCTGGCTGCCGACGTCCTTGAACGGCGGGTGGTCGAGCCCGGGCTCCACCAGGTGCCCGAGGTCGGTGGCCGCGATGCCCAGCAGCAGCCCGCGGTACGCCGCGCGCAACGCCTGTTCGGCGGCGAAACCGGTGAGGTACGCGCCGTCCTCGCCGCGCACCCGGTCCAGCAGCCGCTCGGTGAACTGCGCGGGCTCGGTGCACCGGCTGTTGACCAGGCAGCGCCATTCGGCGGGGTGCGCCGCGAGGAAGTCGGACAGCGCGGTCGACGTGCCGAGGACGGCGAACAGCCGGCCGCGGAACGTGCGGTTCTCCCGCAGCGTCCGGTCGAGCTCGGGCCAGGCTTCTTCGTCGGCCTCACGGAGGCGATCGAGACCGCGGAGCGCGAGGTCCGGATCGGCGGCGCGCGAGAGCGCGGCCAGGAGGTCGGTGACACCCTCGGCCGGGCCCGTGGCCTCCCACCAGCCCGCCGCCCGCAACTGCCCGTCGGCCCGGGTGTCGGTGAAGCCGTACCTGGCCGCCGATGCGGCCGTCCGCGCGCGCTCTGCCATCACGACCACCGTAGCCGGATCAGACGCGGCCGAGCAGCCGGGCGCGCGAGGAGTTCGCCACGCGTTCAGGCAGCGAGGCGTTCCGGTTCCGGGCCGGGGGCCGAGGGCTCCGGGACCGTGAAGCTGTGTGCCGTGACGGGCTTGCGTCGCGAGAGCAGGTAGATCCCGACGCCGAAGGCGACACCGGCCAGGCCGACGCCGATCGTCCCCACCTCGCCGAGGGAGGCGAGCTTCCCGGCCGCCGCACCGACCACGGCCGCCGCGGGCAGCGTGAAGAGCCAGGCGACGACCATCCGGCCCGCCATCCGCCAGCGGACCGGCGCCTCACGCCGTCCGACGCCGGAGCCGATGATTCCGCCGGAGCACACGTGCGTGGTCGACAGCGGGAAACCGAAGTGCGAGGACAGCAGGATCACCGCAGCGCTGCTCGTCTGCGCCGCGAAGCCCTGCGGGCCCTCGATGTCGGTCAGGCCCTTGCCCAGGGTGTGCGTGATCCGCCAGCCGCCGAGGTACGTGCCGAGCGCGAGCGCGGACGCGGCACTGACGATCACCCACACCGGCGGCGCCGAGCCGGCCGGGAGGCTGCCCGCGGTGACCAGCGTCAGCGTGATCACCCCCATGGTCTTCTGCGCGTCGTTGGTGCCGTGCGCCAGTGAAACGAGCGAAGCCGAGATGATCTGGCCGACGCGGAAGCCGCGGCTGCCCCGCCTGCGCACGAAGAGCCGGTACACCAGGTAGGTCGTCCCGGCGGCCACGAGCCCGGCGATCACCGGCGACGCCGCCGCCGGGACCAGGACCTTGTCCACGATCTTGGCGAAGTGCACGGAGTCGGCGCCCGCGGAAACCCAGGTGGCGCCGATCAGCCCGCCGAACAGCGCGTGCGAGGAGCTGGACGGGAGCCCGACGTACCAGGTGAACAGGTTCCACGCGATCGCGCCGATCAGGCCGCCGAAGACGATCTCAGGGCCGATCTTGGTTTCGTCCACCAGACCGCTGGAGATCGTCTTCGCCACCTCGACCGAGAGGAAGGCGCCGACCAGGTTGAGCACGGCCGAGATCGCCACCGCGACTTTCGGCCGCAGCGCTCCCGTGGCGATGGACGTGGCCATCGAATTCGCCGTGTCGTGGAAACCGTTCGTGAAATCGAAAACCAGCGCCGTGACGATCACGACGACAACCAGCAACGAGGGGTCCACCCCGACCTCCGAGCCCTACGGGAACACCTCCCGCAAGGTACCTGACCGATCGGGTGAATCGTTAACGCGCCGTAAGTGATGTGGACATCAGGCATCAAGCCAGCGGTAACCGGTGTTGACTCTTCGCCGCAGCATCCAGCTCCCCCGCGGCCAAGCGGACGAACCGCGCCGCGAACGGCCGCCAGCTCTCTTCGAGGTCCACGTGCACGGCAGTCAGCTTTTCCGGCGTCAGCGCGCCCGGACGGGTGAGTTCCGCCATCTCCGGTGACGATTCGGCCCACGCGAGCACGACGTCCGGCGTGGTCTCGATGTGGAACTGGATCCCGTAGGCGCAGCGGTTCAGCCGGAAAGCCTGGTTCTGGTACCGCGGCGCCGACACCAGCAGCTCGGCGCCCGCCGGCAGGCGCCGGATCACGTCGTTGTGGAACTGCAGGACGTCCGGCATCAGCGGGAGCTCGGCGCACAGCGGGTCGGTCCAGGCCGCGTCCTTCTTGGACACCAGCCCGGGCCCGACCTCCGGCCCGTCTTCCCCGACGGTCACCTCTCCCCCGGTGGCCACCGCGAGCAACTGGGCGCCCAGGCAGATCGCGAGCGTCGGCACCGCGGTCGCCGCGGCGGTGCTCAGCAGTCTCCGGACATCGACGAGCCAGGGATGCTGCTGGTCATCGAGCGCACCCATCCCGCCACCGAGGCAGACCAAGCCAGCGTAACCGTCGAGGCTGGCCGGCAGTTCCTGCCCGGGCGGGAGCCGTACGTCCAGCTCGGCTCCGGCCTCGGTGAGCCAGTCGCCGAGCCGGCCGAGCGGATCGCTGACGTCGGGTTGGATGATCAGCAGACGAGTCACGAGTTCCAGGGTACGGAGGACAGCACGAGACCGGTCAACAGGCGCGGCATGGGCCCATAGAACTGTGCCTGGGCCTCGGAGCTTCAAAGAGACCTGGAT
Source organism: Amycolatopsis sp. PS_44_ISF1 (assembly GCF_032335455.1). Lineage (NCBI taxonomy): Bacteria > Bacillati > Actinomycetota > Actinomycetes > Pseudonocardiales > Pseudonocardiaceae > Amycolatopsis > Amycolatopsis sp. PS_44_ISF1. Next base: position 2,896 of record NZ_JANUXO010000005.1, on the reverse strand, counting down.
ATAGCAGTAGGGCCCCGGGAGGACGGGTGGTGTCCTCGACCGGGGCCCTACTGCTGTTTCATGTTAAGTTCGGCGGTGTCCTACTCTCCCACAACCCTTCGGTTGCAGTACCATCGGCGCTTCCAGGCTTAGCTTCCGGGTTCGGAATGGGACCGGGCGTTTCCCTGGGGCTATGACCACCGAAACACTGTAAAACAACACACACCCACCACCCATATTCTTCTGGTGGTGTCGGGTGTGGTGTTTCAGAGCTGTAGAGTGGATGCGTAACATCTTCGTGGGCAAGTCCTCGGCCTATTAGTACCAGTCAACTCGACAACACATTACTGTGCTTCCATTTCTGGCCTATCAACCCAATGGTCTGTTGGGGGCCTTAACCCACACGGGGTGGGATACCTCATCTTGGAACAGGCTTCCCGCTTAGATGCCTTCAGCGGTTATCCCTTCCGAACGTGGCCAACCAGCCATGCCCCTGGCGGGACAACTGGCACACCAGAGGTTCGTCCGTCCCGGTCCTCTCGTACTAGGGACAGCCTTCCTCAAGTATCCTACGCGCGCGGCGGATAGGGACCGAACTGTCTCACGACGTTCTAAACCCAGCTCGCGTGCCGCTTTAATGGGCGAACAGCCCAACCCTTGGGACCTACTCCGGCCCCAGGATGCGACGAGCCGACATCGAGGTGCCAAACCATGCCGTCGATATGGACTCTTGGGCAAGATCAGCCTGTTATCCCCGGGGTACCTTTTATCCGTTGAGCGACACCCCTTCCACCAGGTGGTGCCGGATCACTAGTCCCGACTTTCGTCCCTGCTCGACATGTCTGTCTCACAGTCAAGCTCCCTTGTGCACTTGCACTCAACACCTGATTGCCAACCAGGCTGAGGGAACCTTTGGGCGCCTCCGTTACTCTTTAGGAGGCAACCGCCCCAGTTAAACTACCCATCAGGCACTGTCCCTGAACCAGATCATGGTCCGAGGTTGAGATTCCCAATTCGACCAGAGTGGTATTTCAACAACGACTCCACCACCACTAGCGTGACAGCTTCACAGTCTCCCACCTATCCTACACAAGCCGAACCGAAAACCAATACCAAACTATAGTAAAGGTCCCGGGGTCTTTCCGTCCTGCCGCGCGTAACGAGCATCTTTACTCGTAGTGCAATTTCGCCGGGCCTGTGGTTGAGACAGCCGGAAAGTCGTTACGCCATTCGTGCAGGTCGGAACTTACCCGACAAGGAATTTCGCTACCTTAGGATGGTTATAGTTACCACCGCCGTTTACTGGCGCTTAAATTCTCAGCTTCACCCCCCGAAAGGAGTTAACCGGTCCTCTTAACGTTCCAGCACCGGGCAGGCGTCAGTCCATATACATCGTCTTGCGACTTCGCATGGACCTGTGTTTTTAGTAAACAGTCGCTTTCCGCTGGTCTCTGCGGCCACCCACCCCTAGCCCGTCAAGAGCTTCAGGATGTTTGGCCCCCCTTCTCCCGAAGTTACGGGGGCATTTTGCCGAGTTCCTTAACCACAGTTCACCCGATCGCCTTAGTATTCTCTACCTGACCACCTGTGTTGGTTTGGGGTACGGGCCGTGCATGCACTCACTAGAGGCTTTTCTCGGCAGCATAGGATCACTCTACTTCACCTCAAACGGCTACGCATCACGTCTCAGAGTATCTAAAGCACGGATTTGCCTATGCTTTCTCCTACACGCTTACACCAGGACAACCAACGCCTGGCGGAGCTACCTTCCTGCGTCACCCCATCGCTTGACTACTACGAAATCAGGTCCCACGCTCCACACGACACCTCCGTCCGAAGACATCAGCGCCGGCTTCGGGTGGTTAGTATCAAACGCCTCGTCATGGGCGCACATGCTCGGGTACGGGAATATCAACCCGTTGTCCATCGACTACGCCTGTCGGCCTCGCCTTAGGTCCCGACTTACCCTGGGCGGATTAGCCTGGCCCAGGAACCCTTGGTCATCCGGCGGCAGAGTTTCTCACTCTGCATTCGCTACTCATGCCTGCATTCTCACTCCCACACCCTCCACGACTCGTTCACACGGCCGCTTCCCTGGATGCAGGACGCTCCCCTACCCATCAACACGACTACACAACCCCCTCAAGGAAGGTCGCGGATCTCCTGTGTCAATGACACAGCTTCGGCGGTGTGCTTAAGCCCCGCTACATTGTCGGCGCAGGACCACTTGACCAGTGAGCTATTACGCACTCTTTCAAGGGTGGCTGCTTCTAAGCCAACCTCCTGGTTGTCTGGGCAATCCCACATCCTTTCCCACTGAGCACACACTTAGGGGCCTTAGCTGGTGTTCTGGGCTGTTTCCCTCTCGACGACGAAGCTTATCCCCCGCCGTCTCACTGCCACACTCTCACACCACGGTATTCGGAGTTTGGTTGATTTCGGTAACCCGGTAAGGCCCCTAGACCATCCAGTAGCTCTACCCCCGTAGTGAAACATGTGACGCTGCCACCTAAATGCATTTCGGGGAGAACCAGCTATCACGGAGTTTGATTGGCCTTTCACCCCTACCCACAGCTCATCCCCTCAGTTTTCAACCTAAGTGGGTTCGGGCCTCCACGACGTCTTACCGTCGCTTCACCCTGGCCATGGGTAGATCACTCCGCTTCGGGTTAGACCACGCGACTATGTTCGCCCTGTTCAGACTCGCTTTCGCTACGGCTACCCAACACGGGTTAACCTCGCCACGCAGCACTAACTCGCAGGCTCATTCTTCAAAAGGCACGCCATCACCGTAACGTCTCACAACGTGCTCGGGCTCTGACGGCTTGTAGGGCACACGGTTTCAGGTACTCTTTCACTCCCTCCCGGGGTACTTTTCATCTTTACCTCATGGGTTACTAGTCCGCTATCGGTCTTC
>NZ_JANUXO010000004.1:295000-782902 GCF_032335455.1 Amycolatopsis sp. PS_44_ISF1 | reverse complement strand
TCCTCGGGAGGTCTGCGAGACTTTCCCGGCCTGCTCACGTCGTCACCTGGGCCAGGATGGCGCGGGCCAGGACCGGCGGGACGGCGTTGCCGATCTGCTGGAACGCCTTGGTCCGGACGCCCTGCCACGGGTGGTCCGCCGGGAAGGTCTGGAGCGCGGCGGCCTCCTCGACCGTGACGCGGACCGGCTCCGAGCCGACTCCGCCGTCCTGGGGCCAGCGGAGCCAGCTCCGGGCCTTCTCGGTGACGGTGAAGCTCGGCTGGTCGGCGCCGCGGAGGTCGCGGGCGCGGTACTCGGTGCCGTTGATCGTGACGGCCCTGCCGCCCGGGTCGACGAGCCGCGGGAAGCCGACGAGCCCGGCCGGCCAGCCGAGCGCGTCGGCCATCGAGACCCAGGGCAGGAGGTGCGGGTCGCCGCCGTCCCGGGGGACGCCCTTGACGAGGGGGCGGTGGGTCGGCGCCGGGAGCGCGGCCGTGCCGGAGCGCTTCGCTACGAGGATTGCGCGGGAGCGGGTCTGGGGGACGCCGAACTCCTCGGCGGAGAGGAGCCCGGTGTCCACGGAGTAGCCCTCGCGGCGGAGCACTTCGGCGACGGCCTCCCAGACCGGGAGAACGGTGGCGACCTGTTCGAACGCGGCCCACTGGGCCGGGGCGCCGAGGTCGAGGAGCGCGAGGAGCCACCGGAGCGGTTCCAGCACGAGGGCGGTCCGGTCGTCGGTGAAGGCCGACGTGTCAACGGTCTGGCGGACTTCGAGGCTTTTGATGCCGATGAGGACGAGGTCGAGGGCCCTCCGCCCGGCGCCCTTCCCGGCGGGCGAGAAAGTCTGGCACGGGGGCGAGGCGATGAAGCCGGGCACGCCAAGGAACTCGGCCGGGTCGAAGTCGCGGACGTCGCCTTCGTAGGTAGGGAGTCCAGCGGCGCGGCGGGTCGCGCACGCGGAGGCGTCCTTCTCGATGCCGCGGACGCGGAGGCCGAGGTCTCGCGCGGCGACGTCCCAGCCGCCCGGCCCGGCGAAGAGGTCGGTGGCGTCGTAGTCGGCGGTCGGGTTGGCCCGCAGTGTCTCCATAAAGTGGAGGTCTGCGAGTTAGGGCACCGCCGGCCGGCGAATTTGTTGTGGTGCAACGAAAGTGGAGGCGTGTAAACGCGTCGATAGTGGGCGCGGCGGGGCGTCGTTCAAAACCCCACTCTCGGTGGGGTTTTCCTCCTCTCTGTCATTAACGTCATAGAGATCTCCGATGTATGAGGGTTAATAGGGCAAGAGGGCCAAAACCTCACTCCCAGTGGGGTTTTAAACGCCTCAGCCGCGCTCAGGCGTACTTCCCGCGTCCGAAAGGACTTTGGGGATGGCGGCCCCGCCCAGGAAGTGAGCGGGGCCGCCGGTTCAGTCGCCGATCTGGGCGTGCCAGGCGTCGTGATACGCGGCGCGATCGGCGCCGACGATGGCTCCGCATCGGAGGCACGACGTCAGTGGGAAGTCGTCGGGAACATCGATGAACTCCACCGGGGCCCGGGTCGGAGCGTCCGGGTGCTGGCCGGGTGCCTCACCACGGCGGCGGGCGGCGACGAGTTCGTCATGGAAGCGGCTCACCGGAGGGCCTTCCCGATGAGGTTGCCGATGTTCCAGGCCACTTCGTAGCCCGCGCGGTCGCCGACGATGTCCGGGTGGCGGTTGCGGAACTCCTCCACGCTCCGGTCGTCGTCGCCGGCCATGCGCTCTTCGAGCTTGTCGAGGAGTTCCCGGGCGTTCATCGGGAGCCTCCCTCAGCCGCCGCCAGGAGCGAGCGGAGGTCGGAGACGAGGAGCCGCGCGGCGTCGCCGTCGAGGCCGAACGACTGGATCAGCTCCGGGTTGGTGTTTGCGCCGCTCTTGATGCGCCGGTCCAGCTCGGCGAGGTAGGTCCGGACCCGCGCGGCGGCGGTGCCGGCCGCGGTGCGCCGGGCGACCAGCTCCTCCGCGTCGGCGTCGAGCACCACGTTGCCGTCGGGACCGTAGACGTACTGGACCTCCATTTCGCCATCGGGCTCGAAGGAGTCGTTGCACTGGTGGCAGGGCCGGAAGTTGGTGAGGGCCGTGGCCTTTGCGATGGCCTCCTCCACCGAGTCAGCCTCAACGTCGATGACGCTGCTCATGCCGTGCACGAAGTAGACGCTCATCTTGCTCACGGGCGGCTCCCTTCGTTCTCGGCCTTCTCCTTGTCGCAGTGGCACCCGGGGCATGAGTCGGTGAGGGCGTAGTCGTGCGGGCAGAGCGTGCGCGAGGCGATTTCGCGGCCGGGGCCGGAGATCCAGTACTCCGGCGCGGCGGCTACATCGGCGACCGTCGGGACCTGAACCGGCGGCATCTCCAGCGCGAGCGTGAGCGGGCTCCGGCTGGAGCGGCGGGCGACCGTGTAGCCGGTGGCCAGCCCCTTGCCGCCGAGCCGAATTCCGCCGGGGCCGTCGTCGAGGGTGAAGCCGAAGCGGCTCTCCAGCTCGGCCAGGGCCTCGACGAACGCGGCAACCTTACGAACCTCGGTGGGGTCGACGAACTTGATGGGCACGGACGGCGCGGTCATTGGGCGTTCTCCTCCATGAGGTCGTGTAAACGAGTTGCGGTCGCTGCGCGCTCTGAGGGCGGCAGGACGTAGACAGCGACCGGCGCGAAGCGCGAGTCCTCGTCAAGCTGGAACGCCTCCGGGTGGCGCCTCGCGACGTCGAGCAAGTGGGCCTCGGCGGCCCGCTCGGCGTCGGCGCGGGTGTCAAGCCCATAGTCCGCTGTCTCGCAGCGGCATTCCCAGTCGAAGAGCGGCTCTCCGGTCTCGATGTTCCGGCTTCCCGGCCGGGGGGTGACCGTGGTCGTGTGGATCATGAGTCTGTCCACTTCTGGCCGTTGCGGAGGCCGTCGAGCCACTTACGGATGGCGGAGCGGGTATGGCTCTGCCACAGCGCGATACCGAAGCCGCGCGCGGCGAGGTCGTCGAGGGCCTCCTGGGCGAAGTCCTTGCGCCCCTGCTCGTAGACGGCCGTGACGGCGGCCCGGAACGCGTGCTTGCCGTTCCGGTGCGGCCACGCCATCACCACGCGGCGGACGCCCGGAACCTCCTCGACCTCGACCCGCTCGGCCTCGGCGACCTGAGCGGGTGAGAGGCAGAGGTTGTAGCCGCCGACCGGGTAGGAGGTGCGGACTTCGGGAGCCGCGAAGTCGGCATATCCGGCAACCGTGGCGTTCCACCAGCCGCCCGCCGTCAGCTCGAACGGCACGGCGACGAGCCCGGTGGAGAGGAGCAGGATGTGGCCCTTCACGTCGCGGAAGGGTGCCGGCCGGGCCATGCCCGGGAGCGGCGCTTCGATCACAGCGGGTCCCTTCGGTTGACGAGCGTGCGGAGGGCGTCGGCGCACGGGGCGCACATCCATAGGCGGAGGTCGCGATGACCGCCGACGACCGGCTCCCCGGTCTGCATGAGCACGAAGCGGCCCTCCCCGGGGCGGTTCCGACACGCGGAGTTCGCGCAGTAGTTCGGCATTTCGACGGCGGCGAGCATGGTCACTGCGGGCTCCGGCCGAGGTCGTTGATCCAGGTGGAGACGTGCTTCTCGACGGCGACCAGCGCGGCGCGGAGCGCGTGCGGCTCATCGGCGGCCATCGCAGCGAAGACGCGGGCCAGGAGGTGGTCGGCCAGCGTGTCGACGCCCTTCGCGGCGCGCTCGTCGGTGATGCGCTGGGCCTCGGCAGCGGGCGCGGCCCACGTGGGGCCGGTGCCGTAGAGCTTCGCGGTCACAGGACGACTTCCCAGTCCTCGAATGGGATTATGGCCTCGCCGTGGTGGCTCTCGATCCAGCTCTCCACGGCGCCCTCGTCGTCCGGGTCGACGTCCTCCGGGAGTTCGACGTACTGGGGCTCCGGCCGGGGGAAGTCGATGCGGATCTTCACTCGGCCACCTCCGCCGCGAGCTTCTCGCCGTTGCGGCGGCCGGCCGCGAAGAGCGCGTCGAGCCGGGCCGTCGACTGGCGCCGGTTCTCGGCCGCCTCCAGGAGGTCGGCGATGGTCTCCAGGGCGACCGGCTTGAGCGCCCAGGCGTCGAGTCCCACATGGATCTCGCGCTCCCCGTAGGTCAGGGTCTCCGGGCCGTGCGTGTGGCCGTGGAGGAGCCAGAGGCCCTCGTCCCGGAGGCGCCACTGTTGGTGACGCGCCGGGCCGCGGTCGCGCCGGTACGGGAAGTGCGAGAGGACGACCTCCCGGCCGTTGATCCGGCGCCGGGCGGCGCTCGCCGCGCTGGCGAAGACCTCCAGGTACGTCCGGAGGTGGCGGTGGGCGTCGCGGTTCATCGGGTGCGCCGTGTCGTGGTTGCCGAAGATGAGGTGCTTCTCGCCGGGCAGGTCGGCCAGGACTTCCAAGGCGCGTGTTGGTGAGCTGGCGGCGATGTCGCCGAGTACCCAGACCTGGTCGGCGGGCTTCACGACGGCCCGCCAGCTCGCGGCCAGGTGCTCGTCGTGCTCGTGGGCAGAGGAGAAGCCGCGGATCTCGGCGACGCGCCGGTGCCCGATGTGGAGATCGGAGGTGAAGTGAACGGTCATGCTGGGGACTTCTGCGCGTCGGGGAAAGTCTGCTCACGGCTTCACGAACAAGCCCCGCCCTCCGCGAGGAGGACGGGGCCTGGGCAGTCAGCGGCGGGGCTCGAGGAAGGAGGTGGGTTCCGGCGCCGCGCCGAGCTGGTCCACCCAGAGACGGAGGCGGCGGCCTTCGTCCCACTGGACCGTGACCTTGTCGCACCAGAGGTCGCCCTCGACGATGGTTCCGGTGATGTCGGGGTAACCGGCGAGGTAGACGCGGGTGGGTTCGAGGGTCGGGGCGGTCATCGTGATCTCTGTTCTCGGTGGTGCGGTGTTGGCACGTTTAAACGAAGCCCCCGCCGAAGATGTGCTCATCGGGTCTGCCGTTTCGGGTCGACGAATCCGGCGCGGCGGAGCGCGGCGAGCCCGTTCTGTCGGCCGCGGTATTCCGACGGAGTGGAGCCGATGATGGTTACGAACTTGCCGCCTTTCCGGATCATGTAGTGGAGGCTCCGGGTGCGCTTGACGTCGAAGCCCTGGGTCTTCAGTTGGCGCAGAAGGACGTTTGTCGCCTTGTCCATGTCGATCTCCTGGGGTGCGGGTCGCCCCGCCTCGAAGGGCGGGGCGACCGAGGAACTCTCGGTGGTGAGGTCAGCCGTTGATCAGCTCGGCGCCGCACGGGCAGGAGGGGTAGCCGACGGCGAGCCATTTAGCCGTCGTGCGGACCGTGTAGCCGTCCTCGGGGCACACGAGCTTGAGCATCCGCGTGCCCTGGGCCGACGGGCCGGAAGAGACCTTCGGCTTCGGGGCGGGCTCCTCGCCGGGCTTCGGGGCCGGAGCGTGATCGAAGGCGGTGAACTTGCCGTGCGGGTAGTCGCCCAGGGTCTCCGCGAGGGTGATCATCTCCGCGGCCAGCTCGACCGACGCGACCGTGGCGGTCATCTTGCCCGTGAGGCCGAGCCGGGTGGCAGCCTCGGCAAAGGGGCCTTTGTGGCCGCTCTTGCAGTTGTCCGCGGCGTGGATCAGCTCGTGGATCAGGACGTCCAGGATGCGCGCGGTGTCGTCGAGGACGGGGGAGATGAAGATGTGGTTGGCCTTGTCGGCGCTGGCCTCGGTGGCCCAGCAGACGGCGAGAATGAACTTGTTCTCGGCGCGAGCGGCACCGCCGAAGCCGACGGAGACGTGGATCTTCTCCGGGAGCGGCATACCGACCTCTTCAAAGCGGGGGCGGAGAGCCTCGATGGCCTTGTGGAGCCACATTTCGCGGGTCTGGGTGGGAGCGGTCATCGGGTGCCTCCGGGGTGTTCCTGGTGGCCCTGGGTGGGCCGGACAAGAGGAACACTACCGAGAATTCTCGGTGGGAGGGAAGACTTTAAACCGGTGGTCTACGTCACATCCACAGAGAAGTCTCGGTGGCTTAGGGTGTGTAAACGAAACCGGCCCCGCCTCCACGTGGGAGACGGGGCCGGGTGAGCGGGCCGAGCTACTTGAAGAGGGTCTGGATCTCGTTGAAGGTGGCGTCCGCGGTGGCAGCGCTATTCGGGTTGAAGTGGAAGGCGGCGATGTTGAGCCCGTCCTTGCGGGCGGTGAACTTCGCGGTCATCTTCGCCGACGAGCCGGCCACGAGCTGGCGCGGGAGATCCGCTGCTCCGCCCTCCTGGACGGCCCAACTCGTCGCTTTGTACTGGTCGGCGCCGTAGAGCAACTCGGCCCGGACGGAGCTGCCTTCCGGCGGGAAGGCGAAGGTGGTGTTACCCCGATTGGAGATCTCGGTGGTGATCGTTACCAGGGTGTTCTCGGTGGGGTCGGAGTCGTAGATCTTGGGGTCGGCCGGCTTCGAGGTGGCCGAGACGACGCGGACCTGGATGTCGCCGGGGAGCGTGAGCGGAGCCGTTGCAGGGCCGGAGACTGTGGGCGGGTTGTTCACGCAGAAAGCCTTGTGCTCGTTCAGGAAGCTCGGATCGGCGCACTGCGCGGGGTCGAGGCCGGCGTCTTGCTGGGTGACCGAGGGGGCGGGGCTGGGCGCGGCCGGTGCGGCGGTGTCGGTGCCGCCGCACGCGGCCAGGACCAGAGCGCCGGCCACCGTGAAGAGGCCGACCGAGAGTCTTGAGGTGGGCATAACCGCCCACTTTACGTCATTCCGGGCGCTTCGAGAACCTCGCGCGGTTCAGGAGGAACGCGATGACCGGGCCGACGGTCGCGGCAGGGACCACGACGGCGCCCAGGTCGCCCTCGAAGACGAAGGCGCCTTCGCGGCCGTGGTTCGCGCACTGGCGCTCCACGTAGTGGATGTCCAGGACGTCTCCGGCGTAGTCGACGACGCGGAAGTTGCTACCCGGACCGGGGGTGACGGACAGGCCGTCCCAGGGCTCGCCGGTAAGCGCGGTGGCGACCTTCTCCTCCTCGGCGCCGAGGGCGGTGTCCGCGGTCTCGACCCACGTGGCCAGCTCGTCGTCGGCGGCCAGGAGCGCACGGAAAGCGGAGTCGACCTCCTCGTCCGGCTGGGCGGGCCTGTAGTCGTTGACGAACGGCTCCACGCCGTCGAGGCCGAGGTAGCGGTTCCCGTGCGCAGAGGCGACCAGGAGGACGTCGACCTCGGCGCCGTCCTCGATCTTGGTGACCTGCTCGATGACGGTGACGACGTCGCCGGCGACCAGCTCGGTTGCGTAGGGCTTGTCGGCCAGGACGCGGACCTTGTCGCCGGGGCGGTACTCGGGGTTGGCGGTGGCGCTCATGGTGCTCCTTCGGAGGTGTGTAAACGCAGAAGAGGCCCGGCCGCCGGGACACAGGGTCTCCGGCGGCCGGGCCTCGGTTCAGGGATGGATCAGCGGGCGGTGTGGACGAGCTTCGCCGCGCGGAGGTACGCGATGAGCTTGTCGACCTGCTCTTCGGTGAGGTACTCGCGAGAACCGCGAACCTCCATCATGATCACGTCCGAGTCCGGATGGAGGTCCGGGCCTACGTCCAGGCTGTTGATGTGCAGCGTCTCGGAGGTCACGCGCCGGGCCTCATCGAGGGTCATGTCCGGTGCCGTCTGGACGCGGTGCGTGCTCGGTGCGGCCAGCGCGCCGAGGTCGACGCGTCCTCCCTTCGCGTGCTCGCCGAGGATGAACTCACCGAGTCCGATGAGGGTGTCGAGCGTCGCGTCCTCGCCGAGAAGCGCATGGGCCGCGTGGGCGGCCTGGAGGCGTTTGGGGTCGATCAGGGCGTCCACGGGCTTCGGCCTGCTCTCCGCGGTCGGCTCGTCAGCGTGGGTCATCGGTAGGGACCCGGCGACCCGCTCCACCGTGGTCGCCCGGACGAGCGCGGCGCCGACGCGCACCCGGTGGAATCCCGGCCGGATGCCGTTCGCCGGCACGGCCTCTTCGACCGTGCCGGTCTGTCCGATCTTCAGGCGGCTGCCCGAGGAGTCCGAGGGCAGGACTTCGACAACGCGGACTCGATCACCGACGCTGACCCGGCCGGGCTGGGTGAGCGTAGGGAGCTCCGCCTGGAAGCGCCCAGTCTTCAGGGTGTCCCGCTCGATGCGGGTGGCGCGGATGGTGCAGGTGGTGCGGGAGCCATCCCAGGCGTTGACCTCGACGAGGTAGGCAGGCTTCCCGCTCGCGTCGTTGGTGGAGCCGACAGTGCCACGGAACCGGCCCTTCTTTCCGACGTAGATGTGGCTGTGGATCGCTTCGACCTCGCGGACGATGACCGGGTCGTTGCGGCGGAACGTGGTCATGTGGACGCTCCTCGGTAGGGAGTTTCTCTGTCGGAGATGGACTTCTGCGCACGCGATATGACTTGCTCACCAGAGAACGGAAAGGCCCCGCTGCCCAGGGCGCGGGCGGCGGGGCCGGGGAGGAGCAGGTGCTACCGCTGCTCGCGGACGGCGTCGAGGAAGCCGTCAAGTGCGGCGGTTCCGGCGAACACGGCCAGCGCGGCCAGCGCCCAGGGCCACGACCACGCGATGACGGCGACGCCCATGAGTAGGACGAGGCCGCCGCAACCGATCAGGCGAAGGACGCGGGTGCGCCCAGGTTCCTTCTGGTTCACGGGGTTCCTCCCGAGGTGAGGTAGTCGAGGGCTTCGCCGAGTTCGGCGATGAGCGTGCGGACGGTGGCGGGGTCGGCGGTGCGGACGGCGTTGGTCGTGCGCACCGAGAGCGAACGGATCGCGACGACGCGTCCGCCGGCGCCGTCGTGGCCGAGGAGGACGTCCAGTGAGCCGCCCATGCTTCCGGCGAGGGAGCGCCGGGCGTGGCGGACGCTCATGTCGCGCCGGCCGCGTGAGCCCGGGGGCGGTCTCGGTGGGGCTCGGTGAGGGCGTCAGAGAGGTTGGAAGGCAGCATTCGAGGGCGTTGCTCCAGGTTGCCGGTGTTCGGGGGGCGGCCGTCAAGGGCCTCTTGACGCCGAAGGGCCTCCGCCCAAGGCGCTGGGCGCCGAGGGCGGAGGCCGGGGTCGGGCGGCTCTCAGCCGCGCTTGTCGTTCTTCCCAATCAGGTGACCGAGGAGGAAGCCGCCGAGGAGGGCAAGACCCAGCCAGGCCAGGAAGAACCAGGCCAGGAAGCTCACTCGGCGACCTCACATCCGCGCGGGTAGCCGGTCCGTTGCCAGCGGGCGAGCCGGGCGACGACGGCGTCCAGGTCGGCGAGGATCTCCTGGTCCTCGGCGTCGATGAGGCCGTAGCGTCGGGCCGTCTTGGCCGTGAGGAGCGCCCGCGCATGGACGGCGCGGGCGTCCGTGAGTAGCCCGCTGGAGCGCATCCCGACCGGGAGGGTGTGCTCCAATTCGAGCTGCCGGACCGCGGACTCGGCGTCCTCGCGCCGGGCGTTGCGCCCGTAACAGCGCTCGATCTCGTCCACGATCATGAACGGCCGGACCCGGTGCTCGTCGGGACCGAAGTGGTAGCGGTTACCCGGGTTCGCCGGTGTGTCGACGACGCGGAAGGTCTTGGTCACGTGCGTCCGATTTCCTCGATCAGCGCGAGGGCCGCGGTGGCGGCCTCCTCGGCTGCCTCGCGGGTCTTGTAGCCGCCGTCGAAGTAGCAGGACAGGTTCTCGGCGCGGAGGGCCTTGTCGAACGCCTCGCGAAGTCGGGCGGCGAGATCTTCGCGTCCGGCCGTGGACCTGATCGCGAGGCCCTCGGCCGCGAGCTGCTTGACGACGTCCTCGGCTCGGCGGAGAAACGGTGTCGTTGCGCCGTGGCCCTCCAGCGCGTAGGCCACGGTCGAGAGGACGCGGAGGTCCGTGGCGGTCATCGCCGGGTCCCGGGGCGGGCCGGGAGGCCGGTGACGACCTCCCTGGCGAGTTCGGCGAGGCGGGTCTCCATCTCGTCCAGCTCGTCGAAGTCGAGGGGCCACGTGTCGGTCAGGTCGTCGGCGGAAAGCGTTGAAACGGGGGACATGTCGGGCTCCTGCTCGGTCTTTTTCTTGGGCTGATCGGGAGTTCTGCGGGTCGGGCGGGAGTTGCTCAGTCGCTTTCCGCGGCGAGGGATTCCAGAGCGGAGCGCATGGTGGCGAGGGCCTCGCGCTTGTAGCGGTTGCAGCTCGACAGGGCGAGGCCCATGCACTGGGCCACTTCGCGGTCGCTCATGACGAGGTCGTCGACGTCGGTGCGGAAGCCAGCGCGGGACCGGAGATTCTCGGTGGTGAGGTCGTCGAAGCCGTAGCGGAGGCGGAGGATCTGGGCCTCCCGCTCGGCGACCTTGGTAAAGGCCCAGCGGACGAGGTCGCGGTTCGCCAGGTCCTCCTCGAACGCGGCCATGTGATCGATGAGGATGCGCTCGTGTTCGTTCCAGTCCCCGGCGGCGCCCGCATCGCTGTCGCCCGGCGCGATGTCGAGGGAGATGAGCATTCCGTAGGCCCGGTGGACGGCGAGGAACGTGGACGGGTCGAAGCCGTTCGGGGTGGTGCGGCATTCCTCGTAGGCGGCGCGGACGTCGCCCGCGTGCTTCTGGACGAGGCGGAGGTAGCGGGCGGCCACGTTCTCCTTGATCGCAACGACTCCGCGAGTGCGGGTCTTGTCGGACAGCTCGAAGCGCAGCATGGTCCGGATGTCGCGGGAGAAGGGGAGTTCGGAGTTGAGGTCGTACTCGCGGATGGCCTTCATGAAGCGCTCAAGGCAGATGGCTTCGGCCTCGTCGTAGCCGAGGGTCGGGGCCGTGCGGGCCATCGAGCGGATGAGCGGGGTGAAGCTGACGACGAGCTGGGTGAGAGCGGTTTCGGAGGCGGCGGTCTTGCCGAAGGTGACGGTCTCTTCGCCGGTCTCCGGGTTGGTGGTCACCGTGCAGGGGACGTCCTGTGCGGCGGCGATGAGGGCACACTGCTCCTCGTGCGACAGAAAACTCTCGGTGGCGAGGATATTGGTGTAGTCGCGCACGAAAAAAACTCCTTGAATTGGTAAAGTTGCAGAAAGTGACAATTGAGGGCACGGGTATGCCCGGGTTTGCGCGGACGCGCGCTCCGAAGACGGACGTGGCGTGACGTCTGCACGTCCGAGAGCTAGGACGGAAGTCCTTGTGTGGAGCCGTTTCGGGCGCGGGGAAGGCGCCGGACGGTACGGCTGTCAGGAAGGGGAGGGCTTAGCCGAGGAGAGGAGCCTGCTTTCGGGGTGTTCGGTGCCGGAGTTCAGTCGCAAGGGCTCGTCCGACGCTCTCACCGAGAGTTCTCGGTGGAAAGAACGTAACAGGCTCCCCGGGCCTGATCAACACCAGGGGGAAACTACTCAGATTCGTGATATCTACTTGTAAGTAGCAAAAGACCCCCGCGCTCCATAGTGGAGTGCGGGGGTCGTGGGTGGGCGCGGGTGCTCTCGGTGGAGCCTCCGTCAGCCGGCGGTGGAGAGTGTCAGGTCGTCCGTCTCGTGTGGGTCGAGCTCGTGGCGCTCGTCCTGGGGAATGTCCCAGTTCATCGCAGCAACCGCGGTGCGGGCCTCGGCGAGCAAGCGCGCGTGCAGGACCCGGCCGCCGAGTTCGACAGCCGAGGGGACGGAGCTGGTCACTGTGTTCCTTCCTGGCCCTCCCACCGGTTCACGGCGGAGTGGAGCGCGGGGATGTGCGGTTCGAGGATGGCCCGTGCCTTGAGAAGCGCCAGGCGCGTCGAACGGATCTCGTCCGACAACGCAAGCCGACGGGGGTCGAGCACGGTGTCCAAAGTGGGATTGGAGACGCCATTCGACGCGGGCACCTTGGATGCACGAGTTCCAGGCGGCGCCTCGTACTGAGCGTCGATTGCAGGAGACAACACACCCCCCAGGCGCGTCATGGTGTCGATGAGCTGCTTGAAGCTTTCCTTTACCATACTCAACTGATCTTTTACCTTTCAACTTTGTTCATCGCCCGTTGGGCGCATTCCGTAACCTGCGAACGTATGTTCGAAAAGTGGGATGGGTCACATGGCCGAACCCTTGTCAGGAAGCGTCAAGCAGGGCCTTTTCCTCCTCGGGCATGTAGCCCGCACCCCAGCTCCGGCCGTATACCTCGGGCTCCGACGCAATCGGGATCTCACGGAGCGTGGTCTCCATGAGGCGGCCGATCTCGCGGATGACCTCCTCCGCGTCCTCCGCCGGGGCCTGGCAGACCAGCTCGTCGTGAACCGGGAGGAGCACGTGATGGCTCAGGCCGGCGTCGTCGATCCGGCAGAGCGCACGGGCGAGAACGTCCCGCGCGGTGCTCTGGACCACGTAGTTCGTCGCCGCGTAGGCGCGGTCGCGGTCGAGCGGCAGGCGGCGACCGATCGGCGTGTAAACGGCCCCGCCCTTGTACGCGGCCTGGCGCTGGAGCGTGCGGCCGAAGCGCGGGATCTCCGGGTAGACCTCGTCGTAGCCGTCGGCCGCGGCCTTGACCGGCTCGTAGGGCAAGCCCGCCTGCTTGGCCAGCCCGGTAGGGCCGCCGCCGAAGACCTTGCCGAAGCCGATGATCTTCATCAGGCCGCGCATCTTCTTCTGCTCGGCCGGCGAGGCGGCGTCCCACCGTGCTCCGTAGACCATCCGGGCCGTCTCGGTGTGGAGGTCGGCTCCGGCGGCGATCAGCGTCTTCATGCGCGAGACGTCGGCCAGCGCCGCGAGGACGCGCATCTCCACTGCGGAGTAGTCCGCGGCGACGATGAGCTGGCCCGGGTCGGCGAGGATCGCGCGCCGGATGGTCCAGTCGCCGGAGGGGAGCTGCTGGAGCGGCGGGCCGGACACACTCATCCGGGCCGTCCGCGCGGCCAGGCTCTTGATGGAGGGGTGGATGCGGTCGTGCTCGTCCCGGTCCAGGAGGAAGGGGAGGGCGTAGCTTTCCTTCCACTTCTCCGCGCGCTTCGCCCGGACGATGGAGTCCGCGAGGGGGTTCGGCTCGCGGATGCCGAGCCGCTGCCAATCCTTGTTGAGGTCGGCCATCGGCAGGAGCACTTCCTTGCCCACGGCCGGATTTCCGGTGTCGGTCTTGTCGTTCCAGGCTTCGCCCATGCCCAGAAGGGCCGCGATGACCTGGGCTGTCGAGTTGACGTTCTCGACCCCGTAGCCCTTGGCCGCGTGACGGTAGGTCTCCGCCTCCTCCATCAGGCGGCGGATGAGCTTCTCCGTGTACTCGACGTCGACCAACAGGCCGCGGCGCTGCTGGCGGGCGAGAATGAGCTGGACGCGGTGCTCGAACTGGGCCAGCTTCGAAAGCCCGGCCTGCTTGATGATGACACCCAGCTCGGCGAGGAGCCGGGCGGTGTAAACGACGTCGAGCCCGGCGTAGGTGACGTAGAGCGGGTGGTCGATGGCGACGTGGGTGAAGCCGTACGCGACGTGCGGCTTCTTCGGGTACTGCTGCTGCCACGCCAGGATCTCGTCGCGCGAGACGGTCTTCTTCCAGGCCCGGTACAGCTCCAGGAAGATCCCGTTGAGGCCGCTCTGGGTGTCGGCGGCGTCGGAGTCGACGTACACAGTGGACATCGGCTTGAGGCCGAGGCCCGTGCCGCCGTCGGATTCGGTTCGCGGGTCGCACAGGTGACCGAGGATGTAGGTGTCGAACACCCGCGGGCCGAGTGACTCCAGCGACGCGAGGCCGCACCGGTCGAGGACCAGAAGGTCGAAGACCGCGTTGTGCGCGACGAAGCGGAGGTCCAGGCGGGCGAGTGCGCGCTGGATCGCGGCCCGGAACCGGTCGGTCCGAAGCACCCACGCTTCCCGGGCATCGCCGAACTGGACGAGTCGACACTTGAAGGTTTTGGAGTAGATCTTGAGGCCGGTGGTCTCGGTGTCGAGCGCGATGATGCGGGGGAGAGCGGTGAGGAACCGTTCGAAGCCGGCCAGATCCTCGCCGTGCTCAGGGAAGTGAATGGGGATTTCGTCCCCGTTTACACGGTGCTTGAAAATCTTCACGGGCCGCCGTCCTTCTTGGTGCCGGGCGTGGGAACGCGAGAAGGCCCCGCCTCCCGGGCGGGGAGGCGGGGCCTGGTGGTGGACCGGCGGAGGGCTACTCGCCCAGGAGCGTCCGGAGGTTCTCGATGACGACGGCGTTGTCCTGCCGCTGGGCGGCGGCCTCGGCGCGGACGTCCTCCAGCCGGGCGGCCTCTACGGCGGCCTGGGTCTCGACGTCGGCGAAGCGGGCGTTCGCCAGCTCCAGGTCGTCGATGGCGTGCCGGAAGGTGCCCTTGGCGTGAGCCGAAACGCCCGACGCGGTGGAGAAGATCTCGTCGAGCGAGGGCGGGGTGGCAAGGACGTTCGTGCGCTTGGACATCGGGTGCTTGTGCTCCTTCGATCAGAGGAAGGCGTCGAGGCTGGGGGCCTCGACCGCGCCTTCCACCGGTACTTCTGCGAGGCGCTCGGCTTCTGCTCGCGATTCCTCAGACGAGTTGCCGGGGGCGGTCTTCTCGGGGGCACCGTGCTCAGAGGGGCGGCGCTTGCGGATGCCCTTGAAGGTCACGGTCCCGCTCGGTAGGGTCTTGACGGCGCCGCGCTCTTCGAGGGCCTTCCAGAACGTCGAGCGCTTCCAGCGCTCTTTGCGGTCGAGCTGCTCCTCCTCGCACCACTCCTGGTAGAGGCCCCAGACGTCCTGTCCCTTGATCCGGCCCTTCGGGTCCTTGACGAGATGCTCGGCGTAGAACTCGGCGAGGTTGTCGGAGGTCTCCTTGAACTCCGCGGTGGCCCTGGTGACGACTTCGGGGTCCTGGAGCGTTTCGCGGAACCATTCCCGTGCGCCCTCGACAGCCCAGGCCAGAATCCCGGCCGGACCGTCGCCGTAGTCCTCGCCGTCGCGGTAGGCGGCGTCGGGTACGCGCTTACCGAGGAACTTGGCGGTGAGGTACTTGTCCTTGTCCTCGTCGGTGAAGGTGCGGTCGAAGGGCACGAGCTTGACCCGCCTCCAGAGGCCGTAGTCCTGACCGCGGAAGTTGGGCTTGTAGTTCGTCGCCAGCATGATCAGGAAAGCCGGTACGAATTCGAAGAACTCCTTGCGCATGAAGCGCGCGGAGATCGTGTCGCCGCCCGTGAGCCGCTTGATCACGGCTTCCGCCATCTGGCGGCCCTGCTCGCCCTCGGACGCCATGACGAGCCGGGAGCCCTTGAGCGCGGCGATGTCGTTGGGGATGCCGCCGGAGGGCTTCACCTCGAATGTCGAGAAGGGCGTGGTGGTGGAGATGCCCTTGAAGATCCCGGTGAGGGTCTCGATGAAGACGCCCTTGCCGTTCGAGCCGCCGCCGTAGAACACAGCCAACGCCTGTTCGGTGGTGTGCCCCGTGATGCCGTAGCCGACGAGCCGCTTCATGTAGGCCGGGAGGTCCGGATACTTCTCGAAGATCTCGCCGAGGAACTTCTCCCAGCGCGGGTTGCGGGCGCCCTTGAGGTAGGACGTCTCGACCCGGCGCAGGAGGAGGAGGTCTTTGGTCGCCGCGGAGTACGGCGCGAGGTCGCCGGACTCCAGGTTGACGACCCCGTTCCCGCAGGCGAGGAGGTGAGGGTGCTGGTCGAAGTCCTCGTAGGACGCAAACACCCCCGGGAGCGCGCGAAGCTCACGGATCATGGAGTCGATGCCCTTGGTGGACATGACGTAGGAGACCAGCGATCCGGAGCGGGCCTTCTTGCGCTGGGCGTCGAGGAGGTCCCCGGTGGTCTCGCGGAGGGCCTTGTCGTCGATGCCGGCGACGCGGGTGTCCATCGCCTGCATCCGGTCGAGGATGGCGCGCTGGACTCGAGCCGCGACGGTCTGGGCCTGCGAGCGGACCCACTCCGCGTGGTCGACCTGCCAGGTTCCGGCGTCCGGCCGGTAGGCGATGAAACCCGCCTCGGTGGTGAAGCGGACGTCGCCGCCCTGCTCCTGGATCACGGCGAGGAGCGTCTTGGCGTTGTAGACGTCGGAGAAGAGGCGGGTGATGTCCTGGGCGATCTGCTCCACCGTGATCTCGTCGGAGCCGTAGCGCGGTGCCTCCTGGACGGCCTGGACGAAGGCGCGGTCGAAGGCCGCCCCGGCCAGCTCCCGCCACTTGGTGATGTCGTTCCCGCCCTCGACGGGGATGGTGAGCTTGTGAACCTCGACCTTGCGCGTCGAGAGCGCGGCGGCGACGTCGCGGGTGAACTTGGCCCCGGCGGTGTCGGCGTCCCCGGCGACGACCACGCGGCGCCCGGCGAGCCCGGCGGCCAGCTCGTCGGCGAGCGCAGCGTTCGCGCCGAGCCCGGCGCCGCGGATGAGGATGACGTCGTAGCCGAGCGCGGCGGCGGTGAGCGCATCGCCAGGGCCCTCGGTGACCACTACCTCGGCCCAGCCGGAGCCGCCGGAGAAGTAGCCGTACTTCGACCACGCGGCGCCCTCGGGGTTCTTCGGACCCGACCACTTCGCGCGGACGCCCTCCTCGCGCAGGGCGCGGGCCTGGAGGTAGTGCGGATGGCCGTCGAAGTCGTTGAACGGCACCACGAGCCGCGGTGCGTCGTGGTAGAGCGCGCGGGAGAGGATCAGCTTTCCGCCGTCCACGGTGCCGTCGTCATAACCGAGACCCAGCTCCCAGAACTTCTCGGTGTCAACGCCGAACCGGCGGTAGGCGTAGTCGAGCGCCTCGGCGGTCTCGGCGTCGCGAGCGTGCTGGATCGCACGGTCGAGGTAGAACTTGAGCGCGGCCCGGTCGCCCACCGAGGGCTTCTCAGGCACGCGGCCCGCGGAGCGGAGATCGTCGATCGGGCCGGGCTCGACGTCGAAGAGGTCGGCCATCGAGAGGTCGAGCGCCGTGAGCACGTCCCTGGTCTCGCATCCGGCGCGGCACTTGAGGCCGACCTTGCGCGACTCGGCGTTGTAGCCGACGCGCAGCGACGGCCGCGCGTCCTCGTGGGCCGGGCACGTGACGACGTACCCGTTGGACTCGGTCTCGACCTCGTCGAAGCGGTCGAGGAGAGCGGCGAGGGTGAGGCGATCCGACGGCCCGGCGGGGGCGGGGTCGTTAAAGAGGTCCACGGTGCTCCTGCTTGTTTAAACGACGGAAGGCCCCGCCCTCCGGGTGGAGGACGGGGCCTTCCGGTGCGCGTCCTTGGCGTCGAACCGGGACCTCTGCGAGGAGGCCCGGTTCTGCTCACGTCAAGGCAGGCTTGACGCGGTTCGGCCGCTCAGGACGGGACCGAGCTGATGGGCTCACGCACGCGCCAGGCGGCCGTAGTCGTCACGCCAGACCTGGGTCGGGTAGGGCTGGCCGGGGTAGAACCGGTCGTGCCAGACCCGGCTGGCCGTGTCGGTAGGGCCTTCCCACTTGCCGTCCGCCCAGCTGCTCGTCGCCCAGGCCGAAGCCGGGACACCGGCGACGCAGCCGTGGTAGATGAGCCACTGCTGAATGTTGCGGACCTCGTCGCGCTCCGAGCCGTAGAAGCCGCCGTGGCTGGCGGCAGGACCACGGAGATTGCCGTAGTAGTGGCCTGTCGGCAGATTCCAGGCGAAGACGCCCGGACGCCCAGCCGGAGCCGGGTTCGAGGTGACTCCGCCGAGGAAGCCCCACGGCGCGTTCGAGTCGAAACCCGCGCGATTGCGGGAGAATGACACGTGGACGTGCTGGGTGTGCGGGTTGGAGCCGTTGTACGGCGTCCAGCGTGAGAAGTCATCCGACGTGATGCGCCGGTTCCAGATCACGTACCCGCCGCCTGCCAGTCGCGGGTCGCCGGCCGCGCCGAGCTTGCGCAGCTCCTCGGCCAGCCATCCGGCATCGATGCCGTCCTTATCGATGTCGCGGGCGCGGACGACACCGACGCCGTCCACCACTACCCACGGGTTGTGGTCGGACGTCCGCGACGCGTGCGCGGCGTCGCCGATCGTGCCGTCGCTGGCCTTGTCACGGCCCGGCCATCGCGCGTTGACCGCGGCGACGAGGGTGAGGCTTGCGTTGCAGTTACGCCAAGTCATGAAGGGAAGTTCCTTTCGGAGACGACGAAGGCCCCGACGTCCGAAGTGGACGACGGGGCCTCCGCTGTGGGCGCGGCTACCGGCGGAAGAGCCGGGCCACGGAGGAGGCCGCCCGCAGGACCAGGCGGCCTCCGACGGCCAGGAGCGAGGCGGGGACGATGACCGGTGCGGCAAGGGCCGTGAGGCCCAGCACGGCCGGGGCGTCCTTGCACCACTCGGGCCGACGGATCGGGTTGAACACGGCGCCCCAGCGGACGCCGACCCAGACGAGCCAGCGCGTGACGATGTCCACGTCCAGTTCGCGCATGATGCGGCGGAAGACGGCGTCGGTGTCCCGCGCCGAGATCTCGCCGGCCGCGATGCCGACCGAGCAGAAGTAGTCGTGGACGATGGCGGCCTGGGTGTAGGCGCCGAGCTTCGGGATGGCCCAGGAGACGACGGCCGGGATCGTGGCGAAGTCGGTGACGAATCCGCGCGGGATGCGCCACGAGTCGACCTGCCCCCAGTAGAAGGCGTCGCGGAGGACCTCGAAGCTCACGCCGTCCGGTCGGCAGGCGACCTCGGGGTCATTCGGGAACGGCACTCGTGCACTCCCTCTCGTGAACGACCTCGTTGCCGAGGGCAATGGGCTTCCACTCGGGGTGGGCCTCCTCGACGCGACCGACGACCCGCGACGGGTCTCGGTGACGGGTCGCCCCGGTGAGGCGGGCCTTCGCCTTGCCGGCCGTGTCGTACGGGCCGAGGTAGTAGTGGTGGACGACGTGGCCGCTCTCGTCGAGGAGGCGGATGGACGCGCGGTAGAGGACGTCGCCCTCGTACTGCCGGGCGTAACTGCTCACGCGCTGACCTGCTCCCAGGCCGCCACGGTGGACTCGACGTGGCCGTCCACAGTCTTGCCATGCGTCCGGCCGCAGCGCTCGGCGTACGCGCGGTTGTGGTCGTTGCGCCGTTTCGCGCGGGTGACCGCGGCGCTCGCCTGGCGCCGGTCGATGAACGGGCCGTAGTAGTAGGTGGAGACGCTGGGCTCCTGGCCCTCGCGCTCGATCGTGGTGGTGACGGCTCCCCGGAACAGCTCCGGCGCCTCCGCGTGAGTACGTGCCATGATCAGCTCCTCTTGTCCGAAGTGGACGAGCCGCGGTGCCAGGACTCGCCGCCGCCGTGCTCGTCGTAGGCGTGGCCGTCGAGGGCGACGAGGAAGTAGCGCAGCGATCCGGGCCGGGTGGCCCAGACCCGTCCGGTCCGGTCGGACTTCTCCCAGACCTCGAACCGGTGGCCGTTGGCTTCGATGACGGCGCCGGGCTCGCCGGACTTTGCCGCGAAGACACCCTTGCCGGGCTTCGGCGGCCGGTAAGTCGGGACGGCGGCCTTGCGCGGGAAGCCCGCCCAGCCCATGCCGACCCAGCGGACCGTGTTGCCGTGCCAGGGCAGGCCGGGCGCGTTGACCGTGTGGGTCTCGGCGCCGTCGCCAGGGTGGCCGTCCTTGATGCGCTGGGCGGGCACACCCGCGCGGACGAGTGCGTTGTGGAGCGCCGGGGCGCCCTCGACGAACGTCCGCGCGGGCTCGCCGCCGTCAGGCGTGACGGTGACCTTGTAGCGCACTCAGGCCGCCCGGTGCACCCGGCGGGCCGCGCGCTGGCGCTTGCCGGCCGCGCGGCGACGGCGCTTCTCTGCGGGCTCGATGCCCGCGAAGATCGGGACGCCCGTGTTGCGGGACCTGACGTTGAGGGCCACGAGGGTCCGCGCGGCCACGGGGAGCGCGGCGCGCAGCGAGTGCGGCCGGGGCGCGGCGGGGAGGCCCTCGGTCGGCGCGGCAGCGAACTCGGCGCCGTGGGTCCAGCCGATCTCGGTGGGTTCGGTCACTTGGTCTCGTTCTCCTTCTGGGTGTCGGCCATGTGCTGGTCGAAGAGGGCCGGGCTCGCGCGGAGGAGCTGCTGCTCGGCGCGGCGGAGCCGGGCGACGACGAGGCGGAAGGTGGCCAGCGTCATCACGGCGTAGCCGCGGTCCACGCCGTAGCGGCGGCGCTTCACGACGGCCGCGCCGTAGGGCTCGCCGGCCGCGGTGGCCTGCTTGTCGGCGTCGTTGAGGTAGCCGGAGAAGTTGTGGCTCGCCTCGTCCTTGAGCTGGAGGGCGAACGGCGAGAGATGGATGTCTCCTACGTCGATGTGGCCCTCCTGACGGGGCCGGATCGCGGCCCGCCCGAAGACCTCCCGGAGGAAGTCGAGGACGGACCGCTCCCAGCGCGCGCCCTTGGCCGCGTTGGGATTGCTCACGCGGCGGAGGCCAGGGTCAGCCGTCGTGCGGGGTGGCGGGCCGCCTTCTGCCGCTGGGCCACGATGATCTCGGTGGCCCTGGCCGAGCGACGGGAGCCGAGGAACGGCAGGATGGCGTGGAGCACGGCCACCGCGGGCTCGCCGGTGATCTGGGCGACGAGCAACGGCTTGCGATCCGGGACGATTTCCGGATGGGTCTTCGCCTGCATGAGGTCGGCGGCGCGGAGGATGACGTCGAAGTCGGTCATCTTCACGCGAACGCGGGGGTTGCCGCGCGGGGCGTCGAAGCACCCTTCGCCGTCCAGTAGACCGGCCAGCCAGGCAGCATCAACGCGGTCGAGGTCGAGGGTCACTCGTGGATCTCCTTGGAGCGGGTGCAGAAAGGCCCCCGTTCCCTGGGGAGGGAACGGGGGCCTTTCTTGGGGAGTGGAGAGGTCAGTCCTCGACCGGCAGGCCGTGCGCCTCGCGGTACGCCTTCACGGCCGCTGCCGACAGGAAGCCGCGGACGCCGACCTCCAGGTCCGGACGGTTGGCGCGCAGGTACGCGCGCATCTGCGCGGTGGTCGGTTCGGTGGCGGCGTCGGTCTCGTTCACGTGCGTCTCCTCGAAAGTTCTTGGGTGCTACCAGCGGGCGGGGTGGTCGGGCCGCCCGGTCCAGCCGTGTCTCCGGGAGGGGCCTGGCTCAGCTACTCGGCCCGACCGTGACGATCTCGGTGGCGAGATCAGAAGGGAGTGTCGACCGACTTGGCCAGGAACTCCCGGCCGAGGGTCTTGTCCTCGGCCGTCGCCGCGGCCAGCGTCCACGGGGCACTCTGGCCCGGCTTCTTGTGGCCCTGGCCCAGCCGGCCCAGCACCATCGCACCGATGGACGGCTTGAGCTGGGACTGGAGGACCTTCGGGAAGACCAGGGTGTCCACATAGGATTCACCGCTGTGGTCGCCGTCCAAGACGAAGACGTCGGCGCGGATGGCCGAGGAGTCCCCGTGGACAGTCTTGATGCTGTGCTCCTGCCCGTGAACCTTGACCAGCAAGAGGGAACCGTTGAAGTTCTTCCACTCGATGCCGGTCGCGGTGCTCGGGTCCTTGAATTCGTCGCTCATGCGGGGGCGCTGCTCCTTCTCGTGCCTCGCGAGTGAGCCGGCTTTTCCCGGCTCACTGGGAGAGTTCTGCGAGATGGAGCGCGTCTGCTCAGCTTTGCGGGCAGGTCTTCGCGGCGGCTTCCTGCGCGGCCTCGGCGGTCCGGATCGCGGTGTTGAGGTCGGCAATGGACGGTTCGCGGGGGACTGGCTCCGCGGCCTTGCGCAGGAACGGGGGGAGATCGACGAGGATTGCGAGCGGGCCGACCGTGATGAAGCCGAAGCCATGGTCGAGGGCTCGGCCGAACTCGACGGCCTCTGCGGCGCTTCGCCGGCCGATGGCCGGGATGAAGTAGTGGAGGATGGATCGGATCACGTTGTCCCCAGGAGGAAAGGCCGGGCGGGGACCGTGATGGTCCCGCCCGGCGGTGGTCACGAGGAGGTGGACTCCAGCTCGGCTTTACGCACGGAGGCGAGCGCGGTGAGGCCGGGCGTCCAGATGTCCTGGTGCATCGCGTGGATGCCCTTGAGCTCCGCGTAGGACGCGGCGCGGCGGATCATCTCCGGGATGGGCGTGGCGGTCGGGCGCGCGGTCACCGCGGCGAAGGGCGTCCCGATGTCCTTGCGCTTGCGCCAGGAGTGGACGCCCGGGGCGAGCGCCGAGGCGGCCTCCCATCCGGCCGCAATGTCGACCCAGATGAGCTGGGCCTGACCGGAGCCGGCCGGGAGGTGGCAGACGATGGCCCAGCGCGGGTGGACGTCGGGAAGCGGCGTCCGGGTGCCCAGAGTGTGGTCGTAGTCGAGGGAGTTGCCGTAGACGCCGAGCTGCATGGCGATCTTGTTGAGGCCGAAGAGGCCGGCGTCAATGGAGCCGCCGGTCTTGAGGTCCCAGATGACGTTGCCCTCGACCAGCTCGCCGTCGGGCGCGACGAGGCCGCCGACCGGGACGCGCATGATGCGGTCGTAGGAGCCGCCGACGCGGAGCGCGTCGTTTACACAGAAGCCTTCGATGGCAACGACGGTGAAGCCTTCGGTGATCTGGCGGTACGCTTCGATGTCGGGCTCAAACTCCTCGGGGATGTAGCCGAGGGGGAGGCCCTTGTCGATGTTCTCGGTGAAGGTGTGGAGCGCGGTGCCCATCGTGGCGGCGGCCGAGCCGGAGGCGGCTTCGAGGGCGGCCTTCGCGAGGTCGTTGAGGGTCCGTTTCTGGAACCGGTCCTTCGGGTTCGTGATCGCGGTGGCGGCGAGCTGGAGGTCCCGGCGCTGGGCCATGCCGAGCGCGACCATGCGCATCTGCCACTGTCCGAGGTGGTAGGTGTCCTCCAGGACGCCGACGAAGGTGGTGGTCCGGGTGTAGGGGACGGCCTCGGTCTCGCCCGGCGGCGTGATCAGCGGGCGGCCCCAGCGGTCGCGCGGGAGTTCGGTGGCAACCGTGGTGAACGGATCGGTCATGTGCGGGCTCCGGAGTGGTGTGAGGGTGTGCCACTTCGGGAGGTCTGCGGGATGCTCGTCCACTACTCAAAATCCCCGTCTCGGCGAGGCGTGCCGAGACGGGGATTTTGAGGTGCTGTATGCCGCTTGTCAGCGGTTACTTTCGAGTGCTGTCTAATCGGCGCTTCCGGTGAGAGGCCATGAGTGGTCTCCCTCCGCATCGTCGAGCCAGACGTACTGACAGCCGGTCACGTTCGCGGCCGTGACGCCCATGCGGTTTGCGCCTGGCCGGCCAAGGTTGTCGAACGCGCTGGCCGCGTGCTCGACGATGTCCCACAGCCGATAGTGCCCATATTGCCGCACACGATGCTTGCCGTCCCCGTTCGGGCTCAGACTTGCCTCCGCCCGAACCCTGCCACGGTGGGCGACCACGAGGTCCTGTTTGTCCATCCTGCCCATCTGGATTCCGGGCGCGTGCAACCACAGGAACAACGCGAAATCCGGATCGAGCGCGGTGGCAGGGTCCAGCGCGGTCATGCCGTAGTGCGGCACCCCGAAAACCCCGGTCGAAAGGACTCGGCCCGGGGCGAGAGGGTTGCTCACGTCGTCGCGCAGCGGCATGAACAGAGCAGGGAACGGATCGATCACGCCGACCACCTCATCGTCGGCGGTCTTGTCCAGCACCAGTAACGGACCAGCGGTGGCGGCGTCGAGCGGTGCCACAATCCGGCCCTCGGGCGCAAGCTGGTCGATCCACGCTGGCGGAATCGACGAGACCGCGCACGTCGCGATGATCCGATCGAATGGCCCTCCTTCAGGCCAACCCGCCGCCCCGTTACCGACGACGATCCGCGGATGGCGGCCGGTCGAGGCGAGACGCTCGCGGGCGGAGTCGGCCAAGTCCGGGTCGAGTTCGATCGAACCCACCATGTCCGAGCCGAGCCGGTGTGAGAGCAGTGCTGCGTTGTATCCGGTACCGGTGCCGATCTCCAGCACTCGGTGCCCTTCCCGAGCTTGGAGCAACTCCAGCATCGAGGCCATGACGCTCGGCTTGCTCGATGACGAGCTTGGAACGCTCACCTCGGTCGTCCCTGCCGGAACCTGGCGGACCTGCGTGGTGAGGGCTTCGTCCGCATAGACCATGTCCAGCCAGCGCGGATCATCGGTCGTGATCAACTGGCCGTTGTCGACGATCGCGGGCACGTACCGGTGACGCGGCGTGGCGGCGAACGCCGCGCGCCACGCCAGGTCCGTCAGCACCCCTGCTGCCACCATGTGATCCGCGAGGGCGGATGCCCGGGGCGCCCAGTCGGCAATGTCGATGCCATCCACGGAGCTACTCCTTCATCAGTTCGTCGGCGATCGCCGAAGCGATCGGCAGGTCACATGCTTCCGCCAACCAGCCCCACGCGCCAGTCGCGTTCGCCTCCAGGGCCACCCACGACTCATCCGGGCGTATAACGAAATCGAATGCGCCGAACGCTAAACCGGATATTTTCAAGTATCGGAGTATTCCTGTGCGCACTTGTTCGGGAACCTGGATCACATTGTACGTGTGCGAATCGTAGTCGGACCGCCAGTCCACCAGGCCATTCTCGCTGTCGACGTGAATTGTAACTGCGAAAATTCGATCCCCGACGACGGTGACCCGGGCCTCGTACGACTTGGCCTGCCACTGCTGGAACAGGTGCGCGGTCAGCTCCACGCCGTGGAGGGAATCCAGTTCAGCTGGCCCCACACGGCGCGTGTAAACGAGTGCCTCACCTCCGGATTCGTACACTATGGGTTCGGCCAGGGGCTTTACTATCAGGTCGCCGACAGATTCAGCGAAGGCGCGAACCGCTTGCGCATCGTTGGTAATTAGCGTGGGCGGGATAACCAATCCTGCTCGCTTGAATAACGTGAGCTGGCGTGGCTTGTAGGCCGCGTCGGCTATCGCGGACGGGTGCGAGAACCATCGAACAGGCAGGCTCGCCAAGATTCCACCCAGTCCGACTCGCGCCTGGGCTCGGCTGAAACGAAGTTCGGGACCGGACATGCCTGCTGGCATTTCGAATTCTGTCGGTTTCCCATAATAGATGGAAGTGATTTGATCTAGCGCCAGCGTATTCACATTGTCGCGAAGTGATCCTCGCCAATTTTGCGCGTCGGAGGTGAGTGTTGCGGCAAGGCGCGATGCGACGGGAAAATCTGCGGTGTTTAGCTGTTCCCAGCGGACGCCGCGTTTGTCGAGTTCGGCGCCAACCTGCTTGACCGCCCAGTCTCGGACGCCAGCCATTACGACGAACGGATCGGTGGCCTCAGTCATCGGGCACCGTGTATCCGTCTTCGATCATCTTACCGTCGCTGTTGCATTTGTTGGAAATGTACGTGTTGCCGGCCGCTGTACGGTGCCTCGATGCTGGTAGCGGGTGAACCTGGCGTGCCGTTATGTCGCGTAGAATGAACGGGCGTGTGGAACTGGGGGGCTCGTCGCTCAGGGGAGGGTTCTTGGCGTTTACGGGAAATCGATGCACCGGGGGCAGAAGTGGGTCATTTTGTGGCTGACGCGAGTCAAGGGCTCCGGTCATGCGTATTTATCTCCTTTCGATTTCCGTTTAGAAGGTTCGTGCATTGGGAGCACGTCCATTCGGGGGCAGGCGCGGCTACGCGCGATGCGCTGATTCCGTAGCGTTCGTGGCGAAGTCCGAACGGGCGGTGCTCCTCGCACCACGGCAGAAGTCGGAGAGGGTAATCGGCGGCGAGCTGGTCGCGGCGGTAGAGGTGGGCGACCTGGCGCAGGAAGTAGCGCCACTCGTAGGCGGCGGCTGGTGACATGGCCTGCCTCGTGAGCGCGGTATACAAAGCTCCTCAAGGTTTTTTGGGGTTCCATTTTTCGATTGCACTCAATTTGCTGTGTTTATCTCGGGAACAAGGACGGAGTCTCGATAAGGGGTCAGAATGACGTAGCTATTCACGGGAGAAACCCCGCACTCGGCGCACGAATGCTCCTCGCACGCAAACCATAGTGTATGCGCCGCCTCCTTTCTAAGAGGGTCCTCCAGGTCGGTAATTATTTGGTAGGGAAAAAATTTCCCGTCAAGAAAAGATCGTGCAATTATGATTGTTACCCAGTCGGGAAACCAGTATGCATGGGGCCACGAATAATCAACTGGCGCGTCGTGTCTCAAAGGCTCGAAACGGCCGGTGTCTCGTTTCTGGCGGCCTGCCCAGGGCTGGTAGTTATGTGCGAGCATTCCGAAGTCATAGGCGTCTACTGTGACCGGCCATCGCGCTACAGGGTGTGCCGTGTCATTTGCGTCGGAGGTCATGAAGGTTCCCGGGCTCGTGAGGTGGAGGTCGGCCCCGGCCGGGCTGGGGGGCTCGTTCCCGACCGGGGCCGACGTTCGGGGAGCCTCCGCGGCCTAGGAGGCGGTTCAGCTTGCGCTGGTGAATAGGCGCGGTCAGCGAACATTGCCACTCGCGATTCGCACGCGACGTCTCAGCACGGGCCTACTTGCTCTTCACCAAACCATGTCGGGTGTGGCGCGGGTCGCTGGACGAGTCCGGTTGGTCGGATCGTGGCCGGTGTCCTTGCCTCGGCGGGGATGAAGCATTTCGGATGCGGGGTGAGGACCTGGAACGGTGCGTCGGCCTGGCCGGGCGCACCGATGGTCAGCACGGCGCGGAGAGTCCACTCGGCCGGCGCTAAGTACTGCCATGAGACCAGAGTGGGGAGGAAGACGTCGGTGTCTGGAAAGGTGGGGGTCCGGAAAGCAACGGCGTCCTCCTCATCCCGAAGGATGAAGACATCGGCGCAGGTCGCCCACCTGAAGGTCGCCGCGTAGATGTCCGGGCCAGCTTCATCGTGCCCGAAGAGGTGGAGCGTCCACTTCCGGCGGCGAAGCTCGTCGAGAAGGCGCTTCAGAGCAGGCGAGGTCACTGCCTCTCCCTGCTGAGGACCTCGCGGGCCGGGCGGCGCGTCGCGCGTCGCTTCGAACGTCCTTGCTTCCACTCGGCTAACCATCGATAAACCACCCCGATCGCGAACGCAGCGGCGAACAGGGCAGTAACGGCCACGGCCAGCAAGAGGCCAAGTAGTCCGAAGTCCACGCCCATCGCCCGTACCCCTCAGTCGTCTTGGAGTGGCCGCTCCGGTCGGAATCCGTAGAACTTGGAGAACGGAAGCTACGACCGAGGCAGCCCACTCATGTAGCCTGGTCGTTACAGGACGTGATGTGAACCGGTCAGGGGTTTGCAAGGGTTAGCAACTCGGTGGAGAGCGGCTTGAACGAGCTGGGTGCGCGGTTGCGGGCGGCACGCGAGGCCGCTGGAGTAAGCCTGAACGTGATGGCCGCGAAGACGCACTACAGCAAGCCCTACCTCAGCCAGCTCGAACGCGGCATCCGCGCGGTCAACTCGGACCACGGCGAGGCGTACTCTCGCGTACTGAACGTGTCCGCCGAGGTGCTCCGCGGCGCCCCGGGTGACCCGCTTGGTCAACTTTTACGACGGCTTGGTGACGAGGCCGACACGCTGGCACCTCCAGAGCGGGAGCGTTTGAACGCGCTGATCAACCAGCCCCGATCCGTCGACCACTCGGCCTTGGAGTCCCTCGGCAGCGTTCTGGGAGCAGTCCGTCGGCTCGAGGATGAGACGAGCGCCGGCCACGTGACTCCAATGGTCGACACCCAGCGAGACATCGTCGCGACCTTCGCCGCCGAGGCGCGGTCCCACGTTCGACCGGCCGTCGTCGGCCTGCTTTCGGAGCTGGAGCAGTACCGCGGATGGCTGGCGATCCCCGGAGCGCGTTGGCGACAGTCGAGGCAGCACCTCGACCGCGCCGCGGTCCTCGCGATGGAGGCCGACGATCCGCTCCGGCTCTCGACCGCGTTGTCCTTCGCCGCCTACGGAGCCATCCGACGGCGGGAGTTACGGACGGCGGACGCGCTCTCCGCCGCTGCGAGCAGAGACACCCGTGTCCATACCGGACTCCGGACCTACGAGACATACCAGCGGGCCGAAGTCCTTGCGCGCAGCGGCGAGCGCATTGACGCCGTACGCCTCCTGTCCGAGGCGGACGGCATGGTTGACAACCTTCCTCCCGAAGACGAGTTGCCGCCGTCCGGCTACTGGTATACGGCGGCCTTCTTCCTCGGCCAGCACGCGTTCGTCCTGCGCGCTCTCGGCGACCGCACCGGGGCGGCCGAGGCCGCTCGTGATTGCCTGGCCGAGATGCCGGAAGAGTGGTCGTCATCGGAGTGGGCTGTTCGGCGCCGCGAACTCGCCGAGGTGAGCTGAGTGCCGACGCAAGGCTGGAGCGAGCTGGGCGGAAGACTGCGGGCAATGCGGGAGGCCGCCGGAGTAAGCCTGAACGCGATGGCCGCGAAGACGCACTACAGCAAGCCCTACCTCAGCCAGCTCGAACGCGGCATCCGCGCGGCCGGATCGGACCACGTCACGGCGTATTCTCGTGCGCTCAATGTCGCCGCCGATGCGCTTAGCGGTCCATCCCAAGACCCCCTCCGAGTGGCTCACGAGTGGCTGGTGGCCGATACGCCCGTCGCTCTGCACAGAGAGGCGGGCCGGCGAGTCGGGGAGAGCCTCGTCGACGAGCTGGAGCGGCGAGTCATCGAACTCCGGCTCCTGGACGACACCATCGGAGGCGGCGACCTCATCCCGCTCGTCCGGCGGGAGCTGGCCGACACGGCCGAGGTCGTGAAGTGCGGGAGCTATACCGAACCGGTTGGCCGACGGCTCCGGATCGTGGTCGGCGAACTGGCCCAGCTCGTCGGGTGGGTCGCCAGCGACGCAGGGAATTATCTGGAGGCCGAGCGGACCTACCTCGACGGCGTCTCTGCCGCGCAGGAGGCCGGGGACAGCGCACTCGCTGGCCAGCTTCTCTCTTCGCTCGCGTACCAGATGTCGGATGTCGGCAACCCTGCCGATGCGGCGCTCCTGGCGAAGAGCGCGGTGGCCGGCGCGCGCACGGCTTCCCCGGTCGTCCGCACGCTGCTGCTGGAGCGTGTCGCGTGGGCGAATGCCCGGTCCCGCGACCGGGAGGCGACCCGTCGTGCGCTGGACGCGGTCGACGATGCTTACGAGGAACGCTCGCCAGGTATCGCCGAGCCACACTGGGTTTACTGGATGTCAAGGGACGAAATCGACGTGATGGCGGGCCGGTGCCTCATCGAGATGGGCGACCCCGTGAGCGCGGCGCCGCTGCTCACCGCTGCCATCGACGGGTACGACGCGGACCATGCGCGCGAGGTGGCGCTTTACCAGACGTGGCTCGCTGAGTCCTATGCGCGGGCGGGCGAGTTGGACGCGGCGCGTGGGGTCATCGAGCGGGCGCGGTCAGCGGCGGCCGACGTGAACTCCGTCCGGCTCATCCGGCGCGTCGAGGCAATTAGGCGGCTCGTCAGTTAGGCGGGGCTGATGGACAAGCTCGTATCTCCCGTCCGGCGACGTCGAGACCGTGCCGCGCTCAGCTTCTCTTTCCGAATCGCTGCTGGGCGGCTTGCCGGGAGATGCCGAGGACGCGGCCGATGTCGCCCCAGGAGTAGCCCTGGCCTTTCGGCTGATCCTGGAGCTTGCGGGCCGAATCGACGATGAGGGCGTCCAGCTCGTCGCGGAGTTCAACGAGGCCCTTGAGGCCCTCGATGTCGAGGTTGGCGACGCGGCGGCCGTAGGCACGCATGATGCGGCGGACGAACTTGCCGTACTTGTCGGTCTCGGTCATCGCGGCGCTATTCACGGTGGTGTTGTTCTCGGTGGAGTGCATGTCGGGAAAATTAGCGAGATCAACGGGATGCTGTCAACCACAGAGAGTTCTCGGTGGTAAAGTTAGGCCAATTGGCCTAGCCGACGCGGGCGCTGGGGTGGGATGCCGGTGCAAAACCCCACTCGAAGTGGGGTTTCACGAGAAGCTCCCCATTAATGTCTTAGAGAGTCAACTTGCATGAGGCTTAAAAGGGCGAGGTTGCCGAAACCCCACTCTCGGTGGGGTTTTGAATTCGAGTCAATTAGTTTAAACGCGCTTAAGTCGTCAGTCGGGTCCTAAATTATCTGCCTACTTTCTTGTTGGGGTATTCCGCCCCGCGTCACGGAGTCGAACCAGGAGTTCCGCTGCGCGGCTCTGTACGCTCTGGAGCGCTATGCGGGCGGCCTCGTTCTCCTTCGCGGTCAGGTCACAGGCGGCGGCTTCGTCCACGTACTCCAAGAGCGCTTGGGCGTAGGCCGTCAGCCGGGGAATGTCTTGCCGCGGAGCCGAGGCTTCCTTCATGGCCTGGAACGCCTGGCGGGATGTGGTGGTCCGCTCGCGCGGGCTCACGTCCGTGAGGCCGGCCCTCTGCAAGTCGTTGCTAGGCGCGCGTTCGCGAAGCACATTGCCGACGTGGTAGCGGAGGGCAGTCTGGAGGCGGTCCAGGCCGTCGTCCGAGACGTGAGCATCCCGGTAGATCTCGGCGATGATTTTGCGGTAGGCCGGCGATCGGCCGCTCCAATCGACGGAGCCGTCGTTGAGTCGGTGGTGCGAGCGAAGCTCGACGATGACGGGCGCGAGCTTCTTGAGGAGGTCGGTGGTCGGTGTCCTGACGTATTCCGCGAGGATGGCGGTGGCCTGGACGGCCAGCTCTTCCTCTGGACTGCGGGGTGCCATTGCCTTGAGGCTCCCTGGTTCGGCGATCATGGGTGGGCAGAATCTACCCCATGAAGTTCTCGGTGGGAGAAGTTGCAAGTTGCGTTTAGCCCGAAAACACGAAAGGCCCCCTCCATCCAGGGGATGAAGGGGGCCTTTGGGGTGAAGATCACAAGTGGTTGTACCAGTAGTCGACCAGCTCGTCCGCCTTGGCGTGCAGGGCCGATACGGCGCCATCGTTGCCGACCTGGGCGTTGACCGGCCACTTGTCCAGCGCGGTCTCGGTGATGTGGTTGTCGTCGAGGAGCTGGCCGCCGCGGACGACGCGCACGAGCCGGCCAGCGTTCTCGGTGATGAACTCGGCTTCGTTCGGGTAGCGCACGTCGGTCAGGACGACCGGTCCGGGCGTGTTCCCTACCTGCTGGCGAACGGCGTTGACCCAGATGTCCGGGTCGGTGTGGCGGCGGATGGCGTCGCCGTGCGCTTGGAGCAGGCGCCGGACCTCGCGGACCTCCTTGGCCTTTTCCCAGCCCACCTCGGTCACGAGTGACTTGAGGCGGGTGGTTCCCCACCTCGCCTCCGAGCCCGGCCCCCAGACCACACCGGTTTCGTCCAGGTGAACAGGGATCACTGGGTCCAGCTCGCTCATGACGGCCTTGAGTGCGTCGGCGAACGCGACGCGGGTGAAGCCGTGGTGCTCGATGAGGCGGCGGGCGAAGGTGTCCTTGCCGGCGCGCTTCTTGCCGGTAACGCCGATCACGAGGGTGGCCATGCAACGCTCCAGGAAAGTCGGGGACTGGTCCCCCGGACCTCTGCGCGTTTGCGGCCTGGTGCTCAGGCGTGCCGGATCTTGAGGTTCTCAATCTCGGCGAGCATCTCGCGGAGGCGGCGCTCCAAGTCGTGGATCTCGGCCTTCATGGAGGCTTTTTCCTCGGCCCAGGTCGCGCGCTCCGCGGCGTGCCGGGCGTCGGACTCGGCGAGCTGGGATCGGAGACGGGCGTTGTCGGCCTCCAGCTCGTCGCGGGCGCGCGCGACAACGGCAAGCGACTGGTCGAGGGTGGCCAGGTTCGCCGACTGGACTCCCTCCGGGGACTTCCGCTTGCGCCGGGCGCTCCACCACTTGGCGAGGTCGACGGCGTACTTGAGCAGGCCGGCGGCGATGAGCGCGACGAGGACTTCCGTCCAGTTCACTCGCCACGCTCCTTTCGTATGCGTCGTGCGCCCTTCTGGATGTCGACGATGCGCCGGAAGTGCGTTGCCCGGATGAGCGAGACCAGCGACAGGCTGGCGAACGCGGCGAGCCCGGCGAGCCCGGAGGCGTGGAGGACGACGAACACGGCGATGGCGTAGACGGCGAAGCACCCGGCGGTGAGCTGGAGGCCGGACGCCACGACGAGCGGGTACGGGCGCGACGGCGACCGCAGGCCGACGGCGATGGTGGTCCCGCCCACGGTCAGCGCGGCCGACCACACCATGAAGGCGGCCTTGCCGACGAGGGTGAGGAGCGACGGCGGGGCGCCCGCCCCGAGAAGGAACGGAAGTCCCATAAGGACGGCCACGAGGCAGACGATGACCTCGAAGGGGAAGTTGGTGATGACTTTCGGCGTGAGGTGGGCGGCCATCTCACGCGTGCGCGCCCTCCAGGCGCCGTAGCGGCTCACCGCTCGGTCCAATCGGTGTTCTTGGGCGTGACCTGCGAGCGCGCGCTCTCCACGGCGGGGACGGCAAGGAGCAGGGCGAGGGGCCCGGTGATCGCGGTGACCGCTGATCCGGCGACCAGGCCGACGGTGACGGCGAGCGCGGCGAGGGCGAGGAGGGTGGTGTAAACGCGACGCCGAAGGGGCTCGTGGGCGGGGTCGTAGAAGCGGCGGATCGTGTCGACGATGTCCGAGAGGGGAAGCATCGTGCTCCTTCCGATGGTCAGATGGCGGGGACGTCCGCGCTGGGCGGGGCGGCGTCGGTAATCAGGCCGGCCGCCGCTTCGGCCTTCTGGCGGGCCTCGGCCTCGCGGACGCGGGCTTCCTCTTGGAGCGCGGCGAGCTGGTCGACGACGGGTGCGGTGACCTGCTGGGCCTCGAAGGTCATGAGGGTGGTGGTGACCCAGTGCTTGAGCACCGCGCGGACGGCGGCGTCGTCGTCGAGGTCCGCGGTGATCGTCGGGTAGGTCCCCCGCATCGCGGCGATGATGCGGGGGACCAGCACGGCCGGGACCAGGAGCCCAGCGACGGGGACAGGGGCGGTGGGGTCGGTCATGCTGCTGGCCACGGGGCCGCTCCGTTCTCGGTCCAGGCTGCGCGGTGAAGGTCGTCCTGCTCGGCGGGTGTCAGCTCGCCGGCGAGGAGCGCGTCCCACCGGTCGTCCTCGACGTCGGCTTCTCGCCGCGCCCAGCCGAGTCCGCGGAGGCCGCGCGGGAGGTCCTCGTCGCCGATCTCGCGCGTCTGCATGAGGACGCGCTGGGTTTCGGGGTCGAGTGCCAGAAAGACGTGTGGCACGGTGGCTCCTTCTCGGTTATTGCGTGTACCAGATCCGGAGTCGGCAATCGGAGAACTTGCCGTAGTAGGCGTAGTTCGAGCCGTTCCCGGGGCCGAGCGTGACGACGGTGGCGCGGCCGTTGTAGTTGTCGTTGTTCGTGCCGCGAAAGAACGGGAACCAGTCCGACGGGACGGTGACGGTCTTGCCGCCGGGCTTCGGGTAGCCGCCGACGTACCAGTCCCCGCGGAACTTATACGGACTCGGGCCGACGCCCCGCTGGTCGGAGATGTTCAGAATGGCCGTGCCGCCGTTGCTGTAGTACCAGTGCGTCGAGTACAGGTAGACGTCAACGCGGTCGACGGTGCCGGTGATGGTCGGCAGGTTGAACCAGAACTGCCCGCGGCCGTCTCCGTTGTAGCCGGAGGGGTCCATGCCCTGGATCACCTCGGAGACGTCGGTCCGGAGGGAGCCGTTGCCGCGGTAGGTAGCGCGGCCCGCGGGCGCCAGGTCTGCGTAGTACTGCTGGACCGGGGCGCCGGAGGGCGGGGCGGGCGGTCCTCCGTAGAGCGTCCCGCCTGCCTGGGTGAAGACACCCGTTGCGCCGGAGCCGGCCGGGCCGAGGTCGGTGACGACGAGGTTGATGGTCTGCGAGGCGAGGACGTAGATGTCGGAGTCCGAGGTGGAGCCGCCGCGCTCAACGGTGAGGAGCAGGCGGTGCCGGCCGGTCGTCTCGGCGATGAACTCGGCGTTGCCGCCGAAGGTGAGGAACGTGTTCCCGGCCGGGGAGGTCGTCCACCAGACCTCTTCGCTCGGGGTGGTGATCGTGGGTGCCGGACAGGTCTCCGGGTCGCTCTCCGGCGCGTGGGTGCGCAGGAGGTTCCAGCGGCTCTCCGTGATGGAGAGCGAGGACTTCCAGCCGGCGCGGAAGTTGAACTGGTAGCGGCGGCCCTTGCGGAGCCGGACGGAGACCTCGGCGACGCCGACGCGGCTCCGGATCGGGCCCAGGTCGGCGGACAGGCGGCCCTCGAAGTAGCCCGGCGAGGCGGAGGCGACGTCGCCGAGGAGATCCGACAGCGAGCGGCCCTGGATCACGGCGTCGCCGGTCACGTTCAGGCCGGTGAAGTTGCCCTGACCGGTGTCGTCGACCGACGCGACGAGGTTGCCTGTGGTGTCGACGACCGCGAAGTAGTCGTTAGTGGACGTGCCGAGGCGGATGACCTCGTCAGTGCTGCCGTCGTCGGGGTCCTGGCGGTAGACGCGGAAGCCGTCGGAGGCCATCTCGGCGTGCGTGCCGAACTGGGGACCGGCGATGATCTTCTGGCCGGCCGAGATTTCGCCCGCGACGAGCTTGCCGACGTTGAGGCCGGCGATGGCGTCATCGCCGAGGGCGCCGTCCACCCACGTCGCGGAGTCGTCGTCCCAGTGGACCGGTTTGTTGCCGTGGTCAGTCTGAAACCACAGGTCTCCGGTGATGAGCTTGTCGGCGGCCTTGGTCGGCGCGGCGGAGTCCGTGCGCCAGAACACTTTGTTCTTGCCGTTGGCCGCGATGACCTCGGTGTAGGTCGGGGCCTGCTCGGGCGTCTCGGTGGCGGTGATGGACGGCGCAGAGCGGCTGTCGGCCGTCGAGACGGCGACGAACACGACGGTCCACGGCGTGGCCGGGAGGATGAGGTGGGCGGTCCCGGCGCCGATGAGGTCGAGCCGGTGGGTCGCTTCGCTCGGCGTGTAAACGGAGTAGGCCGAGGCGTGGACTTCGAGGCGGTGGAAGTCGTTGGGCTTGTCGACCCCGCCGAAGAAAGTTCCGTCCCAGGTGATGGCGAGGCCCCCGATGGTCGGCTCGAGGATGGGCGCCGAGGGCGTCGGGGGCGGCGGGCCGTTGACGGTGAGGAAGCCGGTCGTGCCGTCGGGGAGCTGGCCGACCGTGCCGCGGAGGTTGCCGTCGGTGTCATAGACAGCGATGGCCCCGCCCTCGATGGAGCGGTTGGACGCCTGGGAGCCGCGGGAGAGCGAGGAGACCTGGCGCTGGAGGTCGGCGAGCTGCCGGGCGAGTTGCTTCGCAGGGTCGGTGGCGGGCAAGGGGTCAGCCTCCGTAGCGGAAGTGGTCGGAGCGGGTGACGTCGAGGGACGCGGTGCTGCCGTCGCCGGTGAGCGACCATGCGGTGATCCGCACCCACATCTCCACCTCGCCCAGCCAGGGAAGCTCTGCCCGGACGAGGATGTCGTCCCCGGCCTGCCACGAACCGATCGGCGCGTGGGGGTGGTCGATGACGTCGAGCTTGGTGATGCGGAGCGCGGCTTTGCGGTAGGCCAGCTCGTCGGCGATGAGCGCGTCCATGCGCGCGGCGTCGGTGACGGCCTTGTCGGCGTAGACCGAGATGCGGCGGAGCCGTCCGTCACGGAGACCGGTCTCGCGTCGGATCATCGCGCGGCCTTCTCCGGCGCCGAGGCCGAGGATGGTGTTGGCGAACTCGTCTCCGTTGGACTCGACGGACAGGACGTTGGTGACGTTCTCGCCCTCGGCGAAGACGAGGTCGTCGCGGCGCCGGCCGATGCGGGGGTATCCCAGCTCGACTTCGTGGACCACGGCCTCCCGGTCCGGCGACCAGTAGTGCTTTTCGATGTAGTCGAACGGGGTTTGCTTGGCCAGGTTGTCGAGTTCCTCGCCGCAATTCGGGTGCTCCCACCAGAGCAGGGCGTAGGGCTCGGCGTCGTGGTGCTCGGTGCGCTTGGAGCCGTCGGGCTCGGTGGCGGTCTCGTCATGGGCGGCGGTGCCCAGCCGGGCGGATGTCGAGGCGGCGCCGGTCACGATTACGCGGAGGTCGGAGTCCGGGAAGGACTGGACGTGGCGCCACAGCTCGCGGACGACGTCGGCGGGGTCGACTCCGATCTTCGAGTACTCGCCCTGGTAGGTGATCGCGTGCGGGTAGGTGGTGAATCCGGCGCACTCGATGCGCCACGCCTCGCCCTCGAACGAGCTGGAGACGACGATGCCGCCCCACCGGATCTCGCCGCCGGACTCCGCGTAGATCAGCGTTCCCCACTCCTCCAGGAGGAGCCGGCCGTCGTCGGTGCGGAGGCCCCCGACGTCCGGAGAGACCGTGCCGGACAGCGAGCCCGGCCCGGAGAGCGTCCACTCCAAGGAGGACAGAGTGATCGGGACGTCCCAGTCCAGCCATTCGCCCGTCGTAGCGCGCTGGGCGAGGAAGGTCCAGGCGCTCATCGCTCAGACCACCTGCTCGCGGAAGCGGATGTCGAAAGCGATCTGTTCGCCGTCGCCGAACCACAACTGGCCGGTGTTTTGAGGCCAGGTACGACGGGAGTTGACCTTGAGGGTCTGGGTGCTCCCCTGGTAGCCGCGGACGTCGAACTCGCCGTAGGCGAAGTGGTTGATCTTCTCGGTGAAGCCGACGGGCGTACCCGGGTTGCCGTTGTAGTCCAGGTAGGAGATGGCGCCGAAAAGGCTGCCGAACTGGACGCGGGTGTTCACGTCGCCGGGACCCGTCGCGCCGATCCCGCTGAGGTGAACGGAGACTTGGGCGTGCGTCGCCCAGCTCGGGACGGCGACCGCCAGCGTGTTCAGAGGCCAGGTGCGCCAGTCCGCGTCAGTGACACGGATGTATTCGGCTCCGCCGCCGGTGGCGTTGATGCCGGCCTGGACGTCGTAGTCGGCCCATGAGCGCGGCCGGGCCAGCTTGCGGAGATCTTTGATCATGCCAGTGGTGACGGTGCCGGTGTTGGCCGGGATATCGATGCGGGCGAGCGGGATTCCGCTCTGGCCGGATGGCATCGTGGTTGTCGTCGGCGCGACGTTCGGGATGATGCGAGTGAAGACGTAAGGCCCGACGGTCGGGTCCCCCGGGTTGGCCCAGGGCTCGCCCGGCATGTTCGGGTCCTCGATGCGTGCGACGACGAGGTCCGAGCGGCCGGAGCCGGAGCCGGTCGCCGAGATGGAGACGACGTCCTGCGAGGGGTTGCGGCTGATGTAGGTCTGCTGGGAACCGCCGGCGGCGCGGTTGAGCGCGAAGCACGCGCCGGAGAGCACGCGCACGGAGGAGCCGGGAACGTCGAGCGGGACGACCTTGAGGTCTCCGGGCGTGACGACACCCTCCGCCGCGGAGGTGGCGGCGTACGCCAGGAGGCGGGCGATTTCCGGCGAGTGGTGAGCGCCTCCGCCGACGAACCAGGGGACGGAATCCCACATGAGGAAGTTCTCCTTGGAAGACAGGTCGCCCCCCTGGACCCGGCGCAAGACGAGGGGGCGCCAGGCCCAGGGGGCCGAGTTCGGGGCCTACCGGATAGATCTGCGAGGCGGTTGCCTCGGCGGCGTTCTGGCGTCAATGGCCTCTTGACACCTGAACGGCTACGGCGAGATCTCGGTGGGCGAATTAGAGAGAGGCGTACGTGGAGCGCCAGGAGAGCCTCACGCGCGCGGTCCCCGTCTGGTCGAGGCCCTTGAGCCCGACCTCGTAGGAGCCGGGTGCAAGGGCCGCCTTCGACAGGCGGGTCCCGCGGAGAGAGCCGGCGACGTTGGCCGTTCCGTTGCGCATGGCCGAGCGGGCCCAGGGCCGGGTGTCGATGGTGACCGTCTCGTCGTACTGCAAGGCCACGCGGGCCTCGAACTGGATGCTCACCCCGGCCGCGCCGACGACGGTGACGACGGGGTTGGTCACCGGGCCGAGGACCTCGACGACCGGCCAGACCGGCATCTCCGACCTGACCGTGACGGCCTGGGAGCGGTCGGAGTTCATCGTCGTCGACAGGGGCGCCGCGAGCGGAGCCATGAGGCCGCCGCCGAGCGGCGGAACGATGCCGAACTGGATGGACTCCTCTTCGGGCGCGTAGAAGAGGTCGTCGACCGCGGCGAAGTCCGCCGTGGCCGTGACGAAGCCGTTTACACGCACGTCCGCATAGTTCGGCGCGAAGCGGCGCGGCCGTCCGAACGTGACACGCTCCCGGCCCGCGTAGCGGGCGTGCAACTCGGCTACCGCGCCGGGAGTCAGGCGGATCGCGTCCGCGCGCCACGCGGTGGTGAGGGTCGCGGCGGCCTCGCGGGCTTCTTTCTCGGTCCGGCCGCGGATGCCGAGGTCGAAAGCGATCGTTCGGCCTGTGCGGAAGTCGATGCCGAACGCCCGGCCGTCGGTTCGCGGCCGATCGACGTCGGCGACGCGGATGTCCACGTCGCCGACGTCGGGGGTGGTCCGGTTGAAGGTCGGGAGGTCCGGCGTGCCGAAGGTGAAGTCCAGGCCGGGGTACATCAACTTCCATTGTCCATCGATCACCGGAGCGCACCTCCCCGCTTGATCCGCCGGAGCTGAAACATCGCTTCCTCCATCTGGTCGCGGACGCTCGCGCCCTCGCCCACCTGGAGGACGAGGTCCCCACCGATGAGCGGGGCGTCTCCGCCGCCGCCCTTGGCGATCTTGCGCAGCGTGGCGAACTCGTCGTTCGTCAGGACTGCTTCCGGCTTGCCGGAGAGGTTGATGCCGAGATCCCCGTGGCCGAGGATGCCGCCGGAGTCGTAGAGCTTCGGCAGGACACCGCCGAGGGCGTACCCGAGGTAACCGCCTCCGCCGGAGCGCCGACCGCCGGAGATCAGCATTCCCACGCCGTAGCGCCGGAGTGCGTAGTTGACACCGGCGTAGATGTTGGCAAGCGGGTCGAGGATGCCGCGGCCGGTGAACGGCCCTGCGTGCGCGGCGAACGTGCTGGGAATGGTCTGCATGAGGCCCTGCGACGGGTGGCCGGCCTTCGCGTTGCTGTCCCACAAGTTCACGGCTGACGGGTTGCCGCCGGACTCCATCTGGATCATGTGGAGGATGCCGTTGATCGCGTCTGGGGTGACGCCGAGCATCGCGACGACCTGGGCGACCACTCCGCGCCAGCGTTCGGCGCCAGCTCCGGCGCCGGGTGCGGCCGAGGTGCCGAGGAGGCTCTTGACCTTGTCCCAGACCTTCGAGCCGACCTGCTTGACCATCCCCGTCAGCATTGTGGCCCAGTGGCCCTTGCCGAAGCCCTTGCCGCCGTTGATGGCGTCGATGACGTCGGTGACCACGCCGTGGCCGGGGATGACGCTGATGACCGAGTCGAGCCAGCCGGGGAGGTTGATGATGCCGCCGTCGGCGTGGGACTGCGATATTCCCAGCGCTGTCGCGACACCGTTTACACCGCCGGTGCGCGCGGCCTTGTTCAGCTCCTCGATGCCGCCCGCGCCGAGGGCTCGGGTGAACTCGGGCCGCATGATGGCTTCCCCGCCGCTGAGGTTGAGGATGCCGCCCGTCGGGGAGAAGAACCGGTGAACGTCTCGGCCGGGCGTGTAGCCGGGCAGGACCCCGCCGGTTGCGTACGCGTGCGCGCGGCCGAGGTTCTGGGGGACCACGGCCCCGGTTGCTGCGTCGAGCCGGAACGCTTCCAGGTCGTCGCCGCCCCAGAGGTTGTTGATCCAGTTCCACAGCTTGCGGAGGCCGTTGTTCCACACGAAGTCGACGACCCACTGGACGGGTGTCATGAGCTTCGACTTCATTCCGTCCCAGACGCGGCCGATCCAGTCGACGGCGGTCGTGAAGCTGTTCTTGATCGTCTCGACCGCGCGGCCGAACCAATCGAAGACCGGCGAAAGGATGTTGGTCCAGGCCCACTTCATGCCGTCGAACAGCGCAGACCAGGCCGTACCGATCGCGGAAAAAATGGGCTGGAGAATGGTCCGCCAGAGCCAGCCGGCCGCTGCGGCGACGCCGTCCCAGACCGGCTTGAGGATGTTCTCCCAAGCCCAATCGAGCCCGGCCATGAGCGCGCGCCACTCCAGGCCGATTGCGGTGAAGATCGGTAGCAGGATGTTCGACCAAAGCCACTGTGCCGCAACGGTTATCGCGTCCCAGACTGGCTTGAGGATGTTGTCCCACGCCCACTGGAGCGCGGTCATCAGGAGTTGCCACTGGAGGCCGATGATCGCAAAGACCGGCTGGAGAACGTTGTTCCAAAGCAACTGAGCGGCCGTCGAGATGGCATCCCAGACCGGCTTGAGGATGTTCTCCCACGCCCACTCCATAGCGACGGTGAGCGCCTTCCAGGCCAGCATGAGCGGGCCGAAGACGACGACCATGAGGAAGATCGCGAGACCCTGGGCGACCTTGCCCAGCACCGTGAAAACGGGCTGGAGGATGTTCTCCCAGGCCCACTGGATGCCGGTGGCGACGGCGTCCCAGGCCACCTTGAGCGCCGACCAGACCGGCGAGAGGACGTTGTTCCACAGCCAGCCTGCGGCGTCGCCGACGGCCTTGAAAGCGCCCTGCACGATGCCGCGGAAGGTGTCGGAGGTCTGGTAGGCGGTGATGAGCGCGCCGACGATCAGCGCGATGATGCCGATGATCTTGACGATCGGATTGGCGTTCATTGCGGCGTTGAAGAGCCACTGGACGGCGGTCCACGCCTTCTGGATGCCGGCGGCGATCTTC
This sequence comes from Amycolatopsis sp. PS_44_ISF1, assembly GCF_032335455.1. NCBI lineage: Bacteria > Bacillati > Actinomycetota > Actinomycetes > Pseudonocardiales > Pseudonocardiaceae > Amycolatopsis > Amycolatopsis sp. PS_44_ISF1. The sequence goes on along the minus strand of NZ_JANUXO010000004.1, from coordinate 742,732 downwards.
ATCGAGCTGATCCACTTGCCGATGAACTGGAGCAGGCCCCCGGCCTCCTGGGCCTTCATGGCCACGGTGTGGGCGAGCATCGCGGCACGGAGCACGCCATAGCCCGCGGCGAGCGCAATGACGGCGCCCTTGTGCTGGTTGAGAAAGCCGGTGATCTGGACCAGTACCGGGAGGAGAAGCTTGAAAGTCTCCCAGACGAGGCGGGCCGAGCCGCCGAGACCCGCCCCGAGGATAGGGCCAAGCTGGGTGGCGATACTCCAGAGATTTTGGAAGACCTCCCTCGCCTGGGCGATGACCGGGAGAAGTTGCTCTGCGGCGGCGCGGAAGATCGCAACCTTGTCTCCGGTGTTGCCGAAGATGTTGTCGAGGACCTCGCCGATTCCCTGGGCGTCTTGGTCGGCGATCGCGCCTACGAGGTTCGGGACCTGCTCGACGAGGACCTTCGACTTTGCGGCGAACGCAGCGAGACCGGCGTCCATGATGGGGGCGGCGCCGTCCATCGCGGCCTTGATGGCAGGGACGAGCGGCTGGACGGCCTCGGCGAGGTTGAGCTGGACGGTGTCCTTGAGCGTGGAGAACAGGCCGGAGAGCGACTGGCTCTGCTTCTCCATGAGGCCGTTGAAACGCTCCAGGCCCTTCCCGGACTCCAGAGCGGCCATGAGCTGCTCAAGCTCCTTGCGGCCCAGCTTGCCGTTCTGGGCCATCCCGGCAAGCTCCTCCTTTGTCTTGCCGGTGGCGCCGGCCAGGAGGTCGAAGACGGGGATGCCCGCGTCGCGGAGCTGATTGAGGTCTTCCGCCGTGATGCGTCCGGCGGCGTTCATCTGCTGGAGGGCGACCGTGGCGCGCTTGACACCTTCGGAGCCAGTGCCCATGCCGGAGGTGACGTTGCCCAGCGTGGTCATGATCGGGATGACCTTGCTCGCGTCGATCCCGATGGAGATGAGGGAGGAGGCTGCCGTCTGGAGTTCGGGGAACTCGAACGGCGTCTTCGCGGCAAATGCCTGGAGTTCGCGGAGGAACTTGTCGGCCTTCTGCGCGGAGCCCAGCATGGTCTCGAAGCCAATGCGGGCGGTCTCCATGTTGGCGGCCGTTTTGAGGCCAAGGCCGCCGGCCGCGGCGAGAGCGGCGCCGATGGGCACTGCGGCCATCTTTGCGAGGCTGCCGATTCGGGACAGTGCACCGGAAATGCCGGACTTGGCCGCGCCTTCGAAGCCGGTGGTGTCCGGCCGGATGCGGACGTAGGCGTCGCCGAGGATGGAGCCCGTGGACAAGGGGAACGCCTCCTCTCGCGGAGGTGGAAGGGGAGGCGGGGTCAGCCGCCGAAGATGCGGGTGAGGCGTTCGATCTCGCGGTGGCGCGCACTGCGGTCGAGCGGCGTCTTGTCGACGGGACGCGACTTCTCGTAGACCTCGTCGATGGTCTTTCGGCGGCCCTCGTCCTCGCGGACGATGCCCTCCAGAAAGGCGAGGAAGTGGCGGGCGTCGAGATCCAGAACGGAGTCTGGGCCGCCGACCCGGGCGGTGAGGCCGAGCATCACTGCTCGTGCCTCGACCTCGTGCCACGAGTCGACGGCCCAGCCGACGAGGGTCTGGATCACCTGGTAGGGCGGCCCAGCGTCTTTTCGAGGATGTCCTGGAGGACGGCGAAAAGGACGGTCTCGTCGTCGGCCGCGGTCTCGGAGCGGTAGACGGCCCGCTTGAAGCGTGCGTACTCCTCGCCCAGGGTCAGCTCGAAGAACTCCGCCAGCACGGCCATCGCGGCCGGGTCACCGGAGCCGGTACGTGCCAGCTCGGAGATGAGCAGGGTGTTCGGCTTGCGGGCGATGGTGAACTCCTCGCCCTCAAAGCTCGTGGTCCCGAAGCCCGCGTCCTTCTTTTCGGCGATCGCGACGTCTGCGGCGGTCTTGCGCTGGGTGGCCATCAGTGATCATTCCTCGTCTTTTTTTGTTGGAGCCTCAGGGAAAGCGGTCAGGGCTTGGTCGGTGCAGTCACACCGGAGCCGCCGTCGCGGGAGTCGTCGTAGAAGGCGTAGAACGGCGAGCCGCCGAGCGCGGGCTTCTCCAGCCGGAACTCGACCGGGACGGTCGCCTTGTCGGCGCCCTTCTTGCGGGCCATCGAGACGGAGCCGCCCTGGAAGACCTGCGGGTAGACCCAGCGCTCTTCGCCATCCTCCGAGTCGAAGACCAGGACCCGGCGGACTTCGGAGCCCGGCTCAGGCGGCTCGTACTTCACGGCGCCGGACTGAGTCCGGGTGACCGTGCCGCCGTTGAAGGCGAGGGTCAGGTTCCGGACGGTGTTCTCCGCCATCGCGAACGTGACGGTCCCGTTGCGGCCGGTCGTGCGGTAGAAGACCGGGTCGAGCGACTCGGCGACCTCCACCGGGTCGGACGAGAGTTCGTAGGAGAACTCCGAGCCCTCCTCGGTGTAGCCGATCGGCTTGAACGCGGGATCGAGCGCAGTGCCAAGGTCGGCCGGTAGCGCCGTGCCGAGCGGGGCGGCGTACAGGCGGCCAGGCCCCAGGGACAGGGCACCAGCGTTGCCGGTGGGCGTGGTCAAGGTGGGTACCTCCGATGGAGAGATCCCGGTGGCGTGGCCGCCGGAGTGGAAAGGGGTCAGCCGTCGGGCTGGAGCGCGGGGCGCAGATGAGGCCGCGCGGCGTGGTTCTGGGTGCCGACCTCCCACCACCAGAGGTAGAAGCCTGGGTGGTGCTTGGCGTAGCCGACATCGACGTAGACGCCCTCGTCGTCTTCGCCGGGGACGGAGACGATGGCGGTGATGGCGTCGCCGTCGGTGGAGGACGGGACCGCGGAGCGTGCGTTCGCGCGGGCGCGGTCGCGGATCTCCATGCCTACGGCGTCGAGGAACTGGCGTGTCTGCGTGTGGCGGAGAAGCTCGTCGAGAGCCTGGGCGTGGAGGCGGAAGCCTTCGCTCACGCCTCCTTGGCGGCCCCCTTGACCGCGGCCGGGCCGGTCTGCCGCGCGGCGGCGACCTTGTCCTGGGCCGAGAGGTTCTCGACCGCGGATGCCGGGACCTCCTGGCCGGCCAGATAGGCCAGCACGCCCGGGGCGGCGTAGATGTCGGTCTTGGCGGTGTAGCGCGTGTCGCTCATGACGGGGTAGCTCCAGAAAGTCGAATGCCGACGGTCACGAGGAACCGCGGGAGATCCGTCTCGGGATCAGGGGAGGGGGTGGGGTCGGCGGCGATCCAGCGCCCGTAGACGAGCGTGTCGCCGACGAGCTGGCGCTTGGCGCTGGGCCACTCGTTCCGCAGAGCCCAGGCGAGGGAACCGGCGATGAACTCGTCCTCGGCCCAGACCTCGACTTGGAAAAGCGGCGTGGCCTCCTGCGGAGTCGGCCCCTCGCGGTCGCTGACCTTGGTGATGCGGAGGGCCGGAAGGGTCGAGTCGAGCTGGGTGGAGACCCGGCCGCCGACCGGGGCCAGGCAGGGAAGCTCGCCGAGGAGCGTGATGACGGCAGGATCGGGGTAAGGGACGGTCACGGGCTCACCGGTCCGACGTACTTGAGGACGGCCGTGAGGACGCCGATCTTGGTGCGCGGGACGACGGCGGCGAATGGCGTGCCTTCGACCGTGTAAACGAGACCGCGTGCGGAGATCTCGTCGGCCGCTCGAAGGTCGACGTCGAGCGCGACGGTCGCGCGGAACTCGTTCACGACGAACGCCTGGCCCTCGGCGGTGCCGGTCGGCGCGAGGACGCCGTCCGCAGTGGTCTCGAACAGAAGAACCCGCGTCGGCTTGCCGAGGGGATCTTTCGGGCCGGGACCGTAGCGGCGAATGGTGAAAAGGGCGGGCTCGAAGAGAGCGCCAAACATGCTCATCGGGGACCTGCCGGGAGGATCGTGAAGGCGCCGGAGCCGCGGCCGGGCGGAGTGGGCGAGACCGTGGCGAGGTCGGCGCGCTCGTCGTCGGTGAGCGAAAAGACGGTGGCGATGTCGGCGTCCGAGCCGCCGAAGGTCAAGCCGGCACCGCCCGCGTTGAGCTGGCGGGCGCCCTTCGGGTTGGCGACGATGCGCACGAGCACACCGAGGAGCACACCGGAGACGACCAGCGCGGCCCGGCCGGTGGAATCCTCGGGGTCGCCGTTGTAGCCCGCGCTCACGACGCGGAGGCCGGAGCGGTAGAGCGAGTCGAAACGGTCTTCGGAGAGGTCCTCGTCAAGGACGAAGGCCAGCTCCTCGCGGGAGATGAGCTGGGCCACGCTGGGCCTCCGTTCTGGTCGCCCGGGAGGGGCCGGTCTCGATGGGACCGGCCCCTCCCGAATCACTCGGCCTTCGCCTCGGCTGTCTTCGCCGCGGGCCTGCGCCGGACGGTCTTGACCGGGGTCGGGGTCAGCTCGGCCGGAGCCTCGATGGGCGCGGCCGGTACCTCGACGCGCAGGACTGGAGTCGGGGCGGGCTCGGTGACGGCGGGCTCGTCCAGGAGGGCAAGGCCGTTGGTCACCTCGGCCCAGTCCGGGACGCGGTCACCCGGCTCGAGGACGGCAGTCTTCGCGCCGTCCTCGGAGCGGACGTGGACGGTGGTGCGCACCCGCATGGGCGCTCCCTTCTATGTCTCCGAGAGGTCTCGGTGGGAAAATCAGACGGAAGCGATGAACAGGCGCTTCGGCTGGGAGAGGATCGGCATGGCCGTCGCGTCCACGTAGGTGAACTGGCGGTAGGGCGGGCCCACCTTCTCGACGATGCCGACGAGGCCGGCCGCGCCCTGGAAGGTCATCTCCGCGTGCTTGCTGTTCACCAGCTCCAGCGCGGTGACCGAGACGCCCAGGGCGGTGAAGCCCAGGTCGCCCAGGTTGGCCGGGGTGAACAGGACCTTGCCGTCCTGCATGACCTTGGTGGCGACGCCGTCCACGTCCAGCGACGTGTCGGGCAGCTCCACCAGGGGCGGGAGGTCCTCCGAGGCCAGGAAGTCGCGCAACTCCTGCGCGGTGACGCGCTGGGAGGTCGAGACGTTCGCCGGGCCACGGATCGCGCGGACGAGCTGCTCGTTCCGCTGCATGAGCCGGATGGTCTTGAGCTTCGCCCGGATCGCACCCGGGGCGCCCACACCGGAATCCACGTACGCCTGCTGCCAGGAGAGCAGGTCATCCAGGATCGGGGCCGTCGGGTCCGTCCAGCTCTTGGCCGCGGAGACGATGTTCCCGGTCGGGACGCCGAAGTCGGCCTCGCCCTTGTAGCCGTTCTCGTCGATGGTCAGCTTGCCGTCGGTGAGCACGTCACCCCAGGCCAGCTCCAGCCGGTTGTAGACCGAGCTGGTCAGGTTCTCCGCGTCGTTGTAGATCGCGTTAGCGAGCGCGGCCTTGTTCGTGCCGGAGGTCCGGGCGAACTGGATCTGGAGCCGCTCGTACTCGCCGAGGTTCATGCTGTTGCCCAGCGGCAGGAGCGAGACCTCGGAGGTACTTCCGCCGTCGCGTGCCATCGTCGGGAGGCCGCCGTCGAACGCGCGGAACTTCGCGGTCCGGTTGGTGTGGACCAGCTCGGAGAAGTCCACCTTGTGGTCGTCGACCGACTTGGTGCCGATGTTGCTGTAGAAAGCCAGGTTCGCCGGCGTCGGCACCTCGCGCACGAAGGCGGTGAGGGCGTCCGGGGTGACCTCGGCGTCGAAGAAGATCGCCATGAGTTGGGGTTGGCTCCTGTTCTCGCCGAGGATCAGGCGTAGAAGTGGATGAGCGGGAGGGCGGTCTTCACGGCCGCGGACGGCGTACCGCCGGGCAGCTTCGAGCCGAACACGAAGCCGTGGATCAGTTCGGCCGTGCCGAACTTCCGGTCGCCGTGGCTGGTGTCGATGCTCTGGAAGAGCAGGCCCTCCGGGACCTGGCGGCCGTCGGTCGCGGTCGTGTCGTACGGGCCGTACAGGCCGGTTGCGGTGACACGGCCGAGCACAGTGCCGGACTTGATGTAGCCGTTGGTCTTGGTGGCAGCGGGGAAGAGGCCGGTGTCGACCGTGATACCGGGCATCGCGTTGGTTTCGGTGCCGTGCGGGCTCGCGAGCCACGAGCGGTCTTCGCTCTGGACGGCCGGGGCCTTGCGGACGGAGATGTCGGTCATGGGGTGGGGTCCCTCCTGCGGGATGGTCAGGACTTCTTGAACCGGCGCGCGGCCTCGGCGCGGCCCTCGTCGGCGGCGGTCGGCTTCGACTTGCCGCCGGTGCCGCCCTGGGACGGGTCGGGCTTGGGAGGCGCGGTCTTCGGCGTGACGCCCTTGAACTCCGCGAGCTTCTTGGCGAAGTCGCGAATGGAGTCCTCGTCGTCGCCCACCAGGAGGTCGGCGGGGAGGCCGGTCTCGGCGGCGACCTTGTACTTCGCGAGGTCGCGCTCCGCCTTGCTCGCCTTGTCCTCGGCGGCCTGGAGCTTCTGGTCCGGGGTCATGCCCTGGGCCTTGATCTGGGCCAGCTCGGCCGCGGCGTCCTTGTTCTCCTTGGCGCGGGTCTCCCACTTGCGGGAGTTCGTCTGGAGAGACTCGAACTTCGCGGTCAGCTCGGCGAGCTTCTCGTCCGTCGTGCGCGCATCTTCTGCGGACTTGTCGCCTTCGGGCTTCTGCTCGGCCGGGGCCGTGTTCTGCTCCGGAGTTTCGGTTTCGGACTGGGCGGTGGAAGCGGTCATGGTGGGTACTCCCGTGCGGGAAAGGCCCCGTTGCGGGGCGGGGAATCAGGCGATGTAGCCGAACCGCTTGAGGAGCCGGACGGCGTCCTCGCGGTTCTCGGCGAGTTGATAAATCGCTTCGGGCATGAGGCGCGGTGTTCTCGCGCGATCGCGGGCGGAACCGGTCTCCGCAGTGAGGCGGGCGCCGGCGAGGCCGCGCTTGGTGGTGCCCTCTGAGGTGATGTAAACGGGGCGGCCGTAGACGTCCGTGCGGGCGAGCCGTCCTCGGTTCTTGCCTTCGCGGAGGCTCTTCTGCTCCTCGGCGGTGAGGCGGCCGGGAGCGGTGAGGCCCAGGGCGCCTCGACGGGCGTTGACGACCTGGTGGATGTTGGCTCCGTCGCGGATGGCCTCGGCGCCCGCCTTGGTGAACTGGCGGTTCTGGTCGGCCTCCGGCAGGGAGCGGAAGTGCGTCATCGGGTCCGACTCCGGCGTCAGGTCCGGTGTGTCCTCGGAGGCGGGGATGTTCCGGCACTTACAGACCGGGTGCCGGTCGAAGCCGCTGCTCCAGCGGTACCAGCGGCCTGCGAGGACGACGCAGCGGGAGCAGGCTCCGGGCTCGACGAGCCGGACCCAGCCGGTCCTCGGCCGTGCGGCGATGGACAGACCGGTCGCGGTCCGGCCCGCGTCCTGGACCTGGGTACTGACGATGCGGGTGAGCTGGGCCAGGCCGGCCGCCATCGCCTCGGCTGCGGTGGCGCCGGTGGCCTGGGCAACGCTGGACGTGATGAGCGGCTGGAGGAGCAGGGAGTCCAGCGGTTGGCCGTCGGACGCGATGCCCGCGAGCGAGGACGTGACGACGGTACCGTCCGCGACCACGAGGGCATCGGCCTCGGCGAGGATGATGTCCGTGTAGGTCTCGGCGGCGATCGCGGCCAGCTCCTGGGCGCGGGCGACGCTGAGGAAGATCTGGTCGCCGATCTGGTCCTGTACCCAGCTCTCGGAGAACCGCGTGGGGTCCAGGCCCGCCCAGATGTCCTGGGTGGCCTGGACCGCGGCGAGCATGATTTTCGCCTGCTGCTCGTAGGACTCGGCGGCGACGGCGGTGTCCAGCATGGACTACTCCGTCGCGGTCGGCGGCGCGTCTGCCTCGGCCGGGTCGTTGACCTCGGTGTTGGCGCCGGGGTTGCCGGTGACGCCCTGGCGGTAGGCGTTGATCTGCCGGGCGAGCACGTCGGTGGCGGCGAGCTGCTGCTCCCGCATCCGCTTGAGTTCCGTGATGCGGGTCTGGGAGTAGCCCATCTCTTCCCAGGCGGCCTCGACGGGGAGGATGTTGGCCTGGACGAGCTTGACCGCGGCGTCGGCCTGCTGGGCGCGCGTGGGCGTGGCCGGGTCGCGCCAGATGGTCTCCAGCTCCTTGAAGGAGTCGTCCCATTCGCCGGTCACGATGCGCTTGACGATGCGCATGGCCTCTTCCCAGGCTCCGCCCCAGGAACGCTGCCGGCGCTCGGCGCGCTTCACGATCCGGGCCTCGTCGGCGCGGATGCCCTCGGCGCTCGGCGGGTTCGCGGTGTTCTGGCCGAAGAAGCGCAGCGGGAGACCGGTCACGCTGGAGACCATCGAGGCGTAGTGATCGACGATGGTCTTGAAGTTGCTCAGGTCCGCGGCGGAGAACTGGAAGAGCTTCGCCTCCGGGTTCTCCAGTGCCCAGATGGCACCGAAGTACGCCTGCCACTTCGGCATGACCTTGCCGTCGGGGCCGACGAAGTCCTGTTCCTTGGCGCCGAGTACGGCGCGTTGGGGGACGGACAGGGCCTCGGTGGCGAGCTGGGCGAGGGTGAGCGCCCGCGCGGCGGCGTCGGTGAGGTCGATGACGTCCTGGAGTTCGGAGACGCCGTAGCGGTCGCCGACTCGTGCCCGGTTGATCAGCGGGACGACAGGGACGCGGCCCAGGCCGTGCTCGTCGCGGTCGACCTCGGTCCAGCCGCGGGTCGGGCCGCTCCAGCGCCTTTCTGCCCAGATGGTGACATGGGGGAGGTAAATGGTGGCCTTGTCGACGACAAGGCCGTCCTCATCCTGGTCGCGGTAGAGCCGGAGCGCGGCGGTAACCTCGCGGGTCTTCGGCGAGATCTCGGCGGTCATCTCCATCGGCGACTCGACCGTGATGAGCGGGGTCTCTGTGTCATCGGCGCGGGAGCCGATGCAGATGTAGGAGCGGCCGTAGATGATGGCGTCGAGGTGGCCGAGCTGGCTTTCCTCATCGAGGTTGTTGGCCTGCCAGATGCGCCAGAGGTCGGCGTCGCGCTCGTGCTTGCCGGGGAGCCGGAAGCCTTCGAGGTCGATGCGCTCTTCGAGGCTGTCGGCGGTGATCCGGGGCCAGTTCACGCACACGACGAACTGGCGCAGGTCCGGCGGGATGGCGAGGCCGAGCTGTTCGAGGTGGTGGGTGCCCTCGTAGTAGTCGCCATAGCGCAGAAGCTTGGCGGCGTCCCGGCGGAGCTGGGTGGCGAGCCGGGTGAGGATGTTGAGTTCGGAGATGGACAGGGGCACGAGGTGGCGCCCTCCCTTCGCGTGAGGGCGCCACCGGGTGATCACAGGGGCGCGGCGATGTCGACGCGAGAGGCGTCAAGGGGGAATTGACGTTCAGGCCAGGACGAGGATTCGCCTGGACTCGGGCTTCCCCCACCCGCTCGTCAGGGCGTCGGAGACGGCCTCGTGGGCGAGCGCGGAAGCCATGGCCACATCGATCTTCTGGTGGTCGGCGGGCTTGGTGAGGACGTACTTTTGTCCAGGGACGGCCCGCTTGCGCGCGTTCGCGATGTGGATCTTCGCGATGGAGCACGCGTCGTGCGTGAGCCGGCCGCTTGCCAGGTCGACCTCGAAGCGGCGCAGGGAGTCGTACATGGCTGACTGGCGGTTGGTCGCCCACTCCATGACGCGTTTGTCGCCGTAGCGCAGCGACCATTCGCCGATCTCGGAGTACCAGTCGTGCGGGTCGGCGTAGAGCCGCCCGACGTTGAAACGGGCGAAGATCTCGTCGATGGCGGCGTGGACCTCGTCGCGCGGGATGGCCCCGCCCCACTCGGCCGGGTTCCAGACCGTCGGGCGCCGGTCCGGGCCGTAGACCGGGGTGAACTGCCAACCGTCGGCGGTCTCGGCGCGCAGGGCGGTCCAGTCGTTGTTCTCACTACCGTCGAATCCGAGGCAGATGAGTTCGCCTTCTACAGGGGATCTCTGCGCGTTCTCTGTCTCATCCCAACGACCGTCCGGCAGCCACGTGCCTGCGGCGTAGACGAGCCTGTTGCCGAAGAACCGCTCCGCTTGCTGCGGGTCGACGCGGAGAAGCTCGGCGGCCTCGCCCTCGATGTCGTCGAGGTTGACCCAGGGGCTCCCGGCGTAGACGTAGCGGAGGATCTTCCGGCGCTCGGCCTTATTCCGGAACGACAACGACGTAGGCGCCTGCGGGAAGTCGACGAAGATGTCTTCCATGCCGGACTCGAAAGTCCGCTGGGCCACGGAGTTCTCCGTCGGGTCCCAGCCGTTCGTCGTCTCCCAGGCCCGGCCACCCATACCGGCGAGGCCGCGGCGCTGGGTCTCGGCGACCTTGACCATGCCGGTCGACGGGACCCAGATACCGGTCTCGTCCTGGGGGACGAACGTGACGCGCGCGCCGAGGCGCGAGCGCGCGTTGCTCGTGACGGTGTCGATGCGTCCGCCGTTGGGGAGGCGGATGAACTCCTCGCCGGTCTTCGGGATGAGTTCGGAGAGCCAGCCTCCCTCGATCATGGGACGGAGCGCGGCGTAGATGTTCGCCGTCTGCTCTTCCGACGTCGCGGTGATCTGGATGAGCGGGGTGGGCCAGTGCGTCCCCATCGGCTCGCCCGGCTCGTAGACGTAGATGAAGCCGCACCCGCAACCCCAGTCGCGGCAGTCGTAGACCTCGCCGCCGGTCGCCCAGCCGTCGAGGAGGACGGGGCCGACGGCCTCGGCGCAGATGACGGAGGACGTGAAGGGGCCTTTGCCGGTCTTCTGCGGGCGCACGGTCTGCGAGCGCCGGAACATGAACGCGGAGGCGTACTGGTTGGCGCGGACGCCCTGGGCGCCCGGCTTGACGCGGTAGTGGTTGAGGTAGTTCCACGCCTGCCAGCCGGACAGGATGAACGGTTCCCCCTTGGAGAATCCGTCGGGGATCACGCAGTGGGCCTCGACCCAGTCGATGTTCAGGAAGCCGAGCGTCGGGAAGTCGATGGGCGGGAACTCAGGGGAGGCCATCGTGTAAACGGCCTCCCTTCTGGGTTAGGCGTCCTCGGGCGGCGGGACGACCTTGAAGCGGTCGCGCGCCGAAGGACGGCTCCGCGCGGGCCGTGCGGCTGGAGACTGCGAAACAGGTGATGCCGTTGTGGCAGAGGGGGAGTCAGCGATCTTCCAGCGGAACCGGGCCAAGCCGACGAGGGAGAGACCGAGGTTTTCCTGGAGTTGCTTGACGAGGTTGCGGAGGTTCGCGGCGGCGCCGGGGAGTTCGGCTTCGGCGAGGGAGCGCACGTAGAGCGCGACCTCGACCTCCAGGCCGTTCTTCTCCCACTGGGCCGCCTGGGGTGCGCCCCAGACTCGGTCCCAGTGCAGGAGTTCCGCGGGCGAGGCCGGGATGGACAGCGGCCATGCCGGGATCGGGCCGGCCCGCTCGGTGAGGATGACCCAGTCGCCCTCGCGGTCGCGGCGCAACGCGTTTACATCGGGTGCGGGGCCGGAACGGCCACGGGCGCCACCGGACGTCATGTGGCCATTCCTTCCTTCCAGGACTAAGCGGGTGCGATTGTCGTTACGGTGCCGGACGATCCGCGGTACTTGAGCGCGCCGGCCTCGACGTAGAGCACGCCCCCGCCGGTCGGATTGGAGGTAGGAGCCGTCGTGGCATTCGCGATGGCGATGACACCTACTCCTCCGCCGAGCGAAGACGTCCGAAGTCGGATGCTCGTGTCCACGTGGAGGCTGTCGTCCGTTTTGAGGACGTCGGCGGCCGAGCGGTAGAGGTTGACGTCGCGGGCCGCGGGGCCCGGACCCCATTCGGTCTTGCCGTCCGGTCCGATGTGGAACGGCAGGGTCGCCCCGGCGCCGAGGTAGAGGTCCGTGGCCACGTGGAGGCTGTCATCGGTCTTGAGTCGGTCGGCGGCCGAGCGGTAGAGGTTGGTGTCCGCTCCGATCTTGACCTGTCCGCCCACCGTGACGTCTCCGGCGACCGTGCCGCCTGACTGCTGGAGGTAGCGAGCGTCGCCCGCGGCCTGGTCGAGCGCGCCGATGGCGGCCGGCGTGAGATGGTCGGCGCCACCGGACGCGTGTCGCGCGGCGTGGGACGGCGGCGCGGTCTCCAAAGTGGTGATTCGGTCGAGCGTCTGGGGACGTTCGGCGTGGACGTGGTCTGCGCGAGCGGAGTACGGGCTGGTCCCGACCGTGTTCACCGAACCGACGGCCTTTGGGAACTGGCCGGAGGAGGGCTGGGCGAGCATCTTCGCCACGCCAGCGACCTCGGGTCGCGCGGCGACGACGGCGGCGACTGTGCGGGCGCGCGCGACGGCGTCGGAGCGGCTGCTCGCGCTGCTCTCGATGTGCGTCCACGCGACTCCCTTTGCGGAGGCGTCGTCGCCCTGGACGTTCGTGAGCGCGGTGAGGCTGGTCCCGGAACCGGAGGAGTCCCAGCCGCGCCCGACGGCGAAGCCGATGTCCGCGAGTTCGCGGGCGATGCGACGCGAGGTCGGACCCGGATTGGCCGAACCGGTCGCGACGATCTTCTCCAGGCCGGGCGCCGAGGAGTCGGCGAAACCGTGCCACTGGACAGCCGGGACGTTCCGGTCGGCGTAAGCGGCGACTACCTGGTGGAAGAGGCTTCCGGTCTGCTTGCAGACGTCGGCGATTGCATAACCGCCCTGCTGGATTCCCGTCGCGTCGCGGTGCGCGCCGGCGAGAATTAGGAGGGCGCCAGGCGTCTTCCGCCAGTGGTCGAGAGCGAGCTTCTCGGAGTGCTGGTCGGCGACCGGGTGGGGTGCCTGAACCATGAGCTGTACCGGCGCGGAAAGGTTGACGAGGAAGGCGCCCCAGGCGCGCTCGGTACCCGTCTCGCACGCGGCCAAGAGGAACGGGCGTCGGGAGACTGAGTCGTAGCCGGGGGTCAGGGAGAAACCCAGCGGCGCGAGCATTGTGGAGGCGTCCGCGCCCAGGAACGCGAGGCGTTCGATGCCGGTGACCGCGGCGAGCGCTTCGGCGGCGGTCGGCTCGCGGTACGCCTGAGCGGTCGAAAACCCGGCGGTGAAACGGGTCAGCCACGCGCCGAGGTCGGCGGTCTGAACAGGGCGGAGTTCGAGGGGGAGTTGGGTGAAGGGGATGGTCGCGTCGGAACCGAGGCTGGCCACGCCGTCAGCGACGCCGCGCGCCGACATCGGGACGGCGTTGATCTGCTCGGGCGTAATCGTCGCGATGGCGGCGTCCAACTCCGCTTGCGTGGCGGGATCGACGCCGTTGCGCGGCGCACCGCCGTCGCTGGCCTCGCGGCGGACGACAAGGCCCTGCGCGGCGAGGCCGAATCGCTCGACGGTCGAGTCCGGGACGACGTCGTTGGCGACGTAGCCGCGGGTGTACCCGAAGAAGATCGGGGCAGTGGCGACCCAGACGAGGACCATGAGCAGACCTCCGGGGGTCAGGTCGAGGGACAGAGGGACTTTGAAGACGTTTGAACCCGGCGGACCCCGAGCTGCCCTCTCCACCGGTCTAAGCAGGGGAGGGGGAGGGGAGGTACCCCCAGGGTGCGGAGCCGGGTCGGCCGGAGTGGTGAGCCGTGCGCGAAGGGAGCGCGCGTCTCAGAGTTTCTGAGGACTTGTTTCAGAGACCGGACTTCCGCCATCCGTAGTTGCATCGGCGACATTGCGCCTCGATGCCGTCATGGCTCGTCCCGCCGTGGCGGACGGCCACGCGGTGTCCCCCGGTTGCGGGGTTGTCCGGTGTAAACGGTGTGCCGCATCGAGTGCAGTGAGTGGCGTTGGCCTTGGCCTTGGCAGTCGCCTTGCGGTGCGCATGTCCGTAGCCGCGTTGCGCAGCGGAGCCGCGCTCGGCCTCGTATTTCCGTTGGCACGCAGTGCATCGCGTGGAGGTAGTGGGCTCACCGCATCCGTCCTCACGGCACACGCGCTTGGCCCTGGCCATGACATGCCTGCCTTCTGCCCCGTGGTGCGTGGGCCTGGAGTTCCCGGGGCTTGAACGCGTGCGCCCCAGCTCGCCGACGAGGGGGAGCTGGGCACGGGTGGGGGGGTGCTGGGATAGGGGGAGGGGTAGAGCTACCGGGGGCGGGAAGCCGGGGGTGTGGCGTGGGTGAGGCACACGGCCTCCCCGGTGCCCGGGTGCACGCGGCCGGCAGGGGCGCTGCACCGATAGCCCTGGGGTGTCCTGGCCTGGCACTTGTAGCCCGCCCGCTGGAGGACTCGCAGCGCTGTCGTCACGGCCTTCTCCTTCCGGCCAGGGGTTGCGCGGGCGCGGGGACTTGAACCCCGTTCGCTGGCTTTGGAGACCAGTGCCTCGACCAATCGGCTTCGCCCGCCTGCACGGCTCCGGGGCGTCCCTCGGTTCTTGACGGCGGCCGTCGCCGGACCTCGGCGTGCCGGAGCAGGGGCCGAGGACGATAGGTGCCCTACGTCGTCAGGCCGACGTCACCACGTGACCGCCCTCCGGGCCAGAGGGGCGCGCGCTCGTCCGGACTTGCGCGCGAGGGGGCGTCACCGCACCGCGGCGGGATGGGCCGATCCTGTCTCTCTGCTCCCGGACCAGGGATCGAACCTGGGACGCGCGGATTAACAGTCCGCCGCTCTGCCAACTGAGCTATCCGGGAAAGACGTACAATGTAGAAATGGGTGCAATCCTGGAGAAGGCCGACGAAAACGGCCCGTTCGGCGTCGAGGTCCGGAGCGAAAGCTTCTACGTTGTAACTGACCCGGACGCCCTCGTCCTCTCGGCCATGCGGAACGCGGAGGGCGGCGGCCGGTTTGGTGTGCCGGCCGCGGAGCTGAAGGCGTTCGTCTCGGCGGTGGCCCAAGCGCTCGGCCACCCGACCGCGAGCGGCGCGAAGCTCGCCGATCGCGACTCCTGGGTCGTCACGCAGAACGGCGGGGACGTCGTCGTCGGCGGTCCGGTCATCACGTTCGGGACGGACGAGCTGGAGCGCAAGCCTGTCCAGTCCATCGAGCTGGAGTACGGGGATGCGTACTGGCTCGCCCGCGCGCTGGAGCCGCTCGCCCGGAGCTGAGTGCCGCGCCGGGGGATCGAACCCCGGACCCACCGATTAAGAGTCGGTTGCTCTACCAACTGAGCTAGCGTGGCGAAGACGAGAAAGGCCCCGCCGGGCGCTCAACTCCGGGTAGCAGGCGGAGGAGCGCTCTCGGCGGGGCGGCGGCGGGCTACGGAGTATTCGCACTGCCGACCGCAGAGCTTCCGGACCGGTCCGCGGCGCCCCCACGGGCTCGCGTCGGCGGACCCAGAGGGTCCGGGCTCTCTACCCAGAGAGATCGGCGAGCGCCGTGACTCAGGAGCGTGAAACGGAAAAGGCCCGTCACCGAGGAGGCGACGGGCCTTTTGCTGCGGGCTACCAGCCGCGGGGGCGCTCCGGCGCCGGGTGACCGTCCTCCCAGGCGGCCATCTCCGCGACGTAGCCAGGCTCGACGTCCACGGCGGCGAGGTTGCGAGGGCGGCGCTCCAGGCCGAGGCGGCCGAGTGCGGCGGTCGAGGCGGCCATGTGGGCGTCGTGCTGGGCGGCGCGGTATGCGCTCCACGCGGCGCGGACGGCGGTCTCGTGAGCCTTGGCCTCCGAGCGGATGACGGCGGCCGGTCGGCCCGCGCGACGACCGGCGCACGACACCCCGGCGTAGACCTCGCCCTCGACGTCGCCGTCCGGGGCGGTGATCTCCAGGCGGACGGTCCCCTTCAGTTCCTCGCGCCCGCAGATCTCGCATTCGGTGACGTCGTCGGTGAAGCCCTTCGTGACGTAGGTCAAGGTCTGGGTGGTCTCGGCCAGCGCGTTCGTCATGCCCTCAGTATAGCCACAGAGAATTCTCGGTGGCAAGTTTAAACGCGAAGGCCCCGCCTCCTGGAAAGGAGACGGGGGCACTTGGTCAACGACAGGCCCGACAGACGGATTGGAGCCCGTCCGGCCGGGCGGCGTTGCGGCCGAACTCGGCGACCGGCTTCTCCGTCCGGCACGACGGGCACCGCTTCGCCGTCCGGATGATCCGCGGGCTACCTGCGACCTCGGCCGCGCGGAGCCGACGAGCTACCGCGTGCCGTAGCACGGCGGCGGCGTGCTCGCGTTCGGTCGGATCAGCGATGGCGCCGACGAGTTCCTGGAGGCTCATCCGTCCACCCGGTCGAGGGCGTTGCCGAGAACCAGGAGACCGTACGCCACCCGGACGACGACCAGATCCCATACGGTCATCGAACCCGTGGACTCGAAGGTGCGGAGGCCGACGTCTAAGAGGCGGTCGGCGGTGTTGAAACAGGTCTGGGCGAGGCGCTTTGCGGGTCCGGTCATGCCTTCGAGATCTGCGCAAAGCGCCCCGCCTGCTCACGCGATGCCGGTCAGCCCGGGGTCGACGACGACGGCGCCGTGGCGATAGGTGTGCTCGGTGTGGCCGACGACGACCGGCGCGTTGGCGACCATGACTACCCGTCGCGGGTCCCACACCTTCGAGCCGCGGTTGTCGTCCGCGGCTCGACGGACGATGATCCACGCGTAATTCGCTCGGAGGAGGTCGCGGCGGGCCTCCGGGTTGTCCTCCGTCGCCTCCCAGACCTGCCGCAGCGTGCTACCGGTCTCGATAACCCGCTCGTTCAACGTCCGCGGAGCGTTGAGCGCGGCCTCCCGGCGAGCCTGGGCGTCCTGGAGCGCCTTGAACGCCTCCGGAGTCGCGGCCTCCGACAGAGCGGAGATGGCCGTGTTGACGGCCTCCTCGGCGGCGGCAACCTCGGCCGCCCCGCTCACCTCCCGACGCTTCACGTACTCCGGCCGGTCACCGAACAGGTCGAGGAAGGCGGTCTTGACGTGATCCTCCAAGCGCGAGGACGAGACGTAGGGCGGCTTCGGGCAGCCGCCGTTGCTGTTATAGCGGCAGAAGTACATCCCGCGCCCGCCGTTGTGCGCCTGGGAGAACGCCAGGAGACGCCCGCATGAGCCGCACATCGCGACGCCCGAGAGCCAGCGGTTCGAGCGACGGCCCCCGGTCAGGTGGCCGCTCGCCGACGTACCGGGTCCCTGGAGGCGACGCTCGGCGGCCTCGTCGACCATCGCGCGGAGCGTGGCGGACTCGTCCGGCGTCAGGATCGCGGGGACCGAGACGATCTTGTTGTCGGCGTCGACTACCGGCCGCTTCTTGCCGTTCACGGTGTGGACGAGGTATCCGGCCTGCGGGCCACCAGTGAGGATCTTTCGAACGGTAGTCGTCGACCATGCCTTGGCCCTCCGCGGAGGGTGTCCTTCGTCGGAGTTCAGCCAGCGCGTGACGGCGCACCAGCTCGCACCGCAGAGGATGCGGTCGGCGGCCTCCCGCACGGCGCGGGCCTCCTCCGGGTGCTGTTCGAGGACCAGGCCCTTCCCGTCCGCGGCCTTAACGGGGCGAAAGCCGTACGGGATCACCCCACCGGACCAGCGGCCGGCCGCGCGCGAGCGGCGATGACGCGCCCTGGACCGGTCAATCATGCGGACCCGCTCGCCGCGCGCCAACTCGGCCGCGATGACGAAGCGGAAACGGAACGCGGTTTCGTCCCCGGCCGAGTCGAGGCCCTTAGTGTCGAGAAGGCGGGCCTCCGCGCGGACGGCTTTACCGGTGACGGGGTCCTTGCCCTCGACCGTGTCCATGATCAGCGCGGCGACGTTGATGCCTTCGCGGGTGAGTCGGTCGACGTGCCAGGTGACGAGCGTATCGGCCCGGCACTCGCGCGCGTCGTCGAGCCACTCGGTGAACTCGGGCCGGTCGCGGACGGCGCCGGAGATGCCGTCGTCCACGTGGATCGCAATGACCGTGATGCCCTCGGCCTCACAGAGCCGGACGCAGTCCTCGACCATGCCGTCCTTGGACAGGTTCGAGCCGTCGGCGGCGACCGACAGACGGACGTACAGGGAGCCCGTCCTCGGCGGAGCGGCGGGCAGCGAGTAGCGGCTGTACAACGTAGACCTCCTTAGTGCGACGGAGTCGCTCCAAGTCGAGGTCTGCGGGTCCGGGCTCAATTACCCATATCGCGAACATCGAAGGAAGCTGGGACGAGTGCATGGCGGTGGTGAAGCAGGCCGTCGAGGCCGCGGGGGCGGGTTCGGCCCGCGTCGGGCTGGTGCTCAAGGCCGACATCCGCCCCGGCTACGACTCCGGCCAGCTCACCGCGAAGGTCGAGCGCGTCGAGGCGCACCTGCGGGAGGACTGACGCTCCGCCGCTGAGGCGGGACCGGCCGGTCGGGCCGCAGTACCCCTGGCGGGCCAGCCGTGACCGAGACGATGTGGTCGAGGCGCCGCAGCCCGGCCGCGCGGCCGGGGACAGCCGTGTCCGCCGTCGTGCGGCCGGGGCGGTGGGCGCAGAGTGGCGTGCCCGTCATCACGGGGTGGGCAGCGCGCCCAACGCAGCGGCAGGAGGATCGGGCCAGGGCAGCGCAGGCAGGGCAGCGCAGGCAGGGCAGCGCGGTCAGGACGGTGCGGTCAGGGCAGGGGCGGGGTGAACGCCACCGTCCACCGGCCGTCCTCCGTGGTCACGGCCAGCCGGTAGCTGAAGGGCTGGCCCTGGCCGGAGCGCCCGCTGACCTCGGCCGTGGTCGGGGCGCGGTCGTCGGGGGACAGGCGCACGGTGACGTCGTGCACGGATCGGTCGTCCAGCACCGCGATGTAGTCGTCGGCGAAATCCGAGGCGCCCGAGCCGGGGTAGTTCAGCAGGTCGCCCAGCGCGTCGGCGTCGTGCGCGGACAGCGCCGAGGCCAGGGCGTCGCGCAGGGCGGCCGGGGAGGGCTCGCCCGGGTCGGGCCGGCGGGCGATGAGCGCGGTGACCACGCCGAGCCACACGACCACCGCGGTGACCGCCAGGGCCACCGTCATCCTCCGCCGGCTCATCACGTTCGCTGCCGCCTCCCGCCCGTTCCCGGGTGCGCTTGCCCGAGCCGGGTGAACCGTACCGGTCGGGGCGGGCACCGGCGGTGAAATGCCGGGGGCGGGCGTGCCAGGATGGCAGGGTGACTCACCCACGCGGATCTGCAGCGAACTCGGCGGCGATGTCCGCCGCACTGTCCGGCGCGGTCGACCTGTCCGCGCTCAAGGCCCGGGCCGAATCGTCCCGGAACCAGCCCCCGGCGCCCCCCGCGGGCGCCCCGCCGGCGAACGGTGGCGCCCCGCCCTCCGGCGCGGTCGTCGACGTCACCGAGGCCACCTTCCAGGCCGAGGTGGTCGAGCGCTCGCTGAACCAGCTGGTCGTGGTGGACCTGTGGGCGGAGTGGTGCGGCCCGTGCAAGCAGCTGAGCCCGGTCCTGGAGCGCCTGGCCGCCGAGTCCGGCGGCGCGTGGGTGCTGGCCAAGGTGGACGTGGACGCCAACCCGCGCATCGCGCAGCTGTTCGGCGCCCAGTCGATCCCGACCATCGTCGCGATCGGCGGGGGCCAGCCCGTGGACGCGTTCTCCGGCGCCCTGCCGGAGCCCGAGATCCGCAAGTGGCTGGACGGCCTGCTCGACGCGTTGCGCGACCAGCTTCCCGGCATCCGGGCCGCGGAGCAGGCCGGTGGCGGACCGGTCGAGGAGCCCGAGGACCCGCGGTTCACCGAGGCGGAGGACGCCTTCGAACAGGGTGATTTCGCCGCCGCGCAGGCCGCGTACGAGCGCATCCTCGACGCCGAACCCGCCAACGAACTGGCGAGGAACGCGCTGGCCCAGGTGAAGTTCACCGCCCGCACCGAAGCCGCCGACCCGGACGCCCGCGCGAAGGCCGACGCCGACCCGTCGGACCTCGACGCCCAGCTCGCCGCGGCCGACCTGGACGTCGCCGAGCAGCACGTGGACGCCGCCTTCACCCGCCTGATCGACACGGTCCGCCGCACCGCGGGCGAGGACCGCAACCGCGTCCGTGAGCACCTGATCGCCCTGTTCGAGCTGTTCGACCCGGCTGACGACCGGGTGATGAAGGCCCGCCGCAACTTGGCGAGCGCGCTGTTCTGACCGGCTCCGGCGAGCGTGATCGAGGCCACCTCGGCTGACGGCTCGGCGGGGCCCGCGGCGCGCGCCGCGGGCACCCATCACGCCCGCGGCCCGATGGGGCCCGGACCGGGTGCGTGCCCGTTGTCCCGGTCGGCTCGCGGTTCGGCGGCAGCTCGCCCGGGCCTCGGCGACCGCGATCTCGGCGGAACCCCAGCCCGACCGGGCCCGGTGGGCGCGGGGCCGCCCGCGCCCACCGGGGTCACGGCTCGGCGAGGTCCAGGGTGACCCTGGACCGGGGGCAGCCCACGCAGGCCAGTACGTAGCCGTCGGCCTGCTGCTGCGGGGTCAGGCAGTTCGGCCCGCTCAGGGCGACCTCGCCGTCGCATAGTTTCACCAGGCAGTCCCCGCAGTTGCCGACCGTGCACGAGTACGGCATCGGCAATCCGGCCGCGAGCCCGGCGTCGAGCAGCGTCTGGCCGGGTTCGACCACGGTGGAGCCGAGTTCGTCCGAGCCGTTGCGCACCAGCATTTCCTGCGGCTCGGTGGTTCCGAGGGTCGTTTCCGCCCCGCTGGTGTAACGCTCGTGGTGCACGTGGTCGCCCGGCACACCCCGCCCGCCCAGGACCTCCAGCACGGTGTCCCTCAGCGCTTCGGGCCCGCAGACGTAGTACCGCGCGTCCTTCGCCGGCCGCACCTCGTCGAGCCAGCCGCGCACGCCCGCGGCGTCGAGCCGGCCTCGGTCCCGAGTCAGGACGTGGCTGACCGAGAGCCGGTCTTCCTGGCCCAGCCGGCGGAGCTCGTCGGCGAAGATCACCTCGTCGGCGCTGCGATTGGTGTACAGCAACGAGATCCGGCGAGTCCCCGCGAGCGAGCGGATCATGCTCATCACCGGGGTGATCCCGCTGCCGGCGGCGATCAGGACCAGCTCGTGCGCCGTCGCCGGGTCGGGGTGGAACGCCCCCGAAGGCCCGCGCACCGACAGCCGGTCCCCGGCCCGCAGGACCCGGTGGACGTGGGTGGAGAACCGGCCGCCCTCGACCTGCTTGACCGTGATTTCCAGCCGCGGGGCCCCCGGCGCCGACGAAGCGGAGTACGCCCGCCGCACCGGGTTTCCGTCGATGTCGGTGACCAGGGTGAAGAACTGCCCGGGCCGGAAGTCGAACGGGCGCGCGCGCTCGGTGTCCTCCAGCACGAGGGTGACCGCGCTGGGTGTCTCCCGGCGCACCTCGGCGATCCGCACCTCCCGCCCCGGGTCCGGCGCGGCCGCCCCGGGACGCGGGGACCCGACCTCGATGTCCTCGTAGCCCTCCTTCCGCAGCCCGGACCGGTACGCGCGGTTCATCACCAGCCGCACCACCCGGCCGATCCCGGGAATCCCCACGACGAGCTTGAGAACGCGGGCGAGCGGACCGCTCGACGCCGTGTTCGCCGCGAGGTGGTCCCCGGCCAGCGCCATCAGGTCCGGCACCGCGCCGCGTTCGAGGTGCGCGGTCCACACGCGGGAGCGCGCCACGGCGGCGCTGGAAGTCACTTCGGCGTGCTCGACGTCGATGAGCAGCGCGGCGTGCGGGGGAGTCCCGCGCAACGCCATGGTCTCCAGCAGCGCCGCGTCGTCGGTGATCGAGCCGCGGCCGCGGACGTGCAGCACCCCGGTGCGGCCCGGGACCAGGGCGGCGAACGAGAGCCGGTCGTCCTGGAGCAGGTTGTGCAGGCTGTCCGCGCGCTTGTTGCCCCGGCGGTCGGGGATGACCAGGGTCCGGTCGTCGAGGATCCGCGCCACGGCCTGCTGGTCCCCGCGCGGGCTGGTGTCGCTCCCGCCGGACCGGTCCCAGGTGGACAGGACGAGGAACGGGGCGGCGGCGAGGAATTCGGCGACCCCGGGTCCGCCCAGCGGGCCCTCGACCCGGGGCGCGGGCGCGGGCGGCGCGGGCGGCTGCCACAGCCGTGACCGGATCACGGCCTGCGCGCAGTGCACGTACGCCTCTTCGATGTCCACAAAGGTCTCGGCCCCCTTGCGCTTGGCCACGGAACCGTTGACCCGCAGCGTCTCCCCGACCCCCGGCAGCAGGAGGACGAACGACACCGGACCGTGCGCCTCGCCGCCGGGCAGGGCGAACGAGATCCGCGTCGGCGAGTGGACCCGCACGAACCCCGGACGGCCGCCGAGGAACGTGGTGTGGCTGGCGCCCGCTGCGTCGCGATAGCCGAAGCCCGCGAGCGGGCAGTGCTCGAGGATCTTCCGGCAACCCTCGTCGAGCGCGCCGATCTGCTTCAGCATGACCATCGACGGTGGCCGCCCGATGACCGTTTCGACCTCGTCGACCGTGGTCAGGCGGTGACTGGTGGGCAGTCGCATCGGTTTCCTCCCTCAGTCCGGTGTGGACCAGCCGTGCCGCCAGTAGCCGGCGAACGAGATGTCGGCCTTCGGCACACCGCGGTCGCCGACCAGGTGCCGCCGCACCGACGTGGCGAGCCGGGACTCGCCCGCGACCCACGCGTGGAGCCGGCCGGGCGGCAGCTCCGCGCGGCGGACCGCTTCCAGCACCACGGTTCCCGGCCGCCGGCCCGGCGCGTCTTCGCGAGTGACCCAGTGGATCCGCACCCCGGGCGGCACCACCACGTCACGCACGTCCGCGCGGGTCGGCACTTCCAGGTGAACCTCGGCGGTGAGCGAAGACGGCGCCTGGTCGAGGATGGCCAGCACGGCCGGCAGCGCGGTCTCGTCCCCGACGAGCAGTTGCGGCCGCGAGGGCTCCGGAGCCCGGTAGGTGGTGCCCAGGTCGAAGAGGCCGGCCGGGTCCCCGGGGCGCACCCGGCGCAGCCACGAGGACAGGGGGGAGTCGCCGTGGCGGGCGAACTCGATGTCCACTTCGTCCTCGCCGGGCCGGGCCCGGCGGATGGTCAGGTTCCGCACCCTCGGGCGGGCCGATTTGGGCATCAGCATCACCTGGGCCATCCACGCCTCGCTGGACGCGGTCGGCATCCGCAGCGCGGCCTGGCCTTCCCGGGGGAAGAACAGCCGGACCGCCTGGTCCCCACCGGCCACGACCAGGTCCCGCAGACCCGGCCCGCCGAGGGTGACGCTCGTGAAGCCCGGCGACAGCCCCTCGATGCGGCGGACTCGCAGCGTGATCATCTTGCGAGTGGCCGGCCGCTGGACCTTCGGGATCACGACGCCCGGCCAGGGTTTGCGTTTTCGCAGCTCATAGCAATATTATGAGCATTAGCTCAGTTACTGGCTACTCGCTTTTGTTCCCCCGGGAAAGGACCCGCGATGCCCTCGGCCGAACGTCGTCTGGAGCCACGTCGGCGGCCTCGACAGGTGCGGGCCGAGCTCACCCGCGAGCGCATCCTCGCCGCGGCTGCTCACGTTTTCGCCGAGCACGGCTACGCCGCCGGCACCACCAACCGCATCGCCGAGCGCGCCCGGGTCTCCATCGGCTCGCTGTACCAGTACTTCCCGAACAAGGACGCCATCCTCGCCGCGCTCCTGATCCAGCACATCGACCGCGGCACCTGGACCGAGGCCGGGGAACTCGACCTCGCGCCGGGCACGCTGGAGGCGACGGTCCGCGCACTCATCCGCGACGCCCTCGACAACCACAGCGACGACCCCCAGCTGCTGCGCGTGATGATCGAGGAGGCGCCGTTGTCCCAGGAGCTGCTCGACACGGTCGAACGCCACGGAAAGCAGCGCACCGCCCAGATCCGCGACGTCATCGTCCGGCACCCGGACATCCACGTCGGCGCCCCCGACGTCGCCGCGGAGCTGGTGCTGTTCACGGTGGAGATGAACACGCACAAGTTCATGGCCGCCCCCCGCGACGCCCCGGTCGAAACCTTCGAGCGCGAGCTGGCCGCCATGATCACCCGCTACCTGCGCGGGGACCGCTAGGGCGTGTCCTCGAAGTCCGAGGAGCAGGGTGGCCAGGTCGATGAGACCTCGGTAGGAGATGGCTGTCTTGTCGGAGCGGGTGGCGATGGCGCGGAATTGTTTAAGGCGGTTGAAGCACCGTTCCACGATGGTGCGCCGCCGGTAGGCGCCCCGGTCGAAGGCCGGTGGGCGGCCACCGGCCCGGCCACGGCGTACCCGATTGGCTTGCTGGTCCCGGCGTTCGGGAATCGTCGCCGGGATGTGCCGTCGGCACAGGTAGGAGCGGATGGCGCGGCTGGAGTAGCCCTTGTCCGCCAGCACCCGGCGCGGCCGGATCGCTGGACGGCCTGGCCCCGGCCGACGGAACTCGATACCCGCCATGACCTGGGTGAACATCGTGCAGTCGTTGACGTTGCCGCCGGTCAAAACCACCGGCAGAGGCCGCCCATGACCATCGCAGGCCAGGTTGATCGTGGTGGTGGCTCCGCCCCGGGAGCGGCCGATGGCATGATCATCTGGCTCGCTGTGCTCGCAGCCGACGCCGGCTTCCCCCTGTGGGGGATGCCGTCGTCCGGCCCCCGCCGGCGGGGTGCTGATGCGCCCGCACGATGCTGGAATCCACCGAGACCTCGCGGTCGAGGTCGTTGATCGCCTCGGCGATCACCCGCACCTGCGCCACCAGAGCGGACAGGGTGCCCGAGCGAGACCAACGCCAGAACCGGGTGCAGACCGTCTTCCACGGCCCATACCGTTCCGGCAGATCCCGCCACGCCACCCCGGTCTTGGCCTTGCACAGCATCCCGTTGATCACCCACCGGTCATCCACCCGCGGGCGACCCCTCACCCCCGACACCGGCAACAGCGGCTCGATCACCTGCCACTGCTCATCAGTCAGCTCATGCCTGCGCACCACAACCGAAGATCACAGCAGATCACGCACACCAGCTTTAAGGACACGCCCTAGGGCCTGTCCTCGAAGTCAGAGGAGCAGCGTGTCCTCGAAGTCCGAGGAGGGTGCGGTCGTAGGCGGGTGGGCGTCCGCGGCCCGGTCGATGGAATTTGATTCCGGCCATGATCCGGGTGAGCATGGGCGCGGACGATGCTGGAGTCGACCGAGACCTCACGGTCGAGTTCATCAGTCAGCTCACGCCTACACCCCACAACCGAAGACCACAACAGATCACCGCACCCGCTGTCGAGGACAGGCCCTAGACCTCAGCCGTACTGCTTCGAGCAGACCGAGGACCCTTCCAGGTACCCGCGCCGCAGCGACTCGACGCGGTCGAAACCGCTGTCCGCGCGGCGGCCGTTGACGTCGGCGGAGACCAGCCCGTCCGGGCGGAGCAGGTCCGCGATGCCCTCGTCCAGGTCACCCGCCGAAAGCCGCAGCTCGCCGGGCCGGTTGGTGAACGCGGCCCACGCCCCGACCAGGCACGAGGTCCGCAGCCCGGCGTTCGGGTCGTCCAGCGAGGCGCCCACCCCCTTCTGCACGCCGAGCGCGTACCGCGAGGCCACCTCCGTGAAAGCCGCGAAATCACCGAGGCCGTCACTGTCCTTTCCGGACTGCTCGGCCTCCGGGTCGGACGGCTGGGCCAGCCGCGCGAGCCGGTCGAGGTCGATGTTCACGGTGTTGTCGGCCGGGCAGTACGAAGCGGGCGGCGTGCTCGGCCCGCCCGCGCAGCGGCCACGGCCCGCCACGATCGCCGGCCCGACCACCCCGGCGCCCTTGAACGCCTCGTCGAGGCTGCCCTTGAGCAGCTTCAGCGCGCTGTCGTCGAGCTTCGCGTCCCCCCGGCCGCGGTCGGCCTGGTCGAACGGCCGCTCGGTGAGCCGGGCCCGCACGTTCTGCGGGTTCATCCCGGCGCACTCGGGCGGGCCCTTCTCGAACCCGGACTGGAACGCGAAAGTGCGGTCGAACGCGGTCCCGTGCGCCTGCCGGTCGGTGGCACTGGTGCCCGCCTGGTCGCGGATGAAGAACATCGCGGCCATGACCTGGTCCAGCCCCTCGGCGGTGGACACCTGGTAGTACTTGCTCTTCCCCTCGGCCACCCAGCGGAAGTAGCTGCCGGCGAAGCAGTCGGCCTGCTGCTCCTTCACCACGGTCGGGGTGCTGCGGTCAAGCCCCGCCCTGCTGCCCAGCCGGTACTGGATCGCGTGGCCGAACTCGTGCGCCAGCACGGTGACCACCGACATCGGCCCGAAGCGCCGGCGCAGCATGGGCAGCAGCACCCCGCGGTCCCAGGCCACCGAATCGTCACCCGCGCAGTAGAAGGCGTTCACCAGCTTCTTGACGCTGCCGCAGGCGGTTTCTTCGGAGTCGGAGTTCGAGTCGTAGGACAGCAGCGAGGTGACGGGCTTGAACCCCAGACCGCCGAACTCCGTCGGCAACGCAGACCCCCAGTAGGTCTCCACGTCGGCGATCGCCGCGGTGGCGAGCTGGTCGTCCTGGCCTCCGTCGGCGTTCTTGACCTCCAGCCCGGGCGAGTGCGCGCCCGGCTTGAGCCCGCTGTCGAAGTGCGTCACCGGCAGCCCCGCCACGTTCCCCGCCCCGGCCGCGACGGGCCCGGCCGGCCCCCCGTCCCCACACCCGGCCACCCCGAGCGCCGCCACCAGCGCGAGCGCCACCAGCGCCCGGCCTCCCCCTCGGCTCATCTTCACCAGCTCCGCTCTTCGGCCCACCGGAGCCGGGTCGGCAACGGCCAGGCAGGACCCTACTAAGCGGTTACGCCGGCTGCGCGCGTTATCCCCGATTCGAACCACTACCGGTGAAGCAAGTGGGGCCTGGGACCCGCCTGGCCGACCCGGGTCCGCACGGTGTGGGTGCCCGCCGAGACGACACGGGTGGCGCGGGTGGCCGGACATCGCCAGTCCGCGTGGCCGAGCGGCGTGGGCGGCCAGGAACCGGCCGGTGGCGGGGCCGACTCGGGCGAACCACCGCGAACCGACTGGCCGTGAGGCCACCAGTGCTGCGGCCTCCCCGATGCCGATGCCGATGCCGATGCCGATTCCGCCCGCCGCTCCGGTCCGCAGCCCCTGCCCGCCGCGCTCGCTGATCACCGTCGACTCGCCACCGCCCGCCACCGGCGAAGCCGCCCACCTCCGGCCCGACCCCCCGCTGCGGTCACAGGTCCGCGCGCCCGTCGCCGCGGCCCGATATGGTCGCTGCTCATGCGTGCAGTCCGCCGGTTCACCGTTCGCGCCAGCCTGCCCGAGTCGCTCGCCGGGCTCGGGGCGCTGGCCACCAATCTTCGCTGGACCTGGCATCCGCCGACCCGCGACCTGTTCGCGTCGATGGACGCGGAGCTGTTCAACGCCATCCGCGATCCGCTGCGGATGCTCACCGCGCTGCCGCCGGAGCGGCTGTCCGAGCTGGCCGTCGACGAGGACTTCCTGCGCCGCACCCAGGAGGCCGCCGCCGATCTGGAGCGCTACCTCACCGAGCCGCGCTGGTACCAGCGGCGCGACGACGAGGGACTGCCCGGCGCCGTCGCGTACTTCTCGATGGAGTTCGGCGTCACGGAGGCGCTGCCGAACTACTCCGGCGGGCTCGGGGTGCTGGCCGGTGACCACCTCAAGGCGGCGTCCGACCTCGGGGTGCCGATGATCGGCGCCGGGCTGCTGTACCGGTCCGGCTACTTCCGCCAGGCCCTGTCGCTCGACGGCTGGCAGGTCGAGCACTACCCGGTGATCGACCCGAACGCGTTCCCGCTGGAGCTGGTCACCGAAGGCGGCGATCCGGTGCTGGTCGGGGTCGCCATGCCCGGCGGGCGCGAGCTGCGCGCGCAGATCTGGCGCGCCCGCGTCGGCCGGATCCCGCTGCTGCTGCTCGACTCCGACATCGAGGCCAACGACGAGGAC
The DNA here is from genome assembly GCF_032335455.1 of Amycolatopsis sp. PS_44_ISF1. Taxonomy (NCBI): domain Bacteria; kingdom Bacillati; phylum Actinomycetota; class Actinomycetes; order Pseudonocardiales; family Pseudonocardiaceae; genus Amycolatopsis; species Amycolatopsis sp. PS_44_ISF1. Next base: position 715,220 of record NZ_JANUXO010000004.1, on the reverse strand, counting down.
CTGCGCCCGGTCACCGACCGGCTCTACGGCGGCGACGCCGACCACCGCATCCGCCAGGAGCTGCTGGCCGGCATCGGCGGCTTCCGCGCGGTCCGGAAGTTCTGCGAGCTCACCGGACACCCGCAGCCGCTGGTCTTCCACACCAACGAGGGCCACGCCGGTTTCTTCGGCCTGGAGCGGGCGCGCGAGATCATCCAGTCCGAGGGGCTGGCCTTCGACGAGGCGCTGCCCGCCGTGCGCGCGGGCACGGTGTTCACCACGCACACCCCGGTCAGCGCGGGCATCGACCGCTTCCCGGTGGACCTGGTGCAGCGCTACTTCACCGACGGCCGCCTGGTCCCGGCCGTCGACCCGCGGCGCGTGCTGGCGCTGGGCGCCGAGGACAACCCGGGCCTGTTCAACATGGCGCACATGGGTTTGCGGCTGGCCCAGCGCGCGAACGGCGTCTCACAGCTGCACGGCCGCGTCACCCGCCGGATGTTCTCCCGGCTGTGGCCCGGGTTCGACGAGGACGAGGTGCCGGTCTCGTCCATCACCAACGGCGTGCACGGGCCGACCTGGGTCGCGCGCGAGCTGAGCGCCCTGCTGGGCGGCAACCACGACGAGTTCGGCCACGAGGGCCGGACGCCGGGCAGCTCGTTGCGCGACGGCGTCACCGACGAGCAGCTGTGGGCCCTGCGCCGCGAGCTGCGGGAGAAGCTGGTGGCCGAGGTCCGCCGACGCGTGCGCGCGGCTTGGGTGCAGCGCGGGGCGTCGGCGCTGGAGCTGGGCTGGACCGAAGGGGTCTTCGACCCGGACGTGCTGACCGTCGGCTTCGCCCGCCGCGTGCCGACGTACAAGCGGCTGACCCTGATGCTGCGCGACCCGGACCGGCTGCGCGCGCTGCTGCTCGACGAGCGGCGGCCCATCCAGATCGTGATCGGCGGCAAGTCGCACCCGGCCGACGAGAACGGCAAGCAGCTGATCCAGCAGATCGTCCGGTTCGTCGACGATCCGGCCGTGCGGCACCGGATCGTCTTCCTGCCGGACTACGACATGTCCATGGCCCGCTACCTCTACCGCGGCTGCGACGTGTGGCTGAACAACCCCGTGCGGCCGCTGGAGGCGTGCGGCACCTCGGGCATGAAGTCGGCGCTCAACGGCGGGCTGAACCTGTCCATCCGCGACGGCTGGTGGGAGGAGTCCTACGACGGCAGCAACGGCTGGGCCATCCCGACCGCCGACGGGGTCACCGACCCGCTGCGCCGCGACGACCTCGAGGCCGCCGCGCTGTACGACCTGCTGGGCCAGCAGATCGCCCCGCTGTACTACGACAACGACGCCGCGGGCGTGCCGTCCGGCTGGCTGGCGATGGTGTGGCACACGCTGGAGACGCTGGGACCGCGCGTGCAGGCGTCGCGGATGGTGCGAGAGTACGTGGATTCCGGCTACCTGCCCGCGGCCCGCATGGTCGCCGCGGCGACCGGCGACGGTTACCGCGGCGCTCTGTCGCTGGCCGACTACCGCACCAAGCTCGAGGTCGCCTGGCCGCGGGTGCGGATCTTCGATTCGGAGCTGCGCCACGAGCACGCCGAGCGGCTGGTGGTCGGCACCGAGGTCACCGTGCGCGCCCGGATCGACCTGGCCGGTCTGGACGCGTCCGAAGTGGACGTCCAGGCAGTGGTCGGCCAGGTCGGCGACGCCGACGAGCTCACCGAGGCCGTCACGGTCCCGATGCGGGAAGACGGCATCGGCGCGTTCACCGCGTCTCTGACGTTGCCGCGCGCGGGCTCGGTCGGCTACACCGTGCGGGTGCTGCCGAAACACGAGCTGCTGGCCAGCCCGGCGGAGCTGGCGCGCGTGGTGCTGGCCTGAGCCCGCCTCCCGACCGGCCCGGCCGGGCCCGGCCCGGCCCGGATCAGGCGTCCCCCGGCCGAGCCTCAGGGCACCGCCGGCGAACCCCCCGGCACCACCGGCAGCCCGGCCGCGGCCCAGGCGCGGAAGCCACCGGCCAGGTCGGTCGCCCCGGGCAGGCCGAGGCGTTGCAGGTCGGCGGCGGCCAGGCTGGACGAGTAGCCCTCGTTGCACACCACGATCGCGACCGTCTCCGGGGTCACCCCCGGCAGTTTCCACTCGCTGTCCGGGGCCAGCCGCCACTCCAGGTGGATCCGCTCGACCACCACCGAGCCGGGGATCTCGCCCTCGGCCAGGCGGTTCGCGTGCGGCCGGATGTCCACGACCAGCGCGCCGCCGGACTGCAGCCGCTGGGCGCGGAGCGGGTCCGCCCGGTCCAGGGTGGACCGGGCGCCGGCCAGGAGTTCGTCGATCGCGCTCACCGTCCGAGTATGGCCGGGAGCGGCGGGATCTCCGCGGGCACGTCCGCGAGGCTCCGGTAGTCCCGCGTCGCCACCAGGGGCGGGGAGTAGGCGTGGACGCTGGCCGCCGGGGCGTCGCCGATGCCGGTGACCTGGTGCGCGCGTCCGGCGCCGAAGCCGATGCCCTCGCCCGCGGAGTGGGTGCGGCGGCGGACCGGGCCGCCGGGGTAGCGGTACTCCTCGCCGATCTCGCCCTGCAGCACGGTGAACGAGCCGGAGGCGCCGCCGTGGTCGTGCGGTTTCGTCTGCTGGCCGGGCAGCCACGACAGCAGCCACAGCTCGACGCCGTCGGTCAGCGCGAGGCGGGCCCACCAGCGGCGGTCCTCGTCGAAGCGCAGCAGCCCGCGCAGTCCGCCGGTCAGCTCGGTGGCGACGGTCCGGGTCAGCTCGGCCAGCTCGCGCGGCGTCCACAGCAGCCGCGACGGGTGCAGCAGCGACGGCAGCAGGGGATCGGTCAGGTGGGGGTGGATCTCGAAGTCGGGACGGGTGATCGACGTGATGGACACGGTCAACGCGGGTGCTCCTCGATCGGAAGTGACGGCTGGGGTGACTTCAGCGCGGCCCGCGAGGACCTCGGTCGTCCCCGGCGTTCAGCGGGCGGGCCGCGCGGGCCTACACCCGGCGGAGGCCACGAGGAGCAGATCGATCGCCCGGCGGCGCCAGAACGATCCCCGGGTGACGGGGACGGCGGTGGGCGCGGGCCTGGACATGCCCCGATCCTGCCACGATCCGGCGGTCCGCCGGGTTCGCGTCCCATCGGCTGGACGTCCGCGGGGCGAACAAAGCCGGGCGGGTGCGGGCGCGGGCGCGAGGGCGGCCACAATGGGGTTCGTGAGCGAGCCGACCCTGCCCAGCGACCTTGACGACCTCGTGGTGCGGATGGCCGGTGTCGGCGTCCGACGGAGCGGGAACGACCTCCTCGCCGGCCTCGACTGGAGTGTCGAGCTGGACGAGCGGTGGGTCGTGCTCGGCCCGAACGGCGCCGGCAAGACCACCCTCCTGCGGCTGGCCGCCGCCGAACTGCACCCGACCGCCGGCACCGTGGACCTGCTCGGCGACCGCATCGGCCGGGTCAACGTCTTCGACCTGCGCCCGCGCATCGGCTTCACCTCCGCCGCCATCGCCCAGCGCATCCCGGGGGACGAGCTGGTGCGCGACGTGGTGGTGAGCGCCGGCTACGCGGTGATGGGCCGCTGGCGCGAGGCCTACGACGCGATGGACATCGGCCGCGCCGCCGAGCTGCTGGGCACGCTCGGCATCGAGCACCTGGCCGAGCGCACCTTCGGCACCTTGTCCGAGGGCGAGCGCAAGCGCGTGCTGATCGCGCGCTCGCTGATGACCGACCCCGAGCTGCTGCTGCTCGACGAGCCGGCCGCCGGGCTGGACCTGGGCGGCCGTGAGGACCTGGTCGCGCGGCTGTCGCACCTCGCGCTGGACCCGGACGCGCCGGCCATGGTGCTGGTCACCCACCACGTGGAGGAGATCCCGCCGGGCTTCACCCACGCGCTGCTGCTCTCCGGCGGGCGCGCGGTGGTCGCCGGGCTGGTGGACGACGTGATCACCAGCGAGAACCTGTCGAAGACGTTCGACCAGGACCTGGTCCTGCAGCGCTCGGGCGAGCGGTTCTTCGCCCGGCGTCGGTAGGTTGGTCCCTACCGGCCGGTAGCCTGCTGGCCGTCCGTCATCGAGGAGGAAGTCGCGTGGCAGAGTTCGTAAGCCTGGAGGTCGAGGGCGGGGTCGGCACGATCCGGCTCGACCGGCCGCCGGTCAACGCGCTGAACAACCAGGTGCAGGCCGAGCTCGCCGAGGCGGCGCGCGAGGCTTCGGACCGCGACGACGTCCGCGCCGTGATCCTGTACGGCGGCGAGAAGACCTTCGCCGGCGGAGCGGACATCAAGGAGATGGCCGACCGCACGTACCCGGAGATCGCCAAGTTCGGCGCCGAGCTGACCGCTTCGCTCGCGCGCATCGCGAACATCCCGAAGCCGGTCGTCGCGGCCATCACCGGTTACGCCCTCGGCGGCGGCCTGGAGCTGGCGCTGACCGCGGACCGGCGGGTGGCGGGCGACAACGTCAAGGTCGGCCAGCCGGAGATCCAGCTCGGCATCATCCCCGGCGCGGGCGGCACGCAGCGGCTGACCCGGCTGATCGGTCCGGGCAAGGCCAAGGACCTGATCTTCACCGGCCGGTTCGTGAAGGCCGAGGAGGCGCTGGCGCTGGGCATCCTCGACGAGGTGGTGGCCCCGGACGACGTCTACGCCGCCGCGCACCGGTGGGCCGCGCAGTTCGCCGAGGGGCCCGCAGTGGCCCTGCGGGCCGCGAAGACCGCGATCGACTCGGGCCTCGACGTCGACCTGGCCACCGGCCTGAAGATCGAGACCCAGCTTTTCACCGCCCTCTGGGCGACCGAAGACCAGCGCAACGGCATGAAGTCGTTCATCGAAAACGGGCCTGGCCAGGCCACCTTCGAGGGGAAGTGACCAGCGTGACGGACCCGGTTCCGAACCCGCACGCCACCGCCGAAGAGGTCCAGGCGGCCTACGGCGATCCGAAGCTCGCGAACGTCCTGTACCACGACTGGGAAGCCGGGACCTACGACGAGAAGTGGTCGATCTCCTACGACGAGCGCTGCATCTCCTACGCCACCGACGTGTTCGACGCCGTTGCGGGCGAAGACGGCCAGCCCTACCGCCACGCCATGGAGCTGGGCAGCGGCACCGGCTTCTTCCTGCTGAACCTGATGCAGGGCGGCGTCGCCAAGAAGGGCTCGGTCACCGACCTCTCGCCCGGCATGGTGCAGGTCGCGCTGCGCAACGCCGAGCGCCTCGGCCTCGACGTCGACGGCCGGGTCGCCGACGCCGAGCGCATCCCGTACGAGGACGACACGTTCGACCTCGTGGTCGGGCACGCGGTGCTGCACCACATCCCGGACGTGCGCGCGGCGTTCGCCGAGGTGCTGCGGGTGCTCAAGCCCGGCGGCCGGTTCGTCTTCGCGGGTGAGCCGACCAAGGTGGGCGACCTCTACGCCCGCAAGCTCGGCCAGCTCACCTGGTTCCTGACCACCCGCGTGACCAGGCTGCCGGCGCTGAACGGCTGGCGGCGCCCGCAGGAGGAGCTGGACGAGTCCTCGCGCGCCGCCGCGCTCGAGGCCGTGGTGGACATCCACACCTTCGACCCGTCGGAGCTGGAGTCGATGGCGCGCGGCGCCGGGGCTCAGGACGTGCGCGCGGTCACCGAGGAGTTCTCGGCCGCGCTCGCGGGCTGGCCGATCCGGACGTTCGAGGCGGCCGTGCCGCCGGAGAAGCTGACCGTGCGCTGGCGCCTGTTCGCCTACCACCTGTGGCTGCGGCTGTCCGCTTTGGACAAGAACGTGCTCTCGAAGGTGCTGCCGCGCGAGCTGTTCTACAACGTGATGATCACCGGGACCAAGCGGCCGTCCTGAATTGGCCTACGGTTTCTCGTCCGAGGACGTCGCCTTCCTGCGCTCCGGCGCGGGACGGGCGGCGTTGCTCGCGGCGTCCACGCTGCCGCTGACCGACGCCACCCGGATCGCCGACGTCGGCGCCGTGCGGCGCTCGGTGGGCGAGCTCCGCGCCGCCGCGGTGCTGGAAACCGTGGTGCTGCGCCGGAAATCGGCGGCGAAGCTGGCGGACGCGGACGAATGGCTGCTTACCGGAGACGCGCTCCAGCAGGCGAGCGCGACGCCGGTGGCCCGGCACCGGGCGTCGAGACTGGCCGGCCGGGACGTGCACGACGTCACCTGCTCGGTCGGCGCGGACCTGGTGGAGCTGGCCCGGGTGGCGCACCGCACGCTCGGGTCCGATGTGGACGCCGTCCGGCTGGAGATGGCGCGGCACAACGCTTCCGCCGCCGGGGTCGCGCCCGGGATCGTGCGGGCCGACGCGCTCGCGCCGGTCAGCCGCGGGGCCGTGGTGGTCGCGGACCCGGCCCGGCGCGATGCGGCCGGCCGCCGCACCTGGAAGCCCGCCGACTTCCGCCCCCCGCTCGACGGGCTGGTGGACGCCTACCCCGGACGTCCGCTGTCGATCAAGTGCGCACCGGGCCTGGACTTTTCGATCGTGCCGTGGGCCGAAGAGGTCGAACTGGTCTCCCTGGACGGAGCGGTCCGGGAGGCGTGCCTCTGGCGCGGGCTGTCCGAAGGGGTCTCGCGGCGGGCCACCGTGCTGCGTTCGGACGGTGCGCGGTGGACGCTGACCGACGCGGAGCCGGACGAGATCCCCGCCCGGGAGCCGGGGGAGTGGATCGTCGACCCGGACGGCGCCGTCGTCCGGGCCGGGCTGGTGCGGCACTACGCGGCGCGCCACGGGCTGTGGCAGCTCGACGAGCGCATCGCCTACCTGACCGGGGACACCCCGCCGCCCGGCCGGGCCTTCCGGGTGCTGGAGCACGGCCCGTTCACCGAAAAGGCCCTGCGCTCCACCCTCCGGCGACTCGAGGTGGGCCGGTTGGAGATCCTGGTGCGCGGGCTCGACGTGGATCCGGACGCGTTGCGTCGCCGGCTGAAACCACGCGGTCACGCAGAGTCCACTGTGGTGCTCACCCGGATCGGCCGCTCGCCGTTCGCGTTCGTCTGCCGGGCCGAGCGCATTCCTTCAGAGGGTGGAATCGGCGGCGGCGGCAGCGTAGGTTCGCCAGGTTCGCCTGATACCTAACCGAGGGGTCGCCGTGTCCCGTTTCCCTGGTCTCGTCAAGCTCGCCGCCGCCGCGGCCATCGGTGCCACCGTGGCGGGCGGTGCCACCGCGCTGGCCGGCTCGGACGCCGTCACCGCCGCCCACGGCCGGGAGCCGGCCAACATCGGCCAGGTGAAGAACGACGTCAAGGCCTACTACGGCGACTACCTCGACGCCTCGGGCAAGCACCACTACTCCGACAGCAGCCGCTTCGTCACCGACACCAAGCGGGTGCTCGCGGACGCCAAGCGCTACCTGACGCAGAAGCTCGGCACGGTGAAGAACCCGGCGATCGTGCTCGACGTCGACGACACCTCCGAAGTCACCTACGGCTGGGAGGCCGACAACGACTTCGGCTTCGACCCGGTCAAGCAGCAGCAGGCGATCGACAACGGGACCTTCGTGGCCAACAAGCCGGTGCTGGAGCTGGCGAACTGGGCGGCGCAGCGCGGGGTCGGGGTCTACTTCCTGACCGGGCGCAGCACGCCGCAGGGGCCGCAGTCGCTGAAGAACCTGGCGAACGAGGGCTACCCGGCCCCGGCCGGCGCGTACTTCAAGCCGGCCGGCACCGCTCCGGCCTACCTGCCGTGCGGGCTGACCTGCAACACCGTGCAGTACAAGTCCGGTACCCGCGCGCACATCCAGGCCACGGGCGCGCACATCGTGCTGAACCTCGGGGACCAGTTCAGCGACCTCGAAGGCGGTTACGCCGACAAGCCGGTCAAGCTGCCGAACCCGATGTACTACCTGCCCTGAACCCGGCGCGGTCCCGGACCTCCACTGTGGACGTCCGGGACCGGGGGTTCAGCCGCGGTAACCGGAGAAGATCTTCGCGAACTCGTAGGGCTGCTGCGGGATGTTGGTGCACTTGTAGAGCGCGCCGGTGCACGCGGCGGCGTCGCGACCGGACTCCCAGAACGACAGCAGGCCGAGGTGCACGGTCTTCGCGAAGCCGACCAGCGCGGTGGCGTCCTTCTGGTAGAAGACCTCGTTCTGCGAGTCGTTGACGCCGATCATCGGGGTGACGCCGACCTTCTTCCAGGCGTCCGCGTCCGACAGCCCGAAGATGGACTTGACCTGGGCCTGTGTGGCCTTGGCGGCGGAAATGGCCTTCGCGCCCTGGTCGCCGGCGCCCTGGTAGTAGTCCATGGCCATCACGTTGACCAGGTCCACGTCGACGCCCGCGGACTTGGCCGCGCCGACCACGTTGAGCCCGTCCGAGGTGAGCCCGTTCGGCAGCACGGGCAGGGTGAGCGAGATCTTCAGCCCGGGATTGTCGGCCTGCACGATCTTCAGCGCCTGGGACCGCCGCTGGATCGTCGCCGGATCGGCCACGGCGGCGCCCTCGATGTCCAGGTCGATGTACTTGAGGTTGTAGGCCTTGACCACCGCGTCGTACTCGGTGACCAGCGAAGGGACGCTGGTGCAGGCCTGGGCCAGCTCGATCCCGGACGCGCCGCCGAACGACACCTTCACGTCACCGCCGTTCGCCCGGATCTTGCCGATCTCGTCGGCCTGCCAGGCCGCGCGCGGGTCGTAGGCGTTGAACCAGCTGGCCTTGCACCCGGCGGAGGTGACGAAACCGAGGGTGAAGCTCTTCGATCCGCCGCCGGCGGACATGGTGGACAGCACGGGCGTCGGCCAGGCCCCCATGTCGACGTAGGGCGCGAGGGTCACGGACGAGGCAGCGGGCGCGGCACCGGCGGACGCGGCGGGCGCCGCCAGCCCGGCGGCCACGGCCACCAGCCCGCCGAAGGCGAGGGCGGTTTTGCGGGGAGAGGGGAGTCGCATCGGTGAGACCTCCACAGCGGGGACCTGGAGAGCGGGAAACCTTGACCAAATGGTATAGACCAATGACGGTTTCCGGCCATAGCCCATTCGGCTGCCCCGGGTCCCGATCAGCGGGAAGGGCGGATTTTCGCCGCCTTCGCCGGGCCGGGGCCTCTGGTGCTTTCGGTGCTTTCGGTGACTCCGGTGCTTTTCGCCTGGGGTCCGGCCTTCGGTCGCTGGCCCGGTCCGCCCGCGGTTCGCCTGACCGGGCTACCCGCGGTCCGCCTGCCCGGTCCGCCCACGGTCCGCGTGCCCGGTCCGCCTGCGGTTCGCCTGACCGGGCTACCCGCGGTCCGCCTGCCCGGTCCGCCCACGGTCCGCGTGCCAGGGCCGCCCGCGGTTCGCCTGACCGGGCTACCTGCAGTCCGCCTGCCCGAGCCGCCCACGGTCCGCGTGCCCGGGCCGCCTGCGGTTCGCGGCCACGGCCGGACGACAGCCGTCCACGCCGGTGCCGATCGCACTCGCCGCCACCCCGGCCCGACTCCGCCGATCGCGCGCGCCGGGGCCGCTCAGCCGGTCGCGGACCGGCCCCCGGTCGATTCAGCCGACCGCGAGCGCGGTGACCCCCGAGACGTAACGCCCGCCCTTCAGATCACCCAACGGCACCAGCCGCGGCAGCGCGAGCGGCTTCCCGTCCTCCACAGTGGACAGCAGCAGTGGCCGCCCGCCGACGTAGTCCTCGGCGAGCGTCACGGCGGCGCCGTACCCGTCGGACCCCACGGCGACCACGGGCTTGTCCGGCGTCGGCACCACCCCGGCCAGCAGCAGCACCAGGGCCAGCGGCGGCCCGGACTCGGTGTGGGTCTGCGCTCCGGCGTCCGAGCCGAACCTCGCCGTCACCGTCCGTCGCGGCAGGTGGGCGATCAGCTCCGGTGGCAGCGTGACGCCCCACCGCCCCTGCGTGACCCGCACGGCCCGATCCGACGCCCCGGCCCCCGACACGACGACGGTGACCGTCCGCACGTCAGTCACGGTCCGGCTGCCGTTCCGATCACCCGGCACGGTCAGGTCGACCCCGCGCTGCCCGTCCCGGAACACCGCCGGATGACCACCGATGGCCGGATCGACCTCGGCCAGCGCGAACGTCACGTCCCGGTGCGCGCTCCCCGCCACCCGCACCGTCACGCGCAACGCGGTGTTCTTCCCGGCCGGCACCGCAGGCACCGCTGCGGCGACAACCCGCTGCAGTCCCTCCCCGGCCAGTTCCCCCGCCGAGTACGAAGCGGGAATCCCCACGGCCCCGCCCACGGACACCACCTCCGCCGCCGTGGCCACCCCACCACCGGCCACCACCCCGACCACCACGACCAGCCCGACGACGATCCCGCGCATCCCGCCCCCATCCCCGCAACCACGAACGACCGCGGGAGCTTAGCCGTTTCCCCGAAGATCGCCTACGCGCCGCCGCCCGGCCCGCCCGGCGGCGCCACCCGCCCACTCGCTCCTTGCGCCCTCTTCCGCGCCGCCCGCCCTCTCGCTCCGCCCTCTCTCGCACCGCCCTCTCGCGGCGAACCGGCGCCACCTGCCCTCTCGCACCGCCGTCTCTCTCGCACCTCCGCCCGCTCTCCCTCTCGCGCCGCCCGCCCCACTCGCCCCTCGCCCGCCCGCTCGCGCCACCCGCCCCGGCTGGCAACGTCGGTAGCTTCGCCTTCCTTCGATAACACTCGCCGCCCTTGACTCCCTCTCCGCCTTCGGCCGCTTCGCCGCCCTCGACTCGCTCGCCGTCGTCGTCGTTCTCGACGCTCTCAACCGCCGACCATCTAGCCGACGATCGGCAAAACCGGCCCGCCAAGCGCCCGCCCCCCACCGGGCGTTCCAGTCGTAGCCGATTTCCGGTGAAGCCCCGAACCGATCGGTTCCACCCAGTCCTCCACCGCCCCGCGACCCAAGCCATCCGTCTACGACCTGCGCAAACACCGGCTCCCCACCCCTCGCCGCAAATCGGCCACAACTCGGGGCTGGCCCCGCCGCGCTTCCCGCCGCCCAGCCGTCACCCCTGGCCGCCCACCCCGCGTCGGACCCACCCCAGCCGGTCGCCGTCCGTCGGCGACGCTGCCAGGGCGCTCCGCCTCACACCAGAACGAGACCCACCTCAACCGGTCGCCGTCCGTCGGCGACGCTGCCCAGGCGCCCCGCCCCACACCACACCGGACACCCCACCCGCCCCCGGCCCGGCTCCGTCACGCCCGCCGGCGGGCCACCAGCACCGCGTCGTGAATGGTCACTTCGCTCCCGTCCGGAAGGGTGGCCGTCCGGGGCCGCGCGTCCGTGACCACCCGGTCCCACCCGTCGTCGAGGATCTCGGCGATCTCCTCGGCCGGGTAGAACATGCCGGGAACCTTCGGCCGGGGCGCGCCGGTCTCCAGGTCAGACGGGTGGTGGCCGACGATCAGCAGCGTCCCGCCCGGGGCGACCGCCGCCGCCAGCCGCTCGAACAGCGCCGTGCGCTCGGCCTCCGGGTGGTGCATGAACTGGGCCGACACCAGGTCGAACCGGCCTTCGGGCGCCCATTGCGTCAAATCGGCCTGCACCCAGGAGATCCGCTCGTCCAGACCCAGCGATTTCGCCTGTTCCGCTCCGCGCGCCAGCGCCGTGGCCGAGAAGTCGACGCCCGTCACTCGCCAGCCGGCGGCGGCGAGCCACAGCACGTCGCTGCCCTCACCGCAGCCCGCGTCCAGCGCCCGGCCGGGCGAGAGGTCCGTCGCCTCGGCCACCAGTTGGGGGTTGGGCCGCCCGCTCCAGATCGACGGCTGCGAGCCGTACCGCTCCTCCCAGAACTCCCGGTCGAAGACCGGCATCCGCTCCGTCACGTCAGACCCCGTGCCTTTCCGGACCGGCCACCAGCTCGCTGATCCGTCGTTCGTTTTCGGGGGTGAACGGGCCGATCGCGTCCACCGCCCGCCGCACGTCCTCGTCCACCAGGTCCAGGTTCAGCGCGGCGGCGGCGTTCAGCCCGGCACCCGCGGAGATGACCACCTGCGACCTCAGGTCCGTCACGTTCCCCGCCACCCACACCCCGGGGACGGTGGTGGCGCCGTTCGCGTCCGACGGTACGGCCGAGCCGATGACCTGCCCGCCCATCTCCTGCACCACCGTCGCGAGGCCGAGGGACTCGAGCACCCCCACCCGCGCGGTGAACCGCGGCGCGACCACCACCGCCTGCCGCGCGACGACCTGGCCCGAGCGCAGCCGGACGCCGGTGAGCGCGTCCCCGCTCACCTCCAGCGCGGCGACCTCGCCCCGCACGACGCGCACCCCGCGCGCGGACAGCCGCGTGAGCTGGTCTTCGTCGGGCTCCGGTGCGGTGTGGAGGAACAGCGTGACGTCCGCCGTCCACTGCCGCCACAGCGACGCCTGGTGCGCGGCCATCGGGCCGGTCGCGAGCACGCCGACGGCCTGGTCCCGCACCTCCCAGCCGTGGCAGTAGGGGCAGTGCAGCACGTCGCGGCCCCACCGCTCGGCCACACCGGGCAGGTCCGGCAGCTCGTCGACCAGGCCGGTCGCCACGAGGAGGCGACGCGCGCGCACCGACCGGCCGTCGGACAGGTCCAGGTCGAAGTCGCCGTCCTCGCGCCGCCGAGCGGTCGTGACGGTCCCGTTCACGACCTGGCCGCCGTATCCTGTGACCTCCGCGCGACCGTCCGCCAGCAGCTCGGCCGGCGTGCTGCCTTCGCGGGCCAGGTAGTTGTGCACGTGCCCGGCCGGGGCGTTCCGCGGCTCGCCGGCGTCGATGACCAGCACCGAACGGCGCGCCCGCGACAGCGCGACCGCGCCGCTCAGGCCGGCCGCGCCGCCGCCGACGACGACCACGTCGTATCTCTCGTCCACTGGGTTCCTCCCTTGTGCGTCTCCCTTCGGACTATCCGCACCGGCGCGGGACTTGACAAATATGTTTGCCGAACCAGCAAATAGAGGCATGACCGACGAACTGCCCGACTACGGCGAGGTACTCCAGACGATCGGCCCGCGCCTGCGCGGCCTGCGTCGGCAGCGCAACGCGACGCTGACCCAGCTCGCGGCGAGCACCGGGATCTCGGTCAGCACCCTGTCGCGGCTGGAGTCGGGGCAGCGGAAGCCGACCCTGGAGCTGCTGCTGCCGCTGGCCCGGGCCCACCAGGTGCCCTTGGACGAGCTCGTCGACGCGCCGCCGACCGGCGATCCGCGGCTGCACCCGCGACCGGTCGTGCGCAACGGCATCAAGATCCTGCCGCTCACCCGCCGTCCCGGCGGCCTGCGCGCATACAAGCAGATCTTCCCGCCGCACTGGCCGGACCAGGAGCCGGACCTGCGGGTGCACGACGGGTACGAATGGGCCTATGTCCTTTCCGGACAGTTACGCCTGATCCTCGGCGAACACGACTTCATCCTCCGTCCGGGGGAGGTGGTGGAGTTCGACACCCACGTTCCGCACTGGTTCGGCAATCCCGGCCCGGAGTCGTGCGAGGTGCTCGCCCTGTTCGGTCCGCAGGGCGAACGGTTCCACGTGCGCGCCCGCCCCGCGCCGGGCGCCTGACCGGTGCCACCCGGTTCAGCGAGGACACGCGCCCGCACGCATTCCGGCCCCCGCGAACTCGCCCAGGTCAGCGTTCCAGCCGAGCCACCAGGCCCACGGTCCGCTTCCGTTCCGCGCGGGACCCGATCGGTGCCACGGCGAGATCGGTCACCCCGGCCTGCCAGTACCGCCTCAGCTCACGCATCCCCGTTGCCTCGTCCCCGGTGACGACGGTGTCCGCCACGCCGGAAACCCATCGTGGCCAAGAATGGCGCAGTACGAGGGCAGCTCACTAGCGACGCAGAAAACGCGGGCCGCCACCTCGCGGACACCGTCCGGATCGTCGCTCACTGCCGTCATCACATGACCACGCGGTGATCAAGGAGGCGCGACTGGGCCCGATGCCGAGCATCAGCCGCTTGCCGGTGAGGGACTAAATGGTCAACGCCGAAATCGCCAGTACATTCGGGTGCTGGGAGTAGGTGGGCACGATTGCAGCGCCGAGTTCCGCCAGGCCATGGCAGTGGTGCTGGCCACTGTCGCCGTCGCTGTAGCCACTGCGATGGCAGCTGGTGCTGCACGAACCGCGTGCGCACCCTGCCGCTCGAACCGGAGTCGTCGATCACCGGCTACGTCTTCACCCCGGAGGACGACGCGTCGGAGCCCTGTGCGGACCTCGTCGTCTCAGTCTTCCGCGATCCGGTGCCGCGCGTGGGCCGACCGCCGATGGGCGACCCCAACCACCCGGCCGTCCTACGCGCCGGCCTGCCGGACCGCTTCCGCCACCTGCGCGGCGGAGGTGTGCGAGGGGGCACCGTGGCCGGGAAGGACCCACGACGCCGGCAGCTGGGCGAGCCGTTCGAGGGAGGCGCGTGACTCGTCCGGGTCGTCGGTGAACGGCGCGGGCTGCGGGCCGGTGCGCCCGGTCAACACGTGCCGGGTGGTCAGCGCGTCGCCGACGAAAACAGCGTCGGCGAGTGGCACGTGCACGGCGACGCTGCCCGGCGAATGGCCCGGCATCGACACGATCACCGGGTGGCCGGGAAGGTCCAGGACGTCGCCGTCGGCGACCTCGACCACCTCCTGCACGTGTGGCGTGCGCAGCGCGTTCTTGCGCAGGGAGTACCAGAAGAAGCCGAGTGCGGCGCCGATCTTCATCGGCCCGATCGCGGTCTTGGGCTTCTCGCCGGTCCGCGCGCGGACGGCGTCGGCGGCGTGGATGTAGACCGGCACCCCGTGCTCACGCCGCAGCCGTTCGGCGAAACCGAGGTGGTCGGCGTCCCCGTGGGTCAGCACCAGCCCTCGGATGTCATCGGCCGACTTGCCCAGCGAGCGCAGCTCCTCCTGCAGGTCGTGCCAGTGGCCGGGGAGGCCGGCGTCGATCAGCGTGATGCCTTCGTCGGTGTCGATCAAATAGCACGCCACCACGTCGTTGCCGAGGCGGTGCAGGTGCGGGGCGAGCTTCATGGCTTTCCTCCCGGGCTGGTCTTCGCTACGATAGCTACGGTACATAGCCATGATGGCTATGGTCAATAGCTTTAACCGGTTTCAGCGGAAGAAGGGCGAACGGTGCCAACTCCTGAGAAGACTTCACTGAGCGCGATCGTCGCGGCGGGCCGGGAAATCCTGGAGTCGGGCGGGCCGGACCGGCTGACCATGCAGAGCGTCGCCGGACGCGTCGGGGTTCGCGCCCCGTCGCTGTACAAGCACGTCCGCGACCGCGCGGCGCTGGTGGCCGCCGTGGCCGGGGCGGCCATCGACGAGCTGGTCGCCCGGCTCGAAGCGACCGACGGCTCGTTCGAGGGGCTGGCGCGCGAGTACCGCGGCTTCGCCCAGGACAACCCCGAAGGGTTCCGGCTGATGATGCTGTCCACGCTGGCGCCGCCGGAGGCCCTGGACCGCGCGGTCGCACCGATCCTGAAGGTGTCACGCGAACTCGCCGGGGAGGGGACCTCGCTCGAAGCCGCGCGCCTGCTGACCGCGTGGGCCACCGGTTTCATCCAGATGGAGCTGGCCGGCGCCTTCCGGCTCGGGGGAGACGTCGACCGCGCCTTCGAGTACGGCCTGGCCCGGCTGCGTCGCGCGCTCGCGGACGACGCGTTGCCTGAGGGCTGACCACGGCCGCTCGAAGCGTCGTGGCTCAGGCCTCCACGGTGCGGGACCGGCCCGGCGGCGCGTGCAGGCTGCCCAGCAGCGCGAGCGCGTCGGCGTGGGCCGTGCCGGGTTCGGCGTGGTAGATCACCAGCTGCTGGCCGGGGGCGCTGCGCACGTCGAACGCCTGGTAGGTGAGCGTGAGCGGACCGACGTCCGGGTGCACGAGCTGTTTGGGCTCCCGGCTCTTGCCGCGGACCTGGTGGCTCTCCCACAGCTTGCGGAACTGCTCGCTGCCCTCGCTGAGTTCCTCGACCAGCCGCCGCAGGGCCGGATCGTGGGGGTCGAAGCCCGCGGCCACCCGTAGATTCGCCACGGTGGCCTGCGCCGTGGCGTTCCAGCGGGCGTAGAAGTGCCGCCCGGCCGGGTCGAGGAAGGTCATGCGGGCCAGGTTGCCGGCCCGGCGGAACGGTGAGAACAACGCGTCGGCCAGCTTGTTCGTGGCCAGCACGTCCAGCGTGCGGTTGAGCACGAAGGCGGGGGTGTGCGGGTAGCCGTCCATGAGCTGCCGCAGCTCGGCGCTCACGGTCCCCGGCACCGGCGCGGGCGGGTGTTCCGGGGCGGCCCCGGCCAGCCGGTACAGGTGATCCAGGGCGTCCTGGTCGAGGTCCAGCGCCCGGCCCAGTGCCGCGATGACCTGCGGCGACGGGTGGTTCTCGCGGCCCTGCTCCAGACGGGTGTAGTAGTCGGCGTTCACCCCGGCCAGCACGGCGACCTCTTCACGGCGCAGACCGGCCACCTTGCGCCGACCGGAGGAGAGCAGCCCCGCGTTTTGCGGGGACCGTTGCGCGCGGCGCGCCCGCAGGAACTCGCCCAGCTCGTTACCGCCCATCGCCCCAGGCTAGTTCGCCTCCGGGCCGGTTGCCTGGGTGCGGCGCACCCGGTCACCTTGCGTCCTGCCGCGCTCCTCGCCGGTCGTCGACGGTGGGGTTCATGAGAGATCTTCGGAACCGGGACACCTTCACCGGAAGCATCGCAGCCGGACGGTGCGGTCATGAGTGAGCTGGACGGGAAGGTCGCGCTGGTCACCGGCGCCGCTCGCGGGGTCGGGGAGGCCACCGTCGCCTGGCTGCACGCCCGGGGTGCGCGCGTGCTGGCCACCGACGTCCGCCCCGGGGTGGCGGATCTGGCCACCCGCTTCGACGGGGTGTCGACCTTGATCGGCGACGTGTCGCAGGAGGAGACCGCGGTGCGGTCGGTGGCCGCGGCGCTCGACCGGTTCGGCGGACTGGACATCCTGGTCAGCAACGCCGGCCGCTCGGTGAACAAGCCGATCACCGAGACCACCGCGTCCGACTGGGACGAGCTGATGTCCATCAACGCCCGAGCGGCGTTCCTGCACTCCCGCGAGGCTTTCCGCGTCATGCGGGAACGCGGCGGCGCGATCGTCACGGTCGGCTCGTTCGCCTGCACGGTCGGGCTGCCGGAGGCCGCGGCCTACAGCGCGTCGAAGGGGGCGCTGGCGCAGCTGACCAAGGTGCTCGCGCTGGAGGGCGGTCCGCACGGGATCCGGGCCAATGTCGTCGCCCCCGGGGTGATCGAGACGGACATGCTCGACAACTTCCGCGACGACAGCCGCGCGTACCTGCGCTCCTTCGGCGGTGCCCACCCCCTGGGCCGCGTCGCGCAACCCGGGGAGATCGCCGAGGTGATCGGCTTCCTGGCCTCGCCCCGCGCGAGCTTCATCACCGGCGCGGTCGTCGCCGCCGACGGCGGTTACACCGCGGCTTGACCCCCACTACGCCATGACCCCGCTGAGCAACGAGGAGAACCCCATGACCGGACGGCTGACCGGCAAGATCGCGCTGATCACCGGCGCGACCGGCGGCATCGGATCGGCCACCGCGGAGCTGTTCGCCCGCGAAGGCGCCGACCTGATCGTCACCGACCTCGCCGAGGACGCGCTGCGCGAACTCGCCGCACGGCTGGCGGCCACCGGTGCCGAGGTGTTCACGGCCCGCCTGGACGTGTCGTCGGCCGAGAGCTGGCACGAGGTCATCGAGCGGACTCGACAGCGCTTCGGTCGCCTGGACGTGCTGGTCAACGTCGCCGGCATCGTGGACTGGCCGGGTGTCGAGGGCACCACGCAGGAGAGCTGGGACCGGGTGATCGCGGTGAACCAGACCGGCACCTGGCTCGGCATGAAGGCCGCCATGCCCCTGCTGCGCGCTTCGGGCCGCGCCTCGATCATCAACACGTCGTCGGTCCTCGGGCTGGTCGGCAGCGGGGCCGCCGCCGCGTACCAGGCGTCGAAGGGAGCGGTGCGGCTGCTGAGCAAGACTGCGGCCGTCGAATACGCGACGCAGGGCATCCGGGTCAACTCGGTGCATCCCGGCGTCATCGCCACCCCGATGATCCAGGACATCCTCGACGAGGAAGGCGACCAGCAGCCCGACATCGTGCGCACCCCGATGCGCCGGGCGGGCCACCCGGGCGAAATCGCCGCCGCGATGCTCTTCCTGGCCGGCGACGAATCCTCGTTCGTCACGGGCACGGAGCTCGTGGTCGACGGCGGCCTCACCGCCCACTGAGCGGCACGTCCCGCCGGAGTCGCCGGACGGACTGCTCACCCCGCGGCAAACCTCAGCGGGTCCACCCGGGCACCCCGTGTCCACCGGGCCGATCTCGCAGTGGAACCCGCCAGCGGGTGGGCCACGCGTTGGGTCCGCGAAGGTCAGGCGGTCGGCCGCCCCGCGCCCGCGTAGTCGTCGCCCGGTTTGCGGTACGGGTGGACCTGCACGGCCTGGCCCGTCTGCGGCGCGTCGATCATCTGCTGGTTGCCGATGTAGAGGCCGACGTGGTGGATCTTGGTGGCGGGCTCGCCGTAGAAGATCAGGTCGCCCAGCCGCGGTTCGTCCACGTGCGGGACGCTGCGGAACTGCGTGTCGGCCGTGCGCATGAGCTTGACGCCGGCGCTGCTGTAGGCGGCGGTGGTCAGCCCGGAGCAGTCGAAGCCCGGATCGGCGTCGCCGGTGCCGTTGCCGCCCCAGACGTAGGGCAGGCCGATCTGCTCGATGGCGAAGTCGACCGCGCTGAGCACCGCGGGGTTGGGCGCCTGGCTGCCCTGCCCGACGGTGCCGTAGACGTTGGTCGTCGCCAGCGTGCGGTGCAGGAAGAGCGGCGCGGTCTGCAGGGAGCTGACGGCGTTCCACCAGTCCTTCGACAGGTCCCGTCCGTCGGCGCAGAGGGCCCGCCCGGTGGTGAGGGCGGCGTCGTCGACGTTCTGCGGGTCGGGCTTGCCGCCGGACGCGCTGCGCTGCCACTTCGCCCAGATCGCCGGTGAAAGCTGCATCGGCCCGGACGCGTTCGCCGTCGAGACGACGCGGCTGTAGAAGTCCCGCACCTCGACGGTGCCCAGGGGTTTCGCGAGAGTGCCGTTGGCTTCGAGATGGTCACCCTGGGCGCGGCCGTGGTCGCTGGTCACCTTGCCGACGGCGGCGAGCGTCACCCACGAAAGGTGGCAACCGGGCTGTTCCTGGCCGAGCGTGACGGTCGCCTGCGCGTAACCGGTCATCGCCCGCAAGGGAATGTCGAGCCACTGGCTGGTCCGCGAAGCCCAAGCGCCGAACTCGCTCGCTTTCGGCACGCTCGGCTGCTTCGGCACAGCGCTGCTCGGCGGTGCCGAGGGCGATGCCGACGCCGTTGTGGGCGCATGAGAGGCAACGGCCGCGGTGTTGGCCGCCGGCCGACTGTCCGGCGCGAACTGCACCGCGACGACCAATGCCGCAACAGCCACGACAACCGCGGCCAGAACGACCACGGCCCGCCCCCGCTTCGACCGCGCGACTGCGGTGGCCCCGCCGTCGCCACCCATCGGCGACGATGCCCCGTCCTCAGTTCGACCAGCGGAAATCCCACTCCACTGCGGCTCGGACGCCGCTGCGTCCACGGCCGGCTCCGGCGGCTCCGAAGCGAAGAGGGGCTCCGTGGCGAACCGCTTTTCAGGCTCCAGCCCCGGCCGCGCGGTCTCGGCACCCGGCGTGCCGGACCCAGCCTCAGCCGATCCGCCCGCCGCGCTGGCCTCCGGCGACTCGAAACGGGTCTCGTCGGCCCCCGTCGAACCGGTTTCGCCGTCCGGCGGCGAGCCCTCGCCTGTCGCCATCAGCGGGCCTCGATCAGTCTCGTCAGGACGAACTCGCGCAGGCCGTCCAGGTCGGTGTCGGTGGCCACCTCGATCAGGCGTCCCGGTTGCGCTCCGGGGTCTTGGAGGGCGGGCCGGCGGTCGACCAGGGTCTGGCCGCGGGACGGGCCCGCGCTGGTGTCGACGTTCACCGGGTAGGTCTCCGTGCGGAGCAAGCCCGGGTTGATGGCCTCCGCGACAGCGACGGCGTCGTGCATCACGATCCCGTCGTAGCCCAGGACACGGCGGTAGTGCGCGAGGTAGTCGGGCGTGAGAGCATCCAGCGCCTTTCCGATTGGCCCGGACGACGCCAGCTTCGCCAGCCACGCACTGTCGACGGCGCACCGGTGGGTGAGATCGAGCGGGACCATCACGCACGGCACGTCATCTTCGGAGAGCACGCGCCGGGCCGCCTCCGGATCGGCCCAGATGTTGAACTCGGCCGCGGCCGTGATGTTGCCGTGGGCCATCCCGCCGCCCATCAGCACGATGCGCGCGATCTTGTCGCGGACGCCCGGGTGCGCGGCCAGCAGCGCGGCCACGTTCGTGAGCGGCCCGATCGGCGCGATCGTCACCGGCTCGTCCGAAGCCTCCAGCAGCGAGACCATCAGGCCGACGGCGTCCTGCGGTTCCAGCGGCCGGGTCGCCTCGGGCAGCGAACCGGCGCGCCCGGACAGCCCGTCGACACCGTGCACGGTGCTGTTGCGCTCGTTGCGGTGGACCAGCGGCCGCGCCGCGCCGGCCGCGACCGGCACGTCCGGGCGGTCGCACAGCTGCAGGAGCCGGCGGGCGTTGGCGGTGGTCATGGCCAGCGGGACGTTGCCGAAGACGGTCGTCACCCCCAGCAGGTCGACGTCGGCGGAGACCGCCGCCAGCGCGATCGCGAAGGCGTCGTCGACACCCGGATCGGTGTCGATGATCAGCTTGGTCCCCATCCCTGCTCCCCTTGCCTGTGGCGGGCGTCCACGCACAGGTTACGGTCAACGGCATGACGTCGATGTGGGGTGCGCCCGCGTTGTCCCGCGTGCGCGCCTGGCGGCGGGCCCGGCGCGACCCGCACCAGGCCCGGTTCGTCACGGCCGACTCGCTGCGCTGGATCGTGCGCAACCGGGCGTACACGCCGTGGTACCTGGTCCGCTACTACCGGCTGCTGAAGTTCCGCCTGGCCCACCCGCACATCATCCTGCGCGGCATGCTGTTCCTGGGCAAGGACGTCGAAATCCACTGCCGCCCCGGCTACGGGCGGCTGGAGATCGGCCGCTGGGTGCACATCGGCGACGGGAACGCGATCCGCTGCCACGAGGGGTCCCTGCGCATCGGCGACAAGTCGGTGTTCGGCCGGCAGAACGTGATCAACTGCTACCTCGACATCGAACTCGGCGCGGCCACCCTCGTCGCCGACTGGGTCTACATCTGCGACTTCGACCACGTCACCGCCGACATCCACGTGCCGATCAAGGACCAGGGCATCGTGAAGTCGCCGGTGCGCATCGGTCCGGACACCTGGCTCGGCACGAAGGTGAGCGTGCTCAAGGGCACCCGCATCGGACGGGGCTGCGTGCTGGGCGCGCACGCCGTGGTCCGCGGCGAGATCCCGGAGTACTCGATCGCGGTCGGCTCGCCCGCCCGAGTGGTCCGCAACCGCAAGGACGACTACGCCGCCGACGCCGCCCGCCGCGAAGCCGTCGCCGACATGGCCCGCAAGGCGAACAAGGCCCTGCAGAAGACTCTCGGCGAGAGCTGACGGACGCTGTCGCCGTCCAGCGGCGACAGGCCGGTGGGACGCTTCTCGCCGCCGAGCGACGAGGCTTGACCAGCGTTGTCGCCGTCGCCCGGCAAGCCCGCGGAAGCGCCGTCGCCGCCCAGCGGCGAGACCTTGGCGAACCCGGTTGCCACGCAGCGGCGAATCATCGTTCGCGCAGCTCGAAGCGCCTGTGCCGCCGGCGGGGGATGGTCACCGGCGGCCCGGGGCCGGTCACTCCTCGAAGGTGATCTCCGGGGGCGGCCGGCGGAACCCGCGGGTCAGGACGGTCAGGTAGACGATTCCGATCCCCAGCCAGACCAGCCCGAACACCAGCGCGATCCCGTCGAGGTTGACCAGCAGCCACAGGTCGATCACGGCGCCGATCGCGGGGACGACCAGCCACGTCAGCACGTTGCGCCGGTGCGTGGCGCGGTCGCGGATCCAGGTGGCGATCACGCTGACGTTGACCATGGTGAAGGCCGTGAACGCGCCGAAGTTGATGAACGACGTCGACGTGGTCACGTCCAGCGCCAGGGCGATCAACCCCACCAGCCCGGTCAGCCCGATCGCGAACGCGGGCGTGTGCAGCTTCGGCTGGAGCCGGCCGAAGACCCGCGGCAGCACCCCGTCCCGGCCCATCGCGTACATCAGCCGCGACGCGCTGGCCTGCGCGGCGATGCCCGACGCGAACTGCGCGACGACCAGACCGGCCAGGAAGAAGCTGGCGAACAGATTGCCGCCGATGTGCGTCGCGATCTCGAACGCGGCGGACGATTCGTCGGTGAACACGCTGCCCGGGTGCACGAGCTGGGTGAAGTAGGCGAGGACGATGAAGATGCCTCCGCCGATCAACGCGGTCAGCAGGATCGCCCGCGGGATGGTGCGCCGCGGTTCCACGGTCTCCTCGGTCAGCGTCGTGACCGCGTCGAAGCCGAGGAACGAGTAGGTCGCCAGCGCGGCCCCGCCCGAGATCGTCGCGAACGTGCTGCCCGGGTGGAAGAACGGGTCGCCGCTGGCGAGCGAATGCCCGTCGGAGACCACCTGCGAGATCGAGAGCACCACGAAGAACGCGATCACCAGGATCTGGAACGCCATCAGGACGAAGTTGGCCTTCTCGGCGATCTTGATGCCGAGCACGTTCAGCCCGGTGGTGAGCACGATGAACGAGATCAGCCACAGCCAGCCGGGCACGGACGGGAACTGCGCGGACAGGTAGGCGCCGCCGATCAGCCAGATCACCATCGGCAGGAAGAAGTAGTCGAGCAGCACGGCCCAGCCCACGAGGAAGCCGATCCGGGAGTCGATGGCCTTGCGCACGTAGGTGTAAGCGGACCCGGCGACCGGGTGGGTGGCCGCCATCTTGCCGTAGCTCGCGGCGGTGAACAGCATCGCGACCAGCGCCAGCACGTACGCCGAGGGGACGGAGCCCCCGGTTGTGGTCGCGACGACGCCGAAGGTGCCGAGCACGATCAGCGGCGCCATGTACGCGAGTCCGAAGAGGACGACGCCGGGCAGGCCCAGCCGTCGTTCCAAAGCGGCCCCGGGGGCCGTGCTCGACGTGCTCATCGGGCTCCTCCTTGTCGCGGACGCCACCGGTCCGGCTCGATCCGGCCTTGGTAGAGCGGCAGTTCCAGCGGCGCGTCGGCCGCCGTGAACTGGTCCCACATCCGGTTGACGCCCGCCGTGCCCTCTCGCCGCACGCGGGCGACGTCGTCCAGGTCGATCGCGTGCGCGAGCACGCCGGACGCCTCACCCGGCAGCTCGTCGAGCACGGTGCCCTCGGGGCCGACCAGGATGCTGTCTCCCACCCCGACCGGGGCGGCGGCATTCACACTGGCCACGAAGACCTGGTTGGTGATCGCGTTCGCGCGGGCGAGCACCAGTTCCTGCGGGCGGTCGCGCGTCGTGGTCTGCACGGGGTTGAGCACGAGCTCCGCGCCGAGCCAAGCGAGGTGGCGGGCGACCTCGGGAAACCAGGCGTCGTAACAGATGGAGAAGCCCAGACGGCCGACACCGGCCAGGTCGGCGACCACGAAGCGATCGCCGGGTACGTACGGCTCGTAAGGCCGCCACGGGAAGACCTTGCGATAGCTACCGGCCAGCTCGCCTTCGGGAGAGAAGACGAGGGCGGTGTTGAAGAGCTCCCCGTTTTCGCCGCGTTCGCAGACACTGCCGGGGGCGAGCCAGACGCCGAGGTCGCCGGCCAATTGCGCCAGCTCGCGGGTGCGCGGTCCGTCCAGCGGTTGCGCGGTGGCGTTCAGCTGCTCCGTGCGTTCTTCGACCGTGCCTTCGACGCCGCAGAGGTGTAGCTCAGGAAAGGCGATCAGGCGGGTCTCGGGGTGTTCGGCCAGCAAGGCGCGGACTTCGCCCGCGTACGCCTGCACGGTGTCGGTGTACGGACGTGGTGGCAATTGGGCGAGCGCTATCGACAGCGGGCGGGACATGGGCGAAAAGTAGTCCATCCCGAACACGCAAACAAGAGTGTTCACTTTGAGCATTTTTGTGCGCTATCGTCGGGTCATGGCTGCCGATCTGCGCGCGCCCGCGCTGACGGGCATCCGGCGCCTGTCCGCGCTCGACACGGTGCGGGCCCGCATCGCGCTGGCGATCGAGCTCGGCCTGCTCGGCCCGGGGGAGCGGTTGCCGCCCAACGACGAAATCGCCCGGGCGCTGGGCGTCGGCGCCATCACGGTGCGGCGAGCGCTGGTTTCGCTGTGCGAAGCCGGAGTGCTCGAACGCCGCCGCGGCCGCAACGGTGGCACCCTCGTCGCCGCGGACGCGCCCACGGGCCGGGTCGGCGAAGTCAAAGTCTACGAGGAGTCGACGGCCGAGGTGCGCGAGCTGATCGACCACCGCCTGGTGCTGGAGTCGGGGCTGGCCCAGTTGGTGGCCGTGCGCCGCCCGGACGAGTCGATCGGCCGGCTCGGAGACCTCGTCCACCGCATGGACGCCGCGACCGACTGGGCCGGGTTCCACGACCTCGACGCCGAATTCCACCTGGCCGTGGCCGCCGCCGCGGGCGGACCGGCGCCGGCGGTGCGCCAGTACGGACAGGTGCTGCGCGATCTGCACCGCTTCTACCTGCCCTATCCGCTGCCCGCGCTGCGGGCGTCCAACCGCGAGCACGAACTGCTCGTCCAGGCCCTCGCCGATCAAGAGCCGGAGACCGCGGCGCTGGTGACGCGCGCCCATGTGGATGAGCTCCACCGGACGATGTTCGTCGGCCTGGAGCGGTGAAACGTCGGCGTTTCAATTTTGCCGCGGAGTCGCCGATTCTGAACCAGGCGCAGGTCGGAGCCATTCCGGGGACCGAATCGAGGGTCGGGCTGACCTCCAACGGCTAGCTTCGAGGCAATCGGCCGCGGTGCCGGGTTTGGACTCACAGAGGCGAGACCACCGTCGTCGCCAGTTCTTGAATTCCGGGCTGCTGACTCTCAACCGGCTCTGGTCCAGATGCGGTCAGCCCGAGACGGGCACCAATCCGGCCAGCCCTGACGCCTTGCTTCGGCGGGCTCCTGCCGTTCGGCCACTGGCCTCTGCCGATCGGGCGATCCCCCGGCTGCCTGTGGTCGCGAAGCCGGGCCGCACGCCGAAGTTCCGGTATCTCGCGGCTGCGCCGTCGCCAAGCGGTGGCGAATCGGCGGTGCGTTGATGCCGATCGACGACGACGTGCACGGTTCGCTCTCGTCGCTGCCCAGCACCGAGGCCGCCGCGACCTTCTTCGACACCGGACGCACGACCCCGTTGTCGTGCCCCGGCCCACGGACGTGACGGAAATCGGCTCGACGTCGCCGCTACGTTCGCGACATGAGCGAAGCCCTGCGAAGGCACGTTGCTGCTTTCAACGACCGTGACCTCGACGCGCTGCTCGCCGGCTTCACCGAGGACGCCGCCTGGGTCACGGGCACCACGGTCGTCCGCGGGATCGTCGAGCTGACCACCCTCTTCGCCGACGCCATGACCCAGCTCCTCCCGACCCTGACCATCCAGCACGTCCTGACCGACGGCGACCGCGTAGCCGCCCAGCTGACCGAAACGCTCACCCATGACGGCGAGGAGCACACCTTCGCCATTGCGGGCTTCTACCGATTCCGCGACGGCCACATCGCCTCGGCGAAGATCTACCGTGAGGGCAGCGCGGAACTCGGCTGATCACCGCCGCGGAGGCCGACCCCAGGTGCGTCGGCCCCAGACCCGAGCAAGCACGCGGGGCACGCGGTCCCCTTCAGGCTGCCCAGCCTGAAGGGGACCAGCACGGTCAGGACAGGCCGGATCGGACCGGGACAGATCACCACGAGGAGCCAGGTCAGGCTGGTTCACAACAGGTAGTGGAACAACGGGCTCCCCGACTCGACTCGCTCCACCTGCAGCGGGCTGGCGGCCAGGCGCGCCAGCAGACCGGGCAGGTCCGCCGGCCGGGCGATCTCGATGCCGATCAGGGCCGGTCCGGTTTCACGGCTGTTTCGCTTGACGTATTCGAAGCGGGTGATGTCGTCTTCCGGGCCGAGGATTTCGTCCAGGAAACGGCGAAGCGCGCCCGGCTCCTGGGGGAAGCCGACGAGGAAGTAGTGCTTCAGACCCTCGTGCACCAGGGACCGTTCGAGGATCTCGCTGTAGCGACTGACGTCGTTGTTGCCGCCGGAGACGATGCAGACCACCGTCTGGCCGGGTTCGACCTGGACGGCGGTGCCCAGGGCGGCCGTCGCGAGCGCGCCCGCGGGCTCCGCGATCACGCCGTCCGACTGGTACATCGCGAGCATCTCCGTGCAGACCGCGCCCTCGGGCACCGAGGTCAGCTCGACGCCGCTGTCGCGCACCAGCGGGTACGTCACGGAGCCTGCGAGGCGGACCGCCGCGCCGTCGACGAACGAGTCCACCGCAGGGATCCGCACGGGCTCGCCCGCCTCGATCGCCGCCGCCATGCACTTCGCCCCCGCCGGCTCGACGCCGACGACCCGGATCTCCGGATGCCGTTCGCGTACCCAGGTCGAGACGCCGGCGAGCAGCCCGCCGCCGCCGACCGGCACCACCAGGACGTCCGGCACGAACCCGAGTTGCTCGACCACCTCCAGCGCCACCGTGCCCTGGCCGGCGACAGTGCGTACATCGTCGAACGCCGGTACCAGCGTGGCGCCCGTGCGTTGCGCGTCTTCGTTCGCGGCGGCGAAGGCGTCTTCGTACGTTTCGCCGACGACGATCACCTCGATGTGCGCGCCGCCGAGCGTCGCGATGCGCTCGCGCTTCTGCCGCGGGGTGGTGCCCGGCACGTACACGCGGCCGTTCGCCCCTAGACGGCGACACGCGTACGCGAGGCCCTGCGCGTGGTTGCCGGCGCTCGCGCAGACGACGCCGAGGGCGCGCGTGGCCTCGGCGAGCTGGACGATGAAGTTGTAAGCGCCGCGGATCTTGTACGAGCGGACGGTCTGCTGGTCCTCGCGCTTGAGCCAGACCCGGGCGTCCACCCGCGACGACAGCCGGGCGTTGGGTTCCAGCGGCGTCCGGGTGATCACGCCGGCCAGCCGGCCGGCGGCCTGCTCGACCAGTTCCGCGTTCACCGTGTCGATGTCATGCACCCGGCTGAATGTACTTCGCACCCCGCGGCCACGTCCGGGGCACCGCTGCTTTTGAGACCCCGCTGCCTCTCAGACCCCGCTGCCTCTCAGACCCCGCTGCCTTTGAGACCCCGGTGCCTCTCAGACTTTGGGCACCGCCGGGTACGGGACGAACGTGCTGGTGTTCTCGTCGACGGTCAGCGGCTTGCCGATCGCCGGGAACGCGCGCTGCGAGCAGGCCGGGCGTTCGCAGACTTTGCACCCCATGCCGATGGGTGTCGCGGCGGCGGGTTCGTCCAGGTCGAGACCGGTGGAGTAGACGAGCCGCCCGGCGTGGCGCAGTTCGCAGCCGAGGCCGACGGTGAAGGTCTTGCCCGGGCTGCCGAAGCCGCCGATGTTGCGCGAGACGGTGCGCGCGACCCAGAAGTACCGCTTCCCGTCGGGCAGGGCGGCGATCTGGGTCAGGATCTTGCCGGGCGAGGTGAACGCCTCGTAGATGTTCCACAGGGGACACGCGCCGCCCACGCGCGAGAAGTGGAAGCCGGCCGCCGACTGCCGCTTGGACATGTTGCCCGCCCGGTCCACCCGCACGAACGAAAACGGCACGCCGCGCTGCTTCGGCCGCTGCAGCGTCGACAGCCGGTGACAAGCCGTCTCGAAGCCGACGCCGTAGTGGTCGCAGAGGCGTTCGATGTCGTAGCGGAACTTCTCGGCCGTGGCCAGGAACTGGCCGTACGGCAGGATCAGCGCGCCGGCGAAGTAGTTCGCCAGGCCGACCCGCGCGAGCGTCCGCGCCGCCGGGCCGGAGAACGCCCACGAATCGGCCAGTTCGGTGATCAGGTCGTCGTATTCGAGCAGGGCGATCTGCGACGCCATCCGGAAGGCCTGCTGCCCGACGCGCAGGCTCGGTGCGAGCCGCAGCACCCGCGTCGCCGGTTCGTACCGATGCTGCTGGCCGGCGGATTCGTCGATGCCTTCGGCGGTGACGTCCACGCCGTAGCGCTGCCAGAGCCGTTCCTTCAGCGAGCTGAGCACGGCGCCGCGGCGCAGCGGGATCTCGGCGGCCATGCGCTCGGCGCGCTCGTCCAGCTCGGCCACGTAGTTCTCGCGCTCGTAGAAGAAGTCCCGCACCTCCTCGTGCGGCAACGCCGCGGCCGCGCTGCCGTGCAGGCCCAGGCCGTTTTCCGTGGTCAGCACCGCGGTGCTCTCCACGGCGTTGCGGTAGCTGCGGTGCAGCTTGACCAGCGCCTGGGCGATGGACGGCAAATTGGTCGCCAGCTCGTTCAGCTCACCGGTGGTGACGTCGAGGCCGAGGACCTCGTCGAGCAGGGCCTCCTTGACGTCGGCGACCAGGCGCGCGGTGTCGTTGTTGGCGAAGAACTCCGTGTCGACGCCGAACGCCTGGGTGATCCGCATCAGCACGGGCACGGTCAGCGGCCGCGAGTTGTGCTCGATCTGGTTGAGGTAGCTGGGTGAGATCTCCAGCACACGGGCGAGGTCGGCCTGGCTCATCGAGCGGCTCTCGCGCAGGTGCCGCAGCCGTGCCCCGGCGAAAGTTTTGTCCATGGGTGCTCCGTCCGGCCGGAAGGTTTCCGGGCCTGAACGATTACGTGAACGATCAAGCCCGTGAATTTTCGCCCGGTTGCCAATCCGTAATTCGCAACCTTCGCAAGATGCTACGCAAGCTTCACACAAATTGGCAAATTGGAGCTATAGCCGCTGCTCTTGTGCTCGTGTGAGGGTCATGGCCAGGCAAGGCGAGCAATCGCAAACTTCGCAACACGGGAGAGTCCGATGACCGAGCAGGCCAAGCAGCTCGAGCAGGCGGCGGCCGGACTGGCCGAGCAGTGGAAGACCGACCCCCGGTGGGCGGGCGTTCAGCGGACCTACTCCGCCGCGGACGTGGTGAAGCTGCGCGGCAGCGTCGTCGAGGAGCACACGCTCGCCCGCCGCGGTGCGGAGAAGCTGTGGAAACTGCTGCACACCGAGGACTACGTCCACTCGCTCGGCGCCCTCACCGGCAACCAGGCCGTGCAGCAGGTGCGCGCCGGCCTGAAGGCCATCTACCTGTCCGGCTGGCAGGTCGCGGCCGACGCCAACCTGTCCGGGCAGACCTACCCGGACCAGAGCCTCTACCCGGCCAACTCGGTGCCCGCGGTCGTCCGCCGCATCAACAACGCGCTGAGCCGCGCCGACCAGATCGCCTGGGCCGAAGGATTCGACAGCACCGAAACCGGCGGTGAGCCCATCGACTGGTTCGCGCCGATCGTCGCCGACGCCGAGGCCGGTTTCGGCGGTCCGCTCAACGCGTTCGAGCTGATGAAGGGCATGATCGCGGCCGGTGCCGCGGGCGTGCACTGGGAGGACCAGCTCGCGTCCGAGAAGAAGTGCGGTCACCTCGGCGGCAAGGTGCTGATCCCGACCAAGCAGCACGAGCGCACGCTGAACGCCGCCCGCCTCGCCGCCGACGTGTTCGACGTGCCGTCGCTGATCGTCGCCCGCACCGACGCGCAGGCCGCGACGCTGCTGACCAGCGACGTCGACGAGCGCGACCGCCAGTTCCTCACCGGCGGCCGGACCGCGGAGGGCTTCTACGAGGTCACCAACGGCATCGACCCGTGCATCGAGCGCGGCCTGGCCTACGCGCAGTACGCCGACCTGCTCTGGATGGAGACCTCCAAGCCGGACCTCGAGGTGGCGCGCAAGTACGCCGAGGCCATCAAGGCGAAGTTCCCGGACCAGATGCTGGCCTACAACTGCTCGCCCTCGTTCAACTGGAAGAAGCACCTGGACGACTCGACCATCGCGAAGTTCCAGCGCGAGCTCGGCCACATGGGTTACAAGTTCCAGTTCATCACGCTGGCCGGCTTCCACGCGCTGAACTATTCGATGTTCGACTTGGCTCACGGCTACGCCCGCGACGGCATGACCGCCTACGTCGACCTGCAGGAGCGCGAGTTCGCCTCCGAAGAGCGCGGTTACACCGCCACGAAGCACCAGCGCGAGGTCGGCACCGGCTGGTTCGACCTGGTCGCCACGGCGCTGAACCCGGAGAGCTCGACCACGGCGCTCAAGGGCTCCACCGAAGAAGCGCAGTTCTGAGCCCTGCTCCCCACCGCGGGCCGGCGGTCTCTCCCGCCGCCGGCCCGCCCCCCCATTCCTTCCCGTTCGCGGAGGTACGAGATGGCCGACAAGCTGAACTACCGCATCGAGGTCACCGGGCCCGCCGGTGACCGGTTCGCCGAGATCCTGACCCCGGCCGCGCTGGACTTCGTGGCCAAGCTCGACAACACCTTCGCCGGCCGCCGCCGCGAGCTGCTGGACGAGCGTCGCCACCGCGGCGAGCGGCTGCGGACGGGCGAGGAGAGGCTGGACTTCCGGCCCGAGACCCGCCAGATCCGCGAAGACGACAGCTGGCAGATCGCGCCGGTCGCGCCGGGTCTCGAAGACCGACGCGTCGAGATCACCGGCCCGACCGACCGCAAGATGACCGTGAACGCGCTGAACTCCGGCGCGAAGGTGTGGCTCGCCGACTTCGAGGACGCGACCGCGCCCACCTGGCACAACGTCGTCGACGGCCAGCTGAACCTGTTTGACGCCATACGCCGCAACATCGATTTCACCACCGAGGCGGGCAAGCGCTACACCATCGGCGAGGAGCCGGCCACGATCGTGGCCCGGCCGCGCGGCTGGCACCTGGTGGAGAAGCACATCCGCATCGACGGCCGTCCGGTCTCGGCCAGCCTCGTCGACTTCGGCCTGTACTTCTTCCACAACGCGCGCCAGCTGCTCGCCCGCGGCAGCGGCCCGTACTTCTACCTGCCGAAGCTCGAGAGCCACCTCGAAGCCCGGCTGTGGAACGACGTCTTCCGGCTGGCGCAGCAGGAGCTCGGCATCCCGCGCGGTTCGATCCGCGCCACCGTGCTGATCGAGACGATCACCGCCGCGTTCGAGATGGACGAGATCCTCTACGAGCTGCGCGAGCACGTGGCCGGGCTGAACGCCGGTCGCTGGGACTACATCTTCAGCATGATCAAGAACTTCTCCTCGCACGGCGCCGACTTCGTGCTGCCGGACCGCGCGCAGGTGACGATGACGGTCCCGTTCATGCGCGCGTACACCGAACTGCTGGTGCGCACCTGCCACCGCCGCGGCGCCCACGCGATCGGCGGCATGGCGGCGTTCATCCCGAGCAGGGACCCAGAGGCCAACGAACTCGCGTTGCAGAAGGTCCGCCAGGACAAGGAGCGTGAGGCCGGCGACGGCTTCGACGGTTCGTGGGTCGCGCACCCCGGACTGGTCCCGGTCTGCCGCGAGGTGTTCGACGGCGTGCTCGGCGGCTGGCCCAACCAGCTCGGCAAGCTGCGCGAGGACGTTTCCGTGACCGCCGAAGACCTGCTGGACGTGGCCAGCGCCGGCGGCGAGGTGACCGAGGACGGCGTGCGCGCGAACATCAACGTCGCGCTGCGCTACGTCGACTCGTGGCTGCGAGGCACCGGCGCCGCGGCGATCCACAACCTCATGGAGGACGCCGCGACCGCCGAGATCGCGCGCTGTCAGGTGTGGCAGTGGATCCGCAACGGCACGAAGCTGGAGGACGGCACCGCGCTCACCCGCGAGCTGGCCGCCGAGTTCCTGGAGGAAGAGCTGGCGAAGGTCCGCGCGGACCTCGGACCGGACAGCCGCCTCGCCGACGCCCACGCGATCTTCACCGAGACCGCCCTCGGCGAGAAGCTACCGAGCTTCCTGACGACGGGCGCGTACGCCCGCTACCTCACCGACGCCCGGTGAGCCGGCTCCGGCCGCCCCCGACCTGACCGGGGGCGGCCGGTTTCCGCACCGAATGGGACGGTGCGGTGACGGGTCCGGTGGCGGAGGCTCCCCGCCGCCGGACCCGAGTACTTTCCGGCGGAGCGCTGGTTGCCGCTGCCGTCGCCGCTGGCGGGCGATGGCCCTGAGCGGGGCGTGGCCGCTCTCCGGCGAGGGCTCCGACCTGGTCGTAGCCGCCCTACCGCAAAGGTGCCCGACCCAACTGGAAGCGACGACTTCCAGGAGCCGATCTCCGGACGTCCGAAATCGGAATCCCGCTGCGATCGGCCGTGAAGCGTCGCGGTGCTCAGCGCCGGGCCGCCCGTTCGGAGTCGGCTTGCAGGCACCCTCAGCGTCGCCTCCGAACGGCGGTGAAGCGCACTTGGTCTCCCCACTGTCGAGCCATTCATCGGCGAATCCACTCAGCGGCGGCGGCTCAGCAGCGTCTCCGCGGCGGCTCGGGCGGTGCGCGCCTCCCTGGCGTCCCCCGTGATCGCGGCGAGGACCGTGGCGCCCTCCACCAGTGCGAAGAGCTGATCGCCGAGTATCGGCGACGGGACGAGGCCGCGCAGATAGCCCCGCACCTCGTCCTTGTGCTTCCGGATGGCCGCCGCAACGCCAGAGGCGGGTTTGCCGAACTCGCCGAACGAGTTGACGAACGCGCAGCCCCGGAAGCCCGGCTCCCCGAACCACTCGTGCAGCCAGTCGAAGACGGCCAGCGGATCGTCGCCGCGGGCGCGGACGAAGTCGCGCAGGGACTGCCGCCAGCGCTCGTCGCGCTTCAGCAGATAGGCGGTGACGAGCTCGTCTTTCGACGGAAACACCTGGTAGAGCCGTTTGAGGGAGACGCCGGACTGCGTGCGCACGGCGTCCATGCCGACCGCCTGCACGCCGTGCGCGTAGAAGAGGTCTTCGGCTGCTGCCAGTAGCTTTTCGGTGGCTTCGGCGGTGTCCACGTCACGTTCCTCTGGTGCGGAGAATGAGCGTTCTCTATCGTACGTGATCAGCAGCGGGGAACGCTCGTTCTCTGCCGGTCCAGGAGGAGCCTCGATGACACCGCGCCCGCCGTTCCCGCCGTTCGACGAGAGCACCGCTCGCCGAAAGGTCCAGGCCGCCGAAGACGCCTGGAACACGCGTGATCCCGAGAAGGTCTCGCTTGCGTACACCGAGGACTCGGTGTGGCGAAATCGCGATGAGCACGTCGTCGGCCGCGCGCAGATCGTCGAGTTCCTCGGCGCGAAGTGGGCGCGCGAACTGGACTACGCGCTGCGCAAAGAGCTGTGGAGCTTCCACGGCAATCGCATCGCGGTGCGTTTCCAGTACGAGTCGCGCGACGCGTCGGGCCGGTGGTTCCGCAGCTACGGCAACGAGTTGTGGGAGTTCAGCGACGAGGGCCTGATGCGCCGTCGTGAGGCGAGCATCAACGACCGGCCGATCGCGGAGAGCGAACGGCGGATTTTCGGCCCCCGCCCGAAATCCGAGCACGGCCGGGAGTTCCCGGTCTTCTGAGCCGGCTCCGCACGATCGGCTGCGGGCGAATCCAGGTGCCCCTCGGGTCGACCTCCTACCAAGGCTTGGGTATCACGCCACCCTCCGAGAAGCCGTCCTGACCGGAAGGTTCAGCTTCATCGTCACTGCCGCGTCCGTTCTCGCCGCTATCTACCGGGCGCGAGCTGCGGTACTTGCAGCTCGAAAGCGTTGCCCGTGGCGATCTTCGGACGCCCCAGCTCGACCGGTTCCGACCGCCGTGCGCGGCGGTAGACCTCGGCCGTCGCCTCGGCGATGCGGCCCCAGTCGAAGTCCGCGGCCAGGCGCGACTGGGCCACTCGCGCCCGGCGGGTGGCCGCCGCGGCGTCGCCGAGGACCGCGGTGACCGCGGTGGTCAGGCCGGTGACGTCACCGGGCTCAAAGGCCAGGCCGGTCTCGCCGTCCACGACCACCTCGCCGAGTCCGCCCGCGGTCGAGGCCACCAGCGGCGCCTTCGCGGCGGCGGCCTCCAGTGCGACGATCCCGAACGGCTCGTACCGGCTCGGCAGCACCACGGTGTCGGCCGCGGCGAGCAGGGCGCGCAGCTCCCGGTCGGGCAGATGCCCGGTGAAGTCCACCGCGCGCCGGATCCGCAACCGGCGGGCCTGCTCCACCAGCTCTTCGTGGTGTCGCCCCTTGCCGGCGACGACCAGACGGGTGCCCGGAAAACGGCGACGGATCCGCGGTAGCGCAGTGAGCAGATCCTGCACGCCCTTCTCCCATTCGAGCCGCCCGAAGAACAACAGGAACGGCGCTCCGTCCGGGCTGTGCTGGGCGCGCACGCGCGCGACCTCGGCCGCGGACACGCGCCAGCTCCGCTCCTCGATCCCGTTGTGGATGACCGTGACGTCGGCGGCGTCGATCTCGAAGAGGTGCGCGACCTCTTTGCGCATCGCCTGCGAGCAGGTGATCACGGCGTCCGCACGGGTTGCCAGCCACCATTCGACGGAGTGCACCTGCTGGTTCAGCGAGTGCGAGAGCCAGCCGGAGTGCCGGCCGGCCTCGGTCGCGTGGACGGTGCCGATCAGCGGTACGCGCGCGGCTTCCGCGATCGCGATGGCGGGGTGCGTCACCAGCCAGTCGTGCGCGTGGACGACGTCGGGCGGCCAGGTGCGCAGCAGGTCCTGCGCCGCGCGGACCATCGCGTGCCCCATGGCGAGCGTCCAGGCCACGAGGTCGCGCTCGAAGGTCAGGTGCATCGGGTCCTCGGCCACGCGGATCACGCGCACGCCATCGGTCACGCGGTCGCTGCGCGGGTGCGTCGAAGCGTCGGTCCCGGCCGTGTGGCGACAGAGAACCACCACGTCATGGCCCTGTTCCGCGAGGTGGCGGGCCAGCGCGTGCACGTGCCGGGCGAGCCCGCCGATGACCACGGGCGGGTACTCCCAGGACAGCATCAGCACGCGCATGGGCCGAGGTTACTCGTCAGTCGGTTCCGGTGGGCGGCCTGGCTGCCGCCGTCGCCGATCTCTGCCACCATCGGTGGTGATGACTTCCGGTCAGCCCGAGTGGCATCCCAAGGACCCATCCCTGACGACGCCGTGGACCGGCCTCGTCGACCCCTCCGCGGTGCTCCCCGAATACCCGCGGCCGCAGTTGAGGCGGTCTCGGTGGCTGAATCTCAACGGCCTCTGGGACTACGCCGGGTGGCCGTTCTCGACGGACGAGCCGCGGCCGGTCGGTTACGGCGAGCGCATCCTGGTCCCGTTCGCGCCGGAGTCGGCACTCTCTGGAATCGCGCGGCACGACGAGGTCCTTTGGTACCGGCGGCTGTTCGAGGTTCCGGACGACTGGCGAGGCGAACGCGTTCTGCTTCATTTCGGCGCGGTCGACCAGACCGCGAAGGTGTGGGTGAACAACCAGCTGGTGGTCACCCACGAGGGTGGGTACACGGCGTTTTCGGCGGACATCACGGACGTCCTGCGGGCGTCGGGGCCCCAGGAGCTGACCGTGCGGGCGGAGGATCGCACGGATATCGCGCCGTTCCCGGTCGGCAAACAGCGGAATGAGCCCAGCGGGATTTGCTACACGCCGGCGTCCGGGATCTGGCAGACGGTGTGGGCCGAGCCAGCGCCCGCCACGCGGGTTTCAGAACTCGAGATTACCTCGGACCTGACTGGGTTTACCGTATTTCAGCAGGTCGATGGCGGTTCTCGGGTTGAGCTGGTGGTGTCGTCGCCCAACGGCGACGAGGCCGCGCGGGTCAGCGGCGTCGCCGGTCAGCGGCTACGGGCGGAGGTGCCGGACCCGCATTTGTGGACGCCGGACGATCCGCACCTGTACGACCTGACGGTCCGGCTCCTGGACCATCGAGGACAGACCCTTGACGAGGTCGCGAGCTATGGCGGGTTACGCACGGTGAGCGTAATTCCGGACGAGGCCGGCCGGCCGCGGATAGCGCTCAACGACCGCATCACCTTCCTGCACGGCCCGCTCGACCAGGGGTATTGGCCGGACGGCGTCTACACGGCGCCCACCGACGACGCCCTTCGATTCGACCTTGAGCAGACGAAGGAGCTGGGGTTCAACTTCGTCCGCAAGCACGTGAAGGTCGAGCCGGCGCGCTGGTACTACTGGGCGGACCGGCTGGGTCTGGTCGTCTGGCAGGACATGCCGTCGCTGGTGGTGTCGTTCGACGGTCCGCCGGGGCCCGCGCCCGACCCGGTGCCGGAGGGCCAGGAGC
This sequence comes from Amycolatopsis sp. PS_44_ISF1, assembly GCF_032335455.1. NCBI lineage: Bacteria > Bacillati > Actinomycetota > Actinomycetes > Pseudonocardiales > Pseudonocardiaceae > Amycolatopsis > Amycolatopsis sp. PS_44_ISF1. The sequence continues at coordinate 679,266 of NZ_JANUXO010000004.1, read as the reverse complement.
GGTTCGAGGCGGAGCTGCGGGAACTGCTCGCGCAGTTGCGGAACGTGACGTCGATCGTCGCGTGGGTCCCGTTCAACGAGGGGTGGGGCGAGTTCGACACCGCGCGCGTCGCCTCGCTGGTCAAAAGTCTGGACCCGACCCGGCTGGTAGTCGCGAACAGCGGCGTGAACTGCTGCTTCTCCCGCTCGGACGTGGGCGCCGGCGACGTCTACGACGACCACACCTACGTCGGTCCCGGCGAGCCGCGCGAACGGGACCATCGTGCCCTGGTGGACGGTGAGTACGGCGGGATCGGCCTGGTCCTGGACGGTCACTGCTGGCCCGGGCCGCCGCAGGCCTACGAAATGGTGCCGTCCCCGGCGCGGCTGACCGAGCGCTACGTCGAGGTCAGCGAACGGCTGGAACGGCTGGTCGGCGAACTCGGCCTGTCCGGCGCGATCTACACCCAGACGACGGACGTCGAGAACGAGGTCAACGGTCTGCTGACCTACGACCGCCACCGCGTCAAACTCGACGCCGCCCGGGTGGCGGCCCACAACCGCGCGGTCATCAGGCGCGGTTCCGACATGGCCGAGGGGGCGTCGCTCGGAAACGGCGACGGTCGAAAAGCGGGCTCGACCAGCCAATCCGCTGAGTGGTCTAAAACCGGCGACAGCCTGGACCTCGGTCCGGACGGGGGCTCTGGCGCAACCTGAAGCAGACGGCAGCCCGCCTGTAGGCCGGAAACGGCGACGGTCCGGATGTTGGCGAAGAAACGGTGAGAGGGCGGGAATAACGCCAACCAGTGTTCCCGCCCCCGCGGCAGACGGCCGCCGGGACCCTCGCCGGATCGGCGGCCGGATCACCCACGACCCGCCATCCGGACCGCGGCAACCGGGACCGGCAATCGCCATCGGCGATCGCAACCGGGACCAGGACCGGCTTCAGATGGCCCGCGACCGGCAACCATGATCGGCAACCACGACCACGACCGGGACCGGCTCCAGATGGCCGGCAATCGGCGACGGCCACCGGCCACCGGCGACCGGCGACCGGCGACCGGCGACCGGCGACCGGCGACCGGCGACCGGCGACCGGCGACCGGCGACCGGCGACCGGCGACCGGCGACCGGCGACCGGCGACCGGCGACCGGCGACCGGCGACCGGCGACCGGCGACCGGCGACCGGCGACCGGCGACCGGCGACCGGCGACCGGCGACCGGCGACCGGCGACCGGCGACCGGCGACCGGCGACCGGCGACCGGCGACCGGCGACCGGCGACCGGCGACCGGCGACCGGCGACCGGCGACCGGCGACCGGCGACGAAACCGGATCCGACCAGTCCTCAGGCCGGCAACGTCGCTTCGATCGCCTTCACCACGGTCTCGTCCTCCGGCTCGGTCCGGGGGCGGAAACGGCCCACCACCTCGCCGGCCGGGTTGATCAGGAACTTCTCGAAGTTCCACTGCACGTCGCCCGCGGTGCCCTCGGCGTCGGGGGTCTCGGTGAGCGAGGAGTACAGCGGGTGGCGGTTTTCGCCGTTGACGTCGACCTTCTCGAACAGCGGGAAGGACACGCCGTAGGTGGTCGAGCAGAACGTCTGGATCTCCTCGGCCGTGCCCGGCTCCTGGCCCGCGAACTGGTTGCACGGGAAGCCGACGACGGAAAAGCCCCGCTCGCCGTACTGCTCCTGCAGCCGCTCCAGCCCGGTGTACTGCGGGGTCAGGCCGCACTTCGACGCGACGTTGACCACCAGGAGCGTCTTACCCCCGAGCGCGCCCAGGGTGGTGTCTTCGCCCGAGAGCGTCTTCAGCGGAATCTCGTTGATGCCCATTTCCTCACTGCCTTCCCTTGATCGGCCGTTCCCTGATCGGCCTTTCCCCTGATCGGAGCACTTGCGGCTAAACCAGCAGGGCCCGCGCGTCCAGATGTCCGAACGGCCCGTCGTCGCGCCGGTATTCCGCCGCCAGTTCGGCGGCGCGCGTCCGGTTGCCCGCGCGCAGCAGCCCAGCGAGCGTGTCGAAGCGCTCGGTGTGCACGTGGGCGCGCCGGCGGGCGTAGTCGGCGGCGGAATCCTTCGTGACCATGAACGCCCAATCGCTCGAAAGCGCCAGCATCGCCTCCGCGACGGCCTGATCGGCCACCGGGTCGCGAACGGACCGGTCAAGCTTCGAGACGAGGTCCAGCAGCCGCGTCTGCAGGGCGGTGTTGTCCTCGACCATGTCCGCGACCTGCTCGCCGTCCCACACGCGCCAGTCCTTGCCGGACCCCCAGGACGAAACCGGCAGATCGATCGCCGGGCCCAGGTGGCCGGCGTCCAGCGCGCCCTTCAGCGTCGTCACGCGCACGCCCGCTTCGGGCAACGCGCGCAGCACGCCCTCCAGCCAGGCCGGGCCTTCGTGCCACCAGTGCCCGAACAGCTCCGTGTCGTACGCCGCGACCACCAGCGATTCGCGCCCGTGCTCCGCGCGCAGCGAGCGCAGCCGGGTGACGACCGTATCCACGAAGTCCTTGACGTGCAGGCCGAGCACGTCCGCGGCCAGCGCCGGATCGTACGGCGCCTTGTCCTGCGGCTCGACTTGCTGACCCGTGACGCGCGACGCCTTGAGCCCCACTTCGTGCGCCCACGAGTGGAAGTCGCGGTAGGCCGCGTGGCCCGGATAGCCCGCTTTCGGCGACCAGACGCGGTAGGTCACCTCCAGGTCGCGGCCGAAGCAGACGACGTCGGAGTCACCGACCGTGCGGGCCGACGAGGTGTGGCCGCGCAGCGACGGGCCGTCGACCAGGAAACGGTGAACGCCGACGGCTGCGTAATCCCGCTCCATGCCCGGCGCGTAACCGCACTCGGGCGCCCAGATGCCCTCCGGCCGCCGCCCGATGCGCAACGCCGTGTCGGCTAGGCCCTCGCGCAGCGCGAAGCGGCGTACGCGCTCGTCGAGCAGCGGCTGGAACGGGTGCGCCAACGGCCCACCCAGCAGCTCGATGGTGTCGCTGTCCACAAGTGACCGCAGGATCGGCGAGAACCCGTGCCGCCAGTGGGATTCCAGATCTTCGGTCGCGCGCACGGCCGTGCGGTGCTCCGCGGCGGCCAGCTCTCGCAGCAGCGGGTCGCCGCCCCACAGCGTCGACGCGTGCTGCGCGCGCAACTGCCAGTGGCCGAGCCAATCGTGGCAAGCGCTGATCGCGTACGGGTCGTCGAGCTGGGCCGCGAGCACCGGCGTCATCCCGAGAGTCAGAACGTCGCGTCGCCCCTCATCGGCGAACCGCCGCAGCAGGTCGATCATCGGCAGGTAGGAGTGGGCCCACGCCTGGTAGAGCCACTCTTCACCGACCGGCCAGCTTCCGTGGTGCGGCAGCCAGGGCAGGTGGCTGTGCAGAACCAGGCAAAAAGTGCCCTCGTGCTCGGTCGAGGTCATGCGCGCACCGCCACGGCGACCAGGTCGAGGCTGGCGTCGAGGTCGTCGGCGTGGACGGTGAAGTCCTCCGCGCGGATCGCGGCGACGTCCGCGAGCAGCGCCTCGGGCCAGACGGCCTGGCCGGGCAGCTCACCCATCACGACGTCCAGTTGCGCGTCGATGATCGAACCGCCGTGCTGCCGTTCCACCGCGCGCAGTCCGGCGCCGTGGTGCAGGCCGAGCAGTTCGACGTCGAAGCCCGCGGTGCGCAGCAGGCCGTCCAGTTCGGACGGTGCCAGCTCCCGGGTGTGGTACGGGTTCAGCGGGGTGTCGCGGTCCGGCGTGAAGGTGAGCCGGTTGGGGGTGGTGACCAGCAGCTTTCCGCCGGGCCGCAGCACCCGGTGGCATTCGGCGAGGAACCCGTCCTGGTCCCACAGGTGCTCGATCACCTGGAAGTTCGCGATCACGTCGACCGAGCCGTGGCGCAGCGGCAGGTACGCCAGGTTCGCGCGGGCCACCGAGACGTTCGGGTAGCGGCGGGCGACGTGTTCGGTGGTCGGGACGTCGTAGTCCAGGGCCAGCACCCAGCGCGCCCGCGTGGCGATCAGGCCCGCGCCATAACCCTCGCCGCAGCCCGCTTCCAGCACTGTGGCGCCGGCGCAATGGGGGAGCAGCGCTGCGTACGCGGCCTCGTGGCGGCGAAACCAATAATTTTCCTCGGGGATGCCCGGGACGGTCCGTTCGCCGGTGAGGTGGAGAGCCTCGGACCGGGTGGCTGGGGTGATCACCTGCGCGACCCTAGCGCGTGCCGTGTTCCGAGCGGCCCTTTCGTTCCTCACCCGGTCAGCGAATCCGTGCTGCCTCGGCCCGGCCTCGACGAGACCTGCGTGCCGCCCGGCTTTGACCTTCAGCGGGCGACACCGCCGTGACCGGCCGCACCGCCGCAACCGTGGCACCTCAGTTCAGCGGGGACACCGTGATGCTCATCGCGCCGGGGCCGACGTGGGCTCCGATCACCGTGCTGGCGTCGCCGACGATCACATCGGACACGCCCGGGATCTCCTCCTTCAACCGCCGGGTGACCTCACGTTCGTCGGAGCCGAACCGCGTGATCGCGAGGTCCACCTTCCGGTCGCCGGCGGCCTTGACCGCCAGCTCGACGAGCCGGTTCATCGCCCGCTTCGTGCCCGGGACCCGGGCGACCGGGCTGATCTCACCATTGCGGACGGTGAGCAGCGGCTTGATCGAGAACGCGGCACCCAGCAGCGACTGGGCGGCGCCGACGCGGCCGGAGCGGCGCAGGTATTCGAGGGTGTCGACGTAGATCAGCTCGGTCGCACCGCGGACGCGCCGTTCGGCGGCGTCGAGCACCCGGTCGAGCTGGCCCCCGGCACCGGCCACGCGCGCGGCGGACACCGACGCGAAGCCCAGGCTCATGCTGGCCGTGCCGCTGTCGATGATGTGGACCGGAATCCGGACCTGCTGGGCGGCCTCGCGGGCGGCCTGGACGGTTTCGGAGAGCCGGCCGGAGATGTGCATGCTGACGATCGCGGTCGCCCCGCGTGCGGCGGCGTCCTGGTAGGCCCAGAAGAACGCGCCCGGATCGGGTGGTGACGTGGTGACGGGGCGGCCGGCCTTCATGGTGTCGATGAGCTGGCCGCGATCGAACCGGCGCTCGTCGTCCGTGACGTCTTCGGCGTGCAGCTGGACCTGCACGACTCCGATGCCCCAGCGGGCGGCGAGCTGATCGGGCAGGCACGAGGTCGAGTCGGTGACTACGGCGATGTGCGCGGACATGGTGGGGGAGGTTAGTGCCTGGGGGCCTACTGCCCGTAGCCCACCATTGCTCCGATCGGGCGAGTGGTGTGCCGGGCGGGTTAATCGACCAAATACCAGGACGATAGTCCCACTAGATTGCTCATCCAGGTGAATGCGGTCACCTCAAGGGGTCCTGCCGCTCGAATGGCCCTAATCTACTGGCCAGTAGAGCACTGTCCCGCGGCCGGAGGCCGTCCCCTACCGGGAGGTCGAAGAAGACCCATGACGAACATCGTTGTCCTGGTCAAGCAGGTACCGGACACCTACTCGGAGCGGAAGCTCTCCGGTGCCGACAACACCCTTGACCGTGAATCAGCCGACGCCGTGCTCGACGAGATCAACGAGAAGGCCGTCGAAGAGGCTCTGAAGATCAAGGAAGCCGGCGAGGGCGAGGTCACGGTGATCTCCGTCGGTCCCGACCGCGCCACCGACGCGATCCGCAAGGCGCTGTCCATGGGCGCCGACAAGGCCGTCCACGTTTCCGACGAGGCGCTGCACGGCTCCGACGCCATCGCCACCGCCAAGGTGCTGGCCGCCGCGATCGGCAAGGTCGAAGGCTACGACCTGATCATCACCGGCAACGAGGCCTCCGACGGCCGCGGCGGTGCCGTGCCGGCGATCCTGGCCGAGCTGCTCGGCCTGCCGCAGCTGACCTACGTGCGCCAGCTCACCATCGAGGGCACCACCGTGAAGGCCGACCGCGAGACCGAGGACGGCATCACCCACATCGAGGCGAGCCTGCCCGCGCTGGTCAGCGTCGGCGAGAAGATCAACGAGCCGCGTTACCCGTCCTTCAAGGGCATCATGGCCGCGAAGAAGAAGCCAGTCGAGACGCTGACCATCGCCGACCTGGGCGTCGACGCGGGCGAGGTCGGCCTCGCCAACGCGTGGTCCAGCGTGGTCGAGTCCTCCCCGAAGCCGCCCCGCACCGCGGGGGAGAAGGCCGAGGACGAGGGCGACGGCGGCACCAAGGTCGCCGAGTACCTGGTCGCGCAGAAGCTCATCTGAGCCACGGTTTCCGAGGAGGATCGCAGAAATGGCTGAAGTACTCGTCCTCGTCGACCACGTCGACGGCGATGTCAAGAAGGTCACGCTCGAACTGCTGACCGCGGCCCGCGCGCTGGGTGAGCCCTCCGCCGTGGTGGTGGGCCCGACCGGCACCGCGGCCAAGGCCAAGACCGCGCTCGCGGGCCACGGCGCCGCGAAGGTGTACGTCGCCGAGGGCGACGCCGCCACCGGCTTCCTGGTGACGCCGAAGGTGGACGTGCTGGCGAAGCTCGCCGAGCAGGTCTCGCCGGCGGCCGTGCTCGTCGCGGCCAGCGCCGAGGGCAAGGAGGTGGCCGCTCGCGTCGCCGTCCGGCTCGGCTCCGGCCTGCTCTACGACGCCGTGGGCGTGAACGCCGACGGCTCCGTGGACCAGTCCATCTTCGGTGGCGCGTTCTCGGTGAAGTCCAAGTCCGCCAAGGGTTCCCCGGTGATCTCGGTGCGCCCCGGCGCGGTCGAGGCCGAGTCGGCCGAGGGTGCGGCGGCGGAAGAGACCGTGGAGATCCCCGAGCAGGACGCGGCGAAGTCGGCCAAGGTGACCGGCATCGAGCCGATCGTCGGCGGCGACCGGCCCGAGCTGACCGAGGCGTCGATCGTCGTCTCCGGTGGTCGTGGCGTCGGTTCGGCGGAGAAGTTCGACGTCGTGGAGAAGCTGGCCGACTCGCTCGGCGCGGCCGTCGGCGCCTCGCGCGCGGCGGTCGACTCCGGCTACTACCCGGCGCAGTTCCAGGTGGGCCAGACCGGCAAGACCGTGTCGCCGCAGCTGTACATCGCGCTCGGCATCTCCGGCGCGATCCAGCACCGCGCCGGCATGCAGACGTCCAAGACGATCATCGCCGTCAACAAGGACGCCGAAGCCCCGATCTTCGAGATCGCCGACTTCGGCATCGTGGGCGACCTGTTCAACGTCTCGCCGCAGCTGACCGAGGCGGTCGACAAGCGCAAGGGCTGACGTTCTTCCCGCTCCGAAGGCCGCCAGGGTCCGCCCTGGCGGCCTTCGGCGTTCACCCGCCGGGTGGGAAAACCCTCAATTAACTCAACGTGCACTGATCGGTCACTGATTCGCTCTCTCCGCGGTTTCCGGGCGGCGGGTACACCTTGACCATGACGTCGTCACAGCTCCTCGTCAGCACTGATCGGGCCGGTGCCGAGCTTCCGGCCGACGCGCCGCGCTACTCCCTCCTCGTCGCCCACGAAAACCAGGAAGTGGTCGCCGCGCAGAAGTTGCGGTACCAGGTCTTCGCCGAGGAAATGGGCGCCCAGCTCAACTCCCCGAGGCCCGGTCTCGATGTCGACCACTTCGACGAGTTCTGCGACCACCTCGTGGTGCGTGACGACCGGAACGGCGAGATCGTCGGCTGCTACCGGATGCTGCCGCCGGAGCGCGCCGTGCAGGCCGGAAGCCTCTACTCCGACGGCGAATTCGACCTGACCGCGCTCACCGGCCTGCGCCCGTCGCTCGTCGAGACCGGCCGCTCCTGCGTGCACCCGGACCACCGCAGCGGCGCCGTCGTCGGCCTGGTGTGGGCCGGCATCGCGCGCTACATGCTGCTTTCGGGGCACCGGTACCTCGCCGGTTGCGCCTCCGTCCCGCTGAGCGGCAACGGAAGTCACGCCGCGGGGGTGTGGGATCTGGTGCGCGCCAAGCACTATTCGGACGAGGCCACTCGCGTGTCCCCGCTGCGCCCGTGGCCGGTGGAGGGTGTCCTGCGCCCGGACCGCGCGGTGCTGCCGCCGTTGATCAAGGGCTACCTGCGGCTGGGCGCGAAGGTCTGCGGCCCGCCCGCGCTCGACGCCGACTTCGGCGTCGCGGACTTCTTCGTGCTGCTCGACCTGCACCAGATGGACGAGCGGTACCTCAAGTTCTTCCTTGGGGCCCAGTCGTGAGCCACGCCTGGATGCCGACGTCGCCGTGCGGCGACGGCTGCCTGACCGAGGACGGCCCGACGGTCGCCTTCCCGCGCCGCGTGCTGCGGTTCGGCTGCGCGATCTTCGTCGTGCTGGCGGCCCTGCTGACGGCGCCGCTGCTGCTCGTGCTGCGCGGGCGCGGCCGGGAACGCTTGGTGCGCACCATCTTCCGGTCCGTGCTGCGGTCTTTCGGGGTGAAGCTGAGGGTGCGCGGCGGGGCCGACTTCCTCGCCGCGCCCGCGGGCCGGGGCGCGCTGGTGGTCAACAACCACATCTCGTGGCTGGACATCGTCGCGATCAACGCCCTGCGTCCGATGCGCGCCCTGGCGAAGATCGAGATCGGCACCTGGCCGGTGCTGGGCCCGCTGGTCCGCCGGGGCGGCAGCATCTTCCTGGACCGCAACCGCCTGCGGACCCTGACCGCCACGATGGCGGAACTCGCCGGCGCCCTGCGTTCCGGCTCGCTCGTCAACGTCACCCCGGAAGGCACCACCTGGTGCGGCCTGGCCTCCGGCCGCTTCACCACGGCCACCTTCCAGGCCGCCATCGACGGCGGCGTGCCCGTCCGCCCGATCGCCCTGCGCTACCGCCTGGCGGACGGCCGCGAGACCAGCCGCCCGGCGTTCGTCGGCCCGGAGTCGCTCGTGGCGTCGCTGCGCCGAGTGGCCGCGCTGCGGGGACTGGTCCTGGAGGTCCGCATCTGCCCGGAAATCGCCCCTGGCCGGGCCGAGGACCGCCGTTCGCTCGCCGAGCTGGCGGAGGCTTCGGTGCACTCGGCCCTCGGCACGGTTCGCATTCCGTCCCAGCGTCGCCGCCGGACGGCGACACCCGGCTCGGCTGCCGGTCGCACGGTTGCGCTGAAAGTTTCCGCCGCCGCTGAGCCGGTCTCCACGGCTGCGTCGGTGACCCCCTAGCCGGCTCCGTCCGGCCTGGTGAACCTGCTCGGCAGGACTCGCGTCCTCCGAACTGCGGACTGTCCTGCGGTTCGACTGCCGGCGTGCCTACTTCTCCTGCGCGCCCTGTCCCGCCGCGCCTGACGCAACCCTGCACGGGCGATGGCTGCCGGCGCCGCCCGGCCGACTCCTCGTTCGGCCGGGCAAACCGGTACTGACCTGGGCGTGGTCAGGAAACGGCGAGGGTGATCTTCCCGCCCGGGTGCCCGTTCTGACTTTCGCGCAGGGCGTCGGCCGCGTCGGCCAGCGGGTAGCTCTTCCCCTGGGCGATCTTCAGACCCCGCTGGACGTGCTCCTGGATCTTGGCCAGCGCGTCCGTGCGCGGTCCGTCGCCGCCGGCGGAGAACGTCAGGCCGAGCTGGAACGCGGCCGCGTCCGCGATGGTCACCACCCGCTCCTGGGAGCCGACCAGCTCGACGGAGGCCGGCAGCACGCCGTGGCCGGAAGCGTCGAAGACGGCGTCGATGGCCCGGTCCGTCGCCTCGCGGACGCGCTCGGGCCAGCCCTCGCCGTAGAGGACCGGGATCGCGCCGAGCGCCTTGACCTCGTCGAGGCTGCGCTGGCCGGCGGTGCCAAGCACGGTTGCGCCGAGGGAGACGGCCGCCTGCGTGGCGAAACGTCCGACGGCGCCGCTCGCACCGTGGATCAGGAGCACCTCCCCGGACTTGACGCCGAGCAGGTCGAGCACCCGCAACGCAGTCTCGCCGGCCACCGGCAACGCGGCGGCGTCCGCCCAGGAAAGGCCCGATGGCTTGTGCGCGACCTCCTCGGCCAGCACGTACTCGGCGTACGCGCCGGTGGCCGCCCAGCCGAAGACCTCGTCGCCGACCGCGAAGGACGCGCCGTCACCGACCGCGTCGACGACTCCCGCCACCTCCAGGCCCGGGATCTGCTCACCGTCGGGCTTCTCGTCCTCGCTCATGCCGCCGCTGAGGATCTTCCAGTCGATGGGGTTCACGCCGACCGCGCGGACGGCGACGCGGACCTGGCCGGGGCCCGGCTCGGGCGTCGGCACTTCGCTCAGCCGCAGGACTTCCGGTCCGCCGTACTCGGTGAAGGTGATGGCTTGCATGGGTTCGTGTTCTCCTTCGGTTCAGGACGCTTCGATCGAACGTCCTGCCTGGAGTCAACTGTTCCTCACCCCCGTCCGAACCGCTCGGACGAGCAGGGTTCACTAGCCGGACGGGTAGCCGGGAGGACCCCGTCCGGTCCTACTGTGAACGCATGGACGAATCCTGGTCCGATCCGGCCCACGTGCTGGACGTCGTCACGCGCCTGATCACGGCACCCCGGCCCGAGTTGCTGCCGCGGTTCTCGCGCGAGCTCGCGGCCGTGCTGCCGCACCGGGCGGCGGCCATGCAGACCGGCGACTGCACGCGCAGCCCGTTCAAGGTCACCGGCGATACGACCATCACCGACGCCGTCACCAGCGTTGAGCTGGAGCACCTCGCCGACCTGGGCGTCGCGGGTGAGGCAGTGGTCGTCGAAGGTGTGCTGGCCGGGGTCGAGCGGACGCTCGTCCTGCTGACCTCGCGGCCGGTCGTCGGCAACGGGGCGGTGCTGGTGGTGGTCCCGGAGGGTGACGTCAGACCGGCCCGCGACCTCGGTCTGGCCGCCCGGCTGTGGGACTTGTCCAGCACGGATGCCGGCCAGCGGGCGGCCGACCCGGGTCCGGAGGTGCTCGCCACCAATCTCGCCGCGTCGGCTGCCCGTGCCCAGACCGTGACGGACCTCGGTCAAACCCACGCGGCGACGCTCGTCGCGCTGCTTTCAGTGCTCCGCTCCGGTCGGCTCGGCGACCGCGCCGCCCGTCAGACGGCAACCGACCTGGCCGCTCGCGCGCTGGTCGATCTGCGCGCGGTGACGAAGCGCGACCAAACGCTGTCGGCCGAGTCCGCTCGCGCCGCCTTCGCGGTGCTGTCGGAGCAACTCGCGCCCATCGTCGGCCACGCCGACGTCGCCGTCGACCTGGTCGAACCGAGCGAGGACCGCCGGCTGCCGCAGGACATCGCGCACACCGCCCGCACGGTGACGCGTGGCCTGGTCATCGCCGCGCTCGACCGCCCCGGCACGACGCGCGTCCGAGCCTCCTGGCGCTTCGACGGCCCAGCCCTCCGCATCACCGTCCGCGACGACAGCCCGGACGTCCCCGACGTCGTGGTCGACCCCGGCCTCACCGAGCGCATCACCCCCCTCAACGGCCACTGGGAGGTCGACACGGTCCCGGGCTGGGGTGCGACGATCACCGCCGTCCTGCCGCTGACCAGCGCCGAACCGCCGGAGCTGCGTCCGCTGGACCGGCTTAACCCGCGTGAGCTGGAAGTGCTCGCGGGCATCTCGGAGGGCCTGCGCAACCGCCAGATCGCGGACCGCCTGCAGCTCAGCGAGCACACGGTGAAGTTCCACGTCCGCAACCTGCTGGAGAAACTGAAGGTCACCTCGCGCGGCCAGGCCGCCGCCCTCGCCCACGACCTGCGACTGGAACCGGTCGCGGTGCACCGAACGGCGTGAGCCCGCCTCGGCCCGCAAGCCCTCGCTCTCCATCCAGTTTCGGACGCGCCGCCCACACTCGTTGCTGCCGGTCTCGCCATTCGGCTCATGCCCGACCTTCGGCCCCGTTTCATCCAGTCCTGTCCCGGCGCTTCGTCTGGTCGTCGCACGGCGAATCCCCTCGCATCAGTTCTGACCTGCGCCGCCCGGCTGAAGAGGCGCGTTCCGGCCACGGCGCGAGCCCCGTTGCCCGCCACAGGCGAACCCCGCGTTCTCCCCCTTTGCTCGCGTCCACACCCCCTTGGTCGCCTCGCTCACCTCGTCTGCTGACCCCTCCACGCATTCCATCCGCCTGGCTCACCCGGCCGAAACTCGCCCATCCCGGCTCCTGCGCGGATCGCGCCTGGCGCCAAGAGACCCCACCCGGCGCCAAGAGACCCCACCCGGCATTTGACCTTCACCGCACTGGAGGTTGCAGGCTGACGGTCGTGCCCCGGACGACCACCGCCTCGCCCCGAAGCAGCGTCCTGTGGAGCTGCGAACACCGGCTCACCACGATCGGCCTGCTACTGGTGGTCACCCTGGTCGCGTTCGAGAACATGGGCGTGGCCGCCGCGATGCCGACCCTCGTCGCGGACCTGCACGGCCTCGCGCTCTACTCCTGGCCGTTCACCACGTCCCTGATCGCCAGTGTGGTGGGCACAGTCCTGTCCGGTCGCCTGGGCGACCGCCGCGGCCCGGGTCCCGCCCTGATCGCCGGCCCGGTGCTCTTCGCCACCGGCTTGCTCGTCGCCGGCACGGCCACCGGTATGCCCGCGTTGCTGGCCGGCCGCGCCCTGCAAGGTCTCGGGTCCGGATTCCTGCTGGTCGCGGTGGCGCTGCTGATCGCCGCGACGTTCACCGACCGTGAACGACCGGTGATCTACGCCGCCAACGCCGCGGCTTGGGTCCTGCCCGCCGTGACCGGCCCGGCCGTGGCGGGCCTGATCACCGTCAGCATCGGCTGGCGATGGGTGTTCCTCGGCCTGATCCCGCTGGTCGCAATCGGGGTGGCGCTGCTCATTGTCGTGGCTCGTCGCCTGCCCGCGCACGTACCGACGGCCACCGCCCGACGCGCCGGGGTGATTCCCGCCGTGGTCGCGGCGCTGGCCGTGGCCGCCCTGAGCTGGGCGGCTCAGCATCCGTCACCGGCTGCCATCACCTACGGCGCCGTCGGCCTGGTCGCCTTGGCGGCCGCGTTGAAGAAGCTCCTCCCCGTCGGAACGTTGACTGCTCGTCCGGGTCTACCGACCGTCATCGCCTCCCGGGCCCTGCTTTCCGGGGCCTACGCAGGCATGGAGTCCTACCTGCCCCTCACCATGAGCACCGTCCACGGCTACGGACCCGCTCTGGCCGGCCTTCCGCTGACGATCACCGCGCTGGGCTGGGCGGCGGGTTCGGCGTTGCAGGGCCGATTCCTCGACTGGTCCCGCGAAGCTTCCTTGCGCACCGGCTTCGCCCTGGTCGCCGTGGGTCTGGCCGGCTTCGCGCTGGTCTCGCAGCCCTGGTCCCCGGCCTGGCTCGCGTTCGTCGTCTGCGCGGTCGGCGGGGCGGGCATGGGTCTCGCGATGCCGGCCATCTCGGTCCTGCTGCTCAGGTACTCGCCCGAGGGTGAACGCGGTTTCACCACCTCGGCCCTGCAGCTCGCGGACTGGGTCGGCTCGGCCCTCCTGATCGGCCTCGGCGGAGTGCTCCTCGCCGTGGTCGCGTCGGCCGTCCACCCCTCCACGGCGATGACGATCTTCGGCGCGGCTCTCGTCCTGCTCGCCGCACTGGGTGTCCGCCTGACCAGCCGCTGGCCGCAGAAGGTGTGACAGGCCACTTCGGTGACCAGGGTGGGCTTCGTCACCGGCTGGAGCGGACTACGCTGGGAAAGCGATGACCTATCTCGACCATGCGGCAACCACCCCGATGTTGCCCGAAGCCGTGGCGGCGATGACCGAGGCACTGTCCACCGTGGGCAATGCCTCCGCCTTGCATTCCTCCGGACGGCGAGCGCGCCGGGTGGTCGAGGAGTCCCGAGAACTGATCGCGGCGGCCCTGGGCGCTCGCCCCTCCGAGGTGATCTTCACCGCCGGTGGCACGGAGAGTGACAACCTGGCGGTCAAGGGCATCTTCTGGGCCCGCCACAACGAGCAGCCCGAGCGCCGCCGCATTCTGTGCGGTGCCGTCGAGCACCACGCTGTCCTGGACACCGTCGAATGGCTCGAAGCCGAGTGCGGCGCCGAGATCACCTGGCTCGAGGTCGACGACCAGGGTCGGGTCTCGCCGGACACCCTCCGCGCCGCCATCGAGTCGGCACCCGAGACCGTCGCCCTGGCCACGGTGATGTGGGCGAACAATGAGGTCGGCACCATCAACCCCATCGCCGAACTGGCCGGCGTGTGCTCGGAGTTCGACATCCCGCTGCACACCGATGCAGTCCAGGCGGTCGGCGCCACCCCCGTCGACTTCGCGGCCAGCGGAACAGCGGCGCTGACCCTCACCGGCCACAAACTCGGCGGTCCGTACGGCGTCGGCGCGCTTCTGCTCGGCCGCGACACCGCCTGCGTCCCGGTCCTGCACGGCGGGGGCCAGGAGCGCAGCGTCCGCTCCGGCACTTTGGACGTCCCGGCGATCGTCAGCTTCGCCGTAGCGGTCCGAGCGAGCGTCGAGGCCCGCGAAGAGTACGCGGCCAGGGTCGAAAAGCTCCGTGATGAGCTGATCGAAGCTGTCCTCCGCGAGGTGCCGGACGCCATCCTCAACGGCGGTTCCGGTCCCCGGTTGCCCGGCCACGCCCATTTCACCTTCCCCGGCTCGGCTGGCGACAGCCTTCTGATGCTGCTGGACGCCAAGGGAATCGAGTGCTCCACCGGTTCCGCGTGCACCGCCGGCGTCGCCCAGCCCAGCCACGTTCTGCTGGCCATGGGCGCCGACGCAGCCGCCGCGCGGGGCTCCCTCCGATTTTCGCTTGGCCACACATCGACACTTGACGATGTGACGTCACTCGCGCGTGAGATCGGCGGGGTCGTCGCCCGAGCCCGGCAGGCGGGACTCGCCGGCATGCGCAAGCAGACCCAGAAGCAAGAGGTGTAAGCAATGCGGGTACTGGCCGCGATGAGCGGAGGAGTGGATTCGGCCGTCGCCGCCGCGCGTGCGGTCGACGCCGGCCACGACGTCGTTGGCGTGCACCTGGCCCTGTCCGCCAAACCTGGCACCCTGAGGACCGGTTCGCGCGGGTGCTGCACCGTCGAGGATTCGCACGACGCTCGTCGAGCCGCCGACATCATGGGCATCCCCTTCTACATCTGGGACTTCGCCGAGCGCTTCACCGAAGAGGTTGTCGAGACCTTCGTCGGCGAGTACGCCGCCGGCCGCACCCCGAACCCGTGCGTCACCTGCAACGAAAAGATCAAGTTCGAGGCCCTGCTGGAGAAAGCGATGGCGCTCGGCTTCGATGCTGTAGCGACTGGCCACTACGCCCGACTCGCCGTGGTCGACGGCGAGCCGCAGCTTCGCCGCAGCGCGGACGAGGGCAAAGACCAGTCCTATGTGCTGGCTTCACTGACCCCGGAGCAGCTCAGCCACGCCATGTTTCCGCTCGGGAACTCCTGGAAGTCCGAGGTGCGAGCAGAAGCTGAGCAGCGCGGGCTTTCCGTTGCGAATAAGCCGGACAGTCACGACATTTGCTTCATCCCCGACGGCGATACACAGAAGTTCCTGGAGAATCGACTCGGTCAGCGGCCCGGAGAATTGGTCGACGCGGACACCGGTGCTGTGCTCGGGCAGCACACCGGTGTCCATGGGTTCACGGTTGGACAGCGCAAGGGGCTGGGCATCGAGGCTCCGGCCTCTGACGGCCGGCCGCGGTATGTCCTCTCGTTAGAGCCGGTTTCGGGCACGGTAAAGGTCGGCTCGTCGACTGGGCTCGGTATCGATGTAATCGAAGCCGACCGGGCGATCTGGCCCAGTGGACAGGCCATCGACGGTCCGACCGAGTGCGTTGTTCAGGTGCGCGCGCACGGCGGCATCGCCGAAGCAATCGCCGAGTCTGACCGTGAGCGAGTCAGCATCCGACTGCGCGAGCCATTACGCGGTGTCGCGCCAGGGCAGGTTGTCGTGCTTTATCGGCCGGACGACCAGCTCGGTGACCTCGTGCTGGGTAGCGCCAAGATTTCCAGTACGCGTTGATCGGCCAATCAGGCGCCCAGCCTCGTCTCGCCGAGCTCGTCGGAACTGGGACGCTGCTCGTGCAGCGGAGATGGGATGCTTTCGATAGAGTGGCCGGTCGGTGTAGTGACTACGAGCTTTCCGTCGGCGCGCACGCGGTAGTCCCAATCGACCCGGTCCTTGAGGTGCCTGTGTCGGAGGCAGTAACTCAATATGCTGTCGGTATCCGAAGCTGATTTGGCGGATTCCACCGCGGTGCTTTCCGTCACGCATGACTGCGCCGGCCTTGAGCAGCCGGGGTGACGGCATTCGCGGTCTCGAATTCTTGCGAACTCGTCGACATCGGCACTTGGGCGGTAGCGAAACCTGCCGACTTCGATGACTTGCCCGTTGAGGGGGTCGGTGATCAGCCGTCTCAGCGTCGTGTTCGGCCCAGCCGCGATGTGGCGAGCGACCTCGGCTGGGACGTGGCCGTGACCAGTCAGCTCGACAGGGTTGCTGTTGAGGCCCAGGTAGGTCTGCAGATCGACGTACAGATAGGCTTCCGTGCTTTCGCTGGTGCCGCCCTTGGCGGTGAGCAGTAGGTCGAGTGCGACGTCCGTGCGGATCTGGTCGAGAGTACGTTTCTCGTTACCGGTCTGGAGGGAGCGCGCGATCTTGTCGATACGCAGGTAGGCGGCGTTGACCTTTTCCGCCGGAGCAGCGTCGACGGACAGGGTCGCGACGCCGTCGTCCTGCTGGTGAAGCGAGACTTTGCGTTCGCTCCGCCTCCGCATAGCGCGGTTCGCTGCACCTTCTGGGTCGGCTTTCATGGCGGCGTAAACGGTCGCCTTGCGGATCTGCGTGGGGTTCTTGTCGGAAATTCTTTTCTCGAGGACGATGTCGACGAGCCGGGCATTGTGGTCGGTCAACCACAGTGTGCCGTCGGTGACCTTCATGGCGCGATAGAGGTCTAGTGACCCATTGTCCATCAGGCGGAGCGTACGTGGAAGGCGGTTGGTCAGGGCTTCTGCGGCGGAGATCATCGCGCCTGCCCGGTTGTCGGTGATGCACAGGACCAGCGCTAGCTCGGCGGCGAGCTCGCGGCGGTCCGATCTTCGCTTTCGCAGGCCGGCCACGCAGTGGAGCTGTAGCGCCTGAAGGCGTGCTATTTCTGAGCTCGCGCTTCTGGTGATCTGCATGAGCTGGTCCGGGTGCAGTTGCTCGAACATCTCAAGGTTGGTTTGCATCGCGCGTAGCAGGAAAGTGGGGTCGATTCTTTCGGTGGGCTGTTCAGTGCTGGCCTTCGGTGGCTCCGAGTGGTTCATGGTGGCGACCATACGCACGGCACGACGACTTGGCACGAAAAACATGGTGCGAAAGGTCCCCTCGTGACACTTGCTTGTCGTTGTCCGGGGTTTGTGGCGCGGGGGACCGTCGAAACCTGGCCAAATATGTCCTAAGTGGACTATAGAGAGGACTGGAGGTTGAGCTTGAAGCCCGTGTGGCTGGCGACGAAGCCGAGGCGTTCGTAGAACTTGTGCGCCTCGGTGCGTCTCTTGTCGGAGGTAAGTTGGACGAGCTCGCAGTCGCGACGTTTGGCTTCCTCGATGGCCCATCGCATCAGGTGGCCGCCCAGGCCGGTGCTTCGGTGATCGCGGTGGACACGGACGGCCTCGACCTGTCCGCGGAGGGCGCCGCTTCGAGTGAGACCGGGGATGATCGAGAGTTGCAGGGTCCCGACCGGTTCATCGTCCAGGGCCGCGACCATCAGCAGTTGGTTAGGATCCGCGGTGATGGCGTCGAAGGCTTGCAAGTACAGGTCGAGGTTGTCGGTCGAATCCCTGGTGGCGCCGATCTGGTCGTCGGCGAGCATTCGGACGATTGCCTCAACGTCGTCGCGCCGGGCTCTCCTGATTTCGATGTCGGGCATGGGATCAGTATTCCATCGATCGAGTGAACCGTTCGCGGGCGAGATCGTTGGGATGAGGGCGGCAATATACGAATCAGGGTGACGCGGCGGAGTCCCCGGTACATTCGCCGGTGGGCGCAGTGGGTTGCTCGGTCGATCTCTCACGTGAAGACTCGTAGTCGTCCAGTGGCGACCGCCTCTCAGCCCGTATGACCGCGCCTGGTGCCTTCTCGGGTCGCGAAGAGCTGGTCGGACTGCGGTGAGTGGGGCCTTAGGTGGCCATCGTGGATGGCGAACGGCTCCTGGCGAGCATCCAGGAACCGCCGCTGGGGATTCAGTGTTGTCTGAATGGAGTTGATCCGGATATCGCTGCGGTGCCGACTGGCGGATGTCGTCCAACGTCGGCGGTGCTCGCAGTGGCCGCGGGTCCGATTGGCTGAGCCCGCGTGATTTACACGGTCTTGTAGTGGCGAATCCCGTCGACCTGCTGGGCGACAAGCTTGTTCTGCGAGACGAGCAGGTCAAGGTGGGCGCCAGTCTCCAGGACGGCCAGCATTTGGTTGAAGGCGTCCATTTCGGACAACTTGCGGCCTCGCCGCGTCCAGCCCAGTCGGTTCGCAGTGTCGTACGCGGTGGTGGCCCCGGCCTCCACCTGGGCAGCCATGGTCTCAAGGCGCCGCCGGTGGTGTTCGAGGAGTTCGTCGATGCGGCTGTGCACGCTGTCGGTGACCGGGCCGTGGGCGGGCAGCAGACGCCGGTCGGGCAACGCGCGGACGAGTTTCAGCGAGTTGAGGTAGTCGTTCAAGGGCAGCTCGGCGGGGACGGGCTGGAAACCGATGGACGGGGTGATGTGGGGGAGGACGTGGTCACCCGAGAACAGCAGGCCGGCGGCACCATCGACGAAGATCATGTGACCGCTGGTGTGGCCGGGGGTGTGGATGACCTCAAGCTGGCGGTCCGGCAGCACGGAACGGCGGCCGGGGGTCAGCCACTCGTCGGGGCTTTCCCACAGGTGGGCCTCGGTGTGGCGTGGTGAGTGACCGAACAGTTGCCCGAGAGCGGTCACGACGGTGTCGGCCCCGCTGCTGCGAAGAAGCTCGATCTGGGCCTGCATCGGGAACTCGTCCGGGTTGGCCGAAGCCTTCAGCGACGGTTCCTCCAGCTGGCCCAGGGAGATCTTGGTGCCGAACTCCCGCCGCAGTGCCACGGCCTGGGTGTAGTGGTCGCGGTGGACATGGGTGATCAGGAACTCGCGCACGTCGCCGAGTTCGGCGCCGATTGCCTTGAGCGCATCGGTGAGCAGCTGGCGGGCTTCGGGGAGGGACCAGCCGGAGTCGATCAGGACGAAGTTGGTTTCATCGGTGACGGCGTAGACGTTGACCGCGCGGAGCGCGTCGTTCGGTAACGGCAACGGGATGCGGTAGACACCGGCGGCCACCTCGTAGACGCCGGGCTCAGTCCAGTTCCGGCTGCTGTCTTCGGGCAATGGCTCCACGGCGACCTCCGTCCGGACAGGACTCCGCTGTCCTGGCCTTTTCCTCACATTGGGCCGTTACCGCCCCCGTGTCCACCTGGTCGGAATGAGAGACCGGTCACTCGGTCAGGTGATGGCCCGGGCGAGAGCGGTGTCGATGGTGAGGGTGGTCGCGACCACCATGCTGGCCAGCGGCTCAGGCAGCTGAAGTGGGATCTCGACGACGTAGGTTCGTGGGGGAAGGTTGCTCGCTGATTTGGGCGGTGATTGCCGGACGCGGGCGACCTCGGCGTTCGTCTGGTTCTTGATCGCGATGTCGCCTGTTCGCCAGTCCGCGGCGACGACCCTGCCGACGATGCTGCCGCCGGCGACGAAGGTGAAGCGGGACTTGCCGGACGTGGGCTCGCAGAGGATTTCGCCGATGGGGGTCTCGTCGGCGCGGGTCACCAGGAAGCGGGGGCGCGGGTCCTTCGCCGGCCTCGTCACTTTCAGGACAGTGCTGTGGTTGGCGTCGCGGACCTCGAACTTGTGGGTGACGTACTGGTCGTACTTCGGCAGCAGGCGAGCGGCCTTGAGCAGGAAACCGTGGCTGACGTCGGCGACACCGCCGACGCGGGTGCCGTGCTGGTCGTAGACGCCGTACTCCTGGCTGGTCCCGAAGGCCTCCGGCTGGCGGCTGACCAGCAGCACCGGCTCGGTGAACAGTGTGCCGCCGTACGATCGGACGGGTGAACGCCGCTCGGGGATCCGTGGCTCGCCGTCCCATTTCTGCGGTCGGCCGGGACTCACCTCGTCGGGGAACCTGCCCGGCGGTGGCGGCGCGGAACTCGTCATGACGATCCAGGGTATCTCTGTCCTCACGAATTCGGGGCTGACAAAGGGATATGCGGCGAATGTCCGGCTACCGCGAGTACCCGAGAACGGCCCGGTGGGGGACACCGCGGCCGGCTCGGCGAGAATCCCCGTCGTGACTGAACGAGCTTGGCCTGCGGGCGCCGCCACCGCGATCGGCTCGATGCCGGGGACGGACCCGGCCGAAGCGTCGGCCGTCGTGTTCGGCGAGCTTCCCGACTTTCCGCACCTGCCCGAACTCCCGGCGCGCGGCGTGGGCGCAGACATCCTCGGCCGCACCGCTGCCTTGCTCGTCGACCTCGCAGTCGAGGTGGTGCCCAGCGGCTACCGCGTCGCCGCGCGGCCTGGGCACGAGCACCGCCGCGGGCGTGACCTGCTGCAGTGGGACCTGGACGCCCTCCAGGAGGCTAAAGAGAAGGCCGGCGGCACGCCGCCGGTGATCAAAACGCAGATCGCCGGTCCGTGGACGCTCGCCGCCGGGGTCGAGCTTCCCCGCGGGCACCGGGTCCTCACCGATCGTGGGGCGTTGCGTGACTTCACCGCGTCGCTGCTGGACGGTGTGGCCGAGCACGTCCGTGAGCTGACGGCGCGGACCGGCGCGCCCGTGGTCGTGCAGCTTGACGAGCCGTCGTTGCCCGCCGTGCTTGCCGGTGGCCTGTCGACGCCTTCCGGCTACGGCAACGTCGCGGCCGTGGCCGAGCCGGAGGCGCGGGACCTCCTGGCCACGGTGATCGACAGCATCCACGGCGTCACCGGGCAGCCCGTGGTCGTGCACTGCTGCGCGCCCCAACCGCCGATCTCGCTGCTTCGGGCGGCCGGCGCGGATGCGATCGCGTTCGACTTCACGCGGCTCAGCGGCTCGTCCGCCGCCTTCCTGGACGAGATCGGCGAAGCGTGGGACAGCGGAACTGTCCTGTTCCTCGGCCTCGTACCGGCGACGGACCCGGGTGCGCCGGTGGCCTTGCGCGACGTCGCCGCGCCCGCGTTCAAACTCGTCGACCGGCTCGGCTTCAACCGGGACATCCTGGTCGAGCGCGCCGTCCCGACCCCGGCCTGCGGCATGGCGGGTGCGACGCCGGAGTGGATGCGCACCGCGCTGGCGCTGGTCCGCGACGTCGGGAAGGCATTCTTGGAGCCGCCCGAGACCTGGTGAGCGTCAGCCGGGGGTGATGACGCAGGAGTCGAAGCGCACGCTGAAGCCGGGCCCCTGCGGCGACGCCGCCATCACCCCGGCGAAAACCGGGGTGTCCGGCGGGAAGTACGCCAGCCGGGTCATCCGTGTCGCGGGAGCGCCGTCGAGACCGTACTTGACCGTCACCGTGTCCCCGGCCCGCTCGGCGGCGATTGTCACCGAGACGGGGGAGACCGGCAGCGAGACGACCGACCAGTCCGACACCTCCCGTGTCACCACAACGCTCAGCAATTGCTCGCCATCGACGTACTCGATGCCCGTCTTGAGCCACGTCGTCTCGTTGACTCTCAGCAGCAGCCCTGCCTGGTCGTAGAGGTGGGTGTACTCGCCGGAGAACGTCGCGGTGGCCGTGAAATCGCCCGAGACCGTGCGGCCGAGCGCGTGACCGGTGTCGCGGACGAAGCCGTAGTGCGTGGTGCGCCAGAAGTCCGTGTCCGGCGCTGTTCGGACGGCCAGACCGTCCGAGCCGCCGAAGTGCGGGGGAGGGTTCAGCCACTGCCAGCCGGTGGTGCCGAATGCGTCCATGCCACCGAGTCTGCCGACCCGCGGACGGCCGGAGCGCCGGACTTGTAGCGTGTCGGGAGACCGACCGAGACGGGGATTTGCCGATCATGCGCCTGTTCCGCCGCCGTGACCGCAGCGGCTCCGACCTGCCCGACCCGCGCACGCCGTGGCCCGACCAGTCCGTGCCCGCCGACGCCGAAGCCGCGGCCCAGGCGTTCTGGCAGGCCTGGTTCGAGCTGCTTCCGCAGATCAGCGCGGCGCTGGGCGACCGTGAACCGCACCGCATCGAGCACGACCTGTGCGGGCTGGTCGAGGCGTTGCACCCGCGCCTGCACTTCGCGCTGGAGCGGGGCCGCCGGTCGATCTACGCGCTCGTCATCAGCGGCCAGGAAGACCCGGAGCTGCGCCCTTACACCGACGCGTGGAAGGCCGCCGGCCCGCCCGACGACGCCATCTGGGAGTACCACGACTCCGTCCCGCCGGTGCCGGACCCGAGCGAGGTGACGGTGAACCTCGGCGAGCACCGGATCAGCCTGGCCGACGTGCGCGTGGTGGCGCAGGTGGACGAGCAGGTCGTCGACGTCGCCGTCTACCACCCGATGCTGGGCGAACTGGACGACGCGGCCCGCACCACGATGACCTTCCTCCCGCTCGACGCCACGCTGGGTGAGCGGCTGGCCGCCGAACGGCTGCGCCGCGTCGAAGCCGCCCTGGCCGAACCCGAGGCCACGATCACCCTCCTGCAGCTCCGCGAGCTGGTCCAGGCCCTCGACGAGCGACCGGGCGAAAGTGTCGGTGGCTCCGGCTAGGGTTACCACCCGTGAGCAGCGATCTCCCCCAGAACCAGCTGGCCGCCCCCGCCGAGGCGGCCGAGGACGTCACCGACGTCCCCGCCGACGTGCGCGATCGGCACGCCGTCCTCGCCGAGGAGATCCGCGGGCACCAGTTCCAGTACTACGTGCGGGACGCGCCCCTGATCTCCGACGGCCAGTTCGACGCGCTCCTGGCCGAGTTGCAGCGCCTCGAGGACGAGCACCCGGCGCTGGTCACGCCGGATTCGCCGACTCAGAACGTCGGCGGCACGTTCTCCACCGAGTTCACCGCGCACGATCACCTCGAGCGCATGCTGAGCCTCGACAACGTGTTCGACACCGACGAGTTCCGCGCCTGGGTCGAGCGCGTGGAGAAGGAGATCGGCGCCACCGAGTACCTGGCGGAGCTGAAGATCGACGGACTGGCGATCAACCTGCTCTACGAGAACGGCAAGCTCACCCGTGGCCTCACCCGCGGCGACGGCCGCACGGGCGAGGACGTCACGCTGAACATCCGCACCCTCGAGCAGGTCCCGGACGTATTGGCCGCCTCCGACGAGTTCCCCGTGCCGGCGTTGGTCGAGGTGCGTGGCGAGGTGTACTTCCGCGTCGAGGACTTCCTGGAGCTCAACGCGAAGATGGTCGAGGCGGGCAAGCCGCCGTATGCGAACCCGCGCAACACTGCCGCCGGCTCACTGCGTCAGAAGGACCCCAAGGTCACGAAGGCCCGGCGGCTGAGGCTGATCTGCCACGGCCTCGGCAAGCGCGCGGGCTTCGAGCCGATCACGCAGTCGCACGCGTACGACGCGTTGGTCGCGTGGGGGCTGCCGGTTTCGCCGCACACGCGCGTGCTGCACACGGCCGAGGAGCTCACCGAGCACATCGCGTACTGGGGCGAGCACCGGCACGACGCGGAGCACGAGATCGACGGCGTGGTGATCAAGGTCGACCAGGTCTCGTTGCAGCGCCGGCTGGGCACTACCTCGCGCGCGCCCCGGTGGGCGATCGCGTACAAGTACCCGCCGGAAGAGGCCATCACCACCCTGCTGGACATCAAGGTGGGCGTCGGCCGCACCGGGCGGGTGACGCCGTTCGCCCTCACGGAACCGGTCAAGGTCGCGGGCTCCACGGTCGGCCGGGCCACGCTGCACAACCAGGAGGAGGTCAAGCGCAAGGGCGTCCTGATCGGCGATCGCATCGTGATCCGCAAGGCGGGCGACGTGATCCCCGAGGTGCTCGGACCGGTCGTGGACGCGCGTACGGGTGCGGAGCGCGAGTTCGTCATGCCCACGCACTGCCCGGAATGCGGCACCGAGCTGGCGTATCAGAAAGAGGGCGACAAGGACATCCGCTGCCCGAACACCCGATTCTGCCCGGCGCAGCTGCGGGAACGGCTGTTCCACCTGGCCGGGCGCGGGGCGTTCGACATCGAGGTGCTCGGCTACGAGGCCGCCGTCGCTCTGCTGGACGCGCGCGTGGTCGCGGACGAGGGCGACGTCTTCGACCTGGACGAGGACTCGCTCGCCGAGGTGGAGCTGTTCCGCACCAAGGCGGGTGAGCTGTCGGCGAACGCGCACAAGCTGCTGTCGAATCTCGACGTGGCGAAGGACCGGCCGTTGTGGAAGGTGATCGTCGCCCTGTCGATCCGCCACGTCGGGCCCACGGCGGCGCAGGCGCTGGCGCGTGAGTTCGGCTCGATCCAGCGCGTCGAGGACGCGTCGGAGGAGGAGCTGGCGGACGTCGACGGAGTCGGCCCGACCATCGCCCACGCCGTGCAGGAGTGGTTCGAGGTGGCCTGGCACCGGGAGATCGTCGAAAAGTGGCGAGACGCCGGGGTGCGGATGGAGGAAGCGCGAGACGACTCGATCCCGCGTCACCTCGAAGGGCTTTCCATCGTGGTGACCGGCTCGCTCGACGGATTCTCCCGCGACGAGGCCAAGGAGGTCATCATGGCCCGCGGAGGCAAGGCGGCGGGCTCGGTGTCGAAGAAGACGGCGTTCGTCGTGGTGGGGGAATCGCCCGGGTCCAAGTACGAGAAAGCCGTGCAGCTGAAGGTGCCGGTGCTCGACGAGAACGGGTTCCGGGTACTGCTGGACCGCGGGCCGGAGGCGGCGGCCGAGGTGGCGTTGCCGCCTGGCGACGACGAGGCGGCCGGCGCTGATTCCGGCGCTACTGATTCCGGCGCTGCTGGGCCGGATGCTGATTCCGGTTCGGACTCGGGTTTCCGCCCGGCGCTGGGCACGGAACCGGCCGCCGGCTCGTAGCCTAGCTGGGGGCGGTCGCCGGAGACACAGCCTGAGGGATGGAGCAGGACGATGACCGATTACGAGATCCGCCCGCCGCGCAGCGACGAGTTCGCCGCGGTGGGGGAGGTCACCGTCGAGGCTTATCGGCTTGGCGGCCTGCTCGTAGCGGACGTCGGCTACGAGGACGAACTGCGCGATGTCTCCCGTCGTGCGGCCCACACGGAGCTGCTGGCCGCCGTCGCCGTTTCCGGGCAAGTGCTCGGCTCGGTCGCGGTGGTCCACCCGGGCACGAAGTACGCGGAGGTTTCACGACCGGGTGAACTGGAATTTCGGATGCTGGCAGTGGCGAGCACGGCGCGAGGGCGTGGAATCGGCGAGGCCCTGACGCGAGCCGTTCTCGAACGCGCGCGTGAGCTGGGCGCCGGTCGGGTTGTGCTGTGCAGCCTCGAGAGCATGAGGACCGCGCATCGTCTATATGAGCGCATCGGCTTCCGCCGGCTCCCGGAGCGGGACTGGGAGCCGTTCCCGGGTACTGCCTTGATCGCCTACGGCTACGATCTCTAGCGCGTTCTGGTTCCGACTCCGGTTGGTTGCCGCTCACCGGCAACCAAGTGTTTGGCGTGCTCCGGGTCCCTCCCGCCGTCCAGCGGTGACGCTTCGCCGCGAATCGGCCGCCGCTGGGACAGCTGTCACTCGTTCGAGTAGCGATACTCCCGCCGCCAGTCGGCTCGCCGCCGCTCTCTGGCGCAGGGGGCCCTGCATCTTGCTAAGGCGGTGGGAGATAAGCCGTCGCCGTTCGGGAACTTCGGGCAGGGTAGCTCGGCATGTCGCGAATACCCCCGGACCCGCTGGTCGGCCAGTGGCGGCGATCCACGAGCCGGCTTCGCCCCATGGGGGCAACGGCTGGTCGGTGCTAGGTGGCCACTCGTGGCGAGGCGCCGCTCACCGTCCGGCGGCGACAGTTCGGACTCCGCCGAGGTGGCTGATGGCCGTTTGCCAGGTCGCGGCTACGGCCGATGGGCGCTCGCCTTCTTGTGGCAACAGACAGGCGCCGGTTGCCGGTTTCCAGTGATGGCGACCGCGATTGCCGCTGAGGCGCGATGGCGGATCGGCATCCGCAAACGGCGCGTGACCTGGGTAGTCGCCGTCAGCCGTCCAAGACGACGGCGACGATTCCGGCGAAGTGGGCCAGGCGGGCGACCTCGGCGGCGCGGAAGTTCGGGCCACCCGGACGGGCGACGAGCAAAACCCGGCCCGGCTTGCCCAGCGGTGTGGCCGCCAGTTCGGTGCCGAGTTCCTTCCACGTCTCCGGGATCCAGTCCTCTTCGCCGTCCAGCACGGTGGCGCGTTCCAGCGGCAGCCACGGCAGGTCGGTGAACGGGTTCTCCGGTGCGGCGCTCGACGAGGCGAGCCGGCGCGTGCCCGCGGAAGAATGTTCGACGACCACCGCCCAGCCCGCGCGGATGATCTTTGGCACACCCTCGGCCAGCAGGTCGAGGCCGGACTTGGGCCGCGCCGCGATCTCCTCCACCAGCTCGAGTTCGCGATGCGTGTCGAGCACCCCCGCGTACGGGCGCACCGCGTCCACCTCGACGCCTTCGATGCTCTCGGCCGCGGTGATGAGCGCGTCCGGAAGGCGGCCGGACGGCAGTTCCACCACCAGGTCGTCGATGGCGATCCCGCCGCCGCGTTCGACCACGTCGACGCTGAGGATGTCGGCGCCGACCGTGCCGAGCGCCGTCGCGACGGCGCCGAGGGTGCCGGGTGAGTCCGGAAGCTGGACCCGGAGCAGGAACGACACCGCGCGCCCCTCTCTCCTCAGGCGTTCCAGCCTTGCCGTGGAACGCGCGTGCCGGCCGCCGATTGTGACAGACCGGGTAGTACCGGCCGCCGATTGTGACAGACGGGGCAAGCGGCGGAGACCGCTGTCCGCCGGGCGGGACGCCGCCGGGGGTCTTCACCCGGGCCCGTCCGGCGATAACCCGGTCGAGCTCGCCGACGCCGCCACCATAGACTTGCAGCTTCCGACCGCACCCGCACAGCACAACCCGGGAGTTACCCGCGTGCCCAACATTTCCCGAGACGAGGTCGCGCACCTCGCCAAGCTGGCCAGGCTGGCCGTGACCGACGACGAACTGGACGTCTTCGCGGGCCAGCTCGACCAGATCCTGGACTCGGTGGCGAAGGTGAGCGAGGTCGCCACGCAGGACGTCCCGCCGACCTCGCACGCCGTCCCGCTGACCAATGTCTTCCGTGACGACGTGGTCCAGCCCGGCCTCACGCAGCAGCAGGCGCTAGCCGGCGCGCCGGCCGCCGAAGAGGGCCGGTTCCGGGTGCCGCGGATTCTGGGGGAAGAGCAGTGAGCGAACTCGTCAAGCTGACCGCCGCCGAGCTGGCGGCGAAGATCCACGCGCGGGAGGTGTCCGCCGTCGAGGTCGCCCAGGCGCACCTGGACCGGATCACCGCGGTGGACGAGCACATCCACGCGTTCCTGCACGTCGACGCCGAGGGCGCCCTGGGCGCGGCCAAGCAGGTCGACGAGCGACTGGCCGCCGGCGAGCAGCCCGCGTCGCCGCTGGCCGGGGTGCCGCTGGCGCTCAAGGACGTCCTCACCACCAAGGGCATTCCCACCACGGTCGGCTCGCGCACGCTCGAGGGCTGGCTCCCGCCGTACGACGCGACGGTCACGCGCAAGCTGCACGAAGCCGGGGTCGTCATCCTCGGCAAGACGAACATGGACGAGTTCGCGATGGGTTCGTCCACGGAGAACTCGGCGTTCGGCCCGACGCACAACCCGTGGGACCACGCGCGGATCCCGGGCGGCTCCGGCGGCGGCTCGTCCGCTTCGATCGCCGCGTTCGAGGCCCCGCTCGCCATCGGCACCGACACCGGCGGTTCGATCCGCCAGCCCGGTGCCGTCACCGGCACTGTCGGCGTGAAGCCGACGTACGGGGGCGTCTCGCGTTACGGCCTCGTCGCCTTCTCGTCGTCGCTCGACCAGGCCGGCCCGTGCGCGCGCACCGTGCTGGACGCCGCGCTGCTGCACGAGGTCATCGCCGGGCACGATCCGATGGACTCGACCTCCATCGATGCCCCGGTACCGCCCGTCGTCGCCGCTGCGCGCGAGGGGGCCAACGGCGACCTCAAGGGCGTCCGCGTCGGCGTGGTCAAGGAGTTCGACGGCGACGGTTACCAGGGCGGTGTCCTGCGTTCGTTCCAGGCCGCGGTCGAGCAGTTGCGCGCGCTCGGCGCCGAGGTCGTCGAGGTCTCGTGCCCGCACTTCGTCTACGCGATGCCCGCGTATTACCTGATCGCGCCGAGTGAAGCGTCTTCGAACCTGGCCCGGTTCGACGCCATGCGCTACGGCCTTCGCGTGTCCGACAACGGTTCGCACAGCGCCGAAGAGGTCATGGCGCTGACGCGTGAGAAGGGCTTCGGCGCCGAAGTGAAGCGTCGGATCATGCTCGGCACGTACGCGCTGTCGTCGGGTTACTACGACGCCTACTACGGCTCCGCGCAGAAGGTCCGCACGCTCATCACGCAGGACTTCGCCGCCGCCTTCGGCCAGGTGGACGTGCTCGTGTCGCCGACCACGCCGACCACGGCGTTCAAGATGGGCGAGCGCGTGGACGACCCGATGGCGATGTACCTCGCCGACCTGTGCACCATCCCGTCGAACCTCGCGGGCAACGCCGCGATGAGCGTCCCGAGCGGACTGTCCGACGAGGACGGACTGCCGGTCGGCCTGCAGATCATGGCCCCGGCGCTCGCCGACGACCGGCTCTACCGCGTCGGCGCCGCTTATGAGGCCGCGCGCGACGCCGCCGCCGGCGGGTCGCTCGTGCACAAGGTCCCGGAGCTGGGAGGAACGAAGTGACTGCCGTGGCCGAGTTGATGGACTACGCCGACGTCGTCGAGCGGTTCGACCCGGTGCTCGGGCTCGAGGTCCACGTGGAGCTCAACACCAAGACGAAGATGTTCTGCGGCTGCGTCAACGAGTTCGGTGGTGAGCCGAACACCAAGGTCTGCCCCACCTGCCTGGGCCTGCCCGGTTCGCTGCCGGTCGTCAACGGCAAGGGCGTGGAGGGCGCGATCCGCATCGGGCTCGCGCTCAACTGCGAGATCGCCGAGTGGTGCCGGTTCGCCCGCAAGAACTACTTCTACCCGGACCAGCCGAAGAACTTCCAGACCTCGCAGTACGACGAGCCGATCGCCTTCAACGGCTACCTCGACGTCACGCTGGACGACGGCGAGGTGGTGCGGGTGGAGATCGAGCGCGCGCACATGGAGGAGGACACCGGGAAGTCGCTGCACGTGGGCGGCGCGACCGGCCGGATCCACGGCGCGGACTACTCGCTGCTGGACTACAACCGCGCGGGCGTTCCCCTGATCGAGATCGTCACCAAGCCGATCGAGGGAACCGGGGCTCGGGCGCCCGAGGTCGCGCGGGCGTACGTCAGCGCGCTGCGTGACCTGCTGAGCGCGCTCGACGTGTCCGACGTCCGGATGGACCAGGGCTCGCTGCGCTGCGACGCGAACGTGTCGCTGATGGACAAGGACGCCACCGAATTCGGCACCCGGACCGAGACCAAGAACGTCAACTCGCTGCGCAGCGTGGAGCGCGCCGTGCGGTACGAGATGACGCGCCAGGCCGCCATCCTGGCCGGTGGCGGTTCGATCAAGCAGGAGACGCGGCACTTCCAGGAGGCCGACGGCACCACGTCCGGCGGGCGCACCAAGGAGACCGCGGAGGACTACCGGTACTTCCCGGAGCCCGACCTGGTGCCCATCGCCCCGTTACGCGAATGGGTCGAGCAACTGCGCGCGACGTTGCCGGAGATGCCGTCCGAGCGGCGCAAGCGCATTCAGGCCGAGTGGAGCCTGTCCGACGAGGCGCTGCGCGACCTGCTGAACGTGGGCGCCGTCGACCTCGTCGCGGCGACGGTCGAGGCCGGCGCATCGCCGGACGAGGCCCGCGGCTGGTGGGTCAACACGCTGGCCCAGGAGGCCAACTCGCGTGAGGTGGAGCTCGCCGACCTGGCGATCACGCCGGAGCAGCTGGCCGAGGTCATCGCGCTGGTTTCTTCCGGCGAGCTGACGAACAAGCTCGCCAAGGAGGTCGTCCAGGGCGTTCTCGCGGGCGAGGGTTCGCCGCGCGAGGTCGTGGAGAAGCGCGGGCTGAAGGTCGTCTCCGACGATTCCGCGCTGCTCGCCGCCGTGGACGAAGCATTGTCCGCCCAGCCGGACATCGCGGAGAAGATCCGCGGCGGCAAGGTCGCCGCCGCGGGTGCGATCGTCGGCGCGGTGATGAAGGCGACCAAGGGCCAGGCCGACGCCAAACGGGTTCGCGAGCTGATCATCGAGCGCGTCGGCTCCTGAGTTGTCGTTCTCCGTCAAACGCGTCACCTGGCGCGAGTGGCTCGGTCTGGGGGCCGGGCTGCTCGCGCTGGCGTCACTCTTCCTCCCGTGGGCGACGCTGACCGCGGACGCGGCCGCCCCCGACGTGCGCGCCGCTTTTGCCTCGCTCCCTCACGGCGACGTCGTGCGGTCGGCGTGGAACTCGGACTTCTTCGCGTGGTTCCCGCCGTTCGTGCTGCTGCTCGCCGGTGTGGCCGTGGTGCTTTTCGGGCAGGTGAAGAAGGTGCGGACCAGCGGCCTGCCGCACCTGTGGCTGGTGGTCGGCCTCGGAGCGCTGCTGCTGATGGTCGTGGGCTGGACCACGCTCACCTGGATCTTCGACAGCGATCAGCGCGCCTTCCTGCAGACCGCCGGCATCGAGATCAACGCCGGGGCCGGACGGTACTTGGGGCTGCTGTTCGCGGTGGTCTCGGCGGTGGCGGCCGTGCTGGACATTCGCGCCGCCCGCGTGGAGGCCCGGGCTCCGCGCCCTCGTCGTTCCTGAGCGGCGATGCGCTTTTCTGCCTGGCTGACGACATGGTCGGTCTTTTCGTCGTTGATCAACGAGACCGTTGTCGCCTCTAGTCGGGCTCGGCCTGAGCGGTCGCGCCGAGCTGCCTGGTCCTGGCTACGCACAGCCGTGGTCACTCGGCGGCGACGCCTCTGACCAGCGGCGACGTTGCCGTTGCCGACGGATGCCGACAAGCCGGTGATAGCGGGCGACTAGGGCGCACCTGCTGCGTCGTCACCGGCTGGCGAGAGCTGAGGTGTCGCCAGCCGGCGACGATCCGTCGGGCCGCAAAACCGGCTTCACGATCAATGGGCCACGCTTGGACGGCCGCCGATTTGGGTCATCCGAGGGTGAGACCAACCTGCCGTCTAGCAAAACTTGCCTCCAGCCGCGGATAGCCAAATTCGTTTTGGATTGGCGACGAACCCGCGCTGGCCGTTGATCGGTAGCGCATAGGTCGCGGCTCGACGACGAAGCTCAAGGGTCGTCGCCAGTTGGCTACGGGGGAAGCATTCGGTCGTCGATCGCTGAAAAAGGCGGAGTTCGGCACCAGGCGATTCGCGTCCTGACCAGGCATTCGCCGCTGGCGAGCGACAGGGGTGCGACCCAGGCGGGGGTGGCAACGACCTAGTCCTTGCCCTGGCCACCGTTGGTCTGACTGATGGTGATGAGCACCACGCGGTCGTCGCTGGAGACGGGTTTGCCGCCGTCCTTGTTGGTGGTGCCGGCGACGGCCAGCTGGGGGTTGATCATGCCCATGCCGGCGAGGCGGCCGTAGGTCGTCGGGGGCTTGCCCTTGCTGTCGAGGCTGACCGTGGGACTGCCGGTGACGGCGCCGTCCGCGTTGACCGGCAGGTTCTGCAGGCCGCTCGCCGAGCCGACGGCCAGGATGCCGTTCGCGTCGATGAAGTCCGCGCAGCCCGCCACGCCCGGCTTGTCCGGCCACGTCCACGCGGGCACCGCGAGCGGTTGGCCCGCCTGGACCCGGTAGACGGCGTCGGCGTTGCCCGGCTGGTCGGTGACCCACAGGCGCTTGCCGTCGGCGGTGCCGCAGATGCCGCCGGGGGAGTGGAGGCCGGAGGCGAACACCGCGGAACCCGGCGTCGGGTTGTCGGCGGAGGGCTTGCCGGAGGTGTCGATCCGGAGGATCTTGCCCGCCAGCGAATTGGTGTCGGCGGATGCAGACGGGTTGCCGGCGTCGCCGGTCGCCACGAGGAGGGCGCCTTTGCCGTCGTTCGCCAGGGCGCCGCGGTTGCCAGTCGTGCCCTTCGGGATGCCGGTGAGCACAGCCTTCGGCGGCTGACCCTTCGCGAAGCGCACGACGCGGTTGTCCGTGTCCGTTGTCACGTACGCGAACACGAGCTGGTCCTCGACGTAACTGGGCGAAAGCGCGAGCCCGGTCAGTCCGCCGTCACCGGTCGCCTGCACGTCGAGCTGTTCGAACGGCGTCGCGTCGCGGCCCGCGGTGGCGAGGAGGACGCGTCCGGATTTCCGCTCACCGGCGAGGGCGCTGGGCGTGGTGCCGTCGCCGGGCAGGCCGGCCACGGTCGCGACGGTGTCCAGGCAGGTGGCGATCACGGCCTTGTCGAAGTCCTTGCAGCCCTGCGGCGGCGGAACCGGTGTGGGCGCCGGCTGCGATCCACCGGGTTTGCCCGGGTCGGTGCCGGAATCGCCTGGGCCCTGGACCTGGGGGGGCGATTCGGGACTGGGAGCGGGCGCGGGGCTGAAGGTCTGGCCCGCCGCGCTGTCGTCGAATCGGGCGCAGCCGGAAAGCAGGAGACCGCCGCAGGCCAGCAGGGCCAGCGGCGAGGACCACCGGTACCGGGTACGCACGGTGACCCAGCCTAGGTGGCGCCGCGTGAGCCACGGGTAAGTGGTTACCGTGGTGATCATGACCGTAACCGTGCTGGTCCCCGACGACGAGGGCGTCGCCGCGCTCTCGGAGGTCCCGCTCGTGCAGGCCGTGCGCTACCAGTGGGGCGACCCGGCGCCGGCGGAGGCCGCCAAGGCGGAGGTGCTCATCCCCGGCCGTCACCGCGCGGGCGCGCAGCTGTGGCGCGAATTGCCGAACCTCAAGCTGATCCAGCTGCTGACGGCGGGCGCCGAGGACTGGATCGGCAAGGTCCCCGATGGCGTGCTCCTGTCCACCTGCCGTGGCGCGCACGGCGGCAGCATGGCCGAGTGGGTCGTCGCGGTGCTGCTGTCGTTGTACCGGAATCTGGACGTCTTCGCCGATGCGCATCGGGAGGCCCGCTGGACCCGATTCTCGGCCGACACGCTGCAGGGCAAGCACGTGCTGGTCATCGGCGCCGGCGACCTGGGCCGGCAACTGCGGCGGCGGCTCGAACCGTTCGACGTGCGCTGCACGATGGTCGGCATGTCCGCGCGCGAGGGGGTGCACGGCGTCCGGGAACTGCCGGACCTGTTGCCGGTGCACGACGTCGTGGTGCTGATGGTCCCTCTCACATCGCGCACCCGTGGCATGGTCGACGCGGAGTTCCTCGCCGCGATGCGGGACGGCGCCGTGCTGGTCAACGCCGCGCGTGGTCCCGTGGTGGCCACCGACGCGCTGGTCGCTGAGCTGACCGCCGGACGGTTGCGCGCGGCTCTCGACGTCACCGACCCTGAACCGCTGCCTCCGGGACACCCATTGTGGACGGCGCCAGGACTGCTGCTGACGCCGCACATCGGCGGAATGGTCAGTGGGGGGCGACGCCGTTCGTACGCCGTGGCCGCAGCCGAGATCGCGCGGTACGCCGGGGGCGAATTGCCGGACAACCTGGTGCACGGGGAGTACTGATTTCGTCCGCTTGACGCCGTGCCCTCGGGAGCTTGAGCGGTGTCGGGTGCGGCGTGGGACGGCTCCGAGGAGCGGAGCCGGGCAAAAGGGGCCCCTGACCTCGGCGTGCTTGCTCGCGGCCGGGGGCCAGATCGCCTAATCTTCGCGCGTGACCAGTCAAGGGGACGACTACCAGACCAGTCTGCTGTCCGGGGTGGAGGACAAGAGCAGCGCCGACTTCGACGAGCCGCGCCAGGCCGGACTCGGCCTGGGTCTGCTGGTCCTTCGGCTCGGGCTGGGCGTGATCATGGGCGCGCACGGGCTGCAGCACCTGTTCGGCGCCATCGGAGGACCGGGGGTCGGCGGGTTCGCGCACGTGCTGGAGATGTTCGGCTACCACAAGCAGACCACCTTGCTCTCCTGGATCACGGGGGTCACCGAGGTGGCGGGCGGGGCGCTGGTGCTCGTCGGCCTGTTCACGCCACTCGCGGCCGCCGGTCTGCTCGGCGTCGCGGTCAACATCGTCTACGCGAAATTCCACGGCGGCTTCTTCGAGGGGAACGGCAGGGGCTTCGAGTACGAGTTGCTGCTGGGCCTCGCCGCGCTGTCGCTGATCTTCACCGGGGCCGGCCGGATCTCGCTGGACAAGAACACGCCGTGGCGGAAACGGCCCTTGCCGCTGGGACTGGTTTCGCTGCTCCTCGCTGCGGCCGCGTCGGTGGTGGTCATCGTCCTCACCCGGTGATCCGGTGACCCGCTGCTGGCGGGCGGAGACGAGTGAGGGGACCGTTCACTACGAGTGAACGGTCCCTTTTCGCATCCGCGTGGACGAGCCAGACCGATCGAACCGCCCCGGCCGACGACGCGGGGGTGGCCGAGGAGGCTCGTCGTCGTTGGATGAGCGATGGATGGTCGCTCGGTGGCTAACCCGGGGTGTAGTCGCTGGGTGGCCGGGCCAGGGGATGGTCGCCGGGTGGCGAAGCCGGGGTGTGGTCGCTGGGTGGCCAGGCCAGCAGATGTCGCCGGGTGGCGAAACCGAGGATGGGCGCTGGGTGGCGGGGCCAGAGGATGGTCGCTGGGTGGCGAGGCCGGGGGGCGCTGGGCGGCCAGGTGAACGGATGGTCACCGGGTGGCGAGGCCGGGGGGCGCTGGGCGGCCAGGTGAACGGATGGTCACCGGGTGGCGAAATCAAGGGATGGCCGTTGTGCAGGCGAGGGCAGCGGGTAGTCGTGGGGCGGTAGCAGCTGGTGGCCGCTTAGTGGCCAGGACAACGGACGGCGCTAGGTGGCGAGATCGGCGGGGTAGCCGTTGGGCGGCGATGCCAGCTGGGTGGCCGCTCGGCGGCGAGGCCGATGGGTGGCCGTTGGGCGAGTGAGTCAGTGGGCAACCGGATCGACCGGTGGTCGTTGGGCGGCGAAATCGGCCGACCCTTACGAGGCAGCCGGGGTGGCCGAGGCGGGCGGTCAGTCAGGACAGCGAGATCCAACCTGACCGACCCGAGCGACCCGGCCGCCCCGGTCAGGTCACTTGTTCGGGTCGCGCACCGCGCCCGTGTCCGCTGAAGTGGCCATCCGGGCGTACGCGCGCAAGGCCGCGGTGATCGGGCGCTGGCGGTCCTTCGGCTGCCACGGACGTTCGGCGGCTTCCATCTTGGATCGGCGGTCGGCCAGGATCTCGGGGTCGACCAGGAGTTCCAGGCGGCGTTCGTGGATGTCGAGGACGATCTGGTCGCCGTTTTCGACCAGTGCGATCAGGCCGCCCGCCGCCGCTTCGGGGGAGATGTGGCCGACGGAGATGCCGGCGGAGCCGCCGGAGAAGCGGCCGTCCGTGATCAGGGCGCACTTCTTGCCGAGGCCCGAGCCCTTGAGGAACGCCGTCGGGTGCAGCATCTCCTGCATGCCGGGGCCGCCGGCCGGGCCCTCGTAGCGGATCACCAGCACCTCACCGGGCTGGATCTCCTTCTTGAGGATCGCCGACACGGCCTCTTCCTGGCTTTCCAGCACCCGCGCCGGGCCCTGGAAGTGCCACAGGTCCTCGTCGATGCCCGCGGCCTTGATGACCGCGCCGTTTTCGGCGAGGTTGCCGCGCAGGATGGCGAGGCCGCCGTCCTTGGTGTACGCGTGCTCGACGTCGCGGATGCAGCCGCCTGTCGCGTCGGTGTCGAGCGAGGACCAGCGGTTGTCCGTGGAGAACGCCTTCGTGGTCCGCACGCCGCCGGGCGCCGCGTGGAACAGCTCCAGTGCCTTCTCCGACGGGGACGCGGCGCGAACGTCCCATTCGTTCAGCCAGGAGTCGAGGTCGGGCGAGTGCACCGAGTGGACGTCGGTGTTCAGCAGTCCGCCGCGGTGCAGCTCGCCGAGGATGGCCGGGATTCCGCCGGCGCGGTGGACGTCTTCCATGTGGTAATCCGAGTTCGGCGCCACCTTCGACAGGCAGGGCACGCGGCGGCCGATCTCGTCGATCTCGCTGATGGTGAAGTCGACCTCGCCCTCCTGGGCGGCGGCGAGGATGTGCAGGACGGTGTTCGTCGAACCGCCCATCGCCATGTCCAGCGCCATCGCGTTCTCGAACGCCGCCCTGGTGGCGATCGAGCGTGGGAGGACCGACTCGTCGCCGGGGCCATCGGGTGCGTACCAGCGCTTGCACAGCTCGACCACGGTGCGGCCGGCGCTTTCGAACAGGTCGCGGCGCGCGGCGTGCGTGGCCAGCGTGGAGCCGTTGCCTGGCAGGGAAAGCCCGAGCGCCTCGGTGAGGCAGTTCATCGAGTTCGCGGTGAACATGCCCGAGCAGGAGCCGCAGGTCGGGCAGGCCGAGCGCTCGACCTCGGCCAGCCCGTCCTCGTCGACCTCGCTGCTGGCGGAGGCGGAGATGGCGGTGATCAGGTCGGTCGGCGCCTGCGCGACCCCGCCGACCACCACGGCCTTGCCCGCTTCCATCGGGCCGCCGGAGACGAACACGGTCGGGAGGTTCAGCCGCATGGCGGCGTTCAGCATGCCCGGGGTGATCTTGTCGCAGTTGGAGATGCACACGAGCGCGTCGGCCTGGTGCGCGTTGACCATGTACTCCACGGAGTCCGCGATGATCTCGCGCGAGGGCAGCGAGTAGAGCATGCCCGAGTGGCCCATCGCGATGCCGTCGTCGACGGCGATCGTGTGGAACTCGCGGGCGATGCCGCCCGCTTCCTTGACCGCTTCCGCGACGATCTCGCCGAGGTCCTTGAGGTGCACGTGACCCGGCACGAACTGCGTGTAGGAGTTGGCGATGGCGACGATCGGCTTGCCGAAGTCGCTGTCGGTCATTCCGGTCGCCCGCCAGAGCGAGCGCGCGCCCGCCGCGTTGCGGCCGTGGGTGGTGGTCCGGGAACGGAGGTGCGGCACGGCGTTCTCCCAGGTCAGAAGGCTGGTCCAGGCGGGGTCACGAGACCGCCCCGCAAACTGGTCCTACCAATTCTACTTACCGGGGTCGGCTTCGGGTTCGGAGGTCTCCGCGGGAGTGGTTCCGGTGGTGGTCTCGGCCGCACTCGCCGCGCTCGCGGCCGAAGCGGTTCCGTCCGGGTTCGCGGTCCGGACGTCCTCGTCGCCCAGCACTCCGCTCGGGTCCTGGACCGCGCCCTCGCTGACCAGCGCGAGCACGGGCAGGTGCCGGGTCCGCACGGTCGGCAGCGCGACCTGCGTGTCGTCCTGCAGCACCGCGCGCACCCGGGACTTGCCGGTGATGGCCAGCCCCTTGAGCGCCGACCACGGCAGGTCGCGGTGACCGAACACGGTCCGCACGGCGAGGCCCCGCCTGGTCGCGACGGTTCGCCAGCGCGCGACGAAGACGAACAGGCCGAGCGGGAACACGTACAGCCATTGCAGTCCGCCGATCTCGCCCAGTGCGATCGGCGTCACACAGACGGTCAGGAGCCCGATCGCCAGGTACGCCGTGCTGGGGATCTTGAAGACGGCCTTCCGGCCCTCGTCCACGGTCTGGTCCTGCTCTTTTCCGTCCACCCGAGAATGGTGCACCGGCGCTCGCGCGGGCGTGCGCGCGGGTCCGCGGGGGTGGCCGTGAACAGTACTGGCCGTCCAGCATGCGGAATCGCTGTCCCGCAGAGTTGACACTTGCGCGGCGGCCGGTCTAACGTCAGCGCCGTGACAACGCAGACCGGCCTCGTACTTCCTCAGCGCGTCGACGCTTAGGAAGAGTCCGCTGCGTCGACGCGCGACCCTCGTGCGACCTTACGGTCGGCGGGGGTTTTTTGTTGCGTGAAACCGGTTCCCGACCGGTGTAGGGCCCCAGTCAACCCGAACGAGCGACACCGAGAACCCACGAGGCAGAACCGATGACCAGTGCCACGTCGCGCAGCGACGCGAAGCCCGGGCCCACCGCGCCCGGTGTCCCCGGAGCACGTCCGAAGCCGGCGCCGCCGGCGGGAACCCCGGTAAGGGTCACGGGCGCGCAGTCGCTCGTGCGCTCGCTCGAGGCGGTCGGCGCCGAGGTCGTGTTCGGCATCCCCGGCGGAACGATCCTCCCCGCGTACGACCCGCTGCTCGACTCGACGAAGGTCCGGCACGTCCTCGTCCGGCACGAGCAGGGCGCCGGGCACGCCGCGACCGGGTACGCCCAGGCCACCGGCAAGGTCGGCGTCTGCATGGCGACCTCGGGCCCCGGGGCCACGAACCTGGTCACCCCGCTGGCCGACGCGAACATGGACTCGGTCCCGATCGTCGCCATCACGGGGCAGCAGAGCCGTTCGCTGATCGGCACGGACGCGTTCCAGGAAGCCGACATCTGCGGCATCACCATGCCCATCACCAAGCACAACTTCCTCGTCACCGACCCGGCGGAGATCCCGCGGGCCATCGCCGAGGCGTTCCACCTGGCGGCGACCGGCCGGCCCGGACCGGTGCTGGTGGACATCCCCAAGGACGTGCTCCAGGAGATGACCTCGTTCTCCTGGCCCGCGGAGCTGCGGCTGCCGGGTTACCGCCCGACGCTGCGGCCGCACGGCAAGCAGGTCCGCGAGGCGGCGAAGCTGATCGCGCAGGCCCACCGGCCGGTGCTGTACGTCGGCGGCGGCGTGATCAAGGCGGAGGCCTCCGAGCAGCTGCTGGAGCTGGCCGAGCTGACCGGCATCCCGGTCGCGACCACGCTGATGGCGCGCGGCGCGTTCCCGGACTCGCACCGCCAGCACGTCGGCATGCCCGGCATGCACGGCGGGGTCGCCGCGGTCGCGTCGATGCAGCGGGCCGACCTGCTGATCGCGCTCGGCGCCCGGTTCGACGACCGGGTCACCGGGCAGCTCTCGTCGTTCGCGCCCGAGGCGAAGGTCGTCCACGCCGACATCGATCCGGCGGAGATCTCCAAGAACCGCAAGGCCGACGTGCCGATCGTGGGCGACTGCAAGGAGATCCTCGGCGAGCTGACCGCCGCGGTGCGCGCCGAGTTCGACCACGGCCACCGCCCCGACCTCACCGGCTGGTGGACGCAGGTCGATTCGTGGCGCGAGGACTACCCGGCCGGGTACGAGTGGCCGGACGACGGTTCGCTGGCGCCGCAGTACGTGATCGAGCGGATCGGTGAACTGGTCGGCCCGGACGCGGTCTTCGCCGCGGGCGTCGGGCAGCACCAGATGTGGGCCGCGCAGTTCATCAAGTACGAGCACCCGCGCACCTGGATCAACTCCGGTGGCCTCGGCACCATGGGCTACGCCGTCCCGGCCGCGATGGGCGCGCAGTTCGGCCTGCCCGGCACGCCGGTGTGGGCGATCGACGGCGACGGCTGCTTCCAGATGACCAACCAGGAGCTGGCCACCTGCGCCATCGAGGGCGCGCCGATCAAGGTGGCCGTGATCAACAACGGCAACCTCGGCATGGTCCGGCAGTGGCAGAACCTGTTCTACTCCGAGCGGTACTCCAACACCGACCTCGGCACGCACAAGCACCGCATCCCGGACTTCACCCTGCTGGCCGAGGCGCTCGGCTGTGCCGGCCTGCGCTGTGAGACCAAAGAGGACGTCGACGCCACCATCCGCCGCGCGATGGAGATCAACGACCGCCCCGTCGTGATCGACTTCGTCGTGGGGAAGGATGCCCAGGTGTGGCCGATGGTGGCCGCGGGCACCGGGAACGACGAGATCATGTCGGTCCGCGGCATCCGGCCGCTGTTCGACGACGACGACGTTTCGCCGGAGGTGGCCGAAACCGTCGCGGCCGCGGAAGGAGAGGACCGATGACCGTCCACACGCTCAGCGTGCTGGTCGAGAACAAGCCCGGTGTGCTCGCCCGGGTCTCCGGACTGTTCTCCCGCCGCGGCTTCAACATCGAGTCCCTCGCCGTCGGGCCCACGGAGAACCCCGAGGTGTCCCGCATGACGATCGTGGTCGCCGTTGAGGAGCTACCGCTCGAACAGGTGACCAAGCAGCTCAACAAGCTGGTGAACGTGATCAAGATCGTGGAGCTGGAGCAGTCCACGGCGGTGCAGCGCGAACTGCTGCTCGTGAAGGTCCGGGCCGACAACACCGTGCGCAGCCAGGTGCTCGAAACCGTCCAGCTCTTCCGTGCCAAGGTGGTGGACGTGTCCCCGGAGGCGCTCACCGTCGAGGCGACCGGGACGTCGGACAAGATCGGTGCGCTGCTGCGGATGCTCGAGCCGTACGGCATCCGGGAGCTCGTGCAGTCCGGGATGGTCGCGGTCGGCCGCGGCGCCCGATCGATCACCGCCACCTCGCCCCGCTGAGCAGCGTTCCCCGGGGCGGGAACCCCACGGCGGGCAGGCCGGCGCCTGCCCCCAGACGTGCAGAAGTCAGGAAAGGAAGTAGTACCCCCCATGGCAGTGGAAATCTTCTACGACGACGACGCGGACCTTTCGATCATCCAGGGTCGCAAGGTCGCCGTGATCGGCTACGGCAGCCAGGGCCACGCCCACTCGCTGAGCCTCCGCGACTCCGGCGTCGACGTCCGCATCGGCCTGCCGGAGGGGTCCAAGTCCCGGGCGAAGGCCGAGGAGCAGGGACTTCGCGTGCTGTCGGTCGCCGAGGCTTCCGCCGAAGCCGACCTGATCATGATCCTCGCGCCGGACACGAAGCAGCGCGTGATCTACACCGAGGAGATCGCGCCGAACCTGAAGGACGGCGACGCGATCTTCTTCGGCCACGGCTTCAACATCCGGTACGACCTGATCAAGCCGCCGGCCGACGTGGACGTCGCCATGGTCGCGCCGAAGGGCCCGGGCCACCTGGTCCGCCGCCAGTTCGTCGACGGCAAGGGCGTGCCCTGCCTGATCGCGGTGGAGCAGGACGCCACCGGCGGCGCGCAGGCGCTGGCGCTGGCCTACGCCGCGGCCATCGGCGGCGCGCGGGCGGGCGTCATCAAGACGACCTTCACCGAGGAGACCGAGACCGACCTCTTCGGCGAGCAGGCGGTGCTCTGCGGCGGTGCCTCCGCGCTGGTGCAGACCGGTTTCGAGGTGCTGACCGAGGCGGGCTACGCCCCGGAGATCGCCTACTTCGAGGTGCTGCACGAGCTCAAGCTGATCGTCGACCTCATGTACGAGGGCGGCATCGCGCGCCAGCGCTACTCCATCTCCGACACGGCCGAGTACGGCGACCTCACCCGCGGCCCGCGCGTGATCTCGCCCGCGGTCAAGGAGGAGATGAAGAAGATCCTGGGCGAGATCCAGGACGGCACCTTCGCCCGCGAGTGGGTGGCCGAGGACGAGGCCGGCCGGCCGAACTTCGTCAAGCTCGAGGAGCAGGGCAACCAGCACCCGATCGAGGCGACCGGCAAGAAGCTGCGCGACCTGATGTCCTGGGTGGACCGGCCGATCACCGAGACCGCCTGACCGGCTCCCGGTTCGTTCGAGGTCGGTCCGGCGCCCCGCTGGTCGCGGGACGCCGATGACTGCCTGACCGGCTCCCGGTCGTGAACGGCCCCTTCACCCGATCCGGGTGAGGGGGCCGTTTCCGTCCGCGTGGCTGTCCCTTGTAGCCGGTGAACCGGTGGATACGCTGGTGCCATGACTGATCAGCCGGTCGATGACAAGACGCACATCCGGCACGAGCTGGACCTGGCCGACGCCGAATGGATCCGCGCCGAGCCGGAGGGCGTCACCCTCGAGGAGTGCGCCGAGTACGCCTTCGTGCCCCACGCCGACGGCGTCATGTACGTGGCCATGCGCAAGTCCGCCCAGCCGGACGGGGTCACGCTCGTGTTCACGCCTTCGGAGTGGGACGCGTTCGTCAAGGGAGTCCGTGACGGCGAGTTCAACCTGCCCGAGGACCTCCCGAAGTAGCCGGCTCACGTTCCGCTCGGGCGTGGTGCCAGGTGCTGGTGCGCCAGTTCGATGAACCGGCGGGCGGTGGCGGAGGCGGAGTGGCCGCGCGCGGTGAGCATCGAGACGGTGAACACCGGGTGCGGTGCCACGGTGATCAGTGCCGAACGCACCGGCTGAGGGGCGGAGGTCGGGGCGATCAGCGCCATTCCGAGACCGGCGCGCACGAGCTCGACGACCGTGGCGACGTCGCCGACTTCGACGGCGACATCGCGGTGCAGACCGTGGGCGGCGAAATGCCGATCCACGCTCATCCGGCTGCCCCAAGCGGCCGGGACGTCGATGAAGCGCTCGCCGGCGAGCTCGGCCAG
Source organism: Amycolatopsis sp. PS_44_ISF1 (assembly GCF_032335455.1). NCBI lineage: Bacteria > Bacillati > Actinomycetota > Actinomycetes > Pseudonocardiales > Pseudonocardiaceae > Amycolatopsis > Amycolatopsis sp. PS_44_ISF1. Next base: position 637,207 of record NZ_JANUXO010000004.1, on the reverse strand, counting down.
GCGCACCCGGGCCCGGCCGGCCAGGGGGTGGCCGGGCGGGCAGGCCAGCCGGATCGGCTCGCTGGTCAGGTCGAGCACGTCGAGACCGGGGTGCTCGCCGCTGCGGGCGGCCCCGCCGATCGCGGCGAAGGCGAGGTCGAGGTGGTGGTCGGCGACGGACCGGGCCAGACCGGTCGAGCCGTCCGGGTGGGTGACCGGGGCGAGGCGCACGTTCGGGCGTTCGCGGTGGAACGCGGTGATCAGTCCGGCGAGGTCGAAGCCGGGCAGGGAGTGCATGATCCCGAATCGCAGGGTGCCGGCCGTGCCGTCGGCCAGTCCGGAGGCGGTGTGGCGCACGGTGTCCGCGGCCCGCAGCGCGGCCTGGGCCGGGATCAGCAGTTCGCGGCCGGCGGCGGTGAGTTCGACCCGCCGGGTGGTGCGCTCGAACAGCGTGACCCCCAGTTCGTGCTCCAGAGCGCGCACGGCCACGGACAGCGTGGACTGCACCAGGTGCAGCCGCGCGGCCGCGCCGGTGAAGCTCCCGGTCTCGGCCACGGCGGTGAAGTACTCCAGTGCCCGCAGGTCCACCCGCTGCTCCACTCATGAAATTTAAGCATCAATTCTATTCATTTTCATCGTTCGACAGCATGAGTGTACGGCGGCAGGATGGTCTCCGGGACGAAAGGAGACCTGATGATCAACGTGGCCGCCCGAGCCGGGGTGAACCTGATTCGCACGGGTCCGCGCGGGGGCCCACCGGTGGTGCTGCTGCACTCGGGCGGGCTGGATCTGACCTACTGGGAGCACCAGATCGGTGCGCTGCGCGACGACCGCGACGTCATCGCGTTCGACCTGCCCGGGCACGGCGCCACCCCGGGAGTTGCCGGGGACTGGACCGAGGAAGCGGCCACCGACGTCGTGCTCGGCGTGCTGCGCGGTCTGGGCCGGCCGGTGCACCTGGTCGGGCTGTCGCTGGGCGGGATGCTCGCCCAGACCGCCGCGGTTGCCGCACCCGAATCGGTCAGCTCACTGACCCTGATCGACACCGCCGCGCAGTTCTCCGAAGCAGGCCGGGCCTCGATGCGAGCCCGCGCCGCGGTCGCCCGCTCCGAAGGGATGCCCGGGGTGCTCGACGGCCTGCTGGAGCACTGGTTCACCGCCGAGACCCGCAGGCGACGACCCGACCTGGTCGACCGGGCGGTGAAGACCCTGCTGGCCGACGACCCGCTCGTGCACGCGGCGATGTGGGAGATGATCGCCGGGTTCGACCGCGCGGCCGACCTGCCCTCGATCACCTGCCCGGCCCTGGTGGTGGTCGGTGAGCACGACTCCAGTTCGCCCCTCGCCGCCGCCCGGCAACTCCGCGACGGCATCCCCGGCGCCCGGCTGCGGGTGGTACCCAGCGCCGCGCACCTTTCACCGCTGGAAAAGCCGGCCGTCGTCCACGGTCACCTCACCGGCTTCCTCGCCACGCTGGCGGACGCGTGATGGCCCGTATCCCGCTGCCGGAGGCCGAGGATTTGCGGGGCTGGCAACGCGACCAGTACGGCCGATTCCCGTCCCACCTCACCCGGACGCTGGTGCTGCTGGACGAACGCCTCGCCCGTGCCCTGCCCGACACCGCCAACGCCCTGCGCGCCGCACCGCTGGACGCCCGCCAGCGAGAAGGGATCATCCTGCGCGTCGCCGCTCTCACCGGCAGTGCCTACGAGCGCGCCCAGCACCTCGATCAGGCTCGTGCCCTCGGTTGGACCACTGACCAGATCCGCATCATCGAAACCACCGGCACCGGCGTCGGCACCGGCGTCGGCCGGGCGGTGGCGCGAGAGCCCGACACCCCCATGCGGGTGGCCTCGGCGACGCCACCGGCCAGCCTGCCCGACGGTTTCGCCGACGTCTTGGAGTTCGTCGACGCCTGCGTCGCCGGGCACGCCGTGACCGACGACCTGTTCGTGCGCGTGCGCGACGTTCTCTCCGACCGGGACCTGATCACCGTCATCGTCCTGGTCGGCCACTACCTCACCGTCGCCCGCCTCAGCAGCCTTCTGAACCTGCAACCCGACCCGGTCCCCGGCCCCTGGGACCACGAGCACTGACCACGAACGCGGAATCCCGGCCGCCGGTGCGGGCGTCGTCCGGGAATCAGCGAGCCGGGGCGCGCGGGCGCGTGCCGGGGCAAGCAACCGACTGCGCGGCACGAGATCGACATGTCACGGGCCGGGAGAACCTACAGCGGGCGCGCGGTGGCGGCCGGGTTGCCGTTGATCGGCGAAGGCGCTTAGTCGGGTTGCCGTTGACCGGTGAGGGGCGTTTTAGTTGGGCTACCGTTGACCGGTGAGGGGCGTTTAGTCGGGTCGTCGTTGATCGGCGAGGGGTATTTAGCCAGGGTCGCCGTTGGTAGGCGAAGGGTGTCCAGTCGGGTCGCCGTTGATCGGTAATAGCGACGCGTTCCGTAGTCGGTGGGCGACGGCAGTCGCTTCCGATCTCCGTCGCCACCGATCGGCGACGGACCGTGAGCAGGCTTTCCACCAGGTGTTTTCCGTGATGGACTGCCGTTCGCCGGCAGTCGCCGCCCATTGGCGACGTCTGGTCGTGTTCCGGACGGTGGGGGCGCAGTCAGACGTTCAGCGCGGCGATCAGCTCCGGCAACCGGCCCGAGGCCGCGGCCAGGGCCAGGTGGTCGCTGTAGTCGCGGGACTCGACGATCCGGCCGTCGCGCACTCGCAGCACGAGGATGTCGTTGACGCGGAACGGCCGGCTCTCGAATTCACCTTCATAGGCGAACTCGCCGATGATCACCTCCGGATCGGCCGACTGGTAGGTCACGAGATCGGTCGCCTGTAGCCGGAGGCCCAGCTCGCCGACCCGCGCGAAGTGGGTTCGGAGCTCGTCGCGGGTGTTCAGGGTCGGCGCGTTCGGCAGGAACGGGTGGCTGACGTCGGTCCGCTCGGCGTAGAGGTCGGGGAGTTCGCTCCAGCGGTCGTCCGAGACGCCGAAGCAGAGCCGCTGGAACACGCCCAGCGGGCTCTTGCGGTCGGCCAGCGCTTCGGGGCGCGGCGTGACCGGGCCGGGCACGTGCGCCGGGGCCTGTTCGTAAGCGTCCGCGAGCAGTTCGGCGCCGCCGCGGACGGCGGCCAGCTTCAGGTAGTCGTGGTAATCGCGGGTGTGGACGAGCAATCCGTCACGGGCGCGGATCACCAGGATGTTGGCGGCCTCGGTACTCCGCCCGGTATCGGGTGACTCCACCGTGCTCTGGTATTCGGCGACGATCACCTCGGGATCCGTCGTCTCGTGGACAACTGCGTCGTGCGCTTTGAGGCGAATCGCCGCTCCGAGGCCACCGGTGAACCGGTCGTGGACAGCCTGGCGCCCCGCCAACCGCCCGGGCCGCGGCACTGCCGTCGGATGTTCGACCAGGGTGTCCTCGGCGTACAGGGACGAAAGCTCCTCGTACCGCCCTTCGGACAAGCCCTCGGAGAGGTGAGCGAACACGTCGGTGGGATCGGTCATGGCAGGGCCCTCCAGTGAACAAGCGGAGTAAATAGTCCGCATGATTGGAAGAATATACGGACTGTCTACTCCGCTTGTCTACCGAACTGCCGCTGATCAGGGTGTGGCCGCCGGACGGCTACGGCTCGGGAACGTGCTCCGGGCTGGTGAGGCGCTGCAGCAAGGCCCGGGCTTCCGGCTCGCCGCACGCCTCGGCCCAGCCCTCGGGGGTGCTGTTCCACCGGCCGTCACGGGCGGTGAGGTCGGCACCGGCCTCGACCAGGGTGGTGATGACGTCCAGATCGCCGCGTTGCGCGGCGAGGTGCAGCGCCGTGATGCCCATACCGTGCTCCGGACCGCCGAACGTGCCGACCCGGTTCACCTCGGCGCCCAGTGCGAGCAGGGTCCGCACGGCGGCGAGCCGGCCCCGGGCAACGGCCCAGGTCAGGGCGGTGCCGCGGTAGACGTCGGCATCCAGGTCCGTGCCGCGGGTGGCGAGGACCCGGAGGGCGTCCACGCGGTTGTTGCGCGCGGCCCAGCTCAGGGCTTCGTCGCGGATCTCGGCCGGGTCGTCCGTGGGACGCCAGAACGGGAATCCGCTGTGCGGGCGGTAGAACTCGCGGTGTCCGCCGGCGGCCGGCGCGAGTGTCCCGTTCGGACGGATGAGTTCGTCCAGCAGCGCCGGGTCGCCGAGGCCGGCGGCGACCCGGAGGTTGCGCGGGGACCGCTCGCGCGCCGCCAGTTTCTCGGCCACCACCCGGTTTCCCCAGAACAGCGCGATGATCAACGGGGTCCCCCCGTCGCCGCGAGCGGAAACGTCCAGCGGGGCCCCGGCGTCCAGCAGCATGTCGACGAGCTGCGGCTTCTTGCTGTAGGCGGCTTGGTGCAGCGCCGTCCAGCCGTGCGCGTTGGCCCGCGACGGGTCGGCGCCGCGGTCGAGCAGCAGACGCGTCAGCCGCTCGTCGCCGGTGGCGCCGGCCATGCCCAGCAGGTCGTTGCCGTTGGTGCCACGGGCGTCGACCAGCGTGGGGAACGCATCGATCACAGCCGAGAGCCCGTCCAGGTCACGAGCCTCGACCAGCCGATACGCGCGGGCGAAGGGTTCGCCGTTTTCCGGCAGCGCCGCGACGTGCTCGCGCAACGTCCGCCACGAGCCGAAACCATGCTCCCGAGCGACGACCGCCCGGGCGCCGTCACGCGTGAGGTCTTGCCCGTGACGTTCGAACGCCGCCCGCGCGCTGGGCGTGCCGTCCTCGGCGGATGAGAGCAGCCCGAACGCACGATCGGCGTAGTAGCCGACGTCGGTGTGATAGGCGTGCTGGAGATTCGGCCCGTTTTCGGCGACGCGGCGGACGTACGCCTGCAACTTGGGCCAACTGGGGAACCCGTGCTCGCGTGCGACGCGAAACTGCGCTTCGGACAGCTTCACGGCTTCGTTGCGTGCGCGTTCCTTCGCGCGTTTGCGCAACTGCTCCAGACTGGGATTTGCGGGCAACGTGCCCATGGTGCCTCCTTCCCTCGTCGCCCGTGGTCCGCCGGCACCGGGCAGGAAAGAAGGTGCGGAACTGGTGGTGCGGTGCTGCGGGGGTGGGCTCGGCCCTTTCCGCGGACGGGACGCGGCCCTCACCGCGTGCCTGCACCTTACCTCCCGGCAGACGTCCGTCGCCCGGGTCGGCGAGCACGACCCAGACGAGGGTTTCGTCTCTTGAGGACAGGCGGGGCCGAAACCGTGGGGGCGAGGGCCAGGGGCAGTAGGACATCGGCCGCCGACGCCTTCGATGACGACTTCACCCGCACCCTGTCGCACGATGCGAGAGGCTGGTTCCCAGCAGGTGGAACTTACAAATCGATGACCGGACTCGCGCCGACGTCACGGCGGAGGAGGGGTTGCGTTGGCGCGCGCGGTATCCGGGGCGGGCACGGGCAGCCCGGCGGCCGGGGGTCGACATCGCCTGTCGGCCCTGGTTTTCGCGGGATTGCGGGCGAGTTAACACCGTGAGAAGCCAGTGGACGGCCCAGCGGGTTAAACTCCGCCCTGACCGGGGCACAACGACGTGCTGAGACCGTTTGTCGACCCAGAGCATCCGGGAAGTTGACCAGATAGTGGGAGCTGCAACGTGACCAAGCCCAGCAAGCCCGTCGTCCTCATCGCGGAGAAGCTCGCGCCTTCCGTGGTGAGCGTGTTCGGTGACGAGGTAGAGGTCCGGCATGTGGACGGCACGGACCGCCCCGCGCTGTTCGAGGCGGTGAAGACCGCCGACGCGCTCCTGGTCCGTTCCGCCACGAAGGTCGACGCCGAGGTGCTCGGCCACACCACGCAGCTGAAGGTCGTCGCCCGCGCGGGCGTGGGCCTGGACAACGTCGAAGTCCCCGCCGCCACCGAGCGCGGGGTGCTCGTGGTCAACGCGCCGACGTCGAACATCGTCTCCGCCGCCGAGCACGCGGTCGCGCTGCTGCTCTCGGTCGCCCGGCGCGTGCCGGCCGCCGACCAGAGCCTGCGCGCGGGCGAGTGGAAGCGCAGCTCGTTCTCCGGGGTGGAGCTGCAGGGCAAGACCGTCGGCGTGGTCGGCCTCGGCAAGATCGGCCAGCTCTTCGCGCAGCGCCTGGCCGCCTTCGACACGAAGCTGATCGCGTACGACCCGTACGTCTCGGCCGCGCGCGCCGCGCAGCTGGGCATCGAGCTCGTTCCCCTCGACGAGCTGCTGGAGCGCGCCGACGCCATCTCCATCCACCTGCCGAAGACGCCGGAGACCAAGGGGCTGATCGACGCCGAGGCGCTCAAGAAGACCAAGCCCGGCGTGATCATCGTGAACGCCGCGCGCGGTGGCCTGATCGTAGAGGAGGCGCTGGCCGACGCGATCCGCAGCGGCCACGTCGGCGGGGCGGGCATCGACGTGTTCGTCACCGAGCCGACCACGTCCAGCCCGCTGTTCGAGCTGCCGAACGTCGTGGTCACGCCGCACCTGGGCGCGTCCACCGCCGAGGCCCAGGACCGCGCGGGCACCGACGTCGCCCGCTCCGTGCTGCTGGCGCTGCGCGGTGACTTCGTGCCGGACGCGGTGAACGTCTCCGGTGGCGGCACCGTCGGCGAGCACGTGCGCCCGTACCTTTCGCTGACGCAGAAGCTGGGCACCGTGCTCACCGCGCTCAGCCCGAAGGCGCCGACGTCGGTGACCGTGGTGGTCAAGGGCGAGCTGGGCAGCGAGGACACCTCCGTGCTCCAGCTCGCCGCGCTGCGCGGTGTGTTCGGCGGCGTGGTCGAGGACCAGGTCACCTTCGTCAACGCACCGCGGCTGGCCGAGGAGCTGGGCGTGCAGGTCGACCTCGTCACCGAGACCGAGAGCGCCAAGTTCCGCAGCCTGGTCACCGTCCGCGCGGTGCACGCCGACGGCGCGACCCTGACCGTGTCCGGTTCGGTCACCGGCAAGGACGAGACCGAGAAGATCGTCGAGGTCAACGGCCGCCACTTCGACCTGCGCGCCGAGGGCCACGTGCTGCTGCTGGAGTACCCGGACGGTCCCGGCATCATGGGCCGCGTCGGCACGCTGCTCGGCGAGGCCGGCATCAACATCGAGGCCGCGCAGATCAGCCAGACCACCGACGGCTCCGACGCCGTGATGCTGCTGCGCGTCGACCGGCACGTGGACGACAACGTGCTCCAGCCGATCGGCGCCGCCGTGGGCGCGCACACGATCCGCTCGGTCGACTTCTCCTAGCCGGCCACCGGCCGAAGGCCCCTTTCCCGCTGGTCGCGGGGGAGGGGCCTTCGTCGTGCCCGGGTCCGGGCAGACCGGCAACATTCGCGTAACGGAGCACATTCCGCACGAAAGTAGGTGTTTCGGGCGGATAGGTTCTGTGCCGCGAGGCCGAACCACGCGCCGTGAGAGCACGGCGCGGCGCCTGGCGCTCACCTGTCGGGGGTGATCGGGAGCGACGGGCAGGTTCGTGATCCAGGGCCTCGGGTTAAGGGGTTGGGTGTTCATGAGTAGATCCCGCTTACCTGGCTGGACCGCCCGGTCCACGGCCGTGGTGTCCGCCTTGGTGCTCGCGGCTGCCGTTGCCGGGGTGCCGGTCGCGTCGGCGCAGGGGGCGCCGCTCGCGGAGCCGGTCGCGCCCGCGAAGGTCGACGCCGCCGGGTTGCAGGGCAAGCTCTCGCCGCGGTTGGGCGCCGCGCAGGGCAAGGTCACCGCGTTCGTGGAGCTGGCCAAGAAGCCGGCCGTCGACGCGTTCACCACCGAGCAGAAGAAGGGCGCCAGCAAGGAAAAGGCGAAGCAGGCCGCGCGCGCCGCGAAGGCCGACACCGCAGCGGCGGTCACCTCCGTGGTCGGAGAGCTCAAAGCTTCCGACACGGCAGCGAAGCTCGTCACGCAGACGTCGAACGCCGTCGCGGGTGCTGTCGTCACGGCGGACGCGGCGAAGATTCGTGATCTCGCGAAGCGCGCGGACGTCGTCTCGGTGCGCACCGTCGTGCCGAAGTCGCGTACGAACGCCAGCGCGGAGCAGTTGACGAACACGCTCGCGTCGTGGCAGCAGACCGGGAAGTACGGCGACAACATCCGCGTCGGCGTGATCGACGACGGCATCGACTACACCCACACCGACTTCGGCGGACCGGGTACGCCCGAGGCGTACAAGGCGGTGGACCCGGTGAAGGCGTCGCCGCTGTTCCCGAGCGCCAAGGTGGTCGGTGGCACCGACCTCGTCGGCGACGGCTACGACTCCGAGGGCAAGACCGGCTCCCCGACTCCGAAGCCGGACCCCAACCCGCTGGCCTGCGGTGAGCACGGCACGCACGTGGCCGGCACCGTCGCCGGCTTCGGCGTGAACGCCGACGGCAGCACCTTCACCGGTGACTACAAGAAGCTGAACAAGAAGAAGCTCGATGCGCTGAAGATCGGCCCGGGCACCGCGCCCAAGGCTCTGCTGTACGCGATCAAGGTGTTCGGCTGCAAGGGTTCCACGAACGTCACCTCGCAGGCCCTCGACTGGGCCCTCGACCCGGACGGCGACGGCGACTTCACCGACCACCTCGACATCGTGAACCTCTCGCTGGGCAGCGACTTCGGCGCGCCGGACGACCCGGACTCGCTGTTCGTCCGCAAGCTCGCGCAGAACAACGTGCTCCCGGTGTTCTCGGCGGGCAACGGCGGCGACATCAACGACATCGCGGGCTCGCCGGGCTCGACCCCGGAGGCGCTCACCGTGGCCAGCAGCCGCGACGCGGGCGAACTGCGTGACGCCGTCGAGGTCACTGCCCCGGTCAAGGGGCAGCAGCCGGGCCAGTACAGCCAGGACTACGCGGGTTACGACACGCTCGACCTGACCGCCCCGGTCGTCGCGCTCTCCTCGGCGAACAACGCGGGCTGCCAGCCTTACTCGGCCGAGGACAAGGCCAAGGCCGCGGGCAAGATCGTCTGGCTCGAATGGGACGACAACGATTCCAGCCGCGCCTGCGGTTCCGCCGCGCGCGCCAACAACGCGCAGGCGGCCGGGGCGAAGGCGGCTCTGCTGTCGTCGACGCTGGAGCACTTCGCCGCCGGGATCGCCGGCAACGCGGCCGTGCCGATGTTCCAGCTCACCGGCAAGGCCACCGCGGCGCAGCGGCCCGCCCTGGCGGCGGGCACGCTCACCGTGCGCTTCTTCGGCGACGGCCGGACGACGCTGCAGACCTACGACCAGTCCATCGTGGACAGTCCGAGCTCGTTCACCTCGCGCGGTGGCCGCGGCCCGGCGCTCAAGCCGGACCTCTCGGCCCCCGGTGACACGATCACCTCGGCGTTCCGCGGCAGTGGCAACGGCCGGGCCGTCCTCTCCGGGACGTCCATGGCCGCTCCGCACACCTCGGGCATCACGGCGCTGATCCGCCAGGCGCACCCGGACTGGTCGGTCGAGGAGGTCAAGGCCGCGGTGGTCGACACCGCCGGGCACGACCTGCGCGACGGGGCCGGTCACACCTACGCGCCGCAGCGCGTCGGCGTGGGCCGGATCGACACGCTGGCCGCGCTGGACAACCAGGTGCTCGCCTACGTCCAGGACGACCCGGGCGCGGTGAGCGTCAACTTCGGCACCGTCGAGGCGCCGGGCCCGGTCACCCTGACCAAGACGGTCAAGGTGGTCAACAAGGGTGTCACGCCGGCCGAGTATTCGGTGGCGTACCAGGCGATCAACAGCTTGCCGGGCGTCGAGTACACGGTGGACAAGAGCTCGGTGAAGCTGAGCCCGCGCGGCGTCGCGACGGTGAAGGTGACGTTCAAGGTCACCGATCCCAAGCTGCTGCGCAAGGTGATCGACCCGACCATGCAGACCGTGCAGGCCGGGCTCGCCCGCCAGTTCGTCGCCGACGCCTCGGGCCGCGTCGCCTTCACCCCGAAGAACGGGGCGACGGTGCCGTTGCGCTTGGCCGTCTACGCCGCGCCGAAGCCGGTCTCGGCCATCACGACGCCGGCTGGTGTGCGGTTCGGCGCCGGGCAGAACCAGTCCGTGCTGAACCTCGGCGGCAAGGGCGTGGACCAGGGCAGCGGCGCGCAGCGGTACCGCTCGCTGATCAGCGTCCTGGAGTTGCAGGCCGAGTCCCCGCAGCTACCGGAGTGCGGGGCGGGCGTGACCGCCGACTGCACGCTCAACCGCACGGCCAAGGGCGGCGACCTGCGTTACGTCGGCGCGACCTCAACCGCCCCGCTGGCCAAGCTGCAGGGTGAGCCGGAGAAGGCCGTGCTCGCGTTCGGCCTGACCACCTGGAGCGACTGGGCGAACCTGGGCAGCAACACGGTGCCGTTCGTCGACATCGACACCACCGGCGACGGCAAGCCGGACTTCGAGACCTTCGTCACCAAGGCGACGGCCACCGACGTCCTGCTGGTGAACACCGTCTCGCTGACCAAGCCCGGATTCCCGAGCGTCGACATGCAGGCGATCAACGGCCAGCTCGGCGACGTCGACACGAACGTCTTCGATTCGAACGTGATGGTGCTGCCGGTGAGCATCGCCGCGCTGGGCATCGACCCGAACGAGGCCTCGCACCGGATCAGCTACACCGTGGGCACCAGCGGGTACTACGTCGCGCCGGGCACCACCAACGGGCTGATCGACTACGTCGGCACGCCGATCTCGTTCGACGCGCTCGCCCCGGCGTACTCGGTCCAGGGCGGCGGCGACGCGGCGCTGGGCTACGTCGCCAAGCCGGGAACCGCGCTCGTGGTGAACCGCAACGCGGCGGCCATCGCCGGGGACAAGGCGAAGGGCCTGCTGGCGATCGAGCACCACAACGCGGTGGGCTCGCGCGCCTCCGTGGTGCGGATCGAGACCGGGGGGCCGCGGGCGTAACCCCTTCGGCGTCACCCGGCCAGAACCACCTCGACCATCACCCGATCGGGTAGTAATCGAGGGAACGGTCACCGGTGGCCTTCGGCGGGAAAAGGGGGCTTTCCGGGTCTGAGCGGCCCGGGAGGCCCCCTTGGCCGTTCCCCCGTTCAGGTGTCTCACCCTGCGGGAGGATGCGGCAATAGGGTGGTGCGGCTACGGCCTGATGTCTACGGCCGGTAACCTTCCGCTGCTGGCGTTTTCTTGCGGATGGGCCATCGGAGCGTTCGGGTGGCCTGGTCTACGGAGGTGTGTGGATGCGGCTCGCGGTGATCCCAGGTGACGGGATCGGGCCCGAGGTGGTCTCCGAGGCGCTCAAGGTGCTCGGTGAAGTGGCACCGGCGGCGGAGATCACGAACTACGACCTCGGCGCCGCCCGGTGGCACTCGACCGGGGAGCTGCTCCCGGAGTCGGTGCTGGGCGAGTTGCGCCAGCACGACGCGATCCTGCTCGGCGCGGTCGGCGACCCGTCGGTGCCGAGCGGAATCCTCGAGCGCGGGCTGCTGCTGCGGCTGCGCTTCGAGCTCGACCACCACGTGAACCTGCGCCCGGCGCGGCTCTACCCCGGCGTCCGCGGCCCGCTGGCCGACGCCGGCGAGGTGGACATGATCATGGTGCGCGAAGGGACCGAAGGCCCGTACGCGGGCACCGGCGGTCTGCTCCGCAAGGACACCGAGCACGAGATCGCCACCGAGGTCAGCATCAACACGGCCTACGGGGTGCGGCGCGTGGTGGCCGACGCGTTCAACCGCGCCGAAGACCGGCCGCGCAAGCACCTCACCCTGGTGCACAAGACCAACGTGCTGGAGCACGCCGGCTCGCTGTGGTCGCGGATCGTCGAAGAGGTTTCGCTGGAGCACCCGGACGTGACGGTGGCCTACTCCCACGTGGACGCGGCGACCATCCACATGGTCACCGACCCGTCCCGGTTCGACGTGATCGTCACCGACAACCTGTTCGGCGACATCCTCACGGACCTGGCGGCCGCGGTGACCGGCGGCATCGGCCTCGCGGCCAGCGGCAACCTGGACATCACCCGCCGCAACCCGAGCATGTTCGAGCCGGTGCACGGCAGCGCCCCGGACATCGCGGGCCAGGGCCTGGCCGACCCGACGGCCGCGGTGCTGTCGGTCTCCCTGCTGCTGGACCACCTCGGCCAGAAGGAGGCGGCACGGCGCATCGAAGCTTCGGTCGCCTTCGACCTGGCCACCCGCGACCAGGCCTCACCCGGCGCCACCCAGGCGATCGGCGACCGTCTGGCCGCGCTGGTCTCGTCGAACGTGCGCACGGGCTGAAGTTCCGGCCAGGGCTTGCGGCGCCCGTTGGCGTCCGGCCGGCTCGGCGGTGCTGAGCGGTTGCTGAGCTGAGCGGTTGCTGTCTGGTGCCTGGTGCCTGGTGCGCTGGTGCGTTGCCGGGCGGCGGCCTCCGGCTCTGCTTCGTTACGCACCACGCGCTGCCGGGCCACGTGTGCCGGCCGGCTCGAGCAGGCGCAGTCAGTCGCTCCACCAGGAACCCCGCCGCGGAAGACCGGTCGAAATCCGGCGCTGACCCGCAACGGTAGGTCTGAGGTCCCCACCGGACCGCGGACGAGCCCGACACCGGCGGTGGTTCGCCCCACCCGTCCCCTCCCGTCGCGGTCTGCGGGAGACGGCACCCTTCCCCGCCGCCGGCCGGTCACCACCCCCTGCTGCGTGGACGGCTGTTGTCTTCGTCGCGCGGACCCGGAACCGATTGGGTCCCGCCGATGCCTTCCCGCGCCCACGATTCACCCGACAGCGCCCCACCCGACGACTGCCCGCGGAACGACGGTCCACGTGGCGACGGTTCGCCGGGCCGCGCCTCGCTCGGGCGCGCCTTGTCGGGCAGTTCCTCACCGGACGACGTCACCGATGGCCGCGCGTCGCCGGACAGTGCTTCGCCAGACGGCGCTTTACCGGACAGTGGTTCGCCGGTCAGCGACTTGCCGGACAGTGCTTCGCCCGACGGTGACTTACCCGACGTCGACCTGTCTGGCATCGACATGTCCGACGGCACCTTGTCTGGCAGCAGCACTCTGTCTGGCAGTGCTCAGTCTGGCCGCGACTTGTCCGGCCGCGCTTCGCCTGATGGTGACTCGCCCGGCACCGCATCGTCTGGCAGCGACTTGCCTGGCAGCGGCTTGCCTGGCAGCGCATCGCCCGGCCGCACATCGCCTGACAGCGGCCTGCCTGACTGCACCTCACCGGACCGGCTTTCGCCGACTGGCGGCATCCCAGCCACCACCGTTGCACCCGGCTCCAGCGGGACGGGCACCGGTACTCCTCCCGGCCCGTCAGCCACCGATCTCGCCGGTCGCCGGTTTGCCACCCCGCAACCCACCAGCGCCGAGTGCCTCGACCCCCCATCCACCCGACGACCCATCGCTCCGCAATCCGAAAACTCTCAGCGCCCCCACTCTCGGCGCGCCACCTTTCGGCGACCCGACTCTCAGCACCCCAGCTCTCGACGCCCCAGCTTTCACCGCTCCAACTCTCAGATCCCTAACTCTCAGGGCACCAGCTTTCGGCGCGCCAACTCCCAGGCCACCGGCCCCCGACCCACCCGCCGCCTGCTGCCGATCCTCCTGGGTCTCCTCGGGGTCCTCCTGGTGTCCGTCGTGGTGGCCGTCGGGATCGGGACCGTTGCCGTGCCTGTCACTCACACGTGGGCATTCCTCCGGGCCGGCCTCGTCGGTGGCACCATAGGCGCGGGCGACGTCGGCTCGTACCGGATCATCTGGGACATCCGGTTGCCGCGGGTGCTGCTGGCGGTGGTCGTCGGCGCGGGGCTGGCGACGGTGGGCGTCGCGATCCAGGCCATGGTGCGCAACGCGCTGGCGGAACCGTTCGTGCTCGGCATCTCGTCCGGGGCGTCGGTGGGTGCGACGGCGGTGGCGCTTTTCGGCGTTTTCGCGGCGATGGGCATTTACGCCCTGTCCGTCGGCGCTTTCCTGGCGGCGCTCGGCGCGACCGTGATCGTCTACCTCGTCGCGAAGACCCGCGAAGGCCTTACGCCGCTGCGTCTGGTGTTGACCGGCACCGCGATGTCGTACGGGTTCTTCGCCGTCACCACGGTCCTCGTCTTCCAGGCGCCAAACGGCGAAGCTGCACGTTCAGCCCTTTTCTGGCTACTGGGCAGCCTCGCCGGGGCGAACTGGGGGTCACTGCCGGTGGCAGCGGTGGTCGTGGCGGCCGGGTCGCTGGTGCTGTTCGTGCTGTCCGGTCGGCTGAACGCGTTGGCTATGGGCGACGAAGCGGCCACGACGCTCGGCGTGAACGTGCCCCGACTGCGCGTGCTGCTGTTCGTCGTCTGCTCGGCCATGACCGGCGTGCTGGTGGCGGTCAGCGGTGCGATCGGGTTCGTCGGCTTGATCCTGCCGCACCTGGTGCGGCTGGTGGTCGGCGCCGACCACCAGCGGGTGCTGGCCGTCGCGCCCCTGGCGGGGGCGGTGTTCCTCGTGTGGGTGGACGTGGCCGCGCGGGTGCTCGCCGCGCCCGAGGAGTTGCCGATCGGGGTGCTGACGGCGGCCGTCGGCGTGCCCGCGTTCCTGGTGTTGATGCGGCGCCGGGCCTACGTGTTCGGGGGTGCGTGAATGGACCTCTCGCTCCACGGCGTGACGGTCACCGCCGCCGGCCGCGCGCTGGTCGAGGACGTGACGCTCGACGCGCGAGCCGGCCGCTTCGTCGGTCTGCTCGGGCCGAACGGCAGTGGAAAGTCCACCACGCTGCGCGCCGTTTACCACGTGCTGAAGCCCTCGGCGGGCGCCGTGCTGCTCGACGGCCGCCCGCTCGACGGGCTCGCGCCGCGGCAACGGGCGCGCGCGATCGCCGCCGTCGCGCAGGAGTCGCACACGGAGTTCGACTTCACCGTCGCTGAAGTCGTGGCGATGGGACGGCTCCCGCACCACGGGCTGCTCGACCGGGCGACCGCCGCCGACCGGGAGATCTGCGCGGCGGCCCTGCGCCAGGTCGGGCTGGCGGACCTGGCCGGGCGCGGGGTGCTGACCCTGTCGGGCGGTGAACGGCAACGGGTGCTCATCGCGCGGGCGCTGGCCCAGCAGCCGGAGATCCTCGTGCTGGACGAGCCCACGAACCACCTCGACATCCGGCACCAGCTCGAGGTCCTCGCCTTGGTGCGGCGAAGCGGGCCGACGGTGCTCGCCGCCCTGCACGACCTCAATCTCGCCGCCTCGATGTGCGACACCGTCCACGTGCTCGACGGTGGACGGCTCGTCGCGAGCGGGACCCCCGCGGACGTCCTCACGCCCCCGCTGCTGGCCGAGGTTTTCGGCGTGCGTGCGCACGTGGTGGCGCACCCGGCGTCCGGGCGGCCGCAGTTGTTGTTCGACCGGCTCGAGTCCCAGGAGGACGATCATGCGTAGGACGGTCGCGATGGTCCTGGTGGCCACGCTGGCGGTGACGGGCTGTGGAGCCCAGGTGTCCGAAGGGGACCGCGGCGCCGTGCCCCCGGGGTATCCGGTCACGGTGACGAACTGCGGCTTTCCGCTGACGGTCCAGCGCCCGCCGGCGCGGGTGGTCACCAACGACATCGGCATCACGGAGCTGATGTTCGCCCTCGGCTTGGACGACCGGATGGCTGGTTACGTGGTCGACCGTGGGCAATCCGGCGGCGTCGCCTCGTCGCCGTGGAAAGGCGACTTCGCCAAAGTGTCCAAGCTGGCGGAGAAGATCAACCGCGAGGTGGTGCAGGGGGCGGGCGCGGACCTGGTGTTCGCCGGCTGGAACTACGGCTTCTCCGAGAGCACCGGATTCACCCCGGACACGCTCCGCCAGCTCGGCATCGCCAGCTACCAGCTGACGGAAGCGTGCCGAAACGGCGTCGGCAAGCAGCGCGGGGTCATGCCGCCGCTCGACGCCCTGTACACCGACCTGCGCAACCTCGGGAAGATCTTCGGCGTGAGCGAACGGGCCGAACAACTGGTCCAGCAGTACAGCGCGCAGGTCGCGGCGGTCGAGGGAGCCGTCGCCACCGGGCGGCAACGGCCGAAGATCTTCCTCTACGACGACGGCCGGGACCAGCCCTTCACCGCCGCGCGTTATGCGGGCCCGGACGAAATCATCACCAAGGCCGGCGGGAGCAACATCTTCGCCGACGTCGACGACACCTGGACGACGGTGAGCTGGGAGGCCGTGGTCCAGCGCGCGCCCGACGTCATCCTGATCAACGACTACGGCGGCGAGGTCGGCACCGTCGCCGACAAGGAGAACTTCCTCCGCTCGCGGCCGGATCTGCGCGATGTCCCGGCGGTCAAACAGGGCCGGTTCTTCGCGCTCCCGTACGCGGCGTTGGTGGAGGGCCCGCGCAACGCGTCGGCCGTCCAGTCGTTCGGCGCCTATCTCGCCGGGCTCCCGCGCTGACGTACTCCCACAGAATGGGAAGCTCCGCCCGGTGATTGGAAGCCGGGCGGAGTCTGTGGCACGATGCAACCGTGACCGCGATCTCGATCATTATCGCCGAGCGCGCCGGATAGACGCTCCACAAGAGCCCCCGGCGCGCAGCCTCCCGCACCCATGCGGGAGGTTTTTTTGTTGCCAGAAACAGGTCCTGCCCCGCCACAAGGAGATACCGTGACCCGCACGGAGCCCGCCGGAACCCCGCTCGGCGACGCTTTCCACCTCTACGACACCACCTTGCGCGACGGTGCCCAGCGTGAGGGGATCACTTACTCCGTCACGGACAAGCTGGCCGTCGCGCGGCTACTGGACGATCTGGGGGTCGGCTTCATCGAGGGCGGCTGGCCCGGCGCGCTGCCGAAGGACACGGAGTTCTTCGCCCGCGCCGCCCAGGGTGAGCTGGACCTGAAGCACGCAGCGCTGGTCGCGTTCGGCTCCACTCGCAAGGCCGGCACCACCGCGGACCGGGACCCGCAGGTCAGAGCGTTGCTTGATGCCGCGACACCGGTCATCACGCTCGTCGCCAAGGCGGACCTGCGGCACATCGAGCGCGCCCTGCGTGTCGACGTCGACGAAGCCTGCGCGATGGTCAGCGACACCGTCAGGTTCCTGACCGGCGAAGGGCGCCGTGTCTTCCTCGACGCCGAACACTTCTTCGACGGTTACGCCCACTCCCCGGAAACTTCGCTGCGCGTGCTCGACGCCGCGGCGACCGCGGGCGCCGACGTCCTCGTGCTCTGCGACACCAATGGCGGGCAACTGCCGCTGGGCCTCGCCGAGATCGTCCGCGAGGTGAAGGAGAAAACCGGATTCCGACTCGGGATCCATTGCCAGGACGACACTTCCTGCGCCGTGGCGAATTCCCTCGCCGCGGTGCAGGCGGGCGCGACGCACGTGCAGTGCACCGCGAACGGTTACGGGGAGCGGGCCGGCAACGCCGACCTGTTCGCCGTGACGGGGAACCTCGTGACCAAGCTCGGAATGGAGGTCCTCCCGACCGGAGGCGCCGCCGAGCTCACCCGCGTCTCCCATGCGCTGGCCGAAATCGCGAACATCGCCCCCGACACCCACCAGGCCTATGTCGGGTCGTCGGCCTTCGCTCACAAGGCGGGGCTGCACGCGAGCGCGATCAAGGTGGATCCGTTGCTGTACAACCACATCGATCCCTCTTCGGTCGGAAACGGCATGCGGGTGCTGGTCACGGAGATGGCCGGCCGGGCCAGCCTCGAGCTCAAGGGACGTGAGCTCGGGGTCGACCTCGCCGGCCGGCCCGAAGCCCTGACGAACGCGGTGCGGAAGGTCAAGCGGCTCGAATCCGAAGGCTGGTCGTTCGAGGCGGCCGATGCCTCACTCGAACTCCTGCTGCGACGCGAAGTCGCGGTCACGGATGAGGAAGAGCCGGCTGCGCCGCCGTTCGAGCTGGAGTCCTACCGCGTGGTGCTCGACCACCGCCCGGACGGTGAGGTGGTGTCCGAAGCCACCGTCAAGGTGCACGTGTCCGGGCACCGCGTGATCGCCACCGCGGAGGGCAACGGCCCGGTGCACGCGCTCGACGCCGCGCTGCGCCAGGCGCTCAGCCCGCACCTGTCCTGGCTGGACACGGTCGAGCTTGCCGATTACAAGGTCCGGATCCTTCCCTCCCATCCCGGCACCGACGCCGTGACGCGGGTGCTGCTGGAAACGACCGATGGCTTGCACGAATGGACCACGGTGGGCGTCCACGGGAACATCGTGGAAGCCAGTTGGCTGGCTATGTGTGATGCGCTGATGCACAAGAGCCTGGCTCTCCGGGGGTGATCCGCGCAAGCTTTTCCGGTCGCGACCGGCCCGTTCACGACCTTCGCGGTGCGAACGGGCCACTCGCGCCAGGGTGTGGAGTCGGCTCGATTCTCGGAAACAGCGATATCGCCCACAGCGGGGACTCGACGACGTGGACCTGAGGCTGCTCGGCCTCGATTCGCGCGCTTCTTAGTCGTGAAGCGATTCGGTGGTCGATTCGGGCTCCGCCGAATCTGCCGGATGCGTCGGAGCCGACGCGGTTCGACTGGGTCAGCTCGCGCAGGTGCTCTCACGAGGACCGAGGTGGTGCAGGTCACGAAAGGACCGTTCGTGCCGCGTGGGAACGAGCGGTCCCTTCACCCACCGGAACGGGGTGTTTTCCGAGGTTGGCGATGGCGCGAACGGCCCGTTCGCACCGGGGGCGCCGCGAATGGGCCGTTCGCGACGCGCGGGGTGCGCGCCCGGAGGCGGTCGTACGTAGACTGGCTGGGTGCGTCTAGCTCGTATTGCTCATCCCAGTGGTGTCGCGTTCGCTTCGATCGAGGGCGACGGTGACGATGCCCAGGTGCTGGAGATCGCCGAGCACCCGTTCGGCCAGCCGAACTTCACCGGCAAGCGGTGGCCGCTCGCCGACGTCCGGCTGCTCGCGCCGATCCTGCCGTCCAAGGTGATCGCCGTCGGCCGGAACTACGCCAAGCACGCGGCCGAGTTCGGCCACGAGGTGCCGTCCACGCCGATGCTGTTCATCAAGCCGTCCACCACGGTCGTCGGTCCCCATGCGCCGATCCGCCGCCCGGCGAACGTCGGCCGTGTCGACTTCGAGGGCGAGCTGGCTGTGGTCATCGGCCAGCCGGTCAAGAATGTTTCCGCCGCGCGCGCGGCGAGTGCGATCCTCGGCTACACGGTGGCCAACGACGTCAGCGCGCGTGACCTCCAGAAGGCCGACGGCCAGTGGGGCCGCGCGAAGGGCTTCGACACGTTCTGCCCGCTCGGCCCGTGGATCGAGACTTCGCTCGACCCGTCCGACCTCGCGTTGCGCAGCGAGGTGGACGGCGAACTCAAGCAGGACGGCCGTACGTCGGACCTGGTGCACAAGGTGCCCGAGCTGGTGGAGTTCGTGTCGAGCGTGATGACGCTCCTGCCCGGCGACATCATCCTCACCGGCACCCCGGAGGGGGTCGGCCCGATCGACGACGGCCAGCAGGTCTCGATCACGATCGAGGGCATCGGCACGCTGACCAACCCGGTCCAGAACCTCTGACCGTGCGTGGTCGAGGCGGCCCGGGGTGCTCGACGGTCTCCGGCTGGCGCCGTGGACGGTCTCGGCCAGCCGCGGGATAGCCAGTCCTCGGGCTGCTCGGCTCATTGTGGGTGGGTCGGCGGGGCGGCTTCGGGGCCTGTGCGGCTCGGTCGTGGTTGGCGAGTCGCCGGTGAACGGCTATGGCTGCGGGGCTGGTCGTCGCCGTTCGGTGACCAAAGTTTCGGGTTGACGATCATTGCCGTCTTCGGGTGATCGGCCTGATGGATGGGGTGGTCGAAGGTTTCGCCGCCCGGTGGCGACGGTCCCGTTTCGGGTGGGGAACCACTATCGCCGCCGATCGGCCGGCTTCGCGGACTAGGTGATCGAGGGCTTCGCCGCTGTGTGGCGAGGACTGGTGAGACGCCGGAGCGGCGGCCTTGCCAGTGCCGGGTGGCCCGGCTCGGTGGCTCGGTGGGTCAGTGGCCGGCCGGCTCCTGGGCTCGGCGGGCGAACGCGGGCGCGTGCTCGGGTCGGAAGCCGAGGCCCAGCAGGAGCGCTGGGAAGTACGAGAGCTTGGGGAAGCGCGCGAAGAGCTTCACCAGGGGCTGCGGCGGCCCGTCGCGGCGGCCGGCCATGACCGGGCGCATCACGAAGCGGTGAAGCAGCCGTTGGAGCGTTTGGACGGCGATCGTCGGTAAGAGGCGACGGGTGCGGACGGCCTTCAGTTCCGCATCGGTCGGACGGCCGCGGCGCAGGGGGTCCGCCAGCAGGCCCGCCGCGGCGACGGCGTCCTGCACCGCGAGGTTGATCCCCACGCCACCCACGGGCGACATGGCGTGGGCCGCGTCGCCGATGCAGAGGAGGCCGTCGGTGTGCCAGCGGGCCAGACGGTTGAGTCGGACGTCGAGGAACTTCACGTCGTCCATCGACTCGAGCTGGTCGACGCGGTCGGCGAATTCCGGGCAGACCTGGGTGACGTTGTGCCGGAAGCTCTCGATGCCCGACGCGCGCAGGTCGTCGCCCTTCGGTGCGAGATAGGCGATCTGGTAGTAGCCGTCGCGGGGGAGCGGGATCGCGAGGCGGCGGTGGCGCATCCTCGGCATCAGCGTCGTGCTGGTCTCGTGGTCGTGCCGTGGCAGGCGGAACCACCAGGCATCGAACGGAGTGTCGTACTCCTTCGGCTCCAAACCGGCGCAGCGGCGGGCGAGAGACCATCGCCCGTCGGCGGCGATGACCAGGTCAGCGCGCAATTCACCCTCGACGCCGTCAGCGGTCCGGTACCGCACGCCGTCGACGCGGGGGTCTGAGCGGAGCAGCCCGGTCATCTCCGTTTCGAGCCGCAGGGTGAAGGTCGGCTCCTTGCGCGCGGCGTCCGAAAGGAGGTTCAGGAAATCCCACTGCGGGACCATCGCGATGTAGGGGCGCGGCACCTTCAGCAGGGTCAGGTCGGCCAGCTTCATGGTGCCGCCGTCTTCGGTCGGGAAGCCGGCCGAGGTCATCTCGCTCTGCGGCACCGCGTCGAACTTTTCGCCGAGGCCGAGCTCGTCCAGCAGGGTCAGCGTGGACGGGTGCACCGTGTCGCCGCGGAAGTCGCGCAGGAAGTCCGGGTGCTTTTCCAGCACCGTGACTTCGACACCGGCCCTCGCCAGGATCAGGCCGGCGACCATCCCGGCCGGGCCGCCGCCGACGACCAGGCACCCCGTGCGCTCACCCATCGTTCTCAGCTCCTCTTATTCATCATTTGTTGAATAACAGGAGCATGCACCCGATAGCGGTGGTGCGTCAAGGCTGGCGCTCGCGGTCGATCCGATCGGACTACCGCGCTGGCCACTGTCCTCATGGGACTGATAGCCGAAGCCTTCGCCCGAGGTGGCTCGTCCCGGCCCGTTCAATTTTCCTGTGGCGGGATGCGTTTCACTGTCTGCGACGAAAGCGGGAAATCGGAGCCACTGGCTGTGATCATCGAGCGAGAGGTCGGAACGCGGGTCGCGGGTATCGCCGGGGACCAGGATTTCCGCGCTGGTAAGGGTTATCCGGTGATCCGGATGGCTTCGAGCGGCGGGGTGGCGGGGCATCGGCTTTCCCCCGGTCGGCCGTGCGACGGTGTGACCGGACAAACGCGTGGCCACTTTCCGTCCACCGGGAGTAGAGTCGTTGCGCCGGAACAGTCCAGCCGCTGTCACCTTTTTGGCCGCGTTGCGAACGCGGCGAGTGCCCTAGCCTCACTGGGTGGATTTCGCCGTGGCATCAGGGACCGCTTCTCGTATCGCCCCGCCGGCGCCCGCCGGCCCCGAACCGTGGGCGTCCCCCGAGCTGCGGCTCGTCTGCCTCGACATCGATGACACCCTGATCGACTGCACGGCCGCGATCCGCCGCACCCTGCACGCTCTCACCGGCCGCGGGGACCTCTGGCCGCTGTGGGACCTGATCACCGAGGAGCACGTGGCGATGGTCGTCGCCGGACAGCTCGGCTACGGCGTGATGCACCACCGCCGCACCGAGTGCTTCCTGGCCGAGTTGGGCATTCTCGCGGACAGCGCGCAGGTGGCCTCGTTCGAGCAGCGGCGCCGGGACATCCTTTCGCGGTCTTGGCAGCTGTTCGACGATGTCCTGCCGTGCCTTGAATGGCTACGCGCGGCCGGTCTGCTGCTCGCCGCTGTGACGAATGCCTCCGGGGTGCACCAGCGGCGGAAAATCGCGGACCTGGGGCTCTCGCCGTTTTTCGACCACATCGCCATCGCGGGGGAGCTGGGCGTGGCGAAGCCGGACCCCTTGATGTTCCACTCGGCCTGCCTCGGACTCGGCTGCGACCCGGCTCAGACGGTTCACGTCGGCGACAAACTCGACACCGACGCCATCGGTGCGCGGAGTGCGGGGCTCGGCGCCGTTTGGCTCGATCGCGACGGCACCCGCCGCACCGGTGAGCGGGCGCCCGCGGGTGTACACACGGTGACCAGTCTCGACGAGCTGCCTGAGCTGCTGGTTTCCGAGTACGCGACGGTGGGCGTCCCGGCCCAGCGTGTGGCGGGGACCCCCGCTGCGCGGCTGCGTGACAGCGTGCTCTAGTATTTCTCCTCGTGCGGTGCTGAACCGGCTCGAACCGGGAAAGCGCTACACTGGGGTATGGTGTAATTGGCAGCACGACTGGTTCTGGTCCAGTTAGTCTAGGTTCGAGTCCTGGTACCCCAGCTGCGGAGGGGGACCCCCTTGCTGAGCGGGAAAGCGGCTCTGGTAAGTTCTCTCTCGCAAGAAAACAGAAAAAAGCCCCGGAAACGGGGAAAGTTCCTAAGCCCCCGTCGTCTAGCGGCCTAGGACGCCGGCCTCTCACGCCGGTAGCGTGGGTTCGAATCCCATCGGGGGTACAGCGCAAACCCTGGCTCAGCTTGATTGCTGAGCCAGGGTTTTTTGCGTTTGGCCTGGCGATTGTCGGGGTTGGCGGGGTGTCGGCAGCCGACGCCGAAGGTGGGGGCCGGGGCCGGAATCCAAGGCGGGGTTGGAGTCCGAGCGGGGTTGGAGTTTGGACTGGAGTCGGTGTCCGGACTGCGGTTGGAGTTCGAGCTGGGCAGTGCGGCCGGTCGTGGTCGATCGTGATGGCCGGGTGGGGGCGCTGGTTGTCGCGATCGGGGTTGGGGAATGGGCCGGTCGTGGGGCGCCGGATGGAGGCGCTGGCCGGCTTGCGCGGGCGGATCTTCGGGCGTTCGGCCTCTTCGCGTGTGCTGGCCCAGGTGGTCTTTCGGCGGACGGTCGTCCTGGGTGGTTCGGGTTCTCCGCTGCGACTGTGGTCGGTGGTGGCGTGGACTGATGGTCCTGTGGGTGACGGTCTTCGGCGGCGGGGCTGGGGCGTCACCTGACGTGCTGCGGTGGCCGGAGCGGGTGGGGCCGGTAGCCGGAAGATTGGCCTGATGGGAGGCCGGGCTGTGGACGTGGGGCTGGTAGTTCACGGGCGAGCAGTGGTGCGCGTGGAGTGGCGCTGGTGAGGATGTTGGGGGCGGGAAGGATTTGTGGTCCGCCGGGGTCGGGTCTCGGGACTTCGCGTGGGTGGATTCGTTGGAGGTGGCGAATTCGAGGTGAGGAGCGGTGGGGGATCGTGTTTGGCTGAGGGCGCTGATCTGGTGGGGCGATCGTTCGGGGTACGGCTCGGGTTTGATTGCCGCCGGTGGGCGAATGAGGAATCTGCTGGGCGAAGAGAAGTGGGCATCGCGTCCGCGGATGGTCGAGTAGCGGTCGGGTGTGGGCGTGACTGGGTGCCGGGTATCAGAAGCCGAAGGGAATTAGTGGGCTTTGCCCTACCGGTCAACCGGTAGGCGCGGAGCGGGGATGAGTGGAGAACCGGGTGGCGGACCGGCGAAGAGGACAGTGGCCGGTTCTGCCTGGGGCGCCGGGTAATGGTCGGGGGCTGGGCCGGTGGTGGCGCATCTGATCCGCCTGGGACGGGGTTAGCTAGCGAGCGGGCGACGACCGTGCTGGGCCTGTGGAGGTTGTTCTAGCCGAAACCCGCCGGATTGGGTTTGTTGCGGTTGGCCTAGTTGGAGACCGCCGGGCTGGGCCTGTAGCAGTTGGTCTAGCCGGGGACCGCCGGGCTGGGGTTGGGGAGGGCTGGGCGAGCGGGCCGCAGCCCGTTCGAGTTCCGAAGCCGTGTCCTGGCAAGAGACGGTCTGACTGGTGACAGCGTGAGGACGAAGCAGGCAGGGCCCCGGCCGCTGGTGCGGATGGGGCCCTGTCTGGTGAAGATCCTCGCCGGTGGAAGAGTTACTTCTTTTTGGCGGGGGAGGTGCGTTTGGCTGGGGTTTTGGTGGTGGTGGCTTTTTTGGTGGTGGTGGCTTTGGCCGGGGTGGCCTTGGCGGTGGTGGTTTTGGTGGTGGTGGCCTTGGTGGTGGCCGGTTTCGCGGTGGTGGCGCGGGTCCGCGTGGTGGTGGCTTTGGCCGCGGTGGTCTTGGCGGCGGTGGCCTTGGCGGTGGTGGCGCGGGCGGGTTTGGCCGCGGTCTTGGTGGCGGTGGCCTTGGTGGCGGGCTTGGCCGTGGTGGCGCGGGTGCGGGTGGTGGCGGCGGTGCGGGTCGCCGTCGCCCGGGCCGGGGTGGTGCGGGTGGAGCCGCCCGCGGTCCGCGGCGCGGTCGCCCGCGCGGCGGTGGTGCCGGTGACCCGCTTGACCGCGGTGGCCTTGGGCAGCTTCTTCGTGCCCGAGATGACGTCCTTGAACGTGGTGCCGGCCCGGAAGGCGGGCACGTTGGTCTTCTTGACCTTCACCGTCTCACCGGTACGCGGGTTACGCGCGGTCCGGGCGGCGCGGGCACGCTTCTCGAACACACCGAACCCGGTGATGTTCACCTTCTCGCCCTTGTTGACCGTCCGGATGATGATGTCGACGAGACCGTCGACGGCCTCCGAAGCAACCTTTTTGTCGCCCAGACGCTCCGACAGCGCCTCGATCAGCTGGGCCTTGTTGGCCATTCCAGTCCTCCAAGAAGAACTCTTCGTCCACGGCCACGTCGGCCGAACCTCAATACAGTATTACCCACGCCGTTGCCAAGTCCAAACCGGACCCTTCCGGTTTCCTTGTACCCAAGGCAATGCGGGGGCTCGGAAGAGCCTTTCCAGCGCCCCGGGAAATTCGATCGCTTGTTCGATCGGCGATGGCGGAAGGGCTTCTAGCAGCGGTTTCGCCGGAACCCTTGTGGCCGTTGTGAAACCCCCGTGGTCCACAAAAGACTGCTCGGGCGGGGACCAGGTAGCCGGGTGAAGGACGGGATCGACCAGCGCCGAGACGCCCGGTGGGGGCTTCGGGCGGGTCGTCCACTGAGGACGATCGGCGCGTTCCGGTGGGGCGGGAGGACGCGTCGGGTGGTCCGTCCTCCGGTGGCCGGTCCCGGTGGGTGCGGGGCGTTCGGGATCGTCGCGTTCACCCGCTCGGCGCAGCGACCGGGTTGCCGGTGCCCCGCCGCGCTGGTGGGATGCGCGCATGACCGAGAAGCTGACCGACCCCGCTGTGCTCGCCTTCGTGACCGCGCTGAACGCCGGGGACCGAGCGGCGTTCCGCGCCGCGCTCACCGAAGACGCGGTGATGTCCGACGACGGCACCGAACGGGACCTCGGTGACTGGACCGAGCGGGAGATCTTCAGCTCCCAGGGCCACCTCGACCCGGACTCGCTCGAGTCGGTGGCCGACGGTGGGCGTTCGTTCGTGGCGACCTACTCCAACGCCACCTGGGGCGGCATGCGCACCCGCTGGCACTTCGTGGTGCGGGACGGGAAGATCGCGGGCTTCGAGACCGGGCAGGCCTGAGCGGCGGGCCCCTCCGCGAAAAGGCCGCCTCCCCGAATCTCGGGGAGGCGGCCGGCTGAGGTCGTGGTGGGAGGCGGCGGGTTCAGAGGCGTTCCTGCAGGGCGTCGGCGGCCGCGAGGAGGTCGGCGGCCCAGCGGGCACCCGGTTTGCGGCCGATCCGTTCGACCGGGCCGGAAACCGACACCGCGGCCACCACGGTCCCGGAGGAATCGCGGACCGGGGCCGAAACGCTGGCCACGCCCGGTTCCCGTTCGGCGACGCTCTGCGCCCAGCCGCGGCGGCGGACCTCCAGCAGCGTGCGCTCGCCGTAGACCGCGTCGGCCAGGATCGTGCGCTGGGTGTGCGGATCCGACCACGCGGCAAGGACCTTCGCGCCCGAGCCGGCCGTCATCGGCAGCCGAGAGCCGATCGGGACGGTGTCGCGCAGGCCGCTCGGCGGCTCGGCGGTCGAGACGCACACCCGCTGGACGCCGTCGCGCCGGTACAGCTGCACGCTTTCGCCGGTGATGTCCCGCAGCTTGGGCAGCACCGAGCCCGCCGCGTCGAGCAGGGGGTCGGTCGAGCCGCCCGCCAGCTCCGAGAGCGCGGTGCCCGGCCGCCAGCGTCCGTCCGGCCCCCTTCGCAGCAGGCGATGCACCTCGAGCCCCACCGCGAGGCGGTGTGCCGTGGCTCTCGGCAACCCGGTCCGGGTGCAGAGTTCCGCGAGCCCACAGGGGTCTTCGGCCACGGCCTGCAACACCGCCACGGCTTTGTCCAGTACTCCGATACCGCTATGCTGTCCCACGACTCGATACTAACTTCCCGCACTTTGGGAAGTCCAGAATCTGGGAAAAACGAACTCGAGCTGCGCGCGTGACGCGGCTCGCCACGTCTTCGCCGCGTCGCCCGAGTTCCTTGCTCCCGCCGACCCATTGGAAGGAGCCGGAGATGACCAGCCCGACCGGCAAGCCCCGCACGCTGGCGGAGAAGGTGTGGGAAAGCCACCTCGTGCGCCGAGGTGAAGGCGCTGAGCCGGACCTGCTCTACATCGACCTCCACCTGGTGCACGAAGTGACCAGCCCGCAGGCCTTCGACGGCCTGCGCCTGGCCGGGCGCCCGGTGCGCCGCCCCGACCTGACCATCGCGACCGAGGACCACAACGTCCCGACCGTCGACATCGAGCTCCCGATCGCCGATCCGGTCTCGCGGACCCAGGTCGACACCCTTCGCCGCAACTGCAAGGAGTTCGGTGTCCGGTTGCATCCGATGGGTGACGCCGAGCAGGGCATCGTGCACGTCATCGGCCCGCAGCTGGGCCTGACCCAGCCCGGCACCACGGTGGTCTGCGGCGACAGCCACACCTCCACCCACGGCGCGTTCGGCGCGATGGCCTTCGGCATCGGCACCTCGGAGGTAGAGCACGTGCTGGCCACCCAGACGCTGCCGCTCCGTCCATTCAAGACGATGTCGATCACCGTCGACGGCGCGCTGCGGCCCGGCGTGACGGCCAAGGACGTGATCCTCGCCGTGATCGCCAAGATCGGCACCGGCGGCGGCCAGGGCTACGTGCTCGAGTACCGCGGCAAGGCCATCGAGGCGCTCTCCATGGAGGCCCGGATGACCGTCTGCAACATGTCGATCGAGGCGGGCGCGCGGGCCGGCATGATCGCCCCGGACGAGACCACGTTCGCCTACCTCGAGGGCCGCGCGCACGCCCCGCGGGGCGCGGACTGGGACGCGGCCGTGGCCAACTGGCGCGAGCTGCGCACCGACGACGGCGCCGAGTTCGACGCCGAGGTGCACCTCGACGCCGACGAGCTGACCCCGTTCGTGACCTGGGGCACCAACCCCGGCCAGGGCCTGCCGCTGGGCGCGAACGTGCCCGACCCGGCCGCCATCGCCGACGAGAACGAGCGCTTCGCCGCTGAGCAGGCCCTGTCCTATATGGACCTGCAGCCCGGGATGCCGCTGCGGGAGGTGACCGTCGACACGGTCTTCCTCGGCTCGTGCACCAACGGCCGGATCGAGGACCTGCGGGCCGCCGCGGAGGTGCTGCGCGGGCGCAAGGTGGC
Organism: Amycolatopsis sp. PS_44_ISF1; assembly: GCF_032335455.1. NCBI lineage: Bacteria > Bacillati > Actinomycetota > Actinomycetes > Pseudonocardiales > Pseudonocardiaceae > Amycolatopsis > Amycolatopsis sp. PS_44_ISF1. The sequence goes on along the minus strand of NZ_JANUXO010000004.1, from coordinate 609,598 downwards.
CGGCTCGGTCCGGATGCTCGTGGTGCCCGGCTCGATGCGCGTGCGCCGGGCCGCCGAGGAGGAGGGCCTGGACGAGGTCTTCACCGCGGCCGGCGCCGAGTGGCGGCAGGCGGGCTGCTCGATGTGCCTGGGCATGAACCCCGACCAGCTGGCCCCCGGCGAGCGCAGCGCCTCGACCTCCAACCGCAACTTCGAGGGCCGGCAGGGCAAGGGCGGGCGCACGCACCTGGTCTCGCCGCTCGTGGCCGCGGCCACGGCCGTCCGGGGGACGCTCTCCTCCCCGGAGGACCTGGTCCCCGCCACCGTCTGAGGCCCCCGACGCCCGAGACTCCGACATCCGAGACAGGGAGCTCCCACCATGGAACCGTTCACCCAGCACACCGGCATCGGGGTCCCGCTGCGCCGGTCCAACGTGGACACTGACCAGATCATCCCGGCCGTGTACCTCAAGCGCGTGACCCGCACCGGCTTCGAAGACGGGCTGTTCGCCGCCTGGCGCGGCCAGGAGGACTTCATCCTCAACCAGGAGCCGTTCGACCGGGGCAGCGTCCTGGTCGCCGGGCCCGACTTCGGCACCGGCTCCTCGCGTGAGCACGCGGTGTGGGCGCTGATGGACTACGGCTTCCGGGTCGTGATCTCCGCGCGCTTCGCCGACATCTTCCGGGGCAACTCCGGCAAGGGCGGCCTGGTGGCCGCGCAGTGCGGGCAGTCGGACGTCGAGCTGCTCTGGAAGCTGCTCGAGAACGAGCCCGGCACGGAGGTCACGGTGGACCTGACGGCCAAGACCGTGCGGGCCAAGGACTTCACCGCGCCCTTCGAGATCGACGACTACGTCCGCTGGCGGCTGCTCGAAGGGCTGGATGACATCGCTCTCACCCTCCGCCACGCCGAAGAGATCGACGAGTTCGAGTCCGCCCGCCCATCCTGGAAGCCCGTGACCACCCCGATCGCGGCCTCCTAGCCCTGGTCAGGGGCCCGGATTCCGTTGCCGAGCTCGGAATCCGGGCCCCCGCACCAGGTCCGCCGAAACCTTCGAAACCACGCCGAACGGCACCTCCCACGGGCCCCGAACGGGTCCTGTGAGAGGCGGAACCACTCCCGAGTCAAGGGAAATTTCCGCGCGCCGTTTGGAATTTGTGCTGCGTTGGTAATACCGTGTGCGCTAGTCGGCCGACGTGGCCGTGGACGAAGAGTTCTTCTTGGAGGACTGGAATGGCCAACAAGGCCCAGCTGATCGAGGCGCTGTCGGAGCGTCTGGGCGACAAAAAGGTTGCTTCGGAGGCCGTCGACGGTCTCGTCGACATCATCATCCGGACGGTCAACAAGGGCGAGAAGGTGAACATCACCGGGTTCGGTGTGTTCGAGAAGCGTGCCCGCGCCGCCCGGACCGCGCGTAACCCGCGTACCGGTGAGACGGTGAAGGTCAAGAAGACCAACGTGCCCGCCTTCCGGGCCGGCACCACGTTCAAGGACGTCATCTCGGGCACGAAGAAGCTGCCCAAGGCCACCGCGGTCAAGCGGGTCACCGGCACCACCGCCGCGCGGGCGACCGCGCCGCGGACCGCGGGCGGCTCCACCCGCACCACCCCGGCCCGGGCGACGGCGACCCGCACCGCCGCCACCACCCGCACCCGCGCCACCACGGCCAAGCCCGCCACCAAGGCCACCGCCACCAAGACCGCGGCCAAACCCGCCCGCGCCACCACCGCCAAGGCCACCGCCGCCAAGACCACCGCGGCCAAAGCCACCACCACGCGGACCCGCGCCACCACCGCGAAACCGGCCACCACCAAGGCCACCACCACCAAAACCACCACCGCCAAGGCCACCCCGGCCAAAGCCACCACCACCAAAAAAGCCACCACCACCAAAACCCCAGCCAAACGCACCTCCCCCGCCAAGAAGAAGTAGACAGCTTGTAGCCACCTTTCGAGGCGAGCAACGGCAGGGCCCCACCCGATCCACGGGTGGGGCCCTGCCGCATGTCCAGGGGCGCTCCGGTGAACCCGCTGTGCGGTAAGGCATCCGGCCGAGCCGGGTGGCCGACGCGGTGGAATGTGGCGTGGAGCTGGGGTTTTCGGGAACGGCGGGGCGGGGCGGTGGAACGACCGGCGGTCGGTCGGTCGGACGGACGGACGGGGGCTCGGCTTCGGTGCGCGGCCGGAGTCGCGATGCGGGGGGCCGCCGTTCCCCACGGGTCGTCCGGGAGGGGCCGGGTTTCGCCGAACGGCCGGAACGTGGTGCGGGCCGGGGGCCGGCTTCGCGAAGGGCAAGGCAAAACGGGTCTTCTCGACGGGTCAGGCGGAGGCGTTCGCGCTGGGCGCCGAGGTGCCCGGTGGCGGCGAGCCCGGTGACCGGGCGGCCCAGTGGTACCGGTCCGGAGTCGCACTCGCTGTGGCCTGAGCGGGAAAATCCCCTCCGGCGGTGAGGTCGTCGCCACCCGGTCGGACGAGCGGGGTCACCGTCCGGTGTCCGTGCGCGGGCTTTTCGGGCCGGTCGTGGGGGATGCCTCCTATCCGAGAGGGGGCGTTGTGCAGGCTGAAAGCCTCCAGGCCGCGGCAGTCGCCAGGGGGCGGAAAGGAAGGGGCGAGCCGGGTGGTCGCGGTGCTCAGCGACCGTTGGGGGCGGGACCTCGACCGGGTGAGGCCCCGACCCCGAGTGGTGCGACGATCGCCAGATGGTGCTCAGGACGCGCACCGGCAAAGCCCGCTCTCCGCAGAATTCGCGGGAGGAATTCGCCCGCCGCTCCCAGTGGTCCGCCTGACCTTTATCGCCGATCTTCGCCGGGACCCGAGCGCAGGGCTTCCACAATGGAGGAACGTACGTTTCCGGTCACTGCGAATGCGACGGCGCCGGGGTCGGCAGGGGGCTCGGGTAGTAGTCGGCGCTCATCAGTTCCGGGCCGGTGCGCCCGGACGGCGGGCGGAACGTCAGCACCCACAGCGAACCCTTCTTGCTGGGCACCACGCCGCCGCGGGAGGCCGTCAGCTCGATGCCGTCGCGGTCGGCCAGCGTGCTCACCAGGTCCGGGATCACCCCGCCCTGGCTGCTCACCACCGGGGTGCCGCCGTCGCCCGCGATCGCCAGCAGGCGGGCGAGGCCGAGGACCGGGTCGGCCCAGTAGCCCTCCTCCGACAGCAGGCTCTCGTGCCGCACGTCGGCGCCGAGGTCTTCGGCGACGCCGCCCACCGTCTGCACGCACCGCAGGCGCGGCGCGGACAGCACGCGGTCGGCGCCGAACAACGGGAGCAGCGCGCGCAGGGCGTCCGCCTGCCGCTGACCGGCGTCCGACAGCGGGCGCAGATCGTCGTCACCGGTCCAGTCCTCGCGCTTGCCCGCCTTCGCGTGGCGAACCAGTAGCAGGGTGGTGGCCGATGGCGGCAGCGCGCAGAACTCCCGAAGCACGCGTACGTCGGTCTCGCGCGTCAGCATCTGCTCGGCCGCCACGGGGCTGAGCCAGCGCAGCTCGTCGACCTCGTCGTTGGCCTCGAAAGCGCCGGACACGGCTTCGCCGCTGAAGTAGTCGACCGTCTTGTTCATGGTGCCCGCGTCGCCGTGGCGGGCGGCCACGTCGTAACTGGTCTGTGCGACGTAGCGGCCGAGCACCGCGTGAAAGCCGGTCTCTTCACGGACCTCGCGGACCGCGGTGGCGGCGATCGTCTCGCCGGAGTCGACCTTGCCCTTGGGCAGCGACCAGTCGTCGTAGCGCGGGCGGTGGACCAGCGCCACCTCGAACGCGTCACCGGCGGTGCGCCACAGCACCGCGCCGGCCGCGCGGACGTCCGGGCTCATCCGGCCGCTCCGTGCAGCTTCGCCAGCTCGGTCTGGTGGTCGCGCACCTGCGAGCCCGCGGCGGGGAACGGCTGCCATTCGCCGGTGGCCGACAGCACCCAGCACCGCGTGGCCGGGTCGAGCGCCGAGTCGAGCACCGCGTCCAGCTGCTGCGTCAGCTTCGGGTCCTTGACCCGCACCAGTGCTTCGATGCGGCGGTCGAGGTTGCGGTGCATCATGTCCGCGCTGCCGATCCAGTGCGTGCCGCCGGCCCGGAAGTGGAACACCCGCGAGTGCTCCAGGAACCGGCCGAGGATGGACCGGACGCGGATGTTCTCGCTCAGCCCCTCCACGCCCGGCTTGAGCGAGCAGATCCCGCGCACCACCACGTCGACCGGCACCCCGGCCTGCGAAGCGTGGTACAGCGCGTCGATCACCTGCTCGTCGACCAGCGAGTTGCACTTGATCCGGATCCCGGCCCGCTGCCCGGCCCGGGCCAGCTCGATCTCCTCGCCGATCGCCCGCACGATGCCGCGGCGGATGCCGTGCGGCGAGGTGAGCAGCGTCCGGTAGGTGTCCTGGCGCGAGTAGCCGGTGAGGACGTTGAACAGGTCGGTGATGTCCGCGCCCACGCTCGGGTCGGCCGTGAGCAGGCCGAGGTCTTCGTACAGGCGCGCGGTCTTCGGGTTGTAGTTGCCGGTGCCGATGTGGCAGTAGCGGCGGATGGTGGCGCCTTCCTGCCGCACCACCATCGAGACCTTGCAGTGCGTCTTCAGGCCCACCAGCCCGTACACCACGTGCACGCCCGCGCGCTCCAGCGTGCGCGCCCAGGCGATGTTGGCCTGCTCGTCGAAGCGCGCCTTGATCTCGACCAGCGCCACGACCTGCTTGCCGGCCTCGGCCGCATCGATCAGCGCGTCGACGATCGGGGAGTCGCCCGAGGTGCGGTAGAGCGTCTGCTTGATCGCCAGCACCTTCGAGTCGGCTGCCGCCTGCTCGATGAAGCGCTGCACGCTCGTGGAGAACGAGTCGTACGGGTGGTGCACCAGCACGTCGCCCTCGCGCAGCGTCGCGAACACGCTCTTGGGCGTCTCGCGCTCGCCGAACGCCGGGTGCGTGGCCGGCACGAACGGCCGGTCCTTGAGCTCCTTGCGGTCCACCCCGGAAAGCTGGAACAGGCAGGTCAGATCGAGCAGTCCGGGCACCTCGACCACGTCGGCCGGGTCCACCTCCAGCTCGCGCAGCAGCAGTTCGAGCATGTGCTCGCTCATGTCCTGCGCGACCTCGAGCCGCACCGGCGGGCCGAACCGGCGCTGGGCCAGCTCCCGCTCCAGCGCCTGCAGGAGGTCCTCGTCGCGGTCCTCCTCGACCTCGAAGTCGGCGTTGCGGGTGACCCGGAAGATGTGGTGCTCGATCACCTCCATGCCGGAGAACAGCTCGCCCAGGTGCGCGGCGATGAGCTCTTCCAGCGGCAGGAAGGTCGCCGTGCGGCTGGTCCGCTCCTGCTCCACCCGCATCAGCCGGGGCACGTTGCTGGGCACCTTCACCCGGGCGAAGCGCTCGGTGCCGCCCTGCGGGTCGCGCACCGTCACCGCGAGGTTCAGCGACAGACCGGAGATGTAGGGGAACGGGTGCGCCGGGTCGACCGCCAGCGGGGTGAGCACCGGGAAGATCTGCTCGGAGAAGTAGCTGGACAGCCGCAGCTGGTCGGCCCCGGCGAGGTCGGCCCAGCCGACGATCCGGATGTCCTGCTCCGCCAGCTGCGGGCGCAGGTGCTCCTCGAACGCGGCCGTGTGCCGCTCGACCAGGTCCTGGTTGCGCTTGGCGATGTAGTCGAGCTGTTCGCGCGGGGTGAGCCCGTCCGCGCTGCGCACCGGCAGGCCCGTCTCGTCGCGGCGCTTGAGACCGGCCACCCGGACCATGTAGAACTCGTCCAAATTGGACGCGAAGATGGCCAGGAACTTCGCCCGTTCGAGCAATGCCTGCGACTCGTCCTCGGCCAGCGCGAGCACCCGAGCGTTGAAGTCCTGCCAGGAGAGCTCCCGGTTGAAGTACCGGTCGTCGGGCAGGGTCTCCACCGCGGTCGGCGCGGTCGAGGTGACGGCCGGCGGCGCGGACGGCACGGCGCGGAACTCTTCGCCGGCGGCCTCCTTCGCGGACGCGGCGGCGCTGGCCCGGGCGGTGATCTTCGCCAGGGCGGTCTTGCCCGAGGCGCTCTTCGCGTTCTTGGACTCGCGGCTCTTCGGCGTCGCGGGCTTGGAGGCCGAGGACCGCAGTGCGGCGGACTTCGACTGCGCCGGCTGGGGCGACCTCGATGGGGCGTTCTTCGACGGCTCGCTCTTGGCCGCTGGGCTGACCGCTTTGCGGGCCGTGGGGGCGCCGGACCGGGCGGTGGTGGCGCGCCGGGCCGCCGCCCGGGCCGAAGCCGAGGACTTCGGGACCGCTTCGCCGGTGCCGGTCTTCCGGGCGGCCGAGGTCCGGCGGGGCGCGGTGTCCTTGGCGGCCGGCTTCGCCGCGTTGTTCCCGCGCCGCCCGCCGCGGGCCGGAGTGCTGCCGTCGTCTGTGCTCACGGAGCCCATTGTTCACTACAAAGCCGCCGATTGCGCAGACCACGGTGAAGGTCGAATGAACAGCTCAACCCAGTGGCACGCAGGCGGTCCCGAGCACCGCCGCGGTGTGTTCCCCGACACCGAGCGAACGGGCGTGCGCCAGGTCCCCGGGGGTGTCCACATCGCTGCGCAGGGAGATCAGCCCACCGGCCAGCGGCGCGGCGCCGGACTGGGTGTGCCGGCCCGCGGAGCCGGCGCCGAACCGGGGGTCGAGCGCGGCGCCGGGCGCCGACAGCAGCAGCGTGGTGCCCGTGCCCTGGCGGTCGGCGACGAACGCGCGCCGCCCCGCCGCCTCGGCCAGCGCCGTCGACAGGTCGTCCGGGCGCAGGGCGGGCAGGTCGGCTTGCAGCGCGCCGACGACGCCGCCGGGCGAGCCCGCCCTCAGCAGCGCCTCGCCGTGGCGGAGCGCGTCGTTCAGCCCGCGCGCCTGCGGCTCCGGCACGATCTCCGCGCCGAGCCGGGCCAGCTCGGACACCGCCGCCGGGTCCGCCGCGACCACCAGCACCCGCCGGACGTGCGCGGCCGAGGCCACCGCCGCCAGCGTGTCGTAGGCCAGCGCCAGCACCAGGTCGGGGTGCCGTGCTTCGGCGAGGGCGCCGCGCAGCCGCGACTTGCCGTCTCGGGGGTGCTTCAACGGCACGATCAGGTCCACGTCCACCCGTCCATCTTTACCCGAAACCGCCGCCGCCCGGGGTGAGCGCACCCTCCCTGGACTGCGTGAACCGGCGCGCGGCAGGATCAACGGCAGTGCGAGCTCGAGGAGGAGACATTGACCGGGCGTGAGAAGGGCGGCTTCTGGGTGGGGCTGGCCGCCGCTGTGTTCTACCCGCTGACGGCGATCGGCAAGCGGGTCCAGACCGGTACGGAGAAGGTGCCGAGACAGGGGCCGGCGGTGCTGGTGATGAACCACATCTCGCACCTCGACCCGGTGGTCGACGCGGTATTCGTGCACCGGCAGAAGCGGGTCCCGCGGTTCTTCCTCAAGGAGAGCCTGCGCCACGTCCCGGTGTTCGGGAAGATCGTGGACGGCTCGGGGCAGATCCCGGTCTCGCGCGGTTCGAGCGCGGCCGGTGACAGCCTCAAGGCCGCCCACCAGGCGCTGGCCCAGGGCAAGGTCATCGTCATCTACCCCGAGGGCACCATCACCAAAGACCCCGAGGGCTGGCCGAAGGACGCGTTCACCGGCGCCGCGCGGCTGGCGCTGCAGAACGACGTCCCGGTGATCCCGATCGCGCGCTGGGGCACGAACCACATCTTCGACGGCTACACGAAGAAGTTCACTCCGCTGCCGCGCAAGACCGTGACCCACCTGGTCGGCGACCCGATCGACCTGTCGGCCTACCAGGGCGCGAACCCGCGCAGCGCCTCGACGCTGCGCGAGGTCACCACGCTGATGATGGACGAGGTCACGCGGCTGCTGGCGGAGATCCGCCAGGAAGAGCCGCCGTCGAAGAAGCCGGACGCCTGATGGCCGCCTTCGCCACCGAGGTCCAGCGGGTCACCGTGCTGGGCGCCGGCTCGTGGGGCACCGCGTTCGCGAAGGTGCTCGGCGACGCCGGCCGGGACGTGACGATGTGGGCGCGCCGGGAGGCGGTGGCCGAGGAGATCCGCTCGGCGCACACGAACTCCTCGTACCTGCCCGGCGTCCGGCTGCCCGGGCGCATCACGGCGACGGCGGACGCCGCGGCGGCGCTGGACGGCGCGCAGGCCGTGGTGCTGGGCGTGCCGAGCCAGAGCCTGCGCGCGAACCTGACGGCCTGGCAGCCGCTGCTGCCGCGCGAGGCGATCCTGGTCAGCCTGGCCAAGGGCGTCGAACTGGGCACCCTCAAGCGGATGAGCGAGGTGATCGCCGAGCTGGCGCGGGTGCCCGCCGGGGAGATCGTGGTGGTGTCCGGGCCGAACCTGGCGCGCGAGATCGGCGCGGCCCAGCCGGCCGCGGCGGTGCTCGCGTGCGCCGACCACGAGCGCGCGGTGGCGGTGCAGCGGGCCAGCTCCAACCAGTACTTCCGGCCCTACACCAACACCGACGTGGTCGGCTGCGAACTGGGCGGCGCGTGCAAGAACGTGATCGCGCTGAGCTGCGGCATGGCCGCGGGCATGGGCCTGGGCGCGAACACCATGGCGACGCTGATCACCCGCGGACTGGCGGAGATGGCGCGCCTCGGCGCGAAACTCGGCGCGGACCCGCTGACCTTCGCGGGTCTGGCCGGTCTGGGCGACCTGGTGGCGACCTGCTCGTCACCGCTGTCGCGCAACCGCACCTTCGGTGAGCGGCTGGGCCACGGCGAGACGCTGGAGCAGGCCCAGGCCGCGGCCGGGGGTCAGGTGGCCGAGGGGGTGGCTTCCTGCTCGTCGATCCGGGCGCTGGCGCAGGGGGTGGGCGTGGACATGCCGATCACCGACGCCATGCACCGGGTCTGTCACGAGGGCGTGGACCCCCGGCAGGCGGGGGCGGAGCTGCTGGGGCGGTCCCAGAAGCCCGAGTGGAGCTGAGCCGGGGGTTTCCGGGGGACGCGCGGAGTGGGCCGCCCGATCGGGGGATTCCGGGTCCACGGGATGGGACGAATTGACCGGGGACGGCGGTGCTGGTTCGCTGTGCGGCATGCCGACGTGCCGGATGACCGAGTGGCCGGGGTCCTGTGACCTCCGCCCCGTCATGTGCGCGTCGTGTCGCTCCTGTCGGTGAACCCCGCCCCGGCCCTGCACTTCTCGCTCTTCTTCCTGTTTGTGAGGACAGTTCCATGTTCGCCGTTCCGGACAACACCCTGCTGCGTCCCGAGAACCCCGCCCTGCGCCACCCGGTCCGCGTCGCCATCGAGGTGGCCGCCGACCGGGACCGCTGGGGCAGCCTGCTGCGTTACGACCCCGACGAGCGGTTCTCGGCCCTCGTCTCCCGCGAGGACGGCCAGGAGGTCTGGCTGCTGGGCTGGCTTCCCGGCCAGCACACGGACCTGCACGACCACGTGTTCGCCACCGGCGCGTTCACCGTGGTCTCGGGCCGCCTGAGCGAGACGGTCGCCCGCCGCGCCCCCGGCGGCCGCGCGGTGACCGAGGTGCACGCCCTGATGGCGGGCCAGTCCCGCGTCTTCGGCCCCGGCTACGTCCACGAGGTCCGCAACGACGGACCCGACCCGGCGATCAGCATCCACGTCTACCGCGACGGCCCCCGCGACATGCGCCCGTACCACCTGGACCCCCTCGGCGGCCCGATCCGGGACTGAGCCGGCGGCCGGCGGCTGGTGCGGTGTCGGCAGCGAAAGCGGCGGGGCGCAAAGTCCCTGTCGCACCCCGGTACTCGAACCCGTTCAGCGGTCCAGGTCACCGCGGAGCCGGAACTCCGCCTCGATCCGGGCGCGGGACGCGCCGCCGGCCAGCAGGAGGTGCAGGAGGACCCGGGACTTGCGCGGGTCGAGCCAGCCCGCCATCGTCGCGCCCAGGCGGATCAGGCTGGATTCCGAGCCGTGGAAGCCGTAGGTGGCGCGGAAAGTCGGGCCGGCTCCGGTGCGGGTCGCGATCACGATGGGGACGTCCGCGGTGGCGATCACGTCCGCGGTGCCCGTGGAGACGTGGCCGACCCCGCCGGCCGCGATGACCACGCCGCGCGCCCCGCCCGCCAGCACCAGCGAAAGCAGCTCACCCGAGTCTTCGAGGCCCGCCTCCAGCAGCGGCACCAGTCCGGAAACCGCCGCCGGCGGCAGCGCCGGTGGACGCGGGGCGGGCGGGTGGAAGTAGTGCACCGAACCTTCCGCGACCAGGCCCAGCGGCCCCGCCGGCGTCGACGAGAACGCTTCCAGGTGGCTCGAGTGGGACTTTCGCACCCAGCGCGCCGCGTGGACGTCGTCGTCGAACACCACCAGGGCGCCGCGGCTGCGCGGGTCGGCCGCGGTGGTGAGGGACGCCAGCAGGTTCGCCGGGCCGTCCGCGCTCGGCAGGCTCGGGTTGCGCATCGCGCCGGTGATCACGACCGGTACGTCGTCGTGGGGCCAGGCCAGCTCGAAGAAGTACGCCGTCTCCTCGAGGGTGTCCGTGCCCTGCACCACGACGAGCCCGGTCGCGCCGTCCGCCACCTGCTCGGACCCCCAGGCCAGGCACCGCGCGAGGGTGGCGTAGTCCATCGAGGCGCTGGAGACGCCCGCGAGCGTGGCCGCGCGCACGTCCGTCGGCAGGTCGGTGCTCAGCTCGCCGAGCAGGTCGGCGGCGGTCAACCGCGGCACGACCCCGTCTTCGATCCGCCCGCCGGGGGTCATCGAGATGGTGCCGCCCAGCGCGGCGACGGCGATCAGGGGACGAGTCATGCCGCCACTCTAGGGAAACCGGGCCGAACTCCGAGACGGCGCCGTAGACCTCCTGGCCGTTGTCCGGCAACGTCGTGGTGATCTCGCCCAGCGAGTGGTTCCACTCGTGCGAGGTGCGGTTGCGCGGTTCGTGTTCGGCTCTCGTGCACGAGCAGCCGTCCGCCGGGCAGCCGCCGGTACAGCGTGGCGCTGCCGCCGAGCCGCGGCCGGTCGAACCGCACACGGGGCTGTGCGACTGCGGGTCGCCGGGCGACTCCGGTTCGGTCCGTTTCAGCCGGCGGCCAGGCCGGGGGAGCGGTGCACCCGGCGGTCCGCGTCGACGATCAGCACCTCGCAGCCGGGTTGCGCGGCGGCCCAGCCGATGCCCTCTTCGCCCAGCGCGAACGCGGCGGTGGCCAAGGCGTCGGCGTTCGCCAGGTCTTCGGCGACGATCGTCACGCTCAGCAGGCCCGTGGCTGGCTGCCCGGTGCGGCCGTCGAGGATGTGCTGTCCGCGCTCGTAGGCCGCGGACGTCGCCACCGCGCCGCCCCGTGAGGCGATCACCGCGCACACCTCCAGCGGCTGCTCGGGATGCCGGACGCCGACGCGCCACGGCCGCCCGGGCTCGGGTTCACCGGCGGTGACGACGTCGCCGCCCGCGTTCAGGCAGAACCGCCGCGCCCCGGCGGCGTGCAGCCGGTCGGCCGCGCGCTGCACCGCCCAGCCCTTGACCACGGCGCACGGGTCGAGGGCGCGTCCGGGCAGGCGCGCCGAGAACGCGCCGCCGGAAAGGCGCTCGTAGTGCGCGCACAGGCCGAGCACCTCGTCCAGATCACCGCTGAGGTCACCGGCGGGCAGCTCGCCCCGGCCGTACCGGGAGACCTCACTGTCCATTCTGTACGGGCTGAAGCGGGCGTCCACTTCGTGCAGCCAGCCGAAAGCTTCCGCGACGGCCGCCGAGAACTCGCCCTCGTCGCGCAGGTCGAGGGAGACCGGCAGGCCCATCACCGGCTCGACGTGGACGGCCATCACGAGCCCTTCGCGTCGAGCGCCGCCTGCAACGACCGGATGTAGGACTCGCTGGTCTGCGTTGCCCCGGAGACGGTGTCGATGTTCGCGCTCTGGGCCTGCAGCGCTTCTTCACGAAGCCGTGGCAACGCGCCGACGCCGCGCCCGCTCTGGGGCTGCTGCAGGAGCTGGACATCGGTGATGCGACTACCGGAGAAGCTCACCTGGACCTGCACGGTGCCGAACTCGCTGCCCTCCGCCGAACCCGGCACGGTCACCGAAGTGCCGACGCGGCCGGCCGAAGTGGACGGTGACGAAGGCGCGGAGGCGGCCGGTGGCCCGGTCGTGGTGGTCCCCATCGCGGTGGGCTCGAACCGCCAGACGGCGATGAACCCGGCGACCGACAGCGCTACGACGAAGATCGTCTTTTTCATCTCCCGCTCCTCACGCGGCCAGGCTGAAGCGTTCGGCGTGCACCTGCGCGGACGGCACACGCAGCTCCCGCAGGCCGCGCAGCACCGCCGCCGTCATCCCGGGCGGCCCGCAGACGAACACGTCGCGGTCGCCGACGTCCGGCACCAGCGCGTGCAGGCTTTCCGGGCCGAGCAGCGGCCCGTGCGGCCCGAGCTGGTCCGAGGGTCCGCTCAGGACGTGCAGGATCGCACCGCGCGCCTTGGCCAGTCCGTTCAGTTCGGGCAGCAGCACCGCGTCCTGCGGCGTGCGCACGCGGTAGAGGAGGACGACGTGGCCGCCGATGTCCTCCAGCAGCGCGCGGATCGGCGTGATACCCACCCCGCCGGCCACCAGCAGCGCGTTCGGCCGCTGCTGGTGGATCGTGGTGAAGGCGCCGTACGGCCCTTCGGCGAAGACACGCGTGCCGACGCGAAGCGAGCGAAGGTTCGCGCTGGACCCACCGACGGCCTTCGCGGTCAGCCGCAGCGTACGGCCGTCGGGCGCGGCCGAGAGCGAGTACGGATTGGCCTGCCACCAGCGGTCCTTGGTCAGGAACCGCCACAGGAAGAACTGCCCGGCGCGGGCGGGCAGCCGGTCGAGGTCCTGGCCCGTCACGTAGACCGAGACGGTGTCGGGCGATTCCGGGACCACGGCGGTCACCCGAAGCCGGTGGCGCAGATTCCGCCCGAGCGGCAGCACCACGCGCCCGGCCAGCACGGCCGCCCCGACGCCCAGCCACAGCGTCCACCAGTAGGCGCGCGCGAAGGCGTGGCTGGTGAACGACTGTCCCACCGCGACCTGGTGGGTGAACGCGAGCACCACCGCCGCGTAGGTGTAGAGGTGCACGAAGTGCCAGGTCTCGTAGGCCATCCGCTTGCGCGCGAACCGGGCGGAGGCGGCGCCGACCACGAGGATCAGCACGAACGCGACGATGGCGCGCAGCACCCCTTCGAGCGTGTCGGCCAGCTGGACCAGCTCCCCGGCCGGGCCGCGGTCCTCCACGCTCGCGTAGCCGAAGACGATCAGCACGACGTGCGCGAGGAGCGTCCACAAGAGAGTGAAGCCGGTCCAGCGGTGCCACGCCGTGAGCCGGTCCATGCCGAGCCGGCGGTCGAGCCACGGCAGGCGCGCCACCAGGAGGAGCTGGAAGGCCATGGCCTGCGCGGCGTACAGCCCGGCGAGGCGCCCGGCGGTGATCAGCGCGTTGTCGGACCGGCCGCCGCGGGCGAAGAGCACGGTCACCAGGAGGACGTTCGCCCCCAGGAACGCGAAGAGCCAGGCTTTCGCGATGACGCGCGGGGACGCCGCCGGTCTGGGCGGCGCGGCGCTCGGTGTCAGGACAGTCACGCGGGGTTCCCTTCGGTTCGGGCTCACGACCAGCGTCATCGCGGAACCTGTGGCGGATCTGGGTGGAACCTGTCGACTGGCTGTCGAGCGGGGCCTCGGCTCGCGTGCCCGGCCGCGGCTCACGGAGGATGGGGGAGTGGACACCCCGAACCCGGTGCGGCTGCTCGTCGTCGACGACGAACCGCACATCGCCGACCTGGTGGCGACCGTCGCCCGGTACGAGGGCTGGCTGGCCGTCACCGCGGGCTCCGGCGCGGCGGCGCTGAGCCGGGCGGCGGAGTTCGGGCCCGACATCGTGGTGCTCGACCTGATGCTGCCCGACTTCGGCGGCTTCACCGTGCTGGACCGCCTGCGCGCCGACGGCAACGCTGTGCCCGTGGTCTTCCTGACCGCGAAGGACGCGACCGCCGACCGGATCGCCGGTCTCACCCGCGGGGGTGACGACTACCTGGTCAAGCCGTTCTCGGTGGAGGAGCTGATGGCGCGGCTGCGCGCGGTCCTGCGGCGCAGCACCGCCGCCGCGGTCCCGGCGGCCGTCCGCGGCGCGGTGCTGACCGTGGGCGACCTCACGCTGGACGAGGACACGCGCGAAGTCCGCCGCGGCGGACGCGGGGCCGAATTGACGCCCACGGAGTACGAACTGCTGCGTTACCTCATGCGCCGCTCGCCCACGGTGCTGACCAAGTCGCAGATCCTCGACCACGTCTGGGAGTACGACTTCGGGGGCCGTTCCAACGTGGTCGAACTGGTCATCTCGCACCTGCGCCGGAAGCTGGACGACGGCGCCGAGCCGCTGATCCACACCGTGCGCGGGGTCGGGTACGTCGTGCGCCGGACGGGCCGGTGAGCCGCCTCGGCCGGTGGGCGCGGCGCTGGTACGGCGCGTGGCGCGCGTCGCGGCTCGGTACGCGGCTGGCCTTCGGCCTGGGCGCGCTGGCGCTGGTGGTCTTCGCGATCGTCGGCACGGTCACCGTGGGCTTCATGCACGGCTACCTCGGCCGCCGGCTCGACGAGCAGCTCAAGACCAGCCAGGTCGCGCAGGTGCCCGGGCTGCGCTCCTCGCACGGCAGCCCGCAGCCGCTGTACTCCTGGTACTCGGCGGTGTTCGAGGTGGACAAGGGGGTGGCGAAGGCGCAGCCCGGCGGGACGCTGCCCGCGGACGTGGGGCCGCTCGCGCAGGTTGCGGTCGACGCGACGCGCGGCGACGTGTTCCGCGACGTGTACCTCCACGGCACCGGTCCGTACCGCGTGCGCGCCTGCCCGGTCTCGACCGACCGGGTCGACACCGGCACCGTGCTGCTGAGCGCGGCGCCGCAGGCGGACCTCGACAACACGGTGCGGCAGCTGGTGCTGGTCGAGGTGATCGCGTTCCTGATCGCGCTGGCCATCCTCGTCGTCGCGGGGCGAATGGTGCTGCGGCGCGGGCTGCGGCCATTGTCGGACATGGCGGGCACGGCGCACGACATCGCTTCGCACGACCTCACGGCGACAGCCGCGTTGCCCGTGCGCGCCTCCGGGGAAGGCGGCGGCGCCGAAGTGCAGGAGCTGCGGACGGCGTTCAACCTGATGCTGACCCACATCGAGTCCTCGCTGGCCGCGCGGACGGCGGCGAATGAACGCCTTCGCCGTTTCGTGGCCGACGCCTCGCACGAGCTGCGTACACCGCTGACGTCGATCCGCGGCTACGCCGACCTATTCCGCTACGCCGCCGCGAACGAGCCCGAGGAACGCGAAGCGCACCTGGCGAAGATCCGCGAAGAGACCGCGCGGATGAGCGTGCTGGTCGATGACCTGCTGCTGCTGGCGCGCCTCGACGCCCACGACGCCGAACCGCCGGTGCGGCCCGAGCGGATCGACCTGGCCGAGCCGGTGCGCGCGGCCGCCGATGCGTTCCGGGCCGGACGCCCGGGACACCCGCTGCAGGTCGCCGTGCCCCCCGGCCCGCTCGAACTCGACGCGGACCCCGCCCGGCTTCGCCAGGTCTTGGACAACCTGCTGGCGAACGCCGCGGTCCACACCCCACCGGGCACGCCGGTTTCCCTGGCGCTGACGGCTGAGGAGGGTCAGGCCGTCGTGCGCGTGAGCGACGCTGGTCCGGGCATTTCGGGTGAGGACCAGCGAAGGATTTTCGACCGCTTCTTCCGCGTCGACAACTCCCGTACGCGCTCGGCGGGCGGGACCGGACTCGGGTTGTCGGTGGTGCAATCGCTGGTGCTGGAACACGGCGGGACCGTCGGCGTGGCCAGCGAGCCGGGACGCACGACGTTCACCGTGCGGTTGCCCCGGCCTTCGTGACCCGCTGGGCGACGTGCTCGGGCGTCGTCCACCTCGCGGGCAGGTCGGCCGAAGGCTCGGGCTCGCCGAACACCGTCCGCACCGGGAGGACACCGGCCCACGCGGCGTCCGCCTCGACGTCGCCGGCCTCGTCGTCCGGGTCCTGCGCGCGGAGCTTGACCGAGGCCTCGGCCAGGTCCAGCGCGAGCACGCTGACCGCGGCGAACTCCTTCGCGTTGACCGCGCGCGCGTGGTTCCACGAGCCGGGGGAGAGGTGGTCGGTGAGCACGTGCAGGGCGTGCAGCTTGGCGTCCGGTTCGGTGACCGCCGTGGCGCGGCCGAAGATGACGGCGCTGCGGTAGTTCATCGAGTGGTTGTTGATCGAGCGGGCGTAGACGATGCCGTCCAGCAGCGTGACGGTGACGCAGACGTCCACGCCGCCGGTCGCGGTGCGCAGGCTGGCCGCACCCGTGGAACCATGGAGGTAGAGGGTGTCGCCGTCGCGGCCGTAGCCGGTGGGCAGCACCAGCGGGGCGCCGTCGCGGACGACGCCGAGGTGGCAGACCAGCGCCTCGTCCAGCACGGCGTGGAGGGTGGCGCGGTCGGTGGCCGCGCGGTTCTTCAGGCGGCCGAGGGCGGTTCTGGGGGTCGGCGAGAGGCTGGTCATGGGTTCAGTGTGAAAGAAGAAAGTGGACTCGTGGAACGTCCACTTCTCGTACACTTGAGAAGTCCACTTTCGCCGTACGGGAGGTTTCCGTGTCGTACGCCGACACCGCGCTGCCGGTCAACCTCGACCGTGAGGCGGGCACACCGCTGGCCGTCCAGCTGGCCGACGCCCTGCGCGTGGCCGCCGCGAGCGGCCACCTGCGCGGCGGCGACCGGCTGCCGTCCACCCGGGCGCTGGCCGAGCGGCTCGGCGTCTCGCGCACCGTGACGTCGGCGGCCTACGAGCAGCTGCACGCCGAGGGCTGGATCGCCGGACGGCACGGTTCGGGCACGTACGTGACCACCCCGCCGACGCGCGCGGCCGCGTCGGTGTCGCCGTCCGGACCGCCGCTGGCCGACGCCGAGACCGCATCGTCGCTGGACCTCAGCCCGGGCACGCCCTGGGCCGAGGGGCTCGACCGCGCGGCCTGGCGCCGCGCGTGGCGGGCGGCGGCGGACCCGGATCCGCTGATCCGGGCCCACCGCGCGGGCCTGCCCGAGTACCGCGCGACCGTGTCCGAGCACTTGCTGCGCCACCGCGGCCTGGCCGTCGGCTCGGTGCTCGCCACGGGCGGCACGACGGCCGCGGTGGTCGAACTGGCCGCCGCGGTGCTGCGGCGCGGCGCGGTCGTCGCGTTCGAGGAGCCCGGCTACCAGCGGGCCGTGCAGGCGTTCCGGCAGGCCGGGCTCACGGTGGTGGGCGTGCCGGTCGACGGTCAGGGACTGCGCCCGGACGCCATCCCGGCCGGCGCGCGGGCGGTCTACTGCTCGCCGGCCCACCAGTACCCGATGGGCAGCCGGATGAGCGCGGCCCGGCGCGTGGAGCTGGTCGAACGGGCCCGCGCGGACGGCCTGCTGATCATCGAGGACGACTACGACGGCGAGCTGCGCTTCGACGTCGCCCCGCTGCCCCTGCTGGCCGCCCTCGCCCCCGACGTCGTCGTCCACCTGGGCACCACGAGCAAGATCCTCACCCCGACGCTCGGCGCGGGCTGGCTGGTGGGCCCGTCGGAGGTCGTGCGGGCGGTGCTGGCCTACCGGGACCTGACGGGCACGCGCCCCTCCCCGGCCGGCCAGCGGGTCCTGGTGGAACTCGCCCGCCACGGCGACCTGGGCCGTCACCTCCGCAAGCTCCGCCGCGAACTGGCCGAACGCCGGACCCTCCTGTCGGACGCCCTGTCGTCCGCCGGAGTCCCGGTCCTCGGCGACGACGCGGGCGCGCACCTGGTGGTCCTCTTCGAGTCCGCCGAGGAGGAAGCCGACCGCATCCTCGCCGCCGAACGGCACGGCATCCGCCTCGACGGCCTGGCCCGCCATTTCGCCGGAACTCCCACGGCACACGGGGTGGCGCTGGGCTACGCGGGCTGCTCCCGGGAGGCATTGGTCACGGCGCTGCCCACGCTGGTCTCCCTGCTTCGGTGAGCGGGCCTCTGGCTTTCGCCGCGGAACGGCGACGAGGGGTTTCGGCTGGTGGCGGCGGTTTTTTGCTTTCGCCGCCGGGTGGCGAACGGGCCGTCGCCGTGGGTTGGCGACTGCCCTTCTCGCCGGGTGGTGACGAGCCGGTGGCTGTGAGAACCGTGGTCGCCGGGTGGCGAGAGAGCGGTGGCCGTCGGGTGCCGTGAAAGAGCTGTGGCCGCCAAGTGGCGAGAGAGCGGTGGCCGTTGGGTGCCGCGAGAGAGCTATGGCCGCCAGGTGGCGAGAGAGCGGTGGCTGCCTGGGTGGCGAGAAAGCGGTGGCCGTCGGGTGCTGCGTGAGAGCCGTGGCCGCCGGGTAGTGACGAGCCGGGGCTGCGAAAGCTGTGGTCGCTGGGTGGCGACGAGCCGGGGGCTGGCAGGGCTGTGGTCGCCGGGTGGCGACGAGCCGAGGGCTGGCAGGGCTGTGGTCGCCGGGTGGTGAGGGAGCGGTGGTCGTCGGGTGGCGCGTGAGAGCCGTGGCCGTCGGGTGGCGAGAGAACGGTGGCCGTCGGGTGGCGCGTGAGATCTGCGGCCGCCTGGGTGACGAGAAGCGGTGGCCGCCGGGTGGCAAGAGTGCTGCGATCCGGCGGGTAGCGAGCTGTGGTCGCTGAGCGGCGACAGGGTCGTGGCCGCTGAGTGGTGAGCGCGCCGTAGCCGGTCGGCGGCAGCCGCAGCCGTTGCCGTCGGGTGGCGAGAAGCCGTGCGCCTCGGCGGGGCGAAAGAAGCTGCCGGCCGGGAGGTCGGGGGCGGGCGGGAGGCGGAGCCAGGCAGCCCGGATTGCCGGGTCCGGCCGGGAGCCTCGGCGAGGTGGGAGTGATGTCCGGCGCGCTCGGCCCACGGGGCCGCGCTGTTCGCCGTGGTCAACCGGTACGGTGACCGGCTATGAGTGCGGAAAAGATCCGGGTGGCGGTCGTGTTCGGCGGGCGCAGCAGCGAGCACACGATCTCTTGCCTGTCGGCCGGCAGTGTCATCGCCAACCTGGATCCGGAGCGCTTCGAGGTCCTCCCGGTCGGCATCACGCCGCAGGGCGGCTGGGTGCTCGGCACCGGCGATCCGCAGGAGCTGAGCATCCAGGGACGCGAGCTGCCGTCCGTCTCCTCCGGCCGCGCGCTCGTGCTGGCGGGCGACCCGACCAGCCGCGAGCTGCGCACGATCGACCCCGGTCAGGCGACCGAGGTGCTCGGCGGCGTCGACGTCGTCTTCCCGGTGCTGCACGGTGCCTTCGGTGAGGACGGCACCATCCAGGGCCTGCTCGAGCTCGCCGAGATCCCGTACGTCGGCCCGGGCGTGTTCGCCAGCGCGGCGGCCATGGACAAGGAGTACGCCAAGAAGCTCCTCGCCGCGGAAGGTCTTGCAGTGGGCTCGTACGCGTCACTCCGCCGTGGACAGTCCACATTGGAGAAGGCGGACCGCGACCGGCTGGGGCTGCCGGTGTTCGTCAAGCCGGCGCGGGCGGGGTCCTCGGTGGGCATCTCGCGGGTCACCGACTGGGCCGGGCTGGACGACGCCATCGAGCTGGCCCGGCGCACCGACCCCAAGGTCCTCATCGAGGCGGCGGTGACCGGGCGCGAGGTGGAGTGCGGCGTGCTGGAGTTCCCGGACGGCCGCGTCGAGGCCTCCCTCCCGGCCGAGATCCGCGTCCTCGCCGAGGACGACGACTCCTGGTACGACTTCGACACCAAGTACCTCGGCGACGACGCCGAGCTGGACATCCCGGCCAAGCTCGACGACACCCTCACCGAACGCGTGCGCGCGATGGCGGTCGAGGCCTTCCGCGCCCTCGACTGCCAGGGCTTGGCCCGCGTGGACTTCTTCGTCGCCGAGAACGGCGAGCCGGTGATCAACGAGGTCAACACCATGCCGGGCTTCACCACGAAGTCCGCCTACCCGAAGATGTGGGAGGTGACCGGAGTGGACTACGCGACCCTCCTGACCACCCTCATCGACACCGCCATCAGCCGCGGCACCGGTCTTCGCTGACGACGGGCCGAGGGCTTTCCGCCCCCGCCCGCCCGCCCACCGGCCGGCGGCACGGCGGAAAGAACCAGGATTCACCCGCTGGGCCCGTAGCCCCCGGACGGCGAACCCCGCACCGGCGGCACTGACGGGCCCATGATCACTCACTAGAGTGATCCCCCGAAACTCCCACCGCGGCGTCGGCACGGTTCCACCACCGCACGCGGGAGCCCCGGCACGTCGATGCCCCGTGCCGTCGACGCCGGGAGCACAGGAACACCGGAGCGCAGGAGTACCGGAGTACAAGGAAGTACAAGGAAGTACAAGGAGGCAACGCGTGCAGATCGCGTCCCGGCTCGACCGGCTGCCGGTCACCAGGCGGCACCGGTACTTCGTCGCCGTGGTGGGGGTGGCGACGTTCTTCGACCTCTACGACCTGTTCCTCGCCGCCACGATCAGCACCGTGCTGACCAAGGAGTTCGGGGTCACGGCCGACCTGCTGAAGCCGCTGATCGCCTCGGCGTTCGTCGGGGCGTTCGTGGGGGCGGTGTTCCTCGGGCGGCTGGCGGACCGGCTCGGCCGGCGGCGCGCGTTCCTGCTCACCCTCGGGATCTACTCGGTCTTCACACTGCTCGGCGCGTTCAGCACGGACGTCTGGATGCTGGTGGCCTGCCGGTTCGTCGCGGGCATCGGCATCGGCGCGGAGCTGCCGGTGGCCGACGCCTACCTCGCCGACCTGCTGCCCGCCCGCGCCCGCGGCCGGGCGACCGCGTGGGCCTACACGATCGGGTTCTGCGGCGTCCCCGCCGCCGGGTTTCTGGCCCGCGCGCTGGTCGGCCACTCGCCGCTGGGCGTCGACGGCTGGCGCTGGCTGTTCGTGATCGGCGCGCTGGGGGCGGCCATCGTCTGGGGGCTGCGGTTCACGCTGCCCGAATCGCCGCGCTGGCTCGCCGCTCGCGGGCGAGAGCGGGAGGCGGACGAAATCGTCCGGCGGCTGGAGGCGTCCGCGCCGCAGCCGCTGGCCGAGCCGGAACCGGAGGCGCCCGCGCCGGAGCCCGTCCGGGCGTCCGCGCTGCTGCGCCCGCCGTGGTTTCGCCGCACGGCGATGCTCTACGGGTTCCAGCTGCTCCAGTCGTTCGGCTACTACGGCTTCGGCTCGCTGGTCCCCATCGTGCTCGCGGCCAAGGGCTTCTCCCTGGTCGGCTCCCTGACCTTCAGCGCGCTGACCTTCCTCGGCTACCCGATCGGCTCGGCCCTGTCGATCCCGGTCATCGAGCGGATCGAGCGCAAGTGGCTGATCGTCGCCAGCGCGGCGGCGATGGCGGCCTTCGGGCTCGCCTTCGGCTACTCGACGGCCGGCGCGCTGATCGCCGTCTTCGGCTTCTGCTACACGGCCGCCAGCAACGTCTTCTCGAACGCCTTCCACACCTACCAGGGCGAGCTGTTCCCGACGTCGTTGCGCGGGACCGCCTCCGGCTCGGCGTACGCGCTCTCACGGCTGGCCACCGCGGCCATGCCGTTCATCCTGCTGCCGGTGCTTCAGGGGGCGGGCGCCACCGCGATGTACGCCGTGGTGGCGGGCGCGATGGTGCTGCTGATGATCGACGTCGCCGTTCTGGGGCCACGCACCACCGGCGAATCGCTGGAGGCCATCGCCGCCGGAACTGCCGCTAGAACTTCAGGGGCTTGACCGGCAGCTTCGCCGCGACGGTGTCGGAGATCGCCTGCAGCGGGCCGGTGCCCGCGGTGTCCGGGATGGTCAGGGCGAGGTAGACGTCGCGGTCCACGACGTACCAGGTGGCCGAGCCGTCTTCGCTGAGCTGCAGCCACTGCACGCCGTTGACGACGCGAAGCTGCGCGGTCTGCGTCAGCTCCGGCGGCCGGTCGAGCCCGCAGCGCAGGACGACGGCGTCACCCCCGCCCCACGCGACGGTGGCTTTCGGCGACGGCGCGGCCAGCGCGCGCCGCGCGAGCTGCTCGCCGTTGGACGTCAGGCTCGCGGGGAGCGCGGAGACGAGCGTGGTGCACGGCTGCTCGTCCGCGTGCGGGGCCGGGACGGCGACGAGCGCGAGGGGGCCGTTCGCGTCCGGGGGAGCGGCGTCGGACGTCGCCTTCCCCCGGACCAGTGCGAAGACCGCGACGGCCACGGCCAGCGCGACCACGAGCCCGGCCGCCGTGATGAGCAGCACCTTCGGCGGTGCGCCGGTGTCGGAATCAGCCACCGGACCAGTGCACCACGGCTCAGAGGTGGACCACCGGGCAGGTCAGGGTCCGGGTGATGCCCTCGACGTTCTGCACCTTGGCGACGACGAGCTGGCCCAGCTGGTCCACGGTGTCCGCGGTCGCCCGCACGATCACGTCGTACGGTCCGGTGACATCCTCCGAGCTGGTCACGCCGGGGACGCCGGCGATCTCCGCCGCCACCGCGGCCGCCTTGCCGACCTCGGTCTGGATGAGGATGTATGCGTGGACCACGGCGTGCCCTTTCGTCGGTGGCGATGGTGTCGAGGTAGGAACGGTGTAGGCAACGTATCGCCAGCCCCGGGAAAAACCTAGGGGATCCGACTGTCGGTGGTCGAGGCTTTCGAGCCCGGAGAGAAACTGGAGGTGACCGGTGTCACCGAATGACGGCACGGTGGCCGCGATCGGCGAATTCGCGCTGATCCAGGCGGTCACCGAAGGACGTCGCCAGCCGGCGTCCACTCTGCTCGGCCCCGGCGACGACGCCGCGGTCGTCGCGGCGCCGGACGGGCGCGTAGTGGCGAGCACGGACGTGCTGGTGCAGGGCGTGCACTTCCGGCTGGACTGGTCGAGCCCCGGGCAGGTCGGGCGCAAGGCCGCGGCCGTGAACCTGGCCGACATCGCGGCCATGGGCGCGAAACCGACCACGGTGCTCGTCGGGTTCGCCTGCCCGCCGGACCTGCCGGCCCAGGTCGTGACCGAGATCATGGACGGCATCTGGGCCGAGGCGGTCCGCGCCGGGGCCGGTGTCTCCGGCGGCGACATGGTGGGCGCCGACCAGCTCGTGATCAGCATCACGGCGCTCGGCGACCTCGAAGACCGGGAGCCGGTGACGCGCTCGGGCGCGCGTCCCGGCGACCTGCTGGCCGTCAGCGGACGGCTCGGCTGGGCCGCGGCCGGGCTGGCCGTGCTGCGCCGCGGGTTCCGTTCGCCCGTGGGCGTCGTCAACGCGCAACGCTGGCCGGAGCCGCCCTACGAAGCCGGCCCGCGGGCGGCGACCGCCGGGGCGACGGCGATGATCGACATCTCCGACGGCCTGCTCGCCGACCTCGGCCACATCGCGGCGGCGTCGGGGGTCGGCCTCGACGTGCGGACCACCGACCTGGAGCTGTCCACGCGGCTGCGGGAGGTGGGCACCGCGCTCGGCGCCGACCCGCTGCAGTGGGTGCTCACCGGTGGCGAGGACCACGCGCTGGCGGCCACCTTCCCGCCGTTCGGCGACCTGCCCGAAGGCTGGCGCCGCATCGGCACCGTGACCATGCCGGACTCCGGGGTCACCGTGGACGGCAGGGAGTACGGCCACGAGGGCGGCTGGGAGCACTGGCGCTAGCTGCCTAGAGTGGTCGGCGTGGAGATCCGTGCGGTCGCGTTCGACCACCCCGATGCGGCGAAGCTGATGGCCGAGGTCCAGCTCGAGTACGTGAAGCGGTACGGCAGCGAGGACGCCACGCCGATGGACGCGGCGCAGTTCGCGTCCCCGCTCGGGTTGTTCCTGGTCGGCTACGTCGACGGGACCCCGGTCGCGACGGGGGCTTGGCGGGCACACGACGGGCCGGCGCCGGCGTTCCGGCCCGGCGACGTCGAGCTGAAGCGCATGTACGTGGTCGAAGCCGCCCGCGGTCGTGGGTACGCCCGCGTGATGCTGGCCGAGCTGGAGCGCACGGCGGCCGCCGCCGGACGGCTGCGCGTGGTGCTCGAGACCGGCACCGAGCAGCCCGAGGCGATCGCCCTCTACGGTTCCTCCGGTTACGCCGAGATCCCGGGTTTCGGCCTGTACAAGGACGAAATCGAGAGCCGGTACTTCGGCAAGGACCTCGGCCGTTCCAGCGCCGACGCTTCCAGCTTGGACGAAAACCGACGAAACCGGAGACGGCATGGCGATCTACGCACTCGGTGACCTCGTTCCCTCGATCCACCCGGACGCCTACGTCCATCCCGACGCGACCGTGATCGGCGACGTCCGGATCGGCGCGCACGCCTCGGTCTGGCCACAGACGGTGCTGCGCGGCGACCACGGCTACATCGAGATCGGCGAGCGGTCCAACGTCCAGGACGGCTGCGTGGTGCACTGCACCGGACGGCACCCGACGATCCTCGGCCCGTCTTCGGCGATAGGCCACGCCGTGCACGTCGAGGGGGCCGAGATCGGCAGCGGCTGCCTCATCGCGTCCGGCTCGGTGGTGCTGAACGGGACGGTGATCGAAGACGGCGGCATGGTCGGCGCGGGCGCGGTGCTCTCGTACGGCTCCCGCGTCGGCAGCGGCGAGATCGCCCTCGGCGTGCCGGCGAAGACGCGGCCGAACCAGTCGTTCTCCCCGGAGCAGATCGCCGCCGTGGTCGACTCCTACGTCCGCCGGGGCGCCCGGTTCCGCCAGGAGCTCCGCCGCCTCGACCCGCCCCGCTGACCCCGCCCGAGTCCCGCTAGGATCGCGGGCCGTGACCGTACGACCGCTGAACGAGATCGTCGAAGAAGGCTGGGCCCAGGCCCTCGAACCGGTGGCCCCGCAGGTGGCCGCGATGGGGGAGTTCCTCCGCGCGGAGATCGCCGCCGGCCGCACCTACCTGCCGGCGGGCGAGCACGTGCTGCGCGCGTTCAAGCAGCCCTTCCGCGACGTGCGCGTGCTGATCGTCGGCCAGGACCCGTACCCGACGCCGGGGCACGCGGTCGGGCTGAGCTTCTCGGTGGCGCCCGACGTGCGGCCGATCCCGAAGAGCCTGATCAACATCTACAAGGAGTACGCCGACGACCTCGGCTACCCGTCGCCGGCCAACGGCGACCTGACGCCCTGGGCCGAGCAGGGCATCCTGCTGCTCAACCGGGCGCTGACGGTCCAGCCCGGCAAGTCGAACTCCCACCAGGGCAAGGGCTGGGAGCAGGTGACCGAGCAGGCGATCAAGGCGCTCGCCGCCCGCGACGAGCCGATGGTCGCGATCCTCTGGGGCCGCAACGCCCGCAACCTGCGGCCGATGCTGGGCGACGTGCCGTGCATCGAGTCGGCGCACCCGAGCCCGCTTTCGGCGCACAACGGCTTCTTCGGCTCGCGCCCGTTCAGCCGCACGAACCAGCTGCTGGCCGAGCAGGGCGCGTCGCCGGTGGAGTGGAAGCTCCCCTGAACCCCGGCGGCGGCCCGGCGGTGCCCGTCCGGTCCGGTTGCCCGGTCGTCCGGTTCCGGTCAGGTCGTGATGAACTGCTCCGAAACCAGGAGGACTGCCATGACCGCCACCGTCACTTCCGCCGACGGCACCCGGATCGCCTTCGACAGCACCGGTGAGGGCACGCCCGTGATCCTCGTCGGCGGCGCCATGAACGACCGGACGTCGGTCGCCGGCCTCGCCGCCGTGCTGGCCGACGCGGGTTTCCGGGCCGTCGCCCCCGACCGGCGAGGCCGTGGTGACAGCGGCGACGCGGCGGCTTACGAGGTGGCCCGCGAGGTCGAGGACCTGGCCGCGCTGATCTCGCACGTGGGCGGCTCGGCGGCGGTGTTCGGGCACTCCTCGGGCGCGATCCTGGCGCTGGAAGCGGCCTCGCGGGGCCTGCCGATCATCAAGGTCGCCGCTTACGAGCCGCCGTTCGTCGTCGTCGATTCGCGGCGACGTCCAGGTGAGGACCTGGTCGCGCGGGTGCGGGCGCGGCTTTCCGCCGACGACCGCGACGGCGCCGTCGAGCTGTTCCTGACCGAGGGCGTCGGTGCCCCGGAGCAGCAGGTGGCGGGCATGAAGGCGTCGCCCGCCTGGAGCTGGTGCACGGCGCTGGCGCCCACACTGGCCTACGACCTCGAAATCTGCGGCCCGGGCAACCACCTGCCCGCCGACCACCTAGCGAAGATCGGCGTACCGGTCCTGGCCATCGGCGGCGGCACCGGCGAGGAGTGGCTGCGGGCCGGTGCGCGGGCCGTCGCCTCCGCGGTCCCCGGCGGCCGCTACGAGACGCTGGAGGGGCAGGACCACAGCGTGCTGAACCAGCCGGAGTCCCTTCGCGCTCTGCTCAGCGGGTTCTTGGCCTGATCCCGGACAGAAAAATGGCGGGTGCCCCTGGGGGCACCCGCCAATTTTCGGCCTTCACGTCAGCCGCGGACAACCTTGCCGGCCTTGATGCACGAGGTGCACACGTTGAGACGCTTGCGCTGGGACACGCCGATCTTGGCGTGCACAGTCTGGATGTTCGGGTTCCACCGGCGGTTGGTACGCCGGTGGGAGTGCGAGACCGACTTACCGAAGCCCGGTCCCTTGCCACAGACGTCGCACACGGCAGCCACGTCGAACTCCTCTGATATGGGACTAAGAATGCGCGCCCGAACCAGCCGGGCAACTCGACCATAGTAACGAGTGGTCTCAGGCGGGTCGTCACGGGGTCGATACCCTCGCGGGAACCAGCGAGGAGGTTACGGGTGCGGGTGCTGGACGTGGCAGCGGTGACCGCCTGGTCGGCGGCGTGCGTGCGCAGCCTGGACCGGCTGCGCCCGGCGATCAACGGCATCAACGTGTACCCCGTCGCGGACTCCGACACGGGGTCCAACCTCCTCCACACGCTGACCGGCGCGCGCGACGCTCTCGCCGCCGCGCTCCGTGACCCAGCCGCAGAGGACGGCCCGTCGCCGTCGACAGGCGACGCTGGTTCGCCGCAGGAGGGCGACGCCAGTCGGAGCGCCGGTTCGCCGGTTACGAGTGCCTCCAGCGACGGAGGCGTCTCGCCGTTCGCGGGCGACACCGCTGGTGAGAGTGTTTTGCCGTTGGCGGGCGAGACGGCTGGTGAGAGTGTCTCGCCGTTGGCGGGCGACACCGCTGGTGAGAGTGCTTCGCCGTTGGCGGCCGAGACGGTCGTGGATCGTGTCTCGCCGGTGGGCGGCAAGTCCGGCCCGGCGAGCGTGTCGCCCTCGTCAGGCGAAGCCGCCCTAAGCAGCGGCCCGCAGGCCGACGCCCCATCAGGGCCCGACGAGGAGCCGTCGCCATCCAGTGGCGACGCCGCCATCCTGTCCGCCCTCACCCCGTCTGCCCCCACCCAAGCGCCCCCCAAGCCCTCGGCCGCCGTCGAGGTTGCCGCCGCTCTCGCCGTTCTCGCCCGGGGTGCCGTGGCCGCGGCCCGGGGGAACTCCGGCGTGATCATCTCCCAGGTCGTCCGGGGGATCGCCGAATGGGCGGCCACCGGGGACGAGCTGGACGGCGTCGGGCTGGCCGCCGCGCTCGGGCACGCCGACAAGGTCGCCACGGGTGCGGTCAGCCGGCCCGTCGCGGGGACGATGCTCACCGTCCTGCACTCGGTGGCCGCGGCCGTCCGCGGGGACACGCGGTCGCTCGCCGAGGTCGCTGAGACCGCCGCCGCC
Source organism: Amycolatopsis sp. PS_44_ISF1 (assembly GCF_032335455.1). NCBI lineage: Bacteria > Bacillati > Actinomycetota > Actinomycetes > Pseudonocardiales > Pseudonocardiaceae > Amycolatopsis > Amycolatopsis sp. PS_44_ISF1. The sequence continues at coordinate 582,185 of NZ_JANUXO010000004.1, read as the reverse complement.
ACCCCCGCCGCTGCGCTCGAACAGACTCCCCGACAGCTGCCCGCCCTCGCGAAGGCCGGGGTCGTGGACGCGGGTGGCCGCGGGCTGGTCGCCGTGCTCGACGCGCTCGCCGGCGTGATCTCCGGCAAGACCACCGCGCCCGAGCACGAGCTGGAGGCGGCCGTCGCCGCGCCGGTGGCCGAGTCCGCGCCATACGCGTGGGAGGTCATGTACCTGCTCGACGGCGTCGACGAGGCTCAGCTCCCGGTGCTGCGCAAGGAGCTGAGCGGCTTCGGCGACAGCGTGACGGTCGCGGGGGACGGCTCGGGTAGCCACGCCGTCCACGTGCACTGCGCCGACATCGGCGCCGCCATCGAGGCCGGGCTGGACCTCGGCCGCCCGCGCCGCATCCGCGTCGAACCGCTGCTCACGCCGACGCCGATCGAACCCGGTGGCGGGCTGGACCGGTCCGTGGTGGCGGTCGTCCGCGGCGGTGGGCTGGCCGAGCTGCTGCGGGCGGAGGGCGTCGCCGTGCTGGCGGTGCCGGACGGCGAGACGCCGGGCGTCGAGGACATGATCGGGCTGTTCAACGAGGCCGCGGGCCGGCACGTCACGGTGCTGCCCGGCGGCACGGCCCTGTCCGCCGCGGCGGACACCGCCGCCGGGCACCCGATGTCCGGTGACCGTGACGTCGTGGTAATCCCGTGCGCGTCGCCGGTGCAGGTGCTGGCCGCGCTCGCGGTGCACGACGGGGACCGCCGCGTCAACGACGACGTCGTCGCCATGGCCGAGGCCGCCGCCGCCACCAGGCGTGGCGAGCTGCGGATCGCCGGTGAGGAGTCGCTAACCTGGGTGGGCCGGGCCCAGTCCGGTGACGTGATCGGACTGGTCGACGACGAGGTGGTGCTGATCGAACCGGCGCCCGCCTCGGCGACGAACCTGGTCGCGGCCGCGATGGGCGTGCTGAACCGGATGCTGACCCTCGGCGGCGAGCTGGTCACCGTCCTGGCCGGCGCGGACGCCCCGCCCGGGGTGGCCGCCGAGCTCGCCGAGCAGGTCCGGCTGGAACACCCCGAGGTGGAGTTGACGAGTTATGCCAGTGGCCAGGCCGAGGCCGTGCTGCTGATGGGGGTCGAATAGAGATGGCCGGGCTACGCGACAAGCTTCCGCTGCTGCTGGGCGCGAAGACGGCGAAGGCGCTTTCCGGGGCGCTGGACATCGAGACCGTTTCGGACCTGCTTCGCCACTACCCGCGCCGGTACGCCGAGCGCGGCGAACTCACCGACATCGCCGGGCTGGAGCTGGGCGAGCACGCGACCGTGCTGGCGCGCATCGAGAAGATCAGCAAGCGCCGCATGAAGTCGCGCAGCGGCACCATCCTGGACATGGTCATCACCGACGGCAAGCGCCGGCTGGCCTGCGCGTTCTTCAACCAGGCGTGGCGCGAGAAGGAGCTGGCACCCGGCAAGACGGGCCTGTTCGCGGGCAAGGTGACCGCGTTCCGCGACACCTTGCAGCTGGCGAACCCGGAGTACGAGCTGCTCGACGCCGAGCGTGAGGCCGAAGCCGTCGACAGCTTCCTCGCCGAGATCATCCCGGTGTACCCGGCGGCCCAGGGCATGCCGTCGTGGTCGATCGCCAAGTGCGTGCGCCAGGTGCTCGACGTGCTGGAGGTCGACGAGGACCCGATGCCCGAGGAACTGCTGAAGCGCCACGGCCTCCCCGCGCTGGAGCGGGCGCTGCGCGGCATCCACCGGCCCGAGGACTGGGCCCACCTGGAGACTTCGCGGCACCGGCTGAAGTGGGACGAGGCCATGGCCGTCCAGCTGATCTTCGCGCAGCGGCGCCATTCCGTGGTGTCCCGGCCGGCCAAGGCCAGCCCGCACACCGACGGCGGCCTGCTCGACGCGTTCGACCGGCGGCTGCCGTTCGAGCTCACCGCGGGCCAGCGCGCGATCGGCGAAGACCTCGCCGCCGATCTGGCGACCGAGCACCCCATGAACCGCCTGCTGCAGGGCGAGGTCGGCTCCGGCAAGACCGTGGTCGCGCTGCGGGCGATGCTGCAGGTCGTCGATTCGGGGCGACAGGCCGCGCTGCTCGCGCCCACCGAGGTGCTGGCCGCGCAGCACGCCCGTTCCCTGCGCGAGATGCTGGGCGAGCTGGGCCGAGCCGGAGAGCTGGGCGCGGCGGACAACGCCACGCGCGTCACGCTGCTCACCGGCTCGATGGGCGCGAAGGAGCGCAAGAAATCGTTGCTGGAGACGGTCAGCGGCGAGGCGGGCATCGTCGTCGGCACCCACGCGCTGATCCAGGACACCGTGCAGTTCGCCGATCTGGGTTTCGTGGTGGTCGACGAGCAGCACCGGTTCGGCGTGGAGCAGCGGGACGCGCTGCGTTCGCGCGGCGCCGACTCCACCAGCCCGCACGTGCTCGTCATGACGGCGACGCCGATCCCCCGCACGGTCGCGATGACCGTGTACGGCGACCTGGAGACGTCCGCGCTGCGCGAGATGCCCGTCGGTCGCTCGCCGATCAAGACCACGGTGGTGCCGGTCGCGGAGAAGCCCGCGTGGTTCGACCGCGTGTGGCAGCGCGTCACCGAAGAGGTCGCGAAGGGACACCAGGCGTACGTCGTGTGCCCGCGCATCGGCGACGAGCCGCCGTCGGACAAGAGCGACAAGCGTCCGCCGCTCGCGGTGCTGGACGTCGCCCCCGATCTGGTGGGCGGGCCGTTGAAGGGGCTGCGGATCGCCGCGCTGCACGGCCGGATGCCGTCCGACGAGAAGGACGCCGTGATGCGCGCGTTCGGCGAGGGGAAGGTGGACGTGCTCGTGGCGACCACCGTCGTCGAGGTCGGCGTGAACGTCCCCAACGCGACGGCCATGGTGATCCTCGACGCCGACCGGTTCGGCGTGAGCCAGCTGCACCAGTTGCGCGGGCGCGTCGGCCGGGGCAGCGTGCCGGGCCTGTGCCTGCTGGTCACCGAGACCCTGGACGGCACCTCGACCCGCGAACGGCTGGCCGCGGTCGAATCGACCACGGACGGTTTCGAACTGTCGCGGCTGGACCTCGAACTGCGTCGCGAGGGGGACATCCTCGGCGCCTCGCAGTCCGGCACGCGTTCGAGCCTCAAGCTGCTTTCGCTGCTGCGCGACGAGGACGTGATCACCGAAGCACGCGAGCAGTCGCAGGAAATCGTGGTGCGCGATCCGTCGTTGTCGCACTACCCTCGGCTGGCCCAGATGGTTTCGGACGTCGTGGACGTGGACCGCGCGGAGTACCTGGAGAAGAGTTGACCCTGTCCGTCCGGCCCGCCACGGTCGCCGACGCGGCCGGTATCGCCACCGTCCACATCGGTTCCTGGCAGGCGGCGTACGAAGGTCTGCTCCCGGCGGAGTTCCTGGGCGGCCTTTCGGTGCCGGCGCGCGAACGCTTCTGGACCGAGACGTTGTCCGCGCCTGAGGCCTGCCACACGGTGCTGGTCGCGACCGCGGAGGGCGCCGTCGCGGGCTTCGCCGTCGCTTGCCCCAGCCGCGACCAGGACGCGACCGCGGAAGTCGGTGAGCTGGCGTCGATCTACCTGCTGCCGGACCACTGGGGGCAGGGCGCGGGGCGAGCCCTGCACGAAGACGCGGTGACGGCGCTGGCGCGATCCTTCACCACGGCCACCCTGTGGGTCCTCTCGACCAACCGCCGGGCCCGCCGGTTCTACGAACGCGCCGGCTGGTCCCCGGACGACCGCACCAGGGTCGAGACGACCAACGACGGAACCGTGACGCTCGAGGAAGTCCGGTACCGGCTGCCGCTGGGCGGTTGAGAGCGGGGCCGTCAGGCTGGCGAAGTGGCGCCTGCCGAGCCGGTCGATGCCCCGCACCCGGCCCGGCGGTCTGAGCGGTCCGCGCGGGCACCCGGTCGGCGCGTCCCGGCTGATTTCGGTTGCCACCTGCCGCTGCCGGTGCGTTAGCGTGCCGCAGTATGCCAGCCCTCGACGCAGTGACACCCTTTTCGCCCGACGACGTGACCCCGATCGCGGACCTGATCGGCGACGCGCGCGTCGTGGCGATCGGCGAGAACAACCACCACATCCGCGAGTTCGGCGAGCTGCGCAACCGGCTCCTGCGGCACCTGGTGACCGAGTGCGGGTTCACGGTGCTGGGCTTCGAGTCGGGTTTCACGGAGGGGTTCCTCGTCGACGAATGGCTGCGCGGCGGCCCCGGCGAGGTCGCCGACGTCGCGCGCGACGGCTTCACCTTCAACCTCGGCGGCTCGCCTGAGATGCACGAAATGCTCACCTGGCTGCGCGAGAACGGCGAGGTCCGTTACGCGGGCCTCGATCTCCCCAGCTCGGCCGGCTCACCGGCGCCGGCGCTGCTCGCCGTCCGGCGCTACCTGGAGGAGGTCGACCCGGACGTGCTCCCCCTGGTCGAGGCCGGTCTCACCGCTTCGGAGCCGTACGCGTCGGTAAGCAGCGCGATCGCCCCTGGCCTTTACGCGGCGATGGCCGCGCCCGCCCGCGACGCGGCGACGGCGGCGCTGACCGTGCTCGCCGCTCACCTCCGTTCGCTGGGCCCGGTGTACCGGCAGCGGCACGCGGGCGATCCCCATGCACACGCCGTCGCCGAGCACCAGGCCGAGGGCGCCCTTCGCGTCGACACCTACCTGCGAGAGCTGGCGGCGATGATGTCCGGCGCGGCGCCGGAGCTCGTGAGCTCTTCGCGTGACACCTACATGGCCTCGACGGTCCAGTTGCTGCGGCGCCTGCACGAGAGCGAGAAGATCATCCTGATGGTCCACAACGGACACCTGCAACGCATGCCCTTCGCGCCGAAGGGGGCGATGCGCTTCCCCTCGGCGGGCACCCACCTGGCGGCAGAACTCGGCGACGACTACTTCACCCTCGGCGTCACGGCCGGCGCGGGTACCACCACCGGCCTCACCCCGGACGACGGCGAACGCCTCGGCTTCCGCGTCCACGAGAACGAGCTGCCGCCGCCCGCGGAAGGCAGCGTGGAGGCGGCGCTGGCCGAATCGGGTTCGTGCCTGGTCGACCTGCGGGCCAACCGCGGGAAGGGGGGCTCCGGACCGTCGAGCATTCGGCACGCCCACCTGTTCACCCCGGTCGACGTGGGGGAAGCCTTCGACGCCTTGGTCCACCTGCCGCGGATGTCGGCCAGCGCCAACGTCGCGTCTGCTTGAGAAGGGGGCGACGGCGCCCCCCGAAGTCGCCGCTCGATGGCGAGGCCACGCCGGGTCGACGATCACCAGCCCCCAGCCGTCTTCGAGGCGAGCTGGCCCGGCGGACCACGGATCAGCCCATCGTGTGACGCCGAGCTGCCGCCCATCGGCGACGCAGAATGCGCACCGGCCCGCGGTCACCGTCGTCGGTATCAGGGGCGCACCCAGCGCGAAGCCTGACAACGCTGTCACCGGCTCGCCGCCCGTGCTCCACCGGCCGCCGGGCCAGGACGTCGCATCGGCGGACGTCACGACCGCGTTGGTGCAGGCCACGAAGCCGGCGTGGTCGAGAACGGACCCGCAGGCACAGCTGACCGGCGGCCGCGTGCCCGGCCCCGGGCGGTTGCGGGCGCGCCGAGCTCCCCGCATCATGCACCCGGGTCGGCGCACATGATGTCCATCACCTGGGCAACGGCTCCCGGACCGCGGGAAAAACCGGGTAACGTGCCTTCACTACCGATCCGAAACGGGAAGGACCGGGCATGTTCCGCAAGGTGCTGGTGGCCAACCGCGGCGAGATCGCCATCCGGGCGTTCCGCGCTGGCTACGAACTGGGAGCGGGCACGGTCGCCGTGTTCCCGCACGAGGACCGCAACTCACTGCATCGGCTGAAGGCCGACGAGGCCTACGAGATCGGTGAGCCGGGTCACCCGGTGCGCGCCTACCTCTCGGTGGACGAGATCGTGGCCGCCGCCGAGAAGGCGGGCGCCGACGCCATCTACCCGGGTTACGGCTTCCTGTCGGAGAACCCCGACCTGGCCCGCGCCTGCGAGGAGGCGGGGATCACGTTCGTCGGCCCGCCCGCCGACATCCTCGAGCTCACGGGCAACAAGGCCCGCGCCGTGAAGGCGGCGCGCGAGGCCGGCGTGCCGGTGCTGGGCTCGTCGGAACCGTCGAGCGACGTCGACGCCCTGGTGGCCGCGGCCGAAGACCTGGGCTTCCCGGTGTTCGTGAAGGCCGTCGCCGGTGGTGGCGGCCGCGGGATGCGGCGGGTCCAGGAGCCGGCCCAGCTGCGTGAGTCGATCGAAGCCGCCGCGCGCGAGGCCGAGTCCGCGTTCGGCGACCCGACGGTGTTCCTGGAGAAGGCCGTGGTCGAGCCGCGGCACATCGAGGTGCAGATCCTCGCCGACGGCGAGGGCAACGTCATCCACCTCTACGAGCGCGACTGCTCGGTCCAGCGCCGCCACCAGAAGGTGGTCGAGCTGGCGCCCGCGCCGAACCTCGACCCGGATCTGCGGGCCCGGATCTGCGCCGACGCCGTCAAGTTCGCGCGCCAGATCGGCTATCGCAACGCCGGCACGGTCGAGTTCCTGCTCGACAAGCAGGGCAACCACGTCTTCATCGAGATGAACCCGCGGATCCAGGTCGAGCACACGGTCACCGAGGAGGTCACCGACGTCGACCTCGTGCAGTCCCAGCTGCGGATCGCCTCGGGCGAGAACCTCGACGACCTCGGCCTCTCGCAGGAGAAGATCTACCTGCGCGGCGCCGCGCTCCAGTGCCGGATCACCACGGAGGACCCGGCCAACGGCTTCCGCCCGGACACGGGCATGATCAGCGCCTACCGCTCGCCCGGCGGCTCCGGCATCCGGCTCGACGGCGGCACCGCCTTCTCCGGCACCGAGATCAGCGCCCACTTCGACTCGCTGCTGGTCAAGCTCACCTGCCGCGGCCGGGACTTCAAGACCGCCGTGGGCCGGGCCCGGCGCGCGGTCGCCGAGTTCCGCATCCGCGGGGTGTCGACGAACATCCCGTTCCTGCAGGCCGTCCTGGACGACCCGGACTTCCGCGCGGGCAACGTCACCACCTCGTTCATCGAGGAGCGCCCGCACCTGCTCACCGCGCGCCACTCCGCCGACCGCGGCACGCGCCTGCTCACCTACCTGGCCGACCAGACGGTGAACAAGCCGCACGGCGAACGCCCGCGCACCCCGGAAGCGGCCGAGAAGCTGCCGAAGATCCCGGCCGGTTTCAAGCCGGTCGACGGCTCCAAGCAGAAGCTCGCCGAGCTGGGTCCCGTCGGCTTCGCGAGCTGGCTGCGCGAATCGCCGCTGCTCGGCGTCACGGACACGACGTTCCGCGACGCGCACCAGTCCCTGCTCGCCACGCGGGTGCGGACGAAGGATCTGCTGGCCGTCGCGCCGGTGGTCGCCGCCACCGTGCCGCAACTGCTCTCGCTGGAATGCTGGGGCGGCGCCACGTACGACGTCGCGCTGCGCTTCCTGGCCGAGGACCCGTGGGAGCGGCTGGCCCAGTTGCGCAAGGCCGTGCCGAACATCTGCCTGCAGATGCTGCTGCGCGGCCGCAACACCGTCGGCTACACGCCCTACCCGACCGAGGTCACGAACGCCTTCGTCGAGGAGGCGGCCGCCACCGGCATCGACATCTTCCGCATCTTCGACGCGCTGAACGACGTCGAGCAGATGCGGCCGGCGATCGAGGCCGTCGCCGAGACCGGAACCGCCGTCGCCGAGGTCGCGCTCTGCTACACCTCCGACCTGTCCGACCCCGGGGAAAAGCTCTACACGCTGGACTACTACCTGCGGCTGGCCGAGCAGATCGTCGGCGCCGGCGCGCACATCCTGGCGATCAAGGACATGGCGGGGCTGCTCCGCGCGCCGGCCGCGGCGAAGCTGGTGACCGCGCTGCGCCGGGAGTTCGACCTCCCGGTGCACATCCACACCCACGACACGGCGGGTGGCCAGCTCGCCACCTACCTCGCCGCGATCCAGGCGGGCGCGGACGCGGTGGACGGCGCCGTCTCGTCGATGGCGGGCACCACGTCGCAGCCTTCGCTCGGCTCGATCGTCGCGGCCACCGACCACTCCGAGCACTCCACCGGCCTCGACCTGCAGGCGATCGGGGACCTGGAGCCGTACTGGGAGAGCGTCCGCAAGATCTACGCGCCCTTCGAAGCCGGCCTCGCCTCGCCCACCGGTCGTGTGTACCACCACGAGATCCCGGGCGGGCAGCTGTCCAACCTGCGCACGCAGGCCATCGCGCTGGGTCTCGGCGACCGCTTCGAGGACATCGAGGCCATGTACGCCGCCGCGGACAAGATCCTCGGCCACCTGGTGAAGGTGACGCCTTCGTCCAAGGTGGTCGGCGACCTCGCGCTGCACCTCGTCGGCGCGGGCGTGTCCCCCGAGGCCTTCGAGGCGGAGCCGAACAAGTTCGACATCCCCGACTCCGTGATCGGCTTCCTGCGCGGTGAGCTCGGCGACCCGCCGGGCGGCTGGCCGGAACCGTTCCGCACCAAGGCCCTCGAGGGCCGTTCGGCGGCCAAGCCGGTGGTGGAGCTGTCCGATGAGGACCGCAAGGAGCTGACCGACGACCGCCGCGGCGCGCTGAACCGGCTGCTGTTCCCGGGCCCCACGAAGGAGTTCCGGGCCCACCGCGAGGCCTACGGCGACACCAGCGTGCTGCCCAGCAAGGACTTCTTCTACGGACTGCGTCCCGGCGAGGAGTACGCGGTCGATCTGGAGCCGGGCGTGCGCCTGCTCATCGAGCTGGAGGCGATCGGCGAGGCGGACGAGCGGGGCCTGCGCACGGTCATGTCCTCCCTGAACGGCCAGATCCGGCCGATCCAGATCCGGGACCGCTCCATCGCTTCGGACATCCCGGCCACCGCAAAGGCGGAAAAGGGCAACCCGAAGCAGATCGCCGCCCCGTTCGCCGGCGTGGTCACGCTGCAGGTGGCCGAGGGCGACGAGGTGGAGTCGGGCGCGACCGTGGCGACGATCGAGGCCATGAAGATGGAGGCATCCATCACCGCTTCGGCGGCGGGCAAGGTCGGGCGTCTGGCGATCACCTCCGTTCAGCAGGTCGAGGGCGGGGACCTCCTCATCGTGCTCGAGTAGCCGGGTCCGGCGCCAGCTTTACGGGTCGCGAACGGCCCGTTCGCTCCCCTGGGTGGCGAATGGGCCGTTCGCGACGTTCTGGGCTCGTGTTCGGCGGCGCGCCCGCGCTAACGTCGGCGGCATGCTGATCAACGCGGTGCCGCAGTGGCAGGGCGCGATCGGTCCGAGAGCGTCCGGGCTGGTCGACGGCTGCCTCGAACTCTCCGAACTGGCCGGGCACGTGCTCGGGCGGCCGGTGCGCCACGTCCGCCAGGACCCTGCGACGTCCGGCGTGGTCGACGGCGTCGCCCACCGGGCCGTGCTCACCGGCGCGAACCGCGCGGCGCAACTGGCCGCGCTGGAGGCCCCGGGCGGTCCGGTGCTGACCATCGGCGGCGACTGCGGCGTCGAGCTGATCCCGATCGGGGTCGCGCGCTTCCGGCACGGTGCAGGGCTGGGCGTCGCTTGGCTCGACGCGCACGCGGACCTGAACACGGCCGAGTCGTCGCCGTCCGGCGCCTTCCACGGCATGGTGTTGCGGTCGCTGCTCGGCGAGGGTGACGCGTCGTTCGCGGCGAGCCCGGCGCTGGAGCCTGGCCGGGTCGCGCTGTTCGGCGCGCGGGTTTTCGACCCGGCCGAGCGGGAAGCGCTCACCCGCGGCTTGGCCGTGCGAACCGAGGACGTCCCCGCGACGCTGCGCGCGGCCGGCGCGGACCGGGTGTACCTGCACCTGGACCTGGACGTCCTGGACCCGGCGGAATTCGGCGGGCTGAACCACCCGGAGCCCGGCGGGCTGACGATCAGCAGGCTGATCGAGGCGCTGGACGGACTGTCCGAAATGGACGTCGTCGGCGCGGGAATCACGGAGTGCGTGGGCACCGGGGCGCAACTGAGCGTGCTCGAACCCGTTGTCGCCGCAGTGGGGAGGTTGCTGATGCGGGCTTGATCCCTGGTCCAGGAACGCCGGCGGTTCATCCCGGTGTCCTTGCTGGTAGACGACCACGCGCGCGTGCGGCCCGAAGGAGGTGTGCCCGCGGCCGTGACGTGGATCGGTCATCGCACGGCGAAAACCACGCCGGCCGGCTCGGATGCGGACCATCAGCTGTCGTGTTCCGCTGAGCTCTAGCCCAGCGCCGCGCGAACGGCGTCGACGGTCCCCGGCCGGTCCGCCGCCGACTTCACGCACCCTGAAGGCGAACTCCCCGGCTGCTTCGCGAAGCAACTCGGCACGGCTCGGCTACTCGATCAGGCCGCGACGATGGCGGCGACGGTGGTGCCGAGCGAGGTCCACTGGCCGAGGATGACCAGGTGGACCGCGGCGGTGAGCGTAGCGCGGAGGTAGCGCGCTTGCCGGGGCGAAATTGGTCATGCGGCGGGTCGTCAGCGTGGCTTTCGTCGGGCGGTGCGAGCTGTCCGCGGAGCGAGCACTTCCGCAGTCAGCGCGCCGATCAGGAGAGCGGCCACGATCGTGTGTCGCCGAATTGGACGGACAGCAGGTCGGCCGCGGGCAGGACGAGCGGGACGCTCATGGACGGCAGGGCTACCGGCGGCGGCACCGGTAGCGGACGCTGACCGTGGCCTGGTCCAGCGTCGCCCCGAGCCGTCTCCGCTGGGCGAACCGGCCTGCACCTTGCCGTTCTCCCGGCCACCGGGCGATCGGCATAACCCGGCCGGACCGGCTGCTTCCGGCCGGCGCGCTGGTTCGTCCGTTCGTACGTACTTTACGCGGCAGCTGGGGGGGAGATTTGTCATGAGGTTCGGGCCCTACCCGGTGAAATTATAACGAAAGTGACAAGAAATCGGTTTCTTCTGCGGGAGGTGACACATTTGAGCTTGGGTTTTCGATGTGTCCGGTGTCACCCCTCGATGGCCGCGGGGTGCCCGGCCGGGCTTCGGCGTCGGCGGGGAACCGGGGTGGGGCAAAGGAGCTGCGATGTCGGTGGAGCGCGGAGTCGATCATCCGGTGCCCCCGTCGGCGCTGCCCCGGAAGCTGGCCGAGATCCTGCGGCCGGAGCTGGCGAGCCTCTCCGAGGAGATCGTCGACGAGATCCAGGCGACGATCCCGGCGTACGCGCGGCCGCTCGACGGGCCGTACGGGAAGTCGATCCGGGCCGGGGTGGAGTACGCGATCACGCTGTTCGTGGCGCAGATCGCCGATCCGAGCGCGTCCAAGGAGCAGTCGCACGAGGTGCACCACCGGCTCGGGCAGAACGAGATGCGCGAGGGCCGGAGCCTGGACACGCTGCAGTCGGCCTATCGCGTCGGCGCGCGGGTGTCGTGGCGGCGGATCATGCGGGTCGGGCGCCGCAGCGGGCTTTCCTCGGCGGTGATGTCGCAGCTGGCGGACGCGATGCTGGCGTTCATGGACGAACTCGCGTCGGTGGCCCTCGACGGTTACCTGGAGGCGAAGGCCCGCACGGCCGGCGCGCTGGAGACCTGGCGGCGGAAGCTGCTCGGATTGCTGCTGGAGGTTCCGGCCGCCCCGGCGAAGGCGGTGGCGGAACTCGCGCAGCTCACCGGCTGGGCGGTGCCGGAACTGGTGTCGCCGATCGCGGTCCGGCCGCTGCTCGAAGCGCATCCCCGCCGGCGCGTCACGCTGGATTCCGACATCCTGGCCGAACTCGACGGGGTCGAGCCGCGCATCGTCGTCCCGGGACCGATCGGCGGCGCGCGGCTGGCGACGTTGCAGGCGGCGCTGCCGGACCACTGCCTGGCCATCGGGCCGTGCGTGCCGCTGGAGAGCCTCGCGGATTCGCTGCGCTGGGCCCGGGCCGCCCTGGTCCTCGCCGATCGGGGGCGAATCCCCGGTCAGCGCGTGATCCGCGCCGAAGAACACCTGGCCGCGCTGCTGGTGAACTCCGATACCGCGCTGGTCACGCTGCTGCGCGCCCGGCTGTTCGCCCCGCTCGCCGAAATGACGGACAAGCAGCAGGACCGCCTCCTCGAGACGCTGCGGGCCTGGCTCGACAGCCAGGGCAACGTCGTCGAGATCGCCGAACGCCTCCAGGTCCACCCCCAGACGGTGCGCTACCGCATGCGCCAGCTGCAGGCGACGTTCGGCGACCGCCTGCGCGACCCGTCGGCTCGCTTCGAACTGGAACTGGTGCTGCGCGGCTGCGGCCCGGACCGCCCGTCGGCCGGCGAGACTTGGGTGGGCGGCCTCCCCGTGGGCGAGCTGATGCCCTCACCGCGCCGGAGCCCGCACTGGAGTGAGCACTGACCTCGGCTCTCGACTCTCGGCCTTGAGCGGCGAGAGCCGGCGTGGCCGCTGAGCGACGACATCGGTTTCGCTCACGGCCGCGGGTGGGGGCCGCTGGGGGTTTCCCTGGTTTCGCCGCTGCGGGACGACGCCATCTTTCGGACGTGCGTTGGGCGAGGGTGCCCGGCTGAGAGACGCGGAGACGTCGAAGGGCGCGTGGCGGTTCCGGCGGGGCCAGGGCGTGGTGGGTCAGCGGGGGGACTTCGCGGCCTGCGCGCCCGGGGAGTTCGCGTCCGGTGGGCACTGGTTGTGGTCCGGGGTCGTGCACTCGGCCAGGTTCAGGGTCTCCACGTGGGCCTGGTTGCCGGGGCCCGAGGCCATGCCGGTGAGGAGCGGGCTCAGGGGCTCGGTGGCGCCACAGCCGCGGAACGGCGGGAGGGTGAATCCGCGGAACTTGGGATCCGGGGAGTTCGGGTCGGTGCCGATGGAGCCGACGCCCAGGGGCTCGTAGGGGCCGCGGACGTCCAAGCCGACGGGTTGCGAGGTGACGCAGTCCGGGCCCACGTCGAGGGGCTGGCCGTTCACCTTGGCGTTGCTGAGACGGGCCATCACGTCGATGTGGGTGGTGAGGATGGAGGCGTTGTTCGCGTCGGTGGTGATGGTGCCGTTGATCGGGATCTGCCTGGCGTTGAGGTAGTCGACCGGGAGGAACTCGACCGTCGCGGTCACCGGGACGAAGCCGAAGCCGAGGAAGGTGGACTGCAGGGGCTTGAACGACGTGGTGCCCGAGACGGTGCTGTCGATCGGGATGCCCGTGTTCGGGTCGAGGCGGATGGTCCAGACGCCGTTGAGCAGGGCGGTCGGCGAGCTGGTGAGGTTCGCGCCCAGGCGCCTGACCGTGGACTTGGCCACGATCCGGACCAGGACCAGCGGCGTGACGATCGTCAGCGGCTCGTCGTCCTCGACCTGGGCCCTGGCGCCGGCAGCCACGCCCTGGCCGGGGAGCACCACGAGCGTGCCCAGCTCGGTGGGCTGGTCGGGGGCCAGGGTGCAGGCCACCTGCTTCGCGGGCGGGGTGCCGGTGGGGGAGCTTCCGGTGGGGGGCGTGGTGCCGGTCGCCGGGGGCTCGCCGGAGGGGGGAGTGCTGGGGTCGGTGGCGGAGCCGGACGCGGTGTCGCCGCCGCCGCCGCCGGTGCTGGAGCCGGTGCTGGAGCCACTGCCACTGCCACTGCCGCCACTGCTGGAGCCGCCACTGCCACCGCTGCCGGAGCCGCCGCCGGTGGGGTTGGAGCCGGTGCCTGGGTTGGGGGTGCCGTTGCCCGGAGTGCCGGTGCCGGTGCCGGGAGCACCGGGCTGGTGACCGGGGGCGGGGCCCGGGGCGCTGGTGCCCGGGCCGCTACCGGGGCCGGGGCCCGGGCCGGAGCTGGTGCCGGTGCCCGCTGGGGCCGGGGAGAGGGCGAGGGTCGGGGCCGTGACGTTCAGGGTCACGGCGCCCGGGGTGTCCAGGGCCAGTCCGGGGGCCTGGCCGGTGGCCGTCAACGTGACGTCGCCGGTGGGCGGCACCGCGGTGGGGGCGAAGGTCATCGGGACGGGGATGGTGTCCTTCTTGTCGTCCCGCTGGATCGCGAGGCCGAAGGTGAGCCCGCCGGCGAGGCGGCCCGTGGTGGTCAGGGTCTGGGCGACGGCGTGGGGCAGGGTGAAGGTGGTGGTGAAATCGTCGATGGACAGCGTCTGGCCGGTCTTCACCGAGGCCGGCAGGGTCGCGGTCGTGCGGACGGTGAGCGGGACCGGGCCGGCCAGGGGGCAGGTCATGGCCACCGTCACGCTCGCGGTGTGGGTGGCCGTGCGGTCCGGGCCCGGTGCGGCGGACGAGCCGGCCGCGGTCAGCGTGCCGCCGGCGGCGCTCAGGACGCCCAGCACCGACAGGACCGTGAGGGACCGGGTTCGCTGCCGGAAACGAACTGCCACTGCTGCTCCACCGCCCCATTTTCCGGGCGGGCAAATGCATTCGGGCTCCGCCGCAGTCGAAGTTACCCGCGGGTTCAACCGGTGACAAGACCTGGGGACAACCCCCTGGTCAAGGCCGGTTTTGTTGTCCGATCCTGCGTGCCCGGACCGGCGTTTTCGTAGCGGGGTGACAAAGAAATCCGGCGTGGTTTACCGGGCTCGGACCGGCTGGAAGCATCGCCGAAAAATGGCCAGGAGAGAAGAGGCTGCTGTGTCTGGTGTCTTTCGGTCCCGACGGATCCCGCGCCGCGGCGTCGTTCTCGGCGCCGCGCTGGCGGTCGCCGTGCCATTGTGGACGGCCGGGGCCGCCACGGCGGCGCCCAGCGGCGGCGTGTTCGGCTGGGGGGTGGCGATCACCGTGACGCTCGCCATCCCGCCGGAGACCGCCGACGGCGTCACGTCGATGTCGGCCGGTGGTATCGACGCGCTCGCGCTGCGCAACGGCGGCGTGCTCGCTTGGGGCGACAACAACTTCGGCCAGACGCAGGTGCCCGCGGGCCTCACCGCGGGTGTCGCGCAGGTTTCTTCGGGGTGGGCCCACGAGCTCGCGCTCAAGAACGGCAAGGTCTACGCCTGGGGCAACGACTGGTACGGCCAGACCGACCTGCCCGCCTCGGTGGCCGGCGGGGTCACGGCGATCTCGACGTCCAATGTGCACAGCCTCGCGTTGAAGCAGGGGGGTCAGGTGGTCAGCTGGGGCTCCCGCACCGACGTGCCCGCCGCCGCGGCTTCCGGGGTCAGCGCGATCTCCGCGGGCGGCGACCACAACCTGGTGCTGAAGAACGGCGGCGTCCTGGCCTGGGGCAACAACACCTACGGCCAGACGACGGTACCGGCGGCCGCGGCTTCCGGGGTCAGCGCGGTTTCGGCCGGTTACGACCACAGCCTGGCGCTCAAGAACGGCGGCGTCATCGCCTGGGGCCGGGACAACTTCCACCAGGTCGAGGTGCCGGCCGACGCGACGTCCGGCGTGGTCGCGATCGACGCCGGCTGGAACCACAACGTGGCGGTCAAGGCCGACGGCACGATCGTGCTCTGGGGGTCCGACATCTCCGGGGAGAGCGACCCCTCGGCCTGCGCCCCGATCTTCGGCGCCTCCGCGGGCAACGGGTCGACCTTCGTGCTCAAGCCGGATCTGAACGCCTGCCAGTGACCCCACCCGAAAACGGGGGCGACCGCGGTGGTCGCCCCCGTTTCGTGCCCCGGGAATCAGCTGATGGTGAGGTTCGGCGAGAACGAGGTGTTCTGCGCCGGGGACTGCGCCTTGAGGGTGCAGTTCATGGTCCAGTTGGACCAGCTGCCGTCGGAGGCCTTGTGGAACTGCAGCGCGGCGGTGATCGGCGTGCCGAGCTTGAGCGTCGCCGAGCCGGCCGCGCCCGCGGTGTAGGTCGGGATGCTGGAGGTCGCGACCTGCGAGATGACCACGGTGATCGGGCCGCCCGCCGGGTAGATCGTCTCCGGGACGTTGAGCCCGGTGGCGGCCGGCTGCGAGAGCGTGCCCGCGGTCGCGCTCACGGGGACCGTGGCCGAGCCGCGGATCCCGTCGAGGCCGACGGCGGTGAGCAGCGAGTGGACGCTCGCCGAGACCGTCGCGGTGCCGCCCACGTTGGTCGGGGTGATGGTGGTGCCGGACGGGACCGTGTCGGGCGCGCTGAGGTGCGCGGTGATCCCCACGGGCTGGGCCGGGATGCCCGGGAAGGTGCAGGTGTAGGTGATCGCCGGGTTCGGCGAGGTGCCGGCCGAGTACACGGTCGTGGCCGCCGCCGCCGTGCCGGCGGTGAGCACCGCGATCGCTCCCACGGCGATGCCGGTCATCGCGGCGCTCGTGGACAGCTTCCTGAATCGGGACATGCCTGTCTCCTTGTTTCGGGTTTCACTTCCGCGGAGCCTACGTTTCGGCGCGGGCACAACGTGCTCACGAAATCCCCCCGGCTCGAGAGTCATCATCGAGCGCAGTAGGCTTTGTGGAGGGCGTCCGGACCATCTGGATCCGGTCGCGACGCCAAGGTTACCCGCGAGTTCGGTCGGCAACAAGCCTGTTACGCGGGGGTTTTCCATTGCGGCGGATGAACCGATTATCTTGTCAGGGACCGAGTAAAAGTGGCGCGGTGTTCGTTGGTCGATGACAAATTCCTGTGCCGGAAAAGCCGGAGGGGCGCCGGATGTTTCCCGGCGCCCCTCCGATTCGGTGATCGAAATCAGGAATCGGTCTTGGGAGTCAGGGTCAGGGAGATCGTGTTGTTCGGGCCCGAGACCAGCGCGCCGAGGGCCAGGTCGGCGATGAAGCAGTTCTTGAAGTCCGGGATGGTGTAGGTGCCCTTGACCGTGATGGGCTGGGTGATGTCGACGTTCTGGGCCGACAGCGTGAGGTCGAGCGGCTTGGTCGTCTTGCAGCTGCTGGGCACGGTCGGGACCGGGACCACCGGCACGACGAAGCCGGCCCAGATGTCGTTGATCTCCATGTTCGCCGTGGCGTGGGTGGTGATGTTGCCGTTGGCGATCGTGCCGGTGACGGGTGCGGTCGGGGTCACCGTGACCTTGGCTTTGATCCGCAGCAGGCCCGAGGCCAGCGAGATGTCGGCCTGGGCCGGCGGCAGGCTCAGGTCGCCGCGCAGGCCGACGCTGCCGGTCTGGTCGTCGATGAGCAGGGCGCCGTCCAGGCTGCCGGGGCCGAGCTTGATCGCACTGCCGGTCTTCTGCACGGTGGTGGTTCCGGCCACCCCGTAGGAGACCGGGATCTCCACCACGTCGGCGGAGGCGGGCACGGCGGCCGCGAGGCTCAACCCGACCGCCGCGACCGCGGCGAGGGCGCCGGTGCGCGCCTTTCTGGAAATGGACATGATTGTTCTCCTTAATGGTTTGACGATCGGCTCCGGCTGCCCCCGGAGACCGTTTTCAACGCGGTGAAAGATCGGTGACGACCCAGCTTCCGCCCCGGCGCTCGGCCGTGACGGAAAGTTGGGCGGCCGCGGTGCTGGTGGTGCCATTATCCGCCCGGCCTGCGGATTGGTCCAGGAATGCGAGCAACTGTGCGTGGTCCCCGTCGAGCTGCTGGACGGAAATCTGGGAGACCCGGGAGGTCAGCACGAGTTTTTGGGCCGGGGCCATTCGGACCACGTCCGCGAACAACTGGTCGTAGGAATCCCGCGCTTTGCCCTGGAGGACGACGGCTGCGGCTTTTGCGGTGACGTCGGTCTTGTCGTAGGAGTAGGAGAAGACCTTGTTGAGCGCCAGGCTGACGGCGGAGGTGACGTCGGCCGTCGCGCCGACGTCGGTGAGCGCCCGGTTCGCCACCGCGGGGGAGCTCTCGGTGGCGTGGGCCTCGAGGGTGAACCAGGCGCCGGCGGCGGCCAGAACCACGGCTGCGGCCCCGAAGGCGGCGGGGAGCCGGCGACGGTGGCGGGGGTGGGAGCCGGGATCGGCGGAAGGGTCGGGGGTGCCGGTGGTTTCGGTGGGCTCGCGGTCGTCGCTCGCGTCCTGGCCTGCGGGGGGAGCGGAGACGTCGGACGGCGAGACCGGGTGCGGTGGCGTGGTGGGGTGGTCCGGGGGAGGGGCGCTCGTCACGACGTCACCGCCAGTTGGTCGAGGGTGCTGAGCTTCCAGCCGGACGGGGTGCGGGTCAGGGTGGCGGCGTAGCGGTTGCGGCGGGTGGCCGGGGCGGTGCCCGCCTTCTCGACGGTCACCTCCACCGACGCGATCAGCTTCGCGGTGCCGGCGTGGGCGTCCAGTTCGGACAGACCCGCGTCGAGGACCTTGCCGGTCGCGACGGTGGCCGCGGCGGTCAGGGCCTGTTTCGTCTGAGGGGTGGTGCGGGCCAGCTGGTCGTGGAGGGGGCCGGTGGAGGCGTCGAGCCAGTGGGACAGGCCCGCGTCCACCTGGTGGTAGTCGAGGGTGTTGAGGGTGGCGACCAGGGTGCGGCCGGTGGTCAGCGCCTCGTCGCGGGTTTCGCCGTAGGTGGCGGAGGGGGAGTGGGCCGCCGAGTACCAGGTGTAACCCGACCAGCCCGCGAAGACCGCGGCCGCGGCCACGGCAGCCGCCGCGGCCCAGAGCGGCTTCCGGCGTGCGGCGGCGGCGATCCGGGACGGTTTCCGGTCCGCCACGGGGTGATCCGCCGGGGCCGGATCGAGGTCGCCGCCCGGGCTTCCCGCCGCGGCGGCCGTCGTGTCGCCGCGCGTTGCCGAGGTGTGCTCGTCCGGGTCGAAGACCGCCGCCTCGTCCGGCTCCGGCTCCACGAGCGCCGTCAGTTTCCGTTGGGCAGCCACAGCATCTCCCTGAGATCGGTGGACGTGGGCTGGCCCGCGAAGCGCGTCAGGTCGGTCAGGCCGCCGGCGCCGCCGGGGACGGCGGCCGGGGGGACACCCGGGTGGGGCGCGTTCTGCGAGCCCCGTACCGAAGTCGCGGAGCCGGCGGGCAGGGTGCAGGCCGCCGCGGTGTTGAACGGCAGGGGCGAGGTGTCGGTGCTGCTGCGGACCGGCGTGCTTCCGTAGCCCGTGCGGCACGGGGGCGGGTCGAAGAAGGTCAACGCCAGCGAGACCTTCCCGCTGCCCGGCGTGATGGCCGCGGACGTCGCCGCCACCGCCTTCGGGGTGGTGACCAGCAGTTGCTCCAAGCCGTCGGTGCGGGCGCTGAACACCTGCGACGTCGTGAGCAGGTTGGCCAGCAGCACCGGCAGTCCCGGGTCGGTGTCCTTCAGCAGCCCCGAAATCTCGGTGGCGGCGGGGGGCGCGGTCGCGATCAGGCGGCGCAGGTCGCCGTCGGAGGACTTCAGCTGGGCGGCGAACAGGTGGGCGTTGCGGGTGAAGTCGCGCCATTCGTCCGAGGAGTTCGCCTGGGTGCGCAGGACCGTGGCGCCGTCGTCGATCAGCCGGTGGGTCTGGGGCAGGTGGTCGGAGGCCGACTTGGTGAACGACGACGCCGTGTCCATCAGCAGTTGCAGGTCCGGGCCCGAGTTCTGCAGCGCGTTGTCCAGCTCGTCGACCACCGTGCGCAGGTCGTCGGCCGGCACCGAGGCGGTCAGGTCGTCCAGGTTGGTCAGGAACGTCTGCACCGGCAGCGGCAGCGTGGTCGACTCGCGCGGGATCACCGAGCCCGCGGCCAGGTACGGGCCGTCGCCCGTGCGCGGCTGCAGGTCGACGTACTGCTCGCCGACGGCCGACCGGTTCGCCACCACCGCCTGGGAGTTCACCGGGATCGGCGGCGCCGAGGAGTCGAGCACCAGATCGGCCTCCATGCCGGCGTCGGTCAGCCGCAGCGGGCCGACGCGCCCGACCGGGACGCCGCGGTAGGTCACCTCGCCGTTGGTGAAGATGCCACCACCGTCGGACAGTTCCAGCTTCACCGTGTACGAGCCGAGGCCGAACAGCCGGCTCAGGCCCGCGTACTTCGCGCCGACGAACGCCGTGGTCACCAGCGCGATCACCACGAACACCAGCACCTGCAGGCGCGCCTTCCTCGACAGCATCACGGGCCTCCCGGCAACGGCAGCGTCGGCAGGCCCGGCGGCGTGCCCTCGCCCGGCGGCGGCAGCGGCACGCCGGGGGCGGGGATCAGCGAGGCGTAGACGTTGAGGTAGTCGCCCTTGACCGCGTCCAGCACCGGGTCGGTGAACGGGAAGGTCGGCAGGATCTCCAGGGCCTTGGGCAGGTTCTGCCCGGCGTCGGCGAGCCGGTGCAGGATCGGCGCGAGCGAGTTCAGGTCCGCGACCAGGTCGTCCCGGCTCCGGTCGACGACGTTCGTGGCCACCGAGGACAGCGAGTTCAGCGAGTTCAGCATGGTGACCAGCTGCGCGCGCTGGTCGGTGAGCGTCTTGAGCCCGGGGGTGAGGTCGGTGAGCGCGTCGGCGATCTGGTCGTCGCGGTCGGCCAGCGAGGCCGACAGGTGGTCGAGGCCGTCGAGCGCGGTGGTGATGTCCGCGCGGTGGGCGTCCAGGTTGGACACCAGGGTGTCCACTCCGGACAGGAACCCGCGGATCTCGTCCTCGTTGCCGGTCATCACCTTCGACAGCTCCTGGTCGATGGTCTGCAACTGCCCGATGCCGCCGCCGTTGAGCAGCAGCGAGAGCGCGCCGAACACCTCCTCGAACTCCGGGTTCCGGTTGGTCCGCGAGACCGGGATGACGGCGCCGTCGCCCAGCTTCCCGGAGGCCGCCTGGTCCGGGGGCGCCAGCTCCACGAACTTCTCGCCCAGCAGTGACGACTGGCGCAGCCGGGCGACCGCGTTCGCGGGCAGCGCGACGCCGCCGTTGACCACCAGCACGGTCTGCGCGGTCCAGCCGTCGGCGCCGAGGCCGATCGACTCGACGCGCCCGACCGGCACGTCGCCGACCTTCACCGCGGCCTGCGGTACCAGGTCCAGCACGTCGGCGAAGTCCACGGTGACGTGGTACGGGTGGTCGCCGAGGTCCGCGCCACCGGGCAGCGGCAGGTCGTACACGCCGTGGAAGCCGCCGGGCGTGGAGCAGCCGGCCAGCGCGAGGCAGGCCACCGTCACCGCGGTCAGCAGGGGCCGGACCTTCATCGCCCACCTCCGGACACCGCGCCGCCGGACACCACGTCACCGGACACCGGCAGCGGCAGGCCGGAGACGTAGTCGAGCAGGTCGGTCCGGCCCTGCAGGGTGCCGGTGGCCGGGTCGATCGCGCCCAGCACGTTGGTCACGGCCAGCGGGGCGTCGTCGAGCACCTCGGTCAGCGAGGCCCGCTGGTCCACCAGCGTCCGCGTGGTGCCCGCCAGCTTGTCCACATTGGACTTGATCGCGGCCCGGTTGTCGTGGATGAAGGACTGGACGGCGGCGAGCGCGCGGCCGAGCCCGTCGAGCGCCCCGGCCAGCTCGCCGCGGTTGGCCGCCAGGGTGTCCGAGACCGCCGCGAGCTGCCGGTTGACGTCGGCGACCTGGCTGTCGTTGGTGGCCAGCATGGTGGTGAACTTCTGCAGCTCGTCGACGGTGCCGAACAGGTCGTCCGAATTGCCCGCCAGCGTGCGGGCCAGCTGGGCGAAGTCGCGCACGGAGTCGTTGAACGCCGTGCCGTTGCCCTGCAGGTTGGCCGCGCCGGTGCGCAGGAGGTCCGACAGCGCGCCGGTGGAGTTCGCGCCCTTCGGGCCGAGCGCCGTGGCGAGGGTGTTGAGGCTGGCGTAGAGCTGGTCCAGCTCCACCGGCGTGGCGGTGCGGTCCCGGCTGATCACGGCGCCGTCGGGCAGCTGGGGCCCGCCGCGCGCCAGCTTGACCAGCTGCACGTAGCGGTCGGCCACCACGCTCGGCGCGATCACCACCGCGGGGGTGTCGGCGGCGACGGCGACCCGGGAGTCGACCGAAAGGTCGACCCGCACCTGCTCGCCCTGCGGGGTGACCGCGGTGACCTCGCCGATCTTGACGCCGAGCACCCGCACGTCCGATCCGCTGTAGACCCCGACCGCGCGGGAGAAGTACGCCGTGACGTGGTGGCGTCCGGCGCCGGAGAACACCCACCACAGCACACCGGCGAGCACCAGCGCGAGGATGAGGGCGAAGACCAGGAACCTGCTGGTGCGCAGGCCTGCCCGGGTGGTGGTCACTTCGCCCCTCCCTTCGGTGGCGTGCACGGGTCGCGGTTCTCGGGGATCAGGCCGCACAGGTAGCTGTCGACCCAGCGGCCGTTGCCCACGGCGTTGTTCACCACGCGGAAGTACGGGCCGGCCAGCTGCAGGCTCTTCGCGAGGTTGTCGTTCTGCCGCTGGAGCAGGTCGGTGACCTGCCCGAGCTGCCCGAGCGCGGGGGCGAGCTGGTCCTTGTTGTCCGCCACCAGCCCGTTGAGCTGCTGAGCGAGCTGCTGAGCGCCCACGAGGAGCTGGTGGATGGCCTCGCGCCGGTGGTCCAGCTCGGTCAGCAGCAGGTTGCCGTCGTCGATCAGCTTTTCGAAGTCGTCGTTGGAGTTCGCCAGTGTGGTGGTCAGCTTCCGCGCGCCGGAGAGCAGTTCCGCGATCTCGTTGTCGCGGGAGGACACCGTCTTGGACAGCGCGCTGAGACCGTCGAGGGCGGTGCGGACGTGCTCGGGCGAGTTCCTGAACGTGTCGCTGATCGCGGTGAAGCTGTCCGCGAGCTGCTTGGTGTCGATGGCGCCCGCGGTGTCGGCGAGCCCGTTGAACGCGTCGGTGACGTCGAACGGCGTGACGGTGCGGGTGCGCGGGATCGGCCGGTCCGGGTCCTGGTCGGCGCCGCCGGTCGGGTTCAGGGCCAGGAACTTGCGGCCCAGCAGGGTCTTGATCTTGATCTGGGCCGAGGTCCGGTCGCCGATCCAGGCGTCCTTGACCCGGAAGCTGACCAGCACGTGGTCGTCGGCCAGCTCGACGTCGTCGACCTCGCCGACCTTGATGCCGGCCACCCGCACCTCGTCGTCGGCCTGCAGGCCCGCGGCTTCGGTGAACTCGGCCTGGTAGGTGGTGCCGCCGCCGACGACGGGCAGGTTCTCCCAGTTCAGCGTGAGGGTGAGCACGGCGGCCAGCACGACGCTGCCGGCCACGCCCAGCGTCAGCGGGTTGCGCTCGCGGAAGGACTTCACGCGCCACACCTCGCCGCGGTCGCCGGGACGCCGCGGGGCGGCGAGGTCTGCAGCGTGGCGCTGCACAGGTAGAAGTTCAGCCACGAGCCGTAGGAGCCGATGCGGCCGAGGGCGGTGAGCTTCGGCGGCAGCTTGTTCAGGAAGTTGTCCACATCGGACTGTCCCGTGTTGAGGTTCTGCGACAGCGCGCCGAGCCCGGAGATGCTGTCCTTGAGCCCCGGCCGGGCCTGCTCGAACAGGCCCGCGGTGGACTGGGACAGATCGGCGATGCCGCCGATCGCGTCGCCGATCTCGGTGCGGTCGCCGGCCAGCCCGGAGACCAGCTGCCGCAGGGTGGAGATGAGCGTGGAGAGCGCGTCCCCCTTGCCGTTCACGGTCTTCAGCACCGAGTTCAGGTTGTCGATCACCCGGCCGATCACCTGGTCGCGGTCGGCCAGCGTGGTGGTCAGCGAGCCGGTGTGCGCCAGCAGGTCCTCGACCGTTCCGCCCTCGCCCTGCAGCACCTGCACGATCTCGCCGGACAGATCGTTGACGTCCTTCGGCGAAAGGGCCTGGAACAGCGGTTTGAATCCGTTGAACAGGTCGGTCAGGTCCAGCGCGGGGGTGGTGCGCGAAAGCGGGATCTCCCCGCCCGGCGGCAGCGGCCCGGCCCCGGGCTCGCCGCGGTTCAGCGCGATGTAGCGCTGGCCGACCATGTTGCGGTACTTGATCACCGCGCTGACGTTCGAGGGCAGCGTGTGCCCCTGCTCCAGCGAGAAGGTGACGTGCGCGCGGTTGTGGTCGACGATGTCCAGGCTCTCGACCTGGCCCACCTTGACCCCGGAGATCCGCACGTCGTCGCCGGCGTTCAGCGAGGTCGCGTCCAGGAAGGTGGCGCCGTAGACGTGGGCGCTGCCGACCGTGCCGCCGGTGATCGACAGCGCGAGCACCAGCGTGGCCACGGCCGTGACCAGGATGAAGATCAGGCTCTTGACCAGCGGGGCGGCGAGGTTCCTCACTTGAGCTTCACCTCCGTGCCGCGGTAGAGCGGGCCGACCAGCACGCTGCCCCAGGCGGGCACCTGCGCGGTGGGCACGCCGATCGACGGGGCGATGAGCGTGGCCAGCAGCTCCTGCTCCTGCGGCGAGTTCGCGACGCCGAGGTCGCCGTCGGTCCCGGGCAGCAGCGGGTGTGCCTGCGTGCCGGGCGCGGCCGCGGCGGTGCCGGTGGTCGGCACGACGCCGCTGGGGTAGCAGCGAGGGCCGCCGGTGGCGTTGTACACCGGGGTGTCCCGGCCGGGCACGTACTTCCCGCGCGATTGGGTCACCGAGATCTCCGCGTGCAGACCGGGCCGGTCGGTACCGGCGCCGAGCACCTTGTTCATGTCGGGCTTCAGGTCGGTCAGGGCCTGGAGCGTGCAGGGGAAGCTGGGGGAGTACTCGGCCGCGATCTCCAGCGGCCGCCGGCTGTCGGCGGACAGCGCGATGATGGTGTCGCCGTTGTGCTGCAACCAGGTCTTGACGTCGTCGGAAGAGGCGGTCACCTGCTGGTACAGCGCGCCGAGCTCGTCGCGCCGGTCGTTCACCGTGCCGAGCGTGACCGCGGAATCGGACAGGGCGTCGAGCAGGTCCGGCGCGATGTCTCCGTACAGCTTCGAAACGGTGGCGAGGTCACGCACGTTCTGGTCCAGCCGGGGCAGGTCGGGGTTGAACTGCTCGAGGTAGTCCGAGACCTGGGCCAGCGTCTGCCCGAGCTGCGCGCCGCGGCCCTGCAACGCGGTGGACACGGCGGTCAGCGTGGTCGAGAGCTTCTGCGGCTGCACGGCCTGGAGCAGGGGCAGCAGGTTGTCGAAGACGCGCTCCAGCTCGATGGCGTTGGCCGAGCGGTCCTGCGCGATCACGTCACCGGCCCTGAGCGGGGGCGTCCGGTCGGAGTCCGGAATGGAGAGCTGGACGTAGCGCTCGCCGAACAGCGTCTTCGGGACCAGCAGCGCGGAGACGTCGCGCGGCAGCCGGCCGACCTTGTCCGGGTCCAGCGCCAGGGCGATCTCGGCCCCGCCGGCCACCGCGCGCACGCCGCGGATCTCGCCGACGACGACCCCGCGCGCCTTCACCTGGCCGCCTTCGCGCAGCTGGTTGCCGACCCGGTCGGCCTGGAGCGTGACCGGCACGGACGTGATGAAGTCCTTGTCGTAGATCTTGATCGTGATCAGCACGAACACGCACATCACGGCCAGGAACAGCACCCCGGCGGTCCGGACGCCGGCCTTGCGCAGGCTCGCGTGCCGGCTCATCCGGCCACCTGGACCGTGGTCGTCGCGCCCCAGATGGCGAGGCTGAGGAAGAAGTCGATCACGCTGATCGCGACGATCGCGGTGCGCACCGCGCGGCCCACGGCCACGCCGACCCCGGCCGGCCCGCCGCTCGCGCGGAACCCGTAGTAGCAGTGGGCCAGCACCACCACGACGCTGAACACCAGCACCTTGCCGAACGACCACAGCACGTCGCCGGGCGGCAGGAACAGCAGGAAGTAGTGGTCGTAGGTGCCCGCGGACTGGCCGAAGGCCCAAACCGTGACCTGCCGGGAGGCGAGGTAGGACGAGAGCAGGCCGATCGCGTACAGCGGGATCACGGCGAGGAAGCCGGCGATCACCCGGGTGGTGACCAGGTACGGCACGCTCGGGATGCCCATCACCTCGAGCGCGTCGATCTCCTCGGAGATCCGCATGGCGCCCAGCTGCGCGGTGAACCCGCAGCCGACCGTGGCCGAGAGTGCGAGCCCGGCCACCAGCGGGGCGATCTCGCGGGTGTTGAAGTAGGCCGAGATGAAGCCCGCGAAGGCCGAGGTGCCCACCTGGTTCAGCGCGGAGTAGCCCTGCAGGCCCACGACCGTCCCGGTGGCGACGGTCATGCCGATCATCACGCCGATCGTGCCGCCGATCACCGCGAGCGCGCCGCTGCCGAAGCTGACCTCGGCCAGCAGTCGCACGACCTCGCGCAGGTAGCGGCGCACCGTGCGCGGCACCCAGCCGATCGCGCGCAGGAAGAACAGGATCTGGTCGCCGAGCGTGTCGAGGAAGCCGAAGCGCCGGTCGACGGCTTCGATCACCCGAGCACCCCGGTTCGGGGTCTTGGTGGCCATCGGCTCAGCTCCCCTTGGGCGGCACGAGTTGCAGGTAGACGGTGGTCAGCACCAGGTTCAGCACGAACAGCAGCAGGAAGGTGATGACCACGGACTGGTTCACCGCGTCGCCGACGCCCTTCGGCCCGCCTCGCGGGTTGAGGCCGCGGTAGGAGGCGACCACGGCCGCCACGAAGCCGAAGATCAGCGCCTTGATCTCGCTGATCCACAGGTCCGGGAGCTGGGCCAGCGCGGAGAAGCTGGCCAGGTACGCCCCCGGGGTGCCGCCCTGCATGATGACGTTGAAGAAGTAGCCGCCCAGCACGCCGACCACGCTGACCATGCCGTTGAGGAACACCGAAACGCCCATCGCGGCCAGCACGCGCGGCACGATCAGGCGCTGGATCGGCGAGACGCCGAGCACCTCCATCGCGTCGATCTCCTCGCGGATGGTGCGCGAACCCAGGTCCGCGCACATCGCGCTGCCGCCTGCCCCCGCGATCAGCAGCGCGGTGACGATGGGGCTGGCCTGCTGGATGATCGCCAGCACACTGGCCGCGCCGGTGAACGACTGGGCGCCGATCTGCGTGGTCAGCGAGCCGATGTGCAGCGCGATCACCGCGCCGAACGGCACCGAGACCAGCGCCGTGGGCAGGATCGAGACGCTCGCGATGAACCAGAACTGCTGCACCAGCTCCCGGAACTGGAACGGGCGGCGGAAGCTCAGCCGCACCACGTCGAGGGCCAGCGCGTAGAGCCGGCCGGTCTGCCGGACCGCGGCGGCCCCCGGGAACTGCGTCGCCATCCGAGCCTCCCAGCATTCTCCGGGCGCGGTGAACTCACCCGTGAGACGCCTTTCCGGCTGGTCCGAATGGCGGACGCGCTTGCCGGGCGAATGGTTTCCGGGTATTACCGTGCTGTTTCGTTACTGGTCGGTACGCTAACCACGGCCCCGCTCGGAGACAAGAACTTGTGTCTGGTTGCGGGGTCACGGCCTGGTAACCGCGAAATTCTTGTGGACTTCTGACAAAGGTGGCTGATCTTGTTGTCAGAGGTGGAAAAGAAAAATCCCGGCCCGTGGCGGGGCCGGGATTTGTTGAGCACTGGTCAATTCTTCAGGTCGGCCACGATCTCGTAGGACCGCAGCCGGTCGGCGTGGCCGTGGACCATCGTGGTGACCATCAGCTCGTCCGCGCCGGTGTCGGAGAGCAGCTGCTCCAGTCCCTTGCGGACGGTCTCGGGCGAGCCGATGATGCCGGAGCCGAAGCGTTCGGCGAGGAACGCGCGGTCCATCTCGGTGTACGGGTACCCGGCGGCTTCCTCGGGCGTGGGCAACGCGATGGGGCGGCCGCGGCGCAGGCTGAGGAAGGTCAGCCCGCTCGGGCCGGCCAGGAACTGCGCGCGCTCGTCGGTCTCGGCCGCGACCACGGAGACCCCGAGCATCACGTACGGCTCGGCGAGCGCGTCGGAGGGCCGGAAGTTCTCGCGGTAGAGCCGCACCGCGGGCAGCGTGTTCTCGGCGGCGAAGTGGTGCGCGAAGGAGAACGGCAGGCCCAGGCGCCCGGCGAGCTGGGCGCTGAAGCCGGACGAGCCGAGCAGCCACACCGGCGGCTTGTTGCCTTCGGCCGCCACGGCGTTGACCCCGCGGGCCGGGTCGGGCTCGAAGTAGCCGATGAGCTCCAGCAGCTGCTCGGGGAAGTTCTCGGCGGACAGCCCGCCGGGCCCGCGCAGCGCGAGCGCCGTCCGCTGGTCGGTGCCGGGCGCCCGGCCGAGGCCGAGGTCGATCCGGCCGGGGTGGAACGCCTCCAGCGTGCCGAACTGCTCGGCCACCACGAGCGGCGCGTGGTTCGGCAGCATGATGCCCCCGGACCCGACGCGGATGGTCTCGGTGGCGTCGGCCACGTGCCCGATCATCACCACGGTGGCCGAACTCGCGATGCCCGGCATGTTGTGGTGCTCGGCGAGCCAGTAGCGGTGGTAGCCCAGCCGCTCGGCGTGGCGGGCCAGGTCGAGCGTGTTGCGCAGGGTCTCGGCCACCCCCCTCCCGTCCGAGACGGGGGCGAGGTCGAGCACGGACAGCGGGACGTCAGGCAGGGAACTCACAGTCGGCGTAACGCGCGAGGGGGCGGTTCCCTTCCCGGAGCGGTCCGGGTCCCGCCCGGCCTTCAGCCCTCCGGCAGCCAGTCCGGGTTCGAGGCCAGCACGACGAGCTGCTGGGTGGCCCGGGTCAGCGCCACGTACAGCACCCTTCGCCCGGTGGTCGACTCCGTCACCAGCTCCATCGGCTCGACCAGGACCACCGCGTCGTACTCCAGCCCCTTCGAGTCCAGGCTGCCGACCACCTTCAGCCGCTCGTCCGCGGTGGCGGCGAACCAGGAAGTGACCTCCGGCACCCGTGCCATCGCCGTGATCACGCCCACAGTGCCCTCGACGGAGCCCATCAGCTCCTTCACCGCGCCCTGCGTCGCCGCCTCCATGCCCGCGCGTTCGACCGGGCGAACCTCCGGGGTGATGCCCGTTCGACGCACCGCGTGCGGCAGTTCGCCGGCCTCCGCGTGGCCGACCACCACCTTCGCGGCCAGGTCGAAGATCTCCGCGGAGTTGCGGTAGTTGGTGCGCAGCGTGTAGCGGCGGTGGGCGGTCTTGGGGCCGAAGGCCTGCTCGCGCGCGGACGCGGCTTCGGCCGGGTCCGGCCACGAGCTCTGCACCGGGTCGCCGACCACGGTCCAGCTCGCGTACTTGCCGCGGCGGCCGACCATGCGCCACTGCATCGGCGAGAGGTCCTGGGACTCGTCCACGACCACGTGCGAGTACTCGTCGTAGTGCTCCGGGCGGTGGGTCGCCCCGGTTCCGCCGCGGCGCTCCGGCTCCGCTTCCAGCACCGTCTGGCGCCGGCGGCGCTTCGGCTCCGGGCCGATCAGCACGCGCAGCTCGTCCAGCAGCGCGACGTCGGCCACCGACCAGCCGCGTGAGCGGTCCGCGAGGTCCGCGGCCAGCATGGTGATCTCGCCGCGGTTGAGCACCCCCTTGGCCGCCGCCGCGAGGCGCTTCTCCTCGCCCAGCCACTTCAGGATCTGCGCCGGGTACAGCACCGGCCACCAGACGACCAGGAAGCGGTGGAACTCGATGCGCTCGCCCAGGTCGGTGACCAGGTCGGCGCGGTCGAACTGACGGCCGTCCTCCTTCGCGTACCCCTCGGCCTTCGTGGCCAACGCGTCCAGAAGCAGCTCCGCCACCCGTACGCGCGAACGGTTCGGCGGCGCGCCCTGCGTGTGGGCCTTCCGGCGTACCTTCTCCAGCTCGCGCTCCGAGAGCTTCAGCACCTCACCGCGGTAGACCATCCGCAGTTCCTCCGGCGCCTCCGGCGGGATGTCACGCAACGCCCGCAGCAGCACCCGCCGCATCCGCAGCGAGCCCTTCACCGCGGCCAGCGGCGAGCTGTCCTGACGCACCGCCTCGAGCCCGTCCAGCACTTCGCCGAGCGCGCGCAGCTCGACGTTCGTCTCGCCCATCGACGGCAACACGCGGGAGATGTAGGAGGTGAACACCCCGGACGGCCCGATCACGAGCACGCCGGCGCCGCCCAGCTGACGGCGGTGGCGGTAGAGCAGGTACGCCGCGCGGTGCAGGGCCACGGCCGTCTTGCCGGTGCCCGGCCCGCCGGTGATCTCGGTGACCCCGCGCCACGGCGCGCGGATCACCTCGTCCTGCTCCTTCTGGATGGTGGCGACGATGTCGCGCATCTTCTCGCCGCGTGACCGGCCCAGCGCGGCCATCAGCGCACCTTCGCCGACGATCTGCATGTCCTCGGGCACGGCGTCGGCGATCAGCACGTCGTCGTCCACGTCCAGCACGCTCGACCCGGAGCAGCGGATCACGCGGCGGCGCACCACGTCCATCGGTTCCTCGGCCGTGGCCTGGTAGAACGCGGCGGCGGCGGGGGCCCGCCAGTCGGTCACCAGGTTGTCGAACTCGGCGTCGCGGATGCCCAGGCGGCCGACGTAGACCAGCTCGCCGTCGCGGTGGTCGAGCCGGCCGAAGACCAGGCCCTCGTACTCCGCGTCGAGCGTCTGCAGGGTCTGGTTCGCGTGGTGGACCATCATGTCGCGCTCGAAGAGCATCGACGCCTGCTCGAAGATGGCCTCGCGCTGGGCGCCCTGCCCGATTTCGTAGCCCTTCGTGCGCATCGCCTCGGCCTGGACCTTCAGCGCCGCGAGCTGGGTGTACACCCGGTCCACGTGCGCCTGCTCCACGGCGATCTCAGCCCGCCTGACCCGGGGTTCGGACACGCATCGCTCCTCGAAGACTCTCGATCGCCCCATCAAGGCGAAGGACGACTCTACGCGTTGCGCGCGCGTGGTTCAGCACGTCCTGCCCAACACCACATCCCGGGACTCGGCGAAGATGGGGGAGTGACGAGGATCGTGGCCGGGAAGGCGGGCGGGCGGCGGCTGAAGGTGCCGCCCCGAGGGACCCGCCCGACGTCCGAACGGGTGCGGGAAGCCCTGTTCAACGCCCTGGACGTGGCGGGAGAGCTGGACGGCGCGCGAGTGCTCGACCTCTACGCGGGCTCCGGCGCCCTCGGCCTCGAAGCCCTCTCCCGAGGTGCGGCCGACGCGTGGTTCGTCGAGGCCGACCGGAGGGCGGCCGACGTGCTTCGCGGGAACATCGCCGACGTGGGTCTCGGCGGCACCGTGCGCGCGGCGCCGGTCGAAGCCGTGGTCGCCGCTCCGGCGCCCCTGCCGTTCGACCTGGTGCTGGCCGACCCGCCGTACGCCGTGGACGCCACGGCGCTCGGCCGAATGCTGACCGCGCTCGGCGAAGGCGGTTGGCTCGGCGAAGGCGCACTGGTGGTGATCGAACGGGCCGCTCGCGACGGCGCGCCCGGCTGGCCCCCCGGCTTCACGCCGACGCGTGAAAAGCGTTACGGCGACACCGCTCTGCACTGGGCGGAATTCGAGGCCCGGTCCTCGGGTGTGACGCAGTAGTCACGAGGTGCGCGCGGGCCCGCCCGGCTTGGTAGCGTCCGCCGCATGCGGCGTGCGGTCTGTCCCGGCTCCTACGATCCGGCCACCAACGGACACCTCGACATCATCGAGCGGGCCTCCCTCCTCTTCGACGAGGTCGTCGTGGCGGTGGGGGTGAACAAGAGCAAGAAGGGCCTGTTCGAGGTCGAGGAGCGCATGGAGATGCTGCGCCTGATCACCGCGAAGCTGCCCAACGTGCGCATCGACTCGTGGCAGGGCCTGCTCGTGGACTACTGCCGCGAGAACGACATCGTGGCCGTGGCCAAGGGGCTGCGCTCGGTCAGCGACTTCGACTACGAGCTGCAGATGGCGCAGATGAACCGCGAGCTCACCGGGCTCGAAACCCTGCTGATGGCCAACAACCCGGCCTACGGATTCGTCTCCAGCTCGCTGGTGAAGGAGGTCTCGGCCCTCGGCGGCGACATCGAGGCCCTCGTCCCGCCGGTGGTGTTCGAGCGGCTCAAGCAGGTCTTCCCGAAGGCGGGCTGACCGGCCGGGCCACCGGATCCGCCGGACGCCGTGGGAACCGCCCGGCATCGGGAGGACTGCCCGGCACTGGAATTGCCCAGCTCCGGGAAGCTGCTTAGCTCCGAGAAGCCGCACGGCGCGGGGGTAGTCGCACAGCGCGGGGAAGCTGCCCGGAACACGGCCGATCGACCGGAAACCGTGCAGCGCCCGGAATCGGTCGAGCAACCCCAGACCTGCGGGCGTCGTGACCGCAGCCCGGTATGGTCCTCCGGGCCGCCCCTCCGGCGGGCGACCTCACCCGATCGGGCGCCGACCATCGTCGGGACTTCGGCCGTCTGCCCTGAGTGTTCACTTGGTGGTGTCTCCGCGACCATTCGATCGGGCTACGGTCCGAAAATGACCAACCATCGTTCCCGTTTAGCTGGTGTCCTTTTCGCACTGCTGGTCGGTTTCCTGGGGTTCGCGACGGCCGCGCAAGCCGCTCCGGCCACCCCGGCCGGCCCGGCGGCGTCCGCCTCGCCCGCCTCGGTCCGGCAGAACTCCTGCGGTGACCTCTCGGGCTTCTCGCACAAGGCGCTTTTTTCGCTGCCGGCCGAGGCGACGACCACGTACAACCTGATCCAGAAGGGTGGCCCGTACCCGTACCCGAAGAACGACGGCGTCGTCTTCGACAACCGCGAGGGCATCCTGCCGTCCTGCGCCTCCTCGTACTACCACGAGTACACCGTGCCGACGCCCGGCGCGAGCAACCGCGGCACGCGCCGGATCATCACCGGGCGGGGCGGCGAGTACTTCTACACCGGCGACCACTACGCGACGTTCAGCGTGATCGACGTCGACGGCGGCGGCAGCACCGCGGCCTGCGGCGACCTGTCGAAGCTGTCCGAGGTCGGCTACTCCACCCTGTCGGCGGCCGCGAAGAAGGTCGTGGACACGGTCAAGGGCGGCGCTTCCACCGGCACCACCTACGAGAACCGCGAGGGCGTCCTCCCGGCCTGCGCAGCGGGCTACTACCAGCTGTTCCCGGTGGGCACCGACGACCGCGTGATCAGGGGCAAGGCCGGCGAGCTGGCCTACACCCCGGACCACTACGCCACGTTCGAGGCGATCGACCTCGACTCCTGACCCGGCCGGTCCGCCGGTGCCGTCCCGGAGCGGCACCGGCGGTCTTCCGCGCGAACAGGACACGCCCAGCCCGGCGCGCGTTCACCGGTTCGGCCGCCGCAGCGGGCAGACTGGACCTCAGCGAACGGGGAATTCTGCTTGAGGGAGTGGCCGTGTACCGGGTTTTCGAGGCACTCGACGAGCTCGTCACGATCGTCGAAGAGGCGCGTGGGGTGCCCATGACGTCCAGTTGCGTGGTGCCCCGTGGCGATGTCCTCGAACTGCTCGACGACGTCCGCGACGCCCTGCCGGGCGAGGTCGACGACGCCCAGGACGTGCTCGACAAGCGCGACGACGTGCTGCACGCGGCCCGCAAGGAGGCCGGCGAGACCGTCTCCGGGGCCAACGCGGAAGCCGAGCGCACGCTGAACGACGCGACGGCGGAGGCCGAGCGCATCCTGGCCGACGCCCGTGACCGCGCCGAGCAGATGCTGGGCGACGCGCACAACGAGGCCGAGCGCATGGTGGCCGGCGGGCAGGCCGAGTACCAGAACCTGACCGAGCGCTCCCGCGCCGAGTCCGAGCGGATGATCCAGGCCGGGCGCGACGCCTACGACCGCGCCATCGAGGACGGCCGGGCCGAGCAGGTCCGCCTGGTCTCCCAGACCGAGGTGGTGCAGGCCGCGCACGCCGAGTCGGCCCGCATCGTGGACGAGGCGCACGCCGAGGCCGAGCGCCAGCGCGGCGAGTGCGACGTCTACGTGGACGGCAAGCTGGCGGAGTTCTCCGAGCTGCTGGCGACCACCCTGCGGACGGTCGACTCGGGCCGCAACCACCTGCGCTCCCCGGCCAACCTCGGCGGCGGCGGGCGTCCCACGCTGTACGACTACCAGGTCTGACCACCGGGTCCGGCCCCGTCGGAAACCGGCGCGGGCCCTCGCCAGGGGTCTGGGCCCGGCCAGCGTGAACGGGCCCGCGGACCCTTGCGTACCCTGGTCACCGATGTCTGAGAACTCTTTGCACCCGGACCGGCCTGCGCAGCTCGACGACCGCAGCCCCTGGGTGATCGACACCCGTGAGCTGGGCCGGCGGGCCGGCCTCAGCCGTGAGGTGCGCCGCACCGTCCCGGTCGAGGTCGCGCTCGGCGTGCCCGGCGTGATTTCCATCGAGGCGGGCTCCGCCGTCGAGCTGGACCTGCTGCTCGAGTCCGTGGTCGAAGGCGTGCTGGTCAGCGGGACGGCCTCGGCCACCGCGAACGGCGCGTGCGCCCGCTGCCTCGACCCGGTGACCGAGCTGGTCGAGGTCGACCTCACCGAGCTGTTCGCCTACCCGGGCTCGGCCACCGAGGAGACCACCGACGAGGACGAGATCCCCCGCCTGGTCGACGACCGGATCGACCTGGAGCCGACCGTCCGCGACGCCGTGGTGCTGGCGCTCCCGCTCGCGCCGCTGTGCCAGGAGGACTGCGCCGGGCTGTGCACCGAATGCGGGGTCAAGTGGGCCGATCTCGAGCCCGGACACGGGCATGAGAAGATAGATCCTCGGTGGGCCGCGCTCGTTGATCGATTCGACGACGAGAACGCGGGCGATAAGCCTGCGCACGGCTCCGGAGAGCAAGCCTGACGAGCGTCCAGCTCGATCCGGGAGAAGAAAGTTCGCTCGCCAGGCGCGAGCAGACCGTTTTAAGGAGATCTACTCGTGGCCGTCCCGAAGCGGAAGATGTCGCGATCCAACACGCGCTCCCGCCGCAGCCAGTGGAAGGCGGCTCCGGTTCAGCTGGTGCCCTGCTCCAACCGCGCCTGCCGCCAGCCCAAGCTCCAGCACATCGCGTGCCCAGCGTGCGGCCAGCACAACGGCCGCCAGGTCGTCGAGCCCGCCTGATCGGGCAGCCGGACATGGGGGGCAAGCCGACCGGTGGCGCACCGGCGGATCCCGCATCCTTGCTCGAAGCGCTCGGGGTCGAAATCGACCCCGAGCTGCTTCGGCTGTCCTTGACCCATCGCTCGTACGCCTACGAGAACGGTGGCCTGCCGCCGAACGAGCGGCTCGAGTTCCTGGGCGACGCGGTGCTGGGGCTGGTCGTCACCGACCACCTCTACACCACGCACCCCGACCTGCCCGAGGGGCAGCTCGCGAAGCTGCGGGCCAGCGTGGTCAACATGCACGCGCTGGCCGGTGTCTCCCGCGCCCTCGGTGAGGGTGGTCTCGGCGCGCACCTGCTGCTGGGCAAGGGCGAGGAGCTGACCGGTGGCCGCGACAAGGCGAGCATCCTGGCCGACGGCCTCGAGGCCGTGATCGGCGCGGTGTACCTGGCGCACGGGATCGAGATCGCCCGCAAGCTGGTGCACCACCTGTTCGACGGGCTGCTCGCCGAGGCCCCGCTGCGCGGCGCGGGCCTCGACTGGAAGACCAGCCTGCAGGAGCTCACGGCGTCGGCCGGGCGCGGCGTGCCCGAGTACCGCGTCGAAGACACCGGACCGGACCACCGCAAGGAGTTCACGGCCACGGTGTTCATCGGCGGCCGTCCCCTGGGCCACGGTTCCGGCACCACGAAGAAGGAAGCCGAGCAAAAAGCGGCCGAGACGGCCTGGCAGGCGCTTTCCGCGGAGCTGAGCACCGAGGGCGAAAGCCAGGGCCGGCCCGCGACCGAAGGCTGAGCCCCGCCGCTGTTTCTTCCGCCGCGCCTGATGCGACTCCCGGTCCCGGGTGGTCGCGTCGGGCTTTCGGCGTTTCCGGGACCGGGTGCGGGGGCCGGCGGGGGTTTGCCGTCCGGACCCCGGTCAGACCACCTGCAACTGGCCGCCGTCCACGATCAGCTCGCTGCCGGTGATGTAGCTCGCGCCGTCCGAGGCCAGGAAGACCACCATCGCGGCGATCTCCTCCGGCTCGCCGAGCCGGCCCAGCGGGATGCCGCCGATGGCCGCGATGAAGGCGCTTCTCGCCGTTTCGTAGTCCATACCCGCCTTCGCGGCCATTTCCGCGAGTCCGGATTCGACCAGCGGAGTCCGGGTCAGGCCGGGGGACACCCGGTTGACGCGCACGCCTTTGCTCGCCACCGCGGTGGCCAAGGTCTTGCTGTACGTCGAAAGCGCCGCCTTCGAAGCGGCGTAGTCCACGCCGAAGGGCTGGGGAAACCGGTTCACCGTGGACGTCACGTGCACCACCAGCCCCGAGCCGCGTTCGATCATGCCCGGCACCAGCTCGCGGTCCAGCCGGACCGCGCTGAGCAGGTTCGTCTCCAGCGCGGCCAGCCAGTCCTCGTCGCCCGCCGACAACGGGCCTTCGAGGTGGGCCTTGCTCGTGCCGACGTTGTCGACCAGCACGTCGACGCCGCCGAGCAGCCGCTCCGCCTCGCGCGCCAGGCGGGTCAGGTCCGCGGGGTCTCGGGCGTCGGCCGCGATGAAGCGGACGCCGTCGGGCAGTTCGGCCTCGGTGCGCGCGCTGGCCAGCACGGTCGCGCCCGCCCGGGCGAACCCCTGCACCACCGCCAGCCCGATCCCGCGGGTCCCGCCCGTCACCAGTACCCGCTTGCCGCTCAGTCCGCTTTCCTCAGCCATACCGGAGAGCGTAGTGACGGCGCCCGCTCCGGAACTGTCGCACCCGGCGGGCAGAATGACACCATGCCTGAACTACCCGAGGTGGAGGTCGTCCGCGCCGGCCTCCAGGCCCACGCCGCCGGCCGCACCGTGAGCAAGGTCGAAGTGCTGCACCCGCGCGCCATCCGGCGGCACGGGCCGGGGGCCGAGGACTTCACCGGCCGGCTCGCCGGAGTGCGCATCGAGGCCGCCCGCCGCCGCGGGAAGTACCTGTGGCTGGAGCTCTCCGACGGCGAGGCCGTGCTGGCCCACCTCGGCATGAGCGGCCAGATGCTGGTGCAGCCCGAGGGCGCGCCGGACGAGAAGCACCTGCGCGTGCGCTTCCGGTTCGCCGACGACGGGCCGGAGCTGAGGTTCGTCGACCAGCGCACGTTCGGCGGGCTGGCCCTCGACGAGCTGGTGACCGACGACGACGAGCGGCTGCCCGGCACCATCGCGCACATCGCGCGCGACCCGATGGACCCGAGGTTCGATCCGGCGGCGGCCGCGCGGGCGCTGCGCTCGCGGCGCACGGAGATCAAGCGCGCGCTGCTGGACCAGACGCTCGTGTCCGGGGTGGGCAACATCTACGCCGACGAGGCGCTCTGGCGATCGAAGCTGCACGGTTCGCGGCCGGCGGACAAGCTCACCGCCGCGCAGGGCCGCGCGCTGGTCACGGCGGCCACCGAGGTGATGGACTCCTCGCTGCAGGCCGGGGGTACCTCGTTCGACGCGTTGTACGTCAACGTGAACGGGCAGTCGGGGTACTTCTCCCGCTCGCTCGACGCGTACGGCCAGGAAGGGCTGCCGTGCCGCCGGTGCGGGACGGCGATCCGCCGCGAACCGTTCATGAACCGCTCCTCCTACTCCTGCCCACGCTGTCAGCCGAGGCCGCGCAGCTCGCGTTGATGCATTCGCCGAGGACGTAAACTAGGATGAATGGCAGCAGAAGGGGGCGGGGCATGGTGGCCACGGAGTCCGGCAAGACTTCGCTTTCCGGCAAGATCGATCAGTTGTTCCACGTGGTGCGCCGGCCCGACCGTGAGCAGTACAGCCACGAGGAGGTGGCCCGCGCCTGCCGGGAGGCGACGGGGGAGAGCTTCTCCACCACCTACCTCTGGCAACTGCGCACGGGGCGTCGCGACAATCCCACGAAGCGTCATCTCGAGGCTCTCGCCCAGTTCTTCGGCGTGCCTCCGGCATACTTCTTCGACGACGAGCAGAGCGTGAAGATCGCCGAGGAGCTGGCCCTCCTGGGTGCGCTGCGCGACGCCGGGGTCCGCGACGTGGCCCTGCGCGCGGTCACGCTCTCGTCCGACGGGCTCGACACGATCAGCGACATGATCGACGCGATCGCGCGGAGGGAGGCCGGCCGCGGCGGTGCGCAGAAGGAGGGCTGAACGGTGCCGGACCGGCAGCGTGAGCAGCTGTGGCGGAGGTGTCGCCGGCTGGCCGAGACGGCCGCGCTGCCCGAGCCGTTCGACTCCGAGCGCTTCGTGGCGGGCATCGCCGCCGAACGGGGCCGGCCCATCGAGCTGATGCCGGTGAACACCCCGTCGGGCGGGCCCTGCGGTCTGCTGATGAGCACCGAGCGAGCCGATTACCTCCTCTACCCGACGAACACCACGGCACTGCACCGACGGCACATCCTGCTGCACGAGGTCGGGCACCTGCTGTGCGGTCACCTCGGCTCCGACGCGGGCGCGGACGGCGCGGCCATCGATTCCGCCATCGGCCGCCGGCTGATGCCCAGCCTGCCGGCGGAGCTCGTCCGCCGGGTGCTGGGCCGGACCACGTACACGGCGGTCGAAGAACAGGAAGCCGAGCTGGTCGCGTCGCTCATCGCGCAGCGCGTGGCCCGCGGCTCGGGCTCCCGGCCGGCGGTCGAGGCCGACGAGAGCAGCGGCTTCGCCGGTGGGATGGCCCGGATGGACAACCTGTTCGGCGGCAAGCCGCGCCGCCACCACCCGTGAGCGAGACCCTGGCGTACCTGGCCTGCGTGCTCGGGTTCGCCGGTTTCAGCGCCAAGCTGCTGGAGGCCGGGCGCGACCAGCCGGCGAAACGGCTCTGGTACCTGTCCGGCTTCGGTATCTGCATCGCGCTGGGGATCACCGTGAGCACGGCCGCGATGGACGCCCTGACCGGGCATTCGCCGTGGTACGCCCAGTTCGCGACGTTCGCCGGCGACGCGCTGAAGATCGGCGCGATCGGGTTCACCGTCGCTTTCGCTCGCTCGATGCGCCTGGGCGACGGCGCGAAGCTCGGCTGGCACGCGGTGGTGACGTGGGTGGCGCTGCTGGCGGAGGCCGTGCTGTTCGTCCGGGCCTCGCCGGTCCGGTCCGGCGCCTACACGTACGCGGCCTCAGCGGGGCGGCCGTACTACTTCGCGTACGAGGTGGTGTTCATCCTCTACGGCGTGCCGAGCCTGGTCCTGCTGGCGGTGACCTTCGCGAGCTTCGCCTCGCGCGCCCGGGGAGGTTCGCTTCGGCTGGGGCTGTGGCTGATCTTCTCGGGCGTGGTCGCGGCGGTGGCGTGGACGCTGTGGGACCTTGACGACCTCCGCACAGTCATGCGGATCGGCCGCGTCGACGCGACGGACGACCTGCCGTCGGCGGTGCTGGGCGCGGCGTGTGTGGTGCTGTCGGTGGCGGGTGCGACGCTGTCGGCGTGGGGGCCGTCCCTCGCCGCGCCGGTGCGCTGGCTGCGCGCGTACCGCGGCTACCGGCGGATCGAGCCACTGTGGACAGTCCTGCGCGACGCCGTGCCGGGAATCGCCCTCGATCCGGCGCGTGGGTACGGCGGGGTCGAGTTCGCCTTGTACCGCCGCGTGATCGAAATTCGCGACGGGCACCTCGCGCTGCGCCCGTACTTCGACCCGCACCTGCCCGCGCGGGTGGAGGCGCTCGCGCGGCGCTCGGGGGTGCCGGCGGCGGACCTGGTGGTGACCACTGAAGCCGCGGCGCTGGCCGCCGCCCTCGTTGCGAGCGAAGCGGGACACCGTTACCAGCCCGACGACGCCGAAGGACCGGCCGGCGAGCCCGTCGACGCGGACGTCCTGGCCGAGGCGGCCTGGCTGGTGCGGGTGACGCGGGCGTGGCGGCATTCGGCGGTGGTGCGCCAGGTTCGCGGCGAGGCCCAGCGGGAGCTGGGCGTCACGGCCTGAGGCGTCAGCAGGTCTCCATCGGGGCTCCGCTGTGCGCACTACTGCGCTATGCGTGGTACCGTTTCAAGCGTAGGACTGGAGGGCGTCGTGGAGATCAGTCAGCTGCTCAAGGGAGTGCTGGACCTGGCGGTGCTGGCGGTGCTGCGCGAAGAGGACGGGTACGGCTACGACGTGCTGCGAAGGCTTCGCGTGGCCGGCCTGGAGGAAGTGGGCGACGCGTCGGTGTACGGGACGCTGCGCCGGCTGTACAAGGCCGGGCTGTTGACCTCGTACGTGGTGCCGAGCGAGGAAGGCCCGCACCGCAAGTACTACAGCCTGAACGAGCCGGGCCGGACGCGGCTCGCCGAATCGGGGAAGACGTGGCAGAGCTTCGCGTCGACGATGAACGATCTGCTGGGGGAGGCGGCTTGAGCGCGCGAAGTCCTCACCGGGCCCCGCGAACCCGCACCGCCACCGGCCGGGGGCCGGTGGCCCGAGTGACACAGGAGGCAGCATGAGTACGGAGAAGCCCACCGCTGTGCGGGTGTACCTGGCGAGGGTCCGCACCGCGCTCGCCGACCTGCCCGCGGGGGAGGTCGAAGAGATCCTGGAGGACGTCCGGCCGCACCTGGCCGAAATGGAGACGGAGCTGGGCGCTTCGGCCCGGGTCGAGGCGCTGATCGAGCGGCTGGGCACGCCGGAGAGCTACGCCGCCGAACTGCGGTCGTCCGGGGGCTACCCGTTGCCGCCGGGTGAGGAAGCGGCGACCGCGGTGCTCAAGACGAGCGGGGGCCAGGGCCTGTTCGGGGCGCGCTTCGCCTTGTGGGGCATGGTGTTCTGCGCCGCGGGGCTGGCGCTGCTCGCGTTCGGCGCGGGGGTCTCGGCCGACGCGACCCCGCTGGCGGCCCTGCTCCTGCTGGCGCCGGTTTTCGCGCTGAGCCTGTGGTTCCTGCACCGCCGCGGGGTGGCAGCGGTGCTCGCGCTGCCGGAAGCGGCGTATGTCCGGGACACCGCGCGCAAGTACCGCGAGGACCACAAGGGCAACCGTGCGCTGGAGTACCTCGGCTCGCTCAAACCGGCGTGGTGGGTGGTGTGCGCGGTGGTACTGGTGGCGTTCGGGCTGTTCATGATGGCACGGCACTCGTACTCGCTGCTGGTGCTGCTGTTCATGGTCGCGGCGGCGGCCGCGGTGGTCTGGGCCGGTCCGCGCACCGGCGCCGACCGCCGGCTGCTGTGGCTCGTGATCCCCATCTCGGCCTTCGTGATCGGCGGCGGCCTCGGCGGGTTCGGCCGGGTGATCGACCGGGCCGGCCCGTTCTCGAGCCAGTCGGGCACCTCGCCGTACACCACCGCGTACTCCTCCTCGGACCAGTACGGCAACGACCAGCTCCGCTACGGCGCCGAGGAGCTGAAGAACGTCTACGCGTTCGACACCGAAGGCAAGCCGCTCACCGACGTGTACCTGTACGACGAACACGGCCGCCCGATCACCATCACCCGCTACGGCTGCGAGCAGGACACCGGCGAGGAAGCCCGACGCGGCGAGGACAACCGCTTCCCGCGCCCCCAGCTGGTTCAGGGCACGATGGACTCGCGGGGCAACCTCGACGGCTACAACGGCTACCGGGGCTACTGCCACGAGGTGACGGGCGTCCCGTTCGCG
Source organism: Amycolatopsis sp. PS_44_ISF1 (assembly GCF_032335455.1). Lineage (NCBI taxonomy): Bacteria > Bacillati > Actinomycetota > Actinomycetes > Pseudonocardiales > Pseudonocardiaceae > Amycolatopsis > Amycolatopsis sp. PS_44_ISF1. The sequence continues at coordinate 541,315 of NZ_JANUXO010000004.1, read as the reverse complement.
GCAGCCGTCCCCAAGCCGAGCCCGGTGCCCTCCCGTACTCCGTCCGGGACTCCTTCGAGTACCCCGTCGAGTGCTTCGGCCACGTCGGCCAGTCCTGCTCCGCCCACGAGGTAGAGCCGCGCGGGAACGGGGGAGCAGAGGTCGGGGCTGCTCACCTTCGGACGCAATCGCCGAGGCCGAGGGGTTCCCAGCCGGGTGGGCACGGCGGTGGGCCGTAGGCGATCGAGAAGTACACGGTCAGCGCGAGGATCAGGACCAGGGCGGGAAGGCCGTACCGGCGCCACCATCGCCACAGGCACGGACGCCGGCCGCAGAGGGGGAGCGCGCCCTCCCACGGGATCGAGCGGTGGGTGCAGGTCGGCTTGAACCCGCGGCGGCGGGTGGGGCTCACCGGCAGTGGCAGGACATTCCGCAGGTGCGGCAGATGGTGCGCCGCCCATGCTTCTCGATGCAGGTGCACGCGTGGTCGAAGCCGGGTGCCCGGCCGCTCGGCGGCGGGACGAGTGCTGGTCGGTGCTGCGGTCTGGGCACGGTTGCCGCCTCCCCGGGGGAACGGCGCTGGTAGCGGCGCCGTGGCGACAGGGTCAGCGTCGGCAGTGGGTGACGGAAGTCGCTCGAGTGGGGGCAGCGGAAAGCCCGGGCCACCGGCACAGGACCGGGGGCCCGGGCTCAAGGGGTGAACGTCAGTGCAGCAGGCCCGAGCGGGCCGACAGGTCGGCCAGGAGAGCACGGCCCTTTTCCGCGTTGCGGGGCTGGGAGAGCACGTCGTAGCGCTGGGCGACGAGCTGGCTCTGGGAGACGAAACCGCGCTTGTTGCGGTTCGCCGCGTAGCCCAGGGCGCCGAACAGCAGGTTGAAGCCGACGCCCGCGACCAGGCCCAGCAGGATGGGGATCAGGCCGGCGCCCGGGTTCATCAGGCTGAGGACCAGTCCGAGGAACAGGCCGAACACCGCACCGGACGCGGCCGCGCTGCCGAGCAGCTTGCCCCAGGTCATCCGGCCCGCGATGCGTTCGACCAGCATCGGCTGGACGCCCACGATCGTCACGTCGGTGACCGGGAAGTCCGTGCTCGCGAGGTGGTCGACCGCGAGCTGGGCCTGCTCGTAGGACTCGTAGGAGCCGATCGGCCAGCCGGTCGGCATGGTCGGGAGCTGGGGCCGGGCCTGGGCCCGGCCCGCCGTGGTCTGCGTGAATGCTTCTGTCATCCCTCTCACCTCTCTTGCCCCGTACAACGCCAGTGAGGGCGAGTTTGGTCCCATTCCACCACGATTCACAGATTCTTCTCAGCCGGGCAACCCGGACATACACGGCAGAAGTTCAATGGCTCAAAAAAGTACCTTTGACTGGATTGACCTCACCGGGACGACCCGGTAGGAAGAACCCGCAAAGGATCGGATCCAAACCTTTGGACGGTGCGATGGCAAGCAGGCGTGGCTTCCTCACCCTCGAGGCGCTCCGGGAGCAGGTCGAGGCGGGCGCGATCGACACCGTGCTCGTGGCGATCACCGACATGCAGGGCCGGCTCCAGGGCAAGCGCTGCTCGGCCGAGTACTTCCTCGAAGAGGTGGCCGGCCACGCCACCGAGGCGTGCAACTACCTGCTCGCCGTGGACGTCGACATGAACACCGTCGACGGGTACGCCATCTCGTCGTGGGAGAGCGGTTACGGCGACTTCGTGCTCCGGCCCGACTTCGCCACGCTGCGCCGGGTGCCGTGGCAGGAGGGCACGGCGATGGTGCTCGCCGACGTCGAGCGGGTGCAGGGCGGGCCGGTCGCCGTCTCGCCGCGGCAGGTGCTGCGCCGCCAGCTCGACCGGCTGGCCGAGCGAGGGCTGGCCGCGTTCGTGGGCACCGAGCTGGAGTTCATCGTCTTCGACGACAGCTACGAGGCCGCCTGGGACCAGCGCTACCACGGCCTCAAGCCCGCCAACCAGTACAACGTGGACTACTCCATGCTCGGCACCGCGCGCCTCGAGCCGCTGCTGCGCCGCATCCGCAACGACATGGCGGGCGCCGGGCTGTACCCGGAGTCGGCCAAGGGCGAGTGCAACCTGGGCCAGCAGGAGATCGCGTTCCGCTTCGCCGACGCGCTCACCACCTGCGACAACCACAGCGTCTACAAGAACGGCGCCAAGGAGATCGCCGCGCAGGAGGGCAAGAGCCTCACCTTCATGGCGAAGTACGACGAGCGCGAGGGCAACTCCTGCCACATCCACATCAGCCTCCGCTCGGCCGAAGGCGGGTCCGTGCTGGCGGGCGACGGCGAGCACGGTTTCACGCCGCTGATGGAGCACTTCCTCGCCGGGCAACTGGCGGCGCTGCGCCAGCTGACCTACTTCCTGGCCCCGAACATCAACTCCTACAAGCGGTTCGTGCCCGGCAGCTTCGCGCCGACCGCCGTCGCCTGGGGCACCGACAACCGAACCTGCGCCCTGCGCGTGGTGGGGCACGGCGAATCCCTGCGGGTGGAGAACCGGGTGCCGGGCGGCGACGTCAACCCGTACCTGGCCGTGGCCGCGCTGATCGCCGCCGGGCTGCACGGCATCGAGCACGCACTGCCGCTGGAGCCGGAATTCACCGGAAACGCCTACTCCTCGGCCAAGCCGACCGTGCCGGCCACCCTGGGCGAGGCCGCCGAAACGCTGGCGGCCAGCGAGATCGCGCGCGCCGCGTTCGGCGAGGACGTGGTGGAGCACTACCTGAACGCCGCCCGGATCGAGCGGGAGGCGTTCGAGCGGGCCGTCACCGACTGGGAGCGGGTCCGTGGCTTCGAACGGCTCTGAAGCTTCCACCCGCGCCCCGGTCATCGGCCTCACCAGCTACCTGGAGCAGGCCGGGTTCCTGGCCTGGAACACCGAGGCCGCGCTGCTGCACCGGGTGTACCTCGACTGCGTGGTGGCCGCGGGCGGCGTCCCGGTGCTGCTGCCGCCGGTCAGCCCGGCGCACGACCGGCTGATCTCCACTGTGGACGGTCTGGTGCTGACCGGGGGCGCCGACGTGGACCCGGCGCGGTACGGCCGCGATCCCCACGCACTCACCCGCTCCCGGCCCGGGCGCGACGCCTTCGAGTTCGGTCTGCTCGCCGCCGCGCGACGGGCGGACGTGCCGGTGCTCGGGGTGTGCCGCGGCCTGCAGGTGATCAACGTCGCGCTCGGCGGGACGCTGGTGCAGCACCTGCCGGAGACCGTCGGGGACACCGCGCACCAGCCCGCGCCCGCGGTCTTCGGACCCGGCGCCGTCTCGCTCACCGAGGGCAGCCGGGCGGCCGCGATCCTCGGTCCGGAGACGAAAACCCTGTGCTACCACCACCAGGCGATCGACCGGCTCGGCGACGGGCTGATCGCCACCGGGCACGCGGCCGACGGCACGATCGAGGCGGCCGAACTGGCGGGCGCGGGCTTCCTGCTCGGCGTCCAATGGCACCCGGAGCAGGACACCGACGACGTCCGGCTGTTCCAGGCCCTGGTCGAAGCAGCGAGGGAGAAGTGATGGCAGTGCCCGATCCCGCCTCGGCGGGAAGGAGTGCGTCGGCGGTGCCCGATTCCGCCTCCGCGGGAAAGAGTGCGTCGGCGATGTCTGATTCCGCCTCCGCGGGAAAGCGCCCGTCGGGGGGGTTCGACGTGGTCAACCCCGCCACCGAGCAGGTGGTGCGGACGGTCGCGCAGACCAGCGCCGAGGAGACCGACGCGGCCATCGCCCGGGCGCAGGCGGCCTTCCCGGCCTGGCGGGACGTGGCCCCGGGGGACCGGGCGCGGCTGCTGCGCCGGTCCGCCGACGCCGTCGAGGGGGACCTCGAGCACCTCGCGCGGCTGGAGGTGGCCAACTCCGGGCACACCATCGGCAACGCGCGGTGGGAGGCGGGCAACGTCCGCGACGTGCTGAACTACTACTCGGCCACCCCGGAACGCCTGATCGGGCAGCAGATCCCGGTACCGGGCGGGGTGAACGTCACCTTCCACGAGCCGCTGGGCGTGGTCGGGGTGATCGTGCCGTGGAACTTCCCGATGCCGATCGCCGGCTGGGGGTTCGCGCCCGCGCTCGCCGCCGGCAACACCGTGGTGCTCAAACCGGCCGAGCTGACCCCGCTGACGGCGCTGCGGCTGGCCGAGCTGGCCCGCGAAGCCGGCCTCCCCGAGGACGTCTTCCAGGTGCTGCCGGGCCAGGGCTCCGTGGTCGGCCGGCGGTTCGTCGAGCACCGGAGCGTGCGCAAGGTCGTGTTCACCGGCTCCACCGAGGTCGGCAAGCAGATCATGGCGGGCTGCTCGGCCCAGGTGAAGCGGGTGACGCTGGAGCTGGGCGGGAAGAACGCGAACGTCGTGTTCGCCGACGCCGACCTGGAGCAGGCCGCCGCCACCGCGCCGTACGGGGTGTTCGACAACGCGGGCCAGGACTGCTGCGCCCGTTCGCTGATCCTGGTCCAGTCCGGTGTGTACGACCGGTTCATGGAGCTGCTCGAACCGGCCGTGCGCGGGGTCGTGGTCGGCGATCCGGGCGACGAGCAGACCGAGATGGGCCCGCTGATCTCGGCCGCGCACCACGCGAAGGTCTCCTCCTACGTCACCGGGGACACCCCGGTCGCCTTCCGCGGCCGCGCGCCGGACGGGCCGGGGTACTGGTTCGCGCCGACCGTGGTCACCCCGCCGGACCTGGCCGACCCGCTCGCCGCCGACGAGATCTTCGGGCCGGTGGTCGCGGTGGTCCCGTTCACCGACGAGGCCGCCGCCGTGCGGATGGCGAACCGCACGGAGTACGGCCTGTCCGGCTCGATCTGGACCCGCGACGTCGGGCGGGCCTTCCGCGTCGCGCGCGGGATCGAGGCGGGCAACCTGTCGGTGAACTCGCACTCCTCGGTGCGGTACTGGACGCCGTTCGGCGGGTTCAAGCAGTCCGGGCTCGGCCGCGAGCTGGGCCCGGACGCCGCGGCCGCGTTCACCGAGACCAAGAACGTTTTCCTGAGCACGGGAGAGTAGGCGAAGAGATGGTGCAGCGTTTCGAAGGCCGCGTCGCGGTGATCACCGGCGGCGCGAGCGGCATCGGGCTCGCCTCGGCGCGGCGGCTGGCGAGCGAGGGCGCGAAGATCGTGATCGGCGACCTCGCGCCGGAGCCGGGGCAGGCGGCCGCGGACGAGGTCGGCGGCCTGTTCGTGGCGACCGACGTCACCGACGCCGAGCAGGTCGAGGCCCTGTTCGCCACGGCCGTGCAGCGATACGGCTCGGTCGACGTGGCGTTCAACAACGCCGGCATCTCGCCGCCGGACGACGACTCGATCCTGACCACCGGCATCGAGGCCTGGGAGCGGGTCCAGCGGGTCAACCTGACCTCGGTCTACCTGTGCTGCAAGGCCGCGCTGGCGCACATGCGGCGCCAGGGCCGGGGCTCGATCGTCAACACCGCCTCGTTCGTCGCGGTGATGGGCGCGGCGACCTCGCAGATCTCCTACACCGCGTCCAAGGGCGGCGTGCTGGCGATGAGCCGCGAGCTGGGCGTGCAGTTCGCGCGGGAGAACATCCGGGTCAACGCGCTGTGCCCGGGCCCGGTGAACACCCCGCTGCTCGAGGAGCTGTTCGCCAAGGACCCGGAGCGCGCGGCCCGGCGGCTGGTGCACGTGCCGGTCGGCCGGTTCGCCGAGCCCGAGGAGATCGCCGCCGCGGTGGCCTTCCTGGCCAGCGACGACGCCAGCTTCATCACCGCTTCGCAGTTCCTGGTGGACGGCGGGATCTCGGGTGCGTACGTGACCCCGCTGTGACGCGGGGCCCGGGGGTGCGGCCGAGGTGTGGCGTAGGCCGAGACGGGTAGACTGACGCGCGAAGGGGCAGGTACGGTGACCGCACCGCAGCACCCCCACAACTGCATCGCCGCACGATTGAATGCACAACTGAATACCGGGCCGTTCGAGCCGGAGCGGGAGAGCCCCCAGTCAAACCATGGGGCACCGAAGGAGCAAACTCCCCGGAATCTCTCAGGTACCCACTACCGCTTCGCGCGAGGCCACTCTGGAAAGCAGGCGCACCCGCGCCTCACCCAAGGTGAAAGCCGTGCTGTGCGCGGTGAAACTCTCAGGTGCCCATGACAGAGGGGGAGTTCCCAGTGCACCGCTGCGCCCGGTGCCCGTCCCGAGGAGCTCCCATCACCTCCACCCCCTTCGACGCCCGCCACATCGGGCCGTCCGAGTCCGAGCGGGCCAAGATGCTCGCCGAAACCGGGTACGCGAGCCTGGACGCCCTGGTCGGCGCGGCGGTGCCCTCGGCCATCCGGGCCACCCGCGAGCTGGACCTGCCCGCGGCCGCCAGCGAAGAAGAGGCGACCGCCGAGCTGCGCGCACTGGCGGCGCTGAACCGCCCGATGACGCAGATGATCGGTCTCGGCTACTCCGACACCGTCACCCCGGGCGTGATCCGCCGCAACGTGCTGGAGAACCCGGCCTGGTACACCGCGTACACGCCGTACCAGCCGGAGATCTCGCAGGGGCGGCTCGAAGCGCTGCTGAACTTCCAGACCATGGTCGCCGACCTCACCGGCTTGACCACCGCGAACGCCTCGCTGCTGGACGAGTCGACCGCGGTGGCCGAGGCCGTGACGCTGATGCGCCGGTCCTCGAAGTCCAAGTCCAACGTCGTCGTGCTCGACGCCGAGTGCCTGCCGCAGACCATCGCGGTGGTGCGCACGCGCGCCGCCGCGCTGGACATCGACGTGCAGGTGCGCGATCTGCTGACCGGGCTGCCGGAGGAGTTCTTCGGCGTGGTCGTGCAGTACCCGGGGGCGTCCGGCGTGCTGCGGGGCCGTGGGTTCTACCAGGCCGTCTCGGAGGCCGCGAAGGCCGCGGGCGCGCTGTACACCGTGGCCGCGGACCTGCTGGCGCTCACCCTGATCACTTCGCCGGGCGAGTTCGGTGCCGACGTGGCGGCCGGCTCGACCCAGCGGTTCGGCGTGCCGCTCGGCTACGGCGGCCCGCACGCCGGGTACCTGGCCGTGCGCGCCGGGCTGGAGCGCTCGCTGCCCGGCCGGCTCGTGGGCGTCTCGGTGGACGCCGACGGCAGCTTCGCGTACCGGCTCGCGTTGCAGACGCGGGAGCAGCACATCCGCCGGGAGAAGGCGACGTCGAACATCTGCACCGCGCAGGTGCTGCCGGCCGTGCTCGCCGCGATGTACGCGGTCTACCACGGCCCGGACGGCCTTCAGGCCATCGCGAACCGCGTGCACGGGCTGGCCGCGGGTCTCGCGGACGCGCTGCGTGCCGGTGGGGTCGAGGTCGCGCACGAGTCGTTCTTCGACACGGTCGTGGCGAACGTCCCGGGCCGCGCCGCCCAGGTGCACGCCGCCGCGCGCGAGGCCGGGATCAACCTCGGCCACGTCGACGAGGACCACGTGCGCATCGCCTGCGACGAGGTCACCCGCCCGGACACGATCGCGAAGGTGCTCCGCGCGTTCGGCGTGGACGCGGAATGGGCCGGCGCCACCGCGCTGCCGAACGGCATCGTGCGCGAGAGCGGCTTCATGGGCCACGAGGTGTTCAGCACGCACCGCTCCGAGACCGCGATGCTGCGGTACCTGCGCCGGCTGTCCGACCAGGACTACGCGCTCGACCGCGGCATGATCCCGCTCGGCTCGTGCACGATGAAGCTCAACGCCACCACGGAGATGGAGCCGATCAGCTGGCGCGAGTTCGCGGGCATCCACCCGTTCGCGCCCGCCGAGGACGCCCAGGGCTACCACGTGCTGGTCGAGCAGCTTTCCGGCTGGCTGGCCGAGGTCACCGGATACGACCAGGTGTCGCTGCAGCCCAACGCGGGCAGCCAGGGCGAGCTGGCGGGCCTGCTCGCCATCCGCGGCTACCACCACGCGAACGGCCAGCCCGAGCGCGAAGTCTGCTTGATCCCGTCGTCCGCGCACGGCACCAACGCCGCCTCCGCGGTGCTCGCGGGCATGCGCGTGGTCGTGGTCAAGTGCACCGAGGAGGGCAACGTCGACCTGGCCGACCTGCAGGCCAAGGTGGACGCCCACCGCGACACCCTCGCGGCGATCATGGTCACCTACCCGTCCACGCACGGCGTCTACGAGCACGGCATCGAGCGGCTGGCGAAGATCGTGCACGACGGCGGCGGCCAGGTCTACGTGGACGGTGCGAACCTCAACGCCCTGCTGGGCCTGGCCAAGCCGGGCGAGTTCGGCGGCGACGTCTCGCACCTGAACCTGCACAAGACCTTCTGCATCCCGCACGGCGGCGGCGGACCGGGCGTCGGCCCGGTCGCGGTGCGCGCGCACCTCGCGCCGTACCTGCCGAACCACCCGTTGCTGGACCAGGCGGGCCCGGCCACCGGGGTCGGCCCGATCAGCGGCGCGCCCTACGGCTCGGCCTCGATCCTGCCGATCTCCTGGGCCTACGTCCGGATGATGGGCGGCCCCGGCCTGACCACGGCCACCGAGGTCGCGGTGCTCGCCGCGAACTACGTGGCCTCGCGCCTGTCGCCGCACTTCCCGGTGCTCTACACCGGACAGGACGGGCTGGTCGCCCACGAGTGCATCCTCGACCTGCGCGGGATCACCAAGGAGACCGGCGTGACCGTCGACGACGTCGCGAAGCGGCTCATCGACTACGGCTTCCACGCCCCGACCATGTCGTTCCCGGTGGCCGGCACGCTGATGGTCGAGCCCACCGAGAGCGAGGACCTGGGCGAGATCGACCGGTTCATCGCGGCCATGATCGCCATCCGCGGTGAGATCGACCAGGTCGCGGCCGGCCGGTGGACCGCCGGGTCCAGCCCGCTGCGCGGCGCCCCGCACACCGCGGAGGCCCTGGTTGGGGAGTGGGCCGCGGACTACGACCGGGAGCTGGCGGTGTACCCGGCCGGGGTGTCGCGCAAGAACAAGTACTGGCCGCCGGTCCGCCGCATCGACGGCGCCCGCGGCGACCGCAACCTCGTCTGCTCCTGCCCGCCCCTCAACGCTTACGAAGGCTGATCCGTGTCGAAAGAGACGTCCCTGCACGAGGTCCACAAGGGACTCGGCGCCCTGTTCACCGACTTCGCCGGCTGGTCGATGCCCGTGCGCTACGCCAGTGAGCTGGCCGAGCACAAGGCCGTGCGCGAGGCGGCGGGCCTGTTCGACCTCTCGCACATGGCCGAGATCCACGTCCGCGGCCCGCAGGCCGCCGACGTGCTCGACTTCGCCCTGGTCGGCAACCTCTCCGGGGTCAAGCCGGGCCGGGCGCGGTACACGATGATCTGCGACGCCGACGGCGGGGTGCTGGACGACCTGGTCGTCTACCGGCTGGCCGATCAGGAGTACCTGGTGGTCGCCAACGCCGGCAACGCCGACGTGGTCGCGGCGGCGCTGGCCGAGCGGGTGGCCGGGTTCGACGCGGTGGTGGACGACCGTTCGGCCGGAACCGCGCTGCTCGCGGTCCAGGGCCCGAAGGCCGTGGAGATCCTGCGCGCGGTGACCGACGCGGACCTGGACTCGTTGAAGTACTACGCCAGCGTGCCGGCCGTGGTGAAGGGGCACGACGTGCTCCTGGCCCGCACCGGCTACACCGGCGAGGACGGCTTCGAGCTGTACGTGCCGGCCGAGGAGGCGCCTTCGGTGTGGCGGATCCTGACCGAGGCCGGGGAGCCGCACGGGCTGGTCCCGGCCGGGCTGGCCTGCCGCGACACCCTGCGGCTGGAAGCCGGGATGCCGTTGTACGGCAACGAGCTCAGCCTCCGGCTCAGCCCGTTCGAGGCCGGGCTGGGACGCGTGGTGAAGTTCGAGAAGCCGGGTGACTTCGTCGGTCGCGCGGCGCTGGAGGAGCTGGCCAAGGCGGACGTTCCGCGGGTGCGCGTGGGCCTGCGTGGCGCCGGGCGGCGGGCGCCGCGTCACGGCTATCGTCTGCTTTCCGGCGACGTCGGAAACGACCCGGCGGTGGGCCTCGAGGTCGGCACGGTGACCAGTGGCGCGCTGTCGCCGACGCTGGGCTACCCGATCGCCATGGCGTACGTCGATCGGGCGTACACCGAGCCTGGTACGAAGCTTTCCGTCGACATCAGGGGCAGGATCGAGCCCGTCGAGGTCGTCTCCCTGCCCTTCTACTCCCGAGCCTGAAAGCCCGAAGGTACCCATGAGCATCCCCCAGAACCTGTCCTACACCAAGGAACACGAGTGGCTGAACGTCGAGGACGGCGTGGCCACCGTGGGCATCACCGCCTTCGCGGCGGAATCGCTCGGTGACATCGTGTTCGTGCAGCTGCCCGCGGCGGGCGAGCCGGTGACCGCCGGCGAGGTGTTCGGCGAGGTCGAGTCGACCAAGTCGGTCAGCGAGCTGTACTCGCCGGTCAGCGGTGAGGTGGTCGAGGTGAACGAGACCACATCGGACACCCCCGAGGTGATCAACTCCGACCCCTACACCGAAGGATGGCTGCTGAAGGTGCGCCTGACCGGGGACACCCCCGAGCTGCTCGACGCCGCCGCCTACGCCGCGCTCACCCAGGAGAACTGATGACGACTTTCGACGCCCCGCTGTCGGTCGTGGACCCCGAGGTCGCCACCGCCGTCGCGGCCGAGCTGGACCGCCAGCAGTCCACGCTGGAGATGATCGCCTCCGAGAACTTCGCGCCGGTGGGCGTGCTCGAGGCGCAGGGCTCGGTGCTGACCAACAAGTACGCCGAGGGGTACCCGGGCCGCCGGTACTACGGCGGCTGCGAGCACGTCGACGTCATCGAGCAGCTCGCCATCGACCGGGCCAAGGCGCTGTTCGGGGCCGAGCACGCGAACGTACAGCCGCACTCGGGCGCCCAGGCCAACGCGGCGGCCATGGTGTCGGTGCTGAAGCCGGGGGACACGATCCTCGGCCTCGACCTCGCGCACGGCGGGCACCTGACCCACGGGATGAAGATAAACTTCTCCGGCAAGCTGTACACCGTGGTCGCCTACCACGTCGACCGGGAAACCGGGATCGTCGACCTGGCCGAGATCGAGCGGCTGGCGCTCGAGCACCGGCCGAAGCTGATCATCGCCGGCTGGTCGGCCTACCCGCGCCAGCTCGACTTCGCCGAGTTCCGCCGGATCGCCGACCTGGCCGGCGCGCGGCTGATGGTGGACATGGCGCACTTCGCCGGCCTGGTGGCCGCGGGGCTGCACCCGTCGCCGGTGCCGTACGCCGACATCGTCACCACCACCACGCACAAGACCCTCGGCGGCCCGCGCGGCGGCCTGATCCTGTGCCGCGAGGAGCTGGCGAAGAAGATCAACTCGGCGGTGTTCCCCGGCCAGCAGGGCGGACCGCTGGAGCACGTGATCGCGGCGAAGGCCGTGGCGTTGAAGATCGCCGCGAGCGAGGAGTTCCGCGAGCGGCAGGAGCGGACCCTGGCCGGCTCGCGGATCCTGGCCGACCGGCTGTCGCGTTCGGACTGCGCCGAGGCGGGCGTGCGGGTGCTCACCGGCGGCACCGACGTGCACCTGGTGCTGGTCGACCTGGTCGGCTCCGCGCTCAACGGCCAGGAGGCCGAGGACCGGCTGCACTCGGTGGGCATCACGGTCAACCGCAACGCGGTGCCGTTCGACCCGCGCCCGCCGATGGTCACCTCCGGCCTGCGCATCGGCACCCCGGCGCTGGCCACGCGTGGCTTCGAGGCCGAAGACTTCACCGAGGTCGCCGACGTGATCGCCGAGGCGCTCAAACCCGATTTCGACGAGTCCGTGCGGCAGGCGTTGAGCAGCCGGGTCGCGTTGCTGGCCAAGAAGCACCCGCTGTACGCGGACCTCTCCCGATGAGCGCGGCGCCTGAGGGGCGGAAGTTGTTGCGGTTGGAGGTCCGTAACAGTGAGACGCCGATTGAGAAGAAGCCGTCGTGGATTAGGACGCGGGTGCGGATGGGGCCTGAGTTCACGGAGTTGAAGGGCTTGGTCCGTCGTGAGGGTTTGCACACGGTGTGTGAGGAGGCGGGCTGCCCGAATATTTATGAGTGCTGGGAGGATCGTGAGGCGACGTTCCTGATCGGGGGTGATCAGTGCACGCGGCGGTGTGATTTCTGTCAGATCGACACGGGTAAGCCGGCTGAGCTGGATCGTACCGAGCCGCGGAAGGTGGCGGAGTCGGTGCAGGCGATGGGCCTGCGGTATTCGACGATCACCGGTGTCGCGCGGGATGATCTCGATGACGGTGGCGCGTGGTTGTATGCGGAGACGGTCCGGCAGATCCATGAGCTGAATCCGGGTACCGGGGTGGAGTTGCTGATCCCGGATTTCAACGCCGATCCGGCGCAGCTGGCGGAGGTGTTCAGCGCACGCCCGGAGGTGCTGGCGCACAATGTGGAGACGGTGCCGCGGATTTTCAAGCGGATCCGTCCGGGTTTCCGGTACGCACGGTCGTTGGAGGTTATTACCCGGGCTCGTGCGGCCGGTCTGGTGACGAAGTCGAATCTGATCCTGGGGATGGGTGAGACGCCGGACGAGGTGGGTCCGGCGATGCGGGACCTGGTGGAGGCGGGGTGCGAGATCCTCACCATCACCCAGTATTTGCGTCCGTCGCCGCGGCATCATCCGGTGGATCGGTGGGTGAAGCCGGAGGAGTTCGTGGAGCATGCGGGGGCGGCGGAGGCGATGGGGTTCGCGGGGGTGATGGCGGGTCCTTTGGTGCGGTCGTCGTATCGGGCGGGCCGGTTGTATGCGCAGGCCAAGGCCCGTCGTGGTGAAGCCCTCCCGGGCAACCTCTCCCACCTCGCCGAGCAGGGTCCGGCCGCGCAAGAGGCCAGCTCCCTGCTCACCAGATAAGGGGCACGATCAATGGCGATCAGCGTCTTCGACCTGTTTTCCGTCGGTATCGGGCCGTCCAGCTCGCACACCGTCGGCCCGATGCGGGCGGCCCGGACCTTTGTGGACGGTCTCGCCGAGGACGGCACCCTGGGCGGCGTGGCCCGGGTGCAGGCCGAGCTCTTCGGCTCGCTCGGCGCGACCGGCTTCGGCCACGGCAGCGACAAGGCCGTGCTGCTCGGGCTGTCCGGCGAGCGGCCCGAGGAGATCGACACCGACACGGTACCGGCGAAGGTCGCGGCGATCCGCGAGTCGGGCCGGCTGCTGGTGCGCGGTGAGCACGAAGTCGTGTTCGTCGAGGACACCGACCTGACCATGCACCGGCGCAAATCGCTGCCGGCGCACCCCAACGGGATGGTGTTCCGCGCCTTCGACGCCGACGGCGGGCTGCTGCGCGAACGCACGTACTACTCGGTCGGCGGCGGGTTCGTCCGGGACGAGTCCTACGAGACGGACGCGGTGTTCGTCGAGGACTCGACCCCGGTGCCGTTCCCGTTCCGCACCGGCGCGGACCTGCTGAAGCACTGCCTCGACACCGGGCTGACGGTGAGCGAGGTGATGATGCGCAACGAGCTGTCCTGGCGTTCGCGCGAAGCGGTGCGGTCCGGGCTGCTGGCGATCTGGGCCGTGATGGCCGAATGCGTGGAAAACGGCATCGCCCACGAGGGCGTGCTGCCCGGCGGGCTGAAGGTGCCCCGGCGCGCGAAAGCCTTGCACGACAAGCTGATCGCCGAGGACGGGGTGGGCGACCCGCTGTACGCGATGGACTGGGTCAGCCTGTACGCGTTGGCCGTCAACGAGGAGAACGCGGCCGGCGGACGCGTGGTGACCGCCCCGACCAACGGGGCGGCCGGCATCATCCCCGCGGTGCTGCACTACTACCAGCGCTTCATCCGCGGCGCCTCGGAAGACGGCATCGTGACGTTCCTGCTCACCGCGGGTGCGATCGGCTCGATCCTCAAGCAGACCGGGTCGATCTCGGGCGCCGAGGTCGGCTGCCAGGGCGAGGTCGGCTCGGCCTCGGCCATGGCGGCGGCCGCGCTGACCGAGGTGCTGGGCGGTTCGCCGGCCCAGGTGGAGAACGCCGCCGAGATCGGCGTCGAGCACCACCTGGGCTTGACCTGCGACCCGGTCGGCGGGCTGGTGCAGATCCCGTGCATCGAGCGCAACGCGGTCGGTGCGTCCAAGGCGATCCACGCCGCCCGCATGGCCATGCGCGGCGACGGCAGCCACGTGGTCACGCTGGACAAGGCGATCAAGACCATGCGCGAGACCGGCGCGGACATGAGCGTGAAGTACAAGGAGACCGCGCGCGGCGGTTTGGCCGTGAACGTGATCGAGTGCTGATCTCCGGGTCCTGAAACGGCGTTCGGCGGGCCGGGCCGAGGCGGGAGCCTCCGTCCGGTCCGCCGGGGCGCTGCCGGCGGGGGTGCGGTGACGCGGTCCGCGGCGGTGCCGGGGCCGTCCGGCCTAGACTCGGGGAGTGGAGTCGACGCCGGTGGTGAGCGCGGGGGAAGCCCTGTTCCGGCCCGTGCGCGCCGGCAACGCGTTCGAGGAGACCGTGGAGCGGCTGCTGCAGTCCATCCGGCTCGGAGTGGTCGGGGCGGGGGAGCGGCTGCCTTCGGAGCGGGAGCTGGCCGAGCGGCTCGGCGTCAGCCGGGTGACGTTGCGCGAGGCGATCCGCGCGCTGGCCGATGCCGGGTACGTCGAGTCGAGGCGCGGGCGCTACGGCGGCACGTTCGTCACCCAGAGCCTGCCGGAACCGGGGGAGGGCGATCCCGGCACCGTAGACGCCGCGGCGTTCGAGGACGCGCTCTGCCTGCGTCACGTGCTGGAGACCGGGGCCGCCGAGGCCGCCGCCGCGCGCACGCTGAGCCCGGCCGACCGCCGTCACCTCACCGCCACCCTCGGCGAGACCGCCACCGCGGACCTGGCCGAATACCGGCGCCGGGACTCCCGGCTGCACCTCGCGATCGCCGAGGTCACCGCGTCCGGCTCGCTCACCACCGCGGTGGCCGACGCCCGCATGCGCGTGAACCTGCTGCTCGACCGGATCCCGCTGCTGGAGCCCAATCTGGAGCATTCGAACGCCCAGCACGCGGCGATCGTCGACGCGATACTGGCGGGGGAACCGGTGGCCGCGCGCCACGCGATGGCCGAGCACATCGAGGGCACCGCCTCGCTGCTGCGGGCCTTCCTCGCCTGAGATTTTTTTGTGACGAACAGAACTCAGCCACCCGTACGGGCGTCCTCTCATCGTGGGAGACGAGACGGATAACGCTACCGAGAGTGTTCCGACTGACGTTTCAACCGGGGTTTCGGACGGCTTGGAGGATGCCGCCGACCGGGCCGGTGCGGGTCGTCGTCGCAGGTGGCGCCGGGTCCGCCGGATTTCCTACTGCGTGTTCGGGGCCGCGGTCGGGGTGCCGCTGATCGGGTTCTGGGTCGCATATCTGCTGCTGGATGTGCGCAGCCCGCAGGAGGTGCTCGCCTCGCTGAACAAGACGGTGGTGCTGGAGTACGGCGACGGCTCCGAACTGCTGAAGGTCCCGCCGGCCGAAGGTGACCGCTTGTTCGTTCCGTATGCGAAAGTCCCCGAGAAGCTGCGTGATGCGATCATCGCGACCGAAGATCCGACGTTCTGGGACAACGCGGGCTTCGATCCCACGGGCATCGGCCGTGCGTTCCTCACCGGTGTCGGTGGGGGCTCGGGCATCACGCAGCAGTACATCAAGAAGTCCACCGGCGACGATGACGCGACCCTCGGGCGCAAGCTGGAAGAGCTGGTGCTGGCCACGAAGATCACGCAGCAGCAGAGCAAGGAGCGGATCTTCGAGAGCTACGTCAACATCATCTCGTTCGGGCGGGGCACGTTCGGTCCGTCCGCGGCGATGAGCGCGTACTTCGGCCGCGATCTCGATCAGAGCATGACCTGGAGCGAGGCCGCTTTCCTGGCGGGGATGATCCAGTCGCCGTCGGTGCACGATCCCGCGGCGTCGGGGGACGCGCACGCGGCCAAGCGCTGGGGGTATGTGCGTGACAAGCTCCGGCAGCGCGGCTACGTCACGGAGGTGGAGGCCGCGGCGATGGTCTACCCGGGCGCGGAGGTCCGGGCGCCGTCGGGAACGCGGGCGAGCCGGCTGAGCTACGACGAGTACCACGTCAAACAGCAGGTGCTGACCGAGCTGGAGCAGGACGGGTTCCCGTTGTCCCGGTTGCAGCAAGGGAATCTGACCGTGCGGACGACGCTGGACCGCGGGGCGCAGGCGGCTGCGCGCACGGCGTTGTCCGACCGGTTGAAGGGTGAGCCCCAGGAGTTCCGCGGCGGGCTGGTGTCGGTCGATCCGTCCACCGGTGCGGTGCGCGCGTACGACGGGGGTGACAACGGTGTCCGTGACTACGCCGGTACAGCGCACGCGCCCGGTTCGGCGTTCTACCCGCTGACGCTGGCGGCCGGGCTGCACGCGGGGGTCTCGCCCGATCGGGCGGTGGCGTCGCCGGACCGGATCCGCTTCCTCGGCGAGGAGTTCGTCTACCCCGGCCGCTGCGCGAAACCCTGCACCCTGCGCATTGCCATGACCTCGGGCGCGGACACGCCGTTCATCGGGCTGGCCGGCAAGGTCGGGCCCGACGCGGTGAGCGCGGCGGCCCGGGACGCCGGGATCCCGGACACCGTCGACGGTGAGCCGACCATGCGGGAGAAGGACGGGTACCTGATCGGTTCGGGTATCGCGGTCGGCCGCTACCCGGTGCGGCCGCTGGACCTGGCCGGTGCGTACGCGAGCTTCGCCGACGGCGGCCTGCGGACCACGGCACACCTGGTCGAGGCGGTGCTCGACCAGGACGGCACGCCGGTGTGGCGGCACGACGACACGGCCAAGCCGTCCTTCGACGACGACGCGGGCGTGAGCAGGCGCATCGCCGACGGGGTGACCGACGTGCTGCGGACCTCGTTGCCCGACGGCCGCCCCGCCGCGCTGCGCACGGGGGAGTTCCAGCACGGCAACAGCACCGACACCCAGGACGGCTGGGCCATCGGGTACACCCCGCAACTGTCCACCGCGGTGTGGATCGGCTCCGACGACGACCGCCGCCTGCCCGAGGCCACGGACGGCGAACTGACCGGCGCGACCGTGCCCGCGCAGGTGTGGCGGGCGTTCATGACGCAGACGCACCGGTCACTCCCGGTGCGGTGGAACGAAGCAGGCGGGAAAAGGGCGGGCGAGCCCGTGGAACGGGGGCCAGGCTCTTAGGCCGCGGGTGAGCACGAACCCGTCGTGACCCCGGTCGGCGGTCCGGCCCGGCTCCGGGTTCAGCGTCGGGTCGCCTTCGGGATCACCAGCGGGGTGCCGGTCTCCGGGCAGGGCATCACGCGGCAGGGCAGCTCGAAGATCTTCTCGACGTTTTCCTCGGTGACGACCTCGGCCGGGGTGCCGGTGGCCAGCACCCGCCCGTCGCGCAGGGCGATCATGTGCGTGGCGTAGCGGGCGGCGTGGTTGAGGTCGTGCAGCACGGCCACGAGCGTGCGGCCCTGCTCGGCGTGCAACTGGGCGCACAGGTCGAGGATGTCCATCTGGTGGGCGATGTCCAGGTAGGTCGTGGGCTCGTCGAGCAGCAGCAGATCGGTCTGCTGGGCCAGTGCCATGGCCATCCAGACGCGCTGGCGCTGGCCGCCGGAGAGCTCGTCGACCAGCCGCTCGGCCAGGTCGTCGACCCCGGTCGCGCGCATCGACTCGGCGACCACGGCGGCGTCGTCGCGGGACCACTGGCGCAGCAGGCGCTGGTGCGGGTACCGGCCGCGGGAGACCAGGTCGGCCACCGTGATGCCGTCCGGCGCGACCGAGCTCTGCGGCAGCAGCCCCAGCCGGCGGGCGACCTCCTTCGCGCCGTAGCTGGAGATCACCGCGCCGTCGAGGTACACCGAGCCTTGGCGTGGCTTGAGCATCCGCGCGAGCGCTCGCAGCAGGGTGGTCTTGCCGCAGGCGTTCGGGCCGACGATCACCGTGAACGACCGGTCCGGGATGACCACGCCCAGTTCCTCGGCGACGGTGCGCCCGTCGTAGGCGAGGGTCAGGGCCTCGGTGTGCAGGCGCGATTCGATCCGGGTCGGCACTTCGGCGATCGTCTGTTCCACGAAGGCTAGGCTAACCTAGTGACCCTCGTTCGGGGAGCTCCCCGGGGTGTGTTCGCCGAGCGTGACCACCCGGTGCCATCATGCTGTCGGCAGGAATCCTGGCGCGGGCGAAGGTGGCGATGGACGACTACCGGGTCGTCGCGGACGGGCTCGCCGCCGAGATCGAGGCCGGGCGCCTGCGTCCGCGCGGCTCGCCCGGCGCCCGAGCCCGCGCTGGCGGAGCCGGGCGACGCGCGAGTGGACCTGGAGCTGAACTTCGCCGTGCTGCCCAGCCAGTCCGCGAAGCTGGCAGATGCGCTGGAGCCGCTGCTTCGCACCGACGTCTTCACCGACGCGCTGCACCCGGTGGGCGCGGCCGGCACGAAGGCGGTCCGCGAAGCCGCCGCCGGTCTGCTCGCGCGCGGGGGCTGGACGCCCGGCCCGGGCACGGTGCTGATCACCGGCAACGGCCGTCAGGGCATCGCCGCGGCGGTCTCGGCGTTCGTGCCGATGGGGGAGCGGCTGGCGGTCGAGGCGCTGACCTACCCCGTGGTCAAGGCGATGGCGAGGCGGCTGGGGATCGAACTGGTGCCGATCGAGACCGACGCCGGAGGTCTGGTCCCGGCCGCGCTCGAAGCCGCTCACGCGACGGCGCCGGTGCGCGCGCTCTACGTCCAGCCGACGCTGCACAACCCACTCGGCCCGACCATGCCCGCGGCGCGCCGAGCTCGCGGAGACCGTGCGACGGCTGGACCTGCCCGTGGTCGAGGACAGCATCTACGCCTTCCTGCGCCCCGAAACCGCGCCGCTCGTCGCGCTTCGCCGTTGAAGCGGCAACGCGCTGGATCGCTAGCGGCGTACTGGCTGAGGTTGAAGCGGTGAAGCGGGCTGACGTGGCGAAGCGCGCGAAGATCCTGGACGAGCGGCTGGACGGCTTCCCGGTCCTCGGTGACCCGGCGGCTTATCACCGGTGGTGGGAGCTGCCGGACCAGTGGCGGGCGGAGACCTTCGTGGCGGCGGCTACCCGCCGGGGGATCGCGCTGCTGCCGGCGGCGGCGTTCGCGGTGCGGCCGGGGCACGCGCCCGACGCGGTGCGGATCGCGGTTTCCGCAACCACCGGAGGAGGCCCTGGCGACGGCGCTGGACGTGCTGGCCGGGCTGGCGGCGGGGACCCCGGAGGACGCGCTCGTCGAGTAGGGTCCGGGAGCGTTCGGTCCGGCTGACCGGTGTGAGCCCGCACGGGTTTTCACCGCCGCGGCTGCCACTTGCCCACGAAACTCCCGCACACCACCGATTCCCCGGCCAGCCGGGCGCGGATCGCGTTCTCCAGCCCCTGGTAGTCGACGTTCGGGGTGGCCGCCGGCACCGAAGCGGGCACCGGGCCGCCGTGGGCCAGCACCTGGTTCGGCACCGTTTCGAAGAGGACCAGGTAGTCGCCGTCGTGGTCGAGGCGGTCGGCGGTGGTGAGCATGCGGGCCGGTGCGTCGCCGACGATCTCCTGCGGCAGGGGCCACTCGAGCGGGAACGGGTTGCGCCGGCCGAAGGCGGGGTAGGCGAACGGGTTGTCCGGCAGCACCGCCACCTGTTCGGCCGGGTAGCGGTTCAGGCAGTCGTGGATCTGGGCGACGTAGGCGTAGGTGGCCGGGTTCGTGCGGATGCCCTGCAGAGCCGGGCTGACCGCGCCCAGGTCGGCGGTGAGTTCGCCGTGCGAAAGGTCGAAGTAGGCCGCCTCGTCGTGGTGCGCGACCACCGCCCAGCCGCACAGGGCGGCGGTGGCCAGTCCGGCCGTCGCGGTGAGCCGGGGGAGCGGTTCGGCGGGTGGCACGACCTCGGCGACCAGCAGCAGCGCGGTGAGCGCGAGGGTGCCGGTGAGCAGCGTCGGGGTGTCGTTGCCCCAGGAGAGGCTGGCCATGAAACCGGTCGCGAGCACCAGCAGCCCGGCCCACGGCAGCCGTCTGAGCCCGATCGCGCGCACCACCACGGCCAGCCCGAGGATCCACCAGAGCACATCGGCCCAGCGGGTCGAGGCGGTGAACCGGCCGTCCCATATGGTCCAGACCACTACGGCGACAGCGCCCAGGGCCGACAGCCACGAGACCACGCGACCGGCCGCCCCCAGCCGGTCGCCGCCGAGGCGCACCAGCACCAGTACCACGGCGATCGCGGCGAACCACGTCAGCCGGCGGCCCGGCGGGAGGGCAAGCGTCGCGGGGTCGTCCAGCCACAGGCCGAGCAGGCGTTCGCCGTAGGCGGGGACGCCGCCGGTCAGTTGGGCGACCATTGCGCCGAAGCCGCCGCCGGCCGTCACCCAGGCGACGTAGCCCAGTCCGAACGCGCCGAGCGCCAGCACATCGGGGATCAGGCGGCGCCGGCGGTCCGGGTAGGAGAGGGTCCAGACCAGGCCGATCAGCGCGGCGGGGACGAAGCTCTGCTTCATGAACACGGCCGCGCCGAGCAGCGCCAGCCCGCCGAGCCGGGGCAGCGCCTTTCCGCTGCGCAGACCGGCGTCCAGGGCCCAGGCACCGCACGCGGTCAGCGCGATGCCGTCGATGGTGTGCCAGGCCATGAGCGGGAACCCGTTGAGGTTGACCAGCGCGGCGGCGGCGACCAGCGCCGTGCGCCCGACCCCCCAGGTGTGCACCGGCCGCCGCGTGACCAGCACCGCGAACGCCATCGTGGCCAGCGTGAGCTCGACCATGGCGAGGACGCCGGAAGCGAAGAACAGCGGCCCCGGCAGCGCGAAGTCGAGCACGTGCAGCACGGCCGAGCCGAGCGGCCGCGCGGAGATGATGCCGGCGTGCGGGACTTCGCCGTGCCGCACCCGCCAGGCCTGCGCCAGGATGAACCCCTGGTCCGTGGGCTGGAACCCGAACCGCCCGACCCGCCACTCCGTCGCGAGCGCCAGGGCGGCCACCCACCCGGCGTGCACCGCCCCCCGCGCCGCCACCCGCCCGCGTCCACCCCGTCCCGCGGCGACCGGCGGCAGCGCCGGACTGGCGACGTCCACGCTGGCCCTCTTCCCGATCGTGCGGCTGGCTCACCCGGCCCGGTCCGGACCGCGATGGTAACGGCCGCGGTCTGGGGTACCGGCCCGCGCCCTAGGCCCGCCGACGGGACCAATCCATTGGCCAGTGCCAGGCCCGCCGCGACCTGGCCTGGGGCCGGTCTTGTTCTTCGCGGTCGGTAAGCCCTCCCCGACCACCCCCCGCCAGGCCTTTCGGGCAGGACTCGGCTTCGACCACGCCGGTATCGGAGCCCGGGTGGACGGTGTGGTGGGGGGTAGAGGTATCAGCGCGAACCCGTAACCGGTACCACCACGCAGCCGCCTCGAACCGGCCGGTTGCCTAGGCCCGCCGCCGCCAGAGCAGCCGGATCAGGGTCCGGGCCACCGCGGCCAGGGCCGGGTCACGGGGGAGGTGCCTGGCCTCTGGGGCGGATTCCGGCATCGCGCGGTAGGCCAGGTGGACCACGAAACGGGTCAGGTCCGGGGCGGCCAGGGCGGCCAGTTCGGCGGCGCGGCCCTCCGGCAGGCTCAGGATCTGGGGCCGCTCCTCCAGGGCCTTGACCACCAGCGCGGCCGCGCGTTCGGGCGAGCTCGAGGGCAGGCCGCGGTAGCCGGAGGGGGCGATCATGGGGGTGCGGACCAGGGGCATGCGCACGGAGCTGAAGGTGATGCCGTCGGAGAGGGTCTCGCGGCCCGCGGTCAGGCCGAATTCCTCCAGCGCCGCTTTCGAGGCCAGATAGGCCGAAAACCTCGGGGTGTCGGTCTGCAGGCCCATCGTGGTCACGTTCACCACGTGCCCGAAGCCCCGCTCCGCCATCGACGGGAGCAGGCCCAGGGTGAGCCGCACCGGGCCGAAGTAGTTGACGGCCATCGTGCGCTCGTAGTCGTGGAAGCGCTCCGTCGAGAGCCGCACCGAGCGGCGGATGGAGCGGCCCGCGTTGTTCACCAGCATGTCGACGGCGCCGTGATCGGCCAGGACGGTCTTCACCAGCGCGTCCACGGCGTCGCCGTCGGTCAGGTCGCACGGGTACGCCACGGCTTGGCCGCCCGCGGCCGTGATCTCCGCGCGCACCTCTTCCAGCTCCTCCGCGCGGCGCGCGACGAGCACGACCTTCGCACCGCGACGCGCGACGGCGAGCGCCGAAGCGCGGCCGATGCCCGAAGACGCCCCGGTGATCAACACCACGCGTCCCTTGAGCCCGCGCGTACGGGCTCGGTCAGGGTCGAGATGCGCGCGCCAGTAGCGGTACAGCGGACCCGCGTAGTCGCGAAGCTCGGCGAGAGTCACGCCGCTGCCGTACAGCTGCGAAGTCGTGCGCGCGGTGTCGAACTCCACGGCCAGGCTCAGGTGCGGCAGAACTTCCAGCGGCACACCCAGCTCACGCAGCACAGCGGCCCGCGCGGCGCGTCCACCCGGAATCAGGTCGACGCCCGCGGCCAGGCGCGAGGCCACGGCGCGCAGCGCACCCGAAGGCAGCTTCGCCGTGATCTGCGGTCCGCCCGCCTCCCGCGCGAAAGCGTTGTAGACCTCGCCGAGCTTCTGCGGCCGTGGCGAAGCGAGGTGGTACGTGCTGCCCGAAGGCGCTTCGCGGTGCATCAGGTACTCCATCGCCTCGACGACGTAGTCCACCGGCACCAGGTTGGTCGCGCCCAGATCCGGCGCGGGCAACGGCAGCCGGCGCGGCAGCGCGGCCAGGCGTGAAATGGCGGGGAGGAAGTAGTACGGGCCGTCGATCTTGTCCATCTCACCGGTGCGGGAATCGCCGACGACGGCGCTGGGCCGGTAGACCCGGAACGGCACTTCGCGCTGCGCCCGCACCAGCTTCTCGGCCTCGAACTTCGTTGCGTGGTAAGGGGAGCCGAACGTCTGGCCGAGGTCGAAGTCGGCCTCGGTGAACCGCCCGGCGTGGTTGCCGGCCACGGCGATCGAGGACACGTGGTGCAGCAGCCCGGCCCGCGCGGCAGCGGCGAAGGCGAGCACGTTGCGGGTGCCGCCGACGTTCGCGGCGTGGTTGACCTCGTCGCCCGCGGTCAGGTCGTAGACCGCGCCCAGGTGCACCACGTGGTCGATCCCGCCGAACGCCGCCGGGTCCAGGCCCAGCGCCGGCTCGGTGAGGTCGCCCACCACGGGCGCCAGCTTCCCGGCACCCGCCCAGCCTCGCGCCAGCTCGGCCAGGCGGTCCCGGGAGGTGTTCCGGACCAGGGCGTGCACGGTGGTGGTGTCCGGCCGCCGCAGCAGCCGGGCGACCAGGCGCCGGCCCAGGAAGCCGGTCGCGCCCGTCACGAAGTAGGTCGTCATCGCCGCACCTTCTGCTCGGAGTGTGCGACGAACTGTACCTACTCACAAGTAGGAACGGTAGTTGTCACTCGGGGTGCTGGGCGACGACCACCACGGCGTCCCGCAGGGCGGCGCGCAGCCGGCCGACGTCCAGCGGCCCCAGCACCGCCGCCTCGCCCGGTGGGGCGACGAGCACGATCTTGTCGTCGCTGCTCACGAACACCGTCACGTCCCTCCGCCGTCCCGCCAGATCCCGACAGCCGACCGACCACTCGTCCCGTCCCGACACGGTCCTCGCCCTCCTCAGTGGTGCTTTCTGCGGGTGTGACCGGGGCCGCAGGCGCCGCTTACGCCCGTTCACCCGAATTGCCTACCGGCCGGTTTTCCTTTCCCCGGCCCGACCGCGCCCGGCGAGGTAGCCCGGTGGGATGTGCCGGGCGGGTATCGGGAGTAGCGTCCGGGCGGCAGGTCGTGGTCGGCGTGGGAGGTCTTGGTGTCGGAACCCCGGAAGATCGTCATCATCGGAGCGGGGCTGGCCGGTGCGTCGGCCGCCACCGCCCTGCGGGAGCGCGGCTACGGCGGTGACCTGCTGCTGATGGGCACCGACGCGCACCGGCCCTACGAGCTGCCGCCGCTGTCGAAGGGGGTGCTGCTCGGCAACAGCGACGAGCCGGACTGGGTCCACGACGAGGGTTACTACGACGAGCACGACATCCGGCTCGCCTCGGGGGTCACGGCGACGCGGCTGGAACCGGGCGCGCGGCTCGTGCTCGACGACGCGGGCGGCGAGCACCTGTACGACCGGCTCGTGCTGGCCACCGGCTCACGCCCGCGCCCGCTGCCCGTGCCGGGCGGGGAACTCCCGGGTCTGTACGCGCTGAGGACGCTGGACGATTCGCTGCGGCTTCGCTCGGCGTTCGCCGACGCGGAGCGGGTGGTGGTGGTCGGCGCGGGCTGGATCGGCACCGAGGCCGCGGCCGCCGCCCGGCACCACGGCGCGGAGGTCACCGTGGTCTCGCCGGGGCGGCTGCCGCTCGCGTCCGTGCTCGGTGACGAGGTCGCGGGCGTTTTCCGGGACCTGCACCAGGAAAACGGCGTGCACTGGCGGCTGGGAGAACGCGTCGCCGAGGTCACCGGCGACTCCGGCGGGGTCCGCGGGGTCCGCCTTTCCGGGGGCGACGAACTCGCCGCGGACGTCGTGCTGGTGGCCGTCGGCGCGGCTCCGCGCGTGGAACTGGCCCACGCGGCCGGTCTGGAGCTGTCCGACGACGGTGGCGTCTGCGTCGACGCGGGCCTGCGCACCTCCGCCCCGGACATCTACGCCATCGGCGACATCGCGGCGCACTTCCACCCGCGCTACGACCACCGCATCCGCGTCGAGCACTGGGCGACCGCGCGGGGGCACGGTGCGCACGTGGCCCCGAACCTGTTGGGGGAGAACGAGCCTTACCTGGCTCTGCCCTACTTCTTCACCGACCAGTACGACCTGGGCTGCGAGTACCGCGGCTCGGCCGACCTGGACCGCGACCGCCTGGTGGTGCGCGGCGACCTGGCGGCGCGGGACTTCACGGCCTTCTGGGTCACCCCGGGCGGCGAGGTCGGCGCGGCGATGAACGTCAACCAGTGGGACGACGGGGACGCCCTGCAAGCGCTGGTGGACGGCCACGCGGTGGTCACGGACGAGCAGCTTCGGTCCGGGAACCTGGCGGATCTCGGGTAGCGCTCGGGTTTTCCGTGCGCGTAGCTCGTCGGCGAGCTACGCGCACGACGCCGAGCCCGGCCGCGAAGCCGTCGGCCGGGCCAGGGCCGATCCTTCACCCGACCGGCGACACCCGCCCGTCCCGGCCGAGGTACTCCCGCAGGTTGAGCGGGTCGTAACCCAGCACCGAACGCCGTTCCACCACGCTCGACGCCACGCTCTCGCGGGCCGGGTCGGTCACGCCGATGGACCGGGCGGCCGTCGGCATCAACCGGTAGAAACCCTTGCGGGACTGGTACATCGCCCCCAGCGGGTCCGGTTTGACCTCCGGGTCGGTGGTCAAGGCCAGTCCGCACTCGCGGGCCCGGCCGGTCATCCAGCTCATCG
Source organism: Amycolatopsis sp. PS_44_ISF1 (assembly GCF_032335455.1). NCBI lineage: Bacteria > Bacillati > Actinomycetota > Actinomycetes > Pseudonocardiales > Pseudonocardiaceae > Amycolatopsis > Amycolatopsis sp. PS_44_ISF1. The sequence continues at coordinate 516,053 of NZ_JANUXO010000004.1, read as the reverse complement.
GCACGTCGGACAGCCCGTGGGCCGTCCGGCCGCCCCCGCCGACGTCGGAGTGACAGCCGGCGAACCAGACCTGCTCCACCCGCTGCCCGCTCCCCGCGGCCGGGGGCAGCCAGATCGCGGGCACGAACGGTTTGCGGTGCTCGTCGATCGACAGGGCCTGGAACGCCGCGTCCACCTGCGAGCTGAGCGCCGTGTCGTGGAATTCGAAGCGGCGGTTGAACAAGTCGACCGGCCAGACCCCGCTGAGCGGGATGCCCAGCGAGCCCACCGTGTCCCACACGCCGATGAAGCGGATCCGCGGCTCGCGCGAATACGTGCGGCGAAACAGCGTCGCCTCCGTCTCGCGCGGGTGGCTTTCGTTGCGGCGGTCGCGGTACAGCGCGTACGCGCGCGGCACCAGGTCGGCGTGCTCCGGGCGCAACAACCCCGAGTTGCGGATCAGTCCGGCGACGCTGCGCACCGTGTAAGCGCCTCGGCTGAAGCCGACGAAGAAGATCTCGTCGCCTTCTTCGTACGTACGCACCAAGAAGCGGTACGCCTCGCAGACGTCGTTCGAGAGCCCGAGCCCGAACGCGCCGCCCAGCAGCTTCCAGCGGACCGTGCCGATCCCGGACTGGTAGTAGACCCGCTGGAGGACACCGTCTTCGCCGGCCGGGGCCACGGACAGCGCGAGCCGCGTGACGTTGCTCGGCGCCGCCACCTCCCCGTCGGCCAGGTCGGCCGTGTCCCACGTTCCGTCGCAGCAGATCACGATCCGCTTGGGCATCCGCACCTCACTCCCGGGAAAAGGTCCCGGCTATCAAGGCACGAACCGCCCGGTCATTTCAACGTTTTGGGCAAACCCGCGCCCGCGGGCCGGGTCAGGGTCAGGAACGCCAGCAGGGCCAGCACCCCGAAACCGGCCATGGTCACGGCCATCGGCAGCGCCGTGCCCGGCCCGCCGAGGCCGACCAGCGGCGTCGCCACCCCGCCGACCACGAACTGCAGCACCCCGAGCAGCGCCGACGCCGAACCGGCCGACCGCGCCTGCTCGGACAGCGCCAGCGAACTGGCGTTGGGCATTACCAGCCCGATGCTGGAGACGACCACCAGCAGCGGCACCAGCAGCCCGACCAGGCTCAGCCCGAGGGTCACCGCGAGCAGCACCCCGATCCCGCCGGCCGCCGCCACGGTCAGCCCCGCGGCCAGCAGCGTCCGCTCGGAGAACCGGCCGACCAGGCGCCCGTTGAGCTGCCCGGCGAGCACGATGCCGACCCCGTTGAGCCCGAAGGCCAGGCTGAACTGCTGCGGGCTCAGCCCGTACACCCCTTGCAGCGCGAACGAAGAGCCCGAGATGTATGCGAACAGCGCGGCGAACATCAGCCCGGCCGCCAGCGCGTAACCGAGGAACGACCGGTCCGCGAGCAGTCCGGCGTAGGTGCGCAGCACCGGCCCGAGCCGCGCGGGCGTGCGGTTCGCGACGGCCAGCGGCTCCGGCATCGCGATCGCGACCACCACGAGCAGCAGCAGGCCGAACGCGGTCAGCACCACGAACACCCCGCGCCAGGTGGTGAAGTTCAGCAGTTGCCCGCCGAGCACCGGCGCGATGATCGGGGCGAGGCCGTTGACCAGCATCAGCAGGGAGAAGAACCGAGTCATCGCCTTGCCGGAGAACAGGTCTCGCACGGTCGCGCGCGAGATCACCAGCCCGGCGGCGGCGCCCATCGCCTGCACCGCGCGGGCGATGATCAGCAGCGTGATGTCCGGGCTGACGGCGGCGGCCACCGAGCCCACCACGTACAGCCCCAGCCCGATCAGAAGCGGCACGCGCCGGCCGTACGCGTCCGACAGCGGCCCGGCCACCACCTGCCCGACTGCCAGCCCGACGATGAACGCGGTCAGCGTGAGCTGCACGGTCGAAGCGCTTGCGCCGAGGTCGGTGGCCAGCCGCGGCAGCGCGGGCAGGTACATGTCGATGGACAACGGCCCGAACGCCGACAGCCCGCCGAGGATCAACAGGAAGCGAAGGGTCCCCTCGCGCTTCGGCGTTCCTCGCTCGGCTCTCGTGCTGCGCGCGGTCTCGGCCGTAGTCATACGTGGTCCCCATCCCAAGTCGGCGGCGCTTGCCCCTCGGGCCAACCCGCGGGCCACCGTCCGCTATTCCGATTGTGGCCTGGAGCACGTCGAACGGACGTATCGCGGCAAGTGCCGGGAGGAGAGTGCACGGCGACGGGCTCGCGTTCACCATCGGCCGCGGCGACGACGTACAGACCGCTGCCATCCGCGCGCTCGCGCCGCGCCGGACTGCCGCCGTGGAAGTTCGCCGCGGCCATGACGCGGGAGGAGCTGGTCTCGCTCGTCGACTTCCGCTACCGGACCGAGCTGGAAGCACCGGACATCCTGCGCGCAGCCGAACTGCCGGTAGACAGCCTGCTGCGTAGCGCCCAGGTCCCGGCAGAGTGGTTCAAGGCGATCTGCGGCGGCATCACCCTGATGGCGCTGATCATCAGCCGCTACGCCGGCGGCGAATCGCCGACCGGAGCACTCGTGATCATCCGACCTTAAGTGTCGCGCGGGCTCTTCCTCTGCCGTCGGGGAGCCAGGCACGGGCTTCCGCGTTGCTCAGGAAACTGCGGCGGGATTCTCGTTGCCGGGAGCCTCGGCCCCGTTCGGCGCTAGCGTTCTGCGCAGCCACTGCTCGACCCCGGCTATATGCACCGTCGCCCAGGACCGCGCCAGCTCCGGTTCGCGCGCGGCGATGGCCTGGTAGATCGCGGTGTGCTGTTCGCGGATGCGTGCGACGGCGCCCTCCTCCGTCAGCCCGCGCCAGATCCGCGCCCGCGTGGTCGGTCCGGAGAGGCTGTCGAGCAGCGAGCACAGCACGGGGTTGCCGGAGCCGTCGGCGATCTTGCGGTGGAACCGGAGGTCGTTCGCGGCCAGGGCCTCCGCCGTCGGCGCGTCGGCCAGCTCGCCCAGCATCGCGCCCAGCTCGGCGAGGTCGTCCTCGCCCATGTGCAGCGCGGCCAGCGCGGTGGCCGCGGGTTCGAGGATCCGGCGCACCGCGAGGAAGTCGAGCACGGTGTCGTCACGGTGGAAGTCGACCACGAACGTCATCGCGTCCAGCAGCAGGTTCGGTTCCAGGCTGGTCACGTAGGTGCCGTCGCCCTGACGCACGTCGAGCACCCTGATCAGGCACAACGCCTTCACGGCCTCGCGCAGGGAGCTGCGCGAGAGCCCCAGCCGCTGGGCGAGCTCCGCCTCCTTGGGCAGCCGGTCGCCCGGCGCGAGCTCCCCCGAGATGATCATGTCCTTGATCTTGTCGATCGCGACATCGGTGACGGGCATCCCGACCGCCCTCCCTGCAGAGACCTCGGATGTTTCGGTGTGCTGAGCCCAGAGTGCCACGTGTCCGCACAGGAGGATCGATGACCCACGCCGCTGCCCCTCGCCGAGCCCCGGAAAGAGTGGCCCGGCACACCAGACTCAAACCGGGCCGGGATGCGCACCCGGCCGGCCCGCACCCCGCCGCTGCTCGACCCGAACGGCGCCCCTCGTCGGGGCTGCACCAGTTCTGGGAACCACCGTGAAGCTCCCCTCGCTGGGGCTCGGCTGTGTGTAGCCGGGCAATCTCTGCTACGCCACCACCGACGAGACCACCGCCGCCACCGTGGACCGCGGGCATCCGCTACTTCGACACCGCGCCGCACTACGGGCTCGGTCTTTCCGAACAGCGCCTCGGCGCGACGGGCATACGTCCTGTCCACCAAGGTCAGCCGGGCGCCGGAGCCAGTCGCATCCGTGTCCGGGCAGCGCGACGACCAGTGGTCCGAGCGGTCGGTGCGGGCATGAACCAGGCGCCGACACGGGCGGAGTTCGTGCGCCGGTCCGACCTCGACCACGTACTGGTGGTCGGCCGGTACGCGCTGCCGAACCAGCCGGCCCTCGACGAGCTGCCTCGACCACGGGGTCGGCGTGGTCTTCAACGGCGGCATCCTCACCACCCCGGAGCCGGGCGGGACCCTACGACTACGCGGCGCCCACGGAGCTGGTCGAAAAGGCGCCCCGGATCGCGGAGGTCTGCGCTCGCCACGGTGTCGAGCTGCCGCAGGTCGCGCCCGCCTCGCACCCCGCCGTGGTCTCGTTGGCGGTCGGCGCGCACGGTCCCGGGCAGGTCGCGCTCAACGTTCGGCAAGCGTCGAAGCCGGTCCCGGACCTACGGTGGGCCGACCTCGCCGAAGCCGGACTGCTGCGGCTCACCGGCCGCCCCGTCACCTCCGGAGGACCGCAGTGATCGACGCGCACCACCACCTCTGGGACCCCACCCGGCGCGACTACCCGTGGCTGGCGGGCGCGGAGCTCGCCCCGATCCGCCGGCCGTACACAGTGGACGATCTGCGCGCGGTGACGGACGGGGCGGGCGTGCACGCGACGGTGCTCGTTCAGACCGTGCCGGAGGCGGCGGAGACCGAGGAGCTCCTGCGGACCGCCCGGGCCGAGCCGGTGATCGCCGGCGTGGTCGGCTGGGTGGACCTGACCGCGCCGGACGTGGCCGACCGGCTCGCGCGCCTGACCGGGCTGGGCCCGCTGGCCGGCCTGCGCCACCAGGTGGAGGACGAGGCGGACCCGGACTGGCTGGTGCGCCCGGACGTGCTGCATGGGCTCGCCGTGGTCGCCGCCGCCGGGCTGGTCTACGACCTGCTGATCGCGCCCGCGCAACTGGCCGCCGCGGTGCGGGTGGCCGATCGGCTACCGGAGCTGAAACTGGTGCTGGACCACGCTGCGAAGCCGCCGATCGCCGCTGGCGGGTGGCAGCCGTGGGCCGAGGGGATCACCGCACTGGCCGCGCGGGAGAACGTGCACTGCAAGCTGTCCGGGCTGGTCACCGAGGCGGACTGGGCGCAGTGGCGGGTCGGGCACCTGCGCCGGTACGCCGACCACGTCTTCGGCGCCTTCGGCGCTCGCCGGGTGATGTTCGGTTCGGGCTGGCCGGTCTGCGAACTCGCGGCCGCCTACGAGGTGGTGCTCGACGCGGCGGTTTCGCTCACCGGTTCGTTGACGGACCCGGAGCGGCTGGAGGTCTTCGAGCACACGGCGGCCCGGGTCTACCGGATCGGCTGAGCCGGGCGTCGAGGCGAGGGACGTGGGCGGACGCCGTCAGAGGTCCTGGCCCTGGACCATCTCGCGCAGCTTGCTCAGCGCGCGGTGCTGGGTGACCCGGACGTTGCCGGGGGAGATGCCCAGGGTCTCGGCGGTCTCGGCGGCGCTGAGGCCGACGATGACGCGCAGGGTGAGGATTTCCTGCTGCAACGGGGCGAGCCGGGTGACCAGCTCGGCCAGGCGGGCGCCGAGGTCGAGGTTCAGCGCGTGGGACTCGGGCTCGTTGCCGGCCAGCGGGCGCTCGGGCAGCTCGGGCACGGGGTCCGAGCGGTCGCGGGCGACGGCGCGGTAGGCGTCGGCGACCTTGTTGGCCGCGATCGCGTGCACCAGGTAGAGGAACGAGCCGCCGCGGTCCTGGTAGTCGGGCAGGGCCTTGAGCACGGCCATGCAGACGTCCTGGGCCACGTCGTCGGCCGAGAGGTAGGACAGGTCGCGCCCGCCCATCCGCGCGCGGCAGTAGCGGGCGGCGGCGGGGCGGAGCACGTGCAGCAGGTCGTCGATCGCGCGCTGGTCACCGCTTCCCGCGGCGCGGACCATCGGGTCCAGTTCTTCCTTGGTGAGCCGCCCGTGGCCGCGGGGCAGGGCATCGGGCCTGGTGTGACCCGGTAGAACGGACTCCGCGGTGCGGGCCAGCTTCGACGGTGCGGTCATGCTCGTCTCCCCGACGACCCTCGGCCCCGGCGGCCGAAAGAGTCAACACTCCGTGATGTTGCGAATGCGGCTTACTCCGTTCGAGAGAGCAAGCCACGCCCGTTGCGACGCTCTGTAACCCTAGGCGGCGCCGGGGTCGACCGTCCAGATTTCAACTACGAATACCCCGTTAGCAGGAGTGGTCTTGATGGAAACGAGACCAGTCCTACGCGCGGTATGGGTGCCGCGCGGTGAAATGTGCCGATTCCGGAGGAGGTTCGTCACTCGGAGTTATGCGCTGGTAGCGCAACAGAGCGTGCTCAGGGCAGATGTGCAGAGGCGGGCTCGGGCCGGGCGAAGACCCACCAGCGCAGCGCGACGAACCGGATGAGGCCGCCGACGAAGCTCGCGGCCAGCAGCGCGCCGGTCTCCTCCCAGGCGGTCGGCCGGCTCACCAGCGAATCGACGACGGCCAGCACGATCGAGCCGTAACCGACGTAGAAGGCGAAAGTGAGCAGGTCCTGCAGGTGCCGCTTGCCGGCGTTGCTCTGACGACCGGCGAAGGTGACGCGGCGGTGGAACTCGGTGTTGCCGACCGTGGTCAGCGCGATCGCTGCCAGATTCGCCCACTGGGCGCCGAACTCCGGGCGCAGGGCCAGGAAGAGCGCAGCCTGGATCCCTGTGGTGATCCCGCCCGCCAGCAGGTACCACGCGGCGTGGCCGCCGAGTTCGTGGTGGCGGTCCCCGTCGAGTTCTGGGTGACGGTGCGGGGCGTCGGCTGCGAGATGGTGCCCGGGCGTCCACCGGGTGGTGGTCATACCGGAAACGCCACCTCCGCTTCACAAATTGGTGAACCTGCTGAACCCGATGAATACCTGTGATTCCGGCGACAGCCCCCGGTTTCGGCCTCCGTCACCCCGGGTAACTGGCCAGGAAGACGGAGATCTCGTCCCCGGAACAGCAGGAGGAAGCAGTGAGTGACCGCGACGCGGCCGAGCCGGAGTTGATGAGCCCCAGCGAGTCGCTCGACGAGGACGATCTGGGTATCGACCCGGTCGAGGCCGGGATCGACCCGCCCGAGCACTGGAGTGCCGCCGACCACTACGGCACCACCGCGGCGGAGGTTCGCGAAGGCGAGACGCACGAGCAGCGCCTGGCTGAGGAACAGCCCGACGTGCAGCCCATGCCTATCCCCGCCCGCCCCATCGCCGCCACACCGGCGGAGGATCTGGACGGCTCGATCGACGACGTGCCGGCTGATGTCGAAGACTTGGTGCCGGGCGACTTCTCACCCGCCCAGCACACCGATGCCGACCCGGGCGCTCAGCCCGACATCACGGGCGGCGACGTCGCCGAAGCGATTCGTGAGGTCCGCTGACCGACGTCGAAAGCCGTAGCTGCACTAGTGGCTCGATCCGGGCGGCTTTCTTGGCCGCACCGGATCACCACTCGTGCTGCGCCACCGAACGACCGCCCTTGGCGTGAGGTCCCACCGCGTCTGACCGCGACGGGTGGAAGGCCAAAACGCCAACCGTGACCGAAGCCGCTTCCGAAGCAATCACCGCGCTGACGGCAGAACGGGGCGCCGAAGAAAGCGGTCTGCGATTCGCTGTCGGTGGCCTCCTCACCCGAGGACGGTGATCGTGTAGTCGGCACCGATGGCGGAGCCAAGGTGTTCTTGGAGCCTCAAGCCACCGCACTGCCGGTCCACAAGGTGCTGGACGTGCAACAGGGCGCAACTTGCGACGTCGCCATCGCGGTACTGCCACAGGAGACTGCTTGGGGACCATCAGCCCAGCGGTTCGTGGCACCGGCGCCCGGAGTTTCGGCTCAGACTCATCCCATTGTCCCGTGCTGGAGTGCGGCAACTCGTCTTGAACTTCAGCTTCGCCGCGTGGTTGCCCGGCCTTGACTCAGCTCGTCTCCCCGTGCCGGCGTACGGCAGCTCGTCCCGAATTTCGGCCAGCCGTCCCGGCTTGGCTTCGCGGTTGCTCAACCCAGACTTAGCCTGGCGTCCTGGTATCGCCTCGGCAGCTTGTCCTAGACCTTAGCCAGCCGTCCCCGGCTTGGCCGCGCGGCAGCTCGGACCGGGGTTCGGCCTGGCGCCCTGGCATCGCCTCTGCAGCTTCGCCCTGGACCTTAGCCAGCTGCCCCAGCTTCGTCACACGGTTGCCCCGGTTCGGACTTCAGCCCGGCGTCCTGACATCGCCTCGGCAGCTCGTCCCAAGCCTCAGCCAACCGCCTTAACTTCGCCGCGCGGTTGCCTGCCTGGACTCAGCCCGTAGCCCTCGCATTGCCGCGCGGCAGCTCGTCCTGAACCTCAGCCAGCCGTTCCAGCTTTCATCATGCCGTTGTGCGGTCCGGGCTTCAGCTGGTCGTCTGGTTTTGCCGTGCGGCAGCTCGTTTTGGAGCTCAGCCAACCGACCCAACTTTGCCGCGCGGCAGCTAGGCCCAGACTAAGCCCGTCGTTCCGCCATGACCGGGTGGCGGCTCTATCGCGGCCTTCAGCAACTCGCCCAATCGCGGACCAGCACTGCGGCTCGGGCGCGTAACAGCTCTGCCGCGTGCGTACGGGCGTGGTCTAGCGATGGTGCGTGGTCGATCAGCGCGCTGCTGCCCACCACCCCCAGCCCGGTCAGCCGGGCGGAGTCCAGCCGGATGCGCCCGGCCAGCACCAGCAGCGGCACGGCCGCGCGGCGAGCCCGGTCCGCGATTCCCGCCGGAGCCTTACCGGCCAGGCTTTGCTCGTCCAGTGAGCCCTCGCCGGTGATCACCAGGTCCGCGCCGATCAGCGCGGTGTCCACTCCGGTCAGCCCGGCGATCAGGTCGAAGCCCGACTCCGCGGTCGCGCTCAGCCCCGCGATGGCGCCCGCCGCGATACCGCCGCCGGCGCCCGCTCCGGCGAGATTCGCGACCTCCGGCGTGCCCGCGTTCGCCAGCGCGATCGCCCAGCGTCCGAGCGCGGCGTCCAGCGCGGCGACCTCGTCCGTCCCGGCGCCCTTCTGGGGTCCGAACACCGCCGCGGCCCCGTCCGGGCCGAGCAGCGGGTTGGTCACATCCGTGGCGACGGCCACCGGCACCGAGCCCAGCCGCTCGCGGACCGGGCCCAATTCCACTTTCGCCACCCGGGAGAGCGTGCCGCCGCCGAGCCCGATGGGGGAGTCGAAGGCGTCCAGCACCCCCGCGCCGAGCGCCGCCAGCATGCCCGCACCGCCGTCGGTGCTCGCGGTGCCGCCGACAGTCAGCACGAGTCTGCGGGCGCCGTGCACCAGCGCGTCGGCCAGCAGCTCGCCGACGCCCCAGGTGTGCGCGCCGAGCGCGACTTCCGGCGACGGCGTCACGAATTCGATACCGCACGCGCGCGCCGACTCGACGTACGCCGTGCCGTCGAGCACCACGTACCGAGCGTCGACCGCTTCGTCCAGCGGCCCTCGCACGGACAGCCGCACGATCCGGCCGCCCGCGTTCTCCAGCACCTCGATCGTGCCCTCACCGCCGTCGGCGACCGGGCAGAGGACGACGTCGGCGTCCGGCAGCTCGTCCCGCACGCCCAGTGCGATGGCCTCGGCCGCCTCGACCGCGGTCAGACTGCCCTTGAACTTGTCCGGCGCGATGACGACCCGGGTCAAGGCCGTACCTCCGTCAGCGGTTGACCCCCGGTGAGCACCGAGGTCACGTTGCGCGCGGCCAGCACGGCCATCGCGGTCCTGGTCTCCACGGTCGCCGAGCCCAGGTGCGGGGTCAGCACCACGTCTTCCCGGCCGAGCAGCCGGGGCTCGATCTCGGGCTCGGCTTCGAACACGTCGAGCGCCGCGCCCGCGATCTCGCCCGCCTCCAGGGCGTCGGCCAGCGCGGACTCGTCGACGACCAGGCCCCGGGTGGTGTTCACCAGGTAAGCGCCGGGTTTCATGGTCTGTAATGCCCGGGCGTCGATGAGATGGCGCGTCTCCGGGGTCAGCGGGCAGTGCAGCGAGACGAAGTCCGACTGCCGCAGCAGCTCCTCGAACGGCAGGAACTCGCCTTCGAGACCCGGTTTTGCCGACCGTCCGGAGTAGACGGTCCGGAGTCCGAACGCCGCCGCCCGCCGGGCCACGGCGCGGCCGATCTGCCCGGGCCCGACGATGCCGAGCGTCTTCCCCTGCAGCCCCGAGCCGAGCAGGAAACCGAGGTGGAACGACCACGGCGTGCGCGCGCGGATCAGCCGCTCGCCCTCGCCCAGCCGCCGGGTGACAGCCAGCAGCAGCCCGAACGCCAGGTCCGCCGTCGCATCGGTGAGCACCCCTGGGGTGTTGGTGACGGTGACGCCGCGGGCAGCCAGGACGGCCACGTCGACGTTGTCGTAGCCCACCGCGACATTCGCGACGACCTTCAGCCCTGGCCCCCCGGCTTCGGCCAGAGATCCGTCGACCCGGTCGTGCAGCATCGAAACCACGGCGGATGCGCCCGCGACGTGGTCCCGCAGCTCTTCGGGCATCAGCGGCCGGTCGGCGTCGGACAGCTTCACCTCGCCCGCCTGCGCGAGCACCTCCAGTGCTTCGTCCGGGATCCAGCGGGTGACGGCAATGGTCGGGCGCATGGGTGCAGCCTAGTGCCGGACCTTGGGCGAGACCCGGGTCGCAACCGCACCAGCCGGCTCGCGTAACCACTACCGGTTCACCTGAACTCGCTGATGATTGCCGTGGCCGCCCCCGTTGGCCCCGTGAGTCCGACTTCGTCTGCACGGCCCTTGCTCCTTCCTGGTCTTCACCCGGACGAACGCTCGTCCCGGGGTGCTGCTCGTGCTATGTTCTCATCAAGAACGAATGTGCGCAATGCGAACATTCGACGACGAGACTGAGACCGAGACTCAAGATGAGGGGAAGCCGATGGCCAGGGTGCTGTCACTCGGCGAGGCAGTCGCCGAGCTGGTGCACGACGGGGACACTGTCGCGCTCGAGGGCTTCACGCACCTCATCCCGGTCGCGGCCGGGCACGAGATCATCCGGCAGGGCCGCACCGGGCTGACCCTCGTGCGGATGACCCCGGACATCGTCTACGACCAGCTGATCGGGGCCGGCTGTGCGAGCAAGCTGATCTTCTCCTGGGGCGGCAATCCCGGCATCGGCTCGCTGCACCGCTTCCGCGACGCCGTGCAGCACTCCTGGCCGGTGCCGCTGGAGATCGAGGAGCACAGTCACGCGGGCATGGCCAACCGCTACGTCGCGGGTGCGTCCGGGCTGCCGTTCGCCGTGCTGCGCGGGTACACCGGCACCGACCTGCCGGCCCAGACCGACACGATCAAGCCGATCACCTGCCCGTTCACCGGCGAGCGGCTGGCCGCCGTGCCGGCGCTGAACCCGGACGTCTCGATCGTCCACGCGCAGCGGGCCGACCGGGCCGGCAACGTGCAGCTGTGGGGGATCGCGGGTGTGCAGAAGGAGGCGGTGCTGGCGGCGAAGCGCTCGCTGGTTACCGTCGAGGAGATCGTGGAGGAATTGGAGCCCCGGCCGGGGGCGGTGGTGCTGCCCACCTGGGCCGTCACCGCGGTCGCCGAGGTTCCGGGCGGGGCCAAGCCCTCGTACGCCGCGGGCTACTACGAGCGCGACAACGCCGCGTACCAGACCTGGGACGAGATCGGCCGCGACCGTGAGGCGTTCACGAAATGGCTGGGCGGGCTGAGGGGGATGAAGGCGTGAGGAAGTACACCGCCGACGAGATGATGAGCGTCGCCGCCGCGCGAGCGCTCGGCGAGGGCATGTCGTGCTTCGTGGGCATCGGCCTACCCAGCACCGCGGCCAACCTCGCGCGCCGCACGCACGCGCCGGACCTGACGCTGATCTACGAATCGGGCTGCCTCGGCGCCAAACCGTCCCGGCTGCCGCTGTCGATCGGTGACGGCGAGCTGGCCGACACGGCGGACGCGGTGGTGAGCGTGCCCGAAGTGTTCAACTACTGGCTGCAACCGGGACGGATCGACGTCGGCTTCCTCGGCGCCGCGCAACTGGACAAGTTCGGCAACATCAACACCACGGTGATCGGCTCCGACTACCACGATCCGAAAGTCCGACTGCCCGGTGCGGGCGGAGCGCCGGAGATCGCGGCCTCTTGCCGCGAGGTGTTCGTGGTGCTGCGGCAGAACCCGCGCGCATTCGTGGAAAAGGTCGACTTCGTGACCTCCTTCGGCCACGGCAGCGGCCGGGGCGACCGCGAGCGGCTCGGCCTGCGCGGTGCGGGCCCCACCCTCGTCGTCACCGATCTGGGCCTGCTCCGGCCCGATCCGGAGACCGCCGAGCTGATCCTCACCGAACTGCACCCGGGGGTGCGGCTCGAACAGGCCGTCTCCTCGACCGGGTGGACACTGAAGGTGGGTGCGGACTTGAAGACCACCCCCGCACCCACCGAACGAGAACTGACCCTGCTCCGCGAACTGAAGAAGGCCGGCGAATGAGCGACGCATACGTACTCGACGCGATCCGCACCCCCTTCGGGCGCTACGGCGGCGCCCTGTCCGGGGTGCGTCCCGACGACCTCGCCGCGGGGGTGCTGCGCGCGCTGGGCGAGCGCAACGGGCTTGATCCGTCCACTGTGGATGAAGTGGTGCTCGGCGACGCCAACGGCGCCGGGGAGGACAACCGCAACGTGGCCCGGATGGCTGCCCTGCTCGCAGGCTGGCCGACCTCGGTGCCCGGGTCCACGGTGAACCGGCTGTGCGGCTCCGGGGTCGAGGCGACCGTGCAGGCGAGCCGGGCGATCCAAGTCGGTGACGCTTCGCTGGTGGTCGCGGGCGGGGTGGAGTCGATGAGCCGCTCGCCGCTGGTGATGCCCAAGCCGGATAAGGCGTTCCCGGCCGGCAATCAGACGCTGTACAACACCGCGCTCGGCTGGCGGATGGTCAACCCGGCGATGCCCTCGCAGTGGACCGTCTCGCTCGGTGAGTCCACCGAGCTGCTCGCCGAGCGTTACGGCATCAGCCGCGAGGAGCAGGACGCCTTCGCCGCGCGCAGCCACGAGAACGCGGCCCGCGCGTGGGACGAGGGCTTCTACGGGGATCACGTGGTGCCGGTGGCCGGGGTCGAGCTGACCCGGGACGAGGGCATCCGGCCGGACTCCACCGTGGCCAAGCTGGCCAAGCTGAAGACGGTGTTCCGCAAGGAGAACGGCACGGTCACGGCGGGCAACGCGTCGCCGCTGAACGACGGCGCTTCGGCGCTGCTGCTCGGTGACGAGGCCGCGGCCGGGCTGCTCGGCCGGGAGCCGCTGGCACGAATCGCCGGGCGCGGTGCCGCCGGCGTCGATCCGGACGTGTTCGGCATCGGCCCGGTCCGGGCGGCAGAGATCGCCTTGGCCCGAGCCGGTATCGACTGGGGCGACCTCGCCGCGGTGGAGCTGAACGAGGCGTTCGCCGCGCAGTCGCTGGCCTGCCTGAAGGAGTGGTCGAAGCTCGACCCGGAGATCGTGAACGTCAACGGCGGGGCCATCGCCATCGGTCACCCGCTCGGTGCGTCGGGCGGCCGGATCATCGGCACGCTCGCGCACCAGCTCCGCCGCACCGGCGGCCGCTGGGGGCTGGCCGCGATCTGCATCGGCGTGGGCCAGGGCCTCGCCCTCGTGCTCGAACGCCCGTAGCGATCCAGTCGAAGCAGGTGGATGCGGGCTACAGCCGATCTGCTCATAGAAGTGCTTTTGCGCCATCGGATCAGTACTGGAACGACCCAAGAAGCCGACCGGGGAGGGGAAACGTGGCCACACCGACCGGGCTCCGCCTGCCGCGCTACCGGCAGGATCCCGAGGGCACGCACGCGTCGACGGACTTCGCGGACTACCGCTCCACCCGGCTGCGGCACCCGGCGCAGCCGTTGGTTCTGCTGCCGCAGATGCTCACCGAGGTGACCGGCCCGCTGCTCGGTCCCGGCCGGCTCGGCGAGCACGACAACGACCTGACCCGCGGTCACCCCGGGGAGCCGCAGGGCCAGCGGATCATCGTCACCGGCCGGCTGCTCGACGGTGACGGCCGGCCGATCCGTGATTCGCTGGTCGAGACCTGGCAGGCGAACGCGGGCGGGCGGTACCGGCACACCGGCGACCGCTGGCCGTCACCGCTGGACCCGAACTTCGACGGGCTCGGCCGCACCCTGACCGACGCCGGCGGCCGGTACGAGTTCACCACGATCAAGCCGGGCGCGTACCCATGGAAGAACCACGACAACGCATGGCGGCCCGCGCACATCCACTTCTCGGTGTTCGGCACCGCGTTCACGCAGCGGCTGGTCACCCAGATGTACTTCCCGGACGACCCGCTGTTCGACCAGGACCCGATCTTCACCTCGATCCCGGACGAGCAGGCCCGGCAGCGGATGATCGCACGCTTCGACCTCGAGCGCACCGAGGAGCAGTGGACCCTGGCCTTCCGGTTCGACATCGTGGTCCGCGGGCGGGAGCAGTCGGTGTTCGAGGACGAGGAGGCGGAACAGTGAGGAGCCGGTGGGGGACCACGCCCTCGCAGACGGTCGGGCCGTATCTGTCGCTCGCGCTGCCGTGGGAGGACGGCCCGTGGGTCGTGCCGGAGGGCACGGAGGGCGCGGTGTGGATCCGCGGCACCGTGCTCGACGGCCAGGGTGAACCGGTGCCGGACGCGCTGATTGAGACCTGGCAGGCCGATCCCGAGGGCCGGTTCGACCATCCGGACGATCCACGCGGGCGGGCCGGGTCCGGGTTCCGCGGGTTCGGCCGCTGCCCGACCGACGAGCGCGGCGAATACCGGATCTGCACGCTGCTGCCGGGAATCTTGCCGTCCGCGGACGGTGACCAGGCCCGGCACCTCGATGTCTCGGTGTTCGCCCGCGGCCTGCTGAACCGGCTGGTCACCCGGATCTACTTCGAGGACCAGGACAATTCGGGCGACCCGGTACTGGCGAGCGTGCCGCAGGAGCGGCGGCCCACATTGGTGGCGGCCCGGACCGGCGACGGCTACCGGTTCGACGTGCGGCTGCAGGGTGCGGGCGAGACGGTCTTCTTCGCGCTGTGAGTGTCCATGCTGTGAGTGTCCACGTTATGAATGTCCACAGTGGAGGTGGTGAAGTGTCCGCGGTTCGGGTGCACCGGGTGGTCGAAGGCTCCGTCGACGGTCCGGCGGTGGTGTTCGCCAACTCCATCGGCAGCGACCACCGGATGTGGGAGCCGCAGGTGGCTCCGCTCGTGGCGCATGGGTTCCGGGTGATCCGCTACGACACCCGCGGCCACGGTGCTTCACCGGTGCCGCCGGGCCCGTACGAGCTGGAAGACCTGGGCGCCGATCTGCTGGCGTTGCTGGACGAACTCGGTGTAGAGCGTGCGCACCTGGCTGGGCTTTCGCTGGGCGGAATGACCGGCCTGTGGGCGGGTGTCCACGCGCCGGAGCGGATCGCGAGCCTGACGTTGTGCTGCACCTCGGCGAAGCTGGGGCCAGCGAAGGTGTGGGTGGAGCGGGCGGCGAAGGTGCGCGCCGAGGGCACCGGCTCGGTCGCCGAGGCAGGCGTCGGGCGGTGGCTGACAATCGCGTATGCGCAGGCGCACCCGGACGTCGTAGCCTTTCTGCGTGACATGATCGCGGCCACGCCGCGCGAGGGCTACGCGGCCTGTTGCGGGGTCATCGAACGAATGGACCTGCTGGGCGAGCTGTCCAAGATCGGCGCGCCCACGCTGGTCATCTCGGGGGCCGAAGACCCGGCGACCCCGGCGGAGCCGCACGGGAGGCTCATCGCCGAAGGCGTGCCGGGCGCGCGGTTCGAGGTGGTCGCCTCGGCGGCCCACCTGGGCAGCTACGAGCAGCCGGCGGAATTCACCCGGCTGATCCTGGAACACCTCACGGAGGGCGAATGACCGGAGAGCGGTACGAGGCAGGCGCGCAGGTGCGGCGTGAGGTGCTGGGTGACGAACACGTCGACCGGGCATCCGCGCGCACCACGGAGTTCAGCCGCCCGTTCCAGGAGTACCTCACCGAGGCGGCGTGGGGCTCGGTCTGGACCCGCGAGGGGCTGGACCGGCGCACGCGCAGCTGCATCACCCTGGCGGCGCTGACCGCGTTGCACTGTCACGACGAACTGGCCCTGCACGTCCGGGCGGCCGTCCGCAACGGGCTGACCGCGGACGAGATCGGCGAGGTGCTGCTGCACACGGCCGTGTACGCGGGGGTGCCGGCGGCGAACACGGCCATCGCGATCGCCCAGCGCACGCTGGCCGAACTGGGCGAGCCGAAGGCCCAGCCCCCGGCCGGCGGATAGGGTTCCGGGCATGGAAGAGGGCGAACCGGCCGGTCGCGGAGCACACCACGTGCAGTCGCTGGAGCGCGGCCTGGCGGTGATCAGGGCGTTCAGCGCGGAGGCGCCGCACCTCACGCTCAGCGAGGTCGCGCGGCTCACCGGTCTGACTCGGGCGGCCGCGCGGCGGTTCCTGCTGACCCTGGTCGACCTCCGTTACGTCCGCACGGACGGCAAGTACTTCACGCTCACCGCGCGGGTGCTCGACCTGGGGTACGCGTACCTGTCGAGCATGTCGCTGTCGGAGGTGGCGCAGCCGCACCTGGAGCGGCTGTCGGCGGAGGTGCGGGAGTCCAGTTCGGTGTCGGTGCTGGAGGTCCCGGACATCGTGTACGTCGCGCGGGTCGCGGTTTCGCGGATCATGACGGTGAGCATCAACGTGGGCACGCGCTTCCCGGCGTACGCCACGTCGATGGGGCACGTGCTGCTCGCGGACATGAGCCCGACGGAGCTGGAGGCCTACTTCGTCGTCGCGAACCTGGACCGCCTCACCGATCACACCTTCACCGACCGAGAGCTGCTGAAGGCCGAGCTGGCCCGCGTCGCCGACCAGGGCTGGGCCATGGTCGACCAGGAACTGGAGGAGGGTCTCCGCTCGGTCGCCGCCCCCATCCACGCCGGTGACGGCCGGGTCGTCGCCGCGGTGAACCTGTCCACCCACGCCAGCCGCACCACCGCGGCGATCATCCAGTCCGAGCTGGTCCCGCCCCTGCGCGCCACCGCCGCGGCCATCTCTAACGACCTGTCCGCCGCCGGCCCGACCCGAGCCGCCCGTGGCTGACCGCCCCGCCGAGACCGGCCCGCCGTCGACCAGACCCCCCAGCCCAGAGCTGGCGGTGATGAGGTCGGCCAGTGCCGGGCCTCGGCCAGCCGATTCGCCGGGGGTGGCGCCGAATAGTGGTGAGTTGGCTGCGAATGACTCGGCGGTTATGCGGGGCGAGCGGCGAGTGGGCGGGACCGGGCTCATGTTGGCTGGTACGCCGGATGGTGGTGAGTTAGCGGTTACTGGGGTCGTCTCGCGAGTGGGTGGGGCCGGGGCCGGGGTTGGCAAGTGCGCCCGGGGTGGCGCCGGAGCTGCCGAGTCTGGTGCGGGCGAGTCGGTGATAGCCGGGGCCGAGCCGGGGGGTGCTGGAGCTGAGTCTCCGGTTGCTGGGGCTGAGCCGCGTGCTGGTAAGGCTGGGACGGGGGGCGCCGGGATCGGGCTCCGGGGGGATGGAACCAGGCCGCGCGTGGCCGGGATTGTGCTGGCGGCGGGGGCTGGGCGGCGGTTCGGCGGGCCCAAGGCACTCGCCGAGTTAGACGGTGAGCCGTTGATCCGCCGGGCGGTGCGCGCGCTGGTCGAGGCGGGGTGCGAGCCGGTGCTGGTGGTCGTGGGTGCGGCGGCGGAGGAGGTTCGGGCGTTGCTGCCCGACCCAACCATCGCTGTGTACGCCGATGGTTGGGAAGGGGGGATGGGTGCCTCGCTGCGGGCCGGTCTCGCCGCACTCACCGCGCTCACCGAACCGACCACGCCGATGCGATCGACTGCGTTGGCCGAACCGACTGCGCTAAAAGCGCCGGATGGACCAACCGCGCTGGCCGAACTGACTGCGCTCATCGAACCGACCGCGCCGGACGGGCTAACCGCGCTGACCGAACCGACCGCGCCGATCGAACCGACCGCGCTGACTGAACCGGCCGCGCCGAACGGGCCGATCGAACCGACCGCGCTGACTGAACCGGCCGCGCCGAACGGGCCGATCGAACCGACCGCGCTGACTGAACCGGCCGCGCCGAACGGGCCGATCGAACCGACCGCGCTGACTGAACCGGCCGCGCCGAACGGGCCGATCGAACCGACCGCGCTGACTGAACCGGCCGCGCCGAACGGGCCGATCGAACCGACCGCGCTGACTGAACCGGCCGCGCCGAACGGGCCGATCGAACCGACCGCGCTGACTGAACCGGCCGCGCCGAACGGGCCGATCGAACCGACCGCGCTGACTGAACCGGCCGCGCCGAACGGGCCGAACCGGCTGATCGAACCGACCGCGTTCACCGAATCAAGCGCGCCGACCGAAGTGACCGCGCCAGCCATGCGTGCCGAGTACGACGGGCCTGAAGCTGCTCTGGTGCACCTGGTTGATCTGCCGTGGGTAGGGGCTGAGGTGATCGCCCGGGTTGCCGGCTATGCGAGCGGGGAGGTTGTCGCGCGGGCGGCCTTCGGCGGGGTGCCCGGTCATCCGGTGCTGTTCGGCCGTCGGTGGTGGCCGGAGGTTGCCGGGGCGGCTCGCGGTGACCGTGGGGCGCGGGATTGGCTGGCCAACCGGACCGATCTTCGCCTGATCGAATGCGGTGACCTGGGCAGCGGGCGGGATGTCGACCGTCGGGCGGACTTGCCCGGTTAGGTGCTGGCGGCGAGCCGACCACGAGGCGGGTTGTTAGCGGGGCGTTCTACCGTCGGCACTGTGACGGCGTGTCCAGAAGACCTCGGCGTGGCGCTGGATGTGGCCGGTTGTCTCGCCGACGAGGGGCTGGCGGACGGCTGGGTTCCTGGCGATGCGGTTGCACTGGCCGTTGTTCTGCGAAGGCGAGTCGGGCACGGGTAAGACGTCGCTGGCGCTCGCGTTGGCCTACGGGCTCGGCCTGCCGCTGGTGCGCCTGCAATGTCACGCAGGCGCTGTACGAGTGGGACTATCCGCGCCGGTTGCTGCGCCTGCGCGCGCTGGAGGTGACCGAAGGGGGACGGCTCGATGCCGCGACGGCCGAGCGTTCGCTCTACACCGAGCGGTTCCTGCTGGCCCGGCTTCTGCTGCGGGCGCTGACTGGCCCGTGCGTGCTGCTGATCGACGAGATGGGCCGGGCCGACGACGTGCTCGAGACCTCTGCTTCGGCTTCTCGACGAGTACATCGTCACGATCCCGGAGTATGGCGAGATTCAAGCGGAGGTGCCGCCGCTGGTCGTGCTGGCCTCCAATCGCACCCGCGAGATGAACGTCGCTGCCTCTACCCCTGGCTGGAGCACCCGGACCTGTCCCGCGAGGTGCGGATCCTGCGCCGCTGGGTGCCTGGGGTCGGCGCGGCCATGGCCCGGCAGGTCGCCGAGGCAGGCGCTGGCTCCGGGCCATGGACCTGCTGGAGCCGCCCGGGACGGCGGAAGCGCTGGACTGGGCGAGCGCCTTGCTCGCGCTGGGCCGGGACGAACTGGACGTGGCGGCGGCCTGCACTCTCGGCGCCGTGCTCAAGTACAGCGAAACCTCGACCGGGTCCGGGCCAAGTCGGACGCTCCCTTCGTCTGACGGGGGTGCAAAAAACTGTTGTCCGCCAAGGGTTTCCGGAGACGTCGTTAATTGCGTTGACCCACGTGGGGCCGGGCGGTCATGCTGGTCCGGTCGTTGTGAAAGATTCGCTCGAGAGGAGGAAGACCGTGCTCGCTCGGTTCGGCGCCCGCGAACGCGCGGTCTTCCTGTACGCCCGCTGATCGCACTTCTTTTCCGCAAAACAGATTCTTCTCTGCCGGCTCCGCGCGCCCACCCTTCGCTACCTCGGGTCGGCTGCTGCGTGGAGCCGCGGTCCGCGCCGTCGTCTCGGGGGAGGGGCGTCGGCGCGGACCGCTTCCTTTCGGTTTCGGGAGCACCGAGAGCACACTGGGAGAGGGACTCACTAGCGGGTTTCATCGGGTTCGCGGCGGCCCTGTGCGAAGCCGGGGTGGCCTGCGACGTGCGACGGGTGTGGGGTGTACCCCGAGGTGGACGTCGCCGAGCCGACCTTCGCTCGCTGGTTCGAGGTGGAGCCGACGCCGCGCGGCTGGCCACGAACCGGGTGCACCTGTGCGCCCGCCGGGGAACACGAGCGCGCCGGGTGGTGTTGGTCATCGACGTGTCCGGTTCGATGAGCCCCTGCGCCGACGCGTTGCTGTGCTTCGCCCCCGTCCTCACGCGGGCGAATCCGGCTGTGGTCGAGGTGTTCACCTTGGGCACGCGGCCGGCCCGGGTGTCCTGGCCGTGGCGGAGCGATCCGGGACGGGCCGTGCTCGCGGCGGGCTTGGCGGTGCCGGACTTCGCTGGCGGCACGCGGCTTGGCGAGACGCTGCGCGTGTTCCTCGACCGCTGGGGGCGGCGCGGATCCGCCCGGCGGGCCGTGATCACGGTGTTCTTCGACGGTTGGGAGCGCGGTGACCCGGGACTGTTCGCGGGGCTGCGCCGGCTCGCGCACGCCGTATTCCGGGTGGACCCGCAGGCGGGGCGGTCGGGGTACGCTCCGGTCCAGTCTGGCATCGTGGCCGCTCTGCCCCACATCGACCGGCTGTCGGCCGGGCACAGCCTGGCCGCGTGGGAACAACTGCTCGGGGAGATGGCCGATGCGTGACGTACTGGACGAGGTGTACCGCCGCTGGTCGGCGGGGGAGACCGTCGGGCTCGGCACGGTGGTGGCCACGTTCTCCTCGGCGCCGCGCGAGCCCGGCGCGTCGATGGTGGTGGCCGCGGACGGCACGGTGTCCGGCAGCGTCTCCGGCGGCTGCGTCGAAGGCGCGGTGTACGAGCTGGCCCGGGAGGTCGTCGCCGAGCGCAAACCGGTGCTGCAGCGCTACGGCGTGAGTGACGACGACGCGTTCGCGGTGGGCCTGACCTGCGGCGGGATCATCGACATCTACGTGGAGCAGGTGGACCGCGACTCGATGCCGGAGCTGCCCGAAATCGTGCGCTCGGTGCGGTCCGGGGAGCCGGTCGCCGTGGTCACGGTGATCGAGCACGAGCGCCAGGGCCTGGTCGGCGAGCGCATGATCGTCTGGCCGGACCGCGTGGCGGGCACGCTCGGCTCCTCCCGCATGGACGACGCCGTGGCCGACGACGCGCGCGGACTGCTCGCCACCGGCCGCACCGCGACCCTGCACTACGGACCGGACGGCCAGCGCCGCGGTGAGGGGCTGGCCGTGTTCGTCAACTCGTTCGAGCCGCCGCCTCGCCTGCTGGTCTTCGGCGCGATCGACTTCGCCGCGGCCATGGCCCGCATGGGCGCTTACCTCGGCTACCAGGTGACGGTGTGCGACGCGCGGCCGGTGTTCGCCACCAGCAGCCGGTTCCCGGACGCGCACGAGGTGGTCGTCGACTGGCCGCACCGCTACCTCGCGGCCGAGGCCGCGGCCGGGCGCATCGACGCCCGCACCGCCATCACGGTGCTCACCCACGACCCGAAGTTCGACGTACCGCTGCTGGAGGTCGCGCTGGGCCTGGACGTCGGCTACGTCGGTGCCATGGGTTCGCGCAAGACCCACGACGACCGCTTCGCCCGCCTCCGGGAGGCCGGCTTCGGCGAAGCCACGCTGGAGCGGCTCTCCTCGCCGATCGGGCTCGACCTGGGCGCCCGCACCCCGGAGGAGACCGCGGTGTCCATCGCGGCGGAGATCATCGCGCTGCGCTGGAGCGGCACCGGACGCCGGCTGGCCGCGCTGTCCGGTCGCATCCACAACTGAGCCCCGGCCCGGAATCCCGGGTGTGCGGTGAAGACCGTCCGTGGCGCCGTTGTCCACCTGGGAGTGAAAATTCGCTCCGCGAACGGGCAGCCTCAGAGCTTGTCCGCGAGTGCGGCGAGTTCGCAGTCTCGGCTGTGAAGCCGGTCATGCGCGGGTCTTGGCCGTTGCCGGACCGGCCTACCGCCTGGCCGCGGACGGCCGCTCCGACGTCGAGTACCGGCAGCACCTCGCGCGGGTGCTGACCGGGTGGGTCGATATCCTTGCTGTACAAGGGGATTTGGCTATTTCCCGGAGAAGGATGGTCGCCTCCGAGCTGGCCGTGACGGGTCGCCCTGGCCTGATCGCCGAGGTGAGCGGCGAAGGCTCCTGAGAGCTTCCGAACCGGCCCGCTCCCGCCATTCCGGTGGTTTCGGAACCGGGCAGCCGGGAGGCTCCGGTTCCGCCAGGCGCCCCGGCCGTGTCCCGGCCAGCGGGACCGACGCCATCGACCTCCTGGATTACGCGGGCCCGCCGGCTCGTTCCCGTGGCCGTGGTCGCGCCCTCCTGGTCATCCGGTTCTCGCGGCGTCGCTGACCTGCGTCTCTCCTCGCCCCGGCGGATCGGCCGGGGCCTCGCGCCACCTGCCCCGAACGCGGCCGGGCATCACCCGAACAGGAGAGATCTGCCCTGCGGCTCTACCTTGAGCAGGGTCAAGGGGGCAGATCGGCCCGGAAATCGCCCGGGTCGGCGACGGGCGACGAGCCCGGCGGATACTCTGGGCAACCTCGCCGGCCGACTTTTCGCAGTGGGGGCGTCACGATGCAGGGAGCCGTCTCCCGGGGCACGCTTGCGGCGTGGCCCGGCTGGCCGTCCCGCTGGGCGATGTGGTCCGTCGCGCGGGGGCGCTGGATCGTGTACGCGGTCGGGTGCGAGCTGGTGGCCACGGCGGCCGTGGCCGGGGGGATCGCGGGGCAGTTCGGGGGGCCGGTGCGGCCCGTTTCGTTCGCGGTGCTGGTCGGGCTCGGGGTCGCGCAGGCGGAGATGGCGCGGCGGATCGAGCGGGCGCGCCGGTGGATGAGCGGGCAGACGCACATCAACGTCACGTCCGTCTGGTACCTCGCCGGGGCGTTCCTGCTGCCACCCGCTTGGGTCGCGCTGCTCGCGCTGGTGCTTTACCTCCATCTGTGGTTGCGCGTCTGGCGTGGCGTGCGTACGCGGCCCGCGCACCGCTTCGCGGCCAGCACGGCGTGGGCCATGCTTTCCTGCTTCGCGGCTTCTGGTGTGCTCGCGCTCTGCGGGCTGAACCGAGCCGACCTCGAAACCTGGCGCGGGGTGTTCGCGCTCGTGCTCGCCGCCGCCGTGTTCGAGCTGGTGAACATCGCTCTGGTCGCGTTCGGGATCTACCTCTACACCGCCAGCCGCGCGGCCGCGGACCTGATCGGCACCTGGGAGGACAACGCCTTCGAGATCGCCACCCTCTGCCTCGGCGGGCTGGCCGCGCTGGCCCTGGCCGCGCAGCCGGTGCTGGTGGTCTTCGTCTTCGCGCCGCTGCTGCTGCTGCACCGGTACCTGCTGCTCAAGCAACAGCTCCAGGTCGCGGCCGTGACCGACGAGAAGACCGGGCTGCTCAACACCGCGGGCTGGCACGACCTCGCCACCCGGGAGTACTCCCGCGCGCGCCGTCGCGGACCGGGCAGCGAGTTCGCGGTGCTGATGATCGACCTAGACCACTTCAAGCGCATCAACGACACCTACGGGCACCTGACCGGGGACGAGGTACTGGCGGCGGTCGCGGTGGCGATCGAGGACTCGGTGCGCACCAGCGACACCGTCGGCCGGTTCGGGGGCGAGGAGTTCGTGGTGCTGCTCCCGGCCACCGGTGCCACGCACGTGCTGGGCATCGCGGAGTCCGTCCGCGTCGCGGTGGGGGAGCTGACCGTGGTCGTCTCCGGTTCGGCCCGGGTCGACGGGCTGTCGGTCTCCATCGGCGTCGCCTGCTACCCGGAGGCCGGTGGCACGCTCGACCAGGTGCTGCGGTCCGCCGACGCCGCGCTCTACCGGGCCAAGGACGCCGGCCGCAACCGCGTCGCCGGGTGAGGCCGGACTCGAAATACCGGCCCGGCCAAGTTGTTGAACGTTGTATGAGTGCTGATCACGAGCTGGACGTGGTGGTCATCGGGGCCGGTCAGGCCGGTCTTTCCGCCGCCTACCACCTGCGTCGTGCGGGTTTCGCCGACGGCTCCGGGTTCGTCGTGCTGGACCACGGCAAACGCCCGGGCGGGGCCTGGCAGTACCGCTGGCCTTCGCTGGTTCTGGGCAAGGTGCACGGCATCCACGACCTGCCCGGGATGGCGTTCGGCACGCCCGAGGGCTCACGCCCGGCCAGTGAGGTCGTCTCCGAGTACTTCGGCCGGTTCGAAAAGACCTTCTCCCTGCCCGTGCGCCGGCCGGTCGACGTCACGGCCGTCCGCCGCGAGGGCGAGCGGCTGCTGGTCGAGAGCCCGGCCGAAACCTGGGCCGCCCGCGCCGTGGTGAGCGCGACCGGCACCTGGGACCGGCCGTTCTGGCCGCACTACCCGGGCCAGGAGACCTTCGCCGGACGGCAACTGCACACCGCCGACTACCCCGGAGCCGAGCCGTTCCGCGGCCGGCGCGTGGTGGTGGTCGGCGGGGGTGCTTCGGCCGTGCAACTGCTGATGGAGATCGGCCCGGTCGCGCGCTCGGCCACGTGGGTCACGCGCCGTCCGCCGGTCTGGCGCGAGGCGCCGTTCGACCGGGACTGGGGGCGCGACGCCGTGGCGAAGGTCGACCGGCGCGTGCGCGCGGGGCTGCCGCCGGAGAGCGTGGTCAGCGTGACCGACCTGGCCGTGACGCCCGAGGTGCGCGAGGCCCGCGAGTCCGGTCTCCTCGACCGGCGCCCCGTGTTCGAGCGGCTGGTGCCCGAAGGCGTGGTCTGGGCCGACGGCACCTTCGAGCCCGCCGACGTGATCCTGTGGGCCACCGGTTTCCGCGCCGCGCTCGACCACCTCGCCCCGCTGCGGCTGCGCGCGCCGGGCGGCGGCATCCGGATGGACGGCACCCGCGTGGTCGACGAGCCGCGCCTGCACCTGGTCGGTTACGGGCCCTCGGCCAGCACCGTCGGCGCCAACCGCGCCGGCCGCGCTGCCGTGCACGAGATCCGGCGGCGGCTCGGGCGGTAACCGTTTCGGCGGGAAGCTGCTAACCTCCCGCTATCACTTTACGGCATAAAGAGATCGGCGGAGCATGGTCGGTACCCAGCTGACAGACGGCAGCCGGATCGAGGTCGAGGTCCACGGCGAAGGCCCGGCGGTGATGATCCCGGTGAACCCGCGGCCTCTCGAAGGCGAGCGGGCCGAGGCGATGCGGCAGTGGGGCGCCGATCCGGCGCTGGGCCGGTCGCTGATCGACGGGCTGACCGGGTTCCGCGTCCTCGCCTTCGACTACGAGGGCCACCTCAGGGCGAACCCCCGGCCGCACGACCTCACCCCGGACACCATCGCCGCCGACTTCCTGGCGGTCGCGGACGCGGCGGGAGCGCGGCGGTTCGCCTACTACGGCTACTCGTGGCTCGCGCTGGCCGGGTTGCAGCTCGCCCTGCGCACCGACCGGCTCGACGGCCTGGCCATGGGCGGCTTCCCCCCGCTCGACGGGCCGTACGCCGAGATGCTGGCGGTCACCCGGGCCACGCGGGCGATGGCCGCCGCCGGGCCGTCCGGCCGACCGGGGGAAGTGGGCGACTGGGACTCGGTCGAGGTCGCCATGTCGACCGGGCAGGCCCAGCAGTTCGTCACCCTTTACGAGTCCCTGAAGGATTTCGCCGACGACCAGGCCCAGCCGTCCTGCCCCCGGTTGTGCTTCGCGGGCGAGGCCGACCGGATCGAGTACGGCGAACGCTGGGGTCACACCACGGTCGACCTCGCGGGCCCGTTGAAGCGCCGGCGGGCGGAGCTGGCCGGACGCGGCTGGACGGTCGAGGTCCTGGCCGGGCTCGACCACCTGGGAGCCATGCAGGCCGCCGCGGTGCTGCCGGTGTTGCGGCCGTGGCTGGCCGGAATTCACCGATGCAGGTAACGCACCTGCCCGGGCTTCGCCGCGTCGAGGGCCGGGCGCCCGGCCAGGTGCTCCGGGACGCCGACCTCCCACCAGGCCCCGGCTTCCGTCCAGGCCGACGGTCGGGTCCGCACCACCACGACTGCGGGGCGGCTCTCCGCGATGGCTGCGGCGCGCGCCTTCGCGTACGCGTCGCGTACGTCCTCCACTGACGTCGCCGTGAATACCGCGCAGCCCAGCGACTCGGCGTGACGCGCGAAATCCACGCGTGGCGGCGAAGCGTGCGAAGTGCGGCAGTCGGCGTAGAAGTTGTTGAACGGCTTACCGCCCTGTCCCTGCTGAAGCCGGGCGATGACCGCGTAGCCGTCGTTGTCGCACACGACCGCGACGAGGGGGTGGCCCGCGAAAGCGGCCGAGAACAGGTCCGAGTTCAGCATCAGGTACGAGCCGTCGCCCAGCAGCGTGGTCACCAGCCCTTCGGTGTGCGCGATGGCCGCGCCCCAGGCACCGGACAGCTCGTAACCCATGCAGGAGAAGCCGTACTCCACGTCCATGCTCACCTCGCCGGAGCCGCGCCAGCCGCCGATCAGCTCACCGGGCAGGCCGCCCGAAGCGGTCATCACGTAGTCATGGGGCTCCGAAAGCTCGTTGACCACGCCCACCACCTGCGCGTAGGACGGCACCGGTTCCGGGGCCGACCGCAACGCGTCGACGTGGGCGTCCCAGCGGGCGCGTTCCTCGGCCGCCCGGGCCGTCCACTGTGGATCGACACGCCAGCCCTCCAGCAGCGCGCCCAGATCGGCCAGGCCCGCGTCCGCGTCGCCCACCACGGCCAGCGCGCCGTGCTTGACCGCATCGAACCGGGCCGCGTTCAGCGTGACCAGCCGGACGTCGGGGGAGAACACCGTCCACGACGCCGTGGTGAAATCCTGAAGCCGGGTTCCGGCCGCCAGCACCACGTCGGCCTCGCCGGCCAGCACGTTCGCCGAGGCGGAGCCGGTGATGCCCAGCGGCCCGGCGTGCAGCTCGTGCGAGTGCGGCACCAGCGTCCGGCCCGCGGTGGTCTCCGTGACCGGGATCCCGTGCCGCTGCGCGAAGTCGAGCGCGCGGCGGCCGGCGCCGGAGTACCGGACACCGCCGCCCAGCACCAGCAGCGGGCGCCGGGCCGAGCGCAGCACGGCGGCGGCCTCGGTCAGCGAACGGCGGTCCGCGCGCGGGCGCGGCAGCCGGTGCGTGACCGGCTCGAACAGCGCCTCCGGGAAGTCGCCGGTCTCGGCCTGGACGTCCTGCGGCAGCGCCAGCGTGACCGGCCCGGCGTCCGCCGGATCGGTGAGCACCCGCGCGACCTGCGGCAACGTCGAGAGCAACTGCTCGGGCCGGGTGATCCGGTCGAAGTAGCGGCTGACCGCACGGAAGGCGTCGTTGACCGTCGCCGTGCCGTCGTGGAACGGCTCCACCTGCTGCAGCACCGGGTCCGGCGCGCGGCTGACGAACGTGTCGCCCGGCAGCAGCAGCACCGGCAGCCGGTTCGCGTGCGCGACCCCCGCCGCGGTCACCAGGTTCAGCGCGCCCGGCCCGATCGACGAGGTCACCACACCGACCTGCCGCCGCTGCGTCGCCTTCGCGTAACCGACCGCCGCGAGCGCCATGCCCTGCTCCGTGTGCCCGCGCCAGACCGGGATCTCGTCGCGGTGCTCCTCCAGCGCGGTGCCGAGGCCGAGCACGTTGCCGTGCCCGAAGATCGCGAACACCCCGGGGAACAGCGGCACCTCCCGCCCGTCCAGGGTCTCCGAACGCTGGGCGAGCAGCCAGCGCACCAGGGCCTGGGCCGTGGTCAGCCGCATCGGCGCACCCGCCCTTCGGCCGAGGTCACCGGGCACCGCGGATCCGGCTCCTGCGCGGCCCAGGTGCCGCGGACCCAGTGGTGCGCCGGGTCGTCGCAGAACGCCATCGACCGCTCCCCGGCCGGGCCGGCCAGCACGTTCAGGTAGTACATCGGGTAACCGGGGGCCGCCACGCACGGGCCGTGGTAGCCGCGCGGGATGACGAACACGTCGCCGTCGCGCACCGCCACGTCCTCGTCCAGCTCGCCGTCCGCGGTGTAGGTGCGGTGCAGGCCGAAGCCCTCGCGCGAGGGCGTGACCCCGTCGCGCCCGGCGATGCGGAAGTAGTAGACCTCCTCGTTGACCACCTCGCAGCCGGTGGCCTCGTCGTGCTTGTGCGGCGGGTAGGAGGACCAGTTGCCGTCCGGGGTGATCAGCTCGCACGCGTTCAGCTTGTCCGCGTGGTCCCAGACCCCGGGCACGCCGAAGTTGTTCACCTGCCGGCTCGCCTGCCCCGAGCCGCGGACCTCGACCGGCACCCGGCCGGCCGGCCCGTACTTCGGCTCCAGCCGGCGCGTGCAGCGGGCCATCGGCAACGCCACCTCGGCCCCGGAGTCCGAGGTCAGCACCACCTCGGCGGCACGGGGCACGTAGAGGAAGTCGGTGACCCGGCCGAACACCGAATCGCGGCCCTCCAGCTCGAACTCCTCCCCGTCGACGACCACCCGCAGCGAGCCGGACAGCGGCAGCACGAACGCTTCGAACTCACCGGTCTCCACCACCCGCGGCCGCCGGCGGCCGAGTTCGAGCACCCGCAGGCCGGTGTAGCTCCAGCCCGCGTCCTCCGGGGTGAGCCGGACCGGGTCGGTGCCGTCGGACAGTGTCCCGAGTGGACGGTGCAGGGCGCTCACTTCGCGGCCTCCAGGGTGTTCGCAGCGGCTTGCACGGCGGAACCGACGTCACCGTCGGGCGGGTACAGCAGGCTCCGGCCCACGACGAGCCCGCGCACCACCTCGTGCCGCAGGGTGCGGCCCCACGAGACCAGGTCGGCGGCGGGGTCGCCGGAGGGCACCCCGCCCAGCAGCACCACCGGCAGCGTCGTGGCGCCGAGCACGGCGGCGTCCTCCGTGGACGGTAGCTTGAGCCAGGTGTGCGCGGAGGTGACGCCGATGCCCGACGCCACGGTGACCGCGCGCGCCAGCGAAGCCGCGTCCTTGTGGAGCACCAGCTGCCCGTCTTCCCGGGCGTAGGGCAGCGGCTCGACCATCGCCATCAGGCCGTGGGCGGCCAGCTCGGTGACGGCGTCCGCGCACGCCTGCAGGGTCGGCACGGTGCCGGGGTCGGAGTCGACCAGGCGCAGCAGCATCTTGCCGCCGTCGAGCCGGGAATCGACCAGCGCGTTCGCGTGGTAGCCGGTGAACCGGTCGTCGATCTCCCAGTCGGCGCCGGCCAGGCCGCCGCGGTTCATCGAGCCGATCACCACCTTGTCGTGCAGCGCGTCGAGCAGCAGCAGCTCCTCGACCACGTCCGGGGTGCCGAGCAGACCGTCGACCGCCGGGTTGGCCAGCGCCACCAGCAGCCGCTCCAGCAGCGAGCGGCGGTCGGCCATGGCCAGCGGGTCGCCGCCGACGCCGAGCGCCCCGCGGGCCGGGTGGTCCGCCGCCACCAGGAACAGCGTTCCCTTGTCGGACAACAGGTTCTCCCGCCTTCGCCGGGAGGCGTACGCGCGGCGCACCGCACCGGGATCGGTCGCGCGCGTGCGCAGCAGCCGGCTCCAGCGCTCGTCGGTCAGCAGGGCCGTCACAGCATCTCCTCGATCTCGTCGGCCGTGGGCATGGCGTCCGCGCAGGCCAGCCGCGAGGCGACGAGAGCGCCGGCCGCGTTCGCGTACTCCGCGATGCGCACCGGGTCCCAGCCCGACAGCAGGCCGTGCACCAGCGCGCCGCCGAAACCGTCGCCGGCGCCGAGACCGCAGACCACCTCGACCCGTCGCGGCGGCACGGTCCAGCGGCCGCCGGGCGTGGCGACCAGCACGCCTTCGGCCCCCTTCTTGACCAGCGCGAGCCGCACCCCGCGGGTGAGCATCCGGTCCGCCGCCTCATCCGGATCGGCCGTGCCGACCGCGACCTCCACCTCGGCCCGGTTGCCGACCGCGACGCTCACGTGGTCGAGCATCCAGCCGATCTCCGCGCGCGCGGCCTCGGCATCCGGCCAGAACATCGGCCGGTAGTCGAGGTCCACCACGGTGTGGAAAGCCCCCTCAGCGGAAGGGAGTGCTTCGGCGGGGTGGAACGCCGCCTCAGTCGTGCGCTCACGCTGCCTTCGCACCTCCAGCATCTTCCGCTGGGTCGCCCGCGCGGGTTCGGAGGAGACCCCGGTTCCGGTCACCCACAGCAGCGGAACGTCGCGCACCAGGTCCCACGGCACGTCCGCCTCGGTCAGCGTGAGGTCGGGGGCGAGGGGGGAGCGGTAGAACAGCAGCGGCGGGTCGGCGGGCGGGTTCAGCTCGCAGAACACCACCGGCGTCCGCAGGTCCGGGGAGGTGCCCACGTGCTCCGGCGTCACGCCGAAGCCGGTCAGGGCGTGGCGGACGTAGTCGCCGAACCCGTCCGCGCCGACCTTGGTCAGCACGCCGGTGCGGCGCCCGAGCCGCGCGGCGGCGACCGCGACGTTGGTCGCGGTCCCGCCGAGCGACTTGGCGAAGGTGGCCACCTCGGCCAGCGGCACGCCGCTCTGCTCGGGGTAGAGGTCCACCCCGACCCGGCCGACGGTCAGCGCTTCGATGGTCATGCCTGCCTCCGCGGCGGTGCGGGCGTCACGGGGTTTCCCCGGTCCGCAGCTCGTGTTCGAGCGCCTCCAGTTCCGCGCCGCCGGCCATCTGCCGGGTCAGCTCGCCGAGGCCGATCTCGGGCTTCTCGTACGAGCCCAGCGCCGCGCCCCGCTTGAGCAGCAGGAACCGGTCCGCGACCGGGTAGGCGTGGTGCGGGTTGTGCGTGATCAGCACGACCCCGAGCCCGCGGTCACGGGCCTGCGCGACGTACCTGAGCACCACCCCGGCCTGCTTCACGCCGAGCGCGGCGGTCGGCTCGTCGAGGATCAGCACCTTGGCGCCGAAGTGCACGGCCCGCGCGATGGCCACGCACTGGCGCTCGCCGCCCGAGAGCGTGCCCACCGGCTGTTCGACGTCACGCAGGTCGATGCCCATGTCGGCCAGCGCCTTCCGGGTCGTCTCCCGGCCCTTCTTCCGGTCCAGCGCGCGGAACGGGCCGAAGCCGGTCGTGGGCTCGGAGCCGAGGAAGAAGTTGCGCCACACGCTCATCAGCGGCACCACGGCGAGGTCCTGGTACACCGTGGCGATACCGCGGTCGAGCGCCTCGCGCGGGGAGGCGAACCGCACCGGTGAGCCCGCCACCCGGAACTCGCCGCGGTCGTGGGCGTGCACCCCGGCCAGGATCTTGATCAGCGTGGACTTCCCGGCGCCGTTGTCGCCCAGCACGCAGGTGACCTCGCCCGCGTTGACCACAGTGGACACCTCGCGCAGCGCCACGACGCTGCCGTAGGTCTTCCCGATGTCCCGGACCTCGATCAGGGGGACGCTCATCGCCGGACCCTTTCCGCGCGTCGCCGGAAGGCGTTGTTGACCAGGACCGCGGCCAGCAGCATGACGCCGAGGAACAGCATGAACCAGTCGCTGTCCCAGCCCGCGAACACGATGCCCTGGCGCGCCATGCCGAAGATCAGCGCGCCGATCGCCGCGCCCACGGCCGAGCCGAAGCCGCCGGTGAGCAGGCAGCCGCCGATCACCGCCGCGATGATGTACTGGAACTCCAGCCCGATGCCCTGGTTGGCCTGCACGGTGGCGAAGCGCAGGATGTTGATCGAGCCGACCAGCCACGCCGCCAGCGCCGTGCCGGTGAACAGCAGCACCTTCGTGCGCACCACCGGCACGCCGACCGCGCGCGAGCTGGGCGCGGAGCCGCCGACGGCGAAGATCCAGTTGCCGAAGCGGGTCCGCACCAGCAGCCACGAGGCCACCGCGGCCGCGCCGACCCACCAGAGGATGGAGATCTGGAACGGCGTGCCCCCGACGTCCACGGTGGAGGCGAAGACGAACCCGGCCGAGGCGTACCCGTCGGTCGAGCGCAGGCCCGACACCTGCACGGTGCCGGTGACCAGCCGCGTGACGCCCAGGTTCAGCCCCTGCAACGCCAGGAAGGTGCCGAGCGTGACGATGAAGCTCGGCAGCCCGGTCTTCATCACCAGCCACCCGTTGAACGCGCCGACCGCCAGCGCGAACACCAGCGAGACCAGCAGGGCGAGCCAGACGTTCCAGCCCGCCGAAGTGGCCAGGATCGCGGTGACCAGCGAGGTGGACGCGGTCATCACGCCCGCCGACAGGTCGAACTCGCCGCCCACCATCAGCAGGGAGACGGCGACGGCCATGATGCCGAGCGTCGCCGCGTCGTCGAGCCAGGTCGCGGCCCCGCTGGCGCTGAAGAACTTGTCCGTGACGAGGGCGAAGAAGCCGAAGACGACGACGGCACCGAGCAGGGCGCCGATCTCCGGGCGCACGATCAGCCGGTCGCGCAGCCGCGGTTCGACGAACCGCTCGTCGAGCGGGGTCGTGGTCATCGGGTGCCCCTCTGCACGTATTGGCCGACCTTGTCCACCGTGGATTTGTCGACCAGGTCGGGTCCGGTGAGCACCGGCTTGCCGCCCCCGACGACGTTCGCGTTGTCCCGGTACAGCTTGAGGAACAGCACCGGCAGGTAGCCCTGCTCGTACTGCTGCTGGTCGACGGCGAAGAGCACGTCGCCGGCCTTGATCGCGGCCACCACGTCGGAGTTCAGGTCGAAGGTGGCGACCTGCGCCTTGGCCGCCGCGGTCTTGATCGCGCTCACCGCGCGGGCCGCCACCTGCGAGTTCAGCGTGAGCACGGCGTCGATCGACGGGTCGGTCTGCACCGCGCCGCGGATGCGGGACTCGGCGTCGGTCGGGTTGGTGATGTCCACCTGCAGCGTCTGCACGGTCCCGCCGAACCCGGTCTTCGCGCCGTCGCAGCGCTGCGCCTGGCCGACGTTGCCGGCCTCGTGGACCACGCAGAGCAGCTTCTTCTTGCCGAGGTCCTTGAACTTCTTCCCGGCCTCCCCGCCGGCGATCGTCTCGTTCTGCCCCACGTGGGTCAGCGCGCCGAACGCGGCGCTGCGGTCCTCACCGGAGTTGATGGTGATCACCGGGATGCCCGCGCGCACCGCCGCCTCGATCGAGGGTTGCAGCGCCTCCGGGTTCGCCATCGACACGACCAGCCCGCCGGTGCCCTGCGCGACGGCGTTGTCGATCAGCTTGGCCTGGGCCCCCGGATCGCCGTCGGAGTTGTACTCGACCCCTACCCCCAGGTCGTGGCCGGCCTGCTCGGCGCCGTTCTTCACCACGTTCCAGAACGCGTCGCCCGCGGTGCCGTGGGTGATCACCGAGACCTTGAGCGGTCCGTGGTCCACCGGCGCGGATACGGGTGCGGAGGACTTCTCTTCGGCCGCCGGCCCGGTGCACGCCGACAGCAGCAGCAAGCCGGCCGCGGCCACCAGCGCGGCCCTGGCCCGGGGCGGTGCCGGTGGCCCGCTTCGACCGGCGCGCGCCGGGGCGTCGCCGGTCCTGGCCCCGCGCGGCCACGACCGGCCGTGTCTCGAGCGATGGGACATCGTCGTCTCTCCTCGCTTCTTCCTTCGATACCGCTCTTCCTCCGGTACCGCCTCAGCCGAGCCGGCTGACGATGGCGCCGAGGTGGGCGAGGCTGGCCGCCACGTCCCGCTTCGGCCGGTCCAGCGGGCTGCGTTCGTCCAGCGCGGTGTCCTGCTCCAGGACGTACCAGCCGTCGTAGCCTGCTTCGTGCACGAAGCGAACCATGGCTTCGATGTCCACGTCACCCTCTCCGAGCGGGACGTACAGGCCCCGGCCCACGGCCTCGGTGTAGGCCAGGGTCCCGGAGCGGACGGCCTCGGCCAGCTCACCGCGCACGTCCTTCAGGTGCAGGTGCCCGATGCGCCCGGGGTGCCTCCGGGCCAGCTCGACCGGATCGGTGCCGCCGATCAGCAGGTGGCCGGTGTCGAGGCAGAGCGGCAGGCGTGAGCCGGCGAGGAAGCGCTCGACCTCGGCCCGGGTTTCCACGTGCGTGCCGACGTGCGGGTGCAGCACGGTCTTGAGCCCGTGCTTCGCCGCCACGTCGCGGATCTTCGCGGCGGTACCGACCAAAGTGGACCATTCGGCCTCGTCGAGCGGGGGCCGTTCGTCGTAACCCCCGAGCCCGGTGGCCGCCGCGAGCACGAGCACCTCGGCCCCGCAGGCGGCGAACAGCGCGGCGGAGTCCTCGGCCTCGGCGAGCGCCGCTTCGGGGTCCCGGTGCAGCACCACGGCGAGGAAGCCGCCGACGAGCCGGAGCCCGTGGCCGCCCAGCAGCGACTTCAGCTCACCCGGATCACGCGGCAGGTATCCGGGCGGGCCCAGCTCGGTGGCGGTGAGCCCCAGTTCGGCCATCTCGCCCAGCACGGCCGGCGCGTCGAGCACCCGGCCCCAGCCCGGCACCTCGCACACGCCCCAGGAGATCGGCGCGGCGGCGACCCGGATGGTCGGCTTCGCGGTCATGGATCCCTCTCCGTCGGTGTCCTTCGCGGCGGTCCCCGCCGGGTGGCGTTGGAGCGCTCTATTGATTGGAGCGCTCCAAGGATGTAACGTCCGTCACGGCGAAGTCAAGGCCGAAGCCCGGGCCCGGGGGGAGGAGGACGGCGAATGGTGAGGCCCACCATGGAGGACGTCGCCGCGCGGGCGGGGGTCTCCCGCTCACTGGTGTCCCTGGTGATGCACGACTCGCCCAAGGTGTCCGCGAGCCGCCGTCAAGCCGTGCTCGACGCGGCGGCCGAGCTGGGCTACTCGCCGCACGTGATGGCGCGGTCGCTGGCCAGCCGGACGTCCACGGTGCTCGGCGTGATGGTGAACGACCTGCGCAACGCCTTCTTCGCCGACGTGGTGGAGGGTCTCGACGCGGCCGCGCAGGCCGCCGGGTTCGACCTGATCCTCAACACCGGCGGACGGGTGCCCGCGCGGGAGAGCGCGGCGCTGCGCAGCCTGCTGTCCTTCCGCCCGGCCGGTCTCGTGCTGCTCTCGCCGGTGGTGCCGGCCGCGGCCATCGAGGCCGCCGCGCTCCAGTGCCCGACCGTGCTGGTGTCCCGGACCTCGCGGGCGGCCGGCGTCGACACGGTCAACGACGACGGCGAGGCCGGTTCCGCGCTGGCCGTCGGCCACCTGGCCGGCCTCGGCCACCGGCGGATCGCGCACCTCGACGGCGGTCCCGCGGCCGGCGCCGCCGCGCGCCGGCGAGGCTTCGTGGCCGCGATGCGTGCGCACGGGCTGGAGCCGATCGTGGTGCGCAGCGAGCACACCGACACCGCCGGGGAGAAGGCGGTGCGCGAGCTGCTGACCGAGCACGCGCGGCCCGGACTGCCGACCGCGCTGGTGGCGGGCAACGACTTCAACGCCGTCGGCGCGATCTCGGCGCTGGAGGAGAACGGCCTGCGGGTGCCCGGCGACGTGTCCGTGGTCGGCTACGACAACACTTCGCTGGCCGGCCTCCGGCACATCTCACTGACCACTGTGGACCAGCCGCGCACCGAGATGGGCCGGCTGGCGCTCGAAACCCTGCTGGAGCGCGTGCGCGGCGAGCGCGCGAAACCGGTTCGGCACCTGCTCGACCCCTCGCTGGTGGTCCGCTCGACCACCGCGGCCCGCCCGTGACCGCCCGGAAGCGGGAGATCCCTGGGCCCGAAACCGTCCGGCACTGGATCGACGGCGCCACCCGGCTGGAAGGACTCGCAGTTCGGCGACACCCGTGTGCACGGGGCCGAGAGCGTCCGCTGCTGCACCCGGGCCAAGGCCGCGACGTCGCGCCAGGCCCGCCGCCGACCGCACCGGCACGATAGTGAGGAGTTCGACGATGAGGATGGGACTGGCCGGTACCGGCCGGATCGGCACCGCGCACGCCGAAACGCTCAAGGGCCTCGAAGGCGTGTCTTCGGTGGTCGTCGCCGACGTCGACACCGCGCGAGCGCAGGCGGCCGGGGCGAAGCTGGGGGTCGAGGCCGCGGAGAGCATCGAGGCGCTGTTCGGCGCCGGGCTCGACGGGCTGGTGGTCACCGCGGCCACCGACGCGCACCCGGCGCTGATCATCGAAGCGGTGGACGCGGGCATCCCGGTGTTCTGCGAGAAGCCGGTGGCCGCGGACATCCCGGGCACGCTCGCCGTGCTCGACCGGATCGAGGGCTCGGACGTGCCGGTGCAGATCGGTTTCCAGCGCCGGTTCGACGCCGGCTACCGGGCGGCGCGTGCGGCGGTGGACAGCGGCGAACTCGGCTGGCTGCACACGGTCCGGGCCACCACGCTCGACCCGGCGCCCCCGCCGGCGGAATACGTGGGCCACTCCGGCGGGCTGCTGCGCGACTGCGGTGTGCACGATTTCGACATCATCCGCTGGGTCACCGGCCGCGAGGTCTCGGAGGTCTA
Organism: Amycolatopsis sp. PS_44_ISF1; assembly: GCF_032335455.1. Taxonomy (NCBI): domain Bacteria; kingdom Bacillati; phylum Actinomycetota; class Actinomycetes; order Pseudonocardiales; family Pseudonocardiaceae; genus Amycolatopsis; species Amycolatopsis sp. PS_44_ISF1. The sequence continues at coordinate 480,138 of NZ_JANUXO010000004.1, read as the reverse complement.
CGCGCTGGGCGGCAACCGCGGCGAGACCTTTTTCGCCGAGGCCGGCGACGTCGACACCGCCGCCGCCATCCTGACCCTGGACGACGGCACCCTCGCCACGGTTTCGCTCACCCGCTACAACGGCGCGGGTTACGACGTGCGCTTCGAGGCCCTCGGCTCCGCCGCGAACGTGGTGGTGGGGCTGGACGACCGCGCCCCGCTGCGCTCGGCCGAGCCCGGTTCCACCCCACTGCCCGGACCGGCCTACCCCGGTTTCATGGAGCGGTTCCGCCCCGCTTACGCGGCGGAGCTGAAGGTGTTCCTGGACGTCGCCGCGGGCCGTGAGCCCAGCCCGGCCGGCGCGCGGGACGCGCTGGAGGCGTTCTACATCGCCGAAGCCTGCGAAGTTTCCCGCCGCGAGCGCCGTCCGGTGGAGGTGGCCGAAGTCCGCCGGTAGCGCGGTACCGGGGCGGGCGTCACCGGCGGGGCCCGGGCCGGTAACGGGTTCGTGCGGGTGCGGTGCCGACGTTCGCGGCGCGTCCGGACCGGCGGAAAAGCCTTCAATGGGGCAGACCGCCCGCGGCCGTGGTGGTAAGCGGTATTACCGGCTCGCCTTCCCCGGATGGTCGTGCCAAGCTTCCCGGGTGACCGGACTTTCCGACTTCGAGATCGTCCTGACCCCGCTCGACGAACCGGCCCTGGCCCGGCTGCTGGCGGCCGCGGTCGACGGCGCCGAACCGCACGAGGTGATGCCGCCGGTCGACGGGCCGCCGGGCTGGACCCCCGGGCGGCGGGCGGCGTTCCTCGCCTTCCACCGGCGGCGCTCGCTCGATCCGGACACGGCGATCGAGACCACCTGGCTGGTCGAAGTGGACGGGCGGGCGGCGGGGGCCGCGCGGCTTCAGCCGGTGCTCGGCGGCTCGGCGATCGAGGTGGAGGCCGGGGTGTGGCTCGGCCGCTGGGCCCGGGGCCGCGGCATCGGCAAGCGCGTGGCCGAGGTGCTCCTGGAGTCCGCGCGCGACGGGGGCGCCACCCGGTTCATCGCTTCGACCACAGTGGACAACACCGCGGCCCGCCGGCTGCTGCGCGGCACCGGCGCCGAACTCGACGTGCACGGTGCGGAAGTGGACGCCCGGCTGGAGCTCTGACCCGGGCCGCAAGCGGGTGGCCGGCCCGTCCTCACGAGGAAGGAGGGCGGGCCGTTCCCGCGCGTCGCGGACGGTGACGCTGATCGTGGCCGGGTCCGCCTGCGACATCCGGTCGGAAACACCGGTGCACCCCGGCGGCGGCCTGATGTCTGCCCGAATTGCACGCTCTGTCGTCGTCCTGCTACCTGCTGTGTCATCTGGCGCTCGACGGTGGCTGTCCGTGACCGATCCGGGCTTCCCCGAATGGCGGAAGGTCTCGCGGTGGCGGCCGTCACCCGGCGTCAAGAACGCGTAAACGGCCGTAGGGGCGGCATCAAGGACCCGTCAGCCCGGGCTCGCCAACCTGGGCCGGGACCGCAGAGTGACGGCACGTCCGCCGGTCACCCGACTCGGGTGACCCGTCTTGAGAGGTGCCTAGTGGCCGACTTGCTGTACGCCGTTCTGCTGATCGGCGTGTTCGTGGTGCTGGCTTTGACGCTGCGCGGGCTGGAGAAGCTGTGAGCGGCGCCTCGGCTGTGGCCAACATCGTCGGCGGGCTGCTGGCGCTGGGCCTGATCGTCTACCTGTTCATCGCGCTGGTGCGGCCGGAGAAGTTCTGATGCGTCCCGAAGTGCTTTTTCCCGCGGAGGGACCGAAATGACTGACCTCACGGCCGGCCTGATCCAGGTCGGCCTCCTGCTGGTGGCGCTGGCGGTGGTCTACCGGCCCCTCGGCGACTACCTGGCCCGGGTCTTCTCGAGCGAGAAGCACACCCGGTTCGAGAAGGGCTTCTACAAGCTGGTCCGGGTCGACCCCGGCTCCGAGCAGCGCTGGCCGACCTACGCGGCCGGGGTGCTCGGCTTCTCGCTGGCCTCGATCGTCCTGCTGTACCTGCTCCAGCGCCTGCAACCGTTGCTGCCGTGGAACTTCGGGCGCGGCGCGGTCTCGCCGGCGGTCGCGTTCAACACCGCGGTGAGCTTCGTGACCAACACGAACTGGCAGTCCTACGTGCCCGAGACGACCATGGGCCACTTCGTGCAGATGGCCGGGCTGACGGTGCAGAACTTCCTTTCCGCGGGCGTCGGCCTGGCCGTGGCGATCGCGGTGGCGCGCGGATTCGTCCGCTCGCGCACCGACCGGCTGGGCAACTTCTGGGTGGACCTGACCCGCGGCACGATCCGGGTGCTGCTGCCGATGGCGTTCGTCTTCGCGATCGTGCTGATGGCGCTCGGTGTGGTGCAGAGCCTGCACTCGGGGGTGGCCGTGACCAACCCGGACGGCAGCCGGAGCACCATCGCGCTGGCCCCGGCGGCGAGCCAGGAGACGATCAAGGAGCTCGGCACCAACGGCGGCGGCATCTTCAACGCCAACTCCGCGCACCCGTTCGAGAACCCCAATGCCTGGACCAACCTGATCGAGCTGTTCCTGATCCTGGTCGTCCCGGTCAGCCTGACCCGCACCTTCGGGAAGCTGGTGGGCAACAAGAAGCAGGGTTACGTGCTGCTCTCGGTGATGGGCGTGCTGTGGGCGGCCATGCTGGCCGTCACCTGGCTCTCCGAGGCGATGACGACCAGCCCGGCCGCGCTGGCCGCGGGCGCCAACCTGGAGGGCAAGGAACAGCGCTTCGGCCTGAGCCTGACCTCGATCTTCGCCGACACCACCACGGGAACCTCCACCGGCGCGGTGAACGGAGCGCACGACAGCCTGTCCGGGCTCGGTGGCGGCGCGCCCCTGCTGAACATGCTGTTCGGCGAGATCTCGCCCGGCGGGGTCGGCACCGGCCTGTACGGCATCCTGGTGCTGGCCATCATCGCGATGTTCCTGGCCGGGCTGATGGTCGGGCGCACCCCGGAGTACCTGGGCAAGAAGCTCGGCAAGCGCGAGGTCACCTGCGCCGCCCTCTCGATGCTGGCGATGCCGACGGTGGTGCTGATCGGCTCGGGCATCGCGCTGATGCTGCCGGACACGGTGGGGGCCCTGGGCAACGGCGGCGCGCACGGGCTGTCCGAGGTGCTCTACGGCTACGCCTCCACCGGCAACAACAACGGCAGCGCGTTCGGCGGGCTGACCGCGACCAGCGACTGGTTCCAGTCCTCGTTCTCGGTGGCCATGCTGATCGGCCGGTTCGTGCCGATCATCGCGGTGCTGTGCCTGGCCGGCTCGCTGGCCGCGCAGAAGAAGGTCCCGGAGACCGCCGGCACGCTGCCCACCACCGGACCGCTGTTCGGCTCGATGCTCACCGGCACCATCGTGCTCGTCGCGGCCCTCACTTTCATCCCGGCGCTCGCGCTCGGACCCATCGCGGAGGCGTTGTGAGGACACCATTGCGCCAGCCTGCTCGCAATGCCGACCGGGTGCGGGTGTCCCGCAAGACACAGGAGGCGTTGTGAGGACACCATTGCGCCAGCCTGCTCGCAATGCCGACCGGGTGCGGGTGTCCCGCAAGACACAGGAGAAGTTGGCATGACCGTTACCGAAGAACGGACCCCGGTGGAGGGTCGGCAGCACCCGGCGGAGAACGCGGGGCGGGTCGGGGCGGGGGTGTTCAGCCCGCGCCAGCTCTGGACCTCGCTGCCCGAGGCGCTGCGCAAGCTCAACCCGAAGCACCAGTTGAAGAACCCGGTCATGTTCGTGGTCTGGGTCGGTTCGGCGCTGACCACGGTCTTCGCCGTCACGGACCCGAGCGTGTTCACCGTCCTGATCGCGATCTGGCTCTGGTTCACCGTGCTGTTCGCGAACCTGGCCGAGGCCGTGGCCGAAGGGCGCGGCAAGGCGCAGGCCGAATCGCTGCGGAAGTCCAAGAAGGAGACGGTCGCGCGGCGGCTGACCGAGGACGGCTCCGAGGAGCGCGTGCCCGGGGTGGACCTGCGCGTCGGCGACCTCGTGGTGGTCGAGGCCGGTGAGGTCATCCCGGGTGACGGCGACGTGGTCGAAGGCATCGCGACGGTGGACGAATCGGCCATCACCGGTGAGTCGGCCCCGGTCATCCGCGAGTCGGGCGGGGACCGCTCGGCCGTCACCGGCGGCACCACGGTGCTGTCCGACCGGGTCGTGGTCAAGATCACCACCAAACCCGGTGAGTCCTTTGTGGACCGCATGATCGCGTTGGTGGAAGGCGCGTCCCGGCAGAAGACGCCGAACGAGATCGCGCTGACCATCCTGCTCGCCACGCTCACCATCATCTTCCTGCTCGCGGTGGTGGCGCTGCAGCCGATGGCCGCGTACTCGGGCAGCGAGCAGTCCGTGGTGGTGCTGACCGCGCTGCTGGTCTGCCTGATCCCGACCACGATCGGCGCGCTGCTGAGCGCGATCGGCATCGCGGGCATGGACCGGCTGGTGCAGCGCAACGTGCTGGCCACCTCCGGCCGCGCCGTGGAGGCGGCGGGCGACGTCTCGACGCTGCTGCTGGACAAGACCGGCACCATCACCTTCGGCAACCGCAAGGCCACCGAGCTGATCCCGGTCGGCGGGTCCGCCAAGGACGAGCTGGCCCACGCGGCCCGGCTGTCCAGCCTGGCCGACGGCACGCCCGAGGGCCGCAGCATCGTCGAGCTGACCGTGCGCGAGCACGGGCTGCCGGCGCAGGCCGACGAGGACGAGAAGCTGGCCGAGTTCGTGCCGTTCACCGCGCAGACGCGGATGAGCGGTATCGACTTCGGCGGGCGCCAGGTCCGCAAGGGGGCCACCGCGGCGGTGCGCGAGTGGGTGCGCGAGCACGGCGGCGACATGCCGGACGAAACCGAGCGCGTGGTCGACGAGATCAGCCAGCAGGGCGGGACCCCGCTGGTGGTCGCGGAGTCCGACGGCACGCGGGCGAGCGTGTGCGGCGTGATCCGGCTGTCCGACGTGGTCAAGCCGGGCATGAAGGAGCGGTTCGCCGAACTGCGCACCATGGGCATCAAGACGGTGATGATCACCGGCGACAACCCGCTCACCGCCAAGGCCATCGCCGAGGACGCGGGGGTCGACGACTACCTCGCCGAGGCCAAGCCCGAAGACAAGATGGCGCTGATCAAGCAGGAGCAGGAGGGCGGGCGGCTGGTCGCGATGACCGGCGACGGCACGAACGACGCGCCCGCGCTGGCCCAGTCGGACGTCGGCGTCGCGATGAACACCGGCACGTCGGCCGCGAAGGAGGCCGGCAACATGGTCGACCTCGATTCGGACCCGACCAAGCTGATCGAGATCGTGGAGATCGGCAAGCAGCTGCTGATCACCCGCGGCGCGCTGACCACCTTCAGCGTGGCCAACGACCTGGCGAAGTACTTCGCCATCCTGCCCGCGATGTTCACCGGCATCTTCGCCCAGCTGGGCGCGCTGAACATCATGCACCTGGCCACCCCCAGGTCGGCGATCCTGAGCGCGGTCATCTTCAACGCGCTGATCATCGTCGCGCTGATCCCGCTCGCCCTGCGCGGCGTGCGGTACCGGCCCTCCTCGGCGTCCGCACTGCTGCGGCGCAACCTGCTGATCTACGGCCTCGGCGGGATCGTCAGCCCGTTCCTCGGGATCTGGGTGATCGACCTGCTCGTGCGGCTCATTCCGGGAATCGGGTGAACACCATGGTGAAACAGACTTGGGCGGGCCTGCGGGTCCTGCTCGCGATGACCGTCCTGCTCGGGCTGGTCTACCCGCTCGCGGTGTGGGCGGTCGGGCGGATCCCCGGCCTCGAAGCGAACGCCGAGGGTTCGATCGTCACGCAGCACGGCCAGGCGGTGGGCTCCTCGCTGATCGGGGTCGACCCGGTCGCGGCGGACCCGGCGCGCGACCCCTGGTTCCACAACCGGCCTTCGGCGGGCTCGAAGGACGCGCTCGGCCCCGGCGACCCGTCGACCTCGGGCGCGTCCAACAAGGGCCCGTACAACGAGGACCTGGTGAAGTCGATCACCGAGCGGAAGGACGCGATCGCGAAGCGGGAGGGGGTCGGCCCGGACCAGGTGCCGGCCGACGCGGTGACCGCTTCGGCCTCCGGGCTGGACCCGTCGATCAGCGTGGCCTACGCCGACCTGCAGATCGCCCGGGTGGCCCGCCACACCGGGCTGGCCGAGGACCGGGTGCGGCGGCTGGTCGAGGCGAACACCTCGGGCGCCGGGATCGGCGTGCCCGGCGTGAACGTGCTCCAGCTCAACTTGGCCGTGCAATCGGCCGCGCCTGGAGCACACTGACAGCGTGAGCACCGAAACCGGGCCGGGCACCGAACGGCCCTCGAAGCCGCGCCGGGGAGAGCTGCGCATCTACCTCGGCGCGGCTCCGGGCGTGGGCAAGACCTTCGCCATGCTGGGCGAGGCCCGGCGCCGCGCCGAGCGCGGCACGGACGTGGTGATCGGGCTGGTCGAGACCCACGGCCGCAAGAAGACCGCGGACCTGCTCGACGGGCTCGAAGTCGTGCCGCGGCGCACCGTGAGCCACCGCGGGCACGAGTTCGCCGAGATGGACCTCGAAGCGATCCTCGCGCGCCGGCCCGAGGTCGTGGTGGTCGACGAGCTGGCGCACACCAACGTGCCCGGCGCGCGCCACGACAAGCGCTGGCAGGACGTCGACGAGCTGCTGGCCCACGGCATCGACGTGCTGTCCACGGTCAACGTGCAGCACCTGCAGAGCCTCAACGACGTGGTCGAGCGGATCACCGGCGTGGCGCAGCAGGAGACGGTGCCGGACGGGGTGGTGCGCCGGGCCGAGCAGCTGGAGCTGGTCGACATCACCCCGGAGGCGCTGCGGCGGCGGCTCGCGCACGGCAACGTCTACCCGGCCGAGCGGATCGACGCCGCGCTCGGCAACTACTTCCGCCCCGGCAACCTCACCGCGCTGCGCGAGCTGGCGCTGCTGTGGGTGGCCGACCAGGTCGACGTCGCGCTCCAGCGCTACCGCGCCGAGCAGAAGATCACCGACACCTGGGAGGCCCGCGAGCGGGTGGTCGCCTCGGTCACCGGGGGGCCGGAGAGCGAGACGCTGATCCGGCGCGCGAGCCGGATCGCCACCCGGGCGGGCGCGGAGCTGCAGATCGTGCACGTGCTCAGCGGTGACGGGCTGTCCGGGCGGTACTCGTTCAAGACCGGGCCGGGCGCGATGGCCCGCTCACGCACGCTGGCCGACGAGGTCGGCGCCACGTTCCACACGGTGGTGGGCGACGACGTGCCGACCGCGCTGCTCGACTTCGCCCGCGGGGTCAACGCGACGCAGCTGGTGATCGGCACCTCGCGACGCTCGCGGGTGGCGCGGCTGTTCGACGAGGGCATCGGCGCCGCGGTGATCCAGCAGTCCGGCTCGATCGACGTGCACATGGTCACCCACTCCTACGCGGGCGGGCGGCTGCGCGCGCGGTTCGGCAGCAGCCCGCTGGCGCCTTCGCGGCTGGTCCTGGGCTGGGTGCTCAGCATCCTGCTGCCGGTGCTCGCGACCGGGCTCGGGGCGCTGCTGCGGGACACGGTGGAGTTCTCCACCGACGTGATCCTCTACGTGCTGGCCACGGTGATCGTCGCGCTGGTCGGCGGCCTCGGCCCGGCGCTGCTCGCGGCCGTGTTCGGGGCCGGGCTGCTGAACTTCTTCTTCACGCCCCCGCTGTACACGCTGGACGTGCACAGCCCGCAGAACGTGGTCACGCTCGTCGCCATGATCGTGGTCGCGGTGCTGGTGGCCCTGGTCGTGGCGTCGGCGGCGCGGCGGGGGAGCGCGGCGGCGCGGGCGCGGACGGAGGCTTCGCTGCTGGCCTCCTACGCCCGGACCGTGCTGACCCACGCCGACCCGATCGAGCGGCTGTTGGCCAAGGTGCGGGAGAACTTCGGCCTGACTTCGGTGACCCTGCTGGAAAAGCGCGACGGCGAGTGGCGGGAGGTGGCCTCGGCCGGCCACCACCCGTGCGCCGACCCGGACGAGGCCGACGTGGACATCGCCGTGACCGCCGACGTCCACCTGACCCTGCGCGGGCGGGCGCTGCCGGCTTCGGACCGGCGGGTGCTGGAAGCGGTGGCCGGGCAGGCTCTGCTGGCCCTGCGCCAGCAGCGGATGGCCGCCGCCGCGGCCGCGGCCGAGCGCAAGGCCGAGGCGACCGAGCTGCGCACCACGCTGCTCTCGGCCGTGGGGCACGACCTGCGCACGCCGCTGACCTCGATCAAGGCCGCCATCGGCAGCCTGCGCGCGCCCGATCTGTCACTGTCCGAAGAGGACACCGGCGAGCTGATGGAGGCGATCGAGGAGTCGGCCGACCGGCTGGCCGGGCTGATCGACAACCTGCTGGACTCCTCGCGGCTGGCCACCGGCGCCGTGCGGCCGTCGCTGCGCCCGGTCGGCTACGACGAGGTGCTCGCCCACGCCCTGTCCAACGTGGACAACTCGCGCGGGGTGAAGGCCGCGGTGGACGCGCGGCTGCCCTCGGTGCTGGCCGATCCCGGCCTGCTGGAGCGGGTGATCGCGAACGTGCTGGACAACGCGCTGCGCCACGGCACCGACCGGGTCTCCGGCCGGCCGGTCTCGGCCCGGGCCAGCGCCCACTCCGACCAGGTGGAGCTGCGCATCGTCGACCACGGGCGCGGGCTGCGCAAGGGCACGGCGGATTCGGCCTTCGCGCCGTTCCAGCGGCTCGGCGGCGACCGGGACTCGGCGCCGGGGGTGGGCCTGGGGCTGTCGGTCGCCAAGGGGTTCACAGAGGCCATGGGCGGCTCGATCCGGGCCGAGGACACCCCCGGGGGCGGGCTGACCGTGGTGATCTCGCTGCCCGCCTACACCGGGCAGCACCCCGACAAGGATCTGCTGCTCATCGACCAGGCCGTGGAACAGGAGGCCCGGTGAGCACACGATCGCGCCAGCCGCTCGCCGGGCCGGGCGGGTGCGGGTGTCCCGCAAGACGCAGGGGCCCGGTGAGCACACGATCGCGCCAGCCGCTCGCCGGGCCGGGCGGGTGCGGGTGTCCCGCAAGACGCAGGGGCCCGGTGAGCACGCGATCGCGGCTGCCGTTCGCCGGGCCGGGCGGGTGCGGGTGTCCCGCAAGACACAGGAGGCGTCATGAGTCCTGATCGGACGGCCACCGTGCTGGTGGTGGACGACGAGCCGCAGATCGTGCGGGCGCTGCGGATCAACCTGACCGCGCGGGGCTACAAGGTGATCACCGCGCACGACGGCACGGCGGCGCTCAAGGCCGTGGCGGAGACCAAGCCGGACGTGGTGGTGCTGGACCTCGGCCTGCCCGACCTCGACGGCACCGAGGTGATCGCCGGCCTGCGCGGCTGGACCACGGTGCCGATCATCGTGCTGTCCGCGCGCGGCGACTCGGCCGACAAGGTGCAGGCGCTGGACGCGGGCGCCGACGACTACGTGACCAAGCCCTTCGGCATGGACGAGCTGCTGGCCCGGCTGCGCGCCGCGGTGCGCCGCTCGGCCGTGGCCGGCTCGGACGGCGCGGAGGCGGTGGTGGACACCGGCTCGTTCACCATCGACCTGGCGGCGAAGAAGGTCCGCCGCGAGGGCCGCGAGGTGCACCTGACCAAGACCGAGTGGGGCGTGCTGGAGCTGCTGGTCCGCAACCGCGGCCGGCTGGTGGCGCAGAAGCAGCTGCTGCACGAGGTGTGGGGCCCGTCGTACGAGACGGAATCGCACTACCTGCGGGTGTACCTGGCCCAGTTGCGGCGCAAGCTGGAACCGGAGCCTTCACGGCCGCGGCACCTGCTGACCGAGCCCGGGATGGGGTACCGGTTCGAGGCTTAGCGGTCCGGCTCAGCGGTCTCCGCGGCCCGCTAGGGCGAGCCGGCGGTCCAGGACGCGTCACGGGGCCGGCCCCGCGCGGTGCTAGCGGCCGTGGCCCGCGGGGGTGGTGTCCGAAGTGGACGAACGGCCGGTGGTCCCGCTGCTGCTCGGCGGCTGGCCGCTGGTGCTGCCGCCCCCGCCTTGGCTGGTGGTCGGCGAGCTGGGCGGGCTGTCCGAAGACGGCGGGGTGGTCGGCTTCGAGGACACCGAAGACGGCGGGGTGACGGTGTGCGAGGTCGGCGGGTCGTTGCGGCCGGTGGTCGTCTCCACCGGTGCGGTGCCGCCGCCCGGGGGCGGGGGACCGCCGCCGGGGTTGCCCGGGGCGGGCGGATTCGGCGGATGGGGCTGGGGGGTGACGACCGAGGTGGTCGGGACGCCGTCCGCGCCGACCGAGACCACCGTGGTCGGGGTGGCGGGCGCGGTGGAGCCGCCCGGACCGGAGGCCGGGGCGCCGGGGACCGCGCTGCCGGTCACCAGCTGCGAGCTGCCGGGCAGGGTGCCCTGGCCGCCGCCGGGGATGGTGGTGGTGTCGGCCGCGGTGGCGCCGGGGCCGGCCAGCTCGGCCATCGCGGCGAACGCGGTGGCCACGACCAGTCCGCTCACGCCGAGGATGGCGTAGCCGGCGCGGCTCATCAGGCCGCTCGCGCCCTTCGGCGGGGCGACGGAGATTCGGGTGCTCGGATCCGGCCCGTCGGGACGGGACATGCAGGCTCCTTACCAGACGTGGCGCGGGGGTCGTGGTGCGCTCGGGGTCAACCGGTGCCCGGGCACTGCTGCCGGACCGACGAGCGGCCCTGGACGCTGACCTCGGCGGGGAGGCTATCACCGGCCCCGCCCCCGGAGCGCGGCCGTGGACCACCTGTGGTGACTGTCCGCAGCCGCGCGGCCGGCGGCAGAATGGCCGGATGAGCGAACGAGAAACACCCGCACGGCTGGCGGCCTGGGTGCACGGACAGGTCCAGGGGGTCGGTTTCCGCTGGTGGACCCGGAGCCGCGCGCTGGAGCTGGGGCTGACCGGTTTCGCCCGCAACCGGCCCGACGGGCGGGTCGAGGTGGTGGCAGAGGGTGCACGAGAACACTGTGAGCGGTTGTTGGCCGCCCTCCGGTCCGGGAAATCACCCGGAAGCGTGGATCACGTGGTCGAACGCTGGTCCGAGGCCCAAGGCGGGCTGACGGGCTTCACCGAACGCTGAGACCCAGCCGGGCCGGCTGGGGCGGAGGGGACGGGTGAGGCCGGAGGGGTTGCCGTGGCAACTGATCCTGTGCTAGGCGCGCCCGTCCCGGCGGCCTCCCACGATGACCGCGGCGGCCCGGGTAGCCTGGTCCGATCGAAATACCCGAGGCCAGAGGGGTCCGCACCCAGTGCACCTGAAAAGCTTGACGCTGAAGGGCTTCAAGTCCTTCGCCTCGGCCACCACGCTGCGCTTCGAGCCCGGGATCACCTGCGTGGTCGGGCCGAACGGCTCGGGCAAGTCCAACGTGCTCGACGCGCTGCGCTGGGTCATGGGCACCCAGGGCGCGAAGGACCTGCGTGGCGGCAAGATGGAGGACGTCATCTTCGCCGGCACCGCGGGCCGCGCCCCGTTGGGCCGGGCCGAGGTCACGCTCACCATCGACAACGCCGACGGGGCGCTGCCGATCGAGTACGCCGAGGTCTCCATCACCCGCCGGATGTTCCGCGACGGCGCGAGCGAGTACGAGATCAACGGTGACCGCTGCCGGCTGATGGACGTCCAGGAGCTGCTGTCGGACTCCGGTATCGGCCGCGAGATGCACGTCATCGTCGGGCAGGGCCAGCTGGCCGCCATCCTCGAATCGAAGCCCGAGGAGCGCCGCGCCTTCATCGAAGAGGCCGCGGGGGTGCTCAAGCACCGCAAGCGCAAGGAACAGACCCTGCGCAAGCTCACCAACATGCAGGGCAACCTGGACCGGCTCGGCGACCTCACCACCGAGCTGCGCCGCCAGCTCAAACCGCTGGGCAAGCAGGCGGAGATCGCGCGCAAGGCGCAGTGGGTCCAGTCGGAGCTGCGGGACTCGCGGCTGCGCCTGTTCGCCGACGACCTGGTCACCCAGCGCGGCTCGCTGGCCCGGGAAGAGGCCGACGAGCGCACCGCCCGCCAGCGCCGCGCCGAGGTGGAGCAGGCGCTGGAGGTGGTCGCGGCCGAGGAGACCGAGCTGGAGGCCTCGCTGGCCGAGGACGCGCCGAAGCTGCAGACCGCCCAGGAGACCTGGTACAAGCTGTCCGCGCTGGCCGAGCGCCTGCGCGGCACCGTGCGGCTGGCCGTGGAGCGCCAGCGCCACCTCTCCTCCGACGTCTCCGCGCCCACCGGCGGCCGTGACCCGGAGGAGCTGCTGGCCGAGGCCGAGCAGGTGGCCGAGCGGGAGCAGGAGCTCAACGAGGCCGTGATGGAGGCCCGCGAGCTGCTGGCCGAGACCGTGCTGCGGCGCGAAGACCTGGAACAACGGGTGCAGGCGGCCGAGCGCGCGCACTGGGCCGCGGTCCGGGCGATCGCCGACCGGCGCGAGGGCATGGCCAAGCTGACCGGCCAGGTCGAAGCGCTGCGCAGCAAGAACGGGGCCACCGCCGACGAGATCGACCGGCTCACCGTCTCCCTGGAGGAATCGGCCGAGCGCGCCGAGCTCGCGATCGAGGAGCTGGAGGAGGCGCAGGCCGCGGGCGGGGTCGAGGAGTCCGACGACGCCGACCTGAGGCAACACCACGACCGGGCGGTCGAGGCCAACAACGCGGCCAAGGCTCGCGTCGAGGAGCTGGTGAAGGCCGAGCGCGGGGCCGAGCGTGAGATCGCTTCGGAGCGGGCACGGGTCGAAGCGCTGTCGATGGGCCTCAAGCGCAAGGACGGCGCGGGCGCGCTGCTCGGCGCGTCGCACGAGCTGCCCGGGCTGCTGGGCTCGGTCGCCGCGCTGCTGACCGTCGAGCCGGGGCACGAGGTGGCGCTGGCCGCCGCGCTCGGGCCGGTGGCCGACGCCGTTGCCGTGACGGGCGGGACCGAGGCGCTGCACGCGCTGAAGTACCTGAAGGACAACGATTCCGGGCGCGCGGGCATCGTGCTGGGCCGGGATGCATCCACTGTGGACACCAGCTCGTGGCCGATGCTGCCGTCCGGCGCGCGCTGGGCCCGCGAGGTGGTCCACGCGCCGGAGCGGCTGCGTCCCGCGGTCGAGCACGCGCTGGACCAGCTCGCCCTGGTGCCCGGGCTGGAGGCGGCGCAGCGGCTGGTCGAGGCCCACCCGGACGTGCGCGCGGTGACGGCCGAGGGCGATGTGTTCGGCGCCGGCTGGGTGGCCGGCGGCTCGGCCGCCCGGGAGAGCGTGATCGAGGTCCAGGCCGCGGTGGACGAGGCGGGGGAGCGGTTGCGCGTCGCCGAGCGCGCGCTGGAGCGGTTCGCCGCCGAACTGGAGGGCGCCCGCGCCGAGCAGCAGGCCCGCCGGGAGGAGGTCAGCCAGGCCAAGGACGCCCTCGGTGACGCCAAGGTCCGCAAGGCGCGCTCGTCGGAGCGGCTCAGCCGGATGCAGCAGGCCGCGCGGTCCGCGCAGGCCGAGGTCGAGCGGCTCACCGGCCAGCGCGCGAAGGTCGAGCAGAGCCGGGCGCAGGTCATGGTCGAGCTGGCCGAACTGGAGGAACGGCTCGCCGCCGTGGCCGAGCAGCCGGTGCAGGACGACCCGGACACCGCCGAGCGCGACGAGGCCGTGGCCCAGCTGACCGTGGTCCGGCAGGAGGAGATGGAGGCGCGGCTGGCGCAGCGCACCTCCGAGGAGCGGGCGCGCAGCATCGCCGGGCGCGCCGAATCCCTGCGCCGCGCCGCGCACGCCGAACAGCAGGCCCGCGAGCGCGCGGCCAAGGCCCGTGAAGCCCGGGAGCGCGGGGCCGAGATCGCCAACGCCGTGGTCGACGCCGGTGAGCTGGCGCTGGAGCGGATCGAGCACTCCGTGCAGCGCGCCGCGGCCGAGCGCGACGAGGCCCAGGCCCGGCGCCAGACCCGGGAGACGGCGCTGACCGCCGTGCGCGGCAAGGTCCGCGAGCTGTCCGGCGAGCTGGAGAAGCTGACCGACGCCGTGCACCGCGACGAGGTGCTGCGGGCCGAGCAGCGGCTCCGGCTGGAGACACTCGAGACCAAGATCGCCGAGGACTTCGGCATCGGCCTGGAGGACCTGGTCGCCGAATACGGCCCGGACGTGCCGGTGCCGCCGAGCGCCGGCGAGATGGCCGAGTACGAGGCGGCCAAGGAGCGCGGCGAGGACGTCACGCCGCCGCCCCCGATGCCGTTCGACCGCGACACCCAGGCCCGCCGGGCCAAGCGCGCGGAGAAGGACCTCTCGCTGCTGGGCAAGGTCAACCCGCTGGCGCTGGAGGAGTTCGCGGCGCTGGAGGAGCGGTACAAGTTCCTGTCCACCCAGCTCGAAGACCTCAAGGACACCCGCAAGGACCTGGAGGCGGTGATCCGGCAGGTGGACGAGAAGATCCTGGAGGTCTTCGCCTCGGCCTACACCGACGTCGCCCGCGAGTTCGAGACCGTGTTCGGCGTGCTGTTCCCCGGCGGCGAGGGCCGGATGGTGCTCACCCAGCCGAACGACCTGCTGGCCACCGGCGTCGACGTCGAGGCGCGGCCGCCGGGCAAGAAGGTCAAGCGGCTCTCGCTGCTCTCCGGTGGCGAGAAGTCGCTGGTCGCGGTGGGCATGCTGGTGGCCATCTTCCGCGCCCGGCCCTCACCCTTCTACGTGATGGACGAGGTCGAGGCGGCGCTGGACGACACCAACATGCGCCGGCTGATCGGGCTGCTGGAGCAGCTTCGCGACTCCTCGCAGCTGATCATCATCACCCACCAGAAGCCGACCATGGAGATCGCCGACGCGCTCTACGGCGTGAGCATGCAGGGCGACGGCATCACCAAGGTGATCTCGCAGCGGCTGCGCACGGCCGAAGAGGAGCCGGTGCCGGCCTCCTGAACCCGGTGATCGTTCCTGCCCCGGCCCGGTCTTCGTGGACCTGTCCCTGATCGGCTGAATCGCCTCCGGTCCGTGGTTATCAGCTCGACGAGGAGACCGGTTCGGCCGCGACCTCCGCCACCTTCGGGTCCTCGCCCCGGTGCCGCAGCGAGAGCAGTCCGCCGACGACCAGCGAGATCAGCACGCCGACGAAGGTGTACCAGTAGGTGGCCAGCGGGACGAGGGTCTTCGTCGCCGGGCCGAACTGCAGGTGCACCGCCGTGGTGGCCTTGTCGAACTTGACGAACAGGATCAGGAAGGCCATGCCGAGCACCGAGCAGGCGAACGCGACCACCGCGTCGGACTGCCGGGCCTTCTTCGCCGCCAGGCCGAGGAAGAACGCGCCGAGCAGCGCGCCGTAGGTGTAGCCGACGATGCCGAGGCCCTGCTGGATCACCGGGTCCTTCGAATTGGTGAACAGCGAGGCGAAGATCGCGAACACCACGGCCCAGATCAGTGTCCACATGCGACCGTGGCGCAGCAGCTTCGAGTCCTCCACCGCGCGCCGGGTGAAGCGCTGGTACAGGTCGGCGATGGTCGAGGTGGACAGCGCGTTCAGCGCCGAGGCCAGCGCGCCCATGGTGGAGGCGAGGATGCCGGCGATCAGCAGCCCGGACAGCCCCACCGGCAGGTCGTTGACGATGAAGGTGGAGAACACGTCGTCGCCGGACATCTTCCCGGCGGCGACGGCGGTCGCGGTCGCGCCGGTCCTGCCCCCGGTGTAGACCCAGAGCATCGCGCCGACCACCAGGAACAGCGCGAACTGGACGAACACCACGATCGACGAGCCGATCAGCGCGCGCTGCCCGTCGCGCAGGCTCCGGGTCGAGAGCAGCCTGCCGACGATGAGCTGGTCCGCGCCGTGCGAGGCCATCGAGAGGAACGCGCCGCCGACCACGGCGCCGATGAAGGCGTACGGGCTGGTCAGGATGTTCGAGGCGAAGTCGGTGAGCTGGAAGCGGCCCTGGCTCGAGGCGATCGAGGTCCAGCCGTCCGGCAGCTTGGTGGACAGGAAGACGACCGCGCCGATCGCGCCGAGGACGTAGAGCGACCACTGGATCACGTCGACCCAGATCACCGACTTGATCCCGCCGACGAACGCGTAGACCAGGGTCAGCGCGGTCAGCAGCACCACGATGTGCCAGTAGGCGGTGTGGATGCCGTAGTGGTCGAGGATCGCCTTGATCGGGATGGCACCGGCGAACAGCCGCAGGCCCTCGGCCAGCAGCCGGGTCACCACGAAGGTGACCGACGCCGTGCTCTGCAGCCCGCGGCCGAAGCGGCGGCCGAGGAACTCGTAGGCGCTGACGTAGTTGCCCCGGAAGTAGCGGGGCAGCAGCACGAACGCCGCGACCAGCCGGCCCAGGACGTAGCCGAAGGCCACCTCCAGGAACAGGAACGCGCTGCCGAAGACCAGTCCGGGCGTGGAGATGACGGTGAGGGTGGAGGTCTCGGTGGCCACCACCGAGAGCGTCACCGCCCACCAGGGCATGCTGCGCTCACCGACGAAGTAGTCGTTCGCGGACTTCTGCCTGCGCCCGACCAGCACGCCGATGATCGGCATCGCCGCCAGGTACACGATGACGATCACCAGATCGACTGGGTTCATGGACTTCTCCTACCGTCGTGCGCCAACTTCCGCGACCCGTAACCGGGTCACGGCGCCCCCCAGTGGGGCCGGAAGGTTCAGCGGTCCTTCGCCGGGCGTCAGCGCGCCCAGCCGCCGCGGCCCGCGCGCGCCGGTGGCCGAAGGCAGCGTGGCCGGGGCCCCGCACCAGCTCAGCCAGCCGAGCAGCGCGGTGAGGTAAGCCTCTTTGCCCGCGCTCGGCAGTCCGAGCTCGTCGCTGGTCCGCAGGGCGACGCCGGGTAGCTGCCGGGCCAGCGCGGCCAGCACCGCGGGGTTCGCGATCCCGCCGCCGGAGGCGACGACGGTGGCGGCGCCGTGCCGGCGGCATTCCGCGGCGACGGTGACGGCGGTCAGTTCGGTGAGCGTGGCCAGCAGGTCTTCGCCGGACAGCGGCGGCAGCCCGGCGAGCGCCGCGTCGAGGTAACCGCCGTGGAAGTGCTCCTTGCCGGTGGATTTCGGCGGTGCGGCGGCGAAGTAGGGGTCGGCGAGCAGCCGGTCGAGCAGGTCGCGGCGAACGGTGCCGGCCCGGGCGAGGCGGCCGTCGAGGTCGGCGCGGCGCGCGCCGCCGGTGACCCGGGCGGCGGCCAGGTCCAGCAGGGCGTTGGGCGGGCCGGTGTCGTAGGCGAGCACGGCGGTGCCGCTCCGGCCGACGACGGTGATGTTCGCGATCCCGCCGAGGTTCAGCGCGACCACCGGGCGGCCGGTGTGCTCGGCCAGGTCGCGCAGCCACAGGGCGTCGAGGGTGCTGGCCAGCGGAGCGCCCTGCCCGCCCGCGGTGATGTCGCGGATGCGCAGGTCGGCGACGACCGGCACCCCGGTCCGCTCGGCGATCCACGCGGGCTGGCCGAGCTGCAGGGTGCCGAGGGCGGCGCCCCCGGAAACCCAGTGGTGGACGGTCTGCCCGAGCGAGGCGATGACGTCCACCGGCCCGTGGCGCTCGATGCCCAGGCTCGCGGCCTCGGCGAACACCTGCCCGACCAGCGTGTCGAGGATGGTGAGCTGTCCGGCGCTGCTCGGCCGGGACGCCACGGCGTCCAGCAGGTCCTCGCGCAGCGCTTCGGGGTAGGGCACGTCGAGCTCGCCGAGCGGGGTGAGGACCACGGTGTCCCCTTCGGCCCGCAGGTCCGCCACGGCGACGTCGATGCCGTCGACCGAGGTCCCGGACAGCAGTCCCAAGACCCGGAACGCGTGGCCGGTGTGCGTGGTCATCCGGAGTGGTCTAGTCAAGGCGAACCGGTGGCGCAAGCCGGTCGGTGGAGTCTTGGCCGAATCGGAACTCGGCCGGTGATCGGTTGGCCTGATCGGCCGGGCCCCGTGGGGCCCCCGGTGGGGCCGGGCGGCGGATGGAAGGATGGCGCCGTGGCTAGCACCTGGTTCTGGATCGTGATCGTCGCCGTTGTCGTCCTCGTCGTCGTGCTGGTGTCCGGGCTGCTCATCGCCCGGCGCCGGCGGATCAGCCTGGACCAGGCCCGTGAGGTCGAGGCGAAGCCGAAGCGCGGCGGTTACACCGCGACCGGGGGGATCACCCTGGCCCCGGGCGGGGCGACCGAGGCCGACGCCGAAGAGCGTCCCGTGCATCCCGTGGGCGACCGGCCGGAGGTCGACGGCCAGCCCGCGGTGGGCGACGACGCCGCGGTGCCGCGCGACTCCGGCCAGCGCACGGTGCGCGAGGTCGAGCTGCCCGAGCCGGAGGAGGCCCCCGAGGCACCCCCGGTCCCGGCCGAGGCGCCCCCGGTCCCGGTTCCGGCCGAGGAGATCGACCCCGCCACCGGGCGGCTGGAGCGGCTGCGCGGCCGGCTTTCGAAGTCGCGCTCGATGTTCGGGCAGAGCCTGCTGGGCCTGCTCGGCGCCGGTGACCTCGACGAGGACTCCTGGCAGGACGTCGAGGACACGCTGCTGGTGGCCGACCTCGGCTCGGCCACGACCGACCAGATCGTGCAGCGCCTGCGTGACGAGCTGAGCCGCCAGGCCGTGCGTTCGTCGGCCGAAGCGCGCGCGGTGCTGCACGAGGTGCTGACCGCCGCGCTGTCGACCGACGGCCACCGCGCCGTCCGCGCGCTACCGCACCAGGTGGACGGGCAGAAGCAGCCGGCCGTGGTGCTGGTCGCCGGGGTGAACGGCACCGGCAAGACCACCACCACCGGCAAGCTGGCGCGGGTGCTGGTGGCCCAGGGCAGCACGGTGGTGCTCGGCGCGGCCGACACCTTCCGCGCCGCCGCCGCCGACCAGCTCCAGACCTGGGGTGACCGCGTGGGCGCCACCGTCGTGCGCGGCAAGGAGGCCGCGGACCCGGCGGCGGTCGCCTTCGACGCGGTCAAGCGCGGCATCGCCGACGGCGTGGACACCGTGCTGGTGGACACCGCCGGCCGGCTGCACACCAAGACCGGCCTGATGGACGAGCTGGGCAAGGTCAAGCGAGTGGTGGAGAAGCTGGCGAAGGTCGACGAGGTGCTGCTGGTGCTCGACGCCACCACCGGCCAGAACGGCCTCGCCCAGGCCCGGGTGTTCGCCGAGGTCGTCGACGTCACCGGCATCGTGCTGACCAAGCTCGACGGCACCGCGAAGGGCGGCATCGTCTTCCAGGTCCAGCGCGAGCTGGGCGTGCCGGTCAAGCTGGTCGGCCTGGGCGAGGGCCCGGACGACCTGGCCCCGTTCGAGCCGGGCGCCTTCGTCGACGCCCTGCTGGGCTGAGCCCGGGAGGGCGGGCTCAGCCGGTCGGAAGCTGCTGCGAGAGCCGGTCCGCGATCTTCTGCACCACCGGTGCGATGTGCGCCACCGCGTCCGCGGTCAGCCGCCCCGAGGGGCCGGACACCGAAACCGCGGCGGGCACCGGGGCCCCGGGCACGGCCACCGCGATGCAGCGGACGCCCAGCTCCTGTTCGGCCTCGTCCAGGGCGTAACCCTGGCCCGTGATCCGGGTCAGCTCGGCGGTGAGCGCGTCCGGGTCGGTGAAGGTGTGCTCGGTGTAGGCGGGCATGCCGGTGCGGCCGAGCAGCGCGGCGACCTCTTCGCCGGGTAGTTGCGCGAGCATCGCCTTGCCGACCCCGGTGCCGTGCGGCAGCAGCCTGCGGCCGACCTCGGTGAACATCCGCATCGAGTGCTTCGACGGGACCTGCGCCACGTACACCACCTCGTCGCGCTCCAGCACGGCCAGGTTGGCCGTCTCACCGACCTCCTCGACCAGCTCGACCAGCAGCGGCCGGGCCCAGGCGCCGAACTGCATGCTCGCGTTCTCGCCGAGGCGGATCAGCCGGGCGCCCAGCGCGTAGCGGCGATTGGTGTTCTGCCGCACGTAACCCAGGTCGACCAGCGTCCGGATCAGCCGGTGGATGGTCGGCATCGGCAGCCCGGACAGCGTCGCGAGCTCGGAGAGGCTGGCCTCCCCGCCGGTGTCGGCGAGGTGTTCCAGCAGCTCGAACGCGCGTTGCAGGGACTGGACGCCACCGTCTCGCCCGGTTTTCTCAGCCGCCACCGTGGTCCTCCTCACAGGTCCGGGCTCCGCCGTTTGCAGCTTCCGCTATGCAGAAACTATAGTCCGTCAGGTAAAAACCGTAGGGACGTTATCCCAGTACGACTCGGGGTGTTTCGCATGTCTGAAGTCCAGGTCCTCGGGGACCTCGGTGGCGCCGTCGAGCACGGCGACGAGATCCTGACGCCGGAAGCCCTCGCCTTCCTGGCCGGGCTGCACGACGCGTTCGCGGATCGCCGGGACGAGCTGCTCCTGGCCCGCGGCCGGCGCCGCGAGCAGGCCCGCGCCACCGGACGGCTCGACTTCCTGCCGGAGACGCAGGAGATCCGCGACGGCGACTGGCGGGTCGCCGAGGCACCGCCGGCCCTGCGGGACCGCCGGGTCGAGATCACCGGCCCGACCGACCGCAAGATGACCATCAACGCGCTCAACTCCGGCGCCAAGGTCTGGCTCGCCGACTTCGAGGACGCCAACACCCCGCACTGGGCCAACGTGGTCTCCGGCCAGGTCAACCTGCGTGACGCCATCCGCGGCGAGATCACGCTGGAAAGCGGCGGCAAGAGCTACGCGCTCAAGGACGACGTCGAGCACGCCACCATCGTGGTCCGCCCGCGCGGCTGGCACCTCGACGAGCGGAACCTGGCCTTCGGCGCGCGCTCGGGCGTCGGCGCGCTGGTCGACTTCGGCCTCTACTTCTTCCACAACGCCGCCGAACTGCTCCAGCGCGGCAAGGGCCCGTACTTCTACCTGCCGAAGATGGAGAGCCACCTCGAAGCGCGGCTGTGGAACGACGTGTTCACCCACGCCGAGCAGGAGCTGGGCATCTCCCACGGCACGATCCGCGCGACCGTGCTGATCGAGACCATCCCGGCCGCGTTCGAGATGGAGGAGATCCTCTACGAGCTGCGCGAGCACGCCTCGGGCCTGAACGCGGGCCGCTGGGACTACCTGTTCAGCGTGATCAAGTACTTCCGCGACGCCGGTGAGAAGTTCGTGCTGCCGGACCGCAACTCGGTCACCATGACCGCGCCGTTCATGCGGGCCTACACCGAACTGCTGGTGCGCACCTGCCACCAGCGCGGCGCGTTCGCCATCGGCGGCATGGCCGCGTTCATCCCGAGCAAGGACCCGGCGGTCAACGAGGGCGCGTTCAAGAAGGTGCACGAGGACAAGGCCCGCGAGGCCGGCGACGGCTTCGACGGCTCCTGGGTCGCGCACCCGGGCATGGTCTCGCTCTGCCGCGAGGAGTTCGACCGGGTGCTCGGTGCGAAGCCGAACCAGCTCGACCGCACCCGCGACGAGGTCAGCGTGACCGCCGACGAGCTGCTGGACGTCGCTTCGACGCCCGGCGGGGCCACCGCGGGCGGGCTGCGCGCCGCGGTCGAGGTCGGCATCCGCTACATCGCCTCCTGGCTGGGCGGCAACGGCGCGGCGGCCATCCACAACCTGATGGAGGACGCCGCCACCGCCGAGATCTCGCGTTCGCAGGTCTGGCAGTGGGTGCAGAACGGCACCGTGCTCGACACCGGCGACCGGGTCACCGCGGAACTGGTGCGCGGGGTGCTGGCCGATGTCCGCGGCGAGCTGGCCGCGGAGGTCGATCCGGAGCTGCTGACCCCGGCCGTCGAGCTGTTCGAGCAGGTCGCGCTGGCCGAGGAGTTCCCGGACTTCCTGACCCTCCCGGCCTACGAGCGCATCAAGTGATGAGCTGGGTCCGTTGAACGACACCGGCCGGCTCCCCGAGGACGTCTACTCCGCCGCCGACGCGCGTCTCGCCGCCGCCGACGCGCGCGTCGCGGCCCTGTACCCCGGTGAGCTGCCGGGGCGCCGGCCCGTGCACACCGTGTACGTGCCGGCGTCCCAGTACCGCACGCGCCTGGTCGCCGACTGGGGCAAGAAGGCGATGCGGGTGTTCGTCGAGGAGGGCGACCGGCTCGGCCTCGCCCCGGACGTCGCCGAGCGGGTGCGCGCCAAGCTGCTCACCGAGCCGATCGAGGACCTGCGGATCGACTTCGAGGACGGGTACGGCCACCCGGGCGACGCCGAGGAGGACGCCGCCGCGCGGTCGGCCGGGCAGACGCTCGCGACCACCGGCGGCACGCCGTTCGTCGGGATCCGGTTCAAGAGCTTCGAGGCCGCGACGCGCCGCCGCGGCATCCGCACCCTCGACCTGTTCCTCTCCGGGCTGCTGGAGCACGGACCGCTGCCCGCCGGTTTCGTCGTCACCCTGCCCAAGGTGACGGCGGTCGAGCAGGTCGAAGCGGCGGCGGAGGTGCTGGCCCGGCTGGAAGCGGCGTACGGGCTGGCCGAGGGTGAGCTGCGGTTCGAAGTGCAGATCGAGACCGCGCAGTCGATCCTCGCCCACGACGGCACGGTGTCGGTGGCGCGGATCATCCAGGCCGCGGCCGGGCGCTGCGCCGGCCTGCACTACGGCACCTACGACTACAGCGCCGGGCTGGGCATCGCCGCGGCGTACCAGAGCCTGGAGCACCCGGCGGCGGACCTGGCCAAGCAGCTCATGCAGGTCGCGGCCGCGGGCACGGGCGTGCGGCTGTCCGACGGGTCCACCAACCGGCTGCCGGTCGGCGACGCCCTGCCCGCCGCCTGGGCCGAGCACCTGCGGCTGGTGCGGCGCTCGCTGGAGAACGGCTTCTACCAGGGCTGGGACCTGCACCCGCACCAGTTGCCGACCCGCTTCGCCGCGACGTACGCCTTCTACCGCGAAGGCTTCCCGGACGCGGCGAAACGGCTTCGCGACTACGCGGCGCAGACGACCGGCGGGGTCCTCGACGAGCCGGCGACCGCCGAAGCGCTCGCGCGGTACCTGCTTGGCGGTCTCCACTGCGGTGCCCTGGAGGAGGCCGAGCTGCCGTTCGGCCGGACGGAGCTGGACCGCTACTCCCGGCGCCTGGCCTGAACTCCTCCGGGTAGGATTCCGGCGGTCTTTGCGCAGGGTGGGAAGGAAGACATGTCGGTCGAAACACTGGAATTCCAGTCCGAGGCACGCCAGCTGCTGCAGCTGATGATCCATTCGATCTATTCGAACAAGGACATCTTCCTGCGGGAGCTCGTCTCCAACGCCTCGGACGCGTTGGACAAGCTGCGCCTGGAGTCGTACCGGGACAAGGATCTGCAGGCGGAGACGGACGATCTGCACGTCGAGATCGCGATCGACGCCGAGGCCCGCACGCTGACCGTGCGGGACAACGGGATCGGCATGAGCCGCGAAGACGTGGTCGGGCTGATCGGCACCATCGCCAAGTCCGGCACCGCGGAATTCCTGCGCCAGCTCAAGGAGACGCAGGACGCGGCCGGCTCACAGGACCTGATCGGCCAGTTCGGCGTCGGGTTCTACTCGAGCTTCATGGTCGCGGACAAGGTCACGCTGGTGACCCGGCGCGCGGGCACGGACGAGGGCGTGCGCTGGGAGTCCGAGGGCGAGGGCACCTACACGATCGAACCGGTCGAGGACGCGCCGCAGGGCACCGCGGTCACGCTGCACCTCAAGCCGGCCGACGACGAGGACCACCTCTTCGACTACACGTCGCCGTGGAAGGTCCGCGAGATCGTCAAGCGGTATTCGGACTTCATCACCTGGCCGGTCCGGATGGTGAAGCAGAACCCGCTGGAACCCGACAGCGCCGACGCCGACGCCGAGGCCGGCGCGGAGAAGGCGCCCGAGCTGGAGACGGTCAACTCGCGCCAGGCGCTGTGGGCGCGGCCGTCCTCGGAGGTCTCGCAGGAGGAGTACCACGAGTTCTACAAGCACCTCAGCCACGACTGGAACAACCCGCTCGAGACCGTCCGGATGCAGGCCGAGGGCACGTTCGAGTACCAGGCGCTGCTGTTCGTCCCGGCCCAGGCGCCGGCGGACCTGTTCATGCGCGACAGCAAGCGCGGCGTGCAGCTCTACGTCAAGCGCGTGTTCATCATGGACGACTGCGAAGCGCTGATGCCGAACTACCTGCGCTTCGTGAAGGGGGTCGTCGACGCGCAGGACCTTTCGCTGAACGTCTCCCGCGAGATCCTGCAGCAGGACCGGCAGATCCGGATGATCCGGCGGCGGCTGGAGAAGAAGGTGCTGTCCACGGTCAAGTCGATGATGACCGAGGACGCGGAGAAGTACTCGACTTTCTGGCGCGAGTTCGGCCGGGCGGTCAAGGAGGGCCTGCTCGACGACCCGGAGAACCGCGAGTCGATCCTGGAGATCTCCTCGTTCGCCTCCACCGAGGACGCCGAGAAGCCGACTTCGCTGCGCGACTACGTGTCGCGGATGAAGGAGGGCCAGGAGCACATCTACTACCTCACCGGCGAGTCGCGCACGACGATCGAGAACTCGCCGCACCTGGAAGCGTTCCGCGCCAAGGGTTACGAGGTGCTGATCCTGACCGACCCGGTGGACGAGATGTGGGTCGACTCGGTGCCGGGCTTCGACGGCAAGCCGTTGCAGTCGGTGGCCAAGGGCGAGGTCGAGCTGGACCCGGCCTCGGAGGAGCAGCAGACCGAGTACACCGACCTGCTGTCCTGGATGACGACCACGCTGGCCGACACGGTGAAGGAGGTCCGGCTCTCCTCGCGGCTGACCACCTCGCCCTCGTGCATCGTCGGCGACACCCACGACGTCACCCCGACGCTGGAGAAGATGTACCGCGCGATGGGCCAGGAGCTGCCGCAGATCAAGCGGATCCTGGAGCTGAACCCGGAGCACCCGCTGGTCACCGGTCTGCGCGCGGCCCGCACGGAGAACCCGGACGACGCCTCGCTGGCCGAGACCGCGGAGCTGCTGTACGGCATGGCGCTGCTGGCCGAGGGCGGCGAGCTGGCCGACCCGGGCCGGTTCCTGAAGCTGGTGGCCGACCGGGCCACCAAGGCGCTGTAAGCCCGTGAGTGGCTGGGCCGGCGCTCACGGCCCAGCCACTCACGACCCGGCGGCAGCACCGGGACGGGGTACCGCTAGGCCGTGGCGATGATTTCGGCCACCGCGGCCGAACGGGGCTGGAACACGTCCAGCACGCCGACCGCCCGCAGCGTCGGGACCAGCTCCTTGAGCTGCTCGACGATCTGCTGCCGGTCGGTGCTTCCCGGCTCGGCCTGGTCGAGCTGCCGCACGTTGGCCACGAACGCCGCGACCGCGCCCTTGCGTACCTCACGGCCACCGATGGTGGTGCGGTCGACGCCGTCGGGCAGCACGTCTTCCGGACGGATCGGCTGGGGCATGGTTTCCTCCTCGGCTATAAGCGTGCACGGTGCACGCACTTGACCCTAGCCCAACCGCGTGCGCGATGCACGTAAAATCAGGGGCATGTCACAGGACGGGCCAGGGCGCGCCGACGCGCAGGTGATCGCCGGGGCGATCGGCGCGCTGGTGCTGCGCGCGAATCGGATGCACCTCTACGACGAACTCCTCGGCGGGCACGGCGGGGACGGCGGGGTGGCCGGGGTCGACCGGGCGACGTACCCGGTGATCTCCGGCCTCGCCCGGATCGGCCCGTGCACGACCAGCGAACTGGCCGATCAGATCGGTCTCGACCGCACGGTCGCCTCCCGCCACGCGACCCGGCTGCAGCAGGCTGGGCTGCTGGCCCGCCAGCCCAGCCCCGACGACCTGCGGTCCACGGTGCTGCGGCTGACCCCGGAAGGCGAGCGGTGCGTCCAGGCCCTGCGAACCCGCCTGGAGGACCTGGTGCTGGCCGCCCTGCCGGACTGGCCGCCCGAACGGACCCACCGCTTCGCGCACGACCTCGGCCAGGTCGTGCACAACCTCACCGGCGTGGCCGCCGAGCCCGGCCACGACCACCCCTGAGGAGCTACGAGCCGGCGGTCAGCGCGAGGTAGACGTCCACCTGGGCCACGAAGTCGCCCAGGTCCACGCCGAGCAGTTCGGCCGCCCGGCCGATCCGGTAGCGCAGGGTGTTGACGTGGATGTGCAGCGCCTTCGCCGCCCGGGTCGGCGACCCCGAGCACTCCAGGAACACCCGCACGGTGCGCACGAGGTCGGAGCGCTGCTCGGCGTCGTAGTCCAGCAGCGGGCCGAGCAACCGGCGGCGCAGGACCGCCCGCAGGTCACCGGAGACGCCGGCCAGCAGCAGCCGGTGCACGCCGACTTCGGCGGCCGGGACCACGGCCACGGTCCCTTCCCGGCTCGCCGCCACCGAAAGCGCGTGCCGCGCGACCTCCAGCGCCCCCTCGGCTTCGGTCATCGGCCCGGGGTCGCTGAACCCGGCGAGCAGCCGCTCCGCCGCGAGCAGGGGCTCCACTGTGGACAGAGCCGTCGCCGCCTCGGCGGCCCAGTTCCCGGGCCACGAGCCGTCTTCGGCCACCAGGGCCTGGGCCGCACCGTCCCCGGAGTCGGTGAGGGCGAACGTCGTTCCCGCGAGCAGTTCCCCGAGCACGGCCGCGGCCTCCGTGCTGCCGTCGGTCCGCAGCGCGACCGCCCGCACGGCCCCGCTGCCGGGTAACCCGGCCGTGGCCCGGGAACGCGCCCGGGCCAGCCCGACCAGCCCGGCCAGCTCCTCGGCCAGCTCGGTCTGCGAGGCGCTGAGCGGCCCGTCGACGGCGAGCAGCCACGGCACGGGGTGCCGGCCCCCGACCGGCAGCACGGTCAGCCCGGCCGCGGCGGTCGGGCGCCCGTGCGCGGCGGCGAACCGGCGGACCGGCTCCGCGGGGGATCCGGGCAGGGGCGCGGTGCCCGCGACGACCCGGGGCACGGCCGAGAGCACCCAGCAGTCCGCGCCCAGTTCCGCGGCGGCTCGTTCCAGCAGCACCGGCAGTGGCGCGTCCTCGGCGGCGGCGGTCAGCAAACGTTTGCGGGCCCCGTCCGCGGCCCCCGCCAGGGCCAGCACCACCTGCTCGGTGACCACCGCGAACGACAGGTCGGCCGGCACTTCCAGCAGCGGGAGCCGGTGCCGGGCGCAGGCTTCGACCACGTCGCCCGGGATGCCGTCGGAATCGGCGCCGGAGGCGGCCAGCGCGGCGGCCCCGGCGGCGGCCAGCGCGGCCACGAACGGCTCGGCGTCCCCCGGCGCGCGCCACCAGAGCAGACCGGACAGCACCAGCTCGCCCGCGGACAGGTAACGGCCGGGGTCGGGCAGCTCGGTCACGTAGATCCGCGTCACGGCCCGGCCGAGCAGTCCGGCCGGGGTACTCGGGTGCGGGCGCAGCCCGGGCAGGCCGAGCAACGTGGCGACGGTGGTCATCAGGCTTGTAGGAAAGCACAACCGGGTGGTCCTCCGCTGGCCCGTGTTTCATCGCGGGGCACCGTTGCCGCGAGGTGGGTTTCGGCGTGTACTGGGCTGTCCAGCGAGAAGAGGAGCCTGCGTGGACTTCCTGCGCCCCCACAGCCTCGACGAGGCGCTCGCCGCCAAGGCCGAGCGCCCCGACGCGGTGCCCATCGCCGGCGGCACCGACGTGATGGTCGAGCTGAACTTCGACCACCGCCGCCCGGCCGCGCTGCTCGACCTGAACCAGGTGGGCGAGCTGGCGCGGTGGTCCGCTTCGGACGGTGTGGTCCGGCTGGGCGCGGGGGTGCCCTACGCGCGGGTGATCGCCGAGCTGGGGGAGCCGCTGCCCGCGCTGGCCATGGCCGCGCGCACGGTCGGCTCCCCGCAGATCCGCAACCGCGGCACGGTGGGCGGCAACCTCGGCGCGGCCTCACCCGCCGGGGACACCCACCCGGTGCTGCTCGCGCTCGGCGCCCGGGTGGAGGTGGCCTCGGTCCGGGGCACCCGCTTCGTCCCGGCGGACGAGTTCTACCTCGGCGTCAAGCGCAACGCGCTGGAGCCCGACGAGCTGATCACCGCCGTCCACCTGCCCGCTTCGGCCGGTCCCCAGCAGTTCTCGAAGGTCGGCACGCGCAACGCGATGGTGATCGCCGTCTGCTCGTTCGCCCTGGTGCTGCGGCCGGACCGCGCCGAAGCCGGCGCCGCCGTCGGCTCGGCCGCGCCCACGCCGCGCCGGGCCCGTGCGGCCGAGGAGTTCCTGGCCGCCGAGCTGCCGTGGGGCTCGCCCGAGCCGCTGGCCGATTCGCTCAAGCGCCGGTTCGGCGAGCTGGCGGCCGGGGCCGCGGCGCCGATCGACGACGTCCGCGGGAGCGCGGAGTACCGCAAGCACGCCCTGTCCGTCCTCGCCCGGCGGACGCTGACCTGGGCCTGGGACGAACACCGGAGGAGTGGCCGCGAATGCGCGTGAACGTGACCGTGAACGGCGAGGCCCGGCAGGCCGACGACGTCTGGGAAGGGGAGAGCCTGCTCTACGTGCTGCGTGAGCGGCTGGGCCTGCCCGGTTCGAAGAACGCCTGCGAGCAGGGCGAATGCGGTTCCTGCACGGTGTACCTGGACGAGGCGCCGGTGTGCTCCTGCCTGGTCGCGGCCGGGCAGGCCGAGGGCCGCGCGGTGCGCACGGTCGAGGGGCTGGCCGAGGGCGACCGGCTCCACCCGGTGCAGCAGTCCTTCCTCGACGCGGGCGCCGTGCAGTGCGGTTTCTGCACCCCGGGACTGGTGGTCGCGGCGCACGACCTGCTCGCCCGCGTGGCCGCGCCGAGCGACGAGGAGATCCGCGAGGCACTGGCCGGGAACCTCTGCCGGTGCACCGGGTACGAGAAGATCCTGGACGCCGTCCGCTCGGCCGCGGGGGGCGGGGCCGCGTGAAGACCCTGATCTCCAACGCCGCCATCGCCACCGTCAGCGGCCCGGAGCACACCAGCGGCCACGTGCTGATCGACGGCGACCGCATCGCCGCCGTGGGCGAGGGCGATTACCGCGGTGAGGCGGACCGGCGGGTGGACGCGTCTGGCGGCCTGGTCACCCCGGGCCTGGTCAACACCCACCACCACCTCTACCAGTGGGCGACCCGCGGGATGGCCGCCGACCACACGCTGTTCGAGTGGCTGGTCGCGCTGTACCCGGTGTGGGGCCGGCTCGACGCGGGGATCACCCACGCCGCGGGCACGGCCGGGCTGGCCCGGCTCGCGCTGACCGGGTGCACGACCGTGGCCGACCACCACTACGTCTTCCCGCACGGGGGCGGAGACCAGGTCGAGGCGCTGGTCGCGGCCCGGCAGCGCATCGGCGTGCGGCTGCACCTGGTGCGCGGTTCGATGGACCGCGGCGAGTCCGACGGCGGGCTGCCGCCGGACCACCTGGTCGAGACCACCGAGGCCGCGCTGCTCGGCACCGAGGCCGCGATCGACCGGTTCCACGACCCCGCGCCCGGGGCGCACCTGCGCATCGCCGCCGGGCCGTGCTCGCCGTTCTCGGTCACCGAGCGGCTGATGACCGGTGCGGCCGAACTGGGCCGGCGCAAGGGGGTCCGGCTGCACACGCACCTGGCCGAAACGCTCGACGAGCAGCAGCAGTGCCTCGCCGAGGTCGGCTGCACCCCGGCCGAGTACGCCGACCGGCTCGGCTGGCTGGCCGGTGACGTCTGGCTCGCGCACACCATCCACCTCTCCGCCGGCGCCGTCCGCCGGTTCGGCGCCACGGGCACGGGTTCGGCGCACTGCCCGACCTCCAACGGCCGGCTCGGCGCGGGCATCGCCCCGGTGCGCGACCTGCTCGACGCGGGCGCGCCGGTGGGCCTCGGGGTCGACGGGGCGGCGTCCAGCGAATCCGGCGGCCTCGGCGAGGAGCTGCACCAGGCGTTGCTGCAGGCGCGCCAGCGCGGCGGCCCGAAGGCGCTGACCACACGGGAGGCCCTGTGGCTGGGCACCATGGGCGGCGCCCGGTGCCTCGGCCGCGAGGACGAGCTGGGCTCCGTGGAGGTGGGCAAGCTCGCCGATCTGGCCGTGTGGGACCTGTCCGGGCTGAACTACGCAGGCATCATCGACCCGGTCGCGGCCCTGGTGCTGGGCGCGACGCCGCCGCTGGCCCGGCTGTTCGTCGGCGGCCGGACGGTGGTGGAGGACGGCACGCTGCGCGAGGCGGACGAGTCCGTGATCGCCGGGGAGCTGGCCGCCGCGAGCGCACGGCTGCGGGC
Organism: Amycolatopsis sp. PS_44_ISF1; assembly: GCF_032335455.1. Taxonomy (NCBI): domain Bacteria; kingdom Bacillati; phylum Actinomycetota; class Actinomycetes; order Pseudonocardiales; family Pseudonocardiaceae; genus Amycolatopsis; species Amycolatopsis sp. PS_44_ISF1. The sequence goes on along the minus strand of NZ_JANUXO010000004.1, from coordinate 450,224 downwards.
GGACCGATGACCGCCACGACCTCTTCGCCGGCGGTCACCGGCACCTCGAGCGGGGTCGGCGCGAACGCCCCGCGCCCGGACGGCACGGTCAAGGTGCGCGGCGAGTTCGCGTACTCCTCCGACCTCTGGCACGAGGACATGCTGTGGGGCGCCACGCTGCGCAGCCCGCACCCGTACGCCCGGATCACCGGCGTCGAGATCGGCGAAGCCCTGGCCGTACCGGGGGTCTACGCGGTGCTGACGCACGAGGACGTGCCCGGCCTCAACCGTTACGGCCTGGAGCACGCCGATCAGCCGGTGCTGGCCGACGACGTGGTGCGCTACCAGGGCGAGCCGGTCGCGCTGGTCGCCGCCGACCACCCGGAGACCGCGCGCCGGGCGATGAAGCGGATCAAGGTGAGCTACGAAGTGCTGGAGCCGGTCACGGACTCCGAAGCGGCTGTCGACGGTGTCGGCGCTTCGCTGCACGAAGGTGGCAACGTCGTCCGGCACGTGCGGATCCGGCGCGGTTCCGCCGAGGCTGCGGCCGACGTCGTGGTGTCCGGCGTGTACGAGGTCGGTATGCAGGACCAGGCGTTCCTCGGCCCGGAGTCGGGTCTGGCGGTGCCGGACGCCGAGGGTGGCGTGGACCTGTACGTGGCGACGCAGTGGCTGCACGTGGACCAGCAGCAGATCGTCGCCGCGCTCGGCCTGACGACGGACAAGGTGCGGCTGACGCTCGGCGGCGTCGGCGGGGCGTTCGGCGGGCGCGAGGACCTGTCGATGCAGGTGCACGCGTGCCTGCTCGCGCTGCACACCGCCAAGCCGGTGAAGATGGTGTACAACCGCGAAGAGTCCTTCTACGGCCACGTGCACCGTCACCCCGCGAAGATGTACTACGAGCACGGCGCCACTTCCGACGGCCGGCTGGTGTACGTCCGCGCGCGGCTCTTCCTCGACGGAGGCGCGTACGCGTCTTCGACCGGCGCGGTGGTGGCGAACGCCGCGACGCTCGGCGTCGGTCCGTACACAGTGGACAACGTTGCCGTCGACTGCTGGGGCACGTACACGAACAATCCACCGTGCGGCGCGATGCGGGGCTTCGGCGCGGTGCAGGCGGCGTTCGCGTACGAGTCGCAGATGGACAAGCTGGCCGTCGCGTGTGGACTGGACCCGGTGGACCTGCGGATCCGCAACGCGATGGCCGAGGGCTCGGTGATGCCCACCGGCCAGGTGGTGGATTCGGCCGCGCCCGTCGCGGAGCTGCTGGAGCGGCTGCGCGCGCGGCCGCTGCCGGGGCAACGCGCCTTCGACCTGCGGCACCTGCCCGGCGGCGTCTCGAACACCACGCACGGCGAGGGCGTGGTGCGCGGGGTCGGCTACGCGGTGGGGATCAAGAACGTCTGCTTCTCCGAGGGCTTCGACGACTACTCGACCGCGCGCGTGCGGCTGCAACTGGTCGGCGGGGAGCCCGCGGCCACCGTGCACACCGCGGCGTGCGAGGTCGGGCAGGGGCTGGTCACCGTGATGCAGCAGATCGTGCGCACCGAACTGGGGGTGGAGCGGGTCACGGTGCTGCCGATGGACACCTCGATCGGCAACGGCGGCTCGACCTCGGCCTCCCGCCAGAGCTACGTGACCGGCGGCGCCGTGCAGGCGGCCTGCGCCGCGGTGCGCGCCCGGCTGCTGGAAGGCTCGGCCCTGCCCGCGCGGACCCGCGTGCTGGGCGGCAAGCTGCTGGACGCTTCCGGCGCGGTCGTCGGCGACCTGGCTTCGGTGCTGGAAACGGCGTCCTTCGACGAAACGGTCGAGTGGCGCCACCGGCCGACGACCGCGCTGGACCCGGAAACCGGCCAGGGCACTGCGCACGTGCAGTACGCCTTCGCGGCCCATCGTGCGGTGGTGGACGTGGATGTGGAGCTGGGTCTGGTGAAGGTGGTCGCGCTGGACTGCGCGCAGGACGTGGGCAAGGCGCTGAACCCCGATGCCGTGCTGGGCCAGATCCAGGGTGGTTCGGCGCAGGGGCTCGGGCTGGCGGTGATGGAGGAGATCCAGGTCGTCGACGGCCAGGTGCGCAATCCTTCGTTCACCGACTACCTGATCCCGACCGTGCTCGACATGCCGCCGATGTGGATCGACGTACTGGAGCGCCCGGACCCGAACGCCCCCTACGGCCTGCGCGGGGTGGGCGAGCCCCCGACCATCTCGTCCACCCCGGCCATCGCCGCCGCGATCCGCGCCGCGACCGGGCTGGCGCTGGAGCGCGTACCGGTGCGCCCGGAACACATCACCCGCACGTGAGCGGATTCTGTGGCAGGGTCGTAAGCCGGATCGGGTCCGAAGTGGAGCAGACGGGGAAAGCCATGGCGCACCAGGGACGGGCGAGGCTGTTCGACGCGTTGACGACGAAGGGGACGGCGTTCACCCGCGAGGAGCGGCGCGAGCTGGGCCTGCTCGGGCTGCTGCCGATGGCTGAGAAGACGATCGACGAGCAGGTCGCGCACACCTACGACGAGTTCTCCACCCGCCGCGACGACCTCGACCAGCACATCTACCTGCGCGCCCTGCAGGACCGCAACGAAACGCTGTTCTACCGGTTGCTGAGCGAGCACGTCGAAGAGATGATGCCGATCGTCTACACGCCCACGGTCGGGCAGGCGTGCCAGCGCTTCAGCGGGATCTACCGGCGCCCGCGCGGGCTGTTCGTGGCCTACCCGGACCGGGCGGAGCTGCGGCAGGTGCTGCGCAACCGGCCGCAGCGGGACGTCGACGTCATCGTGGTCACCGACGGCCAGCGGATCCTCGGCCTCGGCGACCAGGGCATCGGCGGCATGGGCATCCCGATCGGCAAGCTCTCGCTGTACACGCTGATCGGCGGCATCGACCCGGCGCGCACGCTGCCCATCGTGCTCGACGTCGGCACCGACAACGCCGAACGCCGCGAGGACCCGCAGTACCTGGGCTGGCGGCACCGGCGCATCGGGGACGAGGAGTACCACGAGTTCATCGAGGAGTTCGTCGCCGCCGTGCGCGACGAGCTGCCGGAGGTGCTGCTGCAGTGGGAGGACTTCGCTACCACGCACGCGTTGCCGATCCTGGAGCGCTACCGCGACCGGCTGCTCACCTTCAACGACGACATCCAGGGCACCGCCGCCGTCACGCTCGGCGCGCTGCACGGTGCGGCCCGGACCGCCGGGCGGCCGCTGTCCCGGCAGCAGGTGGTGATGCTCGGCGCGGGCTCGGCCGGGCTCGGGGTGCTGGAGATGATCCGGCAGGAGATGGTCTCGCAGGGCCTTTCCGACGCCGAGGCGGCCTCGCGGATCTGGGTGGTGGACCTGGGCGGGCTGCTCACCGACGACCGCACCGACCTGTCCGAGGGCCAGCGCCGGTTCGCCCAGCCCGCGTCCCGGGTGGAGGGCTGGGCCGGGGTGCAGCTGGCCGACGTCGTGCACCAGGTGGACGTCGGCGTGCTGCTCGGCCTTTCGACGGCGGCGGGCGCGTTCACCGAGGAGATCGTCCGCGAGCTGGCGGGCAAGACCGACCGGCCGATCATCTTCCCGCTGTCCAACCCGACCAGCCGGGCCGAGGCCCACCCGCGCGAGCTGGACGAGTGGACCGACGGCCGCGCGCTCGTCGCCACCGGCTCGCCCTTCGCCCCGGTGGAACGCGACGGCCGGGAGCGCCGCGTGGCGCAGTGCAACAACGTGTACATTTTCCCGGCCATCGGCCTGGCCGTCACGGCCGCGCGGGCGAACCGCGTGACCGACGAGATGATGCGCGTGGCGGCCAAGACGCTCGGCGAGGCGTCCCCGGCGCTGGCCGATCCGGACGAGCCGTTGCTGCCGGCTTGGGCGGACGTGCCGGAGATCGCCACCCGGATCGCCGTCGCGGTGGCCGTGCAGGCGGTGCGGGACGGAGTCGCGCCGCAGCGTTCGGAGCCGGAGCTGGCCCGCCTGGTGCGGGAGTCCCGGTGGAAGCCGGAGTACCGCTAATCCGGCTCCGCCAGCAACCGCCGGGCCACGTCCGCCACCGCGGTGCCCGCGACGGCCATCGGTTCCGTCGAGCGCATCGCACGCGCCAGCACGAACGCGCCCTCCAGGCTGGTGATCAGCGCGATGGCCAGCGTGCGGGCCGACGCGGGCGGCAGGCCGAACCGCGTCAGCCGCTCGGTGCCCGCGTCGATCCAGGAGGTGAAGACGTCGGCGGTGGCCCGGCGGAGGGTTTCGTTGGTGGTGGCCACTTCCAGCGCCACGGTGGCGATCGGGCAGCCTTCGGCGTAGTCCGTCTCCAGCAGGGTGGTGACGCCGGCGGCGAAGAACGCCTCGATCGCCTCCACCAGTCCGGTCCCCGGCGTGAGGAAGAGGTCGAACAGCCCGATGTACTGCCGGCCCGAGCCGCGCACGACCTCCTCGCCCAGCTGCTCCTTCCCGCCGGGGAAGAAGTGGTACAGCGAGCCGAACGGCGCGCCCGCGGCCTCCACGATCTGCTTCACCCCGGTACCCGCGTAGCCGCCCTGCCGGAACAACTCGGCCCCGGCGGCCAGGATGCGGTCCTTCGTCCCCGTCACGGAGCCGAGGATAGCTCTTCCGCGTCAGAGCGTTCTGCCAAGCGCACGCCGAAGACCAGGTTGAGCACCATGGCGGTCAGGCAGCCCGCGCTGATGCCCGAGTTCAGCACCACCTGCAGCGAGGCCGGGAACCCGGCGTAGAAGTCCGGCAGCACGATCGGGATCAGGCCGACGCCCAGTGAGGCGGCGACGATCGCGACGTTGATCGGGTGCTCGAAGGAGGCCACGGCCAGGGTGCGCACCCCGCTCACCGCGACGCTGCCGAACAGCACCAGCCCGGCCCCGCCCAGCACCGGCAGCGGTACCAGCGCGACCACCCCGCCGGCCGTCGGCAGCACGCCGAGGACCACCAGCACCGCGCCGCCGGCCGCGACCACGTACCGGCTGAACGTGCGGGTCAGCGAAACCAGCCCGATGTTCTGCGCGAACGCCGTGCAGGCGAAGCCGCCGAAGACCGTGCTGACCGCGGTGGCCAGTCCGTCCGCGCGCAGGCCGTCGGCCAGGGTCCGGCCGGTGGTCGGCCGCCCGACGATCTCGCCCAGGGCCAGCAGGTCCGCGGTGCTCTCGGCCATCACCACCAGCATCACCACCAGCATCGAGACGATCGCCGCCACGTCGAACACCGGGCTGCCGAAGTGGAACGGGGTGACCAGGCCGAACACCGGCGCCTGCTTCAGCGTCGACGGGTCGACCTGCCCCAGCGGCCAGGCCACGAGCGTGCCCGCGACCAGCCCGAGCAGCAGCGCGACCCGGCTCCAGAACCCGGACAGGTACCGGGTGAACACCAGCACCGCCAGCAGGGTGACGCCGGCCAGCAGCAGCCCGGACGGCTGCGCCGAGGGCCGCCCGGCCGAGATCCACTGCACGGCCACGGGCAGCAGGGAAACGCCGATCAGCGTGATCACCGTGCCGGTCACCACGGGCGGGAAGAACCGCGTCAGCTTCGAGAAGAACGGGGCGGCCAGCACCACGAAGGCCCCGCCGACGAGCGTGGCGCCGTAGACCACCCCCAGCGCGCCGCCGGACTTGTGCTGCGCGGCGATGGCCAGGATCGGGGCGACGGTGCCGAAGGTGACGCCGTTGACCAGCGGCAGCCGGGCGCCGAAGCGCCAGAGGCCCAGCGTCTGCAGGAGGGTGGCCAGACCGGCGGTGAACAGCGACGCGCTGATCAGCAGGCTCAGCTGCCCGGGCGTGAGCCCGACGGCCGCGCCGATCACCAGCGGTGGGGCGACCACGCCGGCGTACATGGCCGCGACGTGCTGGACGCCGCCGAGCAGGAGCTGCGGCCACGGAGGCCGCGCGTCGACGGGGTGGGGGTGATCCGGGTTTTCGGGCGTGCAGGTGCCTGACATGCGCTCTCCCGGTGGGATGAGGGGTTCGGCAGCTAGTGGTGCGGCCCGGTTTCGGTCCAGGCCGGTCCGGGCTCTTCGGCTTCGTCGCGGATCACGGTGCCCTCGATGAGGCCGTAAGGACGGTCGGCGGCGTGGAACACCTCGCCCGGGTTCTCCAGGCCGAACGGGCTCAGGTCGACGAGGAAGTGGTGTTTGTTCGGCAGCGAAAGCCGGACTTCGGCGACCTCGGGCCGTGCCCGCAGCACGGCCTCGCCCATCGTGTACAGGGTCTGCTGCAACGACAGGCTGTGCTTGGTGGCGAACGCTTCCAGCAGCATCCGCCGGATTTCGCGGTGGCTCCCGGCCCAATCGATCCCGGTGCTGCCCTGGTACCGCCACCGCGCGGTGACGGCGGTGGCGAGGATCCGGTCGTCGGTCTCGGCCAGGGTCGTGTAGGGATCGCGGGGGAAGCCGTGGAACTCCGAACCGGTGGACTTCAGCACGGTCAGACCGTCCACACCGGACACCACCCAGGCGCGGCCGCCGCGCACGGTGACGGTGGTGGTGCGGCTTTCGCCACCGGAGCGGCTGAACGCGTGGTCGTGCGGCGCGCCACCGACCGGGATGCGCTCCCAGCCGTGCTCGGCGATGGTCACGCCCGCGCAGCCGATCTTCTCCTGGGTGCCCACGAAGTGCCGGCCCAGCCGCAGCGCGAAGTCCTCGATCTCGCCCACGTCCTGCTGCTTGGCGAACGCGTACACGGTGTTCTTCTGCGTGTCGGTGGCCAGCACCGCGCTGTTGTCGCCGGTCCGGTGGGTCGCTTCGAGCTCTCCGCGCAGGGCGGTGGAGACGGTGAGTTCGCGCAGGTGGTGCACGGCGCCCTCCCGGCGCACGGTGACCAGCCGGACCTCGGCCTTGCCGTACTGGTTGGGGCCCAAGGAGATTCCCACGTCAGCTCCCGCGGTAGGTCGAGAAGGCGAACGGGCTCAGCAGCAGCGGCACGTGGTGGTGCGCGGTGCCGTCGGCGATCCGGAAGGCGAGGGTGACGTCGGGGAAGAACGCGTCCGGCCCGAGGTGGGCGCCGGTGTCGAAGACCAGCCGGTAGACCCCGGGCGCCAGGGTTTCCGGGCCGAGGTCGCGGATGCGGCCGTCCTCGTCGGTGACGCCTTCGGCGATCGGTTCGCCGTCCCCGCGTTCGAATCGCACCGGCAGGCCCGCGGCGGGCCGTCCGGTGGCGGTGTCCAGGACGTGGGTGGTCACGAGGCTCATCCCGTCACCGCTTTCGCCAGGCGCAGCCGCGCGATCTGGGCCAGTTCGGCGCCCGCCACGTCCAGCTCGGTCTCGGGGTCGTGGCCCAGCCGGGAACGCAGGTTCGCGAGCAGCTCGGTGCCGCTGCGGCCGGCGGCGCAGACCAGGAAGACGTGCCCGAACCGGCTTTCGTACTCGGCGTTCGCGGCGGCGAACTCACCGGCATTGTCCACACCGGACTGTTCCCCGCGCGACCAGCCCGCGTCCTCACCGGTGCCCCGGGGCTGCTCGCCGATCCTCGGATGGGCGGCGATCGCGGCGCGGACCTCGTCGCGGCTCAGCGGCGTCGCGCGCTCGGCCGCCTTCAGCAGGGCGTCGAACCGCGGGTACGGGCGGCCTTCGAGCACCGCGTCGACCCAGCGCGGCACGGCCAGGCAGGCCGTCAGCACCGGGCGGACCTCGGCGGCTTCGGCGGTGTTGAACTCGGCCAGTGCGAGTGGCAACGGGATCTCCTCACGGCGGGGGAGCGGTGGGTCAGCCGACCGTACGGGGCGACCGCCCGACCGTCAACGTTTTGTTGAACGTGCAGGTCAGTCCGGTTCCCGGTTCAGGTAGTTGTACACCGTGAACCGGGTGACGCCCAGCGCCTCGGCCACCGCGGACACCGATTTCCGCAGGCTGAACGCCCCCCGCTCGCGCAGCAGCCGGACCGCCCGCTGCTTGTCCGGGCGCCCCAGTTCGCCGAGTTTCGCGCCCAGCTCGCGTTCGACATCGGCGATCAGCCGCGACAGCGCGCTGTTCAGCTCGACGGGGGGCGGGGGCTCGTCCTGGTCCGTGCGGCGCAGTTGCACCGTGACGCGGGTGGCGCCGCCTTCCAGTGCGGCTTTCGCGATCAGCGGCAGCGCTTCGACGAGCTGCTCGGCGTCGCCGCGGGCGAGGGTGCCGAGCGGGCCGAAATCGGTGTCCAGCCCGGCTTCGACGGCCGCGTCCCGCGCGCGCAGGGCGTGCTCCGGTGGGGCGCCCTCGCCCTGGAACGGTTCGCTGGTGAACTCCGCTTCTAGCTCCACTCACTGACCGTAACGTGGAGGGCGTTCCGTTGACGAGAAGCGAATGACGTGGTTAATCTCGTTTGGCGAAACAGAATTTCCGTAGCGTGAAACTTTCGATCAGTGCTTTCGATCAGTGATGGCCGACCGGTGGTCAGCCGGTGGGGTGAGGAGTGAGCCCGCAGATGGACCTCGTGGTGCGCGCCGCCCGGGCGGTGACGGCGGCCGGTGGCGGGCCGCCGGGCGAACGGCCGGTGACGATCGGCGTGTCCGGCGGCCGGATCGTCGCGGTGGAGCCCGGCCGGGTGGACCTGGCCGGGGAGACCGTCCTCGAACTGGGGCCGGACGAGGTCCTGCTGCCCGGTCTGGTCGACACCCACGTGCACGTGAACGATCCCGGCCGGGCCGAGTGGGAGGGCTTCGAAACGGCCACCCGCGCGGCCGCCGCCGGTGGGGTCACGACGATCGTGGACATGCCGCTCAACTGCCTGCCGCCGACCGTGGACGTGGCCGCGCTGGCGGTCAAGCGCCAAGCGGCCGAAGGGCGGGTGCACGTGGACGTCGGCTTCTGGGGCGGCGCGGTCCCCGGCAACACCGGCGCCCGGCAGGAGCTCTACGACGCCGGGGTGTTCGGCTTCAAGTGCTTCCTGCTGCACTCCGGCGTCGACGAGTTCCCGCCGCTCGACGCGGACGGGCTGGAAACGGCGATGGCCGAGCTGGCCGCGTTCGACGCGCTGATGATCGTGCACGCCGAAGACGCGCACGAGATCGAGGCGGCACCCGATCCGCACGGCGGCAAGTACCACGACTTCCTCGGCTCCCGCCCGCGCGGTGCGGAGAACCTGGCCATCACGCAGGTGATCGAAGCGGCGCGGCGGACCGGCGCCCGCGCGCACGTACTGCACCTGTCCTCTTCGGACGCCCTGCCGCTGATCGCGTCCGCGCGGGCGGAAGGGCTGCCGCTGTCGGTGGAGACCTGCCCGCACTACCTGAGCTTCACCGCCGAGGAGATCCGCGACGGGGCCACGCAGTTCAAGTGCTGCCCGCCGATCCGGGAGGCGGCCAACCGCGAGCTGCTGTGGCAGGGGCTCGCCGACGGGGTGATCGACACCGTCGTCAGCGATCACTCGCCGTGCACCCCGGAGCTGAAGCGCTTCGACACCGGCGACTTCGGCCTGGCCTGGGGCGGGATCTCCAGCCTCCAGCTCGGCCTGCCGGCCATCTGGACCCAGGCGCGGCAGCGGGGCTTCTCGCTCGCCGACGTCGCCCGATGGATGGCCGAGCGGCCCGCGGCGCAGGTGGGGATGACCCGCAAGGGCCACCTGGCTGTGGGGTACGACGCCGACTTCTGCGTGTTCGCGCCGGACGAGGCGTTCGTCGTGGAGGTCGCGAAGCTCCAGCACCGCAACCCGGTGAGCGCCTACGACCAGCGTCCGCTGGCCGGGGTCGTGCGGAGCACCTGGCTGCGCGGCGCGCGGGTGACCGGTGACGCCCCGCGCGGCGCCCTGCTGAGGAGGGGGAACTGCTGAAGATGGAGGAGAACGTGGCGCAGGACCGTCCCGAGTGGACCGCCCAGCCGGACCTGGCTTCGCGCCGGTTCGGCGGCACGGTGATGTGGGCCAGCGACGAGCTGTTCGCCGAGAAGGAGAACCTGGTCAACCCGTGGGTTCCCGCGCACCGCGTCGAGAACTTCGGCCCGAAGGGCCAGGTCTATGACGGCTGGGAGACCCGGCGGCACCGCGGACCCGGCGACGACCAGGCGGTCCTGCGGCTCGGGCTCGGCGGCGTGGTGTCCGGCGTGGTGGTCGACACGGCCTTCTTCAAGGGCAACTACCCGCCGTTCGTCTCGGTGGAGGCGGCGGCGGTGCCGGGCTACCCGAGCGCGGCCGAGCTGGCCGGGGCGGACTGGTCGGTGCTGGTCGACCGCGCGCCGGCGGCGGGGGACACGGAGAACTTCTACCGGGTGTCCTCGCCGCGGCGGTTCACCCACGTCCGCCTGACCCAGCACCCGGACGGCGGCGTCGCGCGGCTGCGCGTGCACGGCGCGCCGGTGCCGGACCCGGCCCTGCTCGACCCGCGCTCACTGGACCTGGCGGCGCTGGAGAACGGCGCGGCCGTGACCGGGTGCAGCAACATGTTCTACTCCTCGCCGAACAACATGCTCATCCCCGGTCTGGCCGCGCACCAGGCCGAGGGCTGGGAGACCGCCCGCCGCCGCGACGACGGCAACGACTGGGCCACCGTGCGCCTGGCCGGCGCCGGGATCGTGCGCTTCGTGGAGCTGGACACCGGCAACCTCAAGGGCAACGCGCCGGGCTGGGCGTCGGTGAGCGGCCGGCTGGACGAGGGGGAGTGGGTGCCGCTGCTGCCGCGCACCCGGCTGCAGCCCGACACCCGGCACCGCTTCGCGCTGGAGGACGCCGGGCCGCCGGTCACCGAGGCGCGGCTGGACATCTACCCGGACGGCGGCCTGGCCCGCCTGCGGCTGCTCGGCGAGCTGACCGACCGCGGCCGCGAAGCCGTGACCAAGCGGTTCCAGGAGACCACGGGCTGAGCCCGGGCCCGCCCCGCCGAGGGGCGGGCCGACTCACGGCCGGGCGCCGGGCCGGTTGAGGTAGGCCGAGAACGAGGACAGCAGGCAGGCCACCCCGACGATCGCGGTGACCCACCACGGCCCGCCGATCACCAGGTTCCACACGAACGCCGCCGCCATCAGTACGGCGGCGACGATGTTCCTGATCTGCAGCCCGGAGGGTTTAGCCATCCCGCCAGCCTCTCACGGCCCCGGCCCGCGGCGCGCTCACGGGGCCGACTGGCGCCGTGAGCTGATCACGCCGGTGTCGAAGCCCGCCAGGTGCAGCCCGCCGGCGAACCGGGCGTGCTCGATCTTCACGCACCGGTCCATCACCACGTCCAGCCCGGCCTCGCGGGCGCGGGCGGCGGCTGGCTCGTGCCGGAGGCCGAGCTGCAGCCACAGGGTGCGGGCGCCGGCCTCGATCGCCTCCTCGGCCACCGAGGGCAGGTCGTCGTGCCTGCGGAACACGCTGACCAGGTCGATCCCGCCCGGCACGTCCTCGAGCGAGGGGTGCACCGGGCGGCCCAGCAGGGTGTCGAGGCGCGGGTTGACGAAATGGACCTCGTACCGCGTGGACGAGAGCAGGTAGGCCGCCACGAAGTAGCTCGGCCGCGCCGGGTTCGCCGAGGCGCCCACGACCGTCACCGAGCGCGTCCGGCCGAGGATCCGCCGGCGGTCCACCGCACTGCTTTCCCCCGGGACGGCCTCGCGCGTCATGCCGTCACCGCCTGCTCCAGCGCCTGGTCCAGGTCCCACAGGATGTCCTCGACGTCCTCCAGCCCGACCGAGAGCCGGACCAGCTCCGGGCCCGCCCCGGCCGCCGCGAGCTGCTCGTCCGAGAGCTGGGCGTGGGTGGTGGACGCCGGGTGGATGACCAGCGAGCGCGCGTCCCCGACGTTGGCCAGGTGCGAGAGCAGCTCCACCGACTCCACGAGCTTCTCCCCGGCCGCGCGGCCACCCTTCACCCCGAAGGAGAACACCGCGCCCGGACCCGCGGGCAGGTACTTCGCGGCCAGCTCGTGCTGCGGGTGATCCGGCAGCCCGGCGTACCCGACCCAGGTCACGCGCGGGTCGGCCTGAAGGTACGCCGCGACGGCGTGCGCGTTCGCCACGTGCGCTTCCATCCGCTGCGCGAGCGTCTCGACGCCCTGGAGCAGCAGGAACGCCGAATGCGGCGAAAGCACCGCGCCGATGTCTCGCAATTGCTCCGCGCGAAGCCGCGTACAGAACGCGTACTCGCCGAAGTTCTCCCAGTACTTGAGGCCGCCGTAGCTGTCGACGGTCTCGGTCATCCGCGGGAAGTTGCCGTTGCCCCAGTCGAAGGTGCCGGCCTCGACGACCACGCCGCCGAGCGTGGTGCCGTGCCCGCCGAGGAACTTGGTGGCCGAGTGCAGCACGATGTCCGCGCCGTGTTCGATCGGGCGGCAGAGGTACGGCGTGGCCAGTGTCGCGTCGACCACCAGCGGGATGCCGTGCGAATGGGCGAGTTCGGCCAGCGCGGCGAGGTCGGCGATCTCCCCGCTCGGGTTGCCGATCACCTCGGTGTAGATCAGGCGGGTCCGGTCCGTGACGGCGGCGGCGTAGGCCGCCACACCGCCGCGCACGAAGCTGGTCTCGACGCCGAACCGCGCGAGCGTGCCGGTGAGCTGCGTGACGGTGCCGCCGTACAGCCCGCCGGCCGAAACGATGTGGTCGCCCGCCTCGGTGAGCGCGCTGAAGGTCAGGAATTCCGCGGCCATCCCGCTGGCCGTCGCGACCCCGCCGATCGCGCCCTCCAGGCTGGCGATGCGCTCCTCGAACGCGGCCACGGTCGGGTTCCCGATCCGGCTGTAGACGTTGCCGTACTTCTGCAGCGCGAACAGGCCGGCGGCGTCGGCCGCGTCCTCGAACACGAAACTGGTGGTCTGGTAGATCGGCACGGCCCGGGCGCCGGTCGCGGAGTCGGGCGTGCCGCCGGCGTGCAGGGCACGGGTGCGGAAGCCCCAGGTGCGTTCGCTCATCGGTGGTCACGCTACCCACGCGGCCGGTGCGGAGCCATCCCTCCCGGCCGGTGGTCGCCGGACGGGAAGTCCGCCCACCGGCAACCGCTCGCCCGCATCGGCGACCCCCACGGCCAACCGGGCCCGCTTCACCCCAGAGCCGCGCGGAGACGGGCTTCGCGCTCCGCGGGCTTCTGGCGTGGACAGCTGACGCACTTCGTGTTGCCTGCTTCGTAGATCAGGCAACACGAAGTGCGCTTCACCGCGAGCGTCCGCCCGACAGTCACGTAACGAGGTTTCGGCAGGCGCAGCCCGATGGAGGCCACAAGCTCCTCCGCGCGTTCCGGCGCCGAAGCCCACAACAGCCGGTTCGCGATGGAGTCCGTGGCGATGGCGCCCAACGCGCGGGGGTTCGCGCCGGTGACCGAAGCGATCGTCGCGATGGCCGGGCCGAGCGAACCTGCGAGTGCTTCGCCGAGCGGGCCCTGAAGCGTCCGTAGCGAGCGGGCCGCGAGGAATCGGCCGTCCGGCGCCAGATCCAGCTCCACCGCCTCCAGCGACGGGTCCATCACGACACCTTCGAGGGATTCCACCGTCGGCGCCACCAGCACCGAGGACAGCGAGTACCACCAGATCGTGCCGAGCACTTCGGCCCGCGCGCGGCCGTACAGCTTCGCCGCGCCGTCGACGTGGGCGCGCACCCATGAAGCGTCAGCCAGCAGTGAAGCGGAGGTCACGTGTCCTTCCTACGCCACACGCTGACGCCGACAGCGAGCGTCACGTCGCGGCCCTCGGCGGCGAGCAGACGGGAGCGGCGGCCGTCGCGGTCGAGGTGGAACCCGGCCGGGCCCATGGCGACCACGTCGTGCACCTGCCGGGCGGTGAACGGCGCGGTGCGCACCACGTCGGCCCGGCCGACGCGGGTGAAGCGGTCCCCGAGCGCGGTTTCCAGCCGTTGCTCCTTGCGCTCGTCCACCGACAGCACCAGGCCGCCCAGTTCGGCCAGGTGCCCGGGCAGCGGCGCGGCGACCACCAGCCGTCCACCGGGTTCGAGCACCCGGTGGAACTCGGCGGGGTTGCGCGGGGAGAAGACGTCGAGGACCACCGAAGCGACGCCGTCGCCCACCGGCCACGGCTCCCACAGGTTCCACACGACCGCGCCGAGCCGTGGGTGCGCCCGCGCGGCCCGGCGCAGGGCGATGGCCGAGACGTCCAGGGCGAGGCCGTCCGCCCCGGGCGCCGCGTCGAGCACGCGGGAGAGGTAATGACCCGGTCCGGCGCCCGCGTCGACGATGAGCCCGGAAGCCCCCGAGACCACCCGGGAAAGCTCCTCCTCCAGCGGCGCGTAGGCACCGGAGGAGAGGAACGCGGCCCGCGCTTCGACCATCGGCGCGGTGTCCGCGGTACCGGCGGGGATGCGCGCGTGGAGCAGGTTCACGTAACCCTGCTTGGCCAGGTCGAACGAGTGACCCGCACCGCACCGCAGCGTGCGTCCGGCCGGCTCGACCGGGTGACCGCACACCGAGCACCGCAGGGCGCGCACGACCCGGGGCGGCAGTGGGTCATTTCCGGGGGGGGCTGGGGTCATGGGGCTATTCGACCACGACGTTTCGCAACCGGACACCGGGGCCCGGGGAGCCGGAAACCTGGCCGTAACAAGTCCGGGCCGACAGTTCACGCGGGGGAAACCTCCCCCGCCGCCCGGTGAAACACCGGAGACCAAAACTTCCCGGGCAGCAACCCAGGGCACGGGAGGACGATGTGCTGAACGCAGGAGACACCGCATGGGTACTGGCCAGCGCCGCGCTGGTCATGCTCATGACACCGGGACTGGCGTTCTTCTACGGCGGGATGGTCCGCGCGAAGAGCGTTTTGAACATGCTGATGATGAACTTCATCGCGCTGGCCGTCGTGGGGGTGCTTTGGGTCCTCTTCGGCTTCTCCATGGCCTTCGGCGACGACGCCTTCGGCGGACTGGTCGGCAACTTCGACCTGGCCGGTCTGTCCGGCACCGTCGGCAAGCTGGCCGGGCTGGCCGCGTCCGGCCCGCCCGCGGTCCCGTGGCCGGGTCCGGACGCGCTGCCGGTGCTGGCCTTCGCCATGTTCCAGCTGATGTTCGCGATCATCACCCCGGCGCTGATCTCCGGGGCGATCGCCGACCGCGCGAAGTTCTGGGGCTGGACCCTGTTCGTGGTGATCTGGGTCGCCGTCGTGTACTTCCCGGTGGCGCACTGGGTGTTCTCGTTCGACGGCTTCATGGGCCCGGACGCGGCCGGCGGCTGGATCGCCAACAAGCTCAAGGCGCTCGACTTCGCCGGTGGCACCGCGGTCCACATCAACGCCGGCGCGGCCGGCCTGGCGCTGGCCATCGTGCTCGGCAAGCGCAAGGGCTGGCCGAAGGACACCGGCCGCCCGCACAACGTGCCCTTCGTGCTGCTCGGCGCCAGCCTGCTGTGGTTCGGCTGGTACGGCTTCAACGCCGGCTCCGCGCTGGCCGCGAACGACCTGGCCGCGGTCGCGTTCACCAACACCACCGTCGCCACCGCCGCCGCCGTGCTCGGCTGGCTCGTGGTGGAGCAGCTCAAGTTCGGCAAGCCGACCACGCTGGGCGCCGCCTCGGGCGCCGTCGCCGGGCTGGTGGCCATCACCCCGGCGTGTGGTTTCGTGAGCCCGCTCGGTGCCATCGCGATCGGCCTGATCGCCGGGGTGCTGTGCGCGCTGGCCGTCTCGCTCAAGTTCCGCTTCGGCTTCGACGACTCGCTCGACGTGGTGGGCGTCCACCTGGTCGGCGGTCTGGTCGGTACCATCCTGATCGGCTTCTTCGCCACCACCGGCGTCAACTCCGCCGGGGCCGACGGCCTGTTCTACGGCGGCGGGTTCGCCCAGCTGGGCATCCAGGCCCTCGCCGCGCTCGCGGTGCTCGCCTACTCGTTCGTCCTCACCCTGATCATCGGCTTCGCGATCAAGAAGGCCGGCGGGTTCCGGGTCAGCACCGAGGACGAGGTCACCGGCATCGACGAAGCGCAGCACGCGGAGAGCGCCTACGACTTCAGCGGGATGGGCGGGGGCTTCGGCACCGGTTCGGGTATCCCGACGAAGACCGCGCTGGGCGGCGCGGGCACGAAACTCGAGGAGACGAAGGCATGAAGCTGATCACCGCGATCGTCAAGCCGTTCACGCTCGACGACGTCCGCTCCTCGCTGGAGCAGCTGGGCGTGCTCGGCATGACGGTCACCGAGGTGCAGGGCTACGGCCGGCAGAAGGGCCACACCGAGGTCTACCGCGGGGCCGAGTACTCGGTGGACTTCGTGGCCAAGCTCAAGATCGAGGTGGTGACCGACGACGGGGGCGTGGAGAAGGTGCTGGACGCGATCACCACCGCCGCGCACACCGGCAAGATCGGCGACGGCAAGGTGTGGGTGACCCCGGTCGAGACCGTGATCCGGGTCCGCACCGGCGAGCGCGGCACGGACGCGCTGTAGGCGCGAGCAGATGTCACACGGGGGCGAGCTCGCCCAGGCCACCGTCCGGCTGCTCGAAGGCAGGCACGGCCGGCTGGGGGCGTCCGCGCTGCGGGCGGCCCTGGTCGACCTCTACGAGTTCTGGCTCGGGAAAGGGGCTTCAGCGGCCGGTGTCGACACCGCGGAGCCGGGGGTCGCGCTGGTCGCCGTGGGCGGACTCGGTCGCCGGGAGCTGGTGCCGTTCTCCGATCTGGACCTCGTGCTCGTGCACAACGGGAACTCGCGGGTCGGCGAGATCGCCGACGCGCTCTGGTACCCGCTGTGGGACGCGAAGGTGGGGCTGGACCATTCGGTGCGCACGCCCGGCGAGGCCCTGAAGGTGGCCTCCGAGGACCTGCGCACCGCGCTCGGCCTGCTCGACGCCCGGCCCCTCGCCGGTGACGCCGAGCTGGCCGGGCGGCTGGCGTCCGCCGCGCGCGACCAGTGGCGGCGGACCGCGCGCAAGCGGCTGGACGAGCTGGCCGAATCCGTGCGCGGACGGTGGTGCCGCAGCGGTGAGATCGCGCAGTCGGCCGAGCCCGACCTGAAGCACGGGCGGGGCGGGCTGCGGGACTTCGCCGTGCTGCAAGCCCTCGCGGCCGCGCAGTTGACGGCCCGGCCGGGCGAGGAGCTGCTGGAGGCCCGGGCCCTGCTGCTCGACGTCCGCACCGAACTGCGGCGGGAGCTGCGGCGCGAGCGCGACATCCTCAGCGCGCCGGAAGCCGGGCTGGTCGCGTCCGAGCTGGGCTTCGGTGATCGTTTCACGTTGGCGCGCAGGATTTCCGGAGCGGGACGGACGATCGCGTACGCGGTCGACGTGGCCCTGCGGTCCACTGTGGAGCCACCGCGGACCCGGTTCGGCCGTCGTCCCGCGCGCACGCCGCTGGCCGAAGGCGTGGTGCTGCACGGTTCGGAGGTCTCACTGGCGCGCGACGTCGTGCCGGCCAAGGACCCGGCGCTGCTGCTGCGGGTCGCGGCCGCCTCGGCGCGGACCCGGAACCCGATCGCGCAAGGCACGCTGCGCGCGCTGGCGGAATCGGCGCCCGAACTGCGCGCGCCGTGGCCGCCGGACGCGCTGAACGCGCTGGTGGAGCTGCTGGGCTCGGGCGAGGGCCTGGTCGACGCCGTGGAGGCGCTGGATCGGACCGGGCTGTGGGCGCGGCTGTTCCCGGAGTGGGGCGCGGTGCGGGACCTGCCGCCGCGCTCGCCGGCGCACCAGTGGACGGTGGACCGGCACCTGGTGCAGGCGTGCGTCGAGGCCTCGAAGCTGACCACCACCGTGGCGCGGCCGGACCTGCTGCTGATCGGCGCGCTGCTGCACGACATCGGCAAGGGCCGTGACGCCGACCACTCCGAGCTGGGCGCGAAGATCTCCGCCCAGGTCGCGAAGCGCCTCGGCCTGCCGGACGAGGACGTGGCCACGGTCTCGGCCATGGTGCGCCACCACCTGCTGCTGCCGCACACCGCGACCCGGCGCGACATCGGCGACCCGGCCACGGTGTCCCGGGTGGTGAAGACCCTCGGCCCCAGCGTGGTGCTGCTCGAACTGCTGCACGCGCTGACCCGGGCGGATTCGCTGGCCACCGGCCCGGGCGTGTGGACGGACTGGAAGGCCCGGCTGCTCGCGGAGCTGGTCTCGGGCTGCGAAGAGGCGGTGCGCGGCAAGGGTTTCACCGCCCCCGAGCCGATGGACGCCGAGCAGCGCGAGCTGGTGGCCGCGGCGGTGCGCTCGGGCACGGGCGAGGTCCGCATCACCGCGCACGGCAAGGTCGTCACGGTGGTCCTGGCCGTGCCCGCCCGCGCGGAACTGCTGGCCCCCGCCGCGGGCGTGCTGGCCCTGAACTCCCTGGAGGTGCACGCGGCGCTCCTGCGCGGTCACGACGGTGGCTGGGCGGGCGTGTTCACGGCGTCCCCGAAGTTCGGCTCGCTGCCGGACCCGGCCCTGCTGCGCGAGCAGTTCGCCCGCGCGGTGGCCGGCACCCTGCCCCTGACCCAGCGCCTGGCCGCCAAGGAGCGCGACTACTCGTCCCCGTCCGCCCCGGCGGTCTCCCCGAAGGTCCTGTGGTTCGACGACGAGACGAGCGGCTCGGAGACCGTGGTCCTGGAACTGCGCGCTGCGGACCGCATCGGCCTGCTGTTCCGCGTGGCGGGCGCCTTCCGCCGCTGCGAGGCCGAAGTCCGCTGGGCCAAGGTCGCCACCCTGGGCGGCGCGGTGGTCGACTCCTTCGCGGTGACCCCCCGATCGGGCCGGATCGACGCGGCTTGGCGTAATCGGGTGGAGGAAGCGGTACTGGACGCCTCTTCTTGACCGGGGACGCTTCGCCCCGGAGTGGGGTGGGTCGTATTGGGCTAGTCTTCGCCCTGCTGGTCCCGCCGCATTGGGGTGGCGAGCCGAAGCATCGAGGGGACTGTGAACCGTCTACCGGCGACCACTTCATCGACCAGGGCGCGAACCCGCCCGGACAGACCTTGCTGGACCAGCACCAGCGAATGGTCGACTACATCGGCAACTTCATCACCGCGCTGAACGCCGCGAAGAACAAGATCACCGTCGCCGAGCAGGAAGCCCGCGACACCGCCGCCGAATCCGGAGGAGCCTGAGTGCCTACGTTTCTGTTCCAGTCTTGCCGTCGTGTGGCGCTGACGGGCGTCGCCGCGTGACCGACGGTGCACCGAAGTTGTGCGGCTGGAATTCCTCGGCCACCGCGCAGAACCGGGTGAACGCCGGGGCTGTGCCCGAGAACAAGGGTGGCATCAGCGACATCTACAGCCAGAAGTCGAGGCAGGCCTACTTCCAACCGGTCACGGTCGACGGCTACCCCGGGGTGTTCGCCGATACCCAGGACGGACGGGCTTCGGGTAGCTGCACCTTGTGGGTCGGCCTCACCGATCAGCTCGCCTATTCCGTCGTCACCAGTCTCACGGTCGGACCCCACAAGTCCGATCCCTGCCCGATCGCGCGGAAGGTCGGCGAGGCGGTGATCACTCACCTCAAGGGCACCGGCTGAGGCCCGCTTTCACACGTTCGGGGTGTCGTGCTCGCAGCGGCCGACGCCGGTGGCAATATGGCGCGGGTCCGGAGCAGCTGTGCGGAGGGCAGGGTGAGCGGTGTCGGGTCTCCCGGGGCTTTCGCTGCCGCCGACGGTGGTCGCGGCGCATTTGCGGTCCTGTGCCGAGGAGCTGGCCGGGTCGTTGCGCAGTGACGGGCAGGCCGCCACGCTCGCGGAGCTCTCCGAGGTCGTGACCCAGCTGGTGGCCGGGCAGCACGCCCTCGCGCACGCGCTGGCCGGGCTCGCCGGGCGGGTGGACGCCCGCAGCGGCGCGCTGGCCGCGGCGCCTTCGGTGGACGTCGAGGTGGTCACCGAGGTGCTCCAGGCGGCGGCGTGCGCCGTGGGCTGTTCGGCCGAGGCCCTGGCCGAAGCCGAGCCCTCGTTCGAATGTGTGAGCGAATCCGCGGGGCCGGACACCCGTTTGTAGCTGTCGCCGTCCCGCGGTCGTTGCCTAGCCTGGGAGCTGCGGAGGTGTCGCGATGCGCGCGGTGTGGAAGGGCACGATCGGCTTCGGGGACTACGCCATTCCGGTGAAGGCGTACAGCGCCACCGGGGAGCATTCGGTTCCGCTGCACCAAGTGCACGAGCCGGACGGCGGACGGGTCCGGGTGCGGCGGGTGTGCGAGGTCGACGGCGCCGAGGTGCCGGACGCCGAGATCGTCAAGGGTTACCCGCTGCCGGGCGGTGACGTCGCGGTGCTCACCGAAGAGGATTTCGCGCGGCTGCCCGCACCCCCGGCTGACACCATCGACGTCCGCGGCTTCGTGCCGGCCGCCGACGTCGACCCCGCGTGCTTCGCGAAGAGCTACTACCTGGAGCCCGAGCCCGCCGGCACGAAGCCGTACGTACTGCTGGCGTCGGCGCTGCTCGAGACGCAACGCATGGCCGTGGTGAAAGTCGCGCTCCGGCGCCTCGACACGCTGGCCGCGCTGCGCGTGCGGGATCAGACGATCGTGTTGCAGACGTTGCTGTGGCCCGACGAGGTCCGCCAACCCGACTTCGCTTTCCTTCACGACGACGTCGACCTTCGCCGCAGCGAGCTGCGACGCGCGGTGAACCTGATCGAAGAGCTGAGCGCGGACCTGGCGTCTTACACCGATGAGCACCGCGAAGCACTCGAAGCGCTGATCCGTGCGAAGGCCGAGGGCGGCGACGTCGAACGACCGACCGGGCGCGAGCAGGACGAGGGCGTGACCCGGTTGCTGATGGCCCTGCAGCAGAGGACAGTCGAGGCAGACCTGGCGCCGGTCGACACCGCCCGCGCGGCCGCGGCGATCGCCTCGCGGGCCAGGGCGGCAGCGCGCAAAGCCGCGTCGAAGCGCGGCATGAGCAGTGCTTGAGCAGTGCTTGAGTAGTTCTACGTAGCCCAGGTTGGGGGTCTTCACGCTGCCCCCACGAGCCGGCCTCCGGCAGGCTTCACCCCAACACGCGGCAGAAGCCCACTCGCCCGGCACCGGGGGTTCGGCGAAGCGGGCTCTCGCCGGTGTGCACGCGGCGGAGGACTCCCGGGGAGGTGAGTCCCTCCGCCCAGGTTCCGGGGCCGGCCGTGGGGAGCGGCCGCGTCCCGGAACCCCTGGGGGCCGGACGGGTCCCCGGGACCGGCCCGGGGAGGGGCCGCGCTCCCGGGGTCCCGGTTTTCCCTGTGCGCCAACGTTTACCCCGGTCGGCTTGAGTAGTTTCCCCCCTTCGTCCCGGGTGAGTTCACGCTGACGGCGGGCCCCGGGCACCGGGCAGACTGGGAAAACGCGGGTGAGGCGCGGCTGACCCGCGTTGTGGTCCGGGGCCGGTCGAGGGCGCCGGCCCCGGAACCACCTCGCCACCGATTTTCCGCGCGGCTGGTCTCCACCGCCGCGACTCGGCCGCGCGAACCGTCCGCTCCGCAGCGGCCTCTCGGCTCAGACCTCGGCCACCCGCGCCATCAGGTCCGCGGCCAGCCGCAGGAGTTGTTGTTCGGTGGGGCTCAGCGCCCGGTCCATCGCCGTGGCCAGCCACTGCTCCCGCCGCACCGAATACTCCCGCAGCAGGGCCTTCCCGGCGGCGGTGATGTCGATCAGCGAGCGCCGCCCGTCCGAGGGGTCCGGGGTCCGGGTGATGAGTTCCCGCGAGGTCAGCGAGGCCAGCACCCGCGTGAGGGACTGCGGGTGGATCCGCTCCGCCTCGGCCAGCTCGCCCGGCGTGTGCGTCCCCCCGCGGTAGAGGCGCGACAGCACGGCCAGCACCATCGGGCCGGGCGAAGGCGCGCCGGACTCGGCGCGCATCCGCCAGTTGAGCCGGCCGACCCCGTCGCGGACCACGCGCGCCAGCGCCGCCAGTTCGTCGGCGCGGGCGGGGGCGTCGGGTTCAGTCATACCGTCACCCTAGGCGGTTTTCCCCCGCACCAGCCGGGCGTACCGGCCGTCGGCGGCCAGCAGTTGCGGGTGGGTGCCGCGCTCGACGACCCGGCCCGCGTCCAGCACCACGATCTGGTCAGCCCGCTCCACTGTGGACAGCCGGTGGGCGATGGTCAGCGTGGTGCGCCCGGTGGCGAGCCGGTCCAGCTCCGCCTGCACGGAGCGTTCCGTACGGTTGTCCAGCGCGCTCGTGGCCTCGTCGAGGATGAGCACGGGCGGGTTGCGCAGCAGGATCCGCGCGATCGCCACCCGCTGCTTCTCCCCGCCGGAGAACCGGTAGCCACGCTGTCCGACGACGGTGTCGTAGCCCTCCGGCAGCGCCGCGAGCGTGTCGTGGATGTGCGCGGCCTTCGCCGCCTGCTCCAGCTCTTCGTCGGTGGCGTCCGGCTTCGCGAAGCGCAGGTTCTCCCGCACCGAAGCGTGGAACAGGTAGGTCTCCTGAGATACCAGCCCGACGCCCCTGGCCAGCGAAGCCAGCGTGACGTCGCGGACGTCGGTGCCGTTCACGGTCACCGCACCCTCGGTCACTTCGTAGAGCCGCGCCACCAGGTACGCCAGCGTGGTCTTGCCCGAGCCGGTGGACCCGACCAGCGCCGTGGTCGTCCCGGCCGGCACTTCGAGGTCGATGTCACGCAGGACCCACGGCCCGCCCTCCTCGTAGCGGAAGGAAACCCCGCGCGTGGCGATGCTGCCCCCGCCCACTTCCAGCTCCCGCGCGCCCGGCCGGTCGCCGATCTCCACCGGCAGGTCCAGCACCTCGAAGATCCGCCCGAATAGCGCCTTGGACGTCGCCACGTCCTGCCCCACCGACTGCATCGCGGTGGCCGGCCCGAGCAGCCGGTTCATCATGCTGGTGAACGCGACCACGGTGCCGAGCGAGAACGGCGCCGCGCCACCGGCCAGGGCCAGCCCGGCGATCCAGTAGACCAGCGCGGGGATGATGGTCAGGCTCATCGTCCGCGAAGCCCGCTGCCAGCGCCCGGCCAGCGCGGCGCTGCGCTCCAGCGCCGCGATCTCCTTCGACTCGGCGGCGAAGCGGTCCCGCCCGTCCCGCTCGTTGCCCATCGTCTTGGCCAGCAGCACGCCGGTGACCGAAAGCGACTCCTCGACCAGCGTGGTCAGCCGGGCCATCCGCCGGGTCCGGCCGCGGGCCAGCGCCCGCCGCCTGGTGCCCAGCCGCAGCGTGAACAGCAGGAACAGCGGCACCACGACCAGCGCGAGCAGGGCCAGTTGCCAGTCCATCACCAGCAGCGCGACGGCGATCGCGACGGCGGTGGTGCCGTTCTGGACCACGGTCCCGGCGGTCGTGGTGATCACGTTGTCGACGCCGCCGATGTCGTTGAACACCCGGGACAGCACCTCGCCGGTCTTCGTCCGGGTGAAGAAGCCCAGCGACATCCGCTGCAGCCGCTCGTAGACCGCGACGCGCAGTTCGTTCATCACCCGCTGCCCGATCGTGTTGGACAGGCCGGTGGTCGCCACGCCGAGCGCCCCGCTGCCCAGCGAGGCGGTGATCATGCCGGCCGCCAGCACGCTGATCAGCAGCGTGTCCCGGTGCGGCAGCCCGTCGTCGAGGATCGCGCGGACCAGGAAGGGCGAGACCACGCCGAGCCCGGCTTGGAGGACCAGCAGGGCGAACAGCGCGGCCATCGGCCCGCGATGCGGCCGGAACAGCGCGGCGATGCGGCTGAACGGCACGTGCTCGTCGGCGTCGGAGGCTGGTTCGGCGAGGTCCGGACGCCGTGTCGCGGAGATTTTCATACGCTTATGTTTAACGATTTCGAGCGTCAAGTCGAGCTATTTTTCGGCTACAGAACGAGTTGTGCTTTGCAGATGATAAGCATATGCGTAGTAACCTTCCGGAGAAGGTTCGCGGGCCCGCGAGGCCGACCAGCGGCAGCGGCTACCCTCGGAGGTTGCCGGGGCCCGCCACGGGCGGGTCCGGTACGCCACGACGACCCAGCTGGAGCGTGCACACCCGTGTTCGACACCCTCTCCGATCGGCTCACCTCTGCCCTGCAGACGCTTTCGCGCAAGGGCAGGCTGTCCGACGCCGACATCGACGCCACCGCGCGCGAGATCCGCATCGCGCTGCTGGAGGCGGACGTCGCGCTGCCGGTGGTCAAGGAGTTCATCGCCCGGATCAAGGAGCGGGCCAAGGGCGCCGAGGTCTCGCAGGCGCTGAACCCGGCCCAGCAGGTGATCAAGATCGTCAACGAGGAGCTCGTGGGCATCCTCGGCGGCGAGACGCGCCGGCTGAACCTGGCCAAGAACCCGCCGACGGTGATCATGCTCGCCGGCCTCCAGGGCGCCGGCAAGACCACGCTGGCCGGCAAGCTGGCGATGTGGCTGAAGAAGCAGGGCCACGCGCCGCTGCTGGTCGCCTGCGACCTCCAGCGCCCGAACGCCGTCACCCAGCTGCAGGTGGTCGGCGAGCGCGCCGGCGTCGTCACCTTCGCACCGGAGCCGGGCAACGGCGTAGGCGACCCGGTGGACGTGGCCCGCCGCGCCATCGAAGAGGCCAAGCACGCCCAGCACGACATCGTGGTGGTCGACACCGCGGGCCGGCTCGGCGTCGACGAAGAGCTGATGAAGCAGGCCGCCGACATCCGGGACGCGGTCTCGCCCGATGAGGTCCTGTTCGTGGTCGACGCCATGATCGGCCAGGACGCGGTGACCACGGCCGAGGCGTTCCGCGACGGCGTCGGGTTCACCGGCGTGGTGCTGACCAAGCTCGACGGCGACGCCCGCGGTGGGGCCGCGCTGAGCGTGCGCGAGGTCACCGGCCAGCCCATCCTGTTCGCCTCCAACGGCGAGAAGCTCGAAGACTTCGACACCTTCCACCCCGACCGGATGGCCTCGCGCATCCTCGGCATGGGTGACGTACTGACCCTGATCGAGCAGGCCGAGCAGCACTTCGACCAGGAGCAGGCCGAGAAGGCCGCGGAGAAGCTGTCCAGCGGGCAGCTGACCCTGGAGGACTTCCTGGAGCAGATGCTCGCGGTCCGCAAGATGGGCCCGATCGGCAACCTGCTGGGCATGCTGCCCGGCGCCGGTCAGATGAAGGACCAGCTCGCCCAGGTCGACGACAAGCACCTGGACAAGCTGCAGGCGATCATCCGCGGCATGACCCCGGCCGAGCGCGACGACCCGAAGATCATCAACGGCTCCCGCCGGCTGCGCATCGCGAACGGCTCGGGCGTCTCCGTCCGCGAGGTCAACGACCTGGTCAACCGGTTCTTCGAGGCGCGCAAGATGATGGCGCAGATGGCCGGCCGGTTCGGCTTCGGCGGCGCCGGCAAGACGCGCAAGGGCAAGAAGGGGAAGAAGGGCAAGGGCGGGCGCGGTCCCACCCAGCCCAAGGTCCGTGGCGGGCTGCCCGGCGGGATGCCGATGCTGCCCCCGGGCGGGATGCCGATGCCGCCGGGCGGGAGCCTGCCGGACCTCTCCCAGCTCGGCGGGATGAACGACGTGCCGGGCTTCGACCCGACGAAGTTCAAGCTGCCGAAGAACCCCAAGAACACCTGAGGTGGGCGCGCTGCACCTGCGCGGCACCGTACTGCCCGACGGCGAGCCGCGGGAGTTGTGGATCGAAGACGGCCGGATCTCGTTCACCCCGGTGCCCGGCGCCGAGACGCTGGCGGGGGAAGGCTTCATCCTTCCCGGCCTGGTCGACGCCCACTGCCACCCCGGGCTCGGACCCCACGGCCCGACCGGGGTGGACGAGGCGGCCGAGCAGGCCGAGACCGACCGTGACACGGGCACCCTGCTGATCCGCGACTGCGGGCTGCCGCTCGACGTCCGGCCGCTGCAGGCCCGCGCCGACCTGCCCACGATCATCCGCTGCGGACGGCACCTGGCGCGGCCGAGGCGGTACCTGCCGGGCTTCGCCATCGAGCTGGAGGACCCGGCGCTGCTGCCCGGGGCCGTGGCCGAACAGGCCCGCGACGGCGACGGCTGGGTGAAGCTGGTCGGCGACTGGATCGACCGCGGCACCGGCGACCTCGCCCCGTTGTGGCCGGACGACGTGCTGGCCGAGGCCATCGGGATCGCGCACGGGCTGGGCGCGCGCGTCACCGCGCACGTGTTCGGCGAGGCCGCGCTGCCCGGGCTGATCGGCGCCGGGATCGACTGCCTGGAGCACGGCACCGCGCTGAACCCGGATCAGCTCGAGGAGCTGGCGCGGCGCGAGGTCGCGCTGGTGCCCACGCTGATCAACATCGAGAACTTCCCCGGCATCGCCGACCAGGCCGCGAAGTACCCGGTGTACGCGGCGCACATGCGGGCCCTGCACGCGGGCGTCGGCGAGATGGTGTCCACGGCCGTCGAAGCCGGGGTGCGCGTGTTCGCCGGGACCGACGCCGGCGGCATGGTGGCCCACGGCCGGATCGCCGACGAGGTCGAGGCCCTGCACCGCGCCGGGATGAGCCGGGAGCAGGCGCTGGCCGCCGCCTCCTGGGCGGCCCGCGCCTGGCTCGGCCACCCCGGCGTCGCCGACGGCGCCCCGGCCGACCTGATCGTCTACCCGGCCGATCCGCGGGTGGACCTGGCCGTGCTGCGCCACCCGGCGCACATCGTCCTCGGCGGCACGGTCTTCGCCTGACCCCCGCTGTTTTCCTTGCCGCGCCAAGGCTTTAGCGTGGGGCCCCGTGGCTCACGACGACGGTGGCAGACGGGTGCTGGGCGCTCACTGGGGTTTCGCCGCGTTCTTCGCCGGGGTCGCCGGCTACCACCTCGTCACGCTGGTCACCACGGTCGCGCTGAACCGCCAGACCGGTGAGCTCGACCCGCTTGAGCTGCCGGCCGGGCCGCTGCTCCTGCTGGCCTTCCTGCCCAACCTGATGCTGGGCCTCGGCCCGCTGCTGGGCTCTTTGCGCCACGGCGAAGGGCTCAGCCGCGACTTCGGGCTGGTGCCCACCTGGCGCGACGTGCGGATCGGCCTGGCCTTCGGCGCGCTCGCACTGGTCGTCGGCTACGGGCTGAACCTGGCGGTGATCGCCGTCTACGGGGCGGACGAGGTCTCCGACAGCCCCCTGTCGGACCTCTCCGACCTCTCGGACCTCTCGAACCTCTCGGGCAACGCCGACGCCGGTCCGGCCTGGCTCGTGCCGGCCGCGCTGATCGTGGTCCTGGCTGCGCCGTTGACCGAGGAACTGCTGTTCCGGGGCGCGCTGTGGAACGCGCTGTCGGCCTACCGCATCCCGTCGTGGGTGGTGCTGGTGCTGACCGCGCTGGTGTTCGCGCAGGTGCACGGCGAGGCCACGCGCACGATCGCGCTGTTCGGCCAGGGCCTGGTGCTGGGCCTGGCCCGGCACCACTCCGGCCGGGTCGGGGCGAGCGTGATCGCCCACGCCGCCAACAACCTGCCGCCCGCCGTGCTGCTGTTCGCCGGGCCGTGATGATCGGCGGTGACCGTCCGCGTACTGTGCGAAGTCTTCCCGGCGGCTAGGCTCGGACGGTGAGCCGAGCGATCACCGGAGGGCCGGCGTGACGACTTCCCAGCCACGGGAACCACTTCCGGGCACCGCGCCGGAGGCCGCCCCCGAACCGGTGGGCCGGCCGTGCGAGTTCCCGCCGCACCGCTGGGGGTTCGGCGCCTTCCTGCTCGTCGAGGCCGTGCTGCTGGCCTCGGCCGCGTTCGTCAGCGTGCTCGTCGGCGATCCCGCCCCGGGCCGGCCGCTGCCCATCCGGACCGTCCTGCTCGGCACCATGCTGCCGGCCATGATCGCCGCCGGCGTCGCCGTGCTGGCCACCCGCGTGCGCGGCAACGGCCCGGTGATCGACCTGCGGCTGCGCTGGCGGTGGGCGGACGTGAAGACCGGCCTGAAGTTCGGCCTGCTCGGGCTGGTGCTGACCTCGCTGGGCGCGTACGTCTGGACCGAGCTGGTGGGCGACGCCGACGCGACCTCGGCGATCAGCGCGCTGATCGACGACCGCAAGATGTCGGTGCCCGCGGCCGTGGTGATGTTCGTCTACCTGTGGCTGGCCGGCCCGATCTGCGAGGAGATCATCTACCGCGGGCTGCTCTGGGGCGCGGTGGAGCGGCTGCGGTGGCGCAGCGAGCGCTTCGGCCGGATCGCCGCGTTCGTGCTGTCCACGGCGGTGTTCGCGGCCGGTCACCTCGAACCGCTGCGGACCACGCTCCTGCTGGTCATCGCCGTGCCGATCGGGCTGGCCCGGCTGGTCACCGGGCGGCTCGCGGGCAGTGTCGTGGCCCACGCGGTGAACAACTTCCTGCCCGCGGTCACGATCCTGCTCGGCGCGCTCGGGGTGTCCTCGTTCTGAGCCGGTAGCCCGGCCTGTGTGCGGGCCCGGTGCGGCCGTCTGGCAGAATGTTCGCTTGCCTGCTTCCGTCGGACCCTCTCACCGCACGGGAGCTCCAGATCAGGATGCCCGCGGCCGTGTCCCCACTCGGCTGTCGTGCGCCCACACTCGCACCAGAGAGAACTGAGGAGTACCCACACCCGTGGCCGTCAAGATCAAGCTGCAGCGCCTCGGCAAGATCCGTGCGCCGTACTACCGCATCATCGTCGCCGACGCGCGCACCCGCCGGGACGGCAAGGCCATCGAGACGATCGGCAAGTACCACCCGAAGGAAGAGCCGAGCTTCATCGAGGTCGACACCGAGCGGGCGCAGTACTGGCTGGGCGTCGGCGCACTGCCGACCGAGCCGGTCCAGCGCATCCTCGAGGTCACCGGCGACTGGCAGAAGTTCAAGGGCCTGCCGGGCGCCGAGGGCACCCTGAAGGTGGCCGAGCCGAAGCCGTCCAAGCAGGACCTGTTCAACGCGGCCCTGGCCGCGGCCGGTGAGGAGCCCTCCGCCGAGGCCACCACGCCGAAGAAGAAGTCCGCCCCGAAGAAGGCCGAGGCCGAGAAGGCGGAAGCCGCCGAGGGCGAGAAGTCCGAGTGAGTTTTCTCGCTGACTCCCTCGAGCACCTGGTGCGCGGGATCGTCGACAACCCGGACGAGGTCCGGGTCGAGCTGCTGACCACGCGCCGTGGCCGGACGCTCGAGGTGCACGTGCACCCCGACGACCTCGGCAAGGTGATCGGCCGGGGCGGTCGTACCGCGACCGCCCTGCGCACCGTCATGGGCGGCATCGGCGGTCGAGGCGTCCGGGTGGACGTCGTCGACACCGACCGCTGACCCGGTCGTCTCCGATGGACGTCGTAGTCGGCCGGATCGCCAAGGCGCACGGGATCCGCGGGGAGCTCGCGGTGGACGTGCGCACGGACTCGCCGCAGGAGCGGTTCAAGGTCGGTTCGGCGGTCACGACGAAGCTGCGTGACGGCAGCAAGAGGGAACTCACCATCGCAGCCGCCCGCGAACACAGCGGGCGGCTGCTGGTGCGTTTCGAGCAGGTGCCGACCCGCGACGTCGCCGAGACCCTGCGCGGGGCGCTGCTCCTGGTCGACACGGCCGACCTGCCGCCGACCGGCGACCCGGACGAGTTCCACGACCACGAGCTGACCGGCCTGCGGGCCGAGCTGCTCGACGGCACGGTGGTCGGCCGGGTCGTCGAGGTCGTGCACTCACCCGCGGGCGAGCTGCTGGAGCTGGACGTCGACGGCCGCGAGGTGCTGGTCCCGTTCGTGGTGGCCATCGTGCCGACGGTGGACGTCGCGGGCGGGCGGGTGGTCCTCGACCCGCCGGAAGGCCTCCTGGACGAGGACTGAGGTGACCTTTTCCCTTCGCACCGGCACCGCCGGGCTGTACCCGGTGGCGCCCACCTGCGCCGGTCCGCCCGGTGACCAGCCGTTCCCGTGGGCTCGGCCGTCGCGGTCGGCCACCGAGCCGCGGCTCTCCCGCACCGAGCCCGGGAACCGGTGACCGGCGTGCGCATCGACGTGGTCACGATCTTCCCCGAGTACCTCGACCCGCTGCGGGCCGCGCTGCTCGGCCGCGCGATCGACCGCGGCCTGATCGAGGTCGGCGTGCACGACCTGCGCGAGTGGACCCACGACGTGCACCGGGCGGTCGACGACGCACCGTACGGCGGCGGCCCCGGCATGGTGATGAAACCGCAGGTCTGGGGCCCCGCGCTGGACGAGGTGTGCGGCGAGGGCAGCCGGCTCGTGGTGCCGACGCCGGCCGGGCGGCCGTTCACGCAGGAGCTGGCGCACGCCTACGCCGAGGAGAAGCACCTGGTCTTCGCCTGCGGCCGTTACGAGGGCATCGACCAGCGCGTGGTCGATGACGCGGCCCGGCGGATGCCGGTGGACGAGGTCTCGATCGGCGACTACGTGCTGGTCGGCGGCGAGGCCGCGGTCCTGGTCATGGTCGAGGCCGTGGTCCGGCTGCTGCCGGGCGTGCTCGGCAACGCGCGTTCGGCGGCCGAAGACTCCTTCTCCGACGGGCTGCTCGAAGGCCCCAGCTACACCCGCCCCGAGGTGTGGCGCGAGCTGGCCGTGCCGGAGGTGCTGCGCTCGGGCAACCACGCGCTGATCGACCGGTGGCGGCGCGACCAGGCCCTCGACCGGACGGCCCGGCGCCGCCCGGATCTCCTGGCCCGGCTGCCGGAGGGTAGCCTCGATCGTCGTGATCACGAGGTTCTCGACGGGCTCGGCGAGAATCCCGGCTAGACCCCCCGTGCGTTGCGGGTGCCCGCGCCTCTGCCATACTTGACCGGTTGGCGTGAGTGGACCGCCTCGTTCACGAGCCCGCCATCAGCCCCTGGGTGAGACGCAGCAGCAGTGCTGCGCGCCCGGGGAGAAGTAGTACCCAAGCCATACGAAATGACGAGGACGGACCACCGATGAACACCCTGGACGCGCTGGATGCGCAGTCACTGCGTTCCGACATCCCGGCCTTCCGCCCGGGCGACACGCTCAAGGTTCACGTCCGCGTCATCGAGGGCAACCGCGAGCGCAACCAGGTCTTCCAGGGCGTCGTGATCCGCCGCCAGGGTGGCGGGATCCGCGAGACCTTCACGGTCCGCAAGGTGTCCTTCGGCGTGGGCGTCGAGCGCACCTTCCCGGTGCACTCGCCGAACCTGGCCGAGATCGAGGTCTTCAAGCGCGGCGACGTGCGGCGCGCGAAGCTGTACTACCTGCGCGACCTGCGCGGCAAGAAGGCCAAGATCAAGGAGCGCCGCGAGAACCGCGAGACCACCTCTGCCCGCTGAGTGGCGGAACGGTTACCGGTAGCCTGGCGACGTGGTCGAACCCGTGCCCCAGAACGCCGCCGAGGATGACCCCGACCGCTCGGACGAGGAGCAGCTCGACGCTGCCCGGTCCGAGGAGGGTCGGGGCTCCCACCGGCGAGGCAAGTCCTCGAAGAAGCGGTCGTTCTGGAAAGAGCTGCCGATCCTGATCGTGATCGCCGTGGCGCTCACGATCGTGATCCAGTTGTTCCTGGCCAAGGTGTACATGATCCCTTCGGGGTCCATGGAAGCCACGCTGCACGGCTGCCCCGGCTGTACCGGCGACCGCATCCTGGTCGACCGGGTCACCTATGACTTCACCGATCCGTCGCCGGGCGACGTGATCGTGTTCAAGGGTCCGCCCGCGTGGACCGAGAACGAGGTCATGCCGACGGAGTCGGGTAACATCGTGGTCCGCGCGCTGCGCGGCCTCGGCTCGCTGGTCGGTTTCGCACCGCCGGACGAGCGTGACTTCGTCAAGCGCGTGATCGCCACCGGCGGCCAGACCGTCCAATGCTGCGATCCGCAGAACCGCGTGATGGTGGACGGCAAGGCGCTCGACGAGCCCTACGTTCACTGGGAGAACGCCGACCACCGGGTGCAGGAGAGCTTCGCCCCGGTGAAGGTGCCCCAGGGCGCCCTGTGGGTGATGGGCGACAACCGCAACAACTCCGCCGATTCGCGCTACCAGGGCGGCGGCGGTCCCAACGGCGCCGTCCCGGTCGACGACGTAATCGGGAAGGCCCGGATCATCGTGCTCCCGCCGGGCCGCTGGGGCGGTATCACCGATCACGACCCGCAGGCGAACGCCCAGCCGGTCGCGCTCGGCGCCCCGGCCTGGCAGGAGGGCCTGCCGCTCGGGGCCGGCGTGGCCGGAGCCGTTCCCACGCTTTTCCTCGGACGGCGGCTGAAGGCGGGTGTCCGCCGCAGGGCGGCCGGCCGGAGAAGCTAGGGCATGTCTGCTGTGTTCACCCACGCCTGGTTCTCCTCGGAAGAGACCCGAGAGACCATCTCCGCGAGCTCCACCCGAGACGGGTAGTGCTGCTGTGACCGTTCCCGTTCCCTGTCCCCCGGCCGAGCCACTCCGGCCGCCGCGCGCCGTCGTGCGCGGTGAGCTGCTGTGGGGCCTTCAGGGTGCGCTGGAACGGCGGGGCCTCGGGCCCGTCGCGGGGGTGGACGAAGCCGGTGCGGGTGCCTGTGCCGGCCCGCTGGTGGTCGCCTCGTGCGTGCTGCGCCCCGGGGACGGCGCGCGGCTGCCCGAGCTGACCGATTCGAAGATGCTCACGGCGAAGGCCCGCGACCGCGTGTACGACCAGGTCCTCAAGCGCGCGCTCGACTACGCGGTGATCGTCATCCCGGCCGAACAGGTCGATCTGCTCGGCATTCGGGTGATGAACCTGGAGGGAATGCGGCGCGCGGTCGCCGCGCTGCGCGACCATCCCGGGTATGTGCTCACCGACGGCTTCCCGGTCCCCGGCATCCCGGCCCCGAACGTGGCCGTCATCAAGGGTGACCGGTGCGTGGCCGGCATCGCCGCGGCTTCGGTGCTCGCGAAGGTGACCCGGGACCGGATCATGAAGGGCCTGCACGGCGAGCTGCCGGCGTACGGCTTTGACGTGCACAAGGGCTACAGCACGGCCGACCACCTGGCCGCGCTGGACCGGCACGGGCCCAGCCCGGTGCACCGCTGGTCCTACACGAACGTGGCCACCGCGGCCGCCCGGCACGGCCTCACCCCGCCGCATCCGGTCGTGCTCACCTACGCTGCCTTGGAAAACCCGAGCGTGCCGGTCCGTGCCCTGGCCGGCTCGGTGGGT
This sequence comes from Amycolatopsis sp. PS_44_ISF1, assembly GCF_032335455.1. Classification (NCBI taxonomy): domain Bacteria; kingdom Bacillati; phylum Actinomycetota; class Actinomycetes; order Pseudonocardiales; family Pseudonocardiaceae; genus Amycolatopsis; species Amycolatopsis sp. PS_44_ISF1. The sequence goes on along the minus strand of NZ_JANUXO010000004.1, from coordinate 417,600 downwards.
AAGAATGAACGCTCCGCCGCCGGAGCAGCAGGACGAACGCGAGGAGGGGCGCGGATTTCATGAGCGCAGAGGATCTCGAGAAGTACGAGACCGAGATGGAGCTCTCGCTGTACCGCGAGTACCGCGACATAGTGGGCCAGTTCTCGTACGTGGTGGAGACCGAGCGTCGGTTCTACCTGGCCAACGCCGTGGACGTGCAGGTGCGTGACGGTGGTGGCGAGGTGTACTTCGAGGTCCGCATGTCGGACGCGTGGGTCTGGGACATGTACCGCCCCGCCCGGTTCGTCAAGCACGTCCGGGTCATCACGTTCAAGGACGTCAACGTGGAGGAGCTGGACAAGCCGGACCTCCGGCTGCCCGAGGACGGCCCGTTCTCGGGCTGACCCTCCGCCACCCGCGCCTGAAGGCCATCCGGATCCGGTCCGGATGGCCTTCAGCGCGTTCTGGGGGGTCCGACAGTTCTGCGCCCGGGCTTCGGTGTCCGCAGGGGTTTCTCCACATGGCCCCGGTTGTCCACAGGCCGGGGCGGTGGCTCTGGTGGCGGGCCCGCTCACTCTGCGAGCGTGGCTTCACACGGTCCGTGATGGTCGCGGGGTGGGTGAAGGGGGCCACGATGAAGGACAGTCTTCAGCAGCGTGCGCGGTGGCGTCGCGAGTTCGGCCGTTGGGGCGAGGACCTGGCGGCCCGGTACCTGCAGGCGGCGGGGCTCGTCCTGCTGAGCCGGAACTGGAGCTGCCGCGAGGGCGAGCTCGACCTGGTGCTCAGCGAGGGCGAACGGGTGGTGTTCTGCGAGGTGAAGACCCGTTCCGGCGACGAGTACGGCACACCGTCGGAGTCGGTCACGCCGGAGAAGGCCGACCGCGTGCGCAAGGCGGCGGAGCAGTGGCTGCGGGTGTTCGGCGTCGGCTGGTGCCGCACGCGGTACGACGTGGTCGCGGTTTTCGCGCCGGTCGGCGGGCAGCCGAGCGTGCGCCACATCGCGGGGGCGTTCTGATGCCGCTGGCGAAGGCGTGGTCGGTGGCGCTGGTCGGGATCGAAGGCCGGGTCGTGGAGATCGAGGCGGACCTGGGCGGCGGGCTGAGCCGCGTGACGCTCGTCGGCCTGCCGGACGCCGGTCTGCGCGAGGCGAAGGACCGCGTGCGCTCGGCGGTGCGGAACTCCGGCCAGCCGTGGCCCGACGGCAAGGTGACGCTGGGCCTGTCGCCGGCCAACCTGCCCAAGGTGGGCTCGGGCTACGACCTCGGCATCGCGGCGGCGGTGCTGGCGGCCACCGGTGCCGTGCCGGCCACGAAGCTGGTCGGCACGATCCTGCTCGGTGAGCTGGCGCTGGACGGCCGGATCCGGGCCGTCCGCGGAGTCCTGCCCGGGCTGCTGGCCGCGCGGGCGGCGGGTCACCGGCGCGCGCTGGTCCCGTCGGAGTCGCTGGGGGAGGCGGCGCTGGTCGAGGGCCTGGAGGTGGCGGGCGTCGCGCGCCTGGCCGACCTGGTGGCGTGGCTGAAGGACGAGGGCGAGCTGGAGCCGAGGCCCGAGCCTTCGGCCCCGGACCCGCCCGAGGTACCGGACCTGGCCGACGTCGTCGGTCAGCCGGAGGCTCGCTGGGCCCTGGAGGTCGCCGCGGCGGGTGGCCACCACCTGCTCCTGACCGGACCGCCCGGGGTCGGCAAGACCATGCTGGCGCAGCGCTTGCCGGGCCTGCTCCCGCGGCTCTCGGCCGAAGAGTCACTGCAGGTCACGGCGGTCCACTCGGTCGACGGCACCCTCTCGAAGTCCTCCCCGCTGGTCACCGTCCCGCCGTTCGTCGCCCCGCACCACTCGATCACCGTCGCGGCCCTGATCGGCGGCGGCAGCGGCCTGGCCGCCCCCGGTGCGATCAGCCGGGCCCACCGAGGCGTGCTGTTCCTGGACGAAGTCTGCGAATTCGGCGCCGAACGCCTCGATTCGCTGCGCACCGTCGTGGAGGAGGGCGAGGTCCGCATCGCGCGGGTGAAGGGCGCGGTGCGCTACCCGGCGCGCTTCCAGTTGGTGATGGCGACCAACCCGTGCCCCTGCGCCCAGCCCCGCGAGATCGACTGCACCTGTTCGTCGACGGCCCGCCGCCGTTACTTCGCGCGCCTCTCGGGTCCCTTGCTGGACCGCGTCGACCTCCGCGTCCGCCTCCGCCCGCTGACCGCGATGTCGGCTCACCTGACCCCCACCCCGGAGCCCTCCACCACAGTCCGCGCCCGCGTCCAGTCAGCCCGGGACCGAGCCGCCCACCGCTGGCAGACCCACGGCTGGCGCTCGAACTCGGAGGTCCCGGGCCCCGCCCTGCGCCGCGAGTTCCGGCTCCCCCCACCCACCACCACCCTCCTGGACCGAGCCCTGCGAAAGGGCCTCCTGACCGCCCGCGGCGCCGACCGCTGCCTCCGCATCGCCTGGACCCTCGCCGACCTGGCCGGCACCCCCCACCCCACCCCCGACCACGTCTCCGCCGCCCTGGACTTCCGCGAACGGACAACCGCCTGACTCCCGCGCCCCCGCCCCACAGCCCCATCCCACAGCCCGACGACACCCGGCGCCGCAGTTCGCCCTGCCGGTTCCGCAGCTTCGCCACGCTTGGCTGCGCAGCTTGCCCCGCCGGTCCCGCAGCTTGACGGCCCGGGCCCATCCCCGCGCTGCCCGCGTCCCTCACCCGCCCTCTCCACCCACCAGCACCGCCGCCGCACCCACCACCGAGAAGCCCTCCAGCCCCACCGAAGCCCGGCCCACCGAAGTCCCGCTCTACCGGTTCCGCCCCCAAGCCCGCACCACTCAAACCACCCGATTTACCCGAACGGAGTTGCCATGACCCGCACCATCCACCCCCAGCACGCCGCCCGGCCCGCGCCCTCCACCACGCGCCCACCCTCCACCGCGACCCCGATTCCGCACGCAACTTCGTACCCCACGTCAACCCCGCCCCCGGCCTCCACCACGGCCTCATCTCCGCGCACCGCCGCACCTCCGACTTCGCCCATGCCCCCGCCCGCTATCGAGATCTCGGCCGCGCCCGCGCCCGCCACAGCAACCCCGCCTCTGCCCAGCACCGCCCCTCCCCCCCCCGCCGCGCCCCCGGCCGCCCCCACTCCACCCCGTCACCTTCGCCTCGTTCCACCCCCGCCTGCCGACCGTCAGACCCCCGCCCAAGTCCGTGCCCGCCTCGGCTCCGTCCGAGCACTAGCGCCCGCTCCGCCGCACCCCGCGGCCCAACCGGCCTCGAGACCCAGAGGGAGTGCCGCATGAGCGTCGTCCCCCAGGCCCCGGCCGCCTCCCGCGAAGCCGAACGACTCACCCGGGCCTACCTGCTGCGCGTCGCCGAGCCGCCTTCTCCCGCGCTGTTCGCGCTCGTCGAGGCGCGCGGTCCCGTGGAGGCCGCCGAGCGGGTGCGCACCGGCGAGTGTCCGGAAAAGGTGCGCAAAGAAACCACTGCCCGCAAGCACCTGGACCTCGCCGAGCAAGATCTTGCGAAAGCCGCCGAGCACGGTGCCCGCCTGGTGATCCCCGGCGACGACGAGTGGCCGGCCTGGCCGCTGCATTCCCTCGAACTCGCGAGTGCGAGCGGGGTCCCCGACGTCACCCCGCCCCTTGCGCTGTGGGTGTGGGGACTGGCTTCGCTCGGGTCGCTGGCCGATCGGGCCGTCGCCGTCGTGGGCGCGCGGCTGTGCTCGCCCTACGGCCAGAACAACGCGGGCGAACTTGGTCACGGACTGGCCGAGAAGCAGGTACCGCTCTTCTCCGGCGCCGCGCTCGGCATCGACGCAGCCGCTCACCGCGGAGCGCTCGCGGGCTGCGGTGCGACCGTCGCGGTGCTGGGTTGCGGCGCCGACGTCAGCTACCCATCCGGCCACGAGCGCTTGCTGCAGAAAATGGTCGACCAAGGTGGCGCCGTCGTCAGCGAGTACCCGCCCGCCACGCAGCCGGCGCGGCATCGCTTCCTCGTCCGGAACCGGCTGATCGCCGCCCTCACCGACGGCACCGTCGTCGTGGAAGCCGGTCGCCGCAGCGGGGCGCGCAACACCGCGACCACCGCGGGCGCGCTCGGCAAAGTCGTGATGGCCATGCCCGGCCCGGTCCACTCACGCTCGTCGACCGGCTGCCACGACCTGATTCGCGACGGTAAAGCCACACTCGTCGCGAGCGTCGACGACGTGCTCGAAACCGTCGGCCGCTTCGGGCCGCCGCGTGAAGACACCGAGCAGCCACGTCCGACGGACGGGCTCGGCCGGGAGTCGGAGCGCGTTTACGAGGCGTTGGTCCCGCGCGCTGGCCGGTCGGCCGAGGAGGTCGCTGCGGAGTCCGGGATCCCGGTTCCGCGGGTCAGGGCGGTGCTACCGGAGCTGGAGCTCGATGGGTTCGCCGTACGCGGGGAGACCGGATGGCGCCGGATCGTCCGCTCCACACCGCTCGGGAACTTCTCGTGAACGGCCCGCCCCGCGTGGCGATGCTTGACCAACGGCGGGAGTTCGCGCAGCGTGATCGGTATGCCGTCAGGGAGCGTCCGCCGCAACGCAGCCGCGCGACCGGCCGGGCACCGAAAGGGCCCGCCGCGCCCGGACCTGCACGCGCTCCGGGAGGCGCTGCCGGAGACCGTGCGAGCCGTCGTCGCCGACTACGAGCGGCACCTGAAGCTGGAGCGCGGGCTTTCGTCGCACACCGTGCGCGCGTATGTGGGCGATGTCGTCTCCTTGCTGGCGTTCCTGACCGCGGTGGAGGAGGGCAGTCCGTCGCGCGGTTTCACCGATCTCGACATCGGACTGCTTCGGGCGTGGCTGGCGGGGCAACGGACAGGAGGGGCGGGACGGACGACCCTGGCTCGCCGAGCCGCGTCGGCGCGCACGTTCACGGCTTGGGCCCACCGGGCCGGCGTGCTGGAAACGGACCCGGGCGGTCGGCTCGCCGCGCCGCGGGCGCACCGGACGCTGCCGGGTGTGCTGCGCGAGGACCAGGCAGACGAGCTGATGCGGGCGTCGGAGGCCGGTGCCGCCCAGCGTGATCCGGTCGCCCTGCGTGACCGCGCGATCGTCGAACTGCTGTACGCGTCTGGCATCCGGGTGTCGGAGCTGTGCGGATTGGACGTCGGGGCGATCGATTTCTCCCGGCGCGTCGTCTCGGTGATCGGGAAGGGGGACAAGGAGCGGATGGTCCCGTTCGGCGTCCCGGCGGCCGGCGCGCTCACCACGTGGCTCGAAGCGGGCCGCCCGGAACTGGTTTCGGAGCAGTCCGCGCACGCGCTCTTCCTGGGCGTTCGTGGCAAACGGCTCGATCCGCGGGCCGCGCGGCGGGTGGTGCACGAGGCCATCGCCGCGGTGCCCGGGGCGGTGGACATGGGGCCGCACGGACTGCGGCATTCGGCGGCAACCCACCTGCTGGAGGGAGGTGCCGATCTCAGGAGCGTTCAGGAACTGCTCGGTCACGCTACGCTTGCCACGACGCAGCTCTACACTCACGTGACCGTCGATCGGCTGAAGGCGATCCATGACCGAGCCCATCCACGGGCCTGACGAGGCCGGTGGTGACTCGGCCCTGAAAGCCGGGGCCGAACCGGCGGCGCACGCGCATCCGCACGAGCACGGAGACCACACTGATCCGCATGCCGAGAACGACCGTGCAATGAGTTCCACGCCTCCGGCCACGGAAGCGGGGGTGAGCGCCCCCGGCACCGAGGACGCCGTCACTGCCGACGGACGTCCTGGTCACGATGTCGACGCGGGGATTCAGGCGCTGTGGCAGCAGTTCGCCGACCAGCCGGACCAGTCTTCGCGCGACCGGCTCGTGCTGCACTACGCGCCGCTGGTCAAGTACGTCGCGGGCCGCGTCGGCACCGGCCTGCCGACGCACGTCGACGTGGGCGACCTCGTGCAGTCGGGCATCTTCGGCCTGGTCGACGCCATCGAAAAGTTCGAACCGGCCCGCGGCCTGCGCTTCGAGACGTACGCGATGCAGCGAATCCGCGGCGCCATCCTCGACGATCTGCGCGCCCAGGACTGGGTGCCGCGCGCTGTGCGAAGCAAGGCGAAAGAGACCGAGCGCGCTCTCGAACGCCTCGGCGCGCGCCTGCACCGCGCCCCAACGGATGCCGAACTGGCCACCGAACTCGGCGTCAGCCTCGACGACCTGCGCGACTTTTACGGCCAGCTGCAGCTCACCAGCGTCGTGGCGCTGGAAGACCTCGTCTCCGCCGGCAAGGACAGCGGCTCGTTGGTCGACACCCTCCCCGACGACGGCGCCGTGGACCCGGTCGCCATCCTCGTCGACCAGGACAACCGCCGGCAGCTCGCGGAGGCCATCGCCCAGCTGACCGAGCGGGACAAGATCGTGGTCAGCCTGTACTACTTCGAAAGCCTCACCCTCGCCGAGATCGGCAAGGTCCTCGGCGTGACGGAGTCGCGGGTCAGCCAGCTCCACACCCGCGCGGTGATGCGGCTGCGGGCCAAACTCGTCGAGCAGCCGGCTACCTGACCGCTCGCTTGGCTACCCCGCCGCTTGCTGAGCTATCTGACCGCTTCGCTACCAGACCGCTTGCTGGTCTACTTCGGCCGCGCTGGACCGGCTGGCCGCTTGCCGGGAGGCCGACTTAGCGCGCTGGCCGAGTCGCGGGGTGACTCGCTGGGTAGGACGCTCGTGCTCGTGATGAGTCACGATCCACGGTGTGTTCGGCCGCTGCCGGTTCGCCGGATGGCCGCCGGTCTGGTGGGCGTCCCACGACGCTGAGGGCGGTGGGTGGAATCGATTCATCCGGGCGGGATACGGCGGGAGCCGTTCGGCCAGGGTCCGGCACGGTGCGCCGACCGCGGTCAGGGGCCACCTCCCCAGGGTTTGAGCCGGACTCGGCTGGGGGTGCCGGTCAGGGCTAGCGGGTCTACGTACTCCACGCCGCGGCGGGCGCCCCAGTGCAGGCAGGCGGGGAGGGGACAGCCCGGGTGGCCGGGTGTGACCGTCCCCAGTGGTTGGCCCCGGTAGATCTGCTCACCGGTGGTGACGGTCGGGGTGAGCGGCTGGTAGGTGGTGCGAAGGCCGGCGTCGTGGTCCAGCGACACCACCCCGTGGCCGGCGACCTGACCGGCGAACACGACGACGCCCAGGTCTGCGGCCAGCACTTCCTGACCGGGCGCTGCCGCCAGGTCGACCCCGCGATGGCCTGGTCCGTAGGGCGATTCGGGGGCTTCGAAGTACCGCGTCACGTTCGGCCGTGGTGACAGCGGCCAGGCCAACCGCCCGGTCTGCGCGATGGAGGGCGGAATGGTCCTCTCGCTGGGAGCGGTCCGTGTGGCGGCTGCGCTGTCCTGCGGCGCTTCTATTGGCTTGGTCGTTTCGGTTGGCTCGGACGCGGCTGGTGACAAGGGTGCGGTGGTTACCGGTGTGCCGACGGCTCTGGCTGGCGCGGTTACGAGACTGGGCAGGGGAAGCACCAGCACCACGGCGACCAGCAAGGCCAACTGTGCTTGACGGAGGGATGGCCAGCTCGGGGCCGTCGCCAGGAACTGGTGGGGGAGTGCGCCCTTCTGCCGTTCGGGTGATCGGAGAGCGAGCCGTAGCAGCCGGATCGTCGACCTGATCGGGGAGCTTCGCGGTGACCGGTGGCGGGGAGGGGGAGGGATCCGCTCCGGGGTTCGACGTGGTCGGTCAGCCGAGCGGAGGGGAAGTCGGTGGTTTTGGCGGCGAGAGAGTGGCTGCCACCGTGCCGGGGAGGAAGCGCGGTGGCGGTTGAGGCGCGCGGCCGGTGAACCGCGGCGACGGCTGTGACGCACGGCGGGCGAAGCGCGGTGGCGGCCGCGGTGGTGGCGGCCGAGGTGACCGCCCGAACCGGGGTGGGTGATGCGGCGGCCGGACTCAACGTGGCTGTCCTGAAGGTGGGGATTGCCGGGACCGAAGCTGGTGTCTGGGCCAGGAGCTTCGATCGAGGTACGGGGATGGTGACTGCCGCCACCGCCACCGCCAGGATCAGCACGGCCAGAGCCACAGTTGGCACGGCAAGCATTGGCGGTATGGCCACCGGCGCGGTCACCACTGTCACTGCGGTCGGCAGCCTCAGTGGCTCCAGCAGCCCTAGCAGCATCGGGAGGGCCATCGCCGCGGCCTGCTTGGCCATGCTGGTCCGCAGTGCCAGCAAGGCCCGCCCGGTTACACCGGTCAGCGTCATGACCGGCGCAGCCGCACCGGTCAGCAACGTCAGCAAGGCCATCATCACGGCCTGCACAGTCGTTCCAGTCAGCATCAGCACCATGGCCCGCGCAGCCGCATCGGTCAGCAGCATCGGGAGGGCCATCGCCGCGGCCTGCGTGGCCGCGCCGGTCAGCAGCGCCGGTCGTGGCGTCGCTGACGTCGGCGGAGTGGCAGCCGCCGGTGAACCAGCAGGTCGAGCCATCGCAAAGGCGGCCGCCGGTGTTGTGGGCGGCCTGATCCGCGTAGCCGGTGGTGGGCTGGGACGGTGGGGAAGAGCGGGTCCTCGTCACGGGTTCCATGGTTCGGCAGACCGGCGGCGGGCGGGGGGCGTGCGGGGGAGTTGTGCACAGGTTGGGGCGGTTGTGGACAACTCGGCCGGGGCCGGGTGCTGCCGGTGGGGGCGTCGCTGGTGGCAGGGGGTAGAATCTGTTCCGCAGTCCATTCGAATGGACTGACTTCGCGTGTACGTGCTCGCATCCCCGGCCGGTTCCGTCTCTTCCGGAGGCTCGGACGGAGGGTCGCACGGTGCCCGGCGGTCCCTGTGGGGGTTCTGGCGAACTCCCGGGGTCCGGGCTCCGGCACGGCACCAGGGCGAGCGGCCACCCGGTCGCGAGCGACAAAACCGATCAGCGCGTCGGCGGGGAAACCGCGGGCGGGCGTGAGACAGAAAAGGTGTGATTCCGGCAATGGCCGTCGTCACCATGAAGCAGCTGCTCGACAGCGGCGTGCACTTCGGGCACCAGACGCGTCGGTGGAACCCGAAGATGAAGCGCTACATCTTCACCGAGCGCAATGGCATCTACATCATCGACCTGCAGCAGACGCTGACCTACATCGACCGCGCGTTCGAGTTCATCAAGGAAACCGTCGCGCACGGTGGCACGATCATGTTCGTCGGCACCAAGAAGCAGGCTCAGGAAGCCATCGCCGCCGAGGCCGCGCGCGTGGGCATGCCCTACGTCAACCAGCGCTGGCTCGGCGGCATGCTGACCAACTTCCAGACCGTGCACAAGCGCCTCCTGCGCCTCAAGGAGCTCGAGGCCCAGGAGCAGACCGGTGGCTTCACCGGCCTCACCAAGCGCGAGATCCTGACGCTGACCCGCGAGAAGGACAAGCTCGAGAAGACCCTCGGCGGTATCCGGGACATGTCGAAGGTCCCGAGCATCGTGTGGATCGTCGACACGAAGAAGGAGCACATCGCCGTCGGCGAGGCTCGCAAGCTCAACATCCCGGTCGTCGCGATCCTGGACACCAACTGCGACCCGGACGAGGTCGACTACCCGATCCCGGGCAACGACGACGCGATCCGCTCCGCCGCGCTGCTGACCAAGGTCGTGGCCGAGGCCGCCGCCGCCGGTCTGATGGCCCGCTCCAGCCGCAACGGTGCGTCCGCCGACACCAAGCCGGAGCCGGGCGTCGCCGCCGACGAGCCGCTGGCCGAGTGGGAGAAGGAGCTGCTGGCCGGCTCGGAGACCGCGTCCGCCGACGCCACCGAGGCCGCCGCGGCGACCGAAGCGGCCACCGCGACCGGGACCCCCGCCGCCGAGCCGGCCGAGGCCGCTGCCGCTCAGCCGGCCGCGGAGCAGCCCGCCGCCGAGCAGGCGACCGCCTCCTCCTGATGTTGCCAGGTGCCCGTGCGGCCGGTCCCGGCCGGCCGCACGGGCGCTGATCACCTCACACGTACCTGAAACGGACGGATTCAACCCGATGGCGAACTACACCGCCGCTGACGTGAAGCGCCTGCGCGAGATGACCGGCGCGGGCATGATGGACTGCAAGAAGGCCCTCGAAGAGAACGACGGCGACTTCGACAAGGCTGTCGAGTTCCTGCGCATCAAGGGAGCCAAGGACGTCGGCAAGCGCGCCGAGCGCGCCACGGCCGAGGGCCTCGTCGCCGGCGACGGCGGCGTGCTGATCGAGCTGGACTCCGAGACCGACTTCGTCGCGAAGAACGCCGACTTCCAGGATCTGGCCGCGAAGATCGTCGCGGTCGCGAAGGAGCTCAAGACCAGCGACGTCGAGGCGCTCAAGGCCGCCGAGCTGGACGGCAAGACCGTCATCGAGGTCGTGCAGGAGCTCTCGGCCCGCATCGGCGAGAAGCTCGAGCTGCGCCGGGTGGTCTCCTTCGAGGGCCAGACCACCTCGTACCTGCACCGTCGGGGCTCGGACCTGCCGCCCGCCGTCGGCGTGCTGGTCGAGTTCACCGGTGACGACGCCGAGGCCGCCCGCGGGGCCGCCATGCAGGTCGCCGCGCTGCGCGCGAAGTACCTCTCCCGCGAGGAGGTGCCGGCCGAGACGATCGAGAACGAGCGCCGCATCGCCGAGCAGACCGCCCGCGAAGAGGGCAAGCCCGAGCAGGCCCTCACCAAGATCGTCGAGGGCAAGGTCACCGCCTACTACAAGGACAACGTCCTGCTCGAGCAGCCTTCGGTCAAGGACAACAAGAAGACCGTCAAGGCCCTGCTCGACGCGGCCGGCGTGACCGTGACCCGGTTCGCCCGGTTCGAGGTCGGCCAGGCCTGAGCCAGGCACTGGGACTAGTCTTCACCAACTGTGCCCCGTCTCCGCGGTTCGGGGGCGGGGCACAGCCGGGTCCAGGCGGGCCCGCCGGCTCCCCGGGAGGCGGCCATCGAACACAGGAGGCGACATACATGGGTGACCGCGTCGAGGGCGGCTACCGGCGGGTGCTGCTGAAGCTGGGCGGCGAGATGTTCGGCGGCGGCTCGATCGGGGTCGATCCCGACGTCGTGCACTCGGTGGCGCAGCAGATCGCGGCGGTCGCGCGCACCGGGGTCCAGATCGCGGTGGTGATCGGCGGTGGCAACTACTTCCGCGGTGCGGAGCTGTCCCAGCGGGGCATGGACCGGGACCGCGCCGACTACATGGCCATGCTGGGCACCGTGATGAACTGCCTGGCCCTGCAGGACTTCCTGGAGAAGGAAGGCCTGCCCACCCGCGTGCAGACCGCCATCACCATGGGCCAGGTCGCCGAGCCGTACATCCCGCGCCGCGCCGAGCGGCACCTGGAGAAGGGCCGCGTGGTCATCTTCGGCGCCGGAGTCGGCATGCCGTACTTCTCCACCGACACCGCCGCCGCGCAGCGCGCGCTGGAGCTGGGTTGCGAGGCCGTGCTGATGGCCAAGGCCGTCGACGGCGTCTACACCGCCGACCCGAAGAGCGACCCGGACGCGAAGATGTTCCGCGAGATCACCCACCGCGAGGTGCTGGAGCGCGACCTCAAGGTCGCCGACGCCACCGCGTTCAGCCTCTGCATGGACAACAACATGCCCATCATCGTGTTCAATCTGCTCACCGAGGGGAACATCGCCCGCGCGGTGGGTGGTGAGAGGATCGGGACGCTGGTCAGCACCCCCGCCGGCGGGGCGTCGGCGTAGACCTGCTGGGATCATCCGCAGGGTCCAACCATCACAACACCGGGAGTTAGCCGTGATCGACGAGACCCTCCTCGACGCCGAGGAGAAGATGGAAAAAGCGGTGTCCGTCGCGAAGGACGACCTGGCGTCCGTGCGGACCGGCCGGGCGAACCCGTCGATGTTCTCCGGGATCGTCGTCGAGTACTACGGCGCGATGACCCCGCTGAACCAGCTGGCCGGCGTCAACGTGCCCGAGGCGCGCATGGTCCTCATCAAGCCGTACGACCAGACCCAGCTGGGCGCCATCGAGAAGGCCATCCGCGAGTCCGACCTCGGGGTGAACCCGAGCAACGACGGCAACGTGATCCGCATCGTCATCCCGCAGCTCACCGAGGAGCGGCGCAAGGAGATGGTGAAGGTCGCCAAGGGCAAGGGCGAGGACGCCCGCGTGTCGATCCGCGGCGTCCGCCGCAAGGCCAAGGAAGAGCTGGACCGGATCGTCAAGGACGGCGAAGCGGGTGAGGACGAGGTCGCGCGCGCCGAGAAGGAGTTGCAGAACCTCACCGACACCTACTCCCACCAGGTCGACGAGCTGGTGAAGCACAAGGAAGCCGAGTTGCTCGAGGTCTGATGAGCCAGGTGAGCGAGGAACGAGAAGAGCGGGTGGAGCCCACCCCGCCGGAGCCGGTCGGGAAGCCGGCTCCGGCCGAGCCGCCCCCGCCGGAGCCCACCGCATCCAGCGCCTCCAGGGCCGGCCGGAACCTGCCCGCGGCCATCGGCGTGGGCTTGCTGCTCGGCGTCGCGATCATCGTCTCCCTGCTCACCGTCCGGTTCGTCTTCATCGGGATCATCGCGGTCGCGATCGGCGTGGGCACGTTCGAATTCGCCGGGGTGCTGCGCCGGGTGGCGAACCTCCGGGTCGCGATGATCCCCGTGCTCGTCGGCGGCCAGGCGATGATCTGGCTGGCCTGGCCGTTCGGCCGGGAGGGCGCGCTCACCGCGTTCGTGCTGACGGTGCTGGCCTGCCTGGTCTGGCGGCTGCCCGGCGGCGCGGACGGCTACCTGCGCGACATCGCGGCCTCGGTGTTCGCCAGCGCGTACCTGCCGCTGTTCGGTGCGTTCGCCGCGATGCTGGTGCCGCCGGACGACGGTGTCGGCCGCGTGCTGACCTTCCTCATCGCCGTGGTCGCCTCCGACACCGGCGGCTACATCGCCGGTGTGCTGGGCGGCAAGCACCCGATGGCGCCGACCATCAGCCCGAAGAAGTCCTGGGAGGGCTTCGCCGGGTCGATGATCGCCGGAATCGCCGCCGGGGTGCTGACGATCGGCCTGATGCTGCACGGCCAGGCCTGGCAGGGTGCGGTCTTCGGCGTGGCCATCGTGCTCACCGCCACGCTCGGCGACCTGGTGGAATCGCTGATCAAGCGGGACCTCAAGATCAAGGACATGGGCACGATGCTGCCCGGTCACGGCGGCATCATGGACCGGCTGGACTCGCTGCTGCCCTCGGCCGTGGTCTCCTGGCTGCTGCTCTCGGCCTTCATCCCGTCCTGACCGGCCGGCCCTTCGACCGCGTTCCTCGCCGAACTGTGGCGAGGGCCGGACTTCAGTCGTCGTAGGGGTCGTCGACCTCGGCGCGGCCGATGTCTTCGAGCCTGCGCGAGTGGTCGATCACGGCGAACACCGCGCCGTCCGGGTCGGCCAGGATGGCGACGCGGCCGAACGGGGTGTCGTAGGGCTGCACGACCACGGAACCGCCGAGCATCAGCGCCTGGCCCGCGGTCGCGTCCGCGCCGCGCGCCGGGTCGACGTCGAAGTAGACCAGCCAGTGCGGGGGAGTGTCGCGGGTGTACTCCGCGCCCATCACGTAGCGGTAGAGCACCGGCGCGTGGTCGATCAGGTACTCGGCGTAGTCGACGCTGTCCCCGTCGCCGATCTGGTGGCAGGAGTAGGTGAAAAGCTTGCTGTAGAAGTGGTCCGCGGCCACGCCGTCGTGGGTGTTGAGGTCTGCGCCGCTGAAGGTGTTGGGCTGGTCGGTGGCGAACGCCCAGTCGGGCGGGGCCTCCCAGAACACCACGGGCGCACCGCAGGCGTCGAGGACGTGCAGGATGTTGCCGCGCCCCGGGATCGCCGTCGGACCGAGCGTGACCTGGCCGCCGAGGTGCTCCACCCATTCGGCCGCGCTGGCGGTGTGCGGCACGGAAATGTGCAGGGTCCATCCGGGCGGGCTGTGGCTCCCGCGCTGATAGAGGCCGCTGGTGGGCGTCCCGCCCAGCGAAGCGATCGAGTAGCGCCCGGTCGGTGTCGCGGGATCGCGGCGCACCTCGTACTGCCAGCCGAACAGACCCGTGTAGAACTGCTGCGACAGCGTTTCGTCGACGCAGGAGACTTCTATCCAGCAGGGCAGACCGGCCGGCACCGGTGACGGATGGGCCGAGTCGAACGCCATGCGGGGACCTCCTCTTGGACGGGGAACAAGCCTATGCGCTGCCGGTGGTTTTTTCGCCGTGAGCAGCGAATCGTGAACATCACGGAACCGTCGGTGCCCGAAAGTCGTTGGAGTGGTTCGTGCGATGGTTCCCGGGGCACCGTTCGGCGGACGTGCTGCCGAGCCCCAACATCTGGTACTACCAGCAGGCGTACGAAGTCGAAAACCGGGCGCAGGACGTCGAAGGCGAGATTTGGCGCGTTGCGCGCGAAGAGTGCGACTGGGCCGGTCGTGACGTGCTCGACCTCGGCTGCGGAGACGGGTTCCATTTGCCGTACTTCGCCCGCGACGCCCGCTCGGTGCTCGGCGTGGAGCCGCACGCCCCGCTCGCGCGTGACGCGGCGAAGCGGGTGGCGGCGCTGCCGAGCACCGAGGTCCGCCAGGGCCGTGCGCAGCGGCTACCGGTGGAGGACGTGAGTGTCGATGTGGTGCACGCGAGGACCGCGTACTTCTTCGGCCCGGGCTGCGAACCGGGGCTGCGTGAAGCGGAACGCGTGCTGCGGCCGGGCGGCTCGATCCTGATCGTCGACCTGGACGTGACCAGTGAGCCGTACGGCGGGTGGATGCGCGCGGACCTGCCGCACTACGAACCGCCCGCGGTGGAACGGTTCTTCGCGGCCGAGGGCTTCGGCTGCCGCCGGGTCACGACCCGTTGGCGGTTCGCCGACGCCGCCGCGATGGAGTCAGTGCTGAAGATCGAATTCAGCGCGAAGACCGCGAAACGGGCGATCGCCGAGGTTCGGCGGCTGAATCCCGGCGACGGTGAGGTGACGCTGCCGGTGGGCTATCGCGTGCACGCACGGGTCAAGCCCACCGGCCTCGTCGTGCCGGGTCACTCCGCGGATCCGGCGCCCTCGGCGCCCTCCGCGCTTTCCCGGCCGTCCGGGCCCTTTTCGGACTCGTCCTCGACCTCGCCGAGGATCGTGTAGATCGAGCGGCGCGCCTCGTTGAGCACGGCCACCACCCGGGCCTGCTGGCCCGAGCTGCCCGCCCGCATCACCTGCACGACCGCGGCCGCCAGCGTGGCGCCCGCCTTGCGCAGGTCGACCTCGACCGGGTCGACGTCCTCGGCGAAGTGCTCCCACGGCGGGGTCCCGGTCTGCTCCCCGGCGGCGGTACGGCCGGTTTCGGTGAGCTCGAACAGCTTCTTGCCGTTCTCGTCCTTGCTCACGACCAGGTCCTCGTCGGCCAGCATCTGCAAGGTCGGGTAGATCGAGCCGGGGCTGGGCTTCCAGAGCCCGCCACTGCGCTCGCCGATCTCGCGGATGATCTCGTAGCCGTGCCGCGGCTGCTCCGCGAGCAGAGTCAGGATCGCCGCGCGGACATCGCCGCGACGGCCGCGACGCGGGCCGCCGGGGCCTCGCCGTCCGCCCGGACCGCCGTGGCCACGGCGTCCGCCGCGACCACCCAGGCCGAAGCCACCGAAGTCGCCACGGTCCCAGGGGCCGAAGGCCGGACGGCCGTGGTCCCCGTGTTCGTTGTGCTGCCTTCCTGCGAAGGGGTGTTGTCGTCTCATGATGAGCGTTCCTTTCGTGAACTATTGCGACACGTTCACGATATATCGCTAACGGTCGTTCGACAACTATTTTCGAGTGACGCTGGTCACGACGGTCGAGGGCTGGCCGGAACCGGGCCGAGTGGGTGCCGGCAACCGTGGCTGGTTGGCATGGGACACTGGATCTGCTATGACTGCTCTCCCCCTCGTCTTCGATGCGCCCAAGCGCGGCCTGCCGCCGCGCCACCTCGCCGACCTCTCGTCCGCCGAGCGCGCCGAGGCCGTGGCCGCGCTCGGTGAGAAACCGTTCCGCGCCAAGCAGTTGTCGAACCACTACTTCTCGCGCCTGACCGTCGACCCGGCCGAGATGACCGACATCCCGGCCGCGTCGCGCGAGCGCCTGGTCGCCGATCTGATGCCGACGCTGCTGACCGAGGTCCGCGCCCTGGCCGCGGACGACGGCGCCACCCGCAAGACCCTCTGGCGCGCGCACGACGGCACCCTGCTGGAGAGCGTGCTCATGCGGTACCCGGACCGGGCCACGCTGTGCATCTCCAGCCAGGCCGGCTGCGGCATGGCCTGCCCGTTCTGCGCGACCGGGCAGGGCGGGCTCGACCGCAACCTGTCCACGGCGGAGATCGTCGACCAGGTCCGCTCGGCCGCCGCGGTGATGCGCGACGGCGCGATGCCCGGCGGCCCGGGCCGGTTGTCGAACATCGTGTTCATGGGCATGGGCGAGCCGCTGGCGAACTACAAGCGGGTGGTCGCGGCGGTGCGCCGGATAACGGACCCGGCGCCGGGCGGACTGGGCATCGGCCAGCGTTCGGTGACGGTGTCGACGGTGGGCCTGGCTCCGGCGATCCGCAAGCTGGCGGACGAGAAGATGCAGGTGCGGCTGGCCGTTTCGCTGCACACGCCGGACGACGAGCTGCGGGACACCCTGGTGCCGGTGAACGAGCGCTGGTCGGTGGACGAGGTGCTCTCGGCCGCTCGCTACTACGCGGACACCTCCGGCCGTCGCGTTTCCATCGAGTACGCGCTGATCCGGGACATCAACGACCAGCCGTGGCGGGCGGAGCTGCTGGCCAAGCGGCTGCGCAAGCACCTGGGCCAGCTGGTGCACGTGAACGTGATCCCGCTGAACCCGACGCCGGGCAGCAAGTGGGACGCGTCGCCGAAGCCGGTGGAGCGGGAGTTCGTGCGGCTGGTCAACGCCGGCGGCGTCGCGTGCACGGTCCGCGACACCCGGGGCCAGGAGATCGCCGCGGCCTGTGGCCAGCTCGCCGCCGAGGGCTGAGTTTTCGTTTCTGTGATGGAGAAATAACCATGATGCCTGCCCCCCGCCTGCTCGACCCGGCGGCCGAAGAGCTGAAGCTCGACGTCTCCGGCCGCACCGCGACCGAGGTCGCCCGCACGGCCCAGACCCTGCTCGGCGACCGGTTCGATTCGGTGAGCTTCATGTACGTGCTGATGCGGGCGTTCGACGTCGACTTCTACGCCGCGCGGGACGCTTCCCGGTGGCACGAGTTCCACGGCGGCCCGCGGGCGCTGTCGGATGCCGATCTGGAGAAGCTGCTGGCTCCGTGGCTCGACCGCTGAACCCGATCACCGGCGGTACCGTCCGCGCCGGGTGGCGGCCGGACCTGGCGGCCTGGACCGTCCGGCCCGGTGGCGCCGAGCTATAGGATCACCGCGTGGTGGGGAATGCCGACAAGCGACAGCACATCCTGGACGTGGCGACGCGCCTGGCCAGGACGGAGGGGTTGCGGGGGCTGAGCGTGCGGTCCGTCGCGGCTGAAGCGGGGATCGGCGCGACGACGCTGCGGACGTACTTCCCGTCGCAGGCGTTGCTCTACCGGGCGGTCGCGGAGCGGCTCGCCGCCCACGCGCTCAGCGACGACTGGATCGGGGACACCTCCCGCACACCGGCGGATCGGCTGCACGCGAGTCTTTCGCAGTTCTTCCCCCGCATGGCGCAGTTGCGGCACGCCCTCACGGTCTGGTTCGAGCTGCTGACCCTCTCGGTCGGGCCCGAGACCAACCCCGAGGTGCTGGAGCTCGTGCGGTCCGGGTACGAGCAGTCGGCCTCGATCGTCGGGCGCTGGTTCACCCGGCTGGCCGAGGACGGGTGCGGGCTGCCGGAACCACCCGAGGTGCTGGCCGGCCGATTTCTGACCATTGTGGACGGACTTCAGCTCGACCTCCTGCTCAACCCGGACGAAGCGGCGCTCGGCCGGGTGGAAGACACGCTTCGCTGGTTCGTGAAGCAGGCCCTGGTCACCGAGGCGGGCTGACCACCCGCTCGGCGAACCACCGCAGGGTGGCCCGCGCGGCATCGAGGTCCGGGCGGATCGCGGCCCGCAGGTACAGGCCGTTGACCACGGCGAACGCGGCCGACACCTGAGCGTCGACCTCATGGGGCCGCAGGTGGCCGTGGCCCGCGAGGATGGTCAGCCACCGGCGTACCGATCCGGCGCCTGATCGCTGCGCGCCGCCGGTGTCCGAGTTCGACATCCGGCACAGCTCGAACCATCCCTCGACCGCCGCGGCGTCCCGGGGCAGCAGCTGGGCCAGGCACTCGTACAGCCGCTCCGACGGCTCGCGCCGCTCGTCGGCGATCGAGAGGTCATCGAGGGGGCAGCGGGCGAGTTCCGCGGCGACCGCCGAGCGCAGATCGGCCTGCGCCGGGAAACGGTGGCGAAGCGTGGTCGCCGGTATCCCCGCCGCGGCCGCGACCCGGCGCACGCTCAGGGAACCGAGCCCTTCCGCCGCCGCCAGGCCGAGCGCGGCCCGCATGACTTCCTCCCGCGTGACCATACGGTCCAGCCTATGCGCACGGCGTGCGGTACGGTGTGCCGTACACTGTGCGGAAACGACCGGAAGTGAGCTGGGAACGATGATCGAAAACCTGCAGCACCTCGTCGGCTCGTGGCCGGGCGCCCTCCAGTGGCTCGGGGTGGCGCTGGTCGCGACCATCCCCTTCGTCGAGAGCTACCTCGGCGGCGTCATCGGCATCGTGGCCGGGGTCCACCCAGTGGCCGCCGCCGTCTGCGCCATCCTGGGCAACGCCGCCATCATGATCGCGATCGCCTTCGTCACCGACTCCGTGCGCCGGCGCGCGACCCGGGGGAAGGAGCGCGAGACCACCCCCGCACGGACCCGGGTCAAGAAGCTGTTCGACCGCTTCGGCGTCCCTGGGGTCGCGCTGCTCGGCCACCCGACGCAGATCTCCGCCGCGGCGCTCATCGCCCTCGGCGCGCCGCGCACCAAGGTGATCGTCTGGGAGCTGGTCTCGATCGTGCTCTGGGGCACGATCGTCGCCGTCCTCGCCGCGTTCGGCATCACCGCCATCGGCTGACCCCACCCCCACCCCCACCCCACCGAGAGAAGAGGAACCGCCATGGATTCCACGACCCGCGCGGCCAAGCCCGGCTGGCCGGAAATCATCGCCGGCGCCGCGGTCTACGCGCTGAGCTACTTGGTCGGACCGCCGATCGTGGTCGCGCTCACCCACGATTCGCCGGTCTCGAGCGGGATCGGGCTGGCCGCGCTCTCCGGGATCATGGGCCTGCTCGGCTTCTTCGCCGCGTTCGGGCTCCGGCTCCGCGCCTGGCCCGCGTTCAGCGTCCGCGCCATCCCGCTGCGCTGGGTCTTCATCGCGCTCGGGTGTGGGCTGCTCGCGCTGGTCCTGACCCGCGTCATCGGCGTGCTCTACGTCGCGATCAGCGGGAGCACGGCCGGTGACGTGCAGGGCGACTACCAGTCCGCGACCGTCGCGGGCGGGGCACCATTCGCGCTGTACCTGCTGGGCATCGCGGTGCTGACCCCGCTGGGGGAGGAGTTCCTGTTCCGGGGCGTGCTCGCCACGGCGCTCACGAAGTACGGCTCCTGGGTGGCCGTGCTCGGCAGCGCCGTCGTCTTCGCGCTGGTCCACGGCATCAACCTGGCGCTGATCCCGGCGGTGGTCGTCGGCGTGCTCAACGGCGTCCTGCTGGTGCGCAGCGAGTCGGTGTGGCCGGGGGTGATCGTGCACGCGGTGAACAACGGCCTGGGCGCGGTCCTGGCGCTACTGGCCGGCTCCTGAGCCACGGGTGGCCCGAGCCGCGGTGCCCGGCCCGGGCGGGTCACCGCGGATCGGGCTCAGTACGTGTCCTGGCCCGCCGGGGCCCGCCGGATCACCAGTTGCCCGCCCTCGGCGGTCCGGACCGCGACCGCGTGCAGGCCCGGTTCACCGGGGACGAACCGCAGCGGCAGCCGGTCGAAGGTCTCCGCGCCGATGTGCTCGCGAAACAGCGCGCGGTCGCCGGCCACCTCCAGCCAGGCCACGCCCGCGGCGGCCCGGTCGCCCGCCACCTCGCGCCGGGCCGGGTTCTTGGCCGGATCTTCGCGGTAGTACCAGTTCGGCAGGCCCTGCTGCCGGGCCCGCCGGGCCACTTCCCCGGACGGGGTGCTGGTGATCACGCGCTGGGTGCCGTCGGGCTCGCGCCGGCCCGGCCGGACCTGGACCTCGCTGCCCAGCCGCGCGGCGACCTGGTCCAGCTCCTCGCGGGTGTCCGCGCGCAGGCACCAGAACATCCACCGGTCGCCACCGTCGGCGGTGGCCCGCCGGAACCACTCCGCCGGGCCTTCGGCCACCCCGGTGATGCCCTCGACCTCCAGGTAGACGTCACCGCCCAACGGGAAGATCCAGTTGCTCAGCCCGCCGCTGAACACCCCGCCCGGATAACTGCCCAGTCCGGTCTCTTCGGTCAGTTTCCGCACGCCCCGGTCGAAATCCGGCACGCCCAGCGCCATGTGGTCCAGGTGGAACAACCCAACCTCCGGTTCGCGGGAAAGCCCTCCAGCCGAGCGTAACGCCCGGGCTCACCCGCGCAGCACGGCGCAGGCCCTCGCCACCCCGTCTTCCCGCCGCAGTCGCGCCGAAACGCGTTCGGCGGAGCGGCGCGCCGGAGGTTGCAGCAGTGTCTCCAGACGACCGGCCAGCGCGTCGGCGGTCAACGAGCGGAGCGGAAGTGGCCGGGGACCCGCGCCGAGGCCGTGCACGCGCGCCCCCCAGAACGGCTGATCGGAGAACATCGGGCAGACCAGCGAAGGAACGCCGGCCCGCAGGGCCGCCGCTGTGGTGCCCGCACCGCCGTGGTGCACGGCGGCCGCCGTGCGCGGGAACAGCCAGGAGTGCGGAACGTCCTTCACCGGCAGCAGGTCTTCGGACTCGGGCACGGCGTCCGCGCCCAGCAGTCCGCGCAGACCCAGCCGGCGCAAGGCGGTGCGGACCGCGGTGAAGGTCGGCTCGGCCCGGTCCGGCCGCATGCTGCCGAAGCCGACGTAAACCGGGGGTGGGCCCGAGGCCAGGAAGTCCCGCAGCCGCGGCGGCGGGGACCATCCCGGTGGCTCGTCCAGGAACCAGTACCCGGTGACGTGCACGCGCGCGGGCCAGTCCGGCGGGCGCGGGATCACCGCCTCGGAAAAACCGCACAGCACGGGGGAATCCCGCCGGGGACCGCGCCACCCGGCCGGGGGCAGGCCGAGCGGGCCGGCCCGCCATCCGTCCACTTCGGACCGGAGCAGCCGCCAGGCCAGGCCGTCCACCACGCCGTAGCTCAAGCGGCGCGGACCCGGCCCCAGCCGCCGAACCCAGGGCAGGAGCGGGTGCGGGAAGAACCGCGTCGGCACGCTGGGCTGGTAGTGCAGTTCGGCGTGCGGGACGCCCAGGTGCTCGGACAGGTGCGTGCCGAGGAAGCCGAGCGTGGGCGCGAGAACCAGGTCCGCGTCCGCCGCCCCGGCGTGCACCTCGGCCAGCAGCCGGTCCAGCAGCGGCCGCAGCACCTCGCGGAATCCGCGCAGGAAGGTCAGGGGGCCGCCGGCGGTCCAGGCGCGCCCGGCCGCCGAGCCGAGGATGGCCGCGGGATCGGCGGACAGCGGGGCGAAACCGAGGCCGTTCTCCTCGGCCAGCGCGCGGAAGGCGGGCGCGGCGAGCACCCGCACCCGGTCGCCGTCCGCGGTGAGGCCCCGGCCCAGCGCGACGCAGGGCTGCACGTCCCCGCGAGAACCGGGGGCGAGGATCACCACCTGACGGCCCCGCGCGCCTCCGGCCGCGCCGGTCACCGGGCGGCTCATCGCTTCGCCGCGGTCAGCCGGTACCGCACCCGGAACGGCAGGTTCGCCAGCACCGCGGCGATCCGCGCGTCGGTGCCGATCAGGTAGCGCGGGGCCGGACGCGGGGTGGTGAGGGCGTGCACGATCGCCTGCGCGGCCTTGCGCGGCGAAACCCCGGCGCGGGCCGAACGCTCGGCGCTGCGGTCCGCCGATTCCAGTTGCGCCCCATACCGTTCGAGCGCCCCGGCGGGCAGCGCGGCCCGCAGTTCCTCCGCCGCCGCCCGCGCCCGGGGCCAGATCGCCGTGGCGACCGCACCCGGCTCGACCAGGACCACGCGGATGCCCGAGGGCGCGAGCTCGGCCCGCAGGGTGTCGGTCAGCCCGACCAGGGCGAACTTCGAAGCGTGGTAGGGCCCGACGATCGGACCCGCGATCCGGCCGCCGATCGAGCCCACCGTCACCACCCGGGCCGCCTCGGCGCGGCGCAGCGCGGGCAGCATGGCCTGGGTCACCGCGAGCTGTCCGGTGACGTTCACCTCCAGCTGCTCCCGGAACGACTCCAGCGGGATGTGCTCCAGCGGCCCGGGCCGCGCGAGGCCGGCGTTGTTGACCAAGCCGTGCAACTGACCGCCGCCGGCGACCCGGGCTCCGGCGGCGGCCACCGAGGCGGTGTCGCGCAGGTCCATCCGCAGCACCGTGACCGCATCGCCGTAGGCCGCCTCCAGCTCACGGCCGGCCTCGCCGGTCCGCACGCTCGCCCACACGTGCGCGCCCCGACGGGCCAGCTCGCCGACGCAGGCGCGCCCGATCCCGCTCGACGCGCCGGTGACCACATAGGACGGCCGGCTCACGAGCCCGCCCCCGCGCCGAGCACCTGCAGCATGCGCGGCCAGGTCTTGTGCAACTGCTCCTGCCAGTACGCCCACTGGTGCGTGCCCGGCCCGTAGAGGTCGGTGGTCACCGGGACACCGAGCCGGCGCAACCGGTCGGCCATGGCCGTGCTCTGCCCGCCGCAGAGGAATTCGAGCAGCATGGCGCCGGGCAGGACGTCGATCGGGAGCTTGCCGTCGAGCGGTCCGGGCAGGCCGTTGCCGGCCGAGAGGTACAGCTCGGTGCCGCGCAGGCGCTCGGCGTTGACCAGCGGGTCGTGCGCCTCCCACAGCGAAGACTGGGCGCGCCGGTCGCCCCAGAGCGCGCCCGGGTCGAGCCGGGCCGAGGCGACGATGGCGTCGGTCAGCAGCTCGCCGGTGGGCCCGGTCGGGTACAGGTTGCCGCTGTAGGACGCGGCGTAGCGGAACACACCGGGCCGCCGCGCCGCCAGCTCGAAGGCGCCGTAACCGCCGAGGGAGAGCCCGGCCCCCGCGCGGCGGCCGTCGCCCCGGTAGCCGCGGTCGACCAGCTGGGGCAGCTCGACCGCGGTGAACGTCTCCCACTGGTTGAGGTCGAGGTCCTTGCCGTAGTTCCACCAGTCGGTGAAGAAGCCCGCCGGGCCCGTCCCCGGCATGACGACCAGGACCCCGGCCCGATCGGCCAGCCGGCGGATGTCGGTGTTGGCGCTCCAGCCGAGGTAGTCCTGCCGCCGGGTCTCCCCGGCCAGCAGGTACACCGCCGGCCACGTGCGGTCCGGTTCCGCGGCGAAGCCGGACGGCAGGATCAGCCGGACCATGGCGTAACCCCCGACGCCGGTCGAGCGGACGGTGAGGTCGAGCGTCCGCGGATCGCCCCCGACGGTGTTCTCCGCGACCACGTGCGAACCGTCGTCCGCTTGGACCCCGGGCCCGGCCTGGTCGGCGAGGGCGGGCGTCGCGACGACCGCCGAGAGCACGAGAGCCAGTACCGGCAGCAAGTATCGATGCGTGCGCATGAGCATTTTTTCTCTTCTCGAAAAAAGGGGCCGGTGGGCCGATAGGGTAGGTGGACCCGGCTGGGAAAAGCAATTGTCCGTCCCAGTGTGAAGCCGGACAATGTGAATCGCAGGCGAACAGACGGACGATCGTTATCCCCCGTGCGGGTGAGTAGCTGCTCACCTAGAGTGACCGAGGTGGGAGTGGGTGGCGCCGAACCCCTTGCATGCCAGCGATATCCGGTAAAACCGCAGCTCACGCGGCGTACTCGCGGGTAATTTTCGTTTTCTTTACCCTCTACCGGTAACCGTTTTCCTGTCGTAGCCTTCCCCCGTGTCACCCGCCCGGCCCAGGCCGGCGCCCGGGCACCGTGTCCCACCGCAGGGACCCCACCCCCCATCAGTGCCCCTTCCGGAAAGGGTGTCCAATGCCTGCCCAGATTATCCGGCGAACCCGTTTCCCGCGTTTCGCGACGCTCGCTCTGATAACCACCGCGGTGGCGGCCGTCACCATTTCCGGTTCGGCCGCCCCGCCTCCGGTGGCCGCGGTTTCCCCCGCGCCGGCCGTGGCACCCCTCCCCCCCCGGCGGACGGGGCGCGGTGGCACGGGCGGCTGGCGCCGGTCCCTCCGCCGGCTGCGGCCCGGTGGACGCACACGGTGCTGCCATCCTCCGCCGTCCCCCGACGGGGCCGCGGGACGGCTTCGACCTCGCCTCCCACTGTCCACATCGGATCGCTCGGACGGCTCGGCCGACCGGCCGGCGTGCACCGGCGTCGTCCACGGCCGGCTGCTCGGCCCGGGCGACACGACCGGGCAGGGCTTCCAGTCCGCCGTGCCCGGCGGGGAGGTCTCCGAGCTCGTCGCCCGGACGGCCCGCCCGGCCGGGCTCACCGCGTGGGCCGAGCGGGCCCGCGACTGCGCCGACGTCACCGTGGACGATCCGGGCGGCACGGCCTCCTCGACGCTCACCGTCGCGCCCGGTCCGGTCGTCCCCGGCGCGGAAACGTTGTCCTACCGGCAAGTCCTGACCCTGCCCGGGCAGCCGCCCGAGGTGGCGGGACTGCGCCTGCGCACCGTCGCCATCGCCGCCGACGACGTGCTGGTCGTGCTCCGCGACGCCGGTGACACCGGCCTCGACCTCACCGCACTGGCCGTCGCCGCGTGGAGCCACGCGGGTCCGCGGCTGGGCCACTGAACCACACCAGCGTTAGGAGAATCCCATGTACCTGGCCCCGGAGAGCTTCCCGGCGGTGGGCGGCACCACCCTGACCGAGTGCTTGCGGCACTGGGCCGCCGTCGCGGGCGACGAGCCCGCGCTGACCTTCGCCGACTACTCGGCCGACCGCGAAGGACGGCAGCGCACCCTGACCTGGCAGCAGTTGCGGCAGCGGGTCGACGCCGCGGCGGCCTCGCTGCCGGTCCAGCCCGGTGACCGGGTCGCGGTGCTCTGCCCACAGGGCATCGGCTACGTCGTCGGGTTCCTCGCCGCGATCACCGCGGGCGCGGCCGCCGTGCCGCTGTTCGAACCCGGGCTGCCCGGGCACGCCGGCCGGCTCACCTCGGTGCTCGCCGACTGCGCGCCCGCGGCCGTGGTCACCACTGCCGCGGCGAAGGGCGCGGTCGGCGAGTTCCTGGCCGGCCGGCCCGGCGGCGGCGACCTCCCGGTGGTGGCGGCCGACCGCCCGGACGCGGAGCCGTCGCGGTCCTGGCCCGGCCCGGCGCCCGCCCCCGACGACGTCGCGTACCTGCAGTACACCTCCGGTTCGACCCGCTCCCCGGCCGGTGTGGTGCTGACCCACGCGAACGTGCTCGCGAACGTCACCCAGGCCGTCACCGGCCTCGGCCTCGACCCGCGTGAGGCCACCACGGTCTCGTGGCTGCCGCTGTTCCACGACATGGGCCTGGTCCTCGGCCTGATCACCCCGCTGGCGCTGGGCCTGCGCTCGGTGCTGATGGACCCGCTCGCGTTCATCGAGCGCCCGGTCCGCTGGCTGGAACTGCTCGGCGACCGGCCCGGGGCCTGGAGCGCCGCGCCGAACTTCGCCTTCCACTACTGCGCGACCCGAGTGCGCGAGACCGACCGGGCCCGCCTGCGCCTGGGCCGGGTCGGCGCGATCATCAACGGGGCCGAGCCGATCAACCCGGACGTGCTCGACCGGTTCCACGCCGCGTTCGCCGGGGCCGGCTACCGGCCGGAGCAGACCCGGCCGTCCTACGGGCTGGCCGAGGCGACCGTGTTCGTGACCACCGGCCCGGCCGCGGCCCCTCGGGTCGGGGTGTTCGACCGGGCGGCGCTCGGCGACGGCGCCGCGGAGCCCGCCGGGGAAGGCGTCCGGCTGGTCGCCTGCGGTGCCCCGGCCGGCCAGCGGGTGGCCGTCGCCGACCCGGCCACCGGCATCGCGCTCCCGGACGGCTCGGTCGGCGAGATCTGGATCCACGGGCCGAACGTCGGCGCCGGGTACTGGCAGAAACCGCTGGAGAGCGAAGAAACCTTCGGTGCCCGGCTATCCGGCGAGCGGGGCGGCCGGCCCGAGGGACCGTGGCTGCGCACCGGCGACCTCGGCTTCCACCACGGGGGCGAGCTGTACATCGCCGGGCGGATCAAGGACCTGCTCATCGTCGACGGCCGCAACCACTACCCGCAGGACGTCGAGGCGACCGTCGCCTCGGCCGACCGCGGCATCCGGCCGGGCAGCGTGGCCGCGTTCGCCGTCGCCGGCGGGGAGACCGAATCCGCCGTGGTCGTGGCCGAGCACCGCGGGCACGGCGAGCTGGACGAAGCGGGGGAGCGGGACCTCGTCGCGGCGGTCCGCCGCCTCGTGTCCGACGCGCACGGGCTGGCCCTGCGCGAGGTCGTCCTGGTCCCGGCGGGTCTCGTCCCGCGCACTTCCAGCGGCAAGATCGCGCGCGGCGCCTGCCGTGACCGCTACCTCGAAGGCGACTACGGAAAGGTCCTGGCGCGATGAGCAACCCCGCCACCCTCGACTCGGCCGCGCTCAACGCGGAGGCACTGCTGCGCTGGCTGCTGGACACCGTCGCCGAGCACACCGGCACCGACCCGGCCCGGATCGACGCCGCCCGTCCGCTCGGTGACTTCGGCCTGTCCTCTCGCCAGGCCGTGGGCATCGTCGCGGACCTGGAAGAGCGGCTCGGCACCCGGCTGCCCGCGACCCTGCTGTGGGAGAGCCCGACGCTGGGCCACCTCGTCCGGAGCCTGACCGGCGACGCCGCCGCGGCGCCGGAACCCGCGCCGGTGCCGGGCTCCGACCGGCGCCGGGCCGAGCCGATCGCTGTGATCGGCCTCGGCTGCCGCTGGCCCGGCGCGGACGGGCTCGACGCGTACTGGGACCTGCTGCGCAGCGGACGGGATGCCGTCCGGACCGCGCCGGCGGACCGCTGGAACGCCGACGCCGCACCGGTGCTCGGCGGTTTCCTCGACGACGTCGCGGGGTTCGACGCCGAGCACTTCGGCATCACCCCGCGGGAAGCGGCGACGATGGACCCGCAGCAGCGGATGCTCCTGGAGGTCGCCTGGGCCGCGCTGGAGCACGCGGGGATCGCCCCGGCCTCGCTGCGCGGCAGCCGCACCGGCGTGTTCACCGGCATCTCGACCCACGACTACGGCCACCTCACCATGGCCGCGGGCGGGGTCGACCTGTGGACGGCCACCGGCGCGGCCGGCAGCATCTCGGCCAACCGGCTGTCCTACGTGTACGACCTGCGCGGGCCGAGCCTGGCCGTGGACACCGCTTGCTCCTCCTCGCTGGTCGCGGTGCACCACGCGGTGCGGGCGCTGCGCGAGGGGGAAGCCGACCTGGCGCTGGCCGGCGGGGTCAACCTGATGCTGGTGCCGGGGCCGACCGCCGCGTTCGCCGCGGCCGGGCTGCTGGCCGGGGACGGCCGGTGCAAGACCTTTTCCGCCGGGGCCGACGGCATTGCGCGCGCCGAGGGCTGCGGGGTCGTGGTGCTGAAACGGCTCTCCGACGCCGAGTACGACGGTGACCGGGTGCTCGCGGTGATCCGCTCGTCCGCGGTCAACTCCGATGGCCGGTCCCACGGGCTGGCCGCGCCCAACCCGATGGCGCAGCAGGAGATGCTGCGCGAGGCCTACCGCGGCCAAGACCCGTCCACAGTGGACTACGTCGAGGCGCACGGCACCGGCACCCAGCTCGGCGACCCGATCGAGGCCCGTTCGCTCGGCGCGGTGCTGGGCGCGGGCCGCGCACCCGGCCGTCCCCTGCTGATCGGCTCGGTGAAGACCAACATCGCGCACGCGGAAGCCGCGGCCGGGATCGCCGGGCTGATCAAGGTGGTGCTGGCGATGACCCACGACGTGCTGCCGCCGCAGCTGCACTTCACCGAGCCCAGCCCGCACATCGGGTTCGACGGTCTGGGACTGCGGGTGGTCACCGGGCCCACGCCGTGGCCCCGCTACGCCGGGCGGGCCACCGCCGGGGTGTCCGCGTTCGGGTTCGGCGGGACCAACGCCCACGTGGTGCTCGAACAGGCCCCGGCGGCGGCGCCGGACCCGGAACCCGGAGGCGTCCGGCTCACGGTGCTGTCCGCGCGCACCCCGGACCGGCTGGCCGAGCGGGCCGCGCAGCTGGCGGACTGGCTGGATTCCCCGGCCGGACGGGGGGAAGAACTGGCCGACGTCGCCCATACGCTGCTCCGCCGGGACAACGGCGCCCCGCACCGGGCCGCGTTCGTCGCCGGGGACACCGCCGAACTGGCCTCGCTGCTGCGAGGGATCGGCGCCGAACCGCGGCCGGCGGGGGTGGCGACCGGCACGGTCCTGGCCTCGGACGGTCCGGTGTTCGTGTTCTCCGGCCACGGTTCGCAGTGGGCCGGGATGGGCCGCGGGCTGCTGGCCGCCGAACCCGGGTTCGCCGCGCAGGTCGAGAAGCTCGGGGACCGGTTCACCGAGCACACCGGACGTTCGCTGCGCGCGCTGCTGACCGCACCGGAACCGTTGTCCCTGCCGGAAAACCAGCTCGCGATCTTCGGCCTGCAGGTCGCGCTGGCCGCGTTGTGGGAATCGCTGGGCGTCCGGCCGGCGGCGGTGATCGGGCACTCGCTCGGCTCCGCGGCCGCCGCCGTGGTGAGCGGGGCGCTCGACGCCGACGAGGGGGTCCACCTGGTCGCCACCCGGGCCCGCCTGCTCGGCACCATCCGCCCGGGCGGTGCGATGGCCGCGGTGGAGCTCTCCCCCGAGGAGCTGGCCGCCTTCCCCGGGCTCGAGCCGGCCGCCGACTCCGCACCGCGGCAGCTCACCGTCGCCGGGAGCACCGAGGCGACCGGCCGGCTGGTGCTGCGGCTCGAAGCCGCCGGACGGTCCGCGCGGCGGCTGCCGGTGGAGGTGGCCGGTCATTCGGCCGCGGTCGAGCCGGTGCTGCCCGCGCTGCGGGACGCGCTGGCCGAGCTGGGCGGGCGGCGGCCGGGCGTGCCCTGGTACGACACCGTGCTGACCGAGCCGCGGGAACGGCCGGACTTCGACGCCGGCTACTGGGCCGCGCACCTGCGCCGCCCGGTCCGGTTCCGGCAGGCGGTGGCGGCCGCGGCCGAGGACGGGCACCGCGCCTTCGTCGAGGTCTCGCCCCACCCGATCCTGCGTGGTTCGACCACCCGCACCCTGGCCGCCGAGGGGATCGAGGACGCCGTGGTCACCGGCACCCTGCGCCGTGGCCAGGACGAGGTCCGCGCCCTGGGGGCCGCCGCGGCCGAGCTGTACTGCGCGGGCACCCGCATCACCTCGGCCGAGGCCCGCCCCGGCGCCCGGCTGGTGGACGTGCCGCCGATGCCGTGGCGGCGGGAGCGGCACTGGTACACCTCGGCGGAGGTGACACGGGCGACCGCCGAAGCTCGTGAGGCCGCGCCGAACCGGGAGCCGGCCGCCGAAGCCGAACCGGAAGCGCTCGCGCCCGCGGACCGGCTCACCGGGATCGCCGCCGCGATCATGGGTCTCTCGCCGGCCCGTCTCGACCTCCACGTCCCACTGGTCGAACTCGGGCTGGACTCGCTGATGGCCCAACGGATCCGGGAGGCGGTCCGGCGTGAGCTGGGGGTTGAGCCCGACCTTGCCGCCGTGCTGCGCGGCGCCACCCTGGCCGACCTCGGCCGCGCGCTCGGCGACGGGCCGCCGGAGAGCGGCCCGGCCTGGGACGCGGCCGACCGGCTCGTGCTGCGCCTGTGGGCCGGGATCACCGGGACCGAGCCGGCCGGCCCCCAGCTCCGGCTGACCGGCACCGAGCGGCCCGGGCCGCTGGCCGAGCTGCTCGCCGCCCGGCTTTCGGCCGAGCTGGACACCCCGTTCGACCCGGTCGAGCTGCTGGAACACGATTCGCTGGCGGCGATCTCCGACGCCGTCCGGGCCGGGCTCGACGCCCGGGAGGACCGCGGACCGGTCCACGCGCTCGCGACCGGTGACGCCACCACTGCGCCGCTGCTGCTGTTCCACCCCGGCGGCAGCACCTGCACGGCCTACCGGCCGCTGCTGGACCGGCTGCCCGCCGGACTGCCGTGCTTGGGCTTCGAACGCGTCGCCGGGGCGAGCATCGAGGAACGCGTCGAACAGTTGCTCCCGCTGGTCCGCGCGGCCTGCCCGCCGGGGCCGTACCGGCTGGCCGGGTGGTCGTTCGGCGGGGCGCTGGCCTACGGCGTCGCCGCGCGGCTGGCCGAGGAGGGCGCGGAGGTCGAGTTCGTCGCGCTCATCGACACCATGCTGCCGCTGCCCGAGCCCGACCTCACGCCCCAGGAGTCCTCGGCCCGGCGGTTCCTGCGCTTCGGCGCCTACGTCGGGCAGGTGTACGAGCGGCCCGTCCGCCTGGACCACGACGAGCTGGCGGCCCTGCCCGAACCCGAGCAGATCGAGCTGACCATGGGCCGGGTCGCCGAAGCCGGGCTGCTCAGCCCGGGCGTGCTCCGGCACCAGCGGCAGTCCTTTTTGGACACAATGGCGGCCGAACGCGCGACCCCGCGGCCGTACGCCGGCCGGGTCGTGCTGTACCGGGCGACCGAGCCGTACGCGGCCGGGCTGGCGATGGAGCCGCGTTACTCCCGCCGGGACCCCGACGCGGGCTGGGCGCGGCTGTGCCCGCGGCTGGAGATCGTGCCGGTGGCGGCGCACCACCTCTCGGTCGTCGACCCGCCGCACGTCGACGTGGTCGCGAGGCACCTGACCGGGCTGCTGTGACCGGGCCGGCGACCCGGGCCCGGCCGATGCTCGTGGTGCTCGGCGCCGGGCTGTTCCTGGTCGCGGTGGACGCGACGGTGCTGCACGTCGCGCTGCCCGACCTGGTCCGGCAGTTGCGGCCGGGAGCGGCGGCGCAGGTGTGGATCGTCGCGGTCTACCCGCTCACCGCGGCGCCGCTGCTGCTGCCGTTCGGCACGCTCGGCGACCGGTACGGGCGGCGGCGGGTGCTGGTGGCCGGGTACGCGCTGTTCGGGCTCGCGTCGCTCGCCTGCGCGTTCGCGCCCGGCGTCCCGGCGCTGCTCGCCGCCCGCGCGGCGCTCGGCTGCGGGGGCGCGATGATCATGCCGGTGACGATGTCGCTGCTGCGGGAGCTGTTCCCGGAGCAGCGGCGCCGGCGCACGGCGATCGCGGTGTGCAGCGGGATCGCGGGTACCGGCTCGGTGTTCGGGCCGGTGCTGGGCGGCGTGCTGGTCGAGACGTGGGGCTGGCGCTCGACCTTCCTGGTCAACCCGCCGGTGATCCTGGCCGCGGTGGTGCTGGCGCTGCGGTGGCTGCCGCGGACCCCGCCGGTCCGGCGGCACTGGGACGGCGTCAGCGCGCTGCTCGCGGCCGGCGGGGTGCTCGGGATCGCCTTCGCTCTCGGGCCGACCCGCTCCGGCGGGGCGCTCGCGGTGCTGGGCCCGGCCGCGGGCCTGGCCGGTTGTGTCCTCATCGGACTGTTCCTGCGCCGCCAGCGCCGGGCCGGACCGGCGCTGCTGGACCTGGCGCTGTTCCGGCAGCCGGGGGTGCCGGGCGCGGTCGGCGGGGTGCTGCTGGTGATGAGCGCGCTGGTCGGGCTCGGGCTGCTGTTCGCGCAGTACCTGCAACTGGTGCTCGGGCTGTCGCCGATCGCGGCGGCGGCCCGGCTCCTGCTGGTGCTCGGCGCTTCGGCCGTCGGCAGCGTGCTGGCGCCGGCACTGCTGGAACGGTTCGGCAACCCCCGGGTCCGCGCGGCGGGCTTCGCGCTCGCGGCGATCGCCTTGCTGGCACCGGCGTGCGGACCGGTTGCGCTGGCCTCGCCGGGGTTGCTGGGCGTCGCGCTGGCCGGGCTGGGATTCGGCATGGCCCTGGCCCTGACCTCGAGCACGGACACCCTGCTGTCCGCGACCTCGGCCGATCAGGCGGGCGGGGCGGCCGCGGTGGAGAAAACCGGCTACGAGCTGGGTGCGGGCTTCGGCACGACGGTGTTCGGTTCGCTGTCGGCCGCGGTGTACACCGCGCAGCTGTCGATACCGGACGGGCTGCCGGAAGCCGCGCGCCGGCTCGCCGCGGCGGGCCCGGCCCAGGCGGAAGCGGCAGCGGCGGGCGTACCCGGCCCGGCCGCCGCCGCACTGCTCGCCGCGGCCCGCGCCGCGTGCACGGCGGGCTTGCAGGTCTCCGCCGCTGTCGCGTGTGGACTGTTCACGCTCGCCGCGCTGGCCTCGTTCGCCTTCCGGAAGCTCAGGAACGAAAGCCGGGCCGCGGCCGGTGGATGATCCCCGGACCCGTCCCCCGCAGCGATCCGGCCGTGCCCGGGGCCCGGCCGGGCTGGGCAACGGCTGGATGGCCTCCACCTGGCGCGCGGGGTCGCCCGTTGGGGTGTCCGCCCGCGTGTCCGGCCCGGTGTCCGGCCCCGGGACCGACACACTCTGGGCGGTGATGAACACGTCGATGGACGATGCCGGCCGCTGCCTGCTCTCGGTGGCCTGGAACATCCGGAGCAGCTTCTCCCGCGACGCGCCGCACAGCGTGGTCGACCGGCAGGAGCGGATCCGCGAGAACCTCCGCGACGTCTGCCGCTCGGCCGGGCACGGGGCCTGCGACTGGGCGGTCCGGCACGGTCCGGGCACCGAGACCGACTACGCGCCGTTCCTGCGGCTGGCCGACCTCTCCTACGAGATCGACACCCTGCTCACCCTGGTCGGCCGGGCCCTGGTGCCGGACCCCGAGCGGGAAGCGCGCCGCTGGGCGGAGATCGACCTGCTCGTCACCCGCGCGGACGTGCTCGCGGAAGGCACGGCAGTGTTCCTGCGCGCGCCGATGGCGGTGAGGTGCTGAGCCGCACGTTCTCGGGTGAACCCGCATGACCGCACCTCGCCGCCGATCGGCCGGGGGCCAGGTTGCCGAAGCGAGTGCCTGCGCCCTTCACCGCTCGCGGCGCAGAGCGATGACGTTGTCGGCCACCTCGGCGACCTGACCGTCCGGCCCGGCGGCGGTGCGGCGGGGTGAGTCGAGCCGCTCGATGTGCCACCCCGGCCCGAGCGCCAGCCCGTCGGCGGTCTCGCGCGGGGTGGGGAAGACCTGTTCACGGTTCCACGACCACGGCGCGGCCGAACCGTGGTCGACGACGAGCAGCAGCCCGCCGGGCAAGACCGCTTCGGCCGCCCGGCGCAGGACCTGTTCGCGCGGGAACTCCACCGGGCTGTGGAAGTAACTGGCCGAAACCAGGTCGAACGCGCCCTCCGGGAAGCTGCGGGAAAGATCGTGGCAGGCCAGGGTGATCCGCTCGACCAGCCCCTCGGCCTCGGCCGCTTCGGCGATCCGGCCCAGCGCCGTCGGCGACACGTCGACGGCCGTGACGAGCCAGCCGCGCGCGGCCAGCCACCGCGCGTCGCCACCGTGCCCGCACCCCAGGTCCAGCGCCCGGCCCGGCTCGGGACACAGCTCGGGCACCACCTCGGCGAACACCGCGTTGGGCCGGGTTCCCCATGCGGGATCGGCCTCCTGATAGCGCTTTTCCCAGAACTGCGTGCTTTCGGTGCTCATCGTGACCCTTCGTCCGAAGTGCTCGGTGCGCCTCCCACCGTCGGCCATCGGCGGCTGGGCCGGCAAGGAAACTTGCCATTTCCGCAATTTTCCTCAGGGCCCGGTCTCGGGAGTTTCCCGTTTCCCATTGATCAGACGACGGGAAACCCTCTGTATGCACTCGCTCTCGTCAGGGTTCGGCGGCCAGCATTCTTCGAGAAGATCCGCCCTCTGAAGATCAACAACGAGGTGGTGGCTGTGACAACCGGCCGCAGGGAAAAGCGAAGTGCTCGGGCGAGTCGCAGGAACAGCGGTGGGGCCGGCGGTGAAGTGCGCGCCCGACTTGACCGCCCGTCTGTCGATTCGCCGCGCTTGAGCGCCGGTTCGTGCCCTTCCGTGCTCCGGCCACGGCGTGATTGCCCGCTGATGGCTCCATTCGTTGTAAATCGATTGGTTTGGGTGTTCATGAGGCGCTCCACGTGCTGCACTGATCAACGGTCTGGATCACGGTCGTTTCAGTGGACCGCCGGGACGGGCAACGGGGGAGGAACAGGTGAGTGACGCCTACACACCGTTCGGGTCGGAGCTCCGGCGGCTGCGAACAGAAGCCGGGGTCTCGCTGGCCCAGCTGGCCTCGGTGGTGCACTACAGCAAGGGATACTTGAGCAAGATCGAGAACGGGCACAAGCAGCCTCAGCTCGATCTCGCTCGCCGCTGCGACACACAGCTGCGTGCCGACGGAGCGCTGGCCCGGTTGCTGGTGGCACCGCATCACCCGGAGCGTCTCGTCGAGCCTTCGGACGATGAAGAGGTGTGGACGATGAGCCTGGCGGTGGGCAGTGAGGGATGGTTCCGGCCGATGGCCAGGCGTGAAGCGCTGGCGCTGGGCGCTGGAGTGGCATTCGGCATCGGTATGGGAGTCCCGGCTCGCGGCCGGGGTGTTCAGCACACCGCCATCGGTGTCTTTCGTGGTCAGTTCGATCAACTGCGGGCATTGGGACAGGCGGCGAGTCCTGACATCGTCCTGCCATCGGTGATCGCGCAGACCCACACCCTGCGTGCCCTCGCGGCGCGAGCGAGTGGCACAGAGGTCGCAGAGCTGCTTCAGCTCGCTTCCCGGTGTGCCGAATACGCGGGGTGGATGACTCAGGAAGCCGGGGACGAGCGCGGGGCCTTGTGGTGGACTGATCAGGCTGTGGGAATGGCGAAGGCCGCTGGTGACGAGGATCTGGCCGAGTACGCACTCGTCCGGCGGGCCTTGGTGGCTTTCTACCGGGACGATGCCGTGGAGACCATCTCTCTTGCCCGGAGAGCTCAGGAACGAATCGTGCCACCCAGAATCGAGGGTCTGGCTGCGCAGCGTGAGGCGCAAGGGTGTGCGCTCGCGGGCGACTACGACTCCTGCATGCGCCTTCTCGACCGGGCCCAATCCCTACTGCAAAGAGCCGCGGTCGATGCACCCAGACCCGGCGCGCCGATCCTCGGCACCACCAATCTCACCGACCCGGCCGCGATGACCAACGGCTGGTGCCTCATCGATCTCGGACGCCCACGTGATGCAGTGGCCGTGCTCGATCAGCAGGTCGAACTGATTCCGGCACACGCCCTTCGGACCAGAGCCCGCTATGGTGTTCGCCGAGCCCTTGCCTACGCCTTGCTCGGCGAGATCGACCACGCCTGCGAGCTGGCCGGCGACCTCATCGAACCGATGTCCATCGTGGGATCGGTGACCATCGCCAAAGACTTGCGCCGGCTGAAGCAGGTCCTGTCGCGCTTCCATCAACACCAGTCGGTCAAAGACCTCTACCCGCGTCTCACCGCTGGACTGAGCGCGGTCGGCTGACGGTCCCGTTTCGTGAATCCCTGAGGAGGGAATAGTTGTCATGCCCGAAATCTTCGTCAATTACCGGACCGGCGACGGACAAGATCTAGCGACCATCGTCGACCGGGATCTTCGGGGACGCTTCGGTGCCGAGCACGTCTTCATGGATCACCGTTCGATTCCGGCGGGGGGCAGGTTCGAGAACGCACTGATCGGCGGCGTCTGGGGCAGCAAGGTGCTCCTGTGCGTGATCGGGCCGACCTGGTTCACGGCAGCCGATACTGAGGGCCGCCGCAAGATCGATGATCCTCAGGACTGGATCCATCATGAGTTGCATCTCGCCTTCGAGAACGGTGTGCACGTCATCCCCATTCTCGATGAGCGGGCCGAGTCCCCGATCCGCGTGGACGAACTGCCGAAGCGACTGGCCAGACTGGCGAGTTGCCAGTATCGAACCTACCGGCATCGTGAATCGGATTCCGCGCTGGACCGCATCGCGCGCGACATCTTGGATCTCGTCCCCGGACTGGTCGACAGCCGGCAGCAACCTCCGCGGACGACGGACTCACCCAGTTCCGGAACCCATGTACAGGGTAGCGGAATCGGCGGTATCTGGGGCGGCGGTCGGATCGGCCCGGTCATCACCGGACCGGGAGACCAGTACCACGGTGACGTGTTCGGCGGCTCGAAGTTCCTCGGCCCGGCCAATACCGGGTCCGGCACGTTCAACAACGCCGACCGCATCACCATGAACGACAAGCGGACGGTCTCGTCGGCGGACAACAGCTATCCCGAGGAGCCGCGATCCTCGCGCGAAGCCGGTGAAGAGGAGAACCGTTGACCGCTGACGAGCGGTCAGCCGTCGAGGCTCCGCTCTCCGCTCAGCCGTTCACCCAGAGCAACATCCAGAATCTGATCTTCGCCGCCATCGAGTCGTCCCGGCAGCGCGAACTCAGTCAAATCGACGATACAGATCTGACGTGGCTCCATCGCAGGTTCGAGGCACCTGAGCGGTTCGGCGAAGCGCAAGGCAAGCTGGAACGACACGGCGTCGTCTTGCTCGACGGGGAGCCGGGCAGCGGTCGTCGAGCGGCGGCGAAGATGCTCCTGCGACTTCACGTCGACGCCGAGCATCGGTTCTGTGTCCTTCCAGCCGAGCTCGCCGACAGCAGCAGTGAAATCGATGTGTCGAACATCAGCCCAGGCGATCTGCTCCTCCTCGATCTTTCGAGCGTCGAAAGAGCAGCGTATGACGTGCTTCGAGACGCACTGGCCGGGCTTCGCGCGATTGTTCGCCGGCAAGAGGCCAAGCTGGTCGTCATCTTGCATACACAGTGGGAAGCGCTGACGGAACACGATGAGACTCAGCAGTATCGAGTGTGGATCGGCAAACCGGACCCGGAGCGGGTGGTGCAAAGACACCTCGCCGGAGAGGGGGTGCCGGTCGGCTTCGCGCTGCCACAGGTCAACGGACTGAAGGAAAAATTGCGGAAGTCGAGTATGGCAAAGCTCGCCCGCTTCGCTGCAGTGACGCAACGGTTGTTCGACCGGGCCGGCGGGGATCGCGATCTGGCTGCGGACTTGAGACTGGCGCTCACTGCTTCAGCCGACCGGACCCCCGAGCTGAAGACGGATCTCGACCACCACAAGGACGGCTGGTCACGCGCTCTTCTCTTCGTCATTGCCATGCTCGAAGGCGCGCACCTCAACGTGATTTTCGAAGCGAACCAGTTGCTGCTGGCCAAGATCGGCCATCCGGAGGAGGCTGCCCCTTCGCTTGAGCGGCCGTCACTCCTGACCCGGCTGCCCAAGATCAAGGCCGAAATCACCGACACCCGATCGGTCCGCTTCAAAGAAATCGGGTACGGGGAAGCGGTTGTCTCATATTTTTGGGACAACTACCTGGATCTCCACAGTGCGTTCCGGGACTGGGTCGACGAGCTGGTCCGAATGTCCTCTCTCAACAGAGGAGAGAGGGCAGCTCTGGCTGAGCGGGTGGCTGAGCAATGCCTCCGAACGGATCATCCGAACCTTCTGGTCGAGCTCTCCGAGAATTGGGTCGCCGCAAAACCCGAGGAGTTGGCTCCGGTGATCAGGAGCTTGCTGAGGATCGGGCTGGCCGATATCGGGCATGGCCGGGTCTTCCGGCGCAAGATCTACGACTGGGCGAAAGAAGGCCGGCAACCGAGAGCGTTCACCGCTGTTCTAGTGGATCTCTGCGGAGTTGAGCTGGCGCGTTCTTACCCGGAGGAGGCTCTCACCCGCCTCCGGCATCTCGCCAGGGGACCGGTTGGCGAACGGGACGGTTTAGCCCTCGCGGCCCTGTCGAAACTCGCTTGCAGTGATCTGCGACTCTTCCGCAGGCTGCTCGATCGCCTGTGCTCGCAGCCTGCGACGGATCGGCGACCGGCCGATTTCGAGATCTTCTTTCGACTGGTGGATCCAGGCCGGTTGCTGCGAACCGACAACCGGGGACGTCCGTACCTTCTCGACTCGTCAGTTCGGAACAATGTCGTCGGTGGTTGGATTGATGCACTTTCCTCAGCGGTGGGATACGACTGGCCGCCAGAATTGGAAAACTGGCTGAACCGGTGCTCATCGCTGCCGACGGCGCAGGCACTGTACTTGTTGCGCGTGGTCGTCGAGGCCGCCGGTGGTGATGGAGCCAAACTCGCCGAGATCTACGTCGTCGCACGGGATTGGGCGAATTCCGGACCGGCTCGGGGAGCCAGAACCGCTCTTGCTTTCCAGTTCGGTCAGCTGATCGACGAGGCGCAAGGCGTGGGTGTGGGCCCGTCGGGGCTTCGGAGTCGAGAGGAACAGTGATGACTTCATCGGATCGGATCATCTTTTCCGCGTCGATCGCAGCGTGCGTTGGTGTGCCATTGGCGCTTGGCCTTGCGTTGGGCTGGCCGGTCTGGCTGCTGCTGGCGTTGCCGCTGCTGATCATCCCGGTCGTGGTCTACCGCAAGATCAAGGCGCGAATCACATGGGAGCATGAGCTCGAGGCGCGGATGGCGGCCCGGCGCGACGCAGTGCCGGTTGTCGAGCCACCTCGACCGGAACCCCGCCGGTTCGAGGAGTCGGTGGTCACGCCCACTGAGCTGGCCAGTGCTTGGAGCGACTACCGGTTCGTCTTCGCGGCCAAGGTCTGGTGGCGGCCACGTCTGGGGGCGACTATTCCGTTGCACGCCAACCTGGGAGCGGTCGCGGTCAATGTGGTGGTGGAGCGCGCCAAAGAGATCACCTTGCGCGTGTCGCCGCTCGACGTCACGGAGATCAGGCATCGGTTGAACAGCCTGCTGGGTCAAGTGGTCGCGGACAAGTCGGGGACCGTCGAGGTCTCAGCGAGTGATGTGCGGCTGGACCTGCACTCTGCCGATCGCGAGCGGCTGGAGATGGTTGCCAGGACTCGCAAGGACGCCGTGGTGTGGGAACACGAAAGGCGGCACGAGCAGGACAAGCGTCGCTATCTCGGCGAAGACGTCCTCAGCGACACCGGCAGTGCAGTGGTGTGGTGGCTCGTGCGACAGCAACACGACGTGAGAAACGTCGTGGCCGATATCGGTACCCTCGCTCAGCTCACGGCCGCAGCGAACAACGTTCCGGGCTCGGTTCTGCCTGAAGATTGCCGTCCAGGTGAAGGTGGCCACTGGCCCGGCAACGGCCGGTTCTCGGTCGTCGACGGCGAGGTCGTCGATTCCACCGGGGAGAGGGTCGAGACGGCAGGCCGCAACACTCCCGCTGACTTCGTACGAATGATGATGGACGACGTGGGCCTGTCGCCGGACGCGGCTGAAGGGGGACTGTTCGTGGAACGGCTTGCCCAAAGCTTCCAAGCAGCCGGCCGGGTTGATGCTGCGGCCGAGATCCGGGCCCGCTTCACCACGTTGGACCCCACCGCTACCGACGATGAAGCTACTCATACTACCGATAGTGACAATACGTCAACTGAAGGTGATATCCGACGGGGCATCCTCGACGGTGACGTCGCGGTGTCTGCGGATGGCAGGGAGTGACAAGAGTGGTGATGCGTCGATGGCTGCGTCCTCGATCAATCGGTGCCACCCGTGCGGCTATGACTTCTGGCTCTGTGGTAAAAGGCCCGGGCGATCGGGGTAAACGGCGACAACGCTCCATTGTGGACGAATTCCGCGGGGTCACGGTTATCTGCCGGTGATCGCCGGTCTCCCGTTTTTCCGGGGATTCCCGACTGGTTGCGGCCGTAGTGGTCACATCACGGTGAGTGCGCGGTTTCTTCGGGTGTCAGGATCACCCCTCAGAGTGGAGGGAGTATCGATCCTCCAGGTGAGGCGCCACTTCAATGGCTCTGAGTAGGAACGGCTGGGCCAACCCGGCGCGTTACATCACTCTTTAGTGGTGAAATTGCGGAAAGCGTGGTCACTGTCGTGGCTGGTTCGGCCCGGCGGGACCGTGCGGGTGTTTTGCTATTCCCGGGGGTCTTGATAGCGTCGCGGTCTCGCCGGTGATCGACAGTTGCGCCCCGTTGCGCACGGATTCGGGGATTAGGCCGGCGGATCCATTCTTGATGTTCGGAAGGACAATTCATGCGCTCTGCCCTGCTGCGCGGACGGACCTTCGCGGTCGCCGCTCCGGCGCTGGCCCTGCTCGCCACCGCCGCTCCTCCGGCGGTCGCCGCCGCATCGCCGGCCGGGTCGGCCTACGGGGCGTCCGCCTCGGTCTCCCTGCTCGCCGGGGTGCTGGGGGACACCGGTGTGCTGGGGGACAAGGGAATCTCCGTGGACACGGGCAAGCTCGCGCCGTCGAGCACCGACGGGCCGACCTCGGCCTCGATCGTCGACGTGCCGCTGAAGGGCCTGGTCACGGCCAAGGCGGTGACCAGCTCCGCGAAGCAGGACAGCGACCGGACGATCCGGTCGAAGGCGGCCATCGTCGACGCCGCGCTGCCGGTGCTGGCGCCGCTCGCGGGCCGGACGCCCAAGGCCTCGGTGATCAGCTCCGAGTGCAAGTCGACGGCCGACGGCATCACCGCGTCCTCCGACCTCGCGAACCTCGACCTCGGCCGGATCGGCGAGCTGCCGGCGGGCACCGGGGCGAACCGGAAGCTCGGCGTGCCCGGGGTGCTGCAGGTGATCGTGAACGAGCAGATCAAGCACTCCGACGGCAGCCTGACCGTGAACGCGCTGCACGTGAAGCTGCTGGGCGGCGAGACGCTCGGCGCGCTGGGCAGCGGCGACATCGTGCTCGCCTCCTCCACCTGCGGCAAGGTCGCACCGGCCGTGGTCACCCCGCCGACCACTCCGGTGAAGCCGCCGGCGCCGGGCCCGGGCCAGGTCACGATCGTGCCCGCGGGCGCGCCGGAGACCGGTGACGGCACTCTGGCCGCGGTGACCGAGCAGTGACCCGTTCCCGGTTCGGGCTCTTCGCCCTGCTGCTGGCGCTGGTCGCCAACTTCGCGCTGCTCGGCTGCGGCTCGTCCGCCCCCGCGCCGCCGGCCGCCGCGCCCGCCGCGGCGGCCACCCCGGCCGCGGGACTGTCGCGCTCGGTCCCGGTTTCGATCGACGTGCCGAGCATCGACGCGCATTCTTCGCTGGTGTCGCTCGGTCTCAACCCGGACAAGACGGTGCAGGTGCCGCCGGTCGACCAGCCGCTGCAGGCGGGCTGGTACTCCTACGGCCCGACACCGGGTCAGGTCGGCCCCGCGGTGGTGCTCGGGCACATCGACGGCAACCACCAGAAGGGCATCTTCTGGCGGCTGCACGAGGTGAAGAAGGGCGACCGGATCACGGTCGGCCGCCAGGACGGGACGAAGGCCGGCTTCACCGTCAGCAAGGTGGACCAGATCGCGAAGCAGTCTTTCCCCACCGAAGCCGTGTACGGCAACACCACCATGCCCGAGATCCGCCTGATCACCTGCGGCGGCGCGTTCGACGCCTCGGCGCACAGCTATCTGGACAACATCATCGTGTACGGCTCGCTCGACACCTGAGCCGTTTCCCCCGCGAAAGGGGCTCCGTCGCGTCCGTTCTCCCCAGCGGCCGGCGGAGCCCCTTTCCCCTTTCCGCCCCGGCCGGAGGTCGGCGGGAGTGCACCTACTGTGGCGGGAGACGTCACGATGAAGGGACTCCTCCGATGCTGATCGACGACCTCCAGGCCGCGCTCCCCGCGGACCGGATCGTGCGGGACCCCGACGTGATGCGCGGCTTCGCGCACGACGAAGCGGAGTGGGCGCCGTACGCGCTGCCCGCCGTGGTCGTCCGGCCGAGGACGGCCGATGAGGTGCAGGCGACCGTCCGCGCGTGCATCAAGCACGCGACGCCGCTGGTCACGCGCGGGGCGGGTACCGGGCTGTCCGGCGGGGCGAACGCGGTCGAGGACTGCGTGGTGCTGGTCACGGACCGGATGACCGCGATCCGCGAGATCGACCCGGTCGAGCGGCTCGCGGTCGTCGAACCCGGGGTGGTCAACGACGATCTGCGCGCGGCCTGCGCCGAGCAGGGCCTGTGGTACCCGCCGGACCCGGCCAGCTCGCCGTGGTCGACCATCGGCGGCAACGTGGCCACCAACGCGGGCGGCGTCTGCTGCGTGAAGTACGGCGTGACCCGCGACTACGTGCTCGGCCTCCAGGTCGTCACCGGCACCGGCGAGCTGGTGCGGCTGGGCCGGCGCACGGCCAAGGGCGTGGCCGGCTACGACCTCGCGGGCCTGGTGGTCGGCTCCGAGGGCACGCTGGGCGTGGTCACCGAGGTCACGGTGCGGCTCAAGGCCCGGCGCGCTCCCGAGCGGACCGTCGCGGGGTACTTCGACTCCACCGTCGCCGCGGGGGAGGCCGCGGCCGCGATCATCGCCTCCGGGGTGGTGCCCTCGGCGCTGGAGCTGGTGGACCGGCACTGCCTGGCCGCCGTCGACGCGTGGAAGAACATGGGCCTGTCCGCCGACGCCGAAGTCGTGCTGCTGGGCCGCAGCGACGCGCCGGGCGAGGCGGGCGACCACGAGGCCGCGGTGATGCTGAAGTGCTTCGAACAGGCGGGCGCGACCTGGGCCGCCCAGTCCTCGGACCAGGAAGAGGCCGACGCGCTGTTCGACGCCCGGCGACTGGCCTACCCGGCGCTGGAGCGGCTCGGCCCGCTGCTCACCGAAGACGTCTGCGTGCCCACGCACCTGGTCCCGGAGATGCTCGCGCGCATCGACCTGGCGGCGAAGCGGCACGACACCCTGATCGCCAACATCGCCCACATCGGCGACGGCAACCTCCACCCGCTGCTGAGCACCCCGGCCGGTGACGAGGACGCCCGCGAGCGCGCGCAGGCGGCGTTCGACGACATCGTGGCCGACGCCCTGGCCCTCGGCGGCACCGTGACCGGCGAGCACGGCGTCGGGCTGCTCAAGCGGCCGGGCCTGGTCCAGGAACTCGGACCGGCCGTGCTGGAGCTGCACCACGCGGTGAAGAACGCGCTCGACCCGCACGGGATCTTCAACCCGGGGAAGGTCTTCGGCCCGCCGCCGGACGCATCCAGGTAAACAATCCACAAAGGACATTCAAGCGATTGTGACCGGTCTCTCGCCGGCGTTTTCGAAAGTTGATTGCCTTACGCAAGCAAGTTGCTTAGCCTAGCTAAGGGAACTGAGCGAGAGAGGTCTTCGACTGTGGCGGAGCGCAGGACTTATTCGGTCGCGGAGCTGGGGCCGCGGTACAAGTGGATCGCGCTGTCCAACACGACGCTGGGCATGCTGATCGCGACGATCAACTCGTCGATCGTGCTGATCGCGTTGCCCGACATCTTCAAGGGCATCGGGATCAACCCGCTGGAGCCGTCCAACACCAGCTACCTGCTCTGGATGATCATGGGGTTCCTCGTGGTCACCGCGGTGCTGGTGGTGAGTTTCGGGCGGCTCGGCGACATGTACGGCCGGGCCAGGATGTACAACCTGGGCTTTGCGGTCTTCACCTTTTCGTCGATCATGCTGGCCGTCACCTGGTTCGACGGTGACGCGGCCGCGCTGTGGCTGATCGGCTGGCGGATCGTGCAGGGGGTCGGCGGGGCCTTCCTGATGGCGAACTCGTCGGCGATCCTGGCCGACGCCTTCCCGGCCAACCAGCGGGGGCTGGCGCTGGGCATGAACGGGGTCGCGGCCATCGCGGGCTCGTTCCTCGGACTGGTCATCGGCGGGGTGCTGGCCCCGATCAACTGGAACCTGATCTTCCTCGTTTCGGTGCCGATCGGGGTCATCGGCACGATCTGGGCCTACCTCAAGCTGCACGACACCGGCATCCGCCAGCACGCGCGGATGGACTGGTGGGGCAACATCACCTTCGCCGTCGGCCTGATCGCGGTCCTGGTGGGCATCACCTACGGCATCCAGCCCTACGGCTCCTCGCCGACCGGCTGGGGCAGCCCGATGGTGCTGGCCTGCCTGATCGGCGGCATCGCGGTGCTGATCGCCTTCGTCGTGATCGAGACCAAGGTGGACAACCCGCTGTTCCGGCTTTCGCTGTTCCGGATCCGGGCGTTCAGCTGGGGCAACCTGGCCAACCTGACCGCCTCGCTCGGCCGCGGCGGGCTGCAGTTCATCCTGATCATCTGGCTGCAGGGCATCTGGCTGCCGCAGCACGGCTA
This sequence comes from Amycolatopsis sp. PS_44_ISF1, assembly GCF_032335455.1. NCBI lineage: Bacteria > Bacillati > Actinomycetota > Actinomycetes > Pseudonocardiales > Pseudonocardiaceae > Amycolatopsis > Amycolatopsis sp. PS_44_ISF1. The sequence goes on along the minus strand of NZ_JANUXO010000004.1, from coordinate 373,745 downwards.
CACCTTCGAGCAGACGCCCCTGTGGGCCGGGATCTACATGCTGCCCATGACGGTCGGCTTCCTGGTCGCCGCGCCGACCTCGGGCATCCTGTCCGACCGGATCGGCAGCCGGATGCTCGCTTCGACCGGCCTGGTGCTGACGGCGCTGACCTTCCTGCTGCTGATCCTGCTGCCGGTGAACTTCGACTACTGGGCCTTCGCGGCGATCCTGCTGGTCAACGGGATCGGCATGGGCATGTTCTCCTCGCCCAACCGCGCCGAGGTGATGAACAGCCTGCCCGCCGACGCCCGTGGCTCGGGCGCGGGCATGATGACCACGTTCCAGAACGCGGCCATGGTGCTCTCGATCGGCTTCTTCTTCAGCCTGATCATCGCGGGCCTGTCGGACAACCTCCCGGCGGCGATGAGCGCGGGCCTGACCGCCCACGGCGTCGCGCCCGGCTCGGCCGACCAGATCGCGCACCTGCCCGCGGTCGCCGTGCTGTTCGCGGCGTTCCTCGGCTACAACCCGATCCAGCAATTGCTGGGGGGCCAGCTCGCGACCCTGCCCCCGGACCAGGCCTCGTTCCTGACCGGTCGCAGCTTCTTCCCGAACCTGATCTCCGGCCCGTTCCAGGACGGTCTCGCGGTGGCGTTCGGTTTCGCGATCGTGGTCTGCCTGATCGGCGCGGTGGCTTCGCTGCTGACCAAGAGCAAGAAGACGGGGTCTTCGGAGTCGGGGTCTGCGGAGTCGGTGGGTGAGGAGCTGGCCGCGGTGGCCGGCGAGTCCGGCAGCGGTCCCAGCGAGCTGGTGGCCCCTTCGACCGAGCGGTAAGGGTTTTCACGGCAGAAGGGCCGGGCGGTCCACCCAGGGGTGGGCGCCCGGCCCTTCCGCCGTGGAACCGGGCTACCAGCCGAGCGAAGCCCGCTCGATCTCGACCGGGTGCTTGGGCGCCCCGTCCAGCGGACCGTTCGGATCGGTCGGCACGATCCCGTCCGCCACAATCCGGTCGATCACCGGCAGTCCGCGCACGACGGTGCCCAGCACCGAGTACTGCGCCGGGATGTTCGCGAACGAGTGCACGATGAAGAACTCCGACCCGTTGGTCCCCGGGCCCTGGTTGCCCATGGCCACGGTGCCGCGCGGGTAGGTCTCCCCGCCGGTCACCTCGTCCGGGAACTCATAGCCCGGGCCGCCCTTCTCCACCTCGTAGATGTCGCCGCACTGGAGCACACCCAGCCGCGTGGAGTCCGACAGCCGCCAGCACCGCGAGTGGTCGTAGAACCGCTGCAGGACCAGGCTCGCCATGTTCGCCACCGCGCACGGGGCCGCGCCACCGCTGTTCAGGCGGATGGTGACCGGGCCGTAGTTGAAGCGGAAGGTGACGTCGATCGTCCCGCGGGTCAGCGCGAACGGCAGCGGGCGCAGCACCGGCCGGGCGGCCGGGTTGCCCGGCGTCGGCGTGAAGGTGCACCGGGCCAGTGCCGGTGCGGCGGAAGCGGCGGGGGCCGGGGCGGCGAACAGCGCCACACCGGCCACGACCGAGGAAACGAGGGCTACCCAGCGGTGCTTCATAAGCCCGCAAGGTAGCGAACGGGGGACTACTTGCGCCAGGCCGTGCGGCGCTTGCGCAGGTCGAGCACCAGCAGGAACGCCAGGAAGAGCGCGAGGCCGACCAGCCACACGTTCTCCGTGTTGTTCTCGTGGTTGCCCTTGAGCATCAGCAGCAGCACGACGACGCTGATCCAGCCGGCGACGCGGGTGGCCTTAGGGAACGAGCCGTGCCAGCCCCACTCGGCCGACGGCTCGTCGCGGGGGTCCACTTCGGGCCGCTTCTCGATCGCCTTGCCTGCCACGATCACTCCTCCTGACCCGCCGGACCTCGTACCGGCCGATGATCCCACACCGCCGGGTGCTCCGCGGAGACGGGCCGCGCCACCGCGGGCGATAATGACCGCGATGACTACCTCGCGAAGCGTCCTCGTGCTCGGCTCGACCGGGTCCGTCGGGGCCCAGGCCCTCGACGTCGTCGCCCGTAACCCGCACCTGTTCACCGTGGCCGGGATCGCGGCCGGCGGTTCCGACCCGCAGGCGCTGGCCGGCCAGGCGCTCGCCTTCGGCGTGGCCGCCGTCGCCGTGAGCCGGCCCACGGCCGTGGAGGACCTGCAGCTCGCGCTGTACGCCGAGGCCCAGCGCCGCGGCTACGCCCAGGGACAGTTCCGGATGCCGCGCATCTTCGCCGGCGCCGACGCCGTGACCGAGCTCATCGGCGCGGTGGAAGTCGACGTCGTGCTCAACGCGCTGCCCGGCTCCCAGGGCCTCGCGCCGACGCTGAAGGCGCTGTCCACCGGCGCCACGCTGGCTCTGGCCAACAAGGAGTCGCTGATCGCGGGCGGGCCGCTCGTGCTCGCCGCGGCGAAGCCGGGCCAGCTCGTGCCCGTCGACTCCGAGCACTCCGCCATCGCGCAGGCCCTGCGCGCGGGCCGGGAGAACGAGGTGGCGCGGCTCGTGCTCACCGCCTCCGGCGGCCCGTTCCGCGGCCGGCGGCGCGCCGAGCTGGCCGACGTCACCGTCGAGCAGGCGATGGCGCACCCGACCTGGTCGATGGGGCCGCTGATCACCATCAACTCCGCCACCCTGGTCAACAAGGGACTGGAGCTGATCGAGGCCGCGCTGCTGTTCGGCGTCGAGCCCGCGCGCATCGACGTCACCGTGCACCCGCAGTCGATCGTGCACTCGATGGTGACCTTCACCGACGGTTCGACCGTCGCCCAGGCCAGCCCGCCGGACATGCGGCTGCCGATCGCGCTGGCGCTGCACTGGCCCGAGCGCGTGCCCGGCGCGGCGGCGGCCTGCACCTGGGACACCGCGGCGAGCTGGACCTTCGAACCGCTCGACGACGAGGCGTTCCCGGCGGTCGAGCTGGCCCGCCACGTGGGCACCGAGGGCGGCTGCCTGCCGGCTGTCTACAACGCCGCGAACGAGGAGGCGGTGGCCGCCTTCCTGGCGCAGAACGCCGGTTTCACCTCGATCGTGGACACTGTTTCGCAGGTGGTGGAAGCCGCCGACGAGTGGCGTCGCGAGCCTCGTGACGTGGAAGATGTACTCGCCGCGGAGCGCTGGGCTCGCGCGCGGGCCGGAACGATGCTCGGTAAGGGGAAGTAGCGCGTGCTCGCCTACATCATCGGGGTGGTGCTGTTCGCGCTGGGGATCTGCGTCTCCGTCGCGCTGCACGAGGCCGGCCACATGCTGACCGCCAAGGCGTTCGGCATGAAGGTCCGGCGGTACTTCGTGGGCTTCGGGCCCACGGTCTTCTCCTGGCGCCGCGGCGAGACCGAGTACGGCCTCAAGTGGATCCCGCTCGGCGGGTTCTGCGACATCGCCGGCATGACCGCGCTCGACGAGGTCACCCCGGACGAGGCCCCGCGCGCGATGTGGCGGTTCAAGACCTGGAAGCGCACCGTGGTGATGTCCGCGGGCTCGATCACCCACTTCATCCTCGGCTTCGTGGTGCTCTACCTGATGGCGGTCACCATGGGCCTGCCGAACATCGCCGCCGCCTCGGAGCCGCTGCAGCCGGTCGTGGCGAGCATCTCCTGCGCCCGCGCGGCGACCACCACGCAGCAGTTGGGCGACACCTCCTGCCCGGCGGGCGCGCCCACCCCGGGCAAGACCGCCGGGCTGCGGGCGGGCGACCGGATCGTCTCCGTCGCGGGCAAGCCGACCCCGCAGTGGACCGACGTGCTGGCCGTGGTGCAGGCCTCCGGCGGCCCGACCCCGATCACCGTGCAGCGCGACGGGCAGACGCTGAACCTGACCGTGGACATCCCGCGGGTGCAGCGCCTGGGCAGCGACGGCAAGGTGCACGAGATCGGCATGATGGGCGTGTCCACCGTGCTGCCGCCCCAGTACCTGCACTACAACGGCCTCACCGCGGTCGGGGCCACGCTCTCCTTCACCGGCAACATGTTCGCCCAGACCGCGCAGCGGCTGGTGCAGTTCCCCGAGCGGATCCCGGCCGTGGTCAGCGCCATCTTCGGCGGCGAGCGCGATCCGAACACCCCGGTCAGCGTGGTCGGGGCCAGCCGGATCGGCGGCGAGGCGGTCGAGCAGGGCCTGTGGGCGGTCTTCTTCCTGCTGCTGGCCAGCCTGAACTTCTTCATCGGCGTGTTCAACCTGCTGCCGCTGCTGCCGATGGACGGCGGGCACATCGCCATCGTCTGGTACGAGCGGGTCCGCGACTGGCTGCGCGGGCTGCGCGGCAAGGCGGCCGGCGGCCCGGTGGACTACACGAAGCTGTCGGCGATCACCATGGTCATCGTCGTGATCGGCGGCGGCATCACGCTGCTCACGGTGACCGCCGACATCGTCAACCCCATCCGGCTGCAGTAACCGCTGGTACCGGCCGGGGCCCGGTCCGGCCGGCACCCCCGGTCAGGGCGTAATGCTGCTCACCGTGGCGGTCGGCTTCGGTGGTTGCCCTCCGGCCGGTGTAGGTACGCTGGAGTCGTGACCGTCGCGTTAGGCATGCCCGCGCTGCCGCCCCCCGTCCTCGCCGAGCGCCGCACGACCCGACAGCTGCAGGTCGGGTCGGTCGGTGTCGGCAGTCAGTCCCCGATCTCCGTCCAGTCGATGACGACGACGCTGACCTCCGACGTCAACGCCACCCTCCAGCAGATCGCCGAGCTGACCGCGGCCGGCTGCGACATCGTGCGCGTCGCCTGCCCGTCGGCCGACGACGCCGAGGCGCTGCCCGCGATCGCGAAGAAGTCGCAGATCCCGGTGATCGCCGACATCCACTTCCAGCCCAAGTACGTGTTCGCCGCGATCGAGGCCGGCTGCGCCGCGGTGCGGGTGAACCCGGGCAACATCCGCAAGTTCGACGACCAGGTCAAGGAGATCGCGCAGGCGGCGAAGGACCACGGCACCCCGATCCGGATCGGGGTCAACGCCGGCTCGCTCGACCGGCGGCTGCTGGAGAAGTACGGCAAGGCCACGCCCGAAGCGCTGGCCGAGTCGGCGCTGTGGGAGGCCTCGCTGTTCGCCGAGCACGACTTCCACGACATCAAGATCTCGGTCAAGCACAACGACCCGGTGGTCATGGTGCGGGCCTACGAGCTGCTGGCCGAGCAGTGCGACTACCCGCTGCACCTCGGCGTCACCGAGGCCGGTCCGGCGTTCCAGGGCACGATCAAGTCGGCCGTCGCGTTCGGCGCGCTGCTGCGCCAGGGCATCGGCGACACCATCCGCGTGTCGCTGTCCGCTCCGCCGGTCGAAGAGGTCAAGGTCGGGATCCAGATCCTGCAGTCGCTCAACCTCAAGGAGCGCAAGCTCGAAATCGTCTCCTGCCCCTCCTGCGGACGGGCCCAGGTCGACGTCTACACCCTGGCCGAGCAGGTCACGGCCGGGCTCGAGGGCATGGAGATCCCGCTGCGCGTCGCGGTGATGGGCTGCGTCGTCAACGGCCCGGGCGAGGCCCGCGAGGCCGACCTCGGCGTCGCCTCCGGCAATGGCAAGGGCCAGATCTTCGTCAAGGGCGAAGTGATCAAGACCGTGCCCGAGCACGCGATCGTGGAGACGCTGATCGAAGAGGCCATGCGCATCGCCGAAACAGCAGGCGAGGGCATCGGCGAAGGCGCCCCCAGCGTGACAGTTGGCTGACCCGCCCCCGCTTCCGTCCTAGCTGTGAAGGCCCCCTCACCCGCCATCGGCGCGGGGGAGGGGGCCTTCACGGTGCTCAGCCCTGCAAGTGGTGCTGCGCGGCGTCCCTGATCTGGATCCGCACGTTCTCCAGCGCCGCGGCCACGTCGTCGATCTGCTGTGCCGCGAGCTGGATCGAGCCCTGGATGGCGGTGGCCGTCGTGGTCTCGCCGAGCAGGCCGAGCACCTGGGACTGCAGGTCCGCCAGCTCGCTCTTGGTGGCCAGTGCGATGCCGGTCGGTACCTGGTCGGCGAGCATTTCGAGCTGCTGCGCCCGCTCCTGGATGGTCATGCGAACTCCGCTCCTTCACCGGTGGGGCCTCCGTGGTAGCAGAAACTCCGCCCGCGCGGCTTAGGCTGGTCAGGTGAGTCACAGCTGGGCGTCCCGCGCGCCGCACCCGCTGGTGCGGCCCCTGGTGACGCGTTACCTCGGCTACGCGCAGGAGAACGTGACCCTGGCCGTGCACCGGGGCCTGCCTTCGCGGCACGTGACGCTGATCATCAGCCTGGAGCAGCCCGTCCGGTTCTCCGGCCGGCCGGGGGAGGGCTCGCTGCAGGCGCTGGTCGGCGGACTGCACACCGCGCCCGCGCTGATCACGCAGGACCGGGTGCAGCGCGGGGTGCAGCTGGAGCTGGACCCGTTCGGCGCGCGAACCCTGCTGGGCGTCACCGCCGCCGAGCTGAGCGGACGGGTCTGCGACCTGTCCGATTTCGGTGCCGACCTCGCTTCGCTGCCTGAACGGCTCTGGGAGGCCCCGGACTGGGCGTCCTGCTTTGCGATCCTCGATGATGTGCTCCTCGCCCGCGCCGTCGAGCCCGTTTCACCGCCGCCTGAGCTGGGAGAGGCCTGGCGGCTGATGCGGCGAAGCGACGGGCGCGTGCGCGTTGCCGATCTCGCGGGAGAAGTCGGCTGGAGCCGGCGGCATTTCGGCGAGCTGTTTCGCGCTGAGGTTGGTCTTGCGCCTAAGCAGGCATCACGCGTGCTTAGGTTCGAGAAGGCCGCGAAGATGCTTCGAGGCGGTCGCCGGGAGTTGGCGGACGTTGCCGCTGAAGCGGGCTTCTACGACCAAGCCCACCTGTCCAACGAATGGCGCTCGCTGGCCGGCTGCTCCCCGCGGACGTGGATCGCCGAAGAGCTGCCGTTCCTGGCCGAGGTGGAAGAGCCCGCGCTCACCTGATCACGGCAACGGCCGGCGCGGTGACGGCGGCTGCGAGCGGGAGAAGCAGCTCCGGCAGTCCTTCGAGCGGTCCCGGGCCTGGCCCAGCTCGTCGGAAAGCTCGTCGCGGAAGGCGCACCGGGCCGGGATCATGGCCCGGGCCCGGGAACACTGGGGTTCGAGCAGCCCGCGGTCCGGATCGGCGAGCTGCTCGCGGAGGTACCGGTGGTTGCGGCGGTCGCGCGCCCAGAAGTGGATGGCGTACACCACCTGCTCGACCTCGGCCGGGGGCAGTTCGCCCGTGAGCCATCCCGTCATGCTTCGCCGATCACCCGTTCATCCCCTCCACCGAACGCTCACGGTGACACGTTCCGGACCACTGGTCAAGACAAGCTGACCAGTGGATACTGGCCCGATGGTGGATCGCACGAGCGGGATGCCCGCGTTCCGGCAGGTCGCGGCCGACCTGCGCGCGAAGATCACCGCCGGTCACCACGCGCCGGGCGACCGGCTGCCGAGTGAGCGGGAACTCGTCGAGGTCTATCACGCTTCACGGCCGACCATTCGCGCGGCCGTGGAGATGCTGCGCACGGAAGGACTGGTCACGGCGGAGCACGGCCGCGGCGTGTTCGTGCGCGCGACGCCCAGCATCCGGCGCCTCGCCCGGTCCCGGTTGTCGCGCGAGGCCCGCGAGCGCAACCGCGGCGCGTTCCTCGCCGACGCCTCGGCCGCCGGCTTCACCCCGTCCACCTCGACCGAGATCCGCTTCGAACCGGCGGGCCCCCGCGTCGCGCGGCACCTCGCGGTCGAGGAGGGCACCGAGATCACCGTGCGGGACCGGGTGATGCGGGCCGACGGTCTGGCGGTCCAGCTCGCGGTGTCCCGCCTGCCTCGGGAGCTGACCCGCGGCACCGCGATCGAGGCCGCCGACACCGGCCCGGGCGGCACCTACGCCCGGCTGGAGGAGCGGGGGCACCGGCTCGGCTCGTTCGCCGAGCACGTCGGCGCCCGGATGCCCGCGCCGGACGAGGCTTCGCTGCTGCAACTCGCCGAAGGCGTTCCGGTCGTCACCGTGACCCGCGTGGCCTACGGCGCCGACGGGACACCGCTGGAAGTGAACGAAATGGTGCTCGCGGCCGACCGGTACGAGCTCTCCTACGAGTGGCCCGCGGACTGAGCTCCCGTTCTTCCAAGACGGGGCCGCGGCGCCGGGCGAGACTCCTCGGCATGACACCTCAACCGACCGTCTGGCCCGCCTTCCGCTACGAAGACGCCCCCGGCGCCATCCGCTTCCTCGTCGACGTCCTGGGCTTCCGGGAGACGCTGGTGGTCTCCGGTGAGCCGGCGCGCGCGATCGCCCACGCCGAGCTGACCTGGCCCGAAGGCGGCGGCGTGATGCTCGGCAGCACCGGCGGCCCCTGCGACGGCGTGCACGACGCCATGCGCCCCGGCGGCGGCGCCGCGTACATCGTGTCCGCGCGCGTCGACGAGATCTACGCGCGGGTGAAGGACTCGGGCGTCGAAATCACCGAGGAACTGACCGACACCGACTACGGCTCCCACGGCTTCAGCGTGCGCGACGCGGAGGGCAACTCCTGGAGCATCGGGACCTATCGCGGGGCCTGACCGCGGGTGCCGGCCACGGCGGTCGCGCCCGGCATCCCGCGTCCGGGCGCCACCGCCGGGCCCGCCTCCTACCGGACCGGCTGCTCGAACGTCACCAGCAGTCCGTCGACCCCGCCCGGCCCGACGCGGCCCTTCACCTCGGCCGAGGTGATCTGCTTGAGCTGCCAGCCCTGGGCGGCGTGCTCGTTCAGCAGTTTCTCGAGCTTGTCGCCGGACATCTTGCCGCCGATCATCTTCTCGCGGACTTCCACGACCTTGTACGCGTAGCGCTGCATGGACCCGATTGTGCCCGCCCGGGCCGTTCATCTCAGCGTGTCGGCGGGCTCGCGTTCCGTTCACCCGGTTCATCTGGCACTCTGGAGTCCGTGTTGCGGCTTGCAGGTGCACGGCTGCTCGATGATCGGGACTACCCCGCGGTGCGCGCTGCGCTCGCCGCCGACCCGGTGGGCAGCTGCATGGTCAGCGCCCGGGTCGAGGCTTCCGGTCTCGACCCCTGGCGCCTCGGTGGCGAACTCTGGGCCGCCGACAACCGCCCGGCGCGGACCGGGCGGCTCCAAGGGCTGTGCTTCGCCGGCCCGAACCTGATTCCGTTGCGCGGCAACGCGTCCGCTTTGCGGTCTTTCGCCGACCGGGCGCTGCGGCGCCAGCGCACCTGCTCTTCGCTGGTCGGTCCGGCCGAGCAGGTGCTCGGGCTGTGGGAGGAGCTGGCCGACGAGTGGGGCCCGGCCCGCGAGATCCGCGGCGACCAGCCGCTGATGGCCCTCGACGGACCGCCGCAGGTGGCCGCCGACCCGCGGGTGCGCGCGGTCCGCTCCGAGGAACTCGAGCGCTACCTGCCCGCGGCCGTCGCGATGTTCATCGAGGAGGTCGGCGTCGACCCGCGCAGCGGCGACGGCGGCGCCAGCTACCGCGCCCGGGTCAGTGAGCTGATCTCCACCGGCCGCGCCTTCGCCCGGTTCGAAGACGGCGAGGTCGTGTTCAAGGCCGAAATCGGCGCCATGTCCGCCAGCGTCGGGCAGATCCAGGGCGTGTGGGTGCACCCGGACCGCCGGGGCGGCGGCGTCGGCACCTCCGGCACCGCCGCGGTGGTCAACCGCCTGGTGAAGGGGCTGGGCCGCACCGCCAGCCTCTACGTGAACGGGTACAACGGCGCCGCGCTCGTGGCCTACCGCCGGGTCGGGTTCCAGCAGGTCGGGCAATACGCCACCGTGCTCTTCTGAGCCGCGGCCGGCCACTCTTCCGGGTCGGCGTTGCGAGCGGGGAGGCGCCGTCCCGGCTGGTTGCATCGGCGGCATGGCTCCTGGTCGACGTCGCCCGAACAGAGGTGCGGTGCTGGCCGCCGTGCTGCTGACCGTCCTCCCGCCGGCCGGCTGCGGACTGTCCGGCTCGGACGGGCCGGCGGCGGCGCTCGCCGCGTTCCTCGGCGCGGTCGCCTCCGGTGACGCCGCCGCGGCGGCCGCCCGCACCGATTCCCCGGCCGCGGCGAAGGCCCTGCTCACCCGGGTCCGCGCCGCGTTGCGCCCGGATTCGATCGAAGTGCCCGGCCAGAGCGTGAAGCAGTCCGGCGAAACAGCCACCGGCGGGTACCGGCTGACCTGGCACCTGCCGCGCGGGCGCACCTGGTCCTACACCGCCGACGCGCAGTTGCGCTCCGCCCAGGACGGCTGGCAGGTGCACTGGCAGCCGTCCGTGGTGCACCCGCAGCTGTCCGAGCAGCAGAGCATCGCGCTCGTCGCCGACCCGGCCCCGCCCGCGCCGGTGCTCGACCGGGACGGGCTCCCGCTGCTGCGCCCGCAGGCCGTGGTCGGCGTGGTCGTCGACCCGGCGCGGGCCGGTGACGCCACCACGCTCGCGCGCACGCTGGGCCGGACGCTGCACCGGTTCGAGCCGAGCGTGACCGGCAGTTCCGTGCTCGACGGCATCAGGGCCACCGCAGCCGGTGGCGCGTACTCCGTGCTGTCCCTGCGCGCGAGTGACTACCAGCAGGTCAAGACCGTGATCCACGATCTGCCCGGCGTGCGCTTCACCAGCCAGGAGCGGCTACTGCCCGACGACCGCGACACCGGCCGCCAGGTGCTGCCCGGGCTGCGTTCGCTGGTGGAGCGGCAGGCGGCGGGCGCGGCGGGCTGGCGGATCGTCACGCTCGACGTCACCGGCAGCGAGGTGAGCGAGCTGGCCGCCACCCCGCCTCGCGACGCGCCCGCGGTGACCAGCACGCTCAGCACCCACGTCCAAACCGCGGCGGAGCAGGCGCTGGCCACCGCGGGAAAGGCGGCCGCGCTGGTCGCCCTGCAGCCTTCGACCGGGGAACTGCTGGCCGTCGCGCAGAACGAGGCCGCCGACGAGCAGGGCCCGCTCGCGCTCACCGGCCGGTTCCCACCCGGTTCGACGTTCAAGATCGTCACCGCCGCGGCCGCGCTCTCGGCCGGGAAGGTCACCGCGGACACGCCCGTCGCCTGCCCGGGCACGGTGACCATCGCGGGCCGCGTGGTGCCGAACGAGGGCCGTTTCGACCTCGGCACGGTGCCGCTGTCCACCGCGTTCGCGCAGTCCTGCAACACCACGTTCTCGCAGCTCTCGGCCGGCCTCTCGCCGACCGCGCTGACCGACGCCGGGCGCTCGCTGGGCCTCGGCGCCGACTACACCGTGCCCGGTCTGACCACGGTCACCGGCTCGGTTCCGGAGGCCGGTTCGGTGGTGCAGCGCGCGGAGAACGGCTTCGGCCAGGGCACGGTGGTGACCAGTCCGTTCGGGATGGCGCTGGCCGCGGCGGCGGTGCAGGCCGGCCGGGTGCCCGGGCCGGAGCTGGTGCGCGGGCAGCCGGCCCGGGTCGCCGGCGTCGGCCCGCCGCTGCGGCCGGAGGTGCTGGCCGCGCTGCGCTCGATGATGCGGGACGTGGTGACCGACGGCACGGCCACCGGCCTGCGCGGGCGGCCCGACGTGCACGGCAAGACCGGCACCGCGCAGTTCGGCGACGGCACGCACTCGCACGGCTGGTTCGTCGGCTACCAGGGCGACCTGGCCTTCGCCGTGCTGCTCACCGACGCGGGCTCGTCGAAACCGGCGGTGGCGGCCGCGGACCGGTTCCTCGCGAACGTCGCCGGGCAGTGACGTCCGACCAGCCTAGTAGGCTGGTCGCATGTCCGTTCGCGCCCCGTTGAAGCCCGGCGTCCAGACGCCGCGCCGCGCCGTCCCCGCCGAAATCGCCCGCCCCGAATACGTCGACCGGCCGGCGCCGAAACGGGACACCGGTAACGGGGTTCGCACGCCCGAGGTCATCGAGGCCATGCGCTTCGCGTCGAAGATCGCCGCGCAGGCGCTGGAAGAAGGCGGTAAGGCGGTCCAGCCCGGCGCCACCACCGAGGAGATCGACCGGGTGGTGCACGAGTTCCTGCTCGACCACCACGCCTACCCCTCGACGCTGGGCTACCGCTCGTTCCCGAAGTCGTGCTGCACCTCGCTGAACGAGGTGATCTGCCACGGCATCCCGGACTCGACCGTGATCGAGGACGGTGACATCTGCAACATCGACGTCACGGCCTTCATCGGCGGCGTGCACGGCGACACCAACGCGACCTTCCTCGCGGGCGACGTTTCGGAGGAGGCGCGGCTGCTCGTCGAGCGCACGCGCGAGGCGACGGCGCGCGCGATCAAGGCGGTGCGCCCCGGCCGGCAGCTGAACGTGATCGGCCGCGTGATCGAGGCGTACGCGAAGCGCTTCGGCTACGGCGTGGTCCGCGACTTCACCGGTCACGGCGTCGGCCCGGCCTTCCACACCGCGCCGACGGTGCTGCACTACGAGGAGCCCTCGGTGCACACGATGATCGAGGAGGGCATGACCTTCACGATCGAACCGATGATCACCCTCGGCACCATCGACTACGACATCTGGCCGGACAACTGGACGGTCACCACGCAGGACAAGAAGTGGACCGCGCAGTTCGAGCACACCCTCGTGGTGACGGCGGACGGCGCGGAGATCCTGACCCTGCCGTAGCCGCCGGGACACGACCCGGGCCGGTCCGGCCCGGCCGGCGCTACCGGGCGGTGGGCGGTTGCGTCCGGGCCAGCAGTTCGTCCAGGAAACCGGCGGCCTCGGCCGCCGCGCGGGGCGCGTCGCGGGCTTCGATGGCGTCCACCAGCGCGTCGTGCTTGATGTCCTCCGCGTGCTCGGGGTCGTCGGAGGTCGAGGCGACGCTGGCGGTGATCGCCTCCATCAGTCCGCGGTAGAGCTCGAACAGCAGGCTGTTGTGTCCACATCGGACGACCTCGAGGTGGAACTCGGCGTCGACGTGGATGAAGTTTTCGAGGCTGCCCTCGCACTGGCCGGCTTCGCGGCGTCCCAGGAGTTCGCGGAGGCCGGCCAGGTCCTCGGGGGTGCGGGCGGTGGCGGCCAGGCGCGCACCCTCCACCTCCAGGGTCCGGCGGACCTGCAGCACCTCGCGCAACTCGGTCCCGCACAGCCGGCGGATGGCCCCCGAAACCTCACTCGTGGCGCGTACGTAGGTGCCATCGCCCTGGCGGACTTCGAGGATGCCGGTGTGGGCGAGCGCGCGCACGGCCTCGCGCACCGTGTTGCGCCCGACGCCGAGTTCCGCGGTCAGCGCTGCTTCCGTAGGGATGCGCTGGCCAAGCGGCCACTCGCCGCGGGTCACCGCGTCCCGGATCTGGTCGATGACCTGGTCGACCAGGCCGGTGCGGCGGGTGGTGGCCAAAGGCACAGTGTTATCCCTTCATCCAATCATCCTACGTATGTCATAGTAGCCGACGTGTCCGTCGATTCCCGCAATTCCCCCACACGCCCCGCGGCCTCGTACTCCGACCGCCTCGAACTCGAGCTCGAAGGCAGCATCGAAACCGACAGCGGCCGTCGCCCCGGGGTGATCGCCGGCGGGATCCTGCTCGCCGTCGCCGTGGTGCTCACGGCGATGAACCTGCGGCCCGCCATCACCAGCATCGGTCCGCTGCTCGCGGAGATGCGGGCCGACTTCGGCGCGTCCGCGCTGTGGGCGAGCGTGCTGACCACGCTGCCCGGTCTCTGCTTCGCCGGCGCCGGCCTGGCCGCGCCGCTGCTGTCCCGCCGGTTCGGCATCGGCGCCGCCATCGCGTCCGCGCTCGCCGTGCTCACCGCCGGCCTGGTGCTGCGCGTGGTCGACGGCCCGCTGGTGGTGCTCGGCGGCACGCTCGTCGCGACGGCCGGGATCGCGCTGGTCAACGTGCTCATCCCGGTGGTCATCAAGGACTCCTTCCCGGCCCGCGTCGGCCTGATGACCGGCATCTACACCGCGGCCCTGCAGGGCGGCGGCGCGCTCGGCTCGTCGGTCAGCCCGCCGATGGAGGGCGTGCTGGGCGGCTGGCGCCCGGCGCTGGGCTCCTGGGCCGTGCTGGCCGCCGTCGCGCTGGTGACGTGGCTGATCGCCGCGCGCGGCACCGGGCGGGTCACCCGCACCACGGACGCCGCCGCGGGCGGGCGCTCGCTGATGCGCAGCCGGCTGGCCTGGATCGTCACCCTCTTCTTCGGGTTGCAGTCGTTCATCGCCTACATCGTGATGGGCTGGCTCCCGCAGGTCTACCTCGACGCCGGGGTGTCCAAGGGCGAGGCCGGCCTGCTGCTCGGCCTGATGTCGCTGATCGCCGTGCCGATCAGCCTGATCATCCCGCCGATCGCCGCGCGTCAGGGCAGCCAGAGCCGCTGGATCGTCGGCCTGGGGCTGTTCGGGCTCGCCGGGATGTTCGGCCTGCTCCTCGCACCCGCCGCTTCGCCCCTGCTGTGGAGCGTCCTGATCGGCATCGGGATGAGCGTGTTCTCCTTGGCCCTCACGGTGATCGCGCTGCGCGCCCGCACCGGCGCCGACACCGCGCGGCTGTCCGGGATGGCGCAGGGCTTCGGCTACCTGCTGGCCGCCGTCGGCCCGTTCGCCTTCGGCCTGCTGCACGACGCGACCGGCGGCTGGACGGTGTCGCTGGTCCTGCTCATCGTCGTGATGGTCGTGCAGATGGCCTTCGGCGCGCTCGCCGGGCGCCGCCGCTTCGTCTGACGCCGCCCGGCCCGGATTCAGCCGAGCGGGTCGAGCGGCAGGTTCAGCAGCGCGTTCTCGATCAGCTCCGGCATGGCCGGGTGGATCCAGTACTGCCCGCGCGCCATGGACCGCGCGTCGAGGCCGAAGCTCATCGCCTGGATCAGGGGCTGGATCACCGAAGAAGCCTGCGGGCCGATGATGTGCGCGCCGAGCAGCTGCCCGGTGGCCGGGTCCGCGAGCAGTTTCGCGAAGCCAGTGGTGTCCTCCATGGCCCAGCCGTACGCGACGCCCGCGTAGTCCTGCTTGGCGACCACGTAGGACACTCCCTGCGCCCGGGCCTGCTGCTCGGTCAGCCCCACCGACGCCACCTGCGGCGCGGTGAACACCGCGTGCGGCACGAACCGGTGGTCGGCCTCGATCCGTTCGTCCGGGTGCAGGAGGTTGTGCCGCACCACGCGGGCTTCGTGGTTCGCGACGTGCTTGAGCTCGTGCGGTGAGGACAGATCGCCGAGGGCGTAGATGCCCTCCACCACGGTCTGCTGGTAGCCGTCGACCACCACGTGCCCGCCGGCGGTCGTGGTCACGCCGGTGGCGGCGACGTCGAGCCGGTCGGAGTTCGGCGTGCGGCCGGTGGCGACCAGGATCAGGTCGGCCTCGACCGTCTCGGCACCCCGCGGGCCCTCCAGGTCCAGCGCGACGCCCGAACCGGTCCGGCGCGCACGGATGGTTTTGCGGTCGAGGCGCACGTCGAAGCGCTCCGCGGCCAGCTCGGTGAACCGGGCGCTGATCTCTTCGTCCTCCGAGCGCAGCAGCGCGCCGGACCGGCCGACGACCGTCACCCCGACGCCGAAGGACGCGAAGACGTGCGCGAACTCGGCCGCGATGTACCCGCCGCCGATGATCACGATGCGCCGCGGCAGCTCGTCGAGCCGCATCACGGTGTCGGAGGTGTGGTAACCGGTCTCCTCCAGTCCGGGCACGTCCGGGATCACCGGGCGGCCACCGGCGGCGAGCACGAACCGGTCGGCGGTCAGCACCTCGTCGGGCCGACCGTCGGAATAGCCGACGCGCAGCTCCTTCATCCCGGTGAACCGGCCTTCGCCGGGGTAGACGTCGATGTTCCGGTTGTCCTCGTGGTGCTCCCGGTACTCGGCTCCGCCCGCGGCGATGGGGTCGATCCGGCCGAAGATGCGATCCCGCATATCGGGCCAGCGCACGGCCTTCAGCTCTTCGTCGACGCCGTAGCGCGAGCTGTGCGAAGGCGTGGCGGCGACGTCCGCGGCGTAGACGAACATCTTGGTCGGGATGCAGCCGACGTTCAGGCAGGTGCCGCCGAAGGTGCCCTTCTCCACGATGGCCGTCTTCCAGCCGGCGAACTCCGGCCCGGGGATGGAGTTCCCCGATCCGGTCCCGACGATCACCAGGTCGTAGTGCGGCACAGTCTTCCTCCGAAAGCCGGTCAGGCGGGTGGTGTCCACCCTAGCCAACCGGCGCCCCCGGCCGGGTGTTCCCGCGGGGGGCGCGGATCACTGCCCGTTGGCGCTGAAGTGCATCCGGTCCGTCGGCGAAGTCCAGTCACCGCCCCAGCTCCAGCCGACCGCGGCGAAAGCGCGCACCACGTCGCCGCCCGGCAGCACCATGCCCGGCCGGACGGTGCCCCGGTCGACGTAGGCCGAGGCCAGCTCCGGCAGCACCAGGTCGCCCTTGGTGTAGGGGTTGCAGAACGGGTTCAGGTCCACCGCCAGCCCGTAGGCGTGCGCGGACCAGTTCCCCTGACCGCGCACCGGGCGGCAGACGAACGCGCTGGTGTCGTTGCCGTCCCCGGTGGGCGCCGCGGCCAGCTCGGCCGGCGCGGTGATGCGCATCTCCTCGATCGGGAAGCGGAGCGCGAACAGCCGGCCGAACACCTGCACCACGGCCTGCGCGCCGGTGCGGGCGACGAGCAGCTCGCCGGTGTGCGCGTGCCGGTCGAACCCCCAGAACGACACCTGGACGTAGCTGAGCTCGGACGCCTCGACCGGGCAGGCGGGCTGCCAGGTGCTGCGGGCCAGCACGTCCGCGGGCACCGGGCCGACCCGCGAGGCGAAGGCGTCCCCGGGCGGCGGCGGCAGGAAATCGTGGGTCGGCAGTGACCGGTTCACCAGTTCGGGTGGGGTCGGCTGCACCTCGCCGAAGCCGTCCGGGCGCAGCGGGAGCGGGCGGGCACCCACCTTCCAGGTGACGGGAGCGACGGTGGACGGCGCCGGAGATGTCGGAGATACCGCCTTTGTCACGCTTCGTGACGGCGGAACCGGACTCGCCGACTGCGCGGGCGGGCCGATCGTCGTACACCCGACCAGCAGGAACGCCCCCAGGCCACCCACCGCCGCTCTCGCTGTCCGTCGCATGGGACCAGCTAAGCAAATGCGGTCGGTGAGCGCGTAGTCCACCCGTTTCAGCGACACCGTTCCGGGCCTGCTCCGTTTAGGGTAATCGGTGCCGTCCGTTCACGCGCCGGAGTCGAGCTGTCTCAGCCAGTGCGGCTGCACGGGCCCGGATCGGCCTCCGCAACCGCTCGATCGCCCGGCCGCCCGACTGCCCGACCGTGAAGGGGAACCCCATGTCCGCCAAGTATCGCCGTCCCCTGCTGCTGGTGGCGGGAGCGCTGCTCGTGACCGCGGTGGCGGTACCGCTCGCGGTCGGTTCGGCTTCGGCGCAGGGCGGGCCGGCCGGGCCGGCCGGGCCATCGGTCGGAGCCACCGGTGCTCCAGGAGTTCAGCCGCGGATCGTCGGCGGCGACGAGGCTTCGCTGTCCGATCACCCGTACGCGGTGTACCTCACCGACGCCGACGGCAACCAGTACTGCGGCGCGGTGATCGTCAGCGCCTCGGCGGTCGCCACGGCGGCGCACTGCGCGAAGGCCATGGCGCCGGCCGACACCCGCGTGGTCGCCGGGCGCCAGGACAAGCGCACCGGCGACGGCGTGGTGCTCACCGTCTCGAAGGCCTGGATCAACCCGGACTTCAGCGATCCGGCCAAGGGCGACGACATCGCGGTGCTGACCGTGCGCGGCCGGCTGCCGTACCGCCCGGCCAAGCTCGCGGACTCCGGCGATCGCGCCTCGTACGCGGCCGGCACCCGGGCCACCGTGCTCGGCTGGGGCCGGTTGTCCGACGGCGGCGCCCGCTCCGACGTCCTGCGCAGCGTGGACGTCCCGCTGGTCAGCGACTCCGCCTGCAAGGCCGACTACGACACCTACGACCCGGCCAGCATGGTCTGCGCGGGCTACCCGGACGGCGGCAAGGACGCCTGCCAGGGCGATTCCGGCGGCCCGCTGGTGGTCGGCAACACCCTGATCGGCATCGTCTCCTTCGGCGACGGCTGCGCCAAGGCGGGCAAGCCCGGGGTGTACACGCGGGTTTCGGCCTTCTCCGACACCATCGCCCAGCAGTCGCAGGGCCGCATCCTCGGCTGAGCCCCACTCGCCCCGAAACGGACCGGAAGCCCCCTGCCTCCGGTCCGTTTGGTATGCAGGGGCGGTGAGCACCCTGTCTTCGGCGGCCGGTCCCGACCTCACCGCCGCCCAGTTGCACGCCGTCCTCCGCCTCCGCTGCGACGTGTTCGTGGTCGAGCAGGAATGCGCGTACCCCGACATCGACGGCCGCGACCTGCTGCCCGGTACCCGGCACCTGTGGATCGACGGCCCCGGCGGGGTCGAGGCGTACCTGCGGGTGCTCACCGAGCCCGGCGGCGTGAGCCGGATCGGGCGCGTGGTCACGGCGAAGCGCGCCCGCGGACTTGGCCGGGCGGGCGAGCTGATGGCCGCGGCGCTCGACGGCGCCCCCGGTGAATTCGTGCTGGACGCCCAGACTTACGCCCAAAAGCTGTACAGCCGCTTCGGTTTCGTCGCCGAGGGCCAGGAGTTCCTGGACGACGGCATCCCGCACATCACCATGCGCCGGAAGGACTGACCGGCTGTCGCGGGCGGAACCGCGAGCGCCTAGCCGGAGAGGCGGTGCAGTTCCGGAAGTGGCGCCCAGCCCGGATCGCCGATGGTGGCGAACCGCACCCAGGCGTCGTGCACCGGCCCGGACCGGAAGACGAACGGCAGCTCGGCGCAGTGCGGCGCCCGGCCTTCGAGCCCGAACCGGTAGGTCCACACCCGGCCCCGGTGCGCCTGCGCGAGCCGGGCGGAGCCGGTCTCGAACTGCTCGGTCATCAGTGCGGACAGCTGTTCGGCCGGTCGGGTGAAGCGGGCCCGGTAGCTGGCGGCCAGCCACTCCGGCTCCGGGTGCCGCCGGGTCGCGGCGGCGAGCAGGTCGGCGTCGGTGACCGGCTCGAAGACGTACATGTCGGCCTCGTTTTCGTTGGTACCGATGAGAAAATCGACCGGCGCGAGGTCCAGGGCGCCGTCCACCACCGGTTTGAACGGGCTGACGCCGAGCGAGCGGTCGTATCGCGTGTCGACCCGCAGCCCCGACACGGCCTGGACCAGATCGGCGTCGCCGATCCTCGCGAACGCCTTCCCCGTCGGCGCCACCCCCAGCCGCTCGGCCAACGCCGCGGTCACCCGGGCGGCCTGGTCCGGGCGGAACGTGTGCGCCCCGCCGCTCTGGGAGATCGCGCGGCGCACCAGCCGCTCCGCCCCGGGGACGGCCAGCAGCGCGGCGATCAGCATCGCGCCCGCGGACTGGCCGAACAGCGTGACGTTGCCGGGATCGCCGCCGAAGCCCGCGATGTGGTCACGGACCCAGCCCAGCGCCGCCAGCACGTCGAGCAGACCGCGGTTGCGGGGCACGCCGGGCAGGTCGAGCCAGCCGATGGCACCGAGCCGGTAGTTGAGCGTCACCAGCACCACACCGTCGCGGGCGAAGGCCGTGCCCTCGTACATCGAGGCTTGGCCGGAGCCGCCGAGGAAGCCGCCGCCGTGTACGAAGACCATCACCGGGAGGTCGCGGGCGGTCGAGTCCGGCGTCCACACATCGACGGTCAGGTAGTCCGGTCCCGGTTCCCAGCCGGGGCCGAGGATGGCCAGTAATTCCGGGCCGAACGCAAGCTCGGCCTGCGGGGCGGTCGGCCCGGGCGCGGTGGCGTCCCGGAAGCCGGACGGCGGCGGCCGGGGCGGGCCGAACCGGTCTTCGAGCGTCGCATACGGGATGCCCTGGTAGATCCACACACCGTTCTCGCAGCGGCCGAGCAGCTCAGACGAACGCATGGCCGGCCTCCGCCCGGACGGGCCGGCCACCTTCGAAACTCGCGGGCAGTCCCCGCTCGGCCGCCCCGCTGGGCCCCTGCCGTCGCGCGGACCGGGCTCCGGCCGCGCCGACGCGGAGAGTGTCGTTGCCGTCCGGCACCGGATGATGGAGCAGATCGCCGACGAACACGTCCTCGCGCAGCTTCAGCCCGCCGGGGACCGGTTCGAGCCCGGGGCCGGCGCAAACGCGGTGGCCGTCCCGCCGGAGCCCAGCCCAGCCCGCGTCGATCACCGGCTGCACCCTGTCGGCCGGTGCGGCCAGTGTCTCTCCAGCACGGGGGTGAACTCGGGCATGCACCCCATAGTGCTCGTGCGCGGCTCCGGCCGAAACAGTCAGCTGACTGCTTCGGCCGGTGAGCCTGGTCACCGGAGGGCGGGTCCGTAGCCCGGGCATCGGAAAAACCGCGCGCCTGGACAGGCCGCGGCTGACGCGCCGGAACTACTGCTGCGGGCGTCCGGCCACCTGCTGGAAATCGAGACCCCGTTCGCCGGTGCGCCGAGGCCCGGGTCCCGCTGCGCACGTGGGCCGAATTTCGTGGCTGCTGCTGGAAATCAGCTCGCGGCACCGCGCGGGGCCGAGGTGGTGATCACCTTCACCGCGCGGTCCAGGTCGGCTTCGGTGAGGTCGGCGCGGGCGGTCAGGCGCAGCCGCGAGATGCCGTCCGGCACCGACGGCGGGCGGAAGCAGCCGACCCGGATTCCGTGCTCCGCGCAGGATTCCGCCCAGGCGACGGCGGCTTCGGCCGAAGGGGCCTGCACCGAGATGACCGCGGCGTCCGGCAGGCTGGCCCGCAGGCCCGCGGCCTTGAGCTGCATGGCCAGGTTCCCGGCGTTCTCCACGACCTTGGCCGGCAGGTCCGGCTCGGCCTTCAGCACGCCCAGCGCCGAAAGCGCGGCGGCGGCGCTGGCCGGGGCCAGCGCGGTGTCGAAGATGAAGCTGCGCGCGGTGTCCACGAGGTGCCGGATCACCCGGCGCGGGCCGATGACGGCGCCGCCCTGGGCACCGAGGGCCTTCGACAGCGTGACCGTTGTCACGACGTCCGGCGAGCTGACCAGCCCGGCCGCGTGCACCGCGCCGCGGCCGCCCTCCCCGAGGACGCCGAAGCCGTGCGCGTCGTCCACCAGCAGGGCCGCGCTGTTCTCGCGGCAGATCCCGGCCAGCTCGCCGAGCGGGGCGAGGTCACCGTCCACCGAGAAGACCGAATCCGTGACCACCAGCGCGCGCGGTTTGCGGCGCGTGGCCAGCGCGTGCTGGATCGCCGACGGCGTGCCGTGCGTGACGGCCGCGACGTCGGCCCGCGAGAGCCGGCAGCCCTCGATCAGGGACGCGTGGATGTACTTGTCCGTGACGATCGCGGATTCGGCGCCGGACAACGCGGTCACCGCGCCCAGGTTGGCGGCGAAGCCGGAGGAGAACACCAGCGCGGCCTGCGCGCCGCAGAACCGGGCCAGCTCCAGCTCCAGCTCGGTGTGCAGCTCCAGCGAGCCGGTGACGAGCCGGGAGCCGGTGGCGCCGGAGCCCCAGCGCAGCGCCGCCGCCGCGGCCGCTCCCGCGACCCGCTTGTCCCGGGCCAGCCCGAGGTAGTCGTTGCCCGCCAGGTCGAGTTCGTCCGGCTGGGCCGGCCGGGGCCGCAGCCGGCGGACCAGCCCCGCGCCCGCCCGCTTCTCCGCCTCGGCGTCGAGCCAGTCGAAGACGTTTTCGGGCGGCAGCGGGGGGATGGCGTTCACGTCCCGCAGTCTCCCACCCGGGTCCGCGACCCGGATGTGCACCCCGTCACGGGAGAAGCCCCGCCCGGCGGTGCCGGACGGGGCTTCTCCTCAGTGCTTCAGGCTTAGCTGTCGTAGCTGCGACGCGGGCCGCGGCCCGGACGCTGCGGACGGCCCGTGCCGGTGCGGCTGCGGCCGGCGTAACCCGGGCGGCCGCCTTCGCGGGAGCCCTGGCTGCCGTAGCCGCCGCCGCGGCTCTCGCCGTAGCTGCGGTCGCCACGCTCGCGACCGCCGCCGTAGCCACGGCCTCCGCCGCCGCGGCGCGGGGACTCACGACGACGCTCGATCACCGGCTCGCCGCTCGGCTCGCGGGCACCGGCGATGCGCGAAAGCTCGTCGTCGCCCGGGCGGACCATCGTGGTCTCGGCGCGCACGCCGGCCCGGTCGGTCATCCGGCGGACGGTGCGGCGCTGGTCGTGCGTCACCAGCGTGACCACGACGCCGGACGCCCCGGCGCGCGCGGTGCGGCCCGCGCGGTGCAGGTAGTCCTTGTGGTCGGCGGCCGGGTCGACGTGCAGCACCAGCGAGATGTCGTCCACGTGGATGCCGCGCGCGGCGACGTCGGTGGCGACCAGCACCGGGGTGTGGCCGTCCTTGAAGTCGGCGAGCACGCGGTTGCGCTGGCCCTGGGTCTTGCCGCCGTGCAGGGCCGCGGCGTGCACACCCTGCTCGCGCAGCCGCTCGGTGAGGCGGTCGACGTGGTGCTTGGTGCGCACGAACATGATCGTGCGGCCCTCGCGGGCACCGATCTGCGTGATGACGTCCTGCTTCTCCGCGTGCGAGACCTGGAACAGGTGGTGGTCCATGGTCGTCACGCTGGCGGTGGACGGCGCCACCGAGTGCGTGACCGGGTCGGTCAGGTACTGCTTGACCAGCTTGTTGACGTCACCGTCGAGCGTGGCCGAGAACAGCAGGCGCTGCCCGCCCGGCGGGGTGAGGTCGAGGATCTCCCGGACCTGCGGCATGAAGCCCATGTCGGCCATCTGGTCGGCCTCGTCGAGGGCGATGAAGTTGCAGTCGCCCAGCGAAGCGGTGCCCTGGCGGACGTGGTCCGACAGCCGGCCCGGGGTCGCGATCAGCAGGTCGACGCCGCGCGAGAGCGCGTCGGCCTGGCGGGTGAAGGCCATGCCGCCGACGGCCGTGCGGCACCACAGGCCGAGCGACTTGGCCAGCGGGGTCAGCGAGTCCGCCACCTGCATGGCCAGCTCACGGGTCGGCACCAGCACCAGCGCGCGGGGGCGCTTGGGCCGGGCGCGGCCGCCGTTGAGCCGGGCCAGCATGGCCAGGCCGAACGCCAGCGTCTTGCCCGAGCCGGTCTGCGCGCGGCCCAGCACGTCGCGGCCCGCGAGCGCGTCCGGGATCGTGGCCGACTGGATCGGGAACGGCGAGCTGATGCCCGCCTCGGCCAGCGCCCGCAGCAGCTCCTCGGGGAGCCCCAGCTGGGCGAAGGTCTTGGTGGCCACCTGCTCGACGGCGTCGTCGCGCAGCATGCCCTCGCCGGCGCCGGCCGGGCGCTGCCGCGGCTTGCGGTCGGGACGGCCCGCGGCGGCGGACGTCGATGAGTGACCGGAATTGAACGTGACTGTCACAAATGCCTCTCGGACGTGGTACGTCGCAAGGGAGGCCCGGGCTGCCCGCGCGCAGGCAGGGCAAGATGGTGTGCGGTGGGCTTTCACAGGGACGGACCCGGCCCCCCATGTCGTGACCGACATCGAGCGCCGATGGAAGTGCTTCGGATTGACACCGCGAACCCGTGCTGTGGGTTTGGAGGCGACGGACACCAACTCATCCACGCCGCCGGTTGCGGTCTGTGCTCACTGTACCGGAGCCGGGCCTTCGACTTCGCACCCAGGTCCACGGTTGTGGGCGGCGTCGCAGGGGTGTCCTGCACCACACTGCCCGCGACGCCGCCCACGGCTCAGCCGAGCCCGGCCGAATCGATCAGCCGGTCGACCAGCTCCCCGGCGTCGAGGAGGTGTTCGGGCAGGCCACGGGCCTGGAACCAGCCGGACAGGTTGCGCACGTCGCGGTCCAGGAACGCCCGCCCCCGCGGGTTCGCCACCAGGTCCACCACCTGGGGCAGGTCGATCACCACCAGCCGGCCCTCGTGCACGAGCAGGTTGTACGCCGAGAGGTCACCGTGCGCGACGCCCTGACCGGCCATCAGCTCCAGCACGGCGGTGGCCTGGTCCCAGAGACCGGCCAGCTCGCCGGGCTCCGGGCGGAGCTGGGCCAGCCGCGGGGCCGCGGCACCGTCCTCGTCGCCGACGAACTCCAGCAGCAGCTCGTTCCCGTTGCGCTGCACCGGGTACGGCACCGGCGCGCCGATCGTCCACAAGCGACTCAGCGCGGTGAACTCGGCCGCCGCCCACTGCTCCGCGATCAGGTTGCGGCCGAACGAGCTGCGGTTGGCCATCGCGCGCATCTCGCGGGAGCGGCGCATCCGGCGGCCCTCGAGGTAGCCGGCGTCCCGGTGGAACAGCTTGTGCTCGTCGCCGCGGTACCGCTTGGCGGCGAGCAGCACGCCGCCGGTGCCCGGCCGGCCGCGCCGCACCACGTGGACGTCGGCCTCCTTGCCGGTCTTGAGCACCCCGAGGTCGGTGTCGACCGCGGCGAGGTCGGTGACCACCCAGTCCGGCCACGGCTGCGGGCCGCGCTCGGCGCCGTCCCAGGTGCTCCAGCGGTCGGCCCCCTCGGGAAGTTCGGCCTCGGTGTAGGCGTCCTCGCGCCGCCGGGCGAGCCGGCCGCGCTCACCCTCGGTGAGCCGGCCGCTGCGGACCGGGGCGGGCCCGTCGTCGAACTCGCGGACGCGGCGGGCCGGCTCCTCTTCGAAGGCGTCCTCGAACTCGGCGTAACGCTCATGGACGGAAGAGCTGGCAGAGTCGGAAAAGCCGGCAGAGTCGGAAAAGTCTTCGTGATCGTGCTGACGCACTGGTGGGTTCTCCTCGATCAGGGGTGCCCCACCGGGCGAGCGCGAAGCTCTAGCCGCGGGGGGCGGGCGGAAGGGGGCGGGACTGCGCCCGGACGTTCTCCACGACGCACCTCCTCACTTCGGCCGCCGGCTCCCCGGCCGGTCCCGGACACCATGCCGGGCCCCGTGGGGCTGGTGCAACCGAATTAACCGCTCCGGCGAGCCGCGCACCGGGCGGCCGTGCGGAGCTAGCCTGCGAGCCATGGGTTACGACGCGGTGATCGTGGGCGGCGGGCACAACGGACTGGTGGCGGCGGCTTACCTCGCGCGGGCGGGCCGGTCGGTGCTCGTGCTGGAGCGGCGGGAGGAGACCGGGGGCGCGGCGGTGTCGTTCCGGGCCTTCGACGGGGTCGACGTGCGGCTGTCCCGGTACTCCTACCTGGTCAGCCTGCTGCCGCGCAAGATCGCCACGGACCTGGGCCTGGGCCTCGAGCTGCGACGCCGGCGGATGTCGTCCTACACCCCGGCCGGCGACTCGGGTCTTCTTGTCGACACGGGGGACGGGGCTCGCACGGCCGAGGCGTTCCGCGCCGTCACGGGGTCCACAAAGGACTTCGACGCCTGGCGCCGGTTCTACGCCCTGGCCGGACGGGTCGCCGCGCGGACGTTCGCCACGCTCACCTCGCCGCTGCCCAGCCGGGCGGAGCTGCGCGAGCGGATCGGTGACGAGGAGGCCTGGTCGACGTTGTTCGAACGGCCGATCGGCGAGGCGCTCACCAGCCGGTTCGGCGACGACACCGTGCGCGGGGTGGTGCTCACCGACGCGCTGATCGGCACCTTCGCCCCGGCCGGCGGGGCGGACCTGCGGCAGAACCGCTGCCTGCTCTACCACCTGATCGGCAACGGCACGGGTGACTGGGACGTGCCGGTCGGCGGGATGGGCGCGGTCACCGGCGCGCTGGCGGACGCCGCGCGGCGGGCCGGGGCCACGCTCGTCACCGGCGCTGAGGTGGAGTCGATTACGCCCGACGGCGAAGTGCGCTACACCCGCGAAGGCGCTTCGCGGACCGTCTCGGGCGGGCACGTATTGGCGAACGTCGCGCCGCACACGCTCGCCCGGCTGCTCGGCGAAGAGCCGGGCGAAGCACCGGAAGGCGCGCAGCTGAAGGTCAACATGGTGCTTTCGAGGCTGCCCCGGCTGCGCGACCCTAACGTCGGCCCGAGTGACGCGTTCGGCGGCACTTTCCACGTCAACGAGACGTTCTCGCAGCTCGAGACCGCATACGCCGAAGCGGCCGCCGGGCGGATCCCGTCGCTGCCGCCGTGCGAGATCTACTGCCACTCGCTCACCGACCCGTCGATCCTCGGCCCGGCCGAGCGGGCGGCGGGCGTTCACACGCTCACGCTGTTCGGGCTGCACATGCCGGCGCGCTTGTTCGAGGCGGACAACACCGCGGCGCGAGCCGAAGCGCTGCGCGCGACGTTGGCGTCGCTGAACAGCGTGCTGGCCGAGCCGATCGAGGACTGCCTGCTGCGGGACCCGGCCGGGCGGCCGTGCATCGAGGCCAAGACCCCGCTGGACCTGGCGGCGGAGCTGGGGCTGCCGCGCGGGCACATCTTCCACCGCGACCTGTCCTGGCCGTTCTCGGATTCGGCGGCCGGCACCTGGGGCGTGGAGACGGCGCACCCGCGGGTGCTGCTGTGCGGGGCGGGGGCGGTCCGGGGCGGCGGGGTCAGCGGGATCCCCGGCCACAACGCGGCGATGGCGGTGCTGGCCGGCTGAGCCCGGGCCGGTGGCGCGCCCGCCGCTCGACGGAGCGGAGCGGAACGGGCACTGTGGGGGACATGCGCGTGATCGTGATCGGCAGTGGGATCGGCGGGGCGGCGACGGCTTACCACCTCGCGGCGGCAGGGGCGGAAGTCGTTTCGGTGGACGCGCCCCGGCCGGGCGTGGCCACCGAGGCGGGCGCCGGGATCGTCAGCCCCTGGACCTCGCGGTGGGACGATCAGCTGTACCCGCTGGCCGCCGCCGCGGGCGCGTACTACCCGCGGCTGGCGGCGGCGCTGGCCGAGGAGGGGCAGGACTCCTCGTACGAAGTCGTCGGCGGACTGGTGGTTTCGGACTCGGCGGCCGAACTGGACGAGGCGCAGGCCCGGCTGGCCGCGCGCGTCGCGGACGCCCCCGTCGCGGGTACGGTCAGCCGCCTCGACCCGGCCCAGGCCCGCGCGCTGTTCCCCGCGCTCGCTCCGGAGCTCGGTGCCGTGCACCTTTCGGGCGCGGGCCGCGTGGACGGCCGCCGCATGCGCCGGGCGCTGATCGCCGCGGCGAAGCAGCGCGGGGCCCGGTTCGCGCGGGCGTTGGCTTCGCTGCGGCCGAATACCCCCGCTGACCGGGGGCCGTGGCGGGTGGCCGCCGGTGACGAGGAGCTGACCGCCGACGCGGTGGTGCTCTCGGCCGGGGCGTGGTCGGCCTCGGTGGCCGAGCCGCTGGGGGTGGAGGTCCCGGTCGCGCCGCAGCGGGGCCAGATCACGCACTTCGAGCTGCCGGGCACCGAGACCGCGGCCTGGCCGGTCGTGCTGCCGCGCACGAGCCACTACCTGCTGGCCTTCCCGGGCGGCCACGTCGTCGCCGGGGCGACCCGCGAGACCGGCTCCGGCTTCGACCACCGGGTGACCGCGGCCGGGCAGCGCGAGGTGCTCGACCACGCGCTGGCCGTGGCGCCGGGCCTGGCCGACAGCACGCTGGCCGAGACCCGCATCGGCTTCCGCCCCTCGACCCCCGACGCCCTGCCGCTGCTGGGCCCGGTCGAAAGCCGTCCCGGGCTGTGGCTCGCGACCGGCTTCGGCCCGGCCGGGCTCACCCTCGCGCCGTACGCGGGAAAGCTGATCGCCGAACTGGTGCTCGGCGGCGAGGTCCCGGCGGGCCTGCTCGAACCGTGCTCGCCCGCCCGGTTCGGCTGAGGGGCTCAGCCGGTCAGCAGCTCCAGGCGGTGCTCGCCGGTGCGCTCGACGGTGAGCCCGGCCTTGGCCACCACCCGGACCAGCTGGTCCACAGTGGACGGCTCGGCGCGGGTGGTGGCCAGCACCGCGGCCAGCCTTCCCTTGTACGCCTTGTTGAAGTGGCTCACCGTGGTGCGGTTGCCCCGGGCGTCCTCGGTCACCACGCGCACGGTCACCGCGTCCGGGCGCAGCCGCGCGAACGCCGCGTAAGGGCCCGAACGCAGGTCCACCACCAGGCCGTCGAGGCCCTGCAGCACCGGCTCCAGCACCGGTTTCCACAGCCCGCGCACGGTGCCCAGCGCGGGCACGGAGCTGCCGCCCGAAAGCCGGTACGCCGGGATCGGGTCGGTCGCGGAGACCACGCCGAACAGCGCCGAGGTCACGGCGAGGCGGCGGTGCGCCTTCTCCAGGCCCGCCTTGGTGAAGCTCTTCAGGTCGAGCGCGTCGTAGAGCACGCCGGTGTAGCGGCGCAGCGCGGGCAGCGTCGGGGAGGTCCACAGCCGCGCGTTGCGGGTGACCTCGTCGCGCTGGCGTTCGGAGATGCCGAGGGCGGCGAGGCTGGCCGGGACGTCGCGGGCCAGCTCGACCAGCGCGTCCGCGAGCTGGGCCCGCACGGGGTTCAGCTCGGGGAAGGACAGCGCGGTGTGGTCGAGCGGCGGGCCGTCACCGCCGTCGGCCTTGGTCTCGGAAGGGGGCAGCAGCACCAGCACGCACTCAGCGTAGCCGGGGAGCTCGTCCGGGTGCGACGGCCGCTCGCCCCGGCCGACGCGGGGCCGCTCACGGGGCTGTTCGCCGCGGCCCAGGAAGGTCGACCGCACCGGCGAGCACCACAGCGTCGAAGACGGGCGCGGGAAGCTGCGGGGGCCGAGGTGCTGGTCCGCGCCGGTTCCCAGTGGGCCCGCACTTTCGTCGAAACGCGCGCCGACCTCGCCGAGCGGCTGGTCAGTCGACCAGGTTGAGCAGCGGACGGCCGTCGGCGAACCGGCGCAGCTGCCCGGTCACCAGTTTCCGGGCGCGCGGGTGGAACGAG
Organism: Amycolatopsis sp. PS_44_ISF1; assembly: GCF_032335455.1. Taxonomy (NCBI): domain Bacteria; kingdom Bacillati; phylum Actinomycetota; class Actinomycetes; order Pseudonocardiales; family Pseudonocardiaceae; genus Amycolatopsis; species Amycolatopsis sp. PS_44_ISF1. The sequence goes on along the minus strand of NZ_JANUXO010000004.1, from coordinate 345,321 downwards.
GCCGAGCCGCCCGCGATGTGCGGGGTCAGGATCACCCCGGGCACCTTCCACAGGGGATGGCCGGGCGGGAGCGGCTCGGGGTCGACCACGTCGAGGGCGGCGCGCAGCCGTCCGGCGGAGGTCTCGGCCAGCAGCGCGCCGGTGTCGATCGCGGTGCCCCGGCCGACGTTGACCACCAGCGCGCCGTCCGGCAGCGCGGCGAGCTCGGCCGCGCCGACCAGGCCACGGGTGTCCGGGGTGTCGGGCAGGACCAGCACCACGATGTCGGCCGAGGGCAGCAGCCCGGGCAGCTCCGCGACGCCGTGCACGCCCTCGGCCGGCCGGGCCCGGCTCGCCACCCGGGTGACCACGGCCTCGGCCGCGAGCAGCTGCCGTTCGATCGCACGGCCGATCGAGCCGTACCCGACCAGCAGCACCCGGCTGTCGGCCAGGGAGCGGGTGTGCTCGCGCTCCCAGGTCCCGCTCGCCTGCTGCGCGAACCACCGCGGCAGGTCCCGCTGCGACGCGTGGACCAGCGCCAGCGTGTGCTCGGCGACGCTCAGGTCGTGCAGCCCGCGCCCGTTGGCCAGCCGGACGCCCTCGGGCAGCAGCGGCAGCACCGTCTCGACCCCCGCCGACAGCGACTGCACCACCCGCAGCGCCGGGAGCCGCCGCATCAGCTTCACCGGCTCCGCGCCGCTGTCGTAGGGGATCACGTAGAACTCGATCCCGTCCAGGCCCTCGGCGGGCGGCTCGCCGCCCCCGTACCAGGCGGCGGAGAGGCCGGCGGGCAGTTCCAGGTCGGTCCAGGGCAGCAGCACGCGGGGAGTCACGGGTTTCACGCTAGCCGAACCCGGGGCTGCCGCACCCGGACGCTCGTTCGCCGGGCCCGCCCCGGCGAAGCGCTGACCGGCCCCGCCCGTGGATAACCCGTTGGAGCCGGTCGGGGGCGGTTGACTACGCTGAGCCGAACTTTCCCGACCCGCCCAGCGCAGGGAGTCCCGCCGTGATCACCAGGATGTCGTCGTTGTTCCTCCGCACGCTGCGTGAGGATCCGGCGGACGCCGAGGTACCCAGCCACCGGCTGCTGGTGCGCGCCGGCTACGTCCGCCGGGTCGCCCCGGGTGGTTACACGTGGCTGCCGCTGGGGCTGCGGGTGCTGCGCCGCATCGAGAACGTGGTGCGCGCCGAGATGAACCGCATGGGCGCGCAGGAGATCCAGTTCCCCGCGCTGCTGCCGAAGGAGCCCTACGAGGCCACCGGCCGCTGGACCGAGTACGGCGACAACCTGTTCCGCCTCAAGGACCGCAAGGGCGCCGACTACCTGCTCGGCCCCACGCACGAGGAGCTGTTCGCGCTCACCGTGAAGGGCGAGTACAACTCCTACAAGGACTATCCCGTCACGCTGTACCAGATCCAGACCAAGTACCGCGACGAAGCGCGCCCCCGCGCCGGGATCCTGCGCGGCCGCGAGTTCGTGATGAAGGACTCGTACTCCTTCGACCTCGACGACGCCGGCCTGGAGCGCTCGTACCAGGCGCACCGCGACACCTACACCCGGCTGTTCGACCGCCTCGGCCTCGAGTACGTGATCGTCGCGGCCACCTCGGGCGCCATGGGCGGCTCGGCCTCGGAGGAGTTCCTCGCCGTGGCCGAGACGGGGGAGGACACCTACGTCCGCAGCACCGAGTCCGGGTACGCGGCCAACGTCGAGGCCGTGCTCACGCCCGCGCCGCCCGCGAAGCCGATCGAGGGCCTGCCCGAAGCGCAGGTGCACCACACGCCGAACACGCCGACCATCGAGTCGCTCGTGGCCTTCTTCAACGCCGCCGGCCTCGGACGCGAGTTCACCGCCGCGGACACGCTGAAGAACGTCATGCTCAAGACCCGCCGGCCCGGCGCCAAGGAGTGGGAGCTGCTCGGCGTGGGCCTGCCCGGCGACCGCGAGGTGGACATGAAGCGCCTCGAAGCGTCGCTGGAGCCCGCCGAGGTCGAACTGCTCGAAGAGGCGGACTTCAAGAAGAACCCGTTCCTCACCAAGGGCTACATCGGGCCGAAGGCGCTGAAGGACAACGGCGTCCGCTACCTGGTCGACCCCCGCGTGGTCGAGGGCACGGCCTGGCTGACCGGCGCCGACCAGGCCGACCACCACGTGCTCGACCTGGTGATGGGCCGCGACTTCACCGCCGACGGCACCATCGAGGCGGCCGAGGTCCGCGAGGGCGACGCCTCGCCCGACGGCCGGGGCACGCTGGTCGCCGCGCGCGGCATCGAGATCGGCCACATCTTCCAGCTCGGCCGCAAGTACACCGACACGTTCGCCGTCGACGCGCTCGGCCCCGACTCCAAGCCCATCCGCATCACCATGGGCTCCTACGGGCTCGGCGTCTCGCGCCTGGTGGCGGTGCTGGCCGAGCAGAACTTCGACCAGGACGGACTGGTCTGGCCGCGCGAGGTCGCCCCGTTCGACGTGCACGTGGTCATCGCGGGCAAGGACGAGACCATCGCGGCCGGCGCGGAGAAGCTGGCCGCCGAGCTCGACTCGGCCGGGATCGAGGTGCTGCTCGACGACCGCAAGTCCTCGCCGGGGGTGAAGTTCGCCGACGCCGAGCTGGTCGGGGTGCCGACCATCCTGGTGGTCGGGCGCGGCCTGGCCAACGGCGTGGTCGAGGTCAAGGACCGCCGCACGGGCGAGCGCGAGGAGATCGCGGTCGACGCGGTGGCGGACCACCTGGTCAAGCTCGTCCGCTCCTGACCCGGCTCCGGCGGCGGCCCGGTCCGGTCGCGAAGGTGGCGGCCGGACAACCCGGCTACCCGCCGCCGGAGCCCGGTCTGGACGCGGCGGTGACCGGCACCGATCGGGACGCGGCTCTCGCGAGGACTGGCCACGGCTGGGGCGTGGTCATCGGGCGGTGGTGGCTTCCGGCCGGTCCACCTCGGCCCCATCCGTCACCCGCTGACGTCTGAGTGCGAGCTTCGCGAAGTCCTTCAACCCGGCGTTGGGCAGGTAGGCCCGCCCCAGGGCGATACCGATCCGCAGCAGGTCGGCTTCGTCCCGGTAGGCGAGGTACATCGGTTCGTGCCGGGGCTGGAACTTGGCCTTGAACGCGTGCAGCGAGCGGAATCCGTAGTACGGCTCCATCTTCTCGCCCAGGGCGTCGAGCACCCGCTCCACCGCGCGGGCCGGTCCGGTGTCGCGGCTGCGGGCCAGCGGCGCGCCGGAGAGCGAGACGAACCGCGCGCCCTCCTCGCGGAAGGCGAGGCAGGCCGAGGCGATCAGGAACTCCATCACCGGGCGGAAACCGCGGGCGCGGCGGCGCATCACGTCGAGCGTCCAGCCGCCGACCGTGCCCGCGCCGGTGTGCACCGGCAGCCACGAGGTGACGCCGTGCACCGTGCCGTCCGCGCCGATGGCCAGGCCGACCCGGGTGGCCGGGTCCATCGCCTGGGCCAGGCCGCCGAGGGTGAACCCCATCTCCGGCATGCCCTTGCCGCCGATCCACTCCTCGGACAGCGCGCGCACCTGCTCGCGGACGGCGGCCGGCTCCTCGGCCAGGCGCACCAGCCGGAACTCGATGCCGTCCTTCCCCGCCTTGTTCAGCGCCGAGCGCACGTCCTGCCAGGCCTTCCCGCGGAACTCCAGGTGCTCCAGGTCGACCAGGGTGTCCTCGGCGACCTGCACCTGCTGCCAGCCCAGTTCGCGGGTGACCGCCACGGTGGTCGCCGTCGCGGAGAAGAAGCACGGCACGAGCCCGGTGTTTTCGCACATCTCGGTGAATTCGGTGACGGCGCTCGCGGCCGAGCCGTCCGGTGCCACCGGGTCGCCGAGCGCGACCGCGACCCCCGCGTGGCGCTGGTAGGCCAGGTAGGAGTGGCCGTCGGCGGCGACGAAGTAGGCGTTCTGCGGCCAGGTGGTCATCCACGAGATGGAGCTGCCCCCGTTGCGCCCCAGCAGCATCCGGGCGAACGCCGGGTCCGGGCCGCCGCGGCCGACCTTGCGGCACCGGCGCCGTGACGGCACGCGGAACGCCCCGCGCGCGGCGATCAGCAGCGTCAGCTCGATCGTCCACAAGAGATTGTCCACGAAGAACAGTGAGAGGTCGTGGGCGTCGTAGCCCGTGCGCAGCACCTTCGCCAGGGCGAGCACCCCGCCGACGACCAGCACCTGCGACACCGCGAACACGCACAGAGCCACGGCCCAGCGCCACGCCGTGCGGCTACCGCGGCGCAGTCCGTTGAGCATCGGCACCACGATCGCGCACAGCAGCAGGATTTCCACCGGTGACAGGGAAACCGCGTCGGACGGGCCGAACGGGCCGTCCCCGGGCACCAGCCACATCACCACCTCGGCGCCGGTGAGCAGCAGCAGCCCGGCGCACGCCATCAGGCGCAGCTCCCGCTGGCCCGGACGGCCGGCCTCCTTGATCCGCGCGGCCCCGACGAGCCGGTGCCCGAGCGGCAGCGCGATCAGGAGCGCGAAGAAGTGCACGAGGTCGGCCAGGGTGCCGACGTAGACGATGGCGACGCACGCGTACACGAACAGGCCGGTGCGAAGCCGTAGCCGCCACGGCGGACGCAACGCCGCGCTGGCCACCGCGATGGCCGCCAGCGTGCCACCGGAGAAGCCGACGTCGAGCGTGCCCGCGATCCGCCCGGCCCAGACCCAGCCGGAGTTGCGGCACAGCTCGAGGAACTGGATCGCCGCGACGGTGGACACCAGCTGCCCGCCCACGGTCACGGCGATCGCGCGCCGCGTGCCGAGCTGCCACTCCGCGAAGCCCGCCAGCAGCGCGAAAGTCCCCACCATCGGCAGGTAGAACAGCGGCCGCAGCGCGAAGAACGGCCCGGTCGCCAGCGTCCACCAGCGCCCGTGCTGCATCGAGGGCAGGCCGTAGGCGTAGTAGTGGAAGCCCGCCTGGTGCTCGGCCGCGTGCCACAGGGTCCCGCTCGCGACCGCCACCACGAGCATGGCCAGCACGACGGTGGTGGTGAACGGCAGCCGGTGCCACAGCAAGGCGAACCGCCCGCGCGGCGGCTCCCCGGCCACCCCTTCGCGTCCCCCCGTGCCGGTCCCCGCGGCCGGCGTCGCTGTCGTCATACTCCGAGTCTGGCCCGGCGACCCGAGGCCGGCATCCCTCGCCGGTCGGACTTCTCCCCCTAAGGGAGTGCTACCCCAGGAGGACCCGACCCTGACCCGAGACGGCCGGCGGGCTCAGGGCCACCACGGTGACCAGGGCCGATCCGCGCAGGCGGGAGCAGCCGCGCGAGCACCACGCGAAAACAAGGGTTGACGCGCGGCGCCGACGGGTCTGCGCACGCCGCCACCTCGTTCAGGCAGCAACCGGCTCAGCTGCGTTGGCGCATTGAGGGACCATTCTGTCAGGTCCTAGGTGCCACCCATACCTCCCAGACAGGTCGGCGGCTACGGCGCACCGGGCGGCCAGCACCAGCGGGTTGAAAGTGCCGGCCCCGCTGCCCACGCAGAGGTTGCTGGACGACCCGTGCGGCGTGCTGACTGATTCCGAGCTCCACGGCGTCGGACTGGCTTCGCCGGGCAAGGTCTCGCAGGGGCCCCCGCCGTTGTGCGGCTGGAATTCCTCCGACTTCGCGCAGAACGGGGCGAACGCGGGGCCGGTGCCGCAGAACAAGGGCGGTATCAGCGACATCTACGACCAGAAAGCCAAGCAGGCCCACTTCCAGCGGTGATCACCAGTATCGGCACCGGGCCGAACAAGGCCACCCCGTGCGCCAGCGCGCAGAAGATCGGCGAAGCGGTGATCGCGCACCTCAAGGGTGCTGCCTGAGCGCCGTGTCGAAGATGCCGGTCGCCTGAGGAGCAGGGCGAGGTGGACAAAGACCGGGATCGTGCTCGGTTCTCCCGGTCTGGTCCTCCGTCGCTGCTCGCGGTGTGGCTGCCGCCCGGTTTGACGGGCGGTTCAGCCCAGTACGGCCCGGCGCACCGTGTCCAGGTCGCGCAGGTCGGGCAGTACCGTGTGGGCCCCGGCGGTCCGGAGCTCGTCGGCGCTGTACCGCCCGGTGGCGACCGCGACCGAGACGGCGCCGTGGTCGAGTGCGGCCCGGACGTCTTCCGGGGTGTCACCGACCACCACCACGGTCTCGGGGGCGAAGGTGGTGGCGTGTTTGGCGGACGCGGCGGAGACGGCGTGCGGCACCAGGTCCGGACGGTGCGCCGAAAGCGAGCCGTACCCGCCGATCGCCAGGTCCAGGTGCTCGTCGAGGTCGAACGCCGCGAGCTTGTGCCCGGAGATCTCCGGTAGGTTGCCGGTGACCAGGGTCTGCACCACGCCGCCGTGCCCGGCTACGGCCGCCAGCGAGGCCGCGGCGCCGTCGAGGGCCCGGCCCCGCTCGTGCAGCGTGGCGCTTTCCCGCGCGGAGATGGCGATCAGCTCGGCCCACAGGCGCTGGATGGTCTCCTCGTCCGGCTCGATCCCGTGGCTGGCCAGCAGGGCGCCGCTGATCGCGCGCTCGGTGTTGCCGCCGAAGTCCGGCTCCGCGCTCAGCTCGGTGCCGGTGGCCGTGAGCAGCGCCTCGGTGTACCAGCGCAGGCCGACGCCGCTGTAGTCCACGAGGGTGTGGTCGATGTCCCAGAGCACCAGCCGGTGCGCGCGTGTCGTCGTCACGCCGGCGAGGCTACCGGGACGGATTTTTCGACGTCCGGTGAATTTCAGCCCGCGAGCAGGCTGAACCGCACCCGCCGCACCGGGTTGTCCACGTTGGTGTCCACCAGGCAGATCGACTGCCAGGTGCCCAGCAACAGCACCCCGCCGAGCACCGGGATGGTCGCGTACGGCGGCACCAGCGCGGGCAGCACGTGGTCGCGGCCGTGGCCGGGGGCGCCGTGCTGGTGGCTCCACCGCCCGTCGCGGGGGAGCAGCCGGTCGAGGGCGCTCAGCAGGTCGTCATCGCTCCCGGCGCCGGTCTCCAGCACCGCCAGCCCGGCGGTGGCGTGCGGCACCCACAGGTGCAGCAGCCCGTCGGTGGCGTCGGCGTCGCGCAGGAAGGTCTCGGCCTCGCGGGTCAGGTCGTGCACCACGGCTTCGCCGCCGGTGCGCACTTCGATCTCGGTGGAGTACATGCCGCCAGGGTAGGGCTCAGGAGCCGAGGTACCGGAGCACGGCGAGGACCCGCCGGTTGTCGCCCTCCGACGGCGGCAGTCCGAGCTTGCCGAAGATGCTGGTCACGTACTTCTCCACCGAGCCCGCCGAGAGGAACAGCGAGGCGGCGATCGCGGAGTTCGACCGGCCTTCGGCCATCAGCCCCAGCACCTCGCGCTCCCGCGAGGTCAGCTCGGCCAGTGCGTCGGACCGGCGGGTGGCGCTGAAGAGCTGGCTCACCACCTGCGGGTCCAGCACCGTCTCGCCGGCCGCGACCCGGCGCAGCGCGTCGAGGAAGTCCGAGACCTCGGCCACGCGGTCCTTGAGCAGGTAGCCGACCCCTCCGGCCCGGTCGGCCAGTAGCTGCGCCGCGTACTTCGTCTCGACGTACTGCGAGAACAGCAGGACCGCCCGCGGCCGCTCGTCCCGCAGCGCGATCGCCGCGCGCAGCCCCTCGTCGGTGTGCGTCGGCGGCATCCGGATGTCCACAACGGACACATCGGGCTCCAGCTCCACCACGGCCTCCCGCAGGGCCACGGCGTCCTTCACCGCCGCGACGACCTCGTGCCCGCGCAACGTGAGCAGTTCGACCAGCCCGTGGCGCAGGACGGCCGAATCCTCCGCGATCACGATCCGCACGCTTCCCCCTTCTGCGGAGCCGACTCTAGGCCCGCACCGGCACCGTGGCCGTGACGGTGGTCGGCCCGCCCGGCGGGCTGGTCACCGACAACCCGCCGTCGACCGTGCGCAGCCGTTCCGCGAGCCCGGCCAGCCCGCCGCCGGGGACGACCGCCGCGCCGCCCGGTCCGGGGTCCGCGACGAGCAGCCGCAGAAACCCGTCGTCCTCGGTGACGGCCAGGCGGACCGGGGAGTGGCTGTGCTTGGCGGCGTTGGTGAGCAGTTCGGCCGCGGTGAAGTAGAGGATCGTCTCGATCGAGGGCGGTGGCCGCCGCGGCAGGCGGACCTCGACCCGCGTGTCGATCCCGGTGGTCGCGGCCAGAGTGGGCAGGGCCACGTCCAGGCCCGCGTCGAGCGCGGCCGGGTGGATGCCGCGGGCCAGGTCCCGCAGTTCGGTCAGGGCCTGCTTGGCGCCGGCGTGCGCGGTGGCCACCAGCTCGCGCACCTGGCCGAGGTCGACGGCCTCGGCGCTCAGCTCCTCCTTCGCGAGCCCGAGCCGCATCGCCAGCGCGACCAGCTGGGCCTGCGCGCCGTCGTGGAGGTCCCGCTCGATCCGCCGCAGCCGCAGCGCGGCGTCCTCCACGGCGGCCGAGCGGCTCGCTTCGAGGTCCTGCACCCGTTCGCGCAGCCGCCGGCGGCCCAGCAGCCCGGTCACGAGCGCGCGGTCGACCACGGCCGACCCGTGGAGCAGCCAGGGCACCACGGCCAGCACGGCGATCCCGGACGCCGCCCACAGCAGCGAGCCCGCCCACGGTCCACTGTGGATGCCGAACACCGGCAGGACCGCGCCGTGGAGGAAGAACCACAGCACGGGGTAGCCGATCGTGGCCCCGGCGTAGAGCAGCGGCAGGCCGGTCAGCAGCAGACCGGCCACCGTCCACGGCAGCCGCACCAGCAGGTACGCCACGGCCCGCCACGCGACCGGGTCGCCGATCCGCGCCTCGAGCCAGTGCCACAGCCCCGGCCGCAGCGCCGCCGGACGGGGGGCCTGGACCGGCCCGCCGAGCAGCGCGCCGGCCAGCCGCCGGTGCCCGGCGCCGAGCGCGCGGGCACCGGACAACGCCGCCGCGAGCACTGCTGGTCCGACCACCAGCGGGGAAAGCGCGATCCCGGTCGCGATCCCGGCCAGCACCACGATCAGCGCGACCGGGGAGAACACCCCGGCCAGCAGCAGCCACGCCGCCTCCCGCGCGGTGGCGCGGGGCGGACGCAGCAGGACGTCGAGCTTCACCCGGGTGAGTCTGCCGCGGGGACACCGGCCCGCCCACCCGGTTTTCCCCACTTCCGGCCGCGCACCGGAATCCGGCCGGGCCCCCTCGCTGCGGGGGCCCGGCCGGACCGGACGGCCGGACCGCTCAGTCGCCGGGCTCGGTCCGGTGGAGGCGCGCCTCGTCGGCCTGCGCCTTGCCCGCCGCCTCCCGCATCTCGATCAGGTCGGTCAGCCAGCTCCCGGTTTCGCGCGCGATGTCGCGCACGGCGCCGGTGATGATCGTGGCGATGGCCCCGATGTGGGTGGCCGCCGATTCCGTGAGCTCCTGAACCGTGTCCTTGCCGCTTTCGAACTGGCCCACCATGAGGGTTCCTTAGGCTGCTCGGAGTCGTTGGTCGTGGTCCAGGCTATCCGCCGGTGACGGGGTCGGCCGCCCGATCCGGTCCGGCAGCGCCAGTTTGACGATCTTCTTCGCCACCGACCAGAGCTGCCGGCTCAGCGGGCCGGTGTGGTACGGCAGCCCGTAGCGCTCGCAGATCTCGCGCACCTCGGCGGCGATCTGCGGGTAGCGCCGCGCCGGGATGTCCGGGAACAGGTGGTGCTCGATCTGGTGCGAGAGGTTGCCCGAGAGCAGGTGGAACAGCGGGCTGCCGCTGATGTTGGCCGAGCCGAGGATCTGGCGCAGGTACCACTGGCCGCGTGACTCCTGCTCGGTCTCCTCCTCGCTGAAGCTCTCCACCTCGGCGGGGAAGTGGCCGCAGAAGATGATCGAGAACGCCCAGAGGTTGCGGACCAGGTTCGCGCTCGCGTTGCCCAGCAGGGTCAGCGGCGCGAGCGGGCCGGTCAGCGCCGGGAACAGCAGGTAGTCCTTACCGACCTGGCGGGCCGCCTTGCGCACGATCTTGCGCAGCACCGGCACGTTCTCGGCCCAGCTCCGCTCGCCCTTGACCACCCGCTCGATCTCCAGGTCGTGCAGCATCACGCCCCACTGGAAGAACACCGCGAGCAGCGAGGCGTACACCGGGTTGCCCAGGTAGTACGGGTGCCAGTTCTGCGCGCGGTCCATCCGCAGGATGCCGTAGCCGACGTCGCGGTCCTTGTCGACGATGTTGGTGAACGTGTGGTGGATGTAGTTGTGGGAGTGCCGCCAGTTCTCGGCCGGCGCCACGGTGTCCCATTCGAAGCGCTGCGAGCTCAGCTCGGGGATGCGCGTCCAGTCGTACTGGCCGTGCATCACGTTGTGGCCGATCTCCATGTTGTCGAGGATCTTGGCCAGCGAAAGCGCGGCGACGCCGGCCAGCCACGCGGGCGGCAGGAACCCGGCGAACAGCAGCCCCCGGCCGGCGACCTCGAGCGCGCGCTGGGTCTTGATCACCGTCCGGATGTACTCGACGTCGGCCTGGCCGAGGTCGTCGACGATCCGCTGGCGCAGCGCGTCGAGCTCGCGGCCGAACTCCTCGACCTGCTCCGGGGTCAGACGGTCCTGAAGACCGGTCATGGGTACCTCCTGGATTTCTCGGGACGACCGGGGCGGGCCCGGTCAGGCGTTGATCTCGACGTCCCCGACGGGGACGCTGATGCAGAGCTGGATCTCTTCGTCGTCTTCGCCGGAGATCTCGCCGGTGCGGGCGTTGCGCACGCGCCCGGCGGTCTTGACCTGGGTGCAGGAGAAGCAGATGCCCATCCGGCAGCCGTGCTCCGGGGACAGGCCCGCGTCCTCGGCCTGCTCCAGCAGCGGCTTGCCCGAGTTGTCGCACTCGCGCCCGCTGCGGGCGAAGCGCACCCGGCCCTCGGCCGCCGCCGTGTCGAAGGTCAACGGCGGCGCGGTGAACTCTTCGGTGTGCAACCGTTCACCCAGTCCCTCGGCGGCGAACTGCTCGCGGACCGAGTCCATCAGCGGTTTCGGCCCGCAGAGGTAGGTCTGGGCTTCGCGGTACCAGGGCGCGGCCTCGGCCAGGTGCTCTTCGGCGAAGAAGCCGTGCAGGTCGCCGCCGCGGCGGCTGTGGGTGTGCGCGTGCACCACGCGCAGGCCCGGGTGCTCGGCCGCGAGCGCGTCCAGCTCCTCGCGGTGGAGCACGTCGGCCGCGCTGTTGGAGTAGTGCAGGAAGACGATTTCGCCCCGGTGGCCCTCGGCGACGAGCGTGCGCAGCATGGCCAGCACCGGCGTCACCCCGCTGCCGCCGCTGACCAGGAGGATCTGCTCCGGCCTCGGGGTCGGCAGGGTGAATTCGCCGTCCGGCTGGGAAAGCCCGAAGACCGTGCCGACCCGGGTCGTGTCCCGCAGGTGGCGCGAGACCAGGCCCTGCGGGTCGGCCTTCACGGTGAACTCGAGGTCGCCGCCCTGCGGCCCGCACGGCGAGTAGCAGCGGGTGCGCCGCACGCCGTCGATCTCCACGGTCAGCCGCACGTACTGGCCGGCGCTGAAGCCCCGCCAGGCCCGGCTGGGCCGGACGGTGAAAGTGACCGTGTCCGGCGTCTGCCGCCGGACCGCGGTGACCCGGCCGCGGATCTCGCGGCGGACCAGCATCGGGTCGAGCAGTTCCAGGTAGCGGTCCACGCCGTGGGGGGTGAGCAGTGCCTCGGCGAGCGAGGCGAGGCTGCGGACCCGGCGGGGGAGCAGTGCGGCCATCACGCCTCCAGAAATTTGAGTGCACATCTGTACACTCACCAGTGTGGGGGCACGGACGGGTGTGCTGTCAACGCGAGAGCGAGGTGATGTGACGTGGGCCATGGTGCAACCGTCAGTACGCTGCCGGACGTGGCGGGATTCGAAGAGCCGGTGTCCAGGCCGGAGCGCAAGCGGCGGACCCGCCAGGCGCTGCTCGACGCCGCGCTGGAGTTGCTGGCCGACCGCGGCTTCGCCAGCCTCTCCCTGCGTGAGGTGGCCAAGCGCGCGGGCATCGTGCCCACGGCGTTCTACCGCCACTTCGCCTCGATGGAGGAGCTGGGCGTGGCGCTGGTGGAGGAGGCCACGCGCACGCTGCGCGCGATGATCCGCTCCGCCCGCACCGACCGGGACAGCTACGGGCGGATGATCGAGGTCTCGGTGCGCACGCTCTACGAGCACGTGCGCGCCCGGGAGGACCACTTCCGGTTCCTCACCCGCGAGCGCTACAGCGGCACCGGCCCGGTGGCGCGGGCCATCGCCGTCGAGCTGAAGCTGTTCTCCAGCGAGCTGGCCATCGACCTCGCCCGGTTCGGCCCCCTGCGGCAGTGGCCGGCCGAAGACCTGTACGTGCTGGCCGATCTGATCGTCACGGCGATGCTGGCCACGGTGGTCGACCTGCTGGAGGCCCGCCCCGGCGACGCGGAGGCGGACGCCCGCACCGTCGCCGTCGCCCAGATGCGGTTGCGGCTGATCCTGCTCGGGGTGCCGCACTGGCGCCCGTCCGCGTGAACCGGGCCGCCTCACCCGTCTGCCCACCCGAAATGCGCCTCAAGCGGCTACGGACCGTCCTCCGCACGTGGTAGAAATCGCGGAGATCGAGATCCTCAAGGTCGAGGAGGTCGCGTGGCGGAGAGCGAGAGCCGGCTGACGGTCGGGGTGGTCGCGGAGTCGCGGCCCGGCGAACGCCGGGTGGCGATGGTGCCGAAGCTGGTCGACCGGCTGGCCCGGCGCGGTCTGCGGGTGGTGGTCGAGCCCGGCGCCGGCGCCGGGGCCCAGCTGGCGGACGACGCGTACGTGCGGGCCGGCGGCGAGCTCGGCGACGCCTGGGCGGCCGAGGTCGTGCTGAAGGTCGCGCCCCCCTCGGAAACCGAGGTCGGCCAGCTGAAGCCGGGCACCGTCCTGATCGGATTCCTCGACCCCCGCGGCGCTCCCGAGGGGGTGGCCGCGCTGGAGCGCGCCGGGGTGCGCGCGTTCGCGATGGAGGCCGTCCCCCGGATTTCGCGGGCCCAGGCGATGGACGCGCTGTCCTCGCAGAGCAGTGTTTCCGGCTACCGCGCGGTGCTGCTCGCGGCGGAGAAGTTCACCCGGTTCTTCCCGATGCTGACCACCGCGGCCGGCACCGTGCCCCCGGCCAAGGTGCTGGTGCTCGGCGCCGGCGTGGCCGGGCTCCAGGCGCTGGCCACGGCCAAGCGGCTCGGCGCGCAGACCACCGGCTACGACGTGCGGCCCGAGGTGGGCGAGCAGGTGCGCTCGATCGGTGCGAAGTTCCTCGACCTGGGCATCGAGGCCGTCGGCGAAGGCGGTTACGCCCGCGAGCTGACCGGGCCGGAGCGCGCCGAGCAGCAGCGGCGGCTGACCGAGGCGATCACGAAGTTCGACGTGGTGATCACCACCGCGCTGGTACCCGGCCGCCGGGCGCCGACCCTGGTCACCGCCGACGCGGTGAAGGGCATGCCGGCCGGCGGCGTGGTGCTCGACCTGGCCGGGGAGAGCGGCGGCAACTGCGAGCTGAGCCGGCCCGGTGAGGACGTCGTCGAGCACGACGTCCTCGTCAGCGCCCCGCTCAACCTCCCGGCCGGGATGCCGGCCCACGCCAGCGAGCTGTACGCCCGCAACGTCACCGAACTGCTCGAACTGCTGGTCACCACCGGCGGGGAGCTGAAGCTCGACTTCTCCGACGAGGTGGTCGCCGGGGCCAGTGTGGCCGGGCGCGAAGGGAGCGCGTCATGACGCTGGTGGAGAACCTGGCCGTGCTGGTGCTCGCGGGGTTCGTGGGCTTCACGGTGATCTCGAAGGTGCCGAACACCCTGCACACCCCGCTGATGTCGGGCACCAACGCCATCCACGGCATCGTGCTGCTGGGCGGTCTGGTCGTGCTCGGGCTGGGCGTCGACGGGGTGCTCAACAAGGTCCTGCTGGTGATCGCCATCGCCTTCGGCACGATCAACGTGGTCGGCGGCTTCCTGGTCACCGACCGGATGCTGGCGATGTTCAAGGCCAAGAAGCCCGCGCCCGGCGAGGAGGACGAGAAGTGACCGACCTCATCGCCATCCTCTACATCATCGCGTTCGCCCTGTTCATCTACGGGCTGATGGGCCTCACCGGACCGCGCACGGCGGTGCGCGGCAACTGGATCGCCGCCGCCGGCATGGGCATCGCGGTGGTCGCGACCCTGCTCACCCCCGGCATGGGCAACTGGCTGCTGATCGTCCTCGGCGTCGCGATCGGCGCGCTGGTCGGCGTGCCGTCCGCGCGCAAGGTCAAGATGACCGCGATGCCGCAGATGGTGGCCCTGTTCAACGGCGTCGGCGGCGGTGCGGTGGCCCTGATCGCGTGGGTCGAATTCCGCAGCACCGACGCCTACGCCCACGAGCCGCTCTACGTCGCGATCGCCTCGCTCTTCGCCGCGCTGATCGGCTCGATCTCCTTCTGGGGCTCGATCATCGCGTTCGGCAAGCTGCAGGAGGTGCTCACCGGCCGCCCGGTCACCCTCGGCCGGCTCCAGCAGCCGGTGAACGCGCTGCTGCTGGTGCTCGCGCTGGCCTGCGCGGTGGTCATCCTGACCGGCGGCGACGCGCAGATCCTGATGATCGGCCTGCTGGTGGCCGCCGCGGTCCTCGGCGTCACCTCGGTGCTGCCGATCGGCGGCGCCGACATGCCGGTGGTGATCTCGCTGCTCAACGCGTGCACCGGGCTGTCCGCGGCCGCGATGGGCCTGGCGCTGTCCAACACCGCGCTGATCGTGGCGGGCATGATCGTCGGCGCGTCCGGCTCGATCCTGACCAACCTGATGGCCAAGGCGATGAACCGGTCGATCCCGGCGATCGTGGCCGGTGGCTTCGGCGGCGGCCCGGCGGCCACCGCTTCCGGCCCGGGCTCGGGCGAGGTCCGGCCGGTGCGCAGCACGAGCGCGTCGGACACCGCGATCCAGATGGCCTACGCGGGCAAGGTGGTCGTGGTGCCGGGGTACGGGATGGCCGTGGCGCAGGCGCAGCACACCGTGCGCGAGATGGCGAAGCTGCTGGAAACCAAGGGAATCGAGGTCGCCTACGCGATCCACCCGGTGGCCGGGCGGATGCCGGGGCACATGAACGTGCTGCTGGCCGAGGCCGACGTGCCCTACGAGCAGCTCAAGGAGATGGACGAGATCAACTCCGAGTTCGCCCAGACCGACGTCGCGCTGGTGATCGGCGCGAACGACGTGATCAACCCGGCCGCCGAGACCGACCCCGGCTCGCCGATCTACGGCATGCCGATCCTGAAGGTCAGCCACAGCCGCTCGGTGATCGTGCTCAAGCGCTCGATGAGCTCGGGCTTCGCGGGCATCGACAACGACCTGTTCTACGATGCCAAGACCAGCATGCTCTTCGGGGACGCCAAGTCCTCGGTGGGCGAGATCGTGGAGGAGCTCAAAGCGCTGTGAATCCGGGAACGCCGTGAACGCCGGGTCGGACGTACGCGCGGAATTCGCCGACCCGGCCGGGAACCTGGCGTTCGACGAGGCGTTGCTGCGGGTCGGTCCCCCGGCGCCGGTGCTGTGGCTGTGGCGAAACCCGGTGTGCGTCGTGCTCGGGCGCGGTCAGAAGGCCGCGCGCGAGGTGCGGGTCCCGGACTGCGTCCGCGACGGCGTTCCGGTGCTGCGCCGGGCCAGTGGCGGCGGCACGGTCTTCCACGACCCGGGCAACCTGAACGTCACCCTGGTCCTGCCCGGACCGGCCGACCGCCCGCTGGAGATGCTGGGCCGGGTGATGTCGGCGGCGGTGGAAAAGCTGGGCCTGCCCCCGATCCTGGGCGAACGCGGACTGTTCGTGGGGACGCGGAAGCTCTGCGGCTTCGCGGTCTTCCGCGCGAAGGGCGGCTTGCTGGCCCATTCGACGCTGCTGGTGGACACGGACCCCTCGCGCGTCGGGGCCTATCTGACCGGCCCGCCGCCGGACCCGAAGCCGCTGGACTCGCACCGCAGCCCCGTCGCGTCCCTGGCCGACCACGGCCTGGCCTTCGGCGCGGGCGAGGTGGAATCGGTGGTCCGGGCGGCAGCCGCTTCCCTGCTCGGCCCGCTCGAGCCCCGCGCGGCCTCCCCGGCGGAGCTGGAACGGCAACAGACCCTGCTGTACACCCGGTACCACTACGACGCCTGGCACGCCGACGGGCGGCAGCGGCAGCCCTGATTTCCCGCCCGAGCGGGAAAGCCCCTCGCCTGGGACCCACTCCGGACTTCGGCGAGGAGCCGCGCTCGCGGTCGCCGGGCTCAGGCCCGGTTCACTCGCCCGCGGAGAACGTGACGGCCGGAACCTTCGCCACCGCGCGACGCGATTTGGCGGGCTTCCCCTCGGTCGCCTTCGGAGCCGGGGTTGCCTTGGCCGGGACCGTCTTCGGTGCCGCCTTCTTGACCGTCGCGTTCTTGACTGCAGGCTTTTTGACTGCCGGCTTCTTCGCCGCCGCCTTCGGTGCGGCCGCCCTCGCAGTCGCCTTTACCGCACGTCCCTTCGCGGCCTCTTTAGACGCAGCACTCTTCGTCGCGGCGGACTTGGCTGTAGTGGCCTTCGCCGCAGCGCTCTTCGCCGCAGTGGCTTTCGTCGTAGTGGTTTTCACCGTAGTGGCCTTGGCCACAGCAGATTTGGCCACAGCAGATTTGGTCGCCGTCGCCCTGGCCGGAGCCGCCTTCGTCCCCGCGACCTTCTTCGTGCCGACCGACTTCGCCGCCTGCTTCCCCGTGGCCGGCTTCTTCGCGCCCGGCACGAAACGCGGGCGCTGCTTGCGTCCGCCGGTGCGGCGTCCGGCGTCGGCGTAACGGCCGAGGAGCTTGCGCAGCGCGGCCGCGTTCGTCGAGGTGAGATCGATCTCGTAGTCGACGCCGTCGAGGCCGAAGCCGACGGTCTGGGCCGCTGGGCCGCCGGTCAGGTCGTCCAGAACGCGGACAGCAGTGTTCCTGGCCATGAAGCCTCCCGTGCTCGATCGTGGTAGTGCGTGCAACCGGCACGGCGACGCCCCGGCTCCCCCCGGTGCCGCCGGTTTCTTGCAGCTGTCTGACGAGAATAGCCGCTGGCTTGCGCGAAGCCGCGTGGTGGTGTGCGCTGAACCCATGTCAGGACAGACTTTCGACGTCGTGGTGATCGGGGCCGGACCGGTCGGCGAGGTGGCCGCCGAACGCGCCGCCAAGGGCGGGCTCGAGGTGGCGCTCGTCGAGCACGAACGGTTCGGCGGGGAGTGCTCCTACTGGGCCTGCATCCCGAGCAAGGCGTTGCTGCGCCCGGGAAACCTGCTCGCGGCGGCCAAGCGGGTGCCGGGGGTGGTGGTCGGCGGCGAGCTGGACGCGGCCCGGGTGCTGGCCCGGCGGGATTGGTTCACCGGTAAGGGGGACGACACCGGGCAGGTCGACTGGGCGCGCGGCGCGGGCATCGAGCCGGTGCGCGGCCACGGGCGGATCACCGGCGAACGTGAGGTGACCGTGGGCGAAGACCGGGTGCTCACGGCCCGCCACGCGGTGATCGTCTGCACCGGCAGCGTCCCCCGGTCGCCTTCGGTGCCCGGACTCGACACGATCCGGCCGTGGGGCTCGCGGGAAGCCACCTCGGCCTCCGAGGTGCCCGCCCGGCTCGGCGTGCTCGGCGGTGGGGTGGTCGGTGTGGAGATGGCGCAGGCCTGGGCGCGGCTCGGCGCGCAGGTGCACCTGGTGATCACCGGTGAGCGCCCGCTGCCGAAGCTGCCGGATTTCGCCGGTGAACTGGTGCTCGAAGGACTGCGGGCCGACGGGGTGGTCGTGCACGCATCCTCCGGCCTCCGCGAGGTGTCCGCTGTGGACGGCGGCGGTGTGTCGCTCCAGCTCTCCGGCGGGGAGGAGGTGGAGGTCGACGAGCTGCTGGTCGCCACCGGCCGCGCCCCGGCCACCGGCGACCTCGGCCTCGACGGGCTGGGCCTGCCCACCGACGCCCCGCTCGCCGTCGACGAGAGCGGCCGGGTGTCCGCCGTGGACGGTGGCTGGCTGTACGGGGCCGGTGACGTCACCGGCCGTGCGCTGCTGACGCACCAGGGCAAGTACGCCGCGCGCGTCGTCGGCGACAGCGTCGCGGCCCGGGCCCGGGGCGAGCAGATCTCGACCGCTCCGTGGAGCCGGTACAGCGCCACGGCCGACCACCACGCCGTGCCGCAGGTGGTGTTCACCGATCCGGAGGTGACTTCGGTCGGGCTCACCGAGGCGCGCGAGGGCTCGGCCGACCGGGTGGTGGACATCGACATCGCCGTGGCCGGTTCGTCACTGCACGCCGACGGTTACCGGGGCAAGGCGCGGATGGTCGTGGACACCGAGCGCGCGGTGGTGCTCGGCGTGACCTTCGCCGGCCAGGACGTGGCCGAGCTGCTGCACTCGGCGACCATCGCCGTGGTCGGCGAGGTGCCGCTGGAGCGGCTGTGGCACGCCGTGCCCGCGTTCCCCACGATCAGCGAGGTGTGGCTGCGGCTGCTGGAGTCCTACGGGCTCTGACGCTCAGCTCGGCAGCACCAGGTCGAGCGCGCCCTTCGTGGCGCGGACGAGGCCGGGATCGTCCGGAGTGGACGGTCCCGGCAGCCAGACCGCCTGCACCAGCCGCACGCCCTTGCCCTCGACCTTGCTGGTGTAGGCGGCCCCGTCGAACTGCGGGACCGGCCCCGCCCACTTGCCGGTCTCGGTGGCGACGTCGATGATGCCGCCGCTGCCGGGCGTGTCGGCCACGTCCTTGAAGTGCGCGGCCTGCGCGGTATCGGGGAACGCGACGACGGCCACGGTCACCGCGGCCGCCCGCCCGTCGACCTCGGCCGCGTAACTCGCGCGCTGGACCCCGGCGCAACTGGTCTGCTGCAGGCTCGCCTGCACGTCCCCGAACGCGTGTGACGCGCACCGCTGGTCGCCGCTGCTGTCACGCGCGGTGAACGTCAGGGTGGGCGCCACGGGCGCGGTGGACACGGGTGCGGTGGACACCGGCGCGGTGGAGGGAACCGGCCTCGGCGCCACCGGCGGGGCGCTCGCCGCCGGAGCCGCGCTCTGCCCGCCGCTGCCCCCGGTCGCCGCCGCGACGACCACCGCGGCGACCAGCAGCACGACCAGCAGCCCGATCGCCCCGAACGGCAGCCACCGCACGGTCCGCGACTGCTCGCCGGGGGAGGGCGGCACCGGTGCCGCACCCGCGGGTGGGGTGGCGGCCGGAGTCAGGGCCGCGCTCGCCACCGCCGTGGCGGGGGTGGCGGGCGGCGGGCGGGGGCCGTGGCTCGAAGGGGGGGCCGCCCGCCCCGGCCCGGGCTTGGGCGTCCGAGGCGGTGGCGCCATGACCTCGGTGCCAGCGTCATCGTCTACCGCCGGCCCGCCGCCCGAGGCGGATGAGCCAGGACGCACCGGCGAGGCGATGGATTCCGTCAGCTCGCCGGCCCGGCCGTCGGCGTCGGAGTCCGATGGATCGGCCTTCGGCGCACCGGCTGCGGGGGAAGACGCAGCTGGGCGCTCGGCCGGTTCCGCCGTCGATGTGGACCCGGCCGGGGGATGCGCACCGGGGAAGACCGGTGCGTCGTCCCGCGAAGGGCCGCCAGGGGAAGCCGGGCCCATCGCCGCGTCGCCGGGGGAGGCCGGGCCGGGCAAGGACGGCCCGGAGGAAGGCGGATCAGCCGGCGGGGCGACGTGCGGCACCGGCGCGACGGTGGGGAACACCGGCGGGGGAGGCGGCACCGAGATGATCTTCGACCGTCGCGGAGGCGTCGGCGGGCCCGTTCTGTCCGGAAGGGACGACGATTCGGTCGACGGGGCCACCGCAGTCACCCCCGAGCCCGCCGCGGCCGCAGGGGTCGGAACCGCCGCCGGAGCCGGGACCTGCGCCGCAGCCGGGGCGGTCGTCCCGGCCGGAGCCGCGGCTGCGGCTTGCGCCGCGCCCGAGACCGAGGCCGCTGTGACCGCCGCCACGGCCGGTATCGAGGTCGAGTCCGGTGCGGTGACCGTCCCCGCCGAGGTCACCGCTGCCGAGGACCGTCCAGCAGAGCCTTGATCCGCCGGAACCGCGGCGGGGGACGGGGCCGCTTCGGCCCGCGCCGCCGCCGTGCCCGTCACCGCCGTGCCTACCCCCGCCGAGACGGTCGTGCCGGCCGCGCTCGTCCCCGCAGTGCCTCCTGTGCCTTGCGCGCCCCCAGTGCCCAAAGAGGACACCCGATCCTCGTCCGGCACCGGCGAATCGTCGGTGAAGCGCACGAACCCCTCGCCCAGCAGCACCTCGTCCGGCAGCGGCGGGGCGTCCGGGGCGAAAGCCGCGATCAGCGCGCGGGCCTGGTCCAGCGAGCGCGGGCGGCGGGCCGTGGCGAGGGACACCGTCGCGGCGAGCATCGTGGTCGGGGTGGGGTGCAGGACGCGGACCGGGCCGGCCAGGTCCGCGGGGGGCTGGTCCACGGTTTCGACGTAGGGGCCGACCGCGATGACCGTGCCGACCGGGCCGGTGCCGGGGGCCAGTTCCGCGATCCGGCGTTCGCACTCCTGGGACAGGTCGAGGGCTTCGGTGGCCGGGTTGACGGCGTCGTCGCCGTGGACCAGGGGCCAGCCGTCGGCCTTCCACGGGCCGTCGAGGGGGGCTTCGAGGCGCAGCGCCGGGTCGGGCAGGTCCACGCCGATCACGACGAGCACGCCCCTCGGCAGCACCACCACCGCTTCCACGGCCCGGTCCCCGCCGACCGGGCGCGCGCCGACCAGGGCGACCCCGCCGATCACAGTGCTGCCGCGGCCGAGTGAAGCCAGCGCGGCCCGCACGTCTTCGGCGACGCGTGAAGGCTGTTGCCCGAGGCGGACCAGTCGCACCGAAACCCTCCTCACCTCGACCGTTGCCGGGACACCACGCTAGCGCGCCCGGCCGTGTACACGGCGCGACACGGGGAAGCGTCGGCGTGGCTCCCTCCTAAAGGGGGTTCCCGTGCGACTTGTGGTGTTCGTGTGGCCAAACAGCACGGTTGGGGTGCAGAATGTGCTACACAGTCCTGCAAAGTCGGGAAGAAGCAAGTCGGGGAGAGGCACGGCAAGCACACCGAGCCCGTCGCTGGTCGAGAGGTCGTAGGGGAAGACGTCCCTCGTCGAGCAAGCGGAGGTCAGCAGTGAGCACCCGTGGCAACACCCGAGGCGTGGTGTACGTCCACTCGTCGCCGTCTGCGGTTTGCCCGCACGTCGAGTGGGCCATTTCGGGCACCCTGGGTGCCCGAGTCGAGCTGAAGTGGACGGCGCAGCCCGCCAGTCCCGGACAGCTCCGCGCCGAATGCGGCTGGCGTGCGCCCGCCGGCAGCGGTGGCAAGCTGGCCGCCGCGCTCAAGGCGTGGCCGATGCTGCGCTTCGAGGTCACCGAAGAACCCAGCGCCGGGGTCGACGGCGAACGCTTCTGCTTCGCCCCCGGCCTCGGCCTGTGGCACGGGCGGACCAGCGCCAACGGCGACCTCGTGGTGGGCGAAGACCAGCTTCGCGCGCTGGTCAGCCTGACCAGGGGCGGGGAATCCTTGGCGCACAAGCTGGACGAGCTGCTCGCGGCGAGCTGGGACGAGGCGCTGGAGCCGTACCGGCACGCCGGTGACGGCGCCCCGGTCACGTGGCTGCACCAGGTCGGCTGACACCCGGCTGAGGCCGGGGGAAGGGTGAGTACCCTCTCCAGGGTGACCGCCCAACCGCCCGCCCCGTCCCGCCAGCGGTGGCTGGTGCCCGTCCTGGTGGTGGTGCTGTCCCTCACCGTCGGCGGCGGCCTGCTGGCCCGTGAGCTGTACCAGCGGCCGGAGGCGAAGCTCGCCGACGCCGCCGCCGTGGCCCCGGCCACTTCGGTGGAACGCGACGACCAGCCGGGCCCCGGCAAGGTCGAGGTCACCGACGACGTCGCGCACCACCCGCAGGGCGATGCCGTGCGCCCCGTCATCCAGGCGTACTTCGACTCGATCAACAGCCGCGATTACGGCAAGTGGCGAAGCACCGTCAGCGCCGAGCGGGCCAGCCAGAAGCCCACGGAAGACTCCTGGAAGAAGGACTACCGGTCCACGAAGGACGGCAGCATCCTGATCTACCGGATCGAGCCCGCCGCGCACACCTCGCTGCGGGTGCTGCTGGCGTTCACCAGCACGCAATCGGTCGACGACGCGCCGGAGAACTTCAAGGAGGGCTGCATCCACTGGCGGCTCGTGCTGCCGATGGTCTTCCAGGCCGGCGGCTACAAGATCGACGCCGTGGACAGCACCGGCCGCTCTCCGGAGAGCGAGAACTGCTGAAGCGGCGCCGCCCGCATACGGCGAAGAGGGCCCTCCCCACCTGGGGGAGGGCCCTCTTCGCGTAACAGGAGGCGGTCAGGCCGCCGGGGTGAACAGCAGCGCGGTGTTGTGGCCGCCGAAGCCGAACGAGTTGCTGAGCGCCGCGGTGAGCTCGACCTTGCGGTTCTCACCCGCCACCACGTCGAGCTGGACCTTCGGGTCGAGCTCGCCGAGGTTCAGCGTCGCCGGCACCACGCCCTCGTACATCGACAGGATCGTGGCGATGCCCTCCACCGCGCCGGCGCCGCCGACGAGGTGGCCGAGGGCGCCCTTCGGCGCGGTGATCACCGGGTGGTCGCCGATGGCGCTGCGGATCGCGGCCGCCTCGCCGAGGTCACCGACCACAGTGGACGTCGCGTGCGCGTTCACGTGCCCGATGTCGGCCGGGGAGAGCCCCGCCATCTCCATCGCCGCGCGCATGGCCGCGATCTGGCCGATGCCGTCCGGGTGGTTGCCGGTGATGTGGTACCCGTCCGAGGTGATCCCGTACCCGGCCAGCGTCGCGTAGACCCGCGCGCCGCGGGCCTTGGCGCGGTCGGCCCGCTCCAGCACCAGGACGCCCGAGCCCTCGCCGAGGACGAAGCCGTCGCGGCTGACGTCGAACGGCCGGGAGGCGGCCGCCGGGTCGTCGTTGCGGGTCGAGACCGTGCGCGCCTGGGCGAAACCGGCCAGCGTGATCGGGTGGATGCACGCCTCGGCCCCGCCGGCGACCACGACGTCGGCCCGGCCGGACCGGATCATCTCGTAACCGGTGGCGATGCCCTCGGCCCCGGAGGCGCAGGCCGAGGCGGGCGAGTGCACGCCCGCCCGCGCCTTCAGGTCGATGCTCACGTGCGCGGCCGGGCCGTTGGGCATCAGCATCGGCACGGTGAGCGGGGACACCTTGCGGATACCCTGCTGGTGCAACAGGTCGTTCTGGGTGAGCAGCGTCACCGGACCGCCGACCCCGGTGCCGATGGAAACGCCGAGGCGCTCCGGCACGACGTCGGTGTGCTCGTCGGTCTGCTCGGTGAAGCCGGCATCGGCCCAGGCCTGCCGCGCGGCGATGAGGGCCACCTGCTCGCACCGGTCCAGCCGCCGGGCCTGGACCCGGGCCAGCACCTCGGACGGGTCGACGGCCAGCGTCGCCCCGATCTTCACGGGCAGGCCGAGCTCCTCGACCCAGTCGGCGGTCAGCGCGCGGATGCCGCTGCGGCCGGCCAGCAGGCCGTCCCAGGTGGACGCGACGTCCCCGCCGAGGGGGGTGGTGGCCCCCATACCGGTGATCACGACGTCGTTGTTGCTCATGGGTTCTCCCCAAGGTCGGCTCCGGACCGGGGAGCTTCCCGGTCCGGGTACGCAGAGGACTTAGTTCTGGTGGGCGGAGACGTAGTTCACCGCGTCGCCGACGGTCTTGAGGTTGGCCAGCTCGTCGTCCGGGATCTTGACGCCGAACTTGTCCTCGGCCTGCACGGCGATCTCGACCATCGACAGCGAGTCGATGTCCAGGTCGTCCACGAACGACTTCTCGGCGGTGACGTCGTCCTGAGCCACACCGGCCACCTCTTCGACGATCTCGGCGAGGCCGGCGAGGATTTCAGCGTTGTCAGCCATGGGGGTTGTTCCCTTCTCGGTTCTTCTCTTCGATGGTGCCCGCGGGCCCGGTGCCCGCGGGGAAAGTATCCACTCAGGGGCAGATGAAAGCCTGCCCGGCATAGGAAAGCCCGGCGCCGAACCCGACCGCCAGCACGACGTCGCCGGACTTCGCGGTGCCCGCCTTGCGCATGTGGTCCAGCGCCAGCGGGACCGAGGCCGACGAGGTGTTGCCGGAGTACTTGATGTCGTCGGCCACGACCATCTCGTCCCGGGCGCCCGCGGACCGCAGCTTCTTCGCGATCGACTCGACGATGCGCAGGTTGGCCTGGTGCGGGATGAGCACGTCCACATCGGACGGCTGCAGGCCCGCGACCTCCAGCGCGCGCATGGCGATCGGTGCGATCTGGGTGGTCGCCCACCGGAAGACCGACTGGCCCTCCTGGTAGATGTAGCGGTCGTCGCGCATGTAGATCAGCCCGGCCAGGTCGCCGGCGCTGCCCCAGACCACCGGGCCGATGCCCGGCTCGTCGGCCCCGCCGACCACCGCGGCGCCTGCGCCGTCGGCGAAGATGATCGCGTTCGCGCGGTCGAGCGGGTCGACCGAATCGGTCAGCTTCTCCGCCCCGATCACCAGCACCTTCTTGGCCGAGCCGCCGCGGACCAGGTCCGAGGCCAGGCCCAGGCCGTAGCAGAAGCCCGCGCAGGCGGCGTTGAGGTCGAACGCGCCGGGGCCGGGGATGCCGATCCGGGCGGCGACCTGCGCGGCCGCGTTCGGGATCTGGGTGGGCATGGTGCAGTTCGGCAGGATCAGCGTGTCCACTTCGGACGGCTCGACCCCGGCGTCGGCCAGCGCGGCCGAGCCGGCGGCGACGGCGAAGTCGACCAGCAGCTCGTCCTTCTCCGCGAACCGGCGCTCGACGATGCCGACGCGGTCGCGGATCCACTGGTCGCTGGTGTCCATGAGCTGCGACAGGTCGTCGTTGGTGACGACCCGGTCCGGCTGGTGGCTGCCGGTGCCGAGGATCCGGGTGCCGCTCGGGCCGGTGGTCAGGCGCAGGGTGGGGCGGGTGGTCACTGGGCGTCCTCCTCGCGCAGCTTCGCCAGCTCGGCCGGCGTCTTCAGCGCGGTGATAGTGGTGACGACGCCCTTGAGTTGCCGCTTGACCAGTCCGGTCAGCGTGCCCGCGGGCGCGAGTTCGACGGTGCCGGTGACGCCGAGCGAGGCGAGGCCGTCCATGGTCAGGTCCCACCG
This sequence comes from Amycolatopsis sp. PS_44_ISF1, assembly GCF_032335455.1. Taxonomy (NCBI): domain Bacteria; kingdom Bacillati; phylum Actinomycetota; class Actinomycetes; order Pseudonocardiales; family Pseudonocardiaceae; genus Amycolatopsis; species Amycolatopsis sp. PS_44_ISF1. The sequence continues at coordinate 320,348 of NZ_JANUXO010000004.1, read as the reverse complement.
CACCGGCCGGGTGACCTGGGCGACGAGCCGGTCCAGGTACTCCGCGCCGCTGGTGACCACCTGACCGTCGGCATTGGACAGCAGCGGGCGCTTCGGGTCGGCCGGGCTGAGGCCGGCGGCGTGCTCGCGCAGCGCCTGTTCGGCGGGCGCCATGAAGGCGGTGTGGAAGGCCCCGGCCACCTTGAGCGCACGGATCTTCGTGCCCTCCAGCGGCTCGGCGACGATCCGCGCGATCGCCTCGGCCGAGCCGGACGCAACGATCTGGCCCGCGCCGTTCCGGTTGGCCGCGGCCAGGCCCTGTCCTTCGAGCCACGCCACGACCTGCTCGGGGTCGCCGAGCATCACGGCGGCCATCGACGTGGGCTCCAGCGCGCAGGCCTTCGCCATCTCGGCGCCGCGCAGGGCGGCCAGCGCCACCGCTTCGGCCGAGGTGAGCACCCCGGCGATCGCGGCCGCGGCCAGCTCGCCGACGGAGTGCCCGGCCACCGGCGCGTCCGGCGGCACCGGGGCGGCCTGCTGCAGGTGCTCGAACGAGAGCAGCGAAAGGGCCACGATCAGCGGCTGCGCGACGGCGGTGTCCTGGATCTCCTCGGCCTCGGCCTGCGTGCCGAGCCGGAGCAGGTCGAGCCCGGCCCCGGCGGACCACTCCTCGACGCGCGCGCGGGCGCCGTCGAGCTCGAGCCACGGGGTGAGCATGCCGGGGGCCTGGGAACCTTGGCCGGGAGAGAGGACTGCGACTGTCACCTTTCTATGACACCACGGAGAGCCTTCCCGGCCGGATGCGGGCGGTCACCAAGTACGACCGGTGTAATTGGAGGAAACCTCCAACGCGCCGCCGTCAAACTTCGCCCTTAACCCACAAGCCTTGTGGGATTCAATCATTGCTTGCCGTGAAGTCGGTCACGGGCGGTTCACCCTCCGCCTCGGCGCGACCGGGCCGGGATCACCAGAGCCCGCGGCTGCGCGCGAGCCGGCCGACGGTCAGGGCGATCCTCAGCACCAGGGCGTCCCGCGGCTCGGTCGGGTTGCGGCCGGTCAGCTCGGCCGCCTTGCGCAGCCGGTAGCGCACGGTGTTGGGGTGGACGAACAGCGCCTGCGCGCAGCGTTCCAGCACGCCGCCGGTCTCGAGATAGGCCTCCACGGTGCGCTGCAGCGCCGGCCCCGCCTCCTCGAGCGGGCGGGCGACGAGGTCCACCAGCAGCCGCTCGGCCTCCGGGTCGCCGGACAGGGCGCGCTCGGGCAGCAGGTCTTCGGACCGGACCGGACGCGGGGCCCCGGGCCAGCCGAGCACCGCGCGCAGCCCGGACAGCGCCTCGGCCGCACTGTGGTGGGCTTCGGCCAGCGACGGCACGGTCGGACCGGCCACCACCGGCCCGTCGGCGAACACCGCGGACATCCGGGAGAGGATTTCCCGCTCTTTCGTCCCGCCGTCGGTGGGGCCGCCGATCACGATCACCAGTCGTGAGCCCTGCACCGAGAGCAGCACCGGGCGGCCGACCCGCGCGGCGCGGCTGCGGACCTCGAACACCACGGTCGGCGGGTCCTCCGACGGCGGGTTGCCCACGAGCACGGTCGCGGCCGAGGCCGGGTCCCAGCCGAGCGCGGCGGCGCGGGAGAGCACGGCCTCCTCGGCGTCGCCGCGGACGATGCCGTCGACGACCAGCGCCTCCAGCCGGGCGTCCCACGCGCCCCGCGCCTCCGCGGCGGCAGCGTAGGAATTAGCCGCGGCGAAGGCGATTTCCCGGCCGTAGCGCAGGATCCCCTCGATCAGGGCCGCGCGCTCGGACTCGTTCGCGGCGAAGTCCGGAAGCTGCTCCTCGAACACCTCGATGGCCAGCCGCACCATGCCGACGGCCTGGCGCAGGCTGATCCAGCGCGAAAGCTCGGCGGGCGCGTCGCGGAAGGCCTCCGTGGTGAGCTTCAGCGCCTCCTTCGCATCGCGCAGCCAGTCGACGAACCCGGCCGCGCCGGCCTGGGTGATCAGCAGGACGCTCGCGCGCTGGTCGGCGGGCAGCCGCGAGTACCAGACCAGCCGCTGCTCCATCACCGCGACGCTCGCGCTGGCGAGGCGCCCGGAAGCGTGCTCCAGCTCGCGCAGGGTCTTGGCGGACAGCCCGTGGTGCTTGGGCACCCGGCGTCCGGAACTCGTTTCAGCCATCTCGGCCCCGATCCTACGGGGACGGCCCCTCGGCGACCCCACCAGCAACTTCCGGTGGCGGACACGCAACACCAGGTGCTAGGAACCGGCGACGACCCCTCTCTACGATCACTCAAGGTGACAGCCGTCACCGAGTCGAACGGCAAGGGGGACTGGGGCCATGCCTGAGCCCGGACTGGAGATCGACGCGATCTCCAAGCGCTACGGCACCGTGGTGGCGCTGGAAAAGATGACCTTCGAAGTGCGGCCGGGGGAGCTGTTCGGCTTCGTCGGCAGCAACGGGGCCGGCAAGACCACCACCATGCGCATCGCCCTCGGCGTGCTCAGCGCCGACGCCGGGCAGGTGCGCTACGCCGGGGTGCCGGTGAACCACGAGACCCGCCGCCACATCGGGTACATGCCCGAAGAGCGAGGTCTGTACCCGAAGATGAAGGTCGGCGAGCAGCTGACCTACCTGGCCCGGCTGCACGGGATGTCGGCTTCGGACGCGAAGGCCTCCACCGAGCGCTGGACCGAGCGGCTCGGCGTCGCCGGCCGCCGCGACGACGAGGTGCAGGCCCTGAGCCTCGGCAACCAGCAGCGCGTGCAGCTCGCGGCCGCGCTGGTGCACGAGCCCCGGATCCTGGTGCTCGACGAGCCGTTCTCCGGGCTGGACCCGGTCGCGGTGGACGTGATGAGCGCGGTGCTGCGGGAGAAGGCGGCCACCGGCGTGCCCGTGGTGTTCTCCAGCCACCAGCTCGACCTGGTGGAGCGGCTGTGCGACCGGATCGGGATCGTCCGGAGTGGACAGATGGTGGCCTCGGGCACCGTGGCCGAGCTGCGCTCCGGCGGCGCGGTCCGGCTGCTGGTCGATGCGCCGCAGGCCCCCGAAGGGTGGGCTGCCGGGCTACCCGGGGTGACCGTGCTCGGGCGTGAGGGCTCGGTGACCGAGGTCGAGCTGGGCGAGGGCGGGGACGACCAGGCCGTGCTGCGCGCGGCCCTGACCACCGGCCCGGTGCACGAGTTCTCCCGGAAGCTGCCTTCGCTGACCGACCTGTTCCGCTCCGTCGTGAGCGAGCACCACACCGAGGAGGCCGCGGCATGAGCGAGCCCGATGTCCGGATGAGCCCGCTCTCGGCGGTCGGCCTGGTGGCCTCGCGCGAGATCGGCACGCGGGTCAGGTCGAAGGCCTACCGCATCAGCACCCTGGTCATGCTGATCCTGATCGTCGCCGTCACGGTGGTGATGAAGCTGGTCGGCGGGGGCGGCGGCGCCGACTCGACCGTGGGCTTCGTGCCCGCCGCGGCCCCGCTCGCGGCCCCGCTGGTCGCCACGGGCAAGACGGTCGGCCAGGCCATCGCCACCCAGCCGGTGGCCGATCCGCAGGCCGGCCAGGCGAAGCTGAAGGACGGCTCGATCGACGCGCTGCTGGTCCAGGACGCGCAGCGGGTGCACGTCCAGGTGAACAAGCAGCTCGAACCGGCGCTGAAGAACGTGCTGACCGTGCTGGCCGGCCAGATCGCCCTCAACGAGCAGATCCGCGGCCTCGGTGGCGACCCGGCGAAGATCGGCGCCGCCGTCGACAGCGCTTCGATCGACGAGCTGCCGCCGCTGCAGCAGCCGTACGACTACGACGGCCAGCAGCTGATCCTCGGCATCATCGCCGGCATCCTCATCTACCTCTCGCTGATGCTGAACGGCCAGAGCGTGGCGCAGGGCGTGGTCGAGGAGAAGACCTCGCGGGTGGTCGAGCTGCTGCTGTCCACGATCAAGCCCTGGCAGCTGATGGCGGGCAAGGTGCTCGGCATCGGCACCGTGGGGCTGATCCAGATGGTGGCGATCGGGGTGGTCGGCCTGGCCGCGGGCCTGGGCCTGGGGGTGCTGACCATCTCGCTCTCGGCCGCGATCGGCACCGTGGTGTGGCTGGTCGTCTGGTACCTGCTGGGCTTCTTCATGTACTCGATCGTCTTCGCCGCGCTCGGCGCGCTGGTCTCCCGCCAGGAGGACGTCGGCGGCGCGACGATGCCGGCCCTGCTGCTGGTGGTCGCCGGCTACGTGGTCGGCATTTCGGTGCTGCCCTCGGACCCGTCGAACTCCCTGGCCGAGGTCCTCTCGGTGATCCCGGTCTTCGCCCCGACGCTGATGCCGATGCGGCTGGCCATGGGCGGGGTGCCGGTCTGGGAGGCGGTGTTGTCGGTGGGGCTGGTGGTGCTGCTGATCCCGGCGCTGATCTGGCTGGCCGCGCGGATCTACCGCAACGCCGTGATGCGCACCGGCGCGAAGGTGAAGCTGCGGGACGCGATCGGCGCCGCCTGATCGGTTGCGGCGCCGGCCCAGTGGCTCGGCGTCGCGCGAAGTGCGAGTGGCCACGGACGCCCGAGGGCGTTCGTGGCCACACTCGTGTTTCGGGGCGAGTTTGTTACTGACGAGTTGGTTACTGGCGAGTCGCGGAGAATGGAGCCGGCGCGGTTTGCGCGGTGCCGGGTGAAACGCGGACTGCCGCCGGGACGGCGACGATTGCGCCGGATGGCCGCGGGCCTCTGCTCCGCTCGCCCGGGCGGTGAACTGTGCCGCTTGGTCAGGCTTGGCCGCGAGTGTGGACAAAGGCGCCGGACCCAGCCTGATGAACAAGTCACGTCGCCCGGGGAAACCCGAAGCGTATTCGCAGGGCGACCGGTCGCGTACTCGCTGACATAACCGGTGGAAATGCTCGAGGCCGCCCGACGCTTGCGGTTTACGCTGCGCCGGACGGCCTCGTCTCCCCGGTCCCCACCGGTAGGACAAGTATGGCCGCCTTTGATCTTCTCGCGCCAGTCGTCTCACTCGATCGTGGTGCACAGCACGTTCTCCGGCTGGGTACCTGGTCAGCGAACCGGTGCACAGCGGACGCCGCCGGATTCGATGCCGACCACGGTGAAGGGAGCCCGCGTGGGTGAGCAATTGAAGGACGGACTCGGACAGGCTTGGAATCTGGTGGCCACGTTCGTCCCGAAACTCGTCGGATTTCTGATCATCCTGTTCATCGGCTGGCTGATCGCGAAAGCTGTGTCCAAAGCACTGGGACTGGTGCTCGGAAAGCTCGGATTCTCGCGCCTGATCGAGAAGACCGGGCTGACCGGAATGATGAAGCAGGCGAATGTGGACGCCACCGGCATCCTGGTCAAGCTCGTCTACTACTTCATTCTGCTGATCGCGCTGCAGCTGGCGTTCGGCGTGTTCGGCGCGTCGAACCCGGTCAGCCAGCTGCTGAACGAGATCATCGCGTTCCTGCCGCGGATCCTGGTGGCGCTGGTGCTGATCGTGGTGGCCGCGGCCATCGCCAAGGTGGTGCGTGACGTGGTCACCTCCGCGCTGGCGGCGCGGCCCGCGGGCCGCCTGCTCGGCACCGTCGCCTACTGGCTCATCATGGCGTTCGGCATCATCGCCGCGCTGGGCCAGGTCAACATCGCGACGGCGGTGACCGGCCCGGTGCTGATCGCCGTGCTGGCCACCATCGGCGGCGTCATCGTGGTCGGCTTCGGCGGCGGCCTGATCAAGCCGGCCCAGGACCGCTGGGGCGGCTGGCTCGCCGGCCTCCAAGGCCAGCTCGGCAACACCCCGGGCCGCCAGCAGGTCGGTGGCCAGCCCCAGGGCGGTCACGGGACGAGCGGCCAGCTCCAGCCGTCGCAGGCCCAGACCGGTCAGACCTCCGGCGCCCAGACTCAGAGCGCCCAGACCCACAGCGGCCAGACCCACAGCGGCCAGACCCACAGCGGCCAGATTCAGGGCGGTCAGATCCAGGGCGGCCAGGGGCACGGCGGCGGTCAGGTCCAGCCCGCCCACACCCAGCAGATGCCGGGTCAGCAGACCCCGGCCCACGCCGCTCCGAGCCCGGCCCAGCCCACCCCGGGCCAGCCGTCCGGCTCCCAGCCGTCGCAGGCCCAGCCCACCCACGGCTACCAGTCCGCCCCCGACACCCCGACCCCGCCCGCCGGGTTCGGCCGCGTCGACCGCTGAGCCCCGTCTCGGCCGGAGTCCGGTGCATCGAGGGGACACCGGACCCCGGCCGAGTCGTCGGCGCCCCATCGGCGCCCCCATCGGCTCCGCCTGGCTGGCTTCTCGCCGACCCCCGCCCCCACCAGCTCCGCCCGGCTGGCTTCTCGCCGACCGCCGCCCCCATCAGCTCCGCCCGGCTGACCGCCGCCTACCGTCGCCCCGGCCGCCCGGCCCCTTCGCCGCCTCGGCCCGGCCGCCCCGCCGTCTGCCGCGTTTCCCGCCTGTAGCTTGCCGCCCGCGAACCACCTCGTCGTAGCTACGCCCGCGACCCATCGCCCGACCCGGCCGCGCCCCTCGACGTCGCTGTCGCGCCTCGCCGTCCACCCGGCTGGATGTCTCTCGCCTCACATCGGCCGGGGAATGGGGTCGCGGTGCTGCATGTTGGGAGCGGTAGAGCGGAAGGGGTGGGACCGTGGAGTTCCTGCTGCACCACGGCGTGACCGTGCTGGGCCAGTGGATCTCGATCGCCGAGCTGGCGGGCCAGGTGTTCGCGCTGGCCGTGGTGTTCCTGGCCGAACGGCGCACGCTGTGGACCTGGCCGGTGCAGGTCGGGGCGACCGTCCTGCTGTTCTCCGTCTACCTCTCCGCGCACCTCGGCGGACTGGCCGGCCGCCAGATCGCCATCCTCGCCATCTCGCTCTACGGCTGGTGGGCCTGGAACCGGCGCAGCGATCCGGTCTACGGCGTCGTCGTGCGCAAGGGCCGCTGGGCCGAGCGGGCGGCGATGCTCGGCGGTTTCGCGGCCGGCACCGTGGTCATGGCGCTCGCGCTGCAGGCGCTGAACGCGTCGTGGGCCCCGTGGCCCGACGCCGCCATCTTCGTCGGCACGCTGGTGGCCTTCGGTGCGCAGGGCGCCGGGCTGGTGGAGTTCTGGCTGGTCTGGCTGGTGGTCGACGCGATCGGCGTGCCGTTGCAGATCTCGTCCGGGCTGTACTTCTCCGCGGCCATCTACGTCGTGTTCGCCGCGCTGGTCGTGCACGGCTGGTGGAGCTGGAACCGCACGGCCAAGAGCGTGTCCCGGCCGTCGGTCACGGCCACCGCCAAGGGTTCGTGAGCAGGACGGCACCGACCGGCCTCGCCGCTCATCAGGGGTTCAGCGCAGGGTGGCGTGCGAAGGTTCGAGGTCCTGGATCCGCCGGACCCCGAGCAACTGCATGGTCCGGACCAGTTCAGTGCGCAGGATGTCGACGCACCGCTGCACCCCGCGCTCGCCGCCGGCCATCAGCCCGTACAGGAACGCGCGGCCGATCAGCACGGCGTCCGCGCCGCGGGCGAGCGCGGCCACGATGTCGCCGCCGGAGAGGATGCCGGTGTCGACCCAGACCTCGGCACGGCCCTGGAGCCGGTCGAGCACGGCGGGCAGCAGCTCGATCGGCGTCGGCGCGCGGTCGAGCTGACGGCCGCCGTGGTTGGACAGCACCACCGCGTCGGCCCCGTGCTCCACCACGGCATGGGCGTCGTCGACGTTCTGCACGCCCTTGACCACCAGCCGGCCCGGCCAGGTGCGGCGCACCCAGTCGAGGTCGTCGAAGTCGAGCGTGGGGTCGAACAGGATGTCCAGCAGCTCGGCCACGGTGCCGCCGAAGTGGGTGAGCGAGGCGAAGGTCAGCGGCTCGGTGGTGAGCAGGTTGATCCACCACGCGGGGTGCATCGCACCGTTGGCGAAGGTCTTGAGCGTCAGCGCCGGCGGGATGGTCAGCCCGTTGCGGACGTCGCGCAGGCGGGCGCCGGCCACCGGGGTGTCGACGGTCAGCAGCAGGGTGTCGTACCCGTTCTCCCAGGCCCGATTCATCAGATCTTCACCCGCGCCGTGGTCGTTCCAGACGTAGAGCTGGAACCACCGGCGTGCGTCCGGCGCGGCCTCGGCGAGGTCTTCGATCGAGGTGGTGCCCATGGTGGACAGGCTCACCGGGAGGCCGTTGCGCTGGGCCACCCTGGCCACCGCGCGCTCGCCCTCGTGCTGCATCATCCGGGTGAACCCGGTGGGCGCGAAGGCGAACGGCAGCTCCGAGCGGCGGCCGAGGATCTCCGTGCTCGTGTCCACATCGGACACGCCACGCAGCACGTGGGGGTGGAATTCCACCCGCCGGTAGGTCTGGCGGGCCCGGCGGAGGCTGTCCTCCAGCTCGGCCGCGCCGTCGGTGTAGTCGAACGCGGCGCGCGGGGTGCGCCGGCGCGCGATCGTCCGCAGGTCGGCGATGGTGTGGGCGCCGGCCAGCCGCCGGTCGGTCGGGTTGAGCACGATCGGCTTGGGCCGCAGGATCTGCTTCAGTTCGCTCGGCCGCGGCAGGCGACGCTGGGTCACGTTCGATCACCCTTCCTCACGCATCCGAAATACATCCGACCTCTACCCTAGCCGCCGCCGCGAAGGCCGTGAAGACCCCACGAAGACCAAGGGGCCCTCCGGGCACGGTGCGTCCCGGAGGGCCCCAGAGCGAGGCGTCCCGGTTACGCGCTGCCCGAGTCCGAGGTCTGCGGACCCGCGGCCGACACGTCGTCGATGCGGTACTTGCGCGCCGCCTCGATCACCTTGTCCTGCTCGACCTCGCCGCGCTTGGCCAGCGCGGTCAGCGCGCCGACCACGATCGACTGGGCGTCGACCAGGAACTTGCGCCGCGCCGCCGGGCGGGTGTCGGAGAAGCCGAACCCGTCCGTGCCGAGCGTGAGCATGTCGGTGGGCACCCACGGGCGGATCAGGTCCGGCACCGCGCGCATCCAGTCCGACACCGCCACGATCGGGCCGTTCGCGCCCGAAAGCACCTCGGTCACGTACGGCACCCGCGGGGCGTCGCCCGGGTAGAGCAGGTTGTCGTGGTCGATCGCCACGGCTTCGCGGCGCAGCTCGGTCCACGAGGTCGCCGACCACACCGCCGCCCGCACGCCCCATTCCTCGGCCAGCATCCGCTGGGCCCGCAGCGCGTCCGGCATGGTGACGCCGGAAACCAGGATCTGGGCCTCCGGGCCGTCGCCGGACGGGGCGTCGGCGTACTTGTAGAGGCCCTTGAGCAGACCGTCCACGTCGAGGTCCGCCGGCTCGGCGGGCTGCTGGTACGGCTCGTTGTAGATCGTCATGTAGTAGAAGACGTTCTCACCGTTGCCGTCCGGGCCGGTCTCGCCGTACATCCGGCGCAGGCCGTCCTTGACGATGTGCGCGATCTCGTAGGAGTACGCGGCGTCGTAGGCCACCACCGCCGGGTTGGTCGCCGCCAGCAGCAGCGAGTGCCCGTCGGCGTGCTGCAGGCCCTCCCCGGTCAGCGTGGTGCGGCCCGCCGTGGCGCCGAGCACGAAGCCGCGGGCCATCTGGTCCGCCGCCGCGTACAGCCCGTCACCGGTGCGCTGGAACCCGAACATCGAGTAGAAGATGTAGATCGGGATCATCGGCTCGCCGTGGGTGGCGTAGGAGGTGCCCACCGCGGTGAACGACGCGGTCGAGCCGGCCTCGTTGATGCCCTCGTGGAGCAGCTGGCCCTTCTCGGACTCCTTGTAGGCCAGCATCAGGCTCGCGTCGACCGAGGTGTAGGTCTGGCCGTGCGGGTTGTAGATCTTGGCCGTCGGGAACATCGAGTCGAGGCCGAAGGTGCGGGCCTCGTCCGGGATGATCGGCACGATCCGCTTGCCGATCTCGGAGTCCTTGGCCAGCTCGCGGACCAGCCGGACGAACGCCATGGTGGTGGCGACCTCCTGCTTGCCCGAGCCCTTGCGGACGCCTTCGTAGACCTTGTCGCCGGGCAGCACCAGGGCCTTGGCCGCCTTCGGCCGGCGCTCGGGCAGGAAGCCGCCGAGCGTCTTGCGGCGCCCGACCATGTACTCGATCTCCGGCGAGTTCGCGCCCGGGTGGTAGTACGGCGGCAGCTTCGGGTCGCGCTCGAGCTCCTCGTCGCTGATCGGGATCCGCTGGGAGTCGCGGAACAGCTTGAGGTCGTCGAGTGTGAGCTTCTTCATCTGGTGCGTGGCGTTGCGGCCCTCGAACGACGGGCCGAGGCCGTAGCCCTTGATGGTGTGCGCCAGGATCACCGTCGGCTGGCCGTTGTGCTCCATGGCCGCCTTGTAGGCCGCGTACACCTTGCGGTAGTCGTGGCCGCCGCGCTTGAGGTTCCAGACGTCGGCATCGGACAGGTCGCTGACCAGCTCCTTCGCCCGCGGGTCGCGGCCGAAGAAGTGCTCGCGGACGAACGCGCCGTCGTTGGCCTTGTAGGTCTGGAAGTCGCCGTCCGGCGTGGTGTTCATCAGGTTGACCAGCGCGCCGTCGCGGTCGGCGTGCAGGAGCGAGTCCCACTCGCGACCCCAGATGACCTTGATCACGTTCCAGCCCGCGCCCCGGAAGTAGGCCTCGAGCTCCTGGATGATCTTGCCGTTGCCGCGCACCGGGCCGTCGAGCCGCTGCAGGTTGCAGTTGATCACGAAGGTCAGGTTGTCCAGGCCCTCGCCCGCGGCCACGTGGATCAGCCCGCGCGACTCCGGCTCGTCCATCTCGCCGTCGCCGAGGAACGCCCAGACGTGCTGGTCGCTGGTGTCCTTGATGCCGCGGTCGCGCAGGTAGCGGTTGAACCGGGCCTGGTAGATGGCGTTCATCGGGCCGAGGCCCATGGACACCGTCGGGTTCTCCCAGAACTCCGGCATCAGCCGCGGGTGCGGGTACGAGGGCAGGCCGCCGCCCTCGCCGGCGTGCGAGTACTCCTGGCGGAAGCCGTCGAGCTGCTGCTCGGACAGGCGGCCCTCCAGGAACGCCCGGGCGTAGATGCCCGGTGAGGCGTGGCCCTGGATGTAGACGTGGTCGCCGCCGCCCGAGTGGTCCTTGCCGCGGAAGAAGTGGTTGAAGCCCACTTCGTACAGCGCCGCGGACGAGGCGTAGGTCGAGATGTGCCCGCCGACGCCGACGCCCGGCCGCTGCGCGCGGTGCACCATGATGGCCGCGTTCCAGCGGATGTAGGCGCGGTAGCGGCGCTCGAGCTCCTCGTCGCCGGGGAACCACGGCTCGTTCTCCGTGGGGATGGTGTTGACGTAGTCCGTGGAGGTCAGGGCGGGCACGCCGACGTTGCGCTCGCGCGCGCGCTCCAGGAGGCGCAGCATCAGGTACCGCGCCCGCTGCTGGCCACCCCTGGCCAGCGCCTCGTCGAAGGAGTCCAGCCACTCGGCCGTCTCGTCGGTGTCGATGTCGGGCAGGTGCGCCGCCAGTCCGTCACGGATGACGCGTACGCGTGCCGGGGTCTCCTTGCCGGAGGCGCCGTCGTTCTGCGGGGCCAAGGGGTCTCCTTGTAGCTGGTTGTGCTCTCGGGTGGGAGTGTTCGCCGCTCACCCGTCGTCGCCCCCGGCCCGCCCCCGTCACCACTACTGGGCGGTAACAAGGGGTGACCCGGCTGCGCCACTCCCCGTGCGCGGTGTAACGCGCGCGCGTTTTTCTCCCCCAGCCTAGGGGAGAGGTTTCCGGCACCGCCCGGAGCGGTCGTGGGACACTGGTCTCGGACACCCGTCCCGGGGTCGCGCGACGGCCCCGGGAGCCCCTGCGCTGCGACACGAGTTGTCGAAGATCCGGTGTGGACGGTTGCGCGCAGCGCCGCGCCAGTGTTCGCTATGACAACCGTGTACCCCGAGTGTGGCGGTCCGTCCCGGTCCGAAGGGCCGGCCGAACGCCACGCTCCGTCGTAGTTGGAGGAGTGGAAGCAGTGGTCGCCGCGGGAGACGCCGGCAACGCCAGCGTCGCCGAGAGGCTTGGCATCAAGCCGGACATGGTGGTCCAGGAGATCGGCTGGGACGAGGACGTCGATGAAGACGTTCGTGCCGCCATCGAAGAGGAGATCGGTGGTGAGCTCCTGGACGAGGACGCCGACGACGTCGTCGAGGTCGTGCTGCTCTGGTGGCGCGAAGACGACGGCGACCTGGGCGACACCCTCATCGAGGTCAGGACTCCGCTGGACGAGAACGGCGTGATCTGGGTGCTCACTCCGAAGACGGGTCAGCCCGGGCACGTCGAGCCGAGCGAGATCGCCGAGGCCGTACCGCAGGTCGGCCTGGCGCAGACGGCCAACATCAGCGTGAGCGCCGACTGGGTCGGCACGAGGCTGGTGTCGCCGAAGTCCTCGAAGGCCAGACAGCGCTGAGCCCGGGCCTGCGCCGCTGACACGATAGTGTGGCCGGCGCAGGCACGTGTTCGCTCCGGAGAGGAATCGCCGCATGACCGTCGAGGTCGGCTCACCAGCCCCTGACTTCACGCTCAACGACTACGACAAGCAGCCCGTCACCTTGTCCTCCTTCAAGGGCGAGAAGCCGGTGCTGCTGGTGTTCTTCCCCTTCGCGTTCAGCGGGGTCTGCACCGGGGAGCTCTGCCAGCTGCGCGACGAGTTCTCCGCCTACGACACGAAGGGGGTCCAGGTCCTGGGCATCTCCTGCGACGCGGTCTTCTCGCTGAAGGTCTGGGCCGAGCAGGAGAACTACCAGTTCCCGCTGCTGTCGGACTTCTGGCCGCACGGCGAGGTGGCGCAGGCGTACGGCGTCTTCAACGACAAGGCCGGTCTCGCGCTGCGCGGCACCTTCCTGATCGACACCGGCGGGGTGGTGCGCTTCGCCGAGGTCAACCAGCCCGGCGAGGCCCGCGACCAGCAGGCCTGGAAGAAGGCCGTGGCCGAACTGGCCTGACGATCTTCCCGGCGGTGCCCGCGTTCCCGAGTTCGCCCGGGCCGCGGGCGCCGTCCACGGGGCGCATAGCTCAGCGGAAGAGCACTCGGTTTACACCCGAGCGGTCGCAGGTTCGAACCCTGCTGCGCCCACCTCGACGAGCCGAAGGCCTCCACCCGACCACGGCCGGGTGGAGGCCTTCGTGCACCGCCCGGGCGCCGGGTCTGCCCCCTCGACAGACCCGGCGAGCCGCGGGTAGGCGGGTTCAGGAGGATCCGGGACGGCCGCGGGATACGTTCTTGCCTTGCGCCGAACGGGTGATCTTCGGCAGAAAAATCCCGTGCGCACCGGAACCCGCCTGGGCGGACCCGGTCAGGCTCGGGGCAGCGGTGCCGCCGCGAGGAACGCCTCCAGGCCGGTGAGGTCGCCAGGCGGGCGACGGCTTCGGATACGAACCCGGCTTCAAGCTGCCCCTGTACGGGTACGTCGAGCGCGTGGACGACCCGGCGTAAATCGGTCGCCTGACGTCGCGGGGCCTCGACTCGCTCCGCCGCGATCTTCGACGAACTGCGGGCGGAGTGGGTTCGTGCGCTCGGCGCCGACCCGCGCGCGGTGGTGCCCGCCGACGGGTTCCGCGTCGATGTCGCGGGCTAGCGTGGGCCTGGAAGACGACGTGGAGGTACGGGTGGACGCCGAAGACTTCGGACAGGTGCTGGCCGCCGTGCGCGATTTCGTGCGCAAGGAGGTCGTGCCCCGCGAGGCCGAGATCGACGAGCGGGACGAGATTCCCGCCGAGGTCCGGGCGAAGGCGGCCGGGCTCGGCCTGTTCGGCTGGGCCCTGCCGGAGGAGTACGGCGGCCTCGGCCTCGGCCTGGCCGAGGACGTCCGGCTGGCGGTCGAGCTGGGCTACACGACCCCGGCCTTCCGCTCGCTGTTCGGCACCAACAACGGCATCGCGGGCCAGGCGATCGTCGGGTACGGCACGCCGGAGCAGCGCACCCGCTGGCTGCCGCGGCTGGCCGCCGGGCAGGCGATCGCGTCGTTCGCGCTGACCGAGGCCGAGGCGGGCTCGGACCCGAGCGGGTTGACCAGCCGCGCGGTGCGCGACGGCGAGGGGTTCCGGCTCAGCGGGGTCAAGCGCTTCATCACCAACGCCCCGCTGGCCGAGCTGTTCGTGGTCTTCGCCCGGACCACGCCGGAGAGCACCGGCCGGGACGGGATCTCCGCGCTGCTCGTGCCCGCCGGCTCGAAGGGCGTCACCGTCGGGCCGCACGACAAGAAGATGGGCCAGGCCGGCGCGTGGACCGCCGAGGTGTTCTTCGACGAGGTCGAGGTGCCGGAGTCCGCGCTGGTCGGCGCGCAGGGCCAGGGCTACCGGATCGCGATGGCGTCGCTGGCCCGCGGCCGGCTGCACATCGCCGCGCTGTGCGTCGGGATGGCCGAACGAGCGCTGCGCGAGGCGGTCGACTACGCCCGCACCGCTCGCCAGGGCGGCCGTCCGATCGGCGAATACCAGCTGGTGCAGGCGCTGCTGGCCGAATCCCACGCCGAGCTCGCGGCCGGGCGCGCGATGGTGCACGAGGCGGCCGCGGCGTACGACTCGGGCGAGGACCGCAGGCTCGGCCCGTCCTCGGCCAAGCTGTTCTGCACGGAGATGCTCGGCCGGGTGGCCGACCGCGCCGTCCAGGTGCACGGCGGGGCCGGCTACCTGCGCGGCGTCACGGTCGAGCGGATCTACCGCGACGCGCGGCTGTTCCGGATCTACGAGGGCACGAGCGAGATCCAGAAGCTGGTCATCGCCCGTCAGCTGCTGCGGGAGTCCTGAGCCAGCCGGGTCACCTCGCGCACCAGCCGGTCGATCTCCTCGTCGTCGTTGTAGTAGTGCACCGAAGCGCGGACCAGGTCGGGCAGGCCGCGGGCGGTGAAGTCGTACTGCGCCGAGGGGGCGTGGGTGACGCTGGTGTTGATCCCCGCGGCCCCCAGGCTGGTCTTGACCTGCTCGGCCGGCCGCCCGTCGAGGCTGAACGTGACCAGCCCGGACCGGCGCGCGCCCACGTCGTGGACCCGCACGCCCGGGATCTCGCCGAACCGTGAGCGCATCGTCGCGGCCAGCCCGGCCACTCGCGCTTCGATCGCCGGCAGCCCCCACTCCAGCGCGTAGTCGACGGCGGCGCCGAGACCGAGGGTGGCGGCGAAGTCGCGCTCCCAGACTTCGAACCGCTTCGCCGTCGGATCCACCACGTACTCCGCCGGGGACACCCAGGTGGCCGAGTGCAGGTCGAGCATCGCCGGCTCCAGCCGGTCACGCAGCCTCGGGTGCACGTAGAGGAACCCGGTGCCGCGCGGCCCGCGCAGGTACTTGCGGCCGGTGGCGCTCAGCGCGTCACACCGGATGCGGGCCACGTCGAGGTGGATCTGCCCGGCCGACTGACACGCGTCGAGCAGGTACGGGACGCCCGCGGCCGAGGTCACCGCGCCGATCGCCTCGGCCGGGTTCACCAGCCCGCCCTGGGTCGGCACGTGGCTGACGGCGACGAGCTTCACGTCTTGGTCGATGCGGGCTCGAAGGTCGTCGACGTCGAGCTGGCCGTCGGCGTCGTCGGCCACCACCTCCACGCGGGCGCCGGTGCGCCGAGCCACCTGCAGGAAGGCGATCGCGTTGCTCGCGTACTCGGCGCGCGAGGTCAGGATCCGGTCGCCGGGTCCGAACCGCAGCGCGTAGAAGATCGCCTGCCACGAGCGGGTCGCGTTGTCCGTCAGCGCGATGTCGTCGACGTCGGCGTTGAGCAGCCGTGCGACCGAGGCGTACACCGCCTGCGTGCGTTCGGCCGCCGCTTCGGCAGCCTCGTAACCGCCGATGAGTGCTTCGCGGCGCAGGTAGTCGACGACCGTGTCGGTGACCCGCGCCGGGGGAAGTGCGGAGCCGGCGTTGTTGAAGTGGGCGACGCCGGCGCAGCCGGGCGTTTCGGCCCGGGCACGGGCGACATCGGCGGGCTGGAAGACCATGTCCACTGAATACAGCAGTGGCTTTCCGTCGGCAATACTGCCGATCATGACCAGGAGCCGGACCCCGTTGCGTGAGGCGCCGATCGGGCCGGCCGACCGCGGGCTGCTGTTCGCCGCGCTGGACCTCGCCGCTCGCCCCTGTCCTCGCTGCCGGACCGGCTCGACCGGCTGGCCGAGGGGACGGATCTGTCCGCTGTGGACGAACGCTGGCCCGCGCTGTTGCTGTCCCGCTGCGGAAATCCGTACCTGGTCCGGTTGATCGAGCCGACCAAGCCGCTGCTGAAGCGGTACGAGGCGGTAATTGGATGAAGTCGTTGGCTCACCTGGAAAGGGGCTGATCCGCGTGCGGGTTTTCGCGCACCTGTCCGATCTCCACCTCGACGGCGGCGAGCGCGCCGACGCCCGCGCCGCGGCGGTGCTGGACTACCTGGGGAACCTGGCCCGGCCGGTGGAGGCGGTGCTGGTCACCGGCGACCTCGCCGACCACGGTGCGCCCGAGGAGTACCGCCGCGCCGCCGAGCTGCTCGAGCACCCGTCGCCGGTGCTCGTCTGCCCCGGCAATCACGACGCCCGGGCGCCGTTCCGCGAGATCCTGCTGGGCCAGCCACCGGGCGACGAGCCGGTGAACGTGGCCACCGACGTCGGCGGAGTCCTGGTCGCCCTGTGCGATTCGACCATCCCCGGTCGCGATGCCGGCTACCTCGCCGACGAAACGCTGGTGTGGCTGGACGAAGTGCTCACCGCCCACGAAGGCCCTTCGCTCGTGGCGTTCCACCACCCGCCGGTGGCGGTCGGCATCCCGCTGGTGGACGCGATCCGCCAGACCGGGCAGGACCGGCTGGCCGAGGTCGTGACCCGGCATCTGGGGATCGCCGCTCTGCTTTGCGGCCACGTCCACACCGGGGCGGGCACGACGTTCGCGGGCGTGCCCGTGCGCATCGCGCCCGGCGTGGTGTCCGGCTCCCTGCTGCCGGTCGAGCCCGGCGCCGACCGGGGCTGGGACGAGGGCGGGCCGCTCGACCACGAGGGGCCGCCGTCGCTGCTGCTGCACGTGCTGCACGACGACGGCCGGCTCACCAGCCACCAGCGGGTGGTGCCGTTCAGCGGGTGAAGACGGGCAGCGTGATCCGCGACGGGTGCGCCGCGTCGTGGAACACCTCGAACCGGTTCGGCCGGCCGTCCACGGCGGTGGTCACCGGTTCGCCGGTGCCGTGGTTGCGGGCGAAACGCGGGAACGCGCCGCCCGCGACCTGCACGCGCAGCCGGTGCCCGCGGCGGAAGCGGTAGGCGGTCGGGTCCAGGGGGACCTCGACCTCCACCACGCCGTCGGCGCCGGCCGCCGGGATCCCCGGGCGCAGCCGCAGGATGCCGTCGGTGACGTTGCGGGACAGCCCACCCGGGTCGACGTCGCAGATCCGCACGTACACGTCCGCGTGGCCGAGTTCGGTGCGCACGAACACGGTGGCGCTCGCGTCGCCGATCACGTCGAGGTCGGCCGCCAGCGGCTCGCCGGTGAACACCAGCACGTCGTCGCGCGCCTCGACGTCCTTGTTGTCCTGCTGCTTGTTGGTGCCGCTGAGCAGCGGGCCGCCCACCGCGGGCGTCGGGTCGGCCGGGTCGTAGGTGAACGGGGTGGGCCGGGCCTGCCCGTCGAAGGCCGCACCCAGCCCGCCGACCGGGCGCAGGTGCGAGTCGGCCGGCGTGGACGCGGGCGGCCACTGCTCGAAGTCGAGCCAGGTCGAAGCCTGCTGCAGGTAGATCCGCACGGGGGAGCGCTGCAACTGCGTGCGGTCGCCCATCAGGTGCGCGCGCAGGAAACCCAGCTGGTCCTGGATCATCACGCGCAGGCTGGCCGGTTCGCCGTGCGACCACGGGCCGATGGTGATCCGCGGCGCGCGCCCGGCGTTCTGCAGGGTGACGAAGTCCTGCAGCTGGGTCCGGACGAACAGGTCGTACCAGCCGCTGACCATGGTCACCGGCACGGTCAGGCCGGCCACCTGGGCGCTGTGGTCGGACATGGCCCAGTAGTCGTCGCCCGGCTCCGCGTGCGCGGTCACGTCTTCCAGGAATTTCACCGGCTTCCCAATGGCGGCGACGTCGGCCCCGCTGACCGGCAGGTGCGCCATGGCCGCGCGGGTCTTGCGGGTCTGGAACGGGTTCGGCAGCCCGGCGAACCGCTGCTCCTGCCGGCCGATCGCGCTCGACCACGACACCATGTCGTCGGCCGCGAGCACCCCGCCCGGGTAGAAGTTGCCGAGGAACTGCGAGGCCGTGACGCCGAGGCACATCGCCTCCAACGGCGGGTCGAGGTACGGACCGAGCGCCCACTGCGTATATCCGAGGTAGCTCGCGCCGGCCGTGGCCAGCCGCCCGTCGCACCACGGCTGCGCGCGGAGCCACTCGGCGGTCGCGATGCCGTCTTCCCGCTCCAGGTGGAACGGCCGGAACTCACCGCCCGAGCCGAAGCTGCCGCGGGTGCTCTGTATGACCGTCTGCAGCCCGTGACGGGCGAAGGTCTCGCCGAACAGCTTCGCCGGCAGCCCGGTGCGGCCGTACGGCGTGCGGATCAGCACCACCGGCCCGGTGTGCGCGCCGACCGGGGCGTAGTGGTCGGCCAAGAGGTGGACGCCGTCGGGCATCGGCACCCGCAGGTCCTTCGTGACCACTGGCGCCGGACCCTCGGCCCTGGGCAGGCCCAGCAGCCGGTCGACGAGACGGTTCAGCACAGAGGTCCCCTTTCGCGGTGTGACTCGCCTCCGAAGCTACCCGCTTCCCGGCAATCCGGAGCGGGCATCCACTTCCGGGGGAATTCAGGCCGCGCGGCGGAGTTCGGCCAGTGCCCCGGTCACCCGGAGGGTGTCGCTGGAGAACGGTTCGAGCCGCCCGCCGTCGACTCCGCACAGCCCGAGCGCGGCGGCGAGCACCGGCGGACGGGCGCGGTCGCCGCCGTCGGCGATCTTCACCGCCACCGCCGTGCCGTCCGGCAGCGCGGCCAGCTGGACCGCCTCGAACCCGTCCTTCGCGATCAGCCCCGGCACGGCCCGCATCAGCGCCGTGACGTCGCGACGGGAGCCGCCCACGAGCTCGGGGTGCTGCCGGATCCCCTGGGCGACAAGAAATTCCGGCGTACCTGCGGCGGCCGTCGCGATGCGCGAAGCGGCCTTCGCCAGCCCGCGCAGCGAGACGGCGAACAGCGGGGCGCCGCAACCGTCGACGGCCACGCGGGCCACCGGCTGTGCGGTCAGGTCCTCGACCGTCGCGCGGATCGCCTGCTGCAGCGGGTGGCCCGGGTCGAGGTAGCTCTCGGCCGGCCAGCCGTTCTCCCGGCAGGTGACCAGCATCGCGGCGTGCTTGCCGGAGCAGTTGTGGGCCAGCCGATCCGGTTTGCGGCCGTCGGCGATCCAGGCGTCGCGCACGATCGGGTCGAACGGGTAGTCCTCGGGGTTGCGCAGCTCCTCGGCCGGGATGCCGGCCCCGGCCAGCACGGCGGCCGCGGCCCGCAGGTGCTGGGACTCACCGGAGTGGCTGGCCGAGGCGATGGCGAACCCGGCCGCGTCGAGCCGCAGCCCGAGCCTCGCCATGGCGACGGCCTGAAGCGGCTTCGCCGTGGAGCGCGGGTACATCGGGGTGTCCGGGTCGCCGACCTCGAACAGCGTCGAGCCGTCCGGCGCGAGCGCCACCACTGAGCCGTGGTGGACGCCTTCGACCATGCCGCCGCGCAGCAGGTGGACCAGCGGCACGTGCCCGGGCGTCACGACTCGGCCCCTTCGAACGCGCTCATGTCGATCCGCTTGCGCACGCAGAACCAGCCGACGACCAGCGCCACGAGGATCACCGGCAGCGCCATCAGGGTGATCCGCCCGGTGCGGTCGAAGCCCATCAGCACCACCACGGCCAGCAGGAACAGCAGCGTCGCGACCTCGGTGTAGGGCGAGAACGGCAGCCGGAACGAAGGCCGCGTCACCTCGCCGCGCCGGGCCTTGCGCACGAACAGCAGGTGGCTGAGCACGATGATGGCCCAGGTGCCGAGGATGCCGACGGCGGCGAAGTTCAGCACGATCTCGAACGCGTCCTTGGGCACCAGGTAGTTCAGCGCCACCCCGAGCACGCACACCGACGCGGTCAGCAGGATGCCGCCGTAGGGCACCTGGTTGCGGTTCATCACGCCGGTGAACTTCGGCGCCGAGCCGGCCATCGACATCGAGCGCAGGATGCGGCCGGTGGAGTAGAGCCCGGAGTTCAGGCTGGACATCGCCGCGGTCAGCACCACCAGGTTCATCACGCTGTCCGCGGCCGGCACGCCCAGGTGCGAGAGCACCGTGACGAACGGGCTCTGGCCGGCGGAGTAGGAGCTCCACGGCATCAGCATCGCCAGCAGCACCACCGAGCCGACGTAGAACACCAGGATCCGCCACATGATCGAGTTGATCGCCTTCGGCATGATCTTCTTCGGGTCCTCCGTCTCGCCCGCGGCGACGCCGACCAGCTCGATCGAGGCGTACGCGAACACCACGCCCTGCACGATCAGCACCATCGGCAGCACCCCGGCCGGGAAGATCCCGCCGTGGCTCGCGATCAGCTGCGGGCCGGGCGCGATGCCGTCCACCGGGTGCCGGGTGACCAGCAGCACGATGCCGACGACCATGAACAGGACCAGCGCGGCGACCTTGATGATGGCGAACCAGAACTCCATCTCGCCGAACAGCTTCACCGAAACCAGGTTCAGCGTCAGCACCACCGCGAGCGCGATCAGCGCCAGCACCCACTGCGGCACCGGGGTGAAGAACGACCAGAAGTGCGCGTACAGGGCGATCGCGGTGATGTCCGCGATGCCCGTGGTCGACCAGTTCAGGAAGTGCATCCAGCCGGCGACGTACGCGCCCTTCTCGCCCATGAACTCCCGCGCGTACGAGACGAACGCGCCCGAGGAGGGCCGGTGCAGGATCAGCTCGCCGAGGGCGCGCACCACGAAGAACGCGAACAGTCCGCACACGGCGTACACGATGGCCAGCGCCGGCCCGGCCTGCGCCAGCCGCCCGCCCGCACCGAGGAACAGCCCGGTCCCGATCGCGCCGCCGATGGCGATCATGTTGATGTGGCGCGACTTCAGGGCCTTGTTGTAGCCCGCGTCGCCCGCGTCTCGGTGCCCGCTCTCGCCCTCGGTGGGCTGCAGGGTCTGTTCGCTCACGGTGTCAGTCTTTCTCGTTCTGCTGCGGCGCGCGGGCCGGCCGCACGATCGTGGTCAAGGTCGTCTCGACGTGCTCGAGGTGTTCGGTCATCGCGGCCACGGCTGCGGTCTCGGAGCCCGCGGCGATCGCCGCGACGATCCGCCGGTGCTCCACGGTGGACTCGGCCCGCCGGTCGCCGAGCTGGTTCAGGAAGGCCGACTGGCGGGCCAGGGCGTCGCGGATCTCCTCGATCACCTTGGCGAACACCGGGTTGCCCGAGGCCTGCGCGATGCTGATGTGGAAGAGGGAGTCGAGCGCGACCCAGGCCGTGTTGTCGGTTTCGGCGTCCATGCGCTCGACGAGGTGGCTGAGCAGGTCGAGGTGGTCGGGGCTGCGCCTGAGCGCGGCGTACGCGGCGACGGGGATCTCGACGTGGCGGCGCACCTCGAACAGGTCGCGCGCGGAGTAGCTGCCGAAGATCGGGTTCTCGGCCGGCCCGCTGGCCGTGACGAACGTGCCCTTGCCGGTGCGCGAGACGGTCAGCCCGAGCGCCTGAAGCCCGCGCAGCGCCTCCCGGACCACCGACCGGCTGACCTCGAACTCCCGGCTGAGCTCGGCTTCGGACGGCAGTTTGTCGCCGACCGCGTGGTCCCCGCGCTCGATGGACCGCCGCAGGTGAGCCAGCACGGCCTCCATGGCACTGACACGACGGGGACCGGGCTCACCTGTCTGGCTGTCGGACAGGTTCATGGAACGAGATCGTGAAGATCGGCCGAACTGATGTCAAGCGATGCAGTCCGCGCCCGGGGCCGGCGCCCCGCGAACGGCAGGTGAACTGCGGGGACGAGGGGCTGTTGTGGTCGGTCTCACGCCTGGGGCGGTTCGGGGGGCGCAGTTTCTGTCGGGGCTGGATGCGAACATGTGTTCGATCCACCGGCGAGGGCCGGGGGAGAACGGAGTGGGGTCGTGTCGAGAGGAAGCGCAGTGGTGCGGGGGAGACCGGGTCCGCCACGGCGGGTGGCGCAGCGGTGGATACCGGTTTCGCCCGCGCACGACGGCCCGCGCCACCCGCCTCGGCGTGCCGTCCACGCCGGGCACCCCGGCCGGTGGCGCTCAAGCCCTTGCGCAATCCCCTGGCCGAAGTTTCCTCGGCCGGGGGCCCCTTCCGGAACCGGGCACGGGCGGATCTTCGCCGAGCCGCACCGGAGCGAGCGGGTTAGGCTGCAGGTCCAGGGCCATTTCGCCGCCGGAACCGGGAAGCCGTCGGCTTCAGGGAGGTTTTTCGCTGGTGCCGCACGATTCCGTCGCCCGCCTGTCCGTCCGCACCGAGGCGCCGGGTCCCGCCACCGGACCGCGCCGCCACCCCGGAACCAGCGCCTGATGTCCGATTACCAGCCGGACCCGAAGCGCTGGCGTGCCCTCGCCGTCACCCTGACCGCCGGGTTCATGAGCCTGCTCGACGTCAGCATCGTGAACACCGCCCTGCCCTCGATCCAGCGCGACCTGCACACCGGCAGCGGCGCGATCCAGTGGGTGGTCTCGGGGTACGCGCTGTCGTTCGGCCTGGTGCTGGTGGCCGGCGGCCGGCTCGGCGACGCGCTGGGCCGCCGCCGGATGTTCCTCATCGCGTTGTTCGCGTTCGTCGCCACCAGCGCGCTGGCCGGCGCGGCCACGGACCCGACCACGCTGGTGCTCGCGCGGCTCGCCCAGGGGGTCGCGGCCGGCCTGCTCACTCCGCAGAACAGCGGCCTGATCCAGGACCTCTTCCGCGGCGCCGAGCGCGGTCGCGCGTTCGGCCTGTTCGGCGCAGTGGTGGGCATCTCGACCGCGGTGGGCCCGGTGCTCGGCGGCTTCATCCTGGCCGTGTTCGGCGATCCGAACGGCTGGCGGTGGGTGTTCTACGTGAACGTCCCCATCGGCATCGTCGCGTTCGCGCTGGCCCTGCGGCTGCTGCCGAAGTCGGAGCGCCGGACGGTGCGGCTGGCTTCGCAGATCGACTTCGTCGGCATGGTGCTGCTGGCGATCGCGGTGCTCGGGGTGCTGCTCCCGCTCGTGGAGACCGAGCAGGACGGGATCGAGAAGCTCTGGTGGCTCTTCCCCATCGCGGTGGTCTTCGGCGTGCTGTTCGTCCGCTGGGAACATCGCCGGGCGCGCACGGGCCGTTCCCCGTTGCTGGACACCCGCCTGTTCACCACGACGCCCGGCTACGCGAGCGGCGCCGCCGTCGGGGCGCTGTACTTCTGCGGGTTCGCCGGGATCTGGCTGGTGTTCGCGCTGTTCTTCCAGCAGGGCCTCGGTTACACGCCACTGCAATCCGGCCTGTCGGTCACCCCGTTCGCCCTCGGCTCGGCCGTGGCCGCGGCGGTCGCCGGACGGCTCGTGCCGCGCTGGGGCCGGCGCCTCACCGTCACCGGCCTCAGCCTGGTCGCGCTGGGCCTGCTGACGGTCGCGCTGGTGGTGCCGCTGGTCCCGCCTTCGGTGGCCGGCTTCGCCGTGGCGGCACCACTGCTGGTCGGCGGAATCGGCGGCGGCATGGTGATCTCGCCGAACACCACCCTGACCCTGGAGTGCGTACCCACGGAGATGGCGGGCGTAGCCGGTGGAGCCCTGCAAACCGGCCAGCGAATCGGCACCGCGATCGGCACCGCGGTACTCGCCTCGGTGTTCCAGTCGGTGGTGGTGTCCTCCGGTGGCCACTACCCGACGGCCCTGTCCGTGGCGATGTGCTGCGCGGCCGCGCTGACCTGCGTCGCCCTGGCGGTCGCCATCCTCGAACTACGAGCCCGGCGAACCCGATCCGGCTCCGCCGATTCCCCCCGCACCGACCAGGACACCGCCGACGTGCACCGCGCCTGAACCGCCGCCTGCCACCGCCACCCACTACCGCCAGCTGCCGTCGCCCGCCGCCGCTGCCCTCCCTCCGCTCCCCGCCACCGCCATCTGCCACCCACCGCAGCCACCTGCCCGCCGCCGCTGCCCTTCATCCACTTCCCGACGCCACCCGCACCACCCGATGCCGCCCGCCACTCGCCACCGCCACTCGCCACTCGCCACTCGCCGCCGCCGTTCGCCATCGTGCGGCCTCGTCACCGCCGACCTCCGCGGTCGTCCCCTTCCCTCACCGCGGCCTGGTAATTCTTCCCTGTCCGGTGCGGTACTCCCGAACCTCCGCCACCCACCCACCGAACTGTGCCGACGGCCGATCCGGCACCTCCCAGCCGCCGGTGAACCACCCACGCTCACGCACCACACCCGGTGAACTACTGTCCGAAGGCTCTGCTGCTCCATCCGAGTGATGCGTTACTCCCGGCTCTGGTGCTACTCAGAGCAACCGGGTAGACCTTATGGAGCCTTCAGCTCGCTACTTTGGCTACCTACAGTGGCATTTCGACCGGTCGACCGGGGATGGGTCGACCGGCCGAGCGGCCGGGAGTTCCGCCGCGTCCGTGGCATGGGCACTCCTGGTCACCTCCCAGCAGGGATCGTCGGCGTCCGCGGGGGACCGTGCGGCGACCGCCGGGAGTCGTGCCGCGTGTGGCCATGAGTGCGGAGAAGGCGGCTGGGCGGGCCCGGGCGAGGGGGAACCGGGCCCGCCCTGCTCTCGTTTGCCTTCCGATCTCACCCGCTAGAGGACGTCGCGCTCGCCTGGCCGCCCTGATCATGCTGGGATGACGGCGTTGCGTGCAGCTGAGTGCGGGGAGAGCTGATGACCCAGGAGCCGTCGCCGGGCAATCGGATCCGGGTGTGGCACCGGCCGATGCGGTCGCGGGACAGCGCCGAGCACCACCGGGTGGCGACCCCGCTCGAACTGCTCTTCGACCTGTGTTTCGTGGTCGCCGTCGGTCAGGCCGCGGCCAACCTGCACCACCAGCTCTCCGAAGGGCAGGTGGGCCACGGTGTGCTCGGCTTCGCCCTGGTCTTCTTCGCCGTGTGGTGGGGCTGGCTGAACTTCAGCTGGTTCGCCTCGGCCTTCGACACCGACGACGTGCCGTACCGGCTCGCCACCCTGGTGCAGATCGCCGGCGGCCTCACCGTCGCCGCGGGTGTCGCCAAGGGGTTCGACGGGGACTTTCGCGTCATGGTCATCGGTTACGTGCTGATGCGCCTGGCAATGGTCGCGCAGTGGCTGCGCGCCGCACGGTCCGTTCCCGAGTGCCGGGCGACGGCGTTGCGGTACGCGGCAGGCGTCACGGTCTGCCAGCTCCTGTGGATCGGGTGGCTCGCGGTGTCGGGGGCGGCCCAGATCGTGCTGTTCATGGTGTTCGCGGCGTTCGAGCTGGCCGTACCGTTCCTGGCCGAGCGCCGGGCCGGCACGCCGTGGCACCCGCACCACATCGCCGAGCGGTACGGCCTGTTCACCCTGATCGTGCTCGGCGAGACGGTGCTCAGC